>CAVUTD010000017.1:0-413612 GCA_963744345.1 uncultured Verrucomicrobiae bacterium
CTGCAAGTCGCGCTCGTCGATGAGCAGGTGATAGGCGTTCTCCAACGTTACGTCGGCGCGGATTTCTCGCAGCATCTCCAACGCACGGGCGATGTGGACTTGCGCCTGGTTCTTGAAGAAACCCTTGTCGCCGGCTTGCCCGAGGCTCGACGCGGTGTCCACCACCGCTTTGGAGAACGTGTTGTAGGGGATGCTGCGATCTGATGTGAGATTGTAAGTGTGCTTCGGCTGCCAGTTCGGTGGCGCGGCGTCTGGCCGGACTTGTAGCAGGACAAGATCGTTCTCGCGGCCGAAGTGCCGCGCCATCTCGCAGAGCGTTTCCCAATACAGGCCCTTGTCGTCGATGCAGAGGCCGCCCCAGCCCGGCTCATTTTGGAAAATCTGATAGAGCAGCGGCGTGATCCCAGAGCGAGTCTTGCCGGAACCCGTATCGCCAGTGATAAGCCAGCCACGGCAGAAGTCTGCGCGCGTCCACTGGAGGCCAGCGAGTTTGACAATCGGTAGGCTGTTCGATCCTCGGCGAAGCGCGAGCCACGCGGCGCCCGTGAGTGTCGCAGCAGTTAAGCCGATCATCAGTACGTCCGCCGTCATAGAGTCAACCGACCAAGGTAGAAGCCAGCCACGACCGCGAGGGCCACTATCAGCAGGAGCGCAGTGAGCGAGAGTTCGCGTTTTCCGGCGCGACGATCAGCGACCTTTCGTAACTCGACGATCAGGTCGAGCGATTGCTTCCCAAAGGCGTTTGCGCGCCGGTCCAGCAACTCCACGGTCTCGCGGAACTCCGCGTAGGTCGGCGGCACCTCGGCGGCGTCGCGCGCGGGCAGTGGGGCGTGTGCGAGATAGACGCGGACAAGATCAAGCGCCGCGAGCATCGGATCGTCCTCGCGGATGTGGTGTTTCGTTCGCCACGTGACCACTGCCTGCTCCAGGGCTTCGTCGGCCTTCATGTGGTGGGTTTGCTTTGCGACGGCAGGAGCAAGTCATTCGCGAGCGCGAGTTGCTCGTGAAAGAGCCGCTGCCAGTGCTTCAGGCGTTGGCGATCGATCAGCGAAAAGGCGGGATGCGTCAGCGCCACGCTCGCGGTGACGTTGTTCTCGTTCAGCGCCGTGACGAGCCAATCGTGCAGCCGCGACATCGTGATCTCGCGGCCCTGCAGCTCAGCGACGACCCGTGCGCGAGTCTTGCTGTCTTCGTAGATGCGGAAGTGCTCGCTGTGCGCCTGGTTCTTCACGACGACGTAACGGCAGTCCCCGTTTAGCCGTGCGGAAAGCAGCCGTAGCTGCTCGACGCTGTCCGCTTCGTGGTTCACCGGAGTGACGAGCGTCAGCCGCGCGTTCAGCGAGCTGAGAACATCGCGCAAATTGATCTCGGCGAAGTAGTCGAGGAACAGGTCCGTCGAAGCGGCGCGGCAATCGACGATCAGCAAGTCCGTGGTTTCGAGCAGTGCGAACAGT
This sequence comes from uncultured Verrucomicrobiae bacterium, assembly GCA_963744345.1. Classification (GTDB taxonomy): domain Bacteria; phylum Verrucomicrobiota; class Verrucomicrobiia; order Chthoniobacterales; family Terrimicrobiaceae; genus DASTFP01. Next base: position 1,455 of record CAVUTD010000017.1, read on the forward strand.
CGGTCGATCTCGCGTGGCTTTTGAATGTTCACGAACTCGGCGTCGGCGTGGAAGCGCAGCAAAGTCGAGTTCTCATCGTCGGTGTCTGCGGCGCGATGTGGCAGCCGGCGATCTTTCAGCGCCTGCACGAAGTTCACGGCGAAGAAGCTTTTTCCGACGCCGCCTTTTCCGTTGAGGATGAGGTTCAGTTGCTTGGTCATGGATTGTGCGTTCTACGGCTAAAGGTTGCGCGGATCAGCGATGCGCGGACCCCGGCTTCGTGATGGTTCAGCGGGCGCAGGTGGTGCAGGAGCGCCGACGATCGGCGACGTGGCAGCCGACTTGGGCTGGCGAGTTCAGCGGCGCAGGTGCGGCTGACCGTTCGCGTTTCGAGGAACGCTTGGTGCCTGTGCGCGGCTCCTCGATCACCTCGCGGTAAAAGCGCCGCACGGTATCCGCGGCGACTTCAATGCCGGCCATCGCGAGAATTTCGCGGATCATGACGAACGACGCGCCTTTTTGCCTCAGTTCAGCGATGCCGTCGCGGTGCGGCAGCAGCGCTGCAAATCGCTTCGGCGGGACGCCAGCGAAGTTGCGGACCGCTTCAGCGAAGCGCTGCGTTCGCTCTTCCGCGGCGGCTGCGTCGCTCACGATGCGCCTCCTGCGCGGGCGCTGCGGCATCGGCTCCAAACGGAAGTTCGGGGTGGGGCGTCCAATCTATCAAGGCCCACGGTTCCTTCCGTGGGCAAAAGCGGTTCACACAGCGTCTCGTCGCTGTGTCGAAGGGTTCGCATGAAACTCATGCGCTGTTGATCGCAGAGTTTGTGAGCAAGCTGGCTCTCGCGCCGGAGCAACGTTCTCTCGGTAAGACGCTACGTCTTCAGCGCATGCTCTCACCGCAGACGCAGACGAACTTGAAGAACGCGAAGTCGTATTTCGAGGAACACCTCGCGGTCGGTGATTACTACGCCGAGGCAGAGCGCGTCGTTGGAGAGTGGATCGGCGAAGGCGCGGCGATGCTCGACCTCAATGGCGTCGTTGCGCAAAGGGATTTCGTCGCACTTTGCGAAAACACTCATCCGCGAACGGGCACGCGGCTAACGCAGCGGCTCAAAACAACGCGGACAGTGGACGGCGGAACGGACGACGAACATCAGGCTGCGAACCGCCGCGTCTTTTACGATTTCACCTTCTCTCCGCCGAAGTCGGTTTCAATCGCCGCCCTTGTCAGCGGTGATGCGCGCATCGTCGAGGCGCATCGGACGGCGGTGAAGATTGCGGTGCGCGAACTCGAAGAGTTTGCAGCCACGCGTGTCCGCCAAGCCGGACAAAACGTGGACCGCATGACTGGCAACATCGTCGCCGCGCTGTTCGAACACGAGACCTCCCGCGCGCTCGATCCGCATCTGCACACGCACTGCATTATCTTTAACGCGACTCGCGATGTGGACGAAGAGCGGTGGAAGGCACTGCAGAACTACCAGATGCTCACCGCGCAGAAATACGTCGAGAACGTGTATTACCACGAGCTTACGCGTGCGTTGCGCAGGTGCGGCTACACGATCGAGAATTCCGCGCGTGGCGACTTTCGCGTGGTCGGAATTGCTCCCGAGCTCGCGGAACGATTCTCGAAGCGGCATCGGCAGATTGATGAGCAGACTAGCCAGTTCCTTCGCGAGCATCCCGAGAAGAGCAGCGGTAATATCAACGACGTTCGCGAGCACCTGGCGCATCGACTTCGCTCGCGCAAAATGAGCGACCTGCCGCCCGAGCGGCTTCGGGCGCTGTGGCAAAGCCAGCTCACGCCCGCAGATGAGCCGTCGCTGCACGTGCCCTCCGCTTCGGGTGAACCGGAGCCTGTCTCGGCGGCGGCGGCAGTCGATTGGGCGGAAGAACATCTCTTCGATCGACGCTCCGTGGTGCGCGAGCATGATCTCTGGCGTCACGCGCTGGAGTTCGCGCGCGGTTCGACGCTGACGCTCGCGGGCCTCAAGCGCGAAACAGCGGCGCGGGACTATCTCCGCCAAGCAGACGGAAAATTGACTCGGAAGGACGTGCTCGCGCGCGAGTGGAGGATTGTGCAAATGGCGAAGCATGGAGCCGGACAGTTCGGAGCGTTGGTATCCCGGTCGCCGCTTTCCACGCAGCAGCTCGCCGATGATCAGCAACGCGCGTTCGAGCAGATCCTCGCATCACGCGATTTCGTGACGCTCTTCCGCGGCGGCGCTGGAACGGGCAAGAGTTACGTCCTGCGCAGCGTGCAGGGAGCTATCAAGGGCCAAGGCGGCGAGATCGTCGTCCTGGCTCCTCAGCGGCAGCAGGTGCTCGACCTTCAACGCGATGGGCTGCTGAACACTGAGACGGTCGCCGAGTTCCTGCAACGAAAGTCGATGCCGGCGGGAGCCGTCTTGGTCGTGGATGAAGCTGGCCAGATTGGTAGCCGGCAGATGCTGGCACTTCTCGAGCTGGTGGAAGCTCGCAAAGGCCGGATCGTGCTTTCCGGCGACACGCGGCAACATGGTCCTGTCGAAGCGTCGGACGCATTGCGCGCGATCGAGCGCTATTCGGGGCTGCGAGCCGCGGAGTTGAACGTGATTCGTCGGCAAGATCCCGACCGCGTATCGACCGAGCGCGAGCGTGAAAAGATTCGGCGCTACCGCGACGCCGTGAAAGCCGCGGCGGAAGGCGATGTCGCGAATTCGTTCGCGAGCTTGGAAGCCATTGATGCAGTCGTGGAATGTCGTCCTGAAACAATACGTGACCGGCTCATTCGCGCGTATCTCGACCTGGACGCCCACGGGGAATCTGCGCTCATCGTTTCGCAAACACGCGCCGAGGTCAGCGCGCTTAATGAGGGCATTCGTGAAGCTTTGCGCTTCCGCGGTTCCCTCGCTGAGCAGGAGCGAAATGTCACCGCACTGGACGCCCTCGACCTCACCGACGCGCAGAAGCTCGACCGGCGATACTACCCTGCGGATCATGTGCTGGTCTTCAACCGCAAGCTCGGCCGCATGGCGCGTGGCGAGACGGGGCGGATGATCGCGGTGAATCAGGGCGGAATCATCGTAGAGGCCGCGGACAAAATCCGGCTTGTGAAAGCGCGGCATGCCGATCACTTGACGATCTGCACGCCGAGGCAGCTTTCGCTGAGTCAGAATGATCGGCTGCAACTAAAAGCGAACGCGAAGGCGATTCGCGGTGAAGTGCTGGCCAACGGCGAAGTCGTCTCGATCGAGAACATCCGCGCCTCCGGAGAGATCGAACTCACTGACGGACGAACGCTTCCGGCAGGCTACCGGCAGTTCGCCCGCGGCTACGCGGTAACCTCTTACGCCTCGCAGGGCAAGACCGTGGACCATGTGCTCTTCGGCGACGCGGCCGTCCGCGCCGCCACGAACGCGCAGCAGTGGTATGTCAGCATTTCCCGCGGGCGAAAAAGCGTGCGAATTTTCACTCCCAGCAAGGCCGACCTCCGCGCACACATCATGAGGAGCGGCGAGCGAGCGCTTGCCTTGGGCCTCGACGCTCCCAAACGCGAGCGGAGGGCAATCCAGCTCGGAATGTTCCACGCTCTTCGCCGCGGTCGCGCATTCGCCAGAGCCGTGGCGCTGATGTTTGCGCGAAGGCGCTTCAATCAAAACAACAAGCAAACCGTCACCGTATGAGCCTCAAACAGTCGTCCAGAGAAACTGCAATCCCGCGCCCCGTCAATGCGGAGAACGACCGCCCGTGTTGGCGCCGTGATCGCAACTGCCCATGCCTGAAGGTCGATGTCGCGCCAGGCGAGTCGTTCCTCTTTCCGTATCAGCAATTTCTAAACGCGCAGCACACGCGCACTGATGGCGAAGAGCTACTCAAAATCTCGTTCGGAACGCACGAGATCGCCATCTCGGGACGACACCTCGCCGAGATCGCGGCTGCGCTTCAGGGACTCGCCGTAGAGTGCATCAGCACCGTGCCGCCACGTTATCGCAAGCTGCCGGATACCGACGGAGCGTGGGTGACGCAGATCGACGTCAGACCTTCCGAGTAGGTTAATCGGCTAGCGGATTTTCTAGGCTGGGAGCGAATTCCGCCTCCCGTTTTCGGCTTAAAACCGCTAAGGTCCTCTCCGTGAAAAATTTGGTGTGTTCCCACTGCCAAACCACCGTCGATCCGAAAGCATCTGTCTGCCTCGGATGCGGCGCGGAGGTCGTGCGCGGCGCTTCGCAGCGGGAGAAAACGACGGCGGGATGTCTCTTCACGGCGATCGGAGTGCTGATCACAATGGTGGCGATGGGGCTGATCCTGCCGGTCGTTGGCGCTCGCAATGAATACGGTCTCGCCTTTGTCGTAGGACTGTTGCTCGCGGCGGTGCTTTTCAATTTGGCAGGCCGCGCTTTGGTCAGGTTGCTGTTCCGCTCGCGACTGCGTTTTTTCCGCACTTACCGGCATCAATAGCGGTCTGCGGCGGACTCGCCATGACCAATCCGGGCGCGAAGGATGCGGCTCCATGCCGGTGATCGGAAAGGGTGCGGTTGCTCCCCCGGTCGCGCACCTCTGATACGTGGTCGTGGCAAGTTCGTTCGCACTGTGCTAATTAACTCATTCCGACCGCGGTAAATCGAGTGATCTCTATCGAATCCAATGAAGTATTCATCGGTAATCGCATCACTACCAAGGAATCTTCGGTTGGAGGACGCCTGCGATTACGTAGCGGGCGAAACCCTGCTGAGACGCTTGGAGCGTGCTGGTTGGTTGAAGCCGACCGTTAAAGAAAAAGGCGTGACGGCTTACGACAGGCAAGACCTCGACCGATGCATTGAGCGCGCGAAGCTGGAAGGTTGGCCTAAGTGATGGTGAGCATCCGCTCGATGTCGCGGTCCTGGGGAGAGAGGTGGGCGTAGTGCTTCTCAACGACCTCGACCCCATCTCCCATCCATCGAGCCACCTTGAAGATGCTCACCCCGGCCTGGACGAGGAGCGACGCGAACGTGTGTCGCATGACATGTGCCGTCACCCATCGCATCTGCTTTTCCACCATGTAGTCGTTGTAGGGGCGATGGAAGTCGTAGCGATACCTTCCTTTGCCGTGCTTTACCGCCGGCTTGAGAACAAAGGCGTCACGCTCCTTGCCATCCAAATATGAGCGAAGAAAATCGCGAAATTGCCCCGTGAGCGGGACGAAGCGGGTCTCACGATCTTTGATTCTGAACGTGTCTGTGTTTTTGATGTGAACGGCTCCCGCATCGCGAAGGTCGAACCAATCAACGCGGGCCTCGATAATTTCGTTTTTCCGCATCCCGCTATGAAAGCCCGCAAGTAGGATGAAGCGGAGGTCGTCGAAAGGTGCTTCATTGATAAGCATTTCTCGCTGAGCCGGCGTGCAAAATCGCAGCCGGGCATACCGATCGATTTTCGCAAGTTTCACAGTGGCGAAAGGACTCTCGCGAATGATCCGCTCTCTCACGCACCAATTGAAAAACGCGCGGAGAGCGCGCATGTGAATTTGCGCCGTAGTCTCCGCAACTCGGCTTTGCAGTCGCGCGTAGTGTGCGGCTGCTGATGCGCGAGACACGCTGTCCGTCTCGCTCTCGCCTAGTCGGTTGGCGAACTCCGCTAACACGGCACGCGTGACGCGCTCTGTGGCTGGGCTGTAGACGTTGAGCTTCCGCTTCGATTCGAGATAGCGATTGATGTCCCGCAGCAGTCCTTGGCTGGACTGCAAAATTGGCGCACCGCGCACCTCTCGCGCCCGACGCAGTGCCTCCACCGGATCATCGGTTTCGAGGCTGACGTATTTTCGATTTCCTTGGTCCTGCCATTTATACCAGTAGATTCGTCCGCGGCGGTAGATTCCTTTCGCTTCTTTCACTGTCCCACACACTGTCCCACTTTCAACAAAAACGCAAGTCTCGACAGGTCTGTGCAGGTCTCAATTCACATGCTCTTCAGAGAAGAGAGGGAGCGGGTGAAGGGAATCGAACCCTCGCGTCCAGCTTGGGAAGCTGGCGTTCTGCCATTGAACTACACCCGCATCAAAATCAATCCCACGACCGAACCTGCTGGCGATTGTTGGTGTTGTCTGTTCCACACTCCAACCTTCTTCATGATCGTCGAATTGGTCGCCGTCGCGCCATTGGTCGAAACGCCCACCTGGTTGTCGTAGTCGGTATCGAACGCAAAGTAGTAAGGACTTCGCCCACGGATCAACGAAAATGCCGTTCAAAATTCCGCCTTTGCCCCTCTTGTAATTGAGCACCTCCAGAAAGACAATCTTGCGCGGATTCAAGGTAGTCGTTGCTCCGTACCAAGGCATTAAGGAGGTCCCCGGTGAGCTGCTTCGGGCGCAGAATTCGTCGAGGGCAGCCGGCCGTATTCCGTGTCAAAAGCCACGATCGCCGTCGCAATCTGCGTCACATCGTTCTTTGCCTGCGCCTTCTTGGCGGCATCGAGCGCGCCTTGAACCGCCGGGAAAAGCAAGCTCATGAGAACCGACTATGATCGCCACGACCACCATCAGCTCGATTATGGTGAAGCCCCGGGGAGATTTCAGAGCACGCATGCCGACGATAAGGTGAAACCGGAGATTCACGCGGAGCAAGCATTTTCTTGCACAAAACGCACCGTCTGCGCGAAAAGTAAACGTGGCCCGCGAAAAAAAACCGCCCGGTGAGCGCGGAAAGGACGACCTCCGCTCGCGGATTCGTGGGACTTCTCGCGAAAGGGCCTGAACAAGATTGAGATCTCCAAGTCCCTGGGCCTGCCCTCTTCAACGGCGGGCCAAGCTTCGCGAGTTGCTCCGGGAGATGGAGTTCGGCGGCGAAATCGCCCGGATTCGCAAGGATCGCTACGTTCTTCCCGCAAGACGCGGATCTGGTCACAGGAGCGATCCAGTTCCATCCCAGCGGCTCGGCGCACGTGCTCGGTGAGAAAGCCGGACAAGCCGGACCTCTACATCAGCAGTGAGAACACTTTCACGGCTATGCATGGCGATCGCGTTGTGGCCCGCCTCGTCACCGACGTGCCTAGCCGAATGGAAACTGGCCCGGCGAAGCCGCCTCGTCGCGAGGGGCGCGTGATTCGCATCCTCGAGCGCGCAAACGATACGATCGTTGGCACGCTCCAAAAATCCCGCAACTTTTACTTCGTCGTCGCGGATGATCCGCGCTTTGTCCACAACCTCTACGTTCCCGCGCCCGCGCCACCGCTTGGCCGCCGGTATCGGGGACAAGGTTGTCGCACGACTGGACGCCTGGCCATCGCGCCACGTCAACCCCGAAGGCCATATTGTCGAGGTGCTTGGGCCTGCGGGCAGTCCCGGCGTTGACATGCTCTCGATCGTCAGAAAATACCGGCTGCCCGGGCGAATTTCCGTCTGGAGGTCGCTCCGTGAGGCGGACGACTTCGCTGCTGAAATCGATCCCGGAAGAACTTGAACACCGCGAGGATCTGCGCAGCCGATTCATCCTGACGATCGACCCGACGACGCGCGCGACTTCGATGACGCCATCGAGGTCGAGCAGCACTCAGGAAGGATGGAGCGTAGGCGTGCACATCGCCGACGTGTCGCACTACGTCCTCCCGAGAAGCGAGCTTGACCGCGAAGCGGTTTCGCGCGGAAACAGCGTCTACCTTGCGGATCGCGTCATTCCGATGCTTCCCGAAGCGTTCAGCAATGGACTTTGCAGTCTGCGACCAGGCGGAGGATCACTTGACTTTTTCGGTCTTCGCCGAAATCACTCGCAAGGGGAAAGTCCGCTCCGTGCGCTTCGCCAAAACCGTGATACGAAGCGCGGCGCGTCTAACGTACAAGGAGGCTTTTGCTCATTTGCAGCGTCCACCGCACGACGATCTCACGCGCAAGCTTCACATCGCCTGGGATTGGCGTCACTCCTGCGTCGCCAGCGATTCGCCGCCGGCTCCTGGATCTTGATTTTCCCGAAGTGAAGGTCTGGCTGGACGCGCAGGGAAAGCCATTGCGCCTCGAGAAAATCGAAAACGACATCTCCCACCAACTGATTGAAGAGCTGATGTTGCTCGCCAACGAACTCGTCGCGACGCGAGCTGATGCGCCACCGACAACCCTCCCTCTATCGTGTCCACGAAATCCTGATGCCGACGAGCTGCTGGAATTTCGCGAGACCGCGCTTGGCTTATGGAATCCCCTGCGGTGACCTTTCCCAGCCGCCCTGAACTTAAGAATCTGCTCGCCGCCATTCGAGGCAAGCCACAGGAATACGCGATCAAGCTCGGCTTGCTCAAAAGCCTGAAACGCGCGCGATATGCTCCAGAACCGCTTGGCCACTACGGTTTGAACAAGGCGAACTACACCCATTTCACCAGCCCCATTCGCCGCTACTCAGACCTCGTCGTCCACCGTGCTCTGGCGCAGTTGCTTGGGCTGACCAAACGCGGGCCGGATTCCTCCGCTTTACCCTCCATCTCCGAACATCTCTCGACGACCGAACGTATCGCTGCCGACGCCGAGAAAGACTCGGTTAAACTCAAGAAGCTGGAATACTTCCAGCAACAGGCCGCTGCCCGCCATGCAGGTGAGGCGTTCCTGGCTCGCATCCTTGAGGTGCGCAACTATGGATTGCTCATCGAGTTGCCCAGAATTCTTGATGACAGGACTCATTCATGTTTCCTCGCTGGATGGAGACTTCTTCGTTCTCGACGCGCCGCAGGCGAGGCTTGTCGGCCGGCGCTCCCGCCGAGTCTTTCAGGTCGGCGACGAAATCCAAGTTCACGTCGCACGGGTGGACCTTTTCAAGCAGCAGGTCGACTTTCGTCCCGCATAAAGTCAAGAGATTTCGTCAAATGGATAAAGATTTGAGTTGTGAGTGAAGCTGAGATGATCTTCAATGAGAAAGTTCCCAACTCTGTAAATTGATGGATACCATACTCGAGTCGCGCGAGGTTCAGGTTGAGCGCAAGCACTTCTTCATCGAATTCCGGGAGAACGACCGCGGTCGTTTTCTGCGGATAACCGAAGAAGCCCACGGTCGCCGCAACACGGTGATCATTCCAAGCACTGGGCTGGAAGAATTTGAACGCCTCCTGAACGAAGTGCTAGCTGTTGGCGCTCGCGCCTGACATCGTCCTACACGAAGTTTCTCACGGACCATTACCCCGCGCAACCGCTGGCGCTTACTCTGCCTTTGTTGAAAAGGTTGGATGCACAGCATTTCTCTTTTATGCCGCAAAAAAAATCCAAGCCTTCGACAGCCTCCCTTCCCAAGGGGAAATATGTCTATTCCTTCGGCCACGGCCGGGCTGACGGCAGTGGCGCGATGCAGTCTTTATTGGGCGGCAAAGGTGCCGGCCTGGCTGAGATGACTCGCATCGGTCTTCCGGTGCCGCCTGGATTTACCATCAATACAGATGTTTGCACCTATTACTACGAGCACAAGCGCGCTTACCCCCAGCAACTCGCCAAGCAGGTTGATGAGGCCTTGACGAAGGTCGAGAAATCCGTTGGCAAACAATTCGGCGGGCGGGAAAACCCGCTTTTGCTTTCCGTTCGCTCCGGGGCTCGCGACTCCATGCCGGGAATGATGGACACGATTCTCAATCTGGGAATGAACGATACCACCGTGGACATCGTGGCCGCGAAGACTGGTAATCCGAAATTCGCCTGGGACAGCTATCGGCGTTTTCTGCAAATGTACGGGGATGTTGTTATGGGGGTGCAAAAACGGCCTGATGAACATCACGAGCCCTTCGAAGAGACGATCGAGCATCTCAAGGATGAGCGATACGGCAACCACCAGTTCCCGGACACTCAGCTTAACACCGAAGACGTTCGAGAACTTGTTTCCCGCTTCAAAGCTTTGATCCGCGAACGCACCGGCAAGGATTTTCCCCAGGAACCGAAGGAGCAGCTTTGGGGGGCCATTGGCGCGGTCTTTGGCTCATGGAACAACGATCGGGCTATCGTCTATCGCAGGAAATACGGCATTCCGCATTCGTGGGGCACGGCGGTCAACGTGCAGACGATGGTTTTCGGAAATATGGGTGAGACCAGCGCCACCGGGGTAGCTTTTACTCGAGATCCGGCTACGGGTGAGAAGATCTTCTACGGGGAGTACCTCGTGAATGCGCAAGGAGAGGATGTCGTCGCCGGCGTGAGGACACCGATCCCTGTCGTCCAACTCAACAAAGACATGCCGGAGGCTTACCAGCAACTTCTCAAAGTGCGCGAGCTTCTCGAAAAGCGCTTCCGCGATATGCAGGATCTCGAATTTACCATCGAGAACAACCGGCTTTACATCCTGCAAACGCGCAACGGAAAGCGAACTGGCCTTGCCGCCATCAAAATCGCCGTCGACATGGTCAAGGAGAAGCTGATCGGCAAGGAAGAGGCGCTGGTGCGAATTCCAGCCGATTCTCTCGAGCCACGTCCTCGCGCCGATCTTCGACAAACAGAGCGCCAAAAGTGCCACCAAGATTGCCTCCGGACTGCCAGCCGGACCGGGAGCGGCGAGCGGGCGCCTGGTGCTTCGCGCGGAGGAGGCTGTCCTGCGCGCCCATCGCGGCGAACGAGTCCTACTCGTCCGCGTGGAAACCTCGCCGGAAGACCTGCGTGGCATGATCGCCGCGGAAGGCATTCTCACTGCCCGTGGCGGGGTTTCGTCGCATGCGGCACTGGTCGCGCGTCAGATGGGCAAAGTCTGCGTCTGCGGGGCCAGTGAACTACGCATCGATTACGTTAACAAAACCGTGACGGCAAATGGCCCTATGCTCAGAGAAGGCGATTTCATCTCCATAGATGGCACGGCGGGAGCCGTGTTCGCCGGCGAGGTGCAGACAGCTCCGTCCGAGATTGTGCAGGTCCTCGTGACCAAGAGTCTCCAACCTGAGAAAAGCAGGAACTACCAAGACTACGCCTCGCTCATGCAATGGGCAGACAAATACCGCAAGCTGGACATTCGCACGAATGCCGACACACCGGAACAGGTCGAGAACGCCATTGGATTTGGCGCAGAAGGCATCGGGTTGTGCCGCACTGAGCACATGTTCTTCGAAGGCGACCGCATTGATGCCATGCGTGAGATGATCCTGGCTCGCAATACGGACGACCGGAAAAAGGCTTTGGCCAAATTGCTCCCTTACCAGCGCAACGATTTCGTGGCCATGTTTCGTGCACTGGATGGACTTCCCGCAACCATCCGACTCCTCGATCCACCGCTTCACGAGTTTCTGCCGCACGATCATGCGCAGCAGAACGCCTTGGCTGCCAAACTTGGCATCGCGCAGGATGAGATCTCCAAACGTGTTCACGAACTTCACGAGTTCAATCCGATGCTCGGGCATCGGGGTTGCCGTCTAGGCATTGTCTATCCGGAAATTTCGGAGATGCAGGCCCGGGCGATCTTTGAGGCCGCCGCGCAAGCCCAAACCGAAGGCATTAAGGTGCGCCCCGAGATCATGATTCCCCTGGTCGGCTTTCCAAAAGAGTTCACGCTGCAGATCGAGATAGTCAATCGCATCGCCAAAGAAGTCGGCAAAGAGAAGAACATAAAGCTGAAATATCTCGTAGGCACCATGATCGAAGTTCCGCGAGCCGCGTTGGCTGCGGAAAAAATCGCCGAAGAAGCTGAGTTCTTCAGCTTTGGAACGAACGATCTTACGCAAACCGCGCTTGGGATGAGCCGGGATGACTCCGGCAGCTTTCTGCCCACCTACCTTGAGCACGAGATCGTCGCGGCTAATCCTTTCGCCTCGATCGATCAGGAAGGTGTCGGTGAGCTCATGAAAATCGCACGCGACCGGGCAAGGAAAACCCGCAAGGACATCAAATTGGGAATTTGCGGCGAACACGGAGGCGAACCAAATAGCGTAAAATTTTGCCATTCGATTGGCTTGGATTACGTAAGCTGTTCGCCATTTCGCGTGCCTATCGCTCGGCTCGCAGCGGCTCAAGCAGCTTTGAGCGAAAGAAAACAAAGCTCTTCCTGAGGTAGGTCGGTCGCCTTCAGGTGCGCGAAAGCACGCCGGCGAAAGAACCCTGCGCACCTGAAGGAATCCCGTCTCTGTTGTTTCGGAACTAGTCTAAGCAACCAAGGATTACCTAACGCGCATCCTCAGTCGTCACGGCGCGGTCGGGCGAAGTGGATAGGGCCTGTTCGAGGGCTCGCCAAGCGAGCGTGGCGCATTTCACCCGCTGGGGAAACCGCCGCACTGCGCTAAAGACCAGCAAGTCACCAAAGTCCGAAAGCGCCTCGCCGGATTCCGGCCCGGTCAGCATATTGCGAAAAGCATTCATGAGCATCTGCGCCTCCTCCCGCGATTTCCCGCGCATCTTGACTGTCATCAACGAGGCCGACGCCATGCAAATAGCGCAGCCATGCCCGGTGAATTTAAGGGCCTCGATCCTCTGCGGTGTCAGTCTCACCATCAACTCCACCTCATCGCCGCACGAGGGATTATCCCCCTTGACCGTAGCGGTTGCGTCAGGAAGCAACCCGAAATTCCGAGGTCGCTTGCTATGATCAAGGATAATCTCCTGATACAGTTCCTCGACCTTCATCCAAAGAAGGCATGAATTTTGCGGAGGATCTCAGCCATCCGTGAAACTTCCTCCGGGGTGTTGTAAAAATAGAAGCTTGCCCGGGCTGTCGCGGGAACGCCTAGCTTTTTCATCAGAGGTTGAGTGCAATGGTGGCCCCCGCGCAGTGCCAAGCCGTATTGGTCCGCCATGCTGACCACATCGTGCGCGTGAGCCGCTTCAAGCACAAAGCTCACCAGACCGGCGCGCCCGTGACGGGGGCCAAAGATGCGCATGCCCGGCACCTCTTTGAGCAATTCAATTGCCTGCTCGGCAAGCGCCTGGTCATGGTCGAAGATACGTTGGCGTCCGATGCTGTCCAAATATTCTGCTGACGCTCCCAAGGCGATGGCTTGAGCAATCGCAGGTGTGCCGGCTTCAAAGCGATGCGGCGGGGGTTTAAACTCGCTCTGGGTGAGCGCTACGCTCACGATCATCTCGCCGCCACCCTGAAAGGGCTCCATGTTTTGGAGGATTTCTTTGCGTCCATAAAGCACGCCGACCCCTGTGGGCCCGCACATCTTGTGCCCGGAAAAGGCAAGGAAGTCGCAGTCGAGTTGGCGGACGTCGAGCGGCCGGTGGCCCGCGCTTTGTGCTGCATCGACGAGCGTGGTCACACCGGCTTGTTTAGCCCGGGCGCAGATCTCCGCGACGGGATTGATTGTTCCCAGAGTGTTTGAGATATGCGTGAAGGCGAGGATCTTAACGGGCCCATCGAGCAGAGTGTCCAGATTTTCCAGCTCGAGCAAGCCGTCAGAGCTGATGGGGATGAAGCGGAGCATGGCGCCCTTCCGATGGGCCAGAAGCTGCCATGGCACGAGATTGCTATGGTGTTCCATCTCCGTGAGGAGAATGACGTCACCCTGGCTGATATGGGTCTCCCCCCACGCGCGCACAACCAGATTGATGCTCTCGGTTGTTCCCCTGGTGAAAATTATCGAATCTTCCTCGGCGCCAATGTAGTCAGCGATCCGCTTCCTCGCGCTTTCGTAAGCAGCGGTAGAACGGTTGCTTAATTCATGGAGTCCACGATGAACGTTGCTATTGTCGCGCTCGTAAAAACGCGTGAGCGTTTGCAAAATCGCGCGGGGCTTCTGGGACGTTGCTGCATTATCGAAATAAATGAGCGGATATCCATTAATCATCTGCCGCAAGATCGGAAAATCCTCGCGGATCGTTTCCCAGGATCTTTGCTCGACCGGTTCCATATTCTTACTTAAGCGACTTTCATGGCCTGCACAAGGTGAGCTCCAAATCAGGCTTCCCACGAAGCATCCCCACAGGTATTTGCCTTTCATGGAGATTGAGAAATCCGAGGAAAACAACTTCACTACTCTCAAGGTTTCAGGAGAAGTAGATCTGCATGCCTCGCCGGAACTTCGCGCGGAACTGCAAAAGTGCGTCAGCGAACAAACTCCCGTGCTTCTGGTAGATTTCAGCGGCGTCGAGTACATAGACTCTTCGGGGTTAGCCACCTTTATTGAATATTTGCGCGACGCCTCCGCCTACGGAGGGAAGATCGCTCTCTTCGGGATGAAGCAGAAGGTGCGAACAATCTTTGATCTCGTGCGGCTTAACGAACTTTTTACGATCAAAGACTCGGCCGATGCGGCCGCGGCCGCACTCGCAGCGGAGTAGCCCGCGGTGAGCGCATTGCGCAATTATTTTGCGCTGAACGCGCAGATTCTTTATTGGATTTTTCTCGCTCCACTTCGCGGGAAGCCGCGGTTCAAATTCACGCAGGTTTTCTCGCAGATTGTGCGCATCGGCGTCCAGGCGCTGCCGATGATCTCGCTGACGGCTTTCAGCATTGGACTGACCCTGGCCATGCAAGGAGCCTATCAACTTTCGAAATTCGGGGCGACATCGTACGTTCCAGATCTGGTGGCCCTCACGCTTTTGAGGGAATTAGGCCCATTGCTCGTGGGAGTCGTCGTCATTGGCAGAAGCGGATCAGCAATCACGGCGGAACTCGGCGCCATGAAAGTTGCGGAAGAGATCGAGGCCCTTCAAGTGATGGCGATCAATCCCATCCGATTCCTGGTCGTGCCGCGGTTTCTTGCGATGCTGGTCATGCTTCCCATGCTCACGATCTTCGGTAACTACATCGGCTTCGTCGGCGGATGGAGCATCTGCTATTTCGCGTTGGACATGAATACCACCGCTTACATTCTTCGCCTGGTGGGCACCGCTCATCCAATCGATCTTTACGCCGGCGTCGTGAAGAGTTTCGTCTTCGCCTGGTTGATCGTCACTATTTCGAGTCAAGCAGGACTCGAAGTGACCGGGGGCGCGGAGGGCGTTGGCCAAGCGACAACAAACTCCGTTGTTGTCTCAATCATTGCGATGCTGGTGGCCAACGCAGCCCTCACGGCGATCTTCTTTTTCGCCGGGCCGGGCTAGCGACTCGTGATGGTTGAGACATACCGTAGCAACGCAGCGCGCGCTCTTAAACGCAGTTAAGGTTTGGCGTGCACCGCAAAGTGGCGCTACCTGTGTGCGATGCAGGTGATTCGCCCGGGAGATCGGGGGTATGACAAGTTACTCAAGAAGCTTGATCGGCGTTCGGCGCCCGATCCAAGGGTGCGCCAGGTCGTATCGAATATTCTTGAAGCCGTTCGCACGGAGGGGGACGCAGCTGTAGCGCAGCTCAACGAGAAATTCGGCGGTCCGCGTGTGGATGTCTCCCGGCTTCGGGTGACCCCTGAAGAGCTCCGTGCGGCGCGTGCCGGGCTCCCGAAGGACGTCGGGAAGGCAATCCGTTCCGCCAAAGCCAATGTTCACGCTTTCGCCAGGCGCAGCCTGCGAAAAAGTTGGTTCATGAAAAACAAACAGGGGGCTGTCGTGGGGGAGAGGTTTAATCCCTTCAAGCGCGTGGGCATCTACGTTCCTGGTGGGACGGCTCCACTCGTGTCGACGGCCGTCATGACATGCACCCTCGCCGCAACAGCTGGTGTCCCCGAGATCGCTGCCGTAACGCCGTCTGCCGAAAACGGGGCGATTCAACCCGCTCTGCTTGGCGCACTCGCAGAATGCGGGGCGACGGAAGTCTATCGTGCGGGGGGGGCCCAAGCGATCGCCGCTCTGGCTTTCGGGACGAAGACGATTCCCTGCGTGGAAAAAATTTTCGGGCCTGGGAACGCGTACGTTGTGGAAGCCAAGCGCCAGGTCTTTGGACACGTGGCTATCGATCTTCTGCCTGGCCCAAGCGAAATTCTCGTGATCGCTGACGACTCGGCCAACCCACAGTGGATCGCTGCGGATCTGCTCGCCCAGTCCGAGCACGGTGAAGGGAGCGTGGCCATCCTCTTGACGAACTCAGCCCGCGTGCTCGAGAGCGTCGCCACCTCGCTGAATGAAGGGCTCAACCGCTCGGAGCGTCCGCGGGAACTCGCCCTCTCCCTGAAGAACGCCCGACTGGTTCTTGTTGGCGATCTTGCAGGCGCTGTCGCACTCGCCAACCAATTTTCCGCCGAACACGTCGCCGTCGCGACAAAGCATCCCGGCGAAATTGCCGCTCAGCTCACAACCTCAGGCGCGATTTTTCTCGGCGGCATTTCCCCGGTCGTAGGAGGTGACTTTCTGGCAGGCCCCAGTCACGAGCTTCCCACCGGCGGGGCGGGCAAGAGCTTTGCGGGACTCACCGCGGATCAGTTCCAACGTCGAACAAGCGTCATCATGTTCGACGAAGCCTCGGTGCGCGCCTCTCTTCCGGTGATTGAAACTTTCAGCAGAATCGAGGGGCTTGACGCCCACGGGCGTTCGGCGTCGATTCGCATTCGTTAAGTCTATCCTGAAGGGATTTTACCGCAGAGGATTCAGAGAAGGAAAAGGAGAGTTTAAACGGCTTCGTGGCTGAAAGAGAGAACCTCGTGCGCATGATCCAAGTCGTCCTTTCTCTGTGTCCCTGGTGTTAAGAAATCGCCGTGATTTGGAAGCTTAGACGTCGCTCGCTCGATCTCACCCGGCACGGGGTCCTCATGGGCGTGCTCAATGTGACGCCTGATTCGTTTTCCGACGGCGGTAAATTCTTCAAGCCCGAGGATGCCGTCGAGCAGGCTCTGGTGATGGAGGGCGAAGGCGCCGAGATCATCGATGTGGGTGGCGAATCGACCAGGCCCGGAGCCGAGAAAGTGGACGCTGAGGAAGAGCTCAGGCGGGTCATCCCCGTGATCCGTAGCCTGCGAGCCCGAAGTGACGTCATCATCTCCATCGATACCTCGAAGGCGGCTGTGGCGCAGGAGGCCCTCAGATGCGGGGCGGATATCATCAACGATGTCACCGCGCTGTTGAACGATCCACAGATGGCAGAGCTGGCAGCGAGTTCCCGAGCGGGAGTTGTTCTCATGCATATGCAGGGGGAGCCTCGGACGATGCAACAAGATCCGCATTACCACGATGTGGTCACCGAGATTGTTGAATTTCTTAGACAGCGGATTGCCACCGCGATAGGCTACGGCATGGCCGCGGACAGCATCGCCATTGACCCAGGAATTGGTTTCGGGAAGAAGCCAGAGCACAACCTCGCTCTGCTGCGATCGCTCGATACGCTCAATGACCTCCTCCGGCCGATCCTGGTCGGAGTATCCCGGAAATCCTTCCTTCGATGGCTGGCCGATGCCCCGGCAATACCAGACCGATTCTGGTCCGGGGTGGCCCTCACAAGCCTTTGTCGCGAGAAAGGCGCACGAATTTTCCGGGTGCATGAACCCAAACCACACCGTGAAGCTCTGCGGATGACCGAAGCAATCTGCCTCACTTGACATGGAAGCGATCCTTTGTTTCAGCAAGTTTGCCAAAGATGGTGCTGATCGTGTAGATTGTGATTGCGCCGAGCGGCTAGAGCTGCCGAGCGAAGGAGAGGGCAAGATGTGCGAAGATCCGGGTCTCGCTACGCGGTTTTTACAAATCGCAGCCTATCGATCCATTAACCAGCGAATCGTCAATGCTTGAAACAATCGGAAAATTTGTCGCGCAGAATTGGCGCATCCCGGTCGAGATCGGCATCCTCACAGCGGTTCTCTATTACATCTACAAATACCTCCGCGGCACTCACGGCGCGCGCATCCTGATAGGACTTGCTCTCCTTTTCCTGACGCTCACCTTCCTCTCGCAGTTGCTTGATCTTAGTGTGATCGGCTGGATTCTGCGGAGCTTGTCGGTGTTTCTTGCCCTCGCTTTGGTCGTCATCTTTCAGCCCGAGCTACGTCGCGCGCTCACCGACCTGGGCAGCCATCCGTTCTTCACTTCGGCCTTTGAAAAGCGCGAAACGATCGAAGAAATCACCGATACGGTTTTCGAAATTGCGAGCAAAGGGTTCGGCGCGCTCATTGCCGTCGAACGCGAGATCTCACTTAAGCCGTTCATCGAAACTGGCGTCAGACTCGATTCTGAATTCTCGAAGGAGCTCGCCCTCACAATCTTCCATCCGAAGACCGTTTTGCACGACGGAGGACTGATCGTTCACAACGATCGTATGGTGGCGGCCGCGTGCATTTTTCCCCTGACGCAACGCGAGGATCTTGATCGCAACCTTGGCCTGCGCCATCGCGCCGCTTTAGGAGTGAGCGAGGAATCGGATGCCGTGGCCATTGTCGTTTCCGAGGAAACTGGGCAAGTTTCTATTTGCCATAACGGCATCCTCGAACGCAATCTCAGCGTGGATAAGTTCCGTCGGCGTTTGAGTCAGCTGCTTCTTCATCATGAACATGGTCAGAGAGATGCTAACGAGAGACTGGAGACCGAAGGTCACCTGCCTCCTGCTCGCGTGCGCACTGTGGTACCTCATCAGCAAGAACGTGGAGAAAAATCCGCGGCGGCTTGAGCAAGGAGCGCCTCCCTCGAAGCTGGCCAAGCCCAAGGCATGACCGCACAACGCAAACTCTTTGGAACCGACGGGGTGCGCGGCGTTGCCAATATCGAACCCGTCACTGCGGAAACTGCTCTTAAGCTAGGCCGTGCCGCTGCGCATGTCTTCAGCACCGTCGTGCGGAACTCGCATGCTCCCTCCGATCGGCGCAAGATCGTGTTGGGCAAGGATACCCGGCTCTCGGGCTACATGCTTGAGAATGCCCTGGTTGCCGGCATTACCTCTCTGGGCGTAGATGTTCTCATCATCGGTCCGCTACCCACGCCCGGTGTAGCCTACATTACTCGCTCGCTGCGCGCTGATGCGGGTATCGTCCTCTCCGCGTCACACAACCCGTACGAAGACAACGGAATCAAATTCTTCCGTCACGACGGATACAAGCTCGACGATGAGATTGAAAAGTGCATCGAAGATATCGTTTTCAGTGGTGAGATCGAAAATATTCGCCCGACGGCAACCAAAATCGGCAAGGCTTTCCGTATCGACGACGCCCTCGGACGTTACGTCGAGTTCGCTAAGCAAAGCTTCCCGCGCGGACGAACGCTGGACCATCTGCGAATCGCCGTCGATTGCGCAAATGGCGCCGCGTACAAATCCACGCCCTGCATCCTGCGAGAGCTTGGGGCCGAAGTTTACGCGGTTCACAATGTCCCCAATGGCACCAATATCAACGCCGATTGCGGCAGCACCTGCCCGTCCGAGATTCAGAAGACTGTCAAGGACGTGCAGGCCCATCTTGGGATCACTCACGATGGCGATGCCGATCGCGCGCTCCTCTGCGACGAGAACGGCGATCTGGTCGACGGCGATGAGATCATGGCTATTGCCGCCCTCGACTTTCTCAGGAAGGGACGGCTGACAGGAAACACGCTCGTGGCTACAGTCATGAGCAATTTCGGCTTGGATGAAGCGTTAACGGCGGAGGGTGGCCGAGTTCTTCGCACGAAGGTGGGCGATCGCTACGTGATCGAAACGATGATGCGTGACGGCTTGAATGTGGGCGGCGAGCAAAGCGGGCACATGATCTTCCGTGATTACGCCACGACGGGCGACGGAATCGTTAGCGCGCTGCAAATCCTTCGCATTATGATCGAAACGGGGCAACCGCTAAGCGAACTGAAGAAAGTGGTGAAGAAGTACCCGCAGGCCCAACGCAATCTGAAGGTCCGGGAGAAGCCCGCGCTGGAAACGCTCGGCCCGGTGCAGAGCCTGCTCAAAGAAACGGAGCAATGGCTCAATGGAAGAGGGCGAGTCCTCCTCCGCTATTCCGGAACCGAACCGAAGATTCGGCTTCTGATCGAAGGGCGCGACGAGACGCAGATCAATGGTCATGCCGACCGTATTGCCGGAGCGATCCACGAACTGATCGGCACCTCGTAAGTCCGCGGGGACGCCGCCGCAAGGCATAAAATCGTCGCACTCGCCGTGAGCGACACGACGATCCACGATTGCTCCAGCACGGCAAACACTCCGGGAGTCGATAAGAAAAAGTGCGGAAAGTCGGTTCCCGGCGCTAAGATCACGGTCGGTGCATGGCTCAAGAGCATCGGCACGCAACCAAGGATGCGCTCTCACCACCGCATCGCGGCAGTTCGAGCATGGGCAAGGGAGAAGTGCGGACCAAAGGCGAGGAAAAGGGCCTGGCGGTATTTGAAACCCGGAGGATACACGCATCCCACGAAATCGCACCCAACCTGCGAGCGGGTGGATC
This sequence comes from uncultured Verrucomicrobiae bacterium, assembly GCA_963744345.1. Lineage (GTDB taxonomy): Bacteria > Verrucomicrobiota > Verrucomicrobiia > Chthoniobacterales > Terrimicrobiaceae > DASTFP01. The sequence goes on from CAVUTD010000017.1 coordinate 21,546, forward strand.
GATTTCGCTGAGGACATCTTCAGGCAGGCGGCAGCGTGTCGGCCGCGGCCGGGTAGCGGAACTGAGTTGATTTATGACGGCAACAGACCATTCAATCCCGCGGCATGCCCCTAAAAGCGCGGACAACATTTCCCACTTGGGAACGGCGCGCGAGCGTGGCAACCCCGCCATACAGGAGTGCACACGTAAGCAAGAAGCGCCCCGGTTGACACCGAACCAAAGCCAACCAGCCCGTTAAAACAAGCCCGTCTTTTAGATAGTTTGTTTTCTTTGGTCCCTAAATTTTGCCAAGGCACGGTGCCGCCAGCACTTATCCTCTGCGATCGCAAAGTCAAAAACACATTGCCAAAATGATAAGTGTTGTAGTACAAACTCGCGCTAACATAAAGAAACTATCCAAACAATTCTTAGCCTTCCTCACGCTGCCAGTTTGATGATGCACAATTATGACAGGTTCTCTGAGTTGGAGGACGGTATCCACCGGACGTGGATCATCAGCGGGTTTGAGGCGGGCTACGATACTACCTATTAGATTCGTAATATCCTACGATGTCCGCACCCTTTCGCATCACTCGAGAGCCTCCTGCCACACGCAAAGCAACGGCTGCACGGTCAGAGGGCGATGTGCGCCCGTATCTCGATCGTCTGTTGAAGATGATTCCGGGTGAGGTGATTGGTCTTTACCTGGTAGGGGCCGGCTTGATACCCCCAGGGCAGAATATCGCCCTGGCCATCTGGTCACTGGTCTGCCTGGCCGCGGTTTTCGTCGTTCGCGCCTACGGGACTTCTGATCCTGCCGCGGGCCTATCTCCGCAGTGGACAGCTGTCGGAATCTCTGCCGTCGCGTTTGTGATCTGGGTCTATAGTCTTGGTGGTCCGTTTGCCGCCTATGGCATCCACGTCCCCTACGTCGGCTCGTTGCTCGTTCTGGCGTGGACGTTCTTCGTGCCCATCTTCTACAAGGGCGAATAGGACGCTTGAACTCTGCGACTCAAGGAGGAGTATGGGAACTCTCTGGCGCATCGCGTCCGGGGAAATGCGCCGCTTGCAGAATACCTCCTCTTCTATCGGGGCCACTTCAATATCCCAAATAGCAAAGTCGGACCGTAGCGCCTGAGTCTTCGGGGGAATCGCCCCACAACTCGAGAGGAGCGCCTTAGCTCAAGACGCTGCCAACGTTCCGGCGTGTCGCTGCTCTATCGGGAGCAATAAGCGGGAATGTCATCCCACATCCGCACATTCCAAGCGTTTGCCGGATTGTCAGATTGTCCGCCCGAAAACCCGCCAAGATAATCAATCAATCAATCAATCAAATCAATCAATCCACGCCAGCAATCCTGCTCATCCTGATAAAGGGCTTCCGCCGCTCACTTCGCGCCACCAAGTAATATACCGCACCCTCATACTCCAATCGCGATTGCCGCACTAAGAGCCGACAATCCCTTCGTCTTTCAAGTTCTGACCGCTTCTCCCCTGATTCAGGAATATTCGCATCGTAAAGCTATATCATTTTGGATACAGTCATCTGCTGCATCGTAAATGTCACTCAGAAGTGCGATCGTATTGTGTTCGGTATTGAGCAACGTCAGAAAATAGTCTTTCCCGAAGATGTTTCTCTTACGTCCGCGCCCTCTCCCAGGGTGATATTGCTGGATATGATTTTCCAATGAACGTTGCAGTTCGTTTTTGAAGGATATCAAATTTTCTTTGTCCAGTAAAAAGGATTGGTTGTCGTGCAAAGATAGTTGGTTGAAAATCGTTAAAAGTGTTTCGGAATAAACCGGATCATCCATTCCCACCTCAATGAAGTAGGATTTTGAAGTTGAGATTATTGTTAAAATGTCAGTTATGGCTTTCTCCTAAAGGTTGCCTTGACCGACTCAATCCCAAATATACTCTTTGGCGCTTGAAGGAATTTATGGCTACTAGGCTCGTAGTACATTCCGAGACCGAACCCGCCAGTTATTTGCACATCATTTTGATCCAGAATGTCATAATCCTTTTTCCCTGCCATTGCGGCTGTCCAGGTGGCTTTCGCAGCAGCCACTTTGTCGCCGGTCAAATAATTTAAGAGAAACAATTTCAAGTTGTCTGATAAGCCCTCAGGAGGATAGGACAGTGCGCTGACCATCCAGTAAGCACCAATGCTATCGATATCGTTTTTGAAATGTTCAAATGCTAGATTAAACATTTCTTTTCCTACTCCTTTTACTCCCATCGCTTTGACTTCAGGAGGAACCAGAAAATCTAGTTTTAAAGATTTGTTCCTAACATTTGCAACCGCTGGCGCCTCGAGCGGCGGGGTCTGAGTATCGAAATCTGTTACCAGTTTACTTCCGACAATAGCAACCCCCTTATATTGCAACTCGATTTCAGGGATTCTGCCATGGACAATTTGTTTGTCTATTTTGAATGGCGGTTTTGCACCTTGAATAAGTGAAACAATGACCTTAGGCAACTGACCTCCTCGGACGGCAGCTTGTAATGATACGATAGCGGCATGATCATACGAGGAGGAAAGTTCCGTAAGGAACGTTTTCGCTTGACCTTCATCTCCACCGAACGCCGGCTTGAACGTTTCGACGAATTCGTTTCTCTGCTGCTCCTGCTCCTGCTTCTCCTTTTCGGTTAATTCAATCTTTACCGGATTGACAACACCCTTCACCGCCCATTTGCCATTTTGAACAATCGCTTCGAGAGATCGAAGCTGATAGCGTGTTCTTATTATAGAAAGCAGGGGCGGTATCACTGTCCCGGTAACTCGTTTGCCGGGTAGTTTGTTGATCACGGTAACGCCAGCTCTGACACCCTCCTCTAACCTTTTTTGGGGATCTTTTGGCACCCCGACTTGCACGACCGCTTTGCCCGCCCCAATTACTTTTTGTTTTCCCTTCTCGATAAATTTCGCCCCCTTCATCACCAAGGGCTTGAATTTGCCCAATACCCAATCAATGCCGCGGATGATTGGCTTCCGCATCCTTTCGATGAATCGCGTAACCTTTTCCTTAAGGGCGCCCAAGCCAAACAAGGCGACGAGAAAATCAAGAGCAACCGTTATGAATTTGGTCAGAGCCCCAGTGATATGTTTGACAATCCCGGGAACGTTTCCCTCGACAGCCATTTTCACGGAATCAACAAATGACTCAATGAGATCCAGGATTTTGTTGCGAGCTTCCGCGATGAACTGCAGGAGTCGGATCACCTTCTCGGCAATGGCAATGAACCCTCCACCTGGAACGAGCAGTTTACCGATCTCCAAGATCACTTTTTTGATGGCAGCATAAAGGACGTTCTCCTTTATCATTCTCAAGGTTTCTTCCAAAATATTGCCCAACGATTCCTGGATGTGATCCCAGAGACCGCCCAGGCCTTCATTCTTAATGATGGCGAAAATTTCCAGGCCCTTATCCAGGAGAACCTCACCCCGCCGAAAGGCATTCGCGATGGTCTTGTCATAAACGATTGCCATTCGGTCCCAAACGGTTTCCGTGCTCAGATTGAGTAACTGAGTAAATAGACTAAAGATGCCCTTAGGCCCCCACTCTTTGGGCATTTGAATCGTCAGACCGCTCGAACCCCGAAGCCAGTCAAAAAATGCCGTGGCAAGAAATGTGTCGATCTGATTGGCAAAGGTTGAAAACCCCTGCCCAATTCCCGTCACCAGATTGCTAAAGAAACGGCGAGGACTGGAGACGATATCCGCGACCAGATGGACCAGGCGTCCCAATAACTCTGCAATTCTTGTCGCGAAATCGATGATGGCATTGACGACAGCTTTGAGTTTGTTCCACGCTTTCTCTAACCAACCGGTGAGAACATCTTTTCTGATTGCATCAAATGTCGTCTTAAGCTTACCGACACTGTCGTTGTAGATCCGTGCCATCTCGCCGACGATTTCACGCTGACGATCCGCGACTGATTCCTCCAGTTGCTCAAACTTCCCGGTAACGGCCACGAGCACATTCCTGGCTTCCTCCTGCTCTTTTGGGTCAAGGCTCGCGAATGCCCTATTGACTTCTTCCTTACCGTCCCGGATGTGCTTCTTGGCGGCATTCAAAGCCTCCACCACTTTTGTCGCGATCTTTGCTTGAACTTCGCGGTTTACCTGGCCGATGAATATGGTTTTGGCATTCGCGAACAGAATATCCGCAGACCTCCCTCGGACTATCTGCAAGGCCTTAGCATAGACCCTATTCGTAGCCCACATGTCGTCGTCGCGATTTAAAGCCCGTTGCCTTTCGAACTCTGCCTTAATTTCATCCTCATGCTTATCTTTCCAATCGCTATAGTCAAAAAAACCCGGCGTATATATGTACTCCAAATCGTTTCGCACCAGGCCATTAAAATCGTCTTCAGCTTGGCTTATGATTTGTTGAAAGGTTTCCTCAATACCGTTCAGTGTCTCCAGTTCTCCATTTACTTTTCTCTTTGTCTCAGTATAAACGCCTTCAAATTTTGTAAAAACGCTTCGCTTTTGCCCCTCAATAATACTTCCATGCTCTTTCTGCGTACTGAGGACTTCCTTAAAACTAGTTGAACGTAACTCGTGGTGACCTGCCAATCCGGTATTCACATGGGAATGAATATCCTCTTGAGACTTCCTGATCAGGCCGCCTTCCGCGTCACGATATCTTGGCTTGACCTTGGCGATTTCGTCTTGAGCCTTACGTTTGGCCTCACCAGCTTCGTCAAATGTCTTTTCGCCTGATATGGGAAAAGCCAAAGAGCCTTCAGCGATACTGATTGACTGGCCGTTTACCTCATGATTGGATAACGCGTTATCCAAAGATTGACTTTGGTCATCTAAGGAAATTTCCGCAGCTGTTTTAGGCTTTGGAGCCGCCTCTTTGGCACTTGGAAGCTTGGGCACACTGCCCGGAGGATCAACTTGTAATTGATAAGGTTTCGAGGCCTGTTTCCCGGTGTCCTGATAATTTGTCGCAGGCTTGGCCGCTTCGGTCCGCAAAGAATCCGCGTGAGCATTACGCTGATTTGCCACTTCCTGGATTGCTTGCAGTTTCGCGACACTTAGGTTGACGCCCGTTCGCATCTTGCCCTGTTGGTCTTTGTCTGCGGGAAGTTTTCCAGCGAGATTGTTCGCGGTCGCTTTGAATTCGTCCATGAACTTTTCCACCGTGAGGTCCGGTTGGATCTTTGCCAGTTCCTGGAGATGCTGGTCGTAAGCATTTTGCTTACCAATTTCCTCAGGTGTTAGATTTGCGGCTAATTTGGTTTCTTCCTGTTTTCTCTTTGGCTTCTTAAATGGTGTTTTCTGGGTTTTGGCCTTTACCTCGAGTTCGTCGACGATGGCCAGGTAGGAAGAATCTTCTTCCGGCGTGGCAGGCGCTTTTCCCCGGGAAGCTAGCGGCGGGAAGGTTTTCCTTGCCTGCGGGCGCTTCGGCGGCCCTAGCCTCTGATCCCCTTTCCTCAACGGCAGGAAGGAATTCATCCTCTTCCCTGGCTTGGGGAGCAGAAGCTTTCTCAACATCAACCGGCTGTTGGGGAGGGATTGACGACTTATTAGATGGCTGTTCCGCCGCTTTTAGCGGAACAGCACTATCGAGTTCAGACTCCTGCTCTTTGAGCCTCTTTATGCCGAAGGCTGCAGCGGCTCGTTGGATACGGGCATCGATGGTTAAGCATGGTCCAGCCAGTCTGTTTGTCCGTAGCGATAGCCCGGGCGCCTGCTGCACGACGTGCGTGAGTTCGTGCGCAGTGAGTTCGAGATCCGTGGGGTCATGGCCGGCACCGAAGTAGATGTCCGAGCCGTGGGTGAAGGCCTGGGCGCCGACGGCTTGATTCATCTGCCGAGCATCGTTTCCCGTATGCACATGTACGTGGCTGAAGTTCACACCGAATCGCGGCTCCATGTAGGCGCGCACAGGACCTGGCAATGGACTTCCGCGTCCTTTGCTGAGGTTGACCCGCTTCTGGACATGGATGTCCGCTTCAAAGGGGCGGCTCCGTACGCCAGCAGTTTTTGCCTGGATCGGGTCCGCTTCTTCTTCCTCTTCAGTGGCGATTTTCCGCTGAAGGCGAAGCGATTCACGGAAGCGCTTCGCCTGAAGTAGATCCTCTTTTTCCTCATCACTGTCTTTGCCTTCCTCTGCCTGGATCTGTTGCCTGATTTGCCCCTGCACCATCGGCGTGACTGAGGCAGCCACCGCCTTGCTTGCCGGTGTTTGAATCTGTGCTCCCCCTAGCGAAGGTGCTCGTTCTGCAGATGCTGTGGCCACCGCATCAGGAGTGTTCATTACCTGGCGGGCTACGCGATCGGCCTCCTGCTCGTACGAATCGCCAGCGCCGCCGACGATGAGTTTTCGCTGGAGATCAATAATGGCACCTTGAGGTGTAAGCCGCTTGGCTTGAATCAGCTGCGTTACAAGCCGGTTGCCGATCATGCGTTGCAGTTGATAAATAGGCCTACCTCGAAATGACTGGGATAAAGCTGACGAAGACTCGCGGCTACCAATAAGCTGATGCGCCTTCTCCGGCGATTTGGTCAAAAGCTGCTGAATCATAAATTGTCAGCTCTTATCGGGATGACAAAATTCTACACGGAGGATAGGACATTTAAGGTATACCCGCCAAGAGAGAATGCGCGGTCTGACCGGCGGAGAAGCTGATTTGACCATCTGGTGACCATTAAATCTAATCTCTCTTTGCCGGACTTGGCGCACAGCAAGAGATCGATGCGTAACAACCACTTTGTCTCTGTAGCCAGCTACTTATAAGCAACTCCAACGTAAGAGACTTTCGTCAACCAAATACCTCTGGGTGAAGACATATGTCTAGAGGACTATAGAGACATTCTCTGGATCGGAGGTTTTCAGGATGGTCGAAGAGGGCTGTCGAAGGGCCCGTGCTGAAAAGCAGGATTGATTGTAAAGCATTCATGCATTTATGGCGATGCTAAACCGATCTGCCTGTCCGTCGGAAACGAGGAGCACCGCATCAGTGGTGTTTGTTGGGCACTTAACTTTCATGGTCAAAAAAACCGTCGAAGCTTGACGTCTGGGGGTCGCTTCCAGCATCCTGCCCCGCAAAGAAAACCTCGCGCGCATGTCCGTGACGCCCGAAAAGTGATCTCTTATCAAACAAGTCCAGGGTCGAAGGAAACAGAGAAGGATGCGACAAGGACAATCGTGTCCAAAGGCACAGCAGGAGAAGAGGAAGTCGCGAATCAACCGGCCTACGCTACAGCTTGGGAGCATTTAACAGACGAGCTTCGCCGCTTAGATTTGCTGATTTGTTGCCGGTTGCCCGAACAATCCAACGGCACGCAGGCGACTCCTTTGCATCAATTTGGGGGTTTGGTGCTGACTGAGGAGGAAATCCGAGGATTGTTAGGCAATCCGCTCGGTCTGTCCTCCTCCAATGCGGATCAAAATGTCGGTGACTCGCCAAACCGGGATCTTCAAGCGACCCTGGGCCGGCTGTCGTCTCAAATTCAGGCGCGCCTCAGCGTGAGCTTGAGCACCGGGATGTATCTGCCGTTGCCCTATTTGGGAAAACTTTTTCATCTCACGGCATTTGAAGAGCAATGCATGCTCATCTGTCTGGCTCCGGAGTTGGACCGCAAATACGAAAAACTATACGCTTATCTGCAGGATGACGTAACGCGCAAGAAGCCAAGTGTCGATCTCGTCCTGAACCTACTCTGCCAGACGATGCGCGAGAAATGGGCCGCTCGACTGGCCTTTGATCCCCGGTCTCCACTACTCAGATATCGCCTGTTGCAGATGATAGATACCTCGCCGGACGGACCTTCCCCTTTGCTTTCACGCTTCCTGAAGTTGGACGACCGCACGGTAAATTTTCTGCTCGGGTTCGAACACCTCGATGCGCGGCTTGAGCCCTTTGCACGCCTTGTCTGTGCAAAAGCTGAGTTGGATCAGGTGCCCGTAGGCGAGCAAATTCAGAGCACGGTCCGCAGTCTTATTGACTGGTATCACAGACAGGAGGAGTTCCCACGTGAACAGATCGTCTTCCACTTCGGTGGACCGTACGGATCCGGGAAGCGCTTGCTGGCCGAGGCCATTTGTCTGGAACTCAAACTCCCTCTTCTGATCGCAGAGGCAGACAAGATAGCCGGTGGGCCCGTGCCGTTTGAGGAAGCCCTGTGGTTACTAGGCCGCGAGGCGCTGCTGCAATCGGCCGCGTTATGCATCCAGGATTTCGACTCGCTCCTCGCCGACGACAAGCAGGCATCTCTGCTGAACGCGCTGTTGGAGGTGACTAGAACCTTCGCTCTTAACCTGTTTCTTTTAGGCACTCGATCCTGGAAGCCCATCGGGATCTTGAAGGACCTCGCATTCATCGACTTGGAAATCCCGATCCCCAACGATGGCATCAGAAAACGCCTGTGGAAGAAGCATCTTAACGGTCGATCTCCCCTCACGACCGACGCCGAGGCAGGCGCGCTTGCGAGCAAGTTCCGGTTCACGCCGGGCCAGATCCATGATGCCGCAGTGGCGGCCACTAATCTCGCGCGCTGGCGCTCGCCGAACCTTGATCCATTGACGGCGGAAGATCTAAACACCGCGTGTCGCGCGCAGTCGGACCCAAAGCTCAACAGGCTGGCGCGCAAAATCCCGCCAATCCACACTTGGAGGGACATCGTGCTACCTGCTGACTCGCTCGCTCAACTTAGCGAAATGTGCCAGCGAGTTGCTCAAAGTTCCCGCGTGCTGGGTGAGTGGGGTTTTGGCGCCAAGTTGTCCACGGGCAAAGGCGTCAACGCGTTGTTCGCTGGTCCCAGCGGCACCGGCAAAACCATGGCGGCCGGAATTCTTGCCAACGAGCTCGCGCTCGAACTTTACAAGATTGATCTCTCGCAAGTTGTCAGCAAATACATCGGAGAAACCGAAAAGAATCTGGAATCGATTTTTACAGCCGCCGAAAACAGCAATCTTATCCTCTTTTTTGACGAGGCCGATGCGCTGTTTGGCAAGCGTTCCGAAGTCCGCGATTCCCATGACCGCTTTGCCAACATCGAAATTTCTTATTTGCTCCAAAAAATGGAGGAGTATGAGGGGGTGGCCATCCTGGCCACTAATCTAAGCCAAAATCTTGATGAAGCGTTCGTCCGCCGGCTGGCTTTCTCGATCAACTTCCCGTTTCCTGACGAAGCCAACCGGCGTCGTATCTGGTCCGGCATCTGGCCCTCTGGAATGCCTCTGGCAAAGGACGTAGATCTCGATTTCCTTGCCAGACAGTTCAGACTCAGTGGCGGGAACATCAAAAACGTCGCTCTCGCCGCCGCATTTTTCGCCGCCGATGACGGTGGCATCGTGAACATGTCCCACCTGCTTCAAGCAACACGGCGGGAGTTTCAAAAACTTGGGAAAGTCCCTACCGAATTGAATTTGGAAGCCATTTCGCACGAATCAGAAGCAACGTGACAGCCTTAGCTTCAACTTGTCTTCTAAGCAAAATGGTTGCCAACCTGTTTGCCACCATCAGGCAGAGGAAGTTCTGGTGCGACTTCGACGAGAAGATAGCAACGAAAAATGATTGACGATCTGAGCCAAACATTGCGAACAATCCTGACTCGAGGCGGGAAGGAACCGCTGAAGTCAGCCCAGATCGTATTGGACAGACCGGCGGATCCTTTTGCTCCACAGCAGGCGACAGTGGATTTATTTCTCTATGACATTAGGGAGGATTTGGAACTTCGAAGCAACGAACCGATGCTCGAACGCAAGAACGGGCATGTCATCACACACCGCCCTCCCTTACGAGTGGCGTGCTCCTACCTGGTGACGGCCTGGGCGGGCGGCTTGACTGGGGACGCAGCGGTCCTGCTGGAGCAACGATTACTAAGCCAAGCCTTGCAGGTCCTCTCCCGACAGTCGACGATAAATCCTAAGCTACTGCAGGGCAGCCTTAAAGGACAAGAACCCCCCTTGCCGCTGGTTACGGCGCTCGTGGATCCGCAGAAGAATTTGGCTGAGTTCTGGACCGCCCTGGGCAATAAGTTGCGTCCGTCGCTCACCGTTAAGGTCACCATTTCCCTGACGGACGTGCTCGTTCCCGAGACCGAGCACATCGTCACGACCAGAGAACTCTACCTCGGAGAACGGACTTCGGCCGACGAGGAGGAGATCGAGCCGGCCACCCTCGAAAAGCGCATTCTTATTGGGATCGGCGGACGCGTGATTGACGCGGATAAGAAGCCGATGTCGGGCGCAACCGTCACTCTAAAGGGACTCGACCTGCGCGCCATCACCGACCTCGAGGGGCGCTACAAACTAAGCGTGACACAGCCAGGTTCCTACACCTTGCGCGTCCAGAAAGGCGAGAGGGTGAAGGAAGCCAGTATCGCAGTGCACGCAGGGAGCCAACACGAAGTGCAGTTAACATAACGAAAAGACCAATACCCCCGAAGAGGGGAACGCAGGAGGAACTATTATGCCAGAGTATCTATCACCAGGCGTCTATGTTGAAGAAGTGCCGCCTTTGGCCCGCCCCATTGCCGGCGTCGGAACCAGCACGGCAGGGTTTATCGGACTCGTCCCAAATGAACTAGAGATCCCCACTAAAAGGATAACAGGAGAAGTCATCAAAGGCGGGGATGGCACTAAGGCGGAGTTCCAACTTGCGAACTCCCCCATCCTTTTGAACTACCCGGCGCAACCGGCTACGAAGACATTTAAGGTCCGTGTCGACGATGAGTTGGTGGCGGCGCAAGTATCCAATGAGGAGAATGTTTCGCGGGTCAAATTTCAGAGCGCCCCACGGAGCGGCGCAACGATCAAGGCCGACTATGTGACGATGACTCCCTTCAGCGTGGCGGACCCTGGCAAGGCAGTCCTCTGCACCAACTTTGGTGAGTTCGCCAGATCCTTCGGCGATTTCTCAACCGACAAGAACCAGCAGATGCTCGCTCATTCAGTGCACGGGTTCTTCAATAATGGCGGCACGCGCTGCTATGTGATGCGTTTCGCGGCGGAAGCTGATATCCAGAGAGATGCTCTCGACGCTTTTGGCGCGATCGATGAGATCGCTGTCGTCGCCGCTCCCGGTATCACCTCCGAAGCTGTGCAGGAAATGCTTATCGATCATTGTGAATCCCTCACCGACCGTTTTGCAGTCTTGGACGGAGCGCAGCAAGCAACAAACCCCGACTTTAGTAAGGCGAAGATCCAGGGTGAGACAAAGGACAGCCCTTATGCGGCGATCTATTTTCCCTGGATCAGGGTCGACGACTTCATCGGGAAAATGCTCTCTCCGGAAGATCCCCAGAGAGAACCCCTCTTTGTAGCCCCCAGCGGACACATCGCTGGCGTCTACGCGCAGGTCGATAAGGATCGCGGAGTGCACAAGGCGCCAGCGAATGTTGTCATTCGTGGTGCGCTCGGTGTTCAGCATCAGCTAACCAAAGCCCACCAGGACGGACTGAATCCACAAGGGGTTAATTGCATCCGCAACTTTAACGGCAACATCTATATCTGGGGGGGACGGACGATGGGCGGCGACGCCAACGGCGAGTACAAGTATGTGAGTACTAGACGCCTGTTGAATTTCTTGCGCGAATCGATTGAAGAGGGAACCCAATTTGTAGTCTTCGAGCCAAACAATCCAGGTCTCTGGCAGCGTATCAAGCGCTCAGTCGGTGATTTTTTGTTAGGTCAGTGGAGAGCGGGGGCGCTGTTCGGGGAGACGCCGGAAAAAGCTTTCTTCGTCAAGTGCGACGCCGAGACGAATCCTCCCGACGTGCGTGAATCCGGCAAAGTTGTGACAGAAATCGGCGTAGCAGTGGTGAAACCAGCCGAATTCGTCATCTTTCGTATTCAGCAACAAACAGGCAGCTGATTCGCTTAGTAAAAACCAAAAAAAGAAAGAAAGCATCCAATGGCAAGAGTTGATCCATACAAAAACTTTAGGTTCCTGGTGGAAGTTGACGGCCTTGTGCAAGCCGGATTCACCGATTGCTCGGGCTTCGGTTCTGAGGTGGAGGTGGTCGAATATCGCGAAGGCGGCGATCCGAATCACGTGCGCAAGTTGCCTGCCAAAACGACTTATCCCAACATTACGCTCAAGTGGGGAGTGACTGACTCACACGAACTCTACGATTGGCACCAGAAGGCACTGAACGGGCAACTCGAGCGCAAGAACGGCTCCATCGTCCTCCAAGACGATGCCGGACAGGAGAAGGTGCGATGGAACTTCTTCAACGCATGGCCGAGCAAGTGGGAGGGATCGGCCCTGAGCGCGAAAGGCAACGATGCGGCAATTGAGACACTGACCGTGAGCTGCGAAAGGCTTGAGCGGGCAAAGTAAGCGGAAACGGTCATGTTCGAAACGGAATATGAGTTTACCCTGCCGCTGGGCTACAAGGACCCTCGTGGCGATCTTCATCGCGACGGTGTCATGCGCCTTGCCACGGCCGCGGATGAGATCCTGCCATTGAAGGATCCACGGGTCCAGGCCAACCCTGCGTATTTGGTCGTCATCCTCCTGTCTCGTGTGATTACCCGCCTTGGTTCGTTGGATGCGATTAATCCGAAGGTCATTGAGGGGCTCTTCGCATCGGACTTGGCTTACATCCAGGAGTTCTACAATCGCATCAACGGCAACGGCACCTCCGCAATGAAGGTCGTCTGCCCTTTTTGTGAGAAGGGTTTTGAGGTGGAGCCCGACAGGCTGGGAAAATGATTGGCTACCCCCTCGGGCAGCTTTACGAGGAGGTAGCCTGTCTCGCTTATCATTTTCACTGGCAGCACGATCAATTGTTGTCCTTGGAGCACAGGGAACGCCGCCGATGGGTAGAGGAGGTCAACAAGATTCACCGTTTGGCAAAGAGTTAATCCATGCTAACCGAAGCCACAGGACCGCTTGGGCCGGGATCTCGTCTGCCTGGACGAGGATACCGCCGCCAGAGTTGGCAACCTCCGGCACTTCGAGGGACAGAATCGATGCTCGCCGGCATCTCGCGCCGCAATCGACCGCTGAACCATCTCAGGGCTCGGCTGACAGCCTGGTATGAGCAACTTGCCCGCCGTGGGCAGCCGTTGATAGGGTGGCCGCCTTTAACAACGGGACTCTTCAGCCACATGCATGCCCCAGAGGGCGGCAGGCAGTCGGAAGATCGGCCTTCGCAAAAAGGGCCGCAAATGATCTCAACGCAAGCCCCAACTTCGAAGACAAAGGTCTCCGATTCAGTTGTCGGGTCGGTGGCTCAAGATCAGTGGCGGCCGATACATTCCCACCGATTGCCTCTCATATCGCAAACACCTCAGAGGCCGTTTTTGTTCCTTCGTTCCCTTTCCGGGCCAATACAAAGAGGCGCGCAATGGATGCCTTCGAGCCAAGCTGGAGATGCTCCTGGCTACCCTGGAACCCCTAGAATACCTATCGAGGGAGCAGCTCATCCGATTGCGCCTCCGAGGACTGAAGGCTCCCTAACGAATCCGCCTGTGCCGCCTCCCGCTGCCGAAGACAAGCGGTTCGCTGCCGAAGTTCGGTGGCCCGCACGCGAGGACGACCGAGCCGCTTCCCACGAGGATCTACCCGTCGTCCATGAGGTACCTCCCGTCACCGACGATGGCCTGCCCGCTCCGAAGGGCCCGGGCGCAGCGCCGGAAGATTGGAGACGAGCACTGCCGATGGCGGCTGCGCCGCAAAGGCACAGAGAAGAACCCTTCGTGCGTCCTGTGATGAGACTTGCCACCTTTCGACCGATCACCACCCCCTCGAACGCGGAGGGGTACAGCCAATCGGGATCTACATCTTCCGGCTCCACCGAGTTCTCGCTCGTTACAGGCGAAAAGAAGAATTATCCGGGTCTGGAAGGCTTGGAACTAGAAGACCAACCTGCCTTTCGACCACGTCTCGTCTCAAGCGTATCGTCCTTTCCGCGCCAGGAAGTCCACGGTGGTTTTCCTATCGACCTGAAGACAGAAGTTCGTCCTGACCGAGACACCCCCTCCGCTAGTCCGGTCGCAGTTCCAGCCCCAGTCTTCGGGAGTAACGTCGAAGCGGCTTCATTGACTGGCTCGGACCAAGTGAATATGTCCGAACCTGCAGGGGTGATCGAGAGGCTGATTAACCAGACGGTCGCGCCTGTCGCCCTCCCTGGAATACAGCTGCGCCTGCTAACGCCTGATGCAGCGGAGGCCGCATCTAAGGCGTCGACGCCTAATACCCCACAAGGCGGACGGTCGACAGCCGAGAAGCCGAAAGAACCGGCGCCGATATCCGCTACGCCGCCGCCACTCGATATCGATGCCGTGGCCAACAAGGTCTATCAAACGCTTCAACGGCGCCATCGCCTCGAGCAAGAAAGGAGGGGACTTTACTAATGCCGCTCACCAAAGCGCTCATCATTGACCGCGACGCTTCGACGCCGACTCAGATTCCGGTGATGTTCAATCCTCCGGAGTATCAGCTTCAGATTACCAACCAATTTGCCGAGGTGGGCATACCCGGACTCGGCTCATCCGGTACTTCAGTTTGTGAGAGGCAGCGCGCAGACGCTGACCATGGAATTGTTTTTTGATACGACGGATAAAGGAACCGACGTGCGAGAGTTTACCGGGTTGGTCCTCAACTTAACCGTTGCCAATCGCGAAACGCATGCACCCCCTCGGTTACTGTTCGTCTGGGGATCACTGGTGTTTCCCTGCGTGCTAGAGAGCGTGACGCAGAGCTTTGATTACTTCAATTCCTCGGGCAAACCGCTGCGGGCACGGCTCAATGTGACCCTGAAACAGCACGATACCCTGGAGGATCTTCTTAGCAAGAATCAACTCTTATCAGCCGATCGCACCAAGCACTGGAGATTCAAGGCAGGCGACACGCTCCAAAAAATCGCCGCTCAGGAATACGGTGATCCACATCAATGGCGCCCGATCGCGCAAGCCAACAACATCGACAATCCGCTGACCATTCCCGCGGGCCGTGCTTTGAAAATCCCCGCGCTTACCTAAACGGCCATGGCTCTGCCCAAACCCCAATCGTTGCCCGACGTTTACGTGCCCACATTCGAGATGACGGTCGGCAACCGCAAGCTTGAGACCTCTCTCGCCAAGAGCATCATGGAGATCAGTGTCACTGAGGATCTCGATGGGCCCAGTTCCTTTAGTTTTCGCCTCAACGATCCCAAACTTGCGCTTGTCGACGAGAAGAAGGGACCGTTCACGGAAGGCACGCGGGTCGAGATTAATTTAGGATTTGTTGGAAAGACGCGGAAGATGATCGTTGGAGAAATCTCAGCGCTGACCGCCGACCTCCCAACCAGTGGGCCCGCAACGGTGCAAGTGCAGGGATTCGATCTCTACCACGGATTAACTCGCGGGACTGTTTACCGCAAGTTCGGCGGGGAAGGCTCGAGCCCTGACAGCGCGCTTCGCGATAGCCAGATCGTGTCTCGGATCGCCGCAGAAATGCAATTGCAGGCTTCGGTGGAGGAAACGCCGGAGCGCAAGTCACCCCGGACTCAGGATAACAAGACGAATCTCGCCTTCTTGCAAGAGCTGGCCCAGGCAAATGGCTACTTTGTCTGGGTGGATAGCGGCACGCTCTATTTTCAGAGCAAACCCCCGCCGCGCCCGGAGACGATCCGGCTCGAATGGGGAAAGACTCTCCAGAGTTTTTCGCCGCGGCTCAGCACGGCTGGCCTGGTGAATGAAGTTTCGGTGCGGGGCTGGGATCCCATTCAGAAGCAGAGTTTTGTCGCTACTGTAACGCGGGACCAGAAGGCTGGCGGAATCGCGCAGACTGGTCTTGAGCAGATCAGCAAAGGCTCCGGGGGTCGCTCGCAGCGAGTCATTAGCGATGCTTCCGTTTCCAGTCTCGCCGAAGCCGAAGCCCTGGCCGAAAGCGTTCTGCGAAACCAGGAGGTAACCACCGTTACGGGCAGTGGCACAAGCCTCGGAAATCCCGCCATCCGCGTTGGCGGGAAAGTGGAGCTCAGCGGCATCGGTCGCTTTGAAGGAAGCTACTTCATCACCACTGTCACTCACAACGTGGGAGCAAATGGTTACCTGAGCTCATTCGAAGTCAATAGTGGTTCAGGGGGCAAGAGCGCTCCGGAAATGCTCGATTTCTCGGGTGATCACAACCGGCGGGCAACCGCTGGCGGCGCGGGTCCGATCAGGACGGCCAGCGGTGTCGTTGTTGGCCTGGTCATGGACAATCAAGATCCGGACGGCTTGGGAAGGGTCAAGATCAACCTCCCGGAAGCCTCAGAAGAGGAGATCGGCCATTGGGCGCGTGTCGCCTCACCGATGGCCGGAGCCGAACGGGGCATGTTTTTCCTGCCGGAGAAGGACGATGAGGTGTTGGTCGCTTTCGAGCAGGGCGACATTACCCGGCCCTACTTGCTCGGCGCGCTGTGGAACGGAAAAGACAAACCGCCGGAAGCCAATTCAGATGGAGAGAATAATCTGCGCTTGATCAAATCGCGTAGCGGGCATTTGGTGCGTCTCGACGACAGCGATGGCGCCGAAAAAATTGAGGTCATCGATAAGAGCGGCGACAACAGTGTCACAATCGATACCGCCAGCAACACCATCACCATTAAGTCGGCGAAGGATGTCGTCATTGAGGCACCTCAGGGCAAAATTAGCCTGAGCGCAAAAACCGTTGAGGTGAAGAGCACCACGGACACGAAAGTCGAAGCGCGAACCTCCATGACCCTGGAATCGAAGACAACCATGACCATCGAAGGACGCAGGGTGAATATCAATTGAGGCGCAGCCATGGGATTACCAGCAGCAAAAAAGGGAGACCAGGTCGTGGCGACGGACATGCACCTCATTCAGCCTCCGGGCCCGGTCTCACCGGTGCTCACACCACACCCCTTCAAGGGGATCATCGATGGCAATCTGAGCGCCGACGTGAACATCATGAAGATGCCGGCCGCAACCCTCAACAGCACGGCCACGAATACCCCCGCCCATGTGCCCATCGGCGGCACGTTCGTCAAACCTCCCAGTAATCGAGCCACAATCATCACCGGCAGCGCAACGCTGTTCATAAATGGCAAACCGGCAGCGCGCAACGCAGACACCGCCCTCACGTGCAATGACCCAGTGGATTTGCCGGTCGGGAAGGTCGTTGCGAAGGGAACTGTGTTCTTTGGCTAAGAGAGAACGCCATGGATGGTCAACTCGATCAAAGCAAGGATTTCCTTGGAGAGGGGAGCGCTTTTCCGCTGGGCGTCGATGCGAACGGACTCATCGCGATGAATGCTTTGGAAGATCATGTCCGACAGTCCATCCTCCTCATTCTGCAAACCGCCAAGGGCGAGCGGGTGATGCGCCCGGACTTTGGAGCCCGTCTCAGAGATTTCACGTTCGAGCCGCTCAACCAAGCCACCATAAGTCTCGCGCAGCATTACGTCCGGGATGCGCTGACCCGTTTTGAGCCGCGAATCGAGATCCTGAACGTCGAGGTGAGGTTCAGTCAACGACAGCAGGATCGGCTGCTCATCCACCTGCAATATCGCGTGCGGTCCACAGACGCGACCTTCAACCTCGTTTATCCCTTCTACATAGAGAGAGGAGGCCTGTGAGGGCAGTTCCGCCGCCCGTCCTCGACCAAAGGGACGACGATCAAATTCTCCAGCAGTTGCGCAAACTGGCTGCGCGGCTTGTTCCGGAATGGAAAGGAGATTGGGACCTCAAACCTGATGCCGGCACGATGCTTCATCGCATTTTCACAAGGCTGATGGAGATAACGCTGGAGCGCCTCAATAAGGTGCCAAACAGGAATCTTTACGCATTCCTCAACGCTGCCGGAGTCAGCCTGTTGCCCCCTGTAGCAGCTCGAGTGCCTCTGACATTCTCGCTTACTTCCGACAGTGCTCCCGTCCTGGTCCCAAAAGGCACACGAGCGGGCACAATTCCAAAGGCCGATCAACAACCCGTCGACTTTGAGACGACAGCGGATCTCACCGTGGTGCCGGCCACCCTGATCGCAGTTCGCACAATGGATCCCGGATGGGATCGCTCGAGCGATCACACCGCCCTGAGTAGTGGATCTGGCAGCATCGGTTTCTCACCTTTTGTCGGCACAACGCGTCTCTCTCATGGACTCTTTCTCGGTCACCAGCAGTTGCTCAATTTCAGCGAGGCCACCGTCGAAGTAAGCTTTCCCGGTGTTCCCGGGGAGATACCCGACATTTTGAAAAGAATTCGCTGGCAATGCGTGTCGAAGGGGAAAACGAGGAGCTTGGCTGGCAGGATTAGCCAAACTTCGGATGGACACGTAAGAATCGCGTTTGAGGGAGTCAATGCGATCGACCAAACCGTTCTCAAGGGTACTACCGACGCCCCGTGGTCCCGGCAAGGACTTCGCAGCCGCTGGCTGCAGGCCGCCTTGCCGCTGCCTCTGTCTGAGGATTCCGAGCCGGCGAAGCTGAACTTGCGGCATGTTGGACTGTCGATAAGGGGTAAAAACGTTCCGGCTGATTTCACGTTCTTTAATGGAATTCCTCTCGATGTTACGATGCCTTTTTATCCCTTCGGCGAAACGCCCAAGGTGGGCGATGCATTCTATATCAGTTGCTCCGAAGCCTTGGCCAAGCCTAATGCCAAGCTGACGTTGACAGTTGAAATCGCGCCACGCCCTCAGCCTGTGGGACATCCTCCGACAGCGGTGCTCACGTGGGAGTTTCTGGGGATCGATGGCTGGAAAGCGCTGGCACCACTTCCCCCTCCAGCCTCCGATCCCCCGCCGGGCACCGTCGTTGACGGAACGAAGTCCCTGGCGGTGGAATCTGGAGCTGTGCTTCTGGGGCAAACGTTTCCGGTTCCGGGAAAGGTCAATGGAGAGGATGGGCTCTGGATTCGCGCGCGAATCACCTCGGGCGATTATGGGAAAGCCGCTGAGTATGTCCCAGTACAAGCGGACGATCTCTCGAAAGGTTACAAGGTGGCCGAGGGCACGGGCAATCTCGCTCCGCCGCTTATCACGAATCTGAAGTTGAGCTACGAAGCACATGGCGCTCCGCAAGCGGTTGTCACCCAAAATGGTTTTCTGCTGAAGGACCTGACTGATGCGAACGCACAAGGTATTTTCTTTCCTTTTCTCGGTGTGCAAAATCTCGCGCCACCAATTTACGCCGAAACCGCCCCCACCCTTTACCTCGGTTTCGACAAGGCTTTTCCCGAACAACCAATTACCCTTTTCTTCGTCGTTGCCCCCCGCGCATTCTCCGAGGGGTCCGGCATAGACAAGATCGCGCCAGGGTTAGACTCCCCGCCTTCATTGCGCTGGGAGTATTTTAATGGAGCCGCATGGGTCGAACTCTCAGTGCTGGATCAGACCGATCGTTTTAACCATTCCGGCACGGTGGACATTTTAACCCCAGCCGACATCGCCCCCTTGGCCAAGTTCGACTTACTAGAAATTTACTGGTTCCGCGCAATGCAGGTGCCATCACGCAGTGCAACGAATGGCGGCAAGCCGTTGCGCGATGACCCCATCACAACTCCGCGTTTGACCGCTATCTTCTTGAATACCGTTCCCGCCATTCAGGCGATCACAGTGGATAGTGAAATCGTCGGCTCGGGGAACAGTCTGCCTGGACAAGCTTTTCGCGTGGTGCAAACGCCCGTTCTGGCGCGCCCGCAGCTTCTCGTGCTCGAACCGGAACTTCCCAGCGCAGTGGAGCGAGATGAATTACTCCAGGAGGAGGGTCCGCGAGCTATCGAGCAGCGCCTTAATCCAAGCACTAGCCAAACGGAGATTTGGATCCGTTGGCATCAGGTGTCGGATTTCAACGGCTCGGCTCCGCACAGCCGCCATTACACCCTCGATCATGGCACGGGAGAGATCGTATTTGGTGACGGCACCCACGGACTCGTGGTTCCCCTCGGCGCGAACAACATTGTGGCAAACTACCGAGTTGGCGCTGGTTCAGCCGGGAACGTAGCCAAAGGAGCGGTCGCCCAAGTCAAATCCGCGGTGTCAGGGGTAGCTTCGGTCGCCAATCCCCTCGTCGCCGACGGCGGCGCAGACCTCGAGGACGCTGAGATCGTGGAACGACGCGGACCTCAGGCACTCCGCCACCGGGGACGAGCAGTAACTCCAACCGATTTCGAATGGCTGGCCCGCGAGGCGACTGGCACCAGACTCGCCCGCGTAGTCTGTTTACCCAATGTTAACCGGGATCTTCACCATGAGCCGGGCTGGATGACGCTGGTCATCGTGCCGCAGGGCACCGAGCATAGACCGGCACCAAGTGAGGAATTGATCCGGCAGGTGCAGAACTCGGTGAGCAGCCGAGCCTTTGCCGGACTGAGCGGCATTCGCGGGCGCGTGAACGTCATTGGACCTGGTTACATTGAAGTCGCTGTTGCCGCCCATGTCGTTTTGGATGACTTGCGGCAAGCCTCACAAGTCAAACAGCGGGTCGTGAGTGCCCTCGACAAATTCCTTCATCCATTGACAGGTGGTCCCGACGGCGATGGATGGGTGCTTGGCAGGGACGTTTTTGCTTCTGAAGTCTTCAGTGTTATCCAAGCGATTCGAGGCGTGCGCTACGTGAGGAGCTTGCAGCTGATACCAAGCCAGGCGCAACACCGGCTCGAGCTTGCCTCCCCGTTTTATTCCTCCCAGATTTTGCCCGAGGGCAGTTGTGTTCAAGCGAGCGATGGGCGCAAGGCGGCGTTGCTGGCTGAGTCGATTCGGCCCGGGATCGAGGTGCGCTTTCTCCCCCTGAAAGGATTTAAAGTGGGCGATCGCGTCATCCAGTTGCTCGGTGAAGGAATTTTCAGCGCTCCGCTCACGATCAATTCGGTCGCATTGGACCGCGAGACTTCAACTCAACTGATCGGCCTCGAGCCCGCCGACTTCGAAGCGCCAGCCGTCGATACCCCCGTTGCGACTCCTGATCGTCGGATCCGTCTCCCGGTTTCAGGTGGTGGCTCGGGATCCTTTATTCCATCCTCACCTCTTCGATTTTTGACCCTGGAAGACTTTAAACCCCGTGAGCCGATACAGATTCTGCCTCCTTTTCAAAGCTCGGAGCCTAATCTTCCGCCGCTCGAAATTCGCAAGGTTGCGCAAGCTCCCGACGTTCATCTTGGGAGCATCTTCCTCGCCTGTTCCGGACAGCATCGGCTCACGTTGCTCCCGCCGTGAGTTTCTCGCTTAGCCATGCCCCTTCCCATTCCTGACCTCGATGACCGCACGTTCGACCAGTTGGTGGACGAGGCGAAGGTCCTCATCGCTAAGCATTTTCCCATCTGGACAGACCACAATTTCTCGGACCCTGGCATCACGTTTCTCGATCTGTTCGCCTTTATGGCTGAAAACGCAATTTACCAGATCAACCGTGTGCCGGACCGATCGCTCGAGCATTTCGCCAGTCTGCTCGGCGTTATGCGCCGGCCAGGCGAATCCATTGAGGAGCTGCTGTCTCGCGTCCGCGCCAAATTGGATGCGCGTGAGCGTGCCGTGACCCAAGATGAGATCAAGCAGCAGATTCTTGCACAACCGGCCCAAAGGTGGCCTCAAGCGCGAAAAATCGCCCGTGCCGAAGTCATCGTGGAACTGCAAACAGCCCCCGGCGTCTTCCCGGCGCAGCTATCGCTCAAGATCATCATTGTCCCTGAACCAGAGGATGAGAATGACCTAGCTCCACAGCCTAGTCGCGAGCTTCGCCAGGCCGTCTTTGAATTCCTGAGCGAGCGGGTTTTGATCGCGACCCGGCTGCAAGTATTGCCTCCAGACTACTACTCCTTCTTTGAGCTTAGGGCCGCCGTGGTCCGTAGTGCCCAAAGCCGCCTTGATCGGGCAACCGTGCATCAGAACGTTGTAGAAGCCGTCCGCGCTTTCCTGCATCCAACTCGCGGCGGCAAGGAGGGACATGGCTGGCCATTGGGGCGCTCAATTTTCCGTTCTGAACTCTACGGGATCATCGAAGGACTCCCCGGCGTCGACCATGTCCGCGAACTGCTCCTGCTGGACACTCAAGAGCTTCGTGCACGCCAGTCTGTTCGTGATGTCGCATCGCTGCCCGCGAGCCGCGAAGCGGAGGCGCCGTCGGAGACCACGGCGATAATTTCCCCCGCGGATGGCGAGTTCAAATCACCTGAGAGAATCTCCGAACTGCGTCTGCCCGGCCCTACCTCGCTCATCAAATGGAGCGATGAAACCGTCGTTGTGACCGTCGTCGATCAATGACCCGACCAAAACGGCATGGATAGTTATCCCTCACGCCCCATTCGATTCCGCGACTATTTGCCGGAAATCTATCGCGGCGACGAAACGGAGCCTGCCACCTTCCAGGATCGATTCCTCAAAGCTTTTGAAGAGGTGTTCGAAGAGCTGCAAAGCCTCATCGAAGGCGTCTCGCCCGGTGATTTCCGCGTCATCGCCGAATCGGATCCTTTCGGACCTTCCGAAACTCCGAGGCCGACAGCCACGATCGAGGTGGAAGCTCTCCAGCCCTCCAAGGAAATCTTCCCAGAAGGAAGTTCCATCATTCGCAAGGGAGAAAGCTCTTCAGGCGCAAAACTCGCGCAAGATCTGCCTTCCAATCTCAGTGAACCTACCGCCGTTGAAGTCGATGACGCGGTATTCGTCCGCGATTTGAAGCCTGGCGAAAGATTGGAAGTGACGGCGGACGGGAAAAATCGGCTTCTAACGTTTCTCGGGGTCGGGAAAATCGAGATCAAGCTGAGACCGCCACTCGACCCTCCACCGAGTTTCCCGGCTGATACCTTCATTACTCTGGCGAAAAGTGATGCCGATTCTACCACGCTCGCGGCGGACTATCCTGGATCGAGTGGCCCATCCCGGCTCCTGGTGCGAGACGTCGACTTCGCCAGGTCCGTCGCGGCGGGCTCGGAAATCGTCCTCCATGCGGGCGGCGTTCCGGATTTGTTTAATCCCGCCCTCACCCCGCCGCCTCAGTTCGCTCGCCGGCTTGGCTTGGACCAATACCGGCCTCAGGCGGATTCTGTGTTCTTGAATTTTCTCGCAAGCTGGATCGGGCTGCCCTTGCGTGCCGACCTCATCCGTCGCGCGGGCGAATCCGATGTCAACGGCCAGCCCCCCGCCCGGTATGACCGGCGGAAAGCCCGCTGGAATCGGCATCTGGTCCGCACGGCGGTGGGCATCTACCCGCAACGTGGCACCCGCGCGGGAGTCGAAGGGATGCTCCGCGCATGGCTAAAAGATGATCTCGTTGAGGGGGGAGTCATTGTCACTGACCTCCTCCGACGCCACACGGATATCGATGCAATCTTTCAATTGGGCGTGCGGGCAACTTTGGGAGTAGACACGGTGCTTGGAGAGGGACCGCCTTTCTTCTTTATCGCCGACTTGACGGCGGACCCTTCGGTGCGCGGGCTGCGTAATCCGGCGGGCATCGACGTTTTCCTCCGCGAAGCTCGGTTTATCCTGGACAGGGAAACTCCGGCTCACACCTATTATCAGCTTCGAGTGCGCGCCACGACTATGCAGTTGGCGCCCTCGCTGGGTCAGGAGGTCGCTGGTGAGATTTACGCGCAGGTTGGAGAAACCACATTGCTGTGTGGCGATCCCTCTGTCTTCCCACTGGCCGAGATCCGCAATGCTAAGACTCCCACGAGCCACAACTGAAAGCTTTCCACGAGCAACTAAACTTAGAAGCATGAAATAGGAGACCAAATATGCCTGCCGACGATATCAACACGCGAATGCATTATTTCGACCGCCAATTCTTGCGAGCCCACGATTTCCAGGTCGAGCAAACGTATCACTTGGAACGCCATCGTCTGCATAACAAGCTGCTTCATACCGAGGGCGTCGCGAGAACAAATCATCTCCTCGTCACCGGCGAGGTTGGACAACGCACTTTGACGGTGGCGGAAGGCATAGCCATCGATGAGGAAGGACGGGAAATTGTGCTTCTCCAGCAAAGTAAATACCCCATCGATCCTCTAACCGAACCAGGTAAATACGAGCTCATCGTTCGGCTCGATGAGGTTGCATCTGATCCCAGCACCGACCCAGGCGTGGACGGCTCCACACGGATAAGGGAAAAACCGATCTTTGAACTACTGACGCCTGCTCTGGTTAAGCCGCCTATGCTTAGGCTGGCAGAAATCGAAATCGAACCTGCCGGGACGTTAAAGTCTGAGCCCATTTCCATCCGGACGTTTGCTGGCACCAGCGTTGGCGCAAGCGCGACTTTCGAGACCGTCACGGCCAATACCATAAAAAGTCCGATGTGGAATGTCACACCGGTCTATGTGAATGAGCGCGCCATGGCCTTGCCTACTGCGCCGGAAACTAATATTTGTGCGCCGAAGTCATTCAAAACCGGAGGTGGCACCTTGCTGATTTTCGCCTCCGGCTCAGGAGAGGCCGCCACTGGCAAAGCCGAAGTGATCGGGATGCAGCTGCTTCTGGACAATAGCGTTGTCGGCAGAGTAGAAAGCTGCGTCAAAGATCCCAAAGAAGCTCACAAAATTTTTGTGACCAGCGGCTTGGTCGTCCCCAAAATAGCCGCAGGACAGCATACGCTTACACTCAGGACGACCAAGTCGACCCAAGTCGTCCAAAATGACTTCTTTAGCGTAACGATCCTCGAATTGCCCTTTCAATAAGTATCCAATAACGCCGAAACAACATAGATCATAGAATCCCAGAAAGGAAACAGCTTATGCCAATCGATCAAACAATGCGCGGTCTTGCCCTGGAGATCAACGCAGCCGCCGACCCGACGGCATCGGA
Source organism: uncultured Verrucomicrobiae bacterium (assembly GCA_963744345.1). Lineage (GTDB taxonomy): Bacteria > Verrucomicrobiota > Verrucomicrobiia > Chthoniobacterales > Terrimicrobiaceae > DASTFP01. The sequence goes on from CAVUTD010000017.1 coordinate 46,224, forward strand.
AACGCAGCCGCTCCTGGAATATCGGTTCATTAATTCTGCGAACACCCAAACCATCCTTGCTCGCATCAAAGCGATAGCGCCAGCCACTGGCGGAGGGCAGTTGGGCTTCGAAACTAATGCAGGAAGCGAAACGACGATCCAGAGGATGCTTCTTGATTACCAAGGCAACCTCGGCATTGGAACGGAGAAGCCGGCCGCCAGATTGGACGTCGCCGGCGATGCGAAGTTCAGCGGGCCGCTAAGCGTCCAGGGAGACTTGAGTGTGGCCGGCAAGCTGACCGCAGCCAGCTTTTCAGGTGATGGTTCGGGGTTGAGCAACGTCGGAGGAGCAGCTGGAGACGACTCGATAACCAGTGCCAAACTGGCCGAGGATGCCGCCTCGCTCGGCAAGATGTCAGCCGGGAAGATCGTCGTCGAAGAAGACACTATCGGCATATGGAGCCGACTCGAAATCGAGGGAGCGGTCCGGGTTCATCAAGGGGAGCACAGCGCGGGAGTTTGGTTTGTTCAAAAGACAGCAAACAGGTCCGGATTTGTCGGGATGGCGAGTAATGATGAGGTCGGATTATTTGGGGTAAGGGACAATAACGCAGGGATTGGATGGGGACTAAGAATGCGAACGGACAACGGCGACGTCCAAATTGCTGGCAAACTGACTGCCAAGGTAAAACAATTCAAAATTGACCACCCTCTTGATCCGGCAAACAAGTATTTATCCCACTCCTCAGTCGAATCTCCGGACGTGATGAACATCTACAATGGAAATGTCATCACGGATAGTGAAGGCAACGCAACCGTCATGTTGCCTGACTACTTCGAGGCCTTAAACGGTGACTTTCGTTATCAGTTGACAGTGATCGGAAAGCTGGCGCAAGCGACCGTCGCAAGCGAGATCGAAAATAACCGCTTCACCATTAAGACCGATCACCCGAATGTGAAGGTCTCATGGCAAGTGACTGGCATCCGCCATGATGCTTCGGCCAAAGCCAACCGCTTTCCCGTGGAAGAAGAGAAGCCCGAGGCTGAGCGCGGCTTGTACCTGCACCCGGAAGACTATGGCCAGCCGAGCATCAGGGGCGTCGCTTTCGCACGCTCTCCCGTGGAAATTAGCCGCGCCGCCTACACGTCGCACCCTATGCAGTCCCTCGCCGCATAGCGCGACACGCTTTTATGGAGCAGTGATTCTTTAGTAATAATCCTTAGAATAGGCTCCTTAGAAAGGAGACAGCTTATGCCCATCGATCAAACAATGCGCGGTCTGGCTCTGGAGATCAACGCCGCCGCGGACCCCACGGCATCGGAAACGCAGCCGCTCCTGGAGTATCGGTTCATCAACTCGGCAAACTTTCAAACGATTCTTGCTCGCATCAGAGGGGCGGCGCGGCCCGCTGGTGGAGGACAGTTGGCCTTTGAAACCAATGGGGGAGCCGATACGACGATCCAGCGGATGCTTATTGACGACCAAGGCAACGTCGGCATTGGAACGGGCAGCCCGGGAACCAAATTAGATGTCGCCGGCGACGCAAGAATGGACGGGGATTGCCATGTCATGGGCAAATTGACCGCGGCCAGCTTTGCCGGGGATGGCTCGGGGTTGAGCAATATCGCACCGGCAGACGGTTCGATAACGAGCGGCAAACTTGCCGAGGACGCCGCCTCGTTCTCCAAAGTGAGCGGCGGAAAGCTCGCCATTAGCGCTGACAACGTCGGCATTGGAACGGAGAACCCGAGCGCCAAATTGGATGTCGCGGGGGACGCCAAATTCCAAAGTTCGTTGAGCGTGCAAGGGGGCCTTACCGCGTCGGGCTTGGAAATCAACGGTGGGGCGAAGATCGACGCCGACTTAAGCGTAACGGGCAAGCTAACCGCGGCCAGCTTTGCCGGCGATGGCTCCGGATTGAGTAATGTCACCGCAGCGGACGGCTCCATTACCAGCGCTAAGCTCGCCGAGGATGCCGCCTCGTTCTCCAAAGTGACCGGCGCGAAGATGGTGATCCGCGGTGACAACATCGGCATCGGAACGGCAAATCCGAGGGCCAGATTGGAAGTCGCTGGGGATACCAAGTTCGATGGGGCATTAAATGTTCAGGGCGCTCTCACGGTCCGCGGAGCCGTGAAAATCAATGGTGATTTGAGCGTGATCGGCAAGCTGACCGCGGCCAGCTTTTCGGGTAATGGGGCGGGATTGACCCACGTCACAGCGGCAGACAATTCGATAAGCAGCGCCAAACTTTCCAAGGATGCCGCTTCACTAGGCAAGATAACCGGCGGGGCGATCGCGATCAGCGGTGGGAACGTCACCGTTAGCGGAACGACAAAAACAAACAAACTTCAATTAGGCGAGAAATGGCTCTTGTCAGGCGTGGGCGATACCCATGCTAATGATGAATGGCTGCGTCTCTATCCTACCAAGCCGCGACGTGAAGAGTACTATGGCGGGTTTGCCGCAGGAAAGCTCTACAGCAAAACGGGCACTGTCCAGGGATCAGATCGTCGCTTGAAGACTGAAATCTCTTCGCTCGAATCCGTGATTGATAAACTTCTCGCCTTGCGCGGTGTGCGTTTCAAATGGCGCGACTCGAGCTATGGAGATTCCTATCGACTTGGCGTGATCGCACAGGAAGTGGAAAGCGTCTTCCCGGAAGTAGTCGAGACCGGGCCAGACGGCATGAAAGGAATAAACGAATCGGGGCTGATCGCTGCGATCATCACCGCCATCAAAGAGCAGCAAGCTGAGCTTCGCGCGCTCCGAGCCGAAATTGCTCCCTTGCGCGCGATAATAGTAATCGTGGGTTTGGGTGCGGATATGCGAGGCTCAAGGGCAGACCGGGTTGACTGCGCTAGAGGGACAGACACTGGCTCTACTCAACGCAACACAGAAACAGAGCGCGAACAGGCGGATGGAGATAGAGGCCAACCAGATCCCAGAACTTCGCTCAAAGGCCAAATCGTTGGAAAGTTTGAAGCTCTTGAGCCGATGCGGAGCGATTGCGTGAGCCGACCACAAACGTTGCACGCTCGATGCTCAAGCGGGTAACGCGCGCCAACGAGCGCACGCTCCAGGGTCCTCCGCCAGGAGCCTGCGAGCAGACAAGCTCAGCGCCGAGCGGATGGCCGTAGCCGCTATTGTCGGCTTGCGTCGCGCCCAGGAGCGTCTGTAAGGCCTCCCAGGCCCTTGGCCGCCCAACGCTGCCTCCAGCGACCGATGGCCGAGAGGCTGACGCCCTGCTCTCGCTATCTCCTCATGGCTCAGTCCCTCGGCGAAGGGCAAAATCTAATACCTGAAGTAGGCGCGGGCGGCCCTTCAGCCCAGTCGATCTCGACGCTTGGGCGCTTGTCATCGAGTTTGGTAACCCGGAAAAAATGTTGGGTGCGAAGAGAATCGGCACGTTCATGGGTCTGCCGGACGCAAAAATATCGTTCGTGTAACTCCGCCCCCAGTTTCACAGTGAAAAATTATGCAGCAACAAATCCAAAGTCGACTTGAAGTTTTAAAGGCGGAATTCGAAACGGGACAGGCAAGACTGCGGGAACTCGAAACGCAACAGGCACATTTACGGGAAACACTCTTGCGCATCAGCGGGGCCATTCAGGTCCTGCAGGAGATACTTCAGCCGACCAAGCCCGCTGAGGATTCGGGTGGTTCACCGCCCAACAAATCCATCGACACGTTGGCGGCGGCCAACGTGCGCGAGGCGAACGCCGAAGCTTAGCAACGACCTGGGCTTTGTCATCCGGATCGCAGCACACATGCTGCTTTAGAGCCAAAGACTGCTTGCTATCAGCCTGAGGCAACGCCCTAGCCCTAGGAATAAGCTCCGCCTCAGCCTAGTGCTGAGTGCCATCCCGCCGACTGAGCTTAGTCAATGCTGGATTGTGCGACCGAGCGCGCTGATGATCTGAGTTGTTCCAGCAAGCACTTCAGCACGCTTTGCGTCTTTGATTCGGGCGCAACGGATGGAACGACATCCCGCTTCCTCATCAATTCAAGCAGATCTCTTTCGGCTCTGCTTGCGCTGCGTTTCTCTACCTTTGTTGAAAACTCGAGGATTTCTTTCTGTCCGCACTGTGGCAGATGCCAAAGTTCCGCGATAAGCTCATGAGAGAAACTGTCTGCCTGCAATTTCCATTTCTCGGTTTTCACCGGTCCGAGCAGACGCAGGTTGTGCCAATTGATATCCGGCACAAATGCTCGCAGGAATTTCTCTTGTTTATCTGAGAAAAGCTCCTTCAGCTTGCGTTTTCCCTTGTGCAAATCGGCGATCTCTCCCTTCGATTGCTTAACAGTGATAGAAAAGGAACGCGCCTCCCTGCCTCCGATAACTTTGTCGTTCTCGAGCTTAGATTCTTCCTTTTCGTTCTCGATAAGGGGAAAGTCCGCGTCGGGCAACTCCGAGGCGCCCGAGCCACGTATCTTTACCGTGGAATCATCGCGTTTGCCCAATTCCTCGCGCAGTCTTAGAACAATGCCCTTGCGCGACAGCGCCATATCCTCAGTCTCTAGAAAATAAATATTGCGCACCTCCCCCTGTCTTCCCTGCGTGAATGTTCTCAGCGCGTCCGGTATCTCCGAGCGTTTGACGACAAATTTCAATTCGACCTCTTCCGCGATCGCCAGGGAGGCTGAAATAAAGCCGAGGATGAAAATGAAGCCGATTTTCGTATTTGTCATCACGCTCTCAACGGATTGCTACTTCAATTGTAAGGGTCAGCCGATCAGCCTTAAACTTCATGGCGCATCCCCGGATCCAGGTTTAAACTTGGCCTTGGCCTGTCAGATGGCTTAAGGGTCGCGCCGAGCTCATCGAGATTTTCGCTCAGAACTCTTCTGCTGCAAGCTCTCGATGCACGCCGTAGAGCCACCAGGGCGATCAAGAACCTGTCTGACTCCGATTCTTCGAGAACCAAGCAGTTAACCTAAATACCTCCGGCCTTGAACTGCGCATTTTATCGGTGATCTCCGCCTCGGAGTTCGGGCGAGGAGGACGCGGCGACTTTCTAGCGATGATGGTCGCGTGCTGGTGCTTGGAAACTCGTGGCAGCTTCTTCGCGATGATGGTCACCGGAGTGCCGATCGGTACGGCATCGAAAATTTTCACAACATCGCGGGAGCGCATTCGGACACAGCCGTAACTCGTGGCTTTTCCAAGGCTGCGCTCCTGAGGAGTGCCGTGAATATAAATGCCACGGCTGCGTGCGTTCCTGTTGCCAGGCTCCCCGCCCTCGAGCCACAGAATGCGCGTGACGATGGGATCCCTCCCTCTTGCATTGACCCGAACAACCTCGCCGCCGAAGCTACGATGCCTGAACACTGCCCCTTGAGGGAGATTGTCGCCCAGTTTTCTGCACACACGCAGTCGTCCGAGTGGGGTCTTGTAGCTGCCGAACTTATCGCCCACCCCAAATCTGGAGGTGGACACACGAAACCTTCGGACGAGTGAACCGTTATGGATGAGAGCAAGTCGTTGCTCACGCACGCTGATGACGATTTCCACTGGCGCCCTCGTTTCATTGGCCTCTAAATGGCATCGGAACGCGGTGAGGACTACCAACGCGCTCAACGGCACACGCATGGATGGAAACAAGGTCACGATTAAGGCGATGAGTCTTGTATCAAAAAGCTTTTGCAACTTCCATGCCAAAATGCAGCCCGGTTTCGACTCCGAAATTGCACGTCCTCAAGAACAATATTGGCCCGGCTAGGCCAACCGTTCCAAAAGCTTCTGATGGATGCCGTCGAACCCGCCGTTGCTAAAAACGACGACGACATCTCCGGATTTCGCCAGTGGTTTGAGCTTGTCGATAATATTGTCGGCTGTCGGTTCGTAAAAAGCGGCTTTTCCGCTCGCCGCGATCTCTGCGACCACTCGTTCAGGGTTCAGCCGCTCACTCTCGGGAATCTGCTCGATGCGGGCAACGCGCGAAAGGAAGACGCCGTGAGCATGAGCAAACGACTTTGGCAACTCGTGTTGGAAAACCGCGCGCCGTGTTGTGTTTGATCGTGGCTCGAAGATTGCCCATAAACGCGATTTTGCATAGCGTTCGCGCAGGCCGGCCAGCGTCTCGCGAATCGCCGTGGGGTGATGGCCGAAATCGTCGATAATGATAATGCCACCCACTTCACCGCGCACTTCCTGCCGCCGCTTAATGCCCCTGAATGTCCTCACGGCCCTTTGGATTTCGCCCACCGGCACGCCGTAAAAATGCGCGGCCGAAACCGCCATCGCGGTATTCCGGATATTGAAGTTCCCCAAAAGGGGCACTTCAAAACGGGCGCCGAATAGCTCAAAGCTTGAGATCCCGTGCTGGCTACGCGGGTTGCGAATGTGATCACCGGCATTCTCCGAAAATCCCACCTCCACGATAGGCGCAGGGCAACTTTTCGCGAGTTCCAAGCAATTCTCGTCGTCCGCGTTCAATAAGAGCATCCCTTCGCTTGGAACAATATTAAGCAATCTGCGGAAACTCGTTTTGATTTCCTCGAGGTCGCGGTAAATATCCGCGTGATCGAACTCGATGTTGTTCACGATGACTAATTCAGGCAGGTAATGCATGAATTTCGAACGCTTGTCGAAGAAGGCGGTGTCGTATTCGTCTCCCTCCACAATGAAGTGCTTGGAGTCTCGTAAATTTGCGCCTTGGCCCAGATTAACGGGAATGCCTCCGATAAAATAACCGGGTGCAAGTCCCGCGCTTTCGAAGATCCACGCCAGAAGCGAACTGACCGTGGTTTTGCCGTGGGTTCCGGTGACGACAAGATTATGTCGCCCGCGAAGGAAAAACTCTTTAAGGGCCTCCGGAAGCGACAGATACCGAAGTTTACGGTTGAGCACAGATTCCACCGCGGGATTTCCGCGCATCATCGCATTGCCGATCACGATCAGATCCGCCGCTGGCATATCCTCTGGTCGAAAGCCCTTTGTGACGGCGATCCCTTTGTCAGCCAGAAAGGTGGACATGGGAGGATAAACGTTGTCGTCCTGCCCACTGACAACAAAGCCGTTTTGGCGCATCGCGGCAGCCACCGCTCCCATCGCCGTTCCGCAAATGCCCAAAAAATGGAAATGTTTGAAGGGAAGGTTCACAAACCGAGAGGCTTTAAAAGCTTAAGCGCAAATTGTTCGAATTCCGAAGAAGGAAATGGCCTCGGATCCCTTTTGTAACCGGCAGAATAATCGTCTCTCTAGCAGGAATCGAAAGCTTTCGACCAGTCGCCCTGGGTTCTTGCGGCTAACTGATCGGAGCGTCAATAGACGTCTTTGCGATAACGCTTCTCCTTCTTGAGAGCATCCACGTATTCCTTGGCCTGCTCCGTAGTCTTGGAACCTTGCTTTTCGACGATCTCGTGAAGGGCGGTATCTACGTCTTTGGCCATGCGAGCGGCATCTCCGCAGACGTAGAAGATAGCGCCCTTTTCAAGCCAGTCGAACAGTTCGGCGGCATTCTCGTGCATTCGATGCTGCACATAAATCTTATGGGCCTGATCCCTCGAGAAGGCGGTCGTAAATTTAGTCAAGACGCCTTCTGATTGCCACGACTCGAACTCGTCCTTGTAAAAGAAATCCGAACTGGCCTTCTGTTCCCCAAAAAAGAGCCAGTTTTTACCTGTCGCGCCTGAAACCTTACGGTCCTGGAGAAAGGCGCGGAAAGGGGCGATCCCCGTGCCCGGTCCGATCATGATGGCGGCAGTATCGGGGTTCTCCGGCAGGCGAAAATGCTTGGCCGTATGCACAAAAACAGGCACTTTCCCGTTTCCTTCGGCGCGTTCCGCCAGGAATGTTGAGCATACGCCCAGATGCAAATGGCTGCTGCGTTCGGGCTGATAGCGAACCACGGCCACCGTGAGATGAACAGATTCCCCAACAGCCTTCCGCGATGAGGCTATCGAGTAGAGGCGGGGCTGCAGTTTGCGCAAGAGCTTGACGAGTTCCTCGGGAGCGAACTTTGCAGCCGTGAACTCCTCGAGCAAATCAAGCACGTCACGCCCCCAAAGATAGTCGTCGAGGTGGTTCTTGGATCCCGGGTCGAGGAGATCCCTCAGAAAAGCGGAAGAAGAATCTTTCTCGGGCAAGGCCTGCAGAAACTGCTTCGATGGCTCGCTGATGATGAAATCCTTGGTCAGTGCGTCGCGAAGCGAAACCATCCTTCCATCGGGATTAGTGACTTGTTCATCGCCCGAATAACCCTGATTCTTCAGGATACCTTCGACCAGATTGGTATCATTCTTAGGAAAAATCCCCAAGGAATCACCCACCTCGTAGGCCAAACCTGAATCTGAAAGGTTTATCTCAAAGTGCCGGGTGTCTTTGTTTGACCCCTCTCCAGTGAGCTTGCGATTGATAGCGAGTGTGGACGGAAAGGGATTTTTCCGAGAATACGCTGAAGCAGATTCCGTGGACATGGCAGTAAGTAAAGAAAACGGCTCCTTCTCTAAGCATCCTTCGGGCCAAAAAGGCCCCAAATCAAACACTTCGACGCGAAAAGTAGCCCGATTGGTTTGCACCCGCGTCGCTTCGATCCGCTCTGCGAAGCGGTTGCCCTTCCAGAATTCCGACCTATACTGCGCCGATGTTAACCGGGAAGCGTGTCCTTGTCGGCATGAGCGGAGGGGTAGATTCCAGTGTGACTGCCCACCTGCTCAAGCAACAGGGTTTTGAAGTCATCGGCGTGACCATGAAGGTTTGGCCGCAGGATTGCCTTTCACGCGCGGAGGATAAGTGCTGCGGGCCCTCCGCTATTGCCGACGCTCGCGGCGTCGCTCACAGGCTGGAAATTCCGCATTATATCGTGGACGAAGCGGACCAGTTTGAACGTTTTGTCATCGATTATTTTTCCAGTGAGTACCAGGCCGGCCGCACGCCTAACCCATGCGTGATGTGCAACGAATTACTCAAGTTTGGCAAACTGTGGAGCAAAGCCGCGGCCCTGGGAGCTGAGTTTATTGCCACAGGACACTACGCCATCATTGAGCATACCGACGGTGCCGCCGTTCTGCGCAGGGGCCGCGACTCGCGGAAGGATCAGTCGTACTTCCTTTTCAGTTTGAGTCAACGCCAGCTGCGGCGTGCCCTGACACCTTTGGGCAAAATGATGAAGCACGAAATCCGCGAAATCGCCCGCGAGCTCGGCCTCAGGGTCGCTGAAAAAGCTGATAGCCAAGAGATCTGCTTCGTTCCTGGCAATGATTACAAGGAATTCCTGCGCTCTCATCTCGGTGAGGACGAGTTCCGCCGCGGCGGCATCTACCGCCTGGATGGAACCCACCTCGGCGAGCACAGTGGCATCGAAATGTTTACGATCGGCCAGCGTAAGGGTCTTCCAGGCGGATCGCCAAAACCCCTTTACGTCGTCGATATCGACCCGCACACCTCCCGAGTCATCGTGGGAGGCGAAGAAGACTTGCTTCGAGAGGAATTTGAAGTCGATCGCGTAAACTGGCTGACTTCCGAGATTCCCGAACAAGTCACGGTAAAAATTCGCTATGCGCATGCGGGCACCCAAGCCACCTTGGAACTTACGGGACCCAATAGCGCCCGCGTAAGGCTCAACGTTCCTCAACGCGCGGTCACTCCCGGACAGGCGGCGGTTTTCTATGAGGAAGACAGGGTGATTGGTGGCGGATGGATCTTGCGGAAACCTGCCCTCGCCTCTCTATGATTCGTTTGGTTTTTACGACCTTCGCTTCCGCCGAGGACGCCGCCAAGGCCGTGCGCATCCTCGTCGACGAAGAACTCGCTGCCTGTGGCACCATCGTGCCGAGTGTCCGTTCGATCTACAGGTGGAAGAATGCCGTCGAGGACACGGGAGAATCTTGGGTCATCCTCAAATCATCTGCGCAAAAGTACCCCGATCTGGAAAGAAGACTGCGCTCCATTCATCCCTACGAAACTCCCGAGATCGTCGCGCTCGATCCCGCGGCCGTTTCCAATGACTATGCTGCCTGGGTCATCGAAAGCTGCGGCGGCGCCGCGGCGGGTCAACAAACCGCCGAGCTATAGCAAACCACCAAAGCGGCAAATGACACTTCGGCTGCCATTGGTGCTCGAAGCAAACACCTTTGGGACAGCAGGACCTTTTTGCTCGAACCTGTGTCGGGAAATTCTCTTCCCCAAGAACGCTTGCCTCCGTACGTTCTCATCTAGCGACGATCCGATAAAGACCCATCGGACCTATTTCACGCTGCCGCGATAATGACCTTCCTCGAAGAAATTCTGCTCAATGCCCGCGCCGAACTGGGTGCGACGAAAGCAAAACGCTCTCCGGCGGAGATCCGGCACATGGTCCTCGATGCGCCCGAAATTCGCCCTCTGCCTGAAGCTTTGTCGAGAGCCTTCTGCTTAATTGCCGAAATTAAAGTTCGCTCGCCGAGTGTTGGCCCAATGCGACCGGAGAATGTAGATCAGGCGGCATTAGCCTATGAAGAATCGGAGGTGGTTGCGGCAATCTCAATGCTCACGAACCTTAGCTATTTCGGGATGGATATTGAACGTCTCTCCGCCATTCGACGAACAAGCTCAAAGCCCATCTTGCGCAAGGACTTTATCATCGAAGAATACCAGGTGCGCGAAGCTCGGGCTTTTGGGGCGGATGCGGTACTCCTCATGGCCAACGTTCTGGATCCATCTCGTTTGCGCGGATTTTACGATCTCGTGCGCGAGCTGAACATGGAGGCACTCTTTGAAGTGCACTCCGAAGAAGAAATTTCCTCGCTGCCCCGAGACGCGCGCCTCGTGGGCGTCAACAGTCGAAAATTCAAGACTTCACGTGGATTTGTAGGTCAGCAGGGTTCCTCCGAAAGGGATTTTAGCGTGGACTATTCGGCGTTCGCGTTGGCGGAAAGGCTGCCTGCAGGAACTCTCCGCGTCGCGGAGAGCGGCCTCTCGCCGCAGAATGTGACTCAAGTCCGTGAACGATTTGACGCCGCTCTGGTCGGCACCTCATTGCTGCGCGATCCACGCGGAATTCGAACCTGTCTGGCCGAATTTGAGCAGGTCATTCGCTCGGAAAAGAGTTGAAAGCTGGCGGGACGGCTGCGCCTCTGGTTCAGAAAAAGCTTCTTCTTCACCTCTCAACTCTCAACTTCTCTCACCTCGCAGCTCAGCCACCTGACCGATGCCCAAACCCGATTTCCAACTTCCAAGAGAAGACACACCGGACACCCCGTTCGACATTTCGCTGCGTCCTCCGGTTTTCGGCGAGTTCATCGGACAGGAAAAAACCGTCGAGCGTTTGCAGTTGATGGTCGAAGCCGCCCGTCAACGCGGCGAAGCTCTCCAGCACATTCTTCTGAGCGGTCCGCCGGGCCTGGGAAAGACGACACTGGCGTACATCATCGGCAGTGCAATGGGAGTGCCCGTGAAGAGCACCAGCGGTCCGATGATCGAAAAAGCAGGCGATCTGGCGGGCTTGCTCACGAACGTTGAACGCGGTGGAGTTCTCTTCATCGATGAAATTCACCGCCTTCAGCCTGCCATCGAGGAGTACCTGTATCCAGCGATGGAGGACTTCAAGCTTGATATCGTCATTGACCAGGGACCGAGTGCTCGCAGCGTTCGGCTCAATCTGGCCAAATTCACGCTGATCGGCGCGACAACGCGCTCAGGAATGATTAGCGCACCCCTTCGCTCCCGCTTCGGGATGACCTGCCGGCTCGATTACTATGACGCTCACCACCTTCAGAAAATTGTGGAACGAAGCGCAGGGTTGCTCGATGCGGAAACTGACGCGGAAGGCGCACGGGAGATTGCGCAGCGCTCTCGTGGAACGCCGCGGATCGCCAACAATCTCCTTCGGTGGGTGCGCGACTACGCCCAAGTTCGAGGACGCGGCACAATCGATGGATCAATAGCCGGGAAAGCGCTCGCGATGCTGGAAATCGACGAGGATGGCTTTGACGAAATGGATAAGCGCATTATCGGCAGCTTGGTTTCGCTGTTTAACGGCGGTCCGGTCGGTCTCAATTCTCTCGCTGTTGCGATTGGAGAAGAGGCGGGTACGCTCGAAGAAGTGCACGAGCCTTACCTCATTATGCAAGGATACATCAAGAGGACTTCCCAAGGGCGCGTCGCTCTCCCCCGCGCCTATCGCAAACTCGGTCTGGAACCGCCACGGAACTCTCGCCAGGCCGATTTGTTCGAAGGAAATTGAAAGCAAGAACTCCCAAACCTTGCGCAACTTTTCACCTCGAATCACCGGATTAGAACCCGTCAGCGCTTGATGTCTGCGCCAGACGTTGAGCCGCTCAAGCATATTCGTACTTTTGAGATGTTGTGGTGCTCTTGAGGCAACCGCTAAGAGGTTAGAGTTTCTTCTATGTTGTCTTCGACCCACCCACAGAGGCGCGGATACTTTTGCTGCCAGCGTACCAGCCAAGTCGCGTAATCTCTTCGCGCCTCCTCCGCATTGCGCCGATCGTACAGCCAGCGCAATTCAATCAAGCAGTCATCGGCGACTTTCCGAGGCAGGTAGTCCAGTGCATTGCGCAGAAAATGCACATAGCAGCGCTGCCAATACGCCTCTGGGAGCACTTCGGTAATCGCGCGCTTGAGGCTGGGATGATCGTCGCTGACGGCGAAGACAACGCCGCACAGGCCGCGCCTCTTCAGGCCGAGAAGGAATTCTTTCCAGCTCGTTGAACTCTCATTTCTTGGCCATCTCTACCCCGAGCACCTGGCGCCGACCGTCCTAATCAATGCCGATAGCCAATAACACCGCCCGTGAACGAATTACTCCGTTCTCACGCAGTTTTTCATACCGTGCGTCGATGATCAGGTAAGGATACTCGCTCTCGGGCTCGCGCCGAGCGAAGCGCCCCAACTCGGCATCGAGCTTCTTGTTGATCTCACCGATTTCAGTGACTTTCCGGGTCGATACTCCCTGGGTGTACATCTGGGTGAGCGCCGCCACCAGAGCCTTCTCACTGCGTTGATGGCGCTCGGAGATCTCGGTAGAAAACCGCCCGTTGCGATCCTGCGGAAATCGCAATTCGAGCTTTCCGGCCCGCGTAATCAGGCTCCGTGCATAGTAGCCGCTGCGATAGCTTAAGCGTCCTTCGGCGCGCTCTCCCTTCTGGGCGCCGACTGCCTCGGCCATCTCCGCTTACAGAAACTCCTGAATCACCGTGCGCACTATCGGGCGCAGAAAATCACCGTCTTGGTCTATCAATGCTTTGATCTCGGCTACGCTCTTGTTATTATTTTTTCAGGTCATGGTTCGATACTTAGTTAGGCTGTCTTTCACTCCCAACTGCTTACCATGATTTCTCTTTTTTTGCTGAACCTTCAGCACACTACCTGGCACCCATCTTATCGCCGGTTCGCGAAAGGAGTCCGACGCGATCAATTCCTCCGCAAGCCCCCCTAAACGGGAGAACGAAATGGAGGGACGAGGATCCGGCTACACGCGCCATTTGGCATCGCCACGATCCGAACCTAAGATCGATTCACTAGACGAGAACTTATTCTCTTGGTGTTGGTGTCGGAGTAGGGTACTGAGGCGGGGCAGCCGGCGGATCCCAGGGGTCATCGGGAGGGACATGGGCTCTCTGATCCCAGTTAGGTGTCGGCGTCGCCTCTGGACCAGAGTCCGGGTCTGGTGCTTCATTCGCCAGGAGCGGCACGAGAAATGTGGAGAAAATGGCGATTAGATATAATAGTTTAATTTTCATTCAGCTCCAATTGGCCAGACATCGCCAAAGCGGCTTCCTCAATCGCCTCTATCATCAAGTTATATCCCTTTTGCAAGTCTTTGTAGTTCGTTGCGCGTGAATACTGGTCGGCGGCCTTGGCCAAACCATCTAATTTCGCATTAACTTCTCTTTGCCGAAAGAGTATTCTCGCCGTGCTAATAATACCTACCGGACTTCCCGGCGAGTGCTCTAGCCAATACCGTTTGTCTTCTTCCCATTTCGCGCGGGTCTCATCGAAAGTGCGCCCGTCGGTATATCGGACCTTTTCAGGCTCATTTTGCCACTCCTTTAGAAATACTCCTCGCTTTCGCAGGCTCCACGTAAGCTCCAAATACTTCTCTAGATTCGTCGCGAATGAGGCGACGAATGCTTGCTTCTGTCGATAAAGTTCAAGAGCTTGCTCTCGTTCTTTCGTCATGTTAGCGGTGCACTGCGCTATAGTGCCTGAGACGATCGCTAGCAATACACCGCCGACTATCGTCAACGTAAACGGCGCGTTGAGCACCTTGAGCCAGGTTCGTTCGGACGGATTTTCTCGCAGTGATCTTAGCAACCCTACAACAGCGTCACGGAGTTCCGGATCCATAGAGTTCGACCGTCTTCCGTAATAGGTGTGTCATCTCTTCGCAATCCTAAAGTCGATAGCGCGACACCACGATCGTACAGGTTACTCTCGTTCGGTCGTTCACCGCCGCGTGTCGCGGGATGATTACTAAGAATGGTAGTCAATAGATGACCGGTGGCTCCGCCCACATCAATGATGGTCGTTAAACCGGAAAAGTCGTACGCCGCGGCGACTTCCTTGGGCTCGCCCCAGTTAACACCGATCATGGTCTGACTAAACAGTGACGCCTCCTCGGGGTTCTGCGCCAGCCAGTCGAATATGGGCATACCGAGTGATCTCTCAAACGCGCTTTTTCCGGTCTCAACCGAATAGAGCAATTGTTCGCAACCGCGCCACCACCAGTCTCCTGCAAACGTTAAGATCGTTGGATGCGCCGATCCCGGGGCGCCGGTCTGGAGTGCCTCACCCAGTGGCGTCAAGGCAAATTGGCGCGTCGCGTCCTCGGTTAAAATGCCTAGGCTCGCGAGCGTTCGCATAAGGCGGTAGAGAGATGGTGCATGGGTCCCGGTTGGCCCGGCAAGGGCTTCGGCGCTCTTTGGACCATTCGGGATGATCGGCTAGACCAAGTTTGGCTGCGACGTAAACGATGCGAGACGTCATGTACGCCGTTGCCATCTGAATCAGTTGCGCGTGAGCTGGCACCGATTCCGTTTCGCTATCGCTATCTGGCATATGATCGTTTCTTGTTTCGAAACTCCAAGCTATGCCAAAACATCCTTGACGAGCAAGAGAGCTCAGTCCCCTGTGGAGCCAGCCTTGATGAGCCTACGCGGCAGGAGAGCATTCAGGCGGCGCCATGTGACTTGGGGCCGCACGTCGAGGGTCAATCTAGCAATCCACAGATTTCAGTGATGAGCGCAGACAAAAATCAAATCGCTCGCGAGGTGTAGATACGTCCAAATTTAATAACAGAGCCAGCGACCTCTATTACCGAGGTGAGCGCTGGTGTATTTCTTCGTCTGCGCCAATCTGCGTCATCTGCGGATCTAAACTTGCCTCATTGTTACAGTTTTCACGATTGAAGATGAGGTAGAGCTAAGCAAACGTACTGAAGTGGCCGCGCAGTGCCGTATTGGAATTGCATATCCCCCCAGAAGAGTAAAAGATGGGCCAGCAACCGCGGTTTATGTCTCAAAGGCCTTCTCGCACGAGCTTCGCCCAATCGACCGTTGAGAAGCTTTTCGCCTCCGCAGACATTCGTGTCGGCGGGGAATCGCCCCTGGGATATTCGCGTGCATGATGAGCGCTTCTTCCGCCGCGTGCTCACTGGAGGAAGTCTTGCCTTTGGTGAATCCTACATGGATGCCTGGTGGGACTGCGAGGCGCTCGACGAAATGTGCTGTCGGGCGATTCGAGGAAAGCTTCAGGAAAAGGTTTCTTTGAACATCCACAACGCCATGGCCGTTGCGACGTCGCTGCTTTTCAATCTTCAGCGTCGCCGCCGGGCGGGGGACGTCGGCAAGCGACACTACGACGTCGGCAACGACTTTTTTGAATGCATGCTCGATCCGGCGATGCAGTATTCCTGCGCGTGGTTCCGCGAGACGGACGATCTCGCCCTGGCGCAGCGCGAAAAGATGGATCTCATCTGCCGCAAACTCGGGCTGCAAAAGGGGATGCGGCTTTTGGATATGGGCTGCGGGTGGGGCGGACTCGCCAAACATGCGGCCGAACAGTACGGATGCCGCGTTGTGGGAATCACGATTTCCCAGCAACAACGCAGCTACGCAGCCAAGTCCTGCCAGGGCCTGCCGGTTGAAATCCGCTTTCAAGACTACCGTGCGCTTAACGAATCCTTCGATCGTATCGTAAGCGTCGGCATGCTTGAACATGTCGGCTTCAGGAACTACCGGCGTTATATGAGAATCGCTTTCCGATGTCTGCAGGATGGTGGCGTCTTCCTCTGTCAAACGATCGCCGGCAATTGGGCGAGCAAGCGCACGGATCCTTGGGTCACGCGCTACATCTTTCCAAATTCCATGTTGCCTTCCCCAGGGGAGGTGGCCAGAGCCGCGGAGAGGCTTTTCAACTTCGAAGACGCCGAAAACCTCGGTGAGCACTATGAGAAGACGCTCCTGGCGTGGGAGAGAAATTTCGAGCGCTCATGGGACCGATTCAAGGGCCGTTATGGAGATCGATTTTATCGTATGTGGCGTTTTTATCTGCTGAGTTGCGCGGGAGCATTTCGTGCCAGAGAACTTCAGCTCTTTCAGCTTCTTTTCTCGAAAGGGAGTACCCGTTACCTTTCCGGACGCAGGGAGTGGCTTTACCCCGAGCCAACGACTCACATCCGCCCGGAGCTTCGCACGAGCGTCTCGGCGTAGGAGAAAAGCGCGGGCACCCCGCCAGTGTGCCAGAAAATTACGTGTTCGCCCGAGCGAAATTCGCCTCGACCAATGAGATCTACCAGCGCTCCGAAGGCGCGGCCGGTGTACACAGGATCAATCAGAATGCCTTCGAATTCTGCCATCAGTCTTATCGCTTCGCGTTCGAGATCCCCCACCACGCCGTAGCCTTCGCCCACATAGCTGGATGCCAGGATGACATCGGATGAGCGGTAGCGCATGTCTGCCCGATGGAACTCCGCAGTCTGGCTCGCGAGATCCGCGATGAACTCTTCCAAGGGCTGTTCGCTGGCTTCCCGCTTGTCGATCCCGATTCCCACCAGGCGTGGTGGACTCTCGATCATGGAGGCGCCCACCAGCAGCCCCGCTTGAGTTCCTCCAGAGGAGGAAGCAAAGACGATAGCATCGGCGCGCACTCGTTCGACGGCGAGCTGCTCATTGAGCTCATTCATGGCGACGACAAATCCGGCTGCGCCGAGAGGATTCGAGCCGCCGTATGGAATAATGAAGGGCCGCAATCGACGAGAATAAAGGTCACTTCCGAGACGCGCTAGATCCTCTCCCTTCCGGAGCCCCTCGCTCCAATGAATCGTGGCTCCGAAGAGATCATCCAGAAGCAAATTGCCATTGGCAACCGCCGGCGGCGAACCACCGAGCGCCAGATGGCATGAGAGACCAAGCGCTGCCGCGGCGGCGGCCGTTTGGCGACAATGATTGGATTGCGCCGCGCCCGCTGTGACCACAGTGTCGCAACCCAGCGCGAGCGCCTCGGCGAGGAGAAATTCGAGCTTACGCGTCTTGTTACCGCCGAGCGCCAGCCCTGTGAGATCATCGCGTTTTATCCAGAGATGCGGGCCGCCGAGATGACGCGAAAGGCGCTCCATTTGCCTGAGCGGAGTAGGGAAAAACCCGAGGGAACATCTCTTTAGAGCATCTCGGATAGCAGCCACGATCACGGTATAGCCGCGCGCAGAGTTCGGATCAAAGCGCGTTTTAGAGAGTTCGTGATGTTACGCCAGGTCCGCTTAGGGAGAATCATCGAAGGAATCTCATGGCGCAAGCTGTCGTCGCACGTTAGAAGACCCGCAGTCGCCATGGAATCGAATATCTCATTTCTCTCACTTGGAGCCGCGGTGGAGATGGCTGCCTCCTCTCCCGCAGAACTGGTCGTCGCATTTTGCACCCTTACCGTGCTCGAAATCGTCCTGGGCATCGACAATGTGATCTTCATCGCCATTCTTGCGGGTAAGCTGCCGCAGCACCAGCAGGCAAGAGCCCGCTTTATCGGCCTCGCGCTGGCCATGGTCACCCGTGTGTTGCTCCTCTTGTCCGTGGCTTGGATGGCTCGGTTAACCGCACCGCTTTTTTCGGTGTTTCAGCACAACGTAAGCGGACGCGATCTAATTCTCATCATGGGCGGCCTTTTTCTTGTGTGGAAAAGCACTCACGAAATTCACGATAAGCTGGAAGGCGACGAGGGCCATGGCGGCGAGCGTACAGTAGCCTCATTTTCATCTGTAATTACCCAGATCGTGCTTCTCGACATCGTCTTCTCGCTCGACTCGGTGATCACCGCCGTGGGAATGGTCAATAACATCCCGATTATGATCGCCGCCGTATTGGTAGCTGTCGTCTTTATGATGTTTTTCTCCGGCCCGATCAGCGGCTTCGTCGAGCGTCATCCGACAGTGAAGATGCTCGCATTGAGCTTCTTGCTCCTTATCGGCGTGACACTGATCGCGGACGGCCTTGGCCAACATATCCCGAAGGGCTACATCTACTTCGCCATGGGCTTCTCGGTGTTCGTCGAAGCCCTCAATATTCGAACTCGCAAGGCGTCAACTCCGGTCAAGCTGCATCAGCCTTACGCCAAGCAAAAGGGATAATTTCCGGTGTGGGCGGCGCCGGCCTCGCCGAGGCAACACCGTAGGAGGTCTCGAGCTTCCGCGCAATCCGTCGCAAGGGTCTTGAGAGGCTCTGTTGGGAGAAACTCTCCGAAGATCTTTCAAAGCACAAGCTAAGGAACCTCTTTCCAACGATTCCGTCCCTGAACAACAAACCGATGGAAATCGCCTTCGTGCTGACGTTGCTGATGGTTGCTTTGGTGCTTTTTGCACGAGAGACGCTGCCAGTAGACATCGTGACATTACTGGTCCTGCTGGCGCTGATGATTTCCGGGATCCTGACGCCGAAGGAGGCGTTTGCCGGCTTTGGAAGCGACATCATCATTATTCTCGCCTCCGTGTTCATTATCAGCGGAGCTCTGCGGGCCAGCGGTTCGATCGACTGGCTGGGTGGGGCCCTTGATCGAGTCTCCAAAGGAGGAGAAATCTCTCTGCTTGGCAGGATAGTGCCGTCGGTCTCCGCGCTTTCTGCCTTTACGAACAACACTACAGTCACAGCTGTCCTCCTCGCGCCGGTAATGGCCATGGCCCGAAGGCGGAAGTTGAGCCCGTCCAGATTTCTTATGCCTCTTGCCTTCGCATCGATCTTGGGAGGCACCTGCACGCTCATCGGAACTTCGACAAATGTGGCGGTGAGCGGCTACCTTGCTCAAGCCGGCCTGCAGGAGATTGGCTTTTTCGAGCTCACCCCTGTCGGACTGCTTATCGTGATCGCCGGAACTGCTTATCTTCTTTTGATCGGACGGCGCCTGCTGCCAGACAACGCCGCGGTGGCTGATCTCGCAGAAGATTATGGATTGCGAGAGTACATCTCAGAAATTCTCATTAAGGAAAGATCGCCGCTTTCCGGTCAAAAGCTTCGAAACTCCGATCTCGGCAAGCTGGAGATTCGCGTCCTGAGGATTCTGCGCGGTGGCAAATCGAGAGCGCCGCGGCCGGATTTCGTGCTGGCGGAGGGAGATTTGCTCATTGTTAGCGGACCGGTTCGAAGTCTGATGAGAGTCCGCGAGACCAAAGGCATTGAGATCAAATCCGACGTAAGATTTGGAGAACAGGAGCTGCGTGCCGACGATATCGAGATGCTCGAGGTCCTGATCACCCCAGAGTCCACTCTCCGAGGTCGTCGCATTCAGAACCTCGACTTGCCCGCTCGCCTGGGAATTGTCGTGCTCGCGATCAATCGGCACGGCACACGTCTACGCGAAAAGATCAAGTCGGTTCGACTGCGGATGGGTGATCTGCTCCTGGTGCAGGGCGGGCGAGAGAGCATGAATCTGCTGCGTGGCAGCCCCGATTTTGCCATCTTCGGAGAGCAAAATCCTTCCCCCAGCCAGGGAAAAAAAGGACTTTGGATCATGTTGTTCCTGGCCGCGGGCATCGCGGCAGGGACCGCCGGACTGATGCCGCTCTCCACCGGCCTCTTGGCCGCGGCAGTCGCTACGGTGCTGTTACGCTGCATGCCGATGCACAAAATCTACAACTGCGTGGAGTGGCGATTGCTTGTGCTCATCGCGGGAATGACTGCATTTGGATTGGCGATGGAAAAAACGAAAACGGCGGAATGGCTTGCCGATATCATCGTTCTCGCACTCGATCCCTTCGGAAGCATAGTTGTGCTGGCAGGGTTTGTCGTGCTAACGATTCTCCTTACACAGCCGATGTCGAATGCCGCTGCCGCGTTGGTGGTGATTCCAGTCGCCCTAAACACCGCAGACAAGTTGGGCCTTAATGAACGATGCTTCGCGATCGCGGTGACCTTCGCGGCATCGATTTCCCTGATCGCGCCCTTTGAGCCATCCTGCCTGCTTGTTTACGGACCGGGAAAATACCGGTTTGCGGATTTCTTCCGGGTAGGTGGTCTGCTCACTTTGATAGCTGCGCTGATCATCATCGCCATCGTTCCCGTTCTTTGGCCACTTTCCAAGCCCTCTTAGAGGGTCGATTCTGGGCGTCTTGGCCGACGGGATGAGAGACTAGCAGCTGGTTCGGCAGGCTCTGCGCTTCATAATGCAATTTCCAACTGTCTCCCCCTTGTCGGGCCGCCCTTCGCTGACTAGTTTCCCCTCAAATGTCGGAGACTGATAATTCCGTAGACCCGGGCATTGAAGTGCGGACGTACTTTGCCCGCGGGCGAAACGTGCTCGTGGCACGCGCGGAATTTTCGGAACTTTATGCTGCTCTCTACCTCCATCGGATGGATTGCGGCGAGCAACTCGAAGGCACTTTTGAACAACTCCTGCGTGATGGGCTTGCCGCCGTGACGCTCCACAACGCTTCTCGACCTTGGAATGAAATGGTCGCTTGGACAGTGAACTTCCAGACTCCGCTGGTCAACGTCTTTGTCAGCGGAAACAACCGGCTCGGAACGGTGGTCGGCAATATCTTCACCGAGAACGTCAAAACCGCGCCGCACAACCTCTTCTATGCCGACATCATCGCGGAGAACCTGCCTCCCCGCCGCAGTGTGGTGGAATTTTCCGGCGCCGATTTTCTCCAGGCGGTGGAAACCTTTTATCTCCAGAGCGAGCAGCGGCCCGCGCGCTTCTTTCGCTATGATGAGGAGGATCTGGTCATGGTCACCGGCCAGCCTGGCGCTGATCTCTTGTGGATGAGGGCGCTCGATGAGGTCGCCATTCGGCGTCTTGACAAGGACGTCGAGCTCAGTCTTCTCGAAAAACGCAGATATCGATTTGAATGCGGGTGTGACCAGAGCCAAATGCTTTCGATGCTTGCTCCTGTCATGCGGAAGCAACCGGAGGATTTATTCCAAGGCGAAGAGATCATTCGCATTCACTGCCCGCGCTGCGGTGCACGGCACACCATTACGCGCGAATCGCTGGAAGCCTACCTGGCGACAAAAAAGGAGAGTTAAACAAACTAACTCAACGTAGACTTAGCCTTGCTATCGCTTTGGTCTATGGACCGACGCTCCAGAATTACCGACGTGTTTCCAATCAACTGCTAACCAATCGAAAGAGCAGCGGCTCGAGAAAGTGGAGGAGGAAGATCGCCGCAAGAACATGCGTGACTGGAGTCGCTTGCCCGTTCTTTGCCGATCCTATCGAGAGCACCGAGAGCGCAATCAAGCCCAGGCCAATGCCCGTGCTGATGCTGAAGCTCAGCGGCATCAAAAGAATCGTCAGGATAGCCGGCGCGGCCGATCCAAAATCGCGCAAGTCAAGATCCGTGACTTGCTGAAACATGACAAGCCCAACCACGACCAGCGCTGGAGCGACCGCCGCGCTTGGAATGACGAGGATGAGCGGGGTTAGAAAGAGCGCGAGCACGAAACACACCGCGGTGGCCATTGCCGTCAGACCGGTCCGTCCACCAGCCTCGATCCCCGCGGCACTCTCGATGTAGCTAACGACTGTGGAAGTGCCCAGCAGCGAACTGATGATCGCCGCAGCGGAATCTGCGACAAGGGCTTGGCCCACGCGCGGAACGTTGCCTTGAGCATCCATGAGACCGGCGCGACGCGTCACGGCGATCAAGGTGCCAATGTTATCGAACATATCGACCAGCAGGAGAGTAACGATAACTGACAGAGCTTTGAGGGGCGCGCTGAGAAGCAGATCGAAGTTGAGCTTGAGAAAAGTCGGTTCCAGCGAGGCGGGCCACGAAATCCATACCGACGGCAGACTCGTGACCGTGCCGCCTTTCCCGTCTGGCACCAACAATCCCGCCGCCGTCACCAGGGCCATCGAGAGAATAATTGCCCCGGGAATTGCGCGTGATACCAGGAGGCAGGTCAGCAAGACGCCCCCTGCAAACAAGGCCACTGCGGGCTGCGAGATGTCTGCCATACTCACCAAGGTCGCGGGATTCGCAACGATCAGGCCGCCATTCTCCACTCCGATAAAGGCGATGAACAGTCCGATGCCGGCGGAGATGGCGATCTTCATCGAATAAGGAATGGCCGCCAAAATCCTCTGGCGGACTCCCGTGACCGAGAGGAGCAAAAATAGACAACCATTGATGAAGACCAAACCCAGCGCGCTTTGCCACGGGACACCCATCCCGATGCAGACACTGAATGCGAAGAACGCATTGATCCCCATGCCGGGAGCCAGCGCCAACGGGAAGTTCGTGAGCGAGGCCATCAACACGGTAGAAATTGCGGCGCTCAGCGCCGTGGCCGTTACCAGCGCCGGTTGCGGCATCCCAGCATTCTTCAAGATATCAGGATTCACCGCCAGGATGTAAGCCATCGCAGCAAAGGTCGTCACCCCGGCCATGATCTCTCGCACGGCGGTTGTGCCGTTCTGCTTCAGCCGAAAAGTCCTCTCGAGCATCGACAAGAGGAATAAGCGGCTTTCAAACTAAAGACACGCCGATTTCTGCAAAGCCGGGGAACTTGTCGGGGCGATCGTAACAAGCACCTAATTTGCAGCCACGCGGTGGACGCAGGGGTTTACATCCACGCTGCGCTCAGGATGCGAATGCTTAACCGGGCACGAAGCTGTTTCGCCCCGTCCCAAGAGGAAAACGCTAACAGCTAATATCGATAGTGCTCCGACTTATAAGGACCTTCCGCAGACACCCCGAGGTAATCGGCTTGCTGTTGACTAAGCTTAGTCAACTTGACCCCAATCTTGCCTAGATGCAGCCGAGCGACTTCCTCGTCCAGCTTCTTGGGCAAGACATAGACTGACGGCTGGTAGACCTCACGATTCCTCCAAAGATCGAGTTGGGCCAGCGTTTGATTCGAAAAGCTGCTGCTCATCACGAAGCTCGGGTGACCGGTCGCGCAGCCAAGATTCACGAGCCGTCCTTCGGCAAGCAGAAAAACTTCATGACCATCAGGAAAGGTATATTTGTCCACCTGAGGTTTGATGTTCAGCTTCTTGATACCGGGGAAGGTGTTCAGCCGGTCGACCTGAATCTCGTTATCGAAGTGGCCGATATTACAAACGACCGCCTGATCCTTCATTTGCGCCAGGTGCTCAATGGTTATGACGTCCACATTACCTGTGGCGGTTACATAGATATCCCCGCGCCCGAGAGTTTCCTCAATGGTCGTCACCTCGTAGCCTTCCATGGACGCCTGCAGGGCATTGATAGGATCGACTTCGGTCACGATGACCCGAGCGCCCTGCCCCTTGAGGGACTGCGCACAGCCTTTTCCGACATCGCCATATCCGCAAATCACAGCGACTTTGCCAGAGATCATCACGTCAAGCGCGCGATTGATGCCGTCCACCAGCGAGTGGCGGCAACCGTACAGGTTGTCAAACTTCGATTTGGTCACCGAGTCGTTCACATTGAACGCCGGCACCAGCAACTTCCCGAGCTCTTGAAGCTTGTAAAGCCGGTGCACACCGGTCGTGGTCTCCTCGGAAACGCCGCGCCATTCTTTGGCGATCTCGTGGAAAATGAACGGATTCTCCGAATGAATTTTCCTAAGAAGATCTTTGATGACTTCCTCTTCATGACTGGTGCTGGGCGTGTTCACCCAATTGTCCCCTTCCTCGAGTTCATAGCCCTTATGAAGCAAAAGCGTCACGTCGCCGCCATCGTCGACGACGAGTTGCGGACCTTTCCCTTCAGCATCGAGGACGGCTTTCCATGTACAATCCCAATACTCCTTGAGCGTTTCCCCCTTCCAGGCAAAGACGGGAACCCCCGCTTTCGCGATCGCCGCCGCCGCATGATCTTGCGTGGAGAAGATGTTACAACTTGCCCAACGGACCGTCGCGCCAAGCTCAACGAGCGTCTCGATGAGAACTGCAGTCTGAATGGTCATGTGCAGCGAACCCGTGATCCGCACGCCCTTAAGCGGTTTCTCCGGCGCGTATTTTTCCCGAATGGCTATCAAGCCGGGCATCTCTTTCTCAGCGATGGAAATTTCCTTGCGTCCCCAATCTGCCAGAGTGATGTCAGCGACTTTGAAATCGGCGGCTTTTGTAAGTGTTGCAGTAGTCATAAATTGTAGAATTCAGCGATGCCAGAGACTTGCGTGCTCGGCAGCGGCGCGTGAGCCTTAAAATGTCTATTTTGCGAACAACCACCCAGTGCTGCCGTCATCTGTGAAAAAGCGGATTGCACCTGGCCTATTCTCTCATTTAACGATGGCGCGGAGTGCGCTGGCCTGGTCCGTACGCTCCCAGGTCAAATCGGGATCGTCCTTCCCGAAGTGTCCATAATTTGTGCTCTTCGAATAAATCGGACGCAGCAGGTTAAGTTGTTCAATGATGTCAGCGGGTTTAAAACTAAATGTCTGCAGAACAGCTGCCTCGATTCTCTCTTCGGAAACCTCGTTTGTGCCGAAGGTATCGATGTGGATGCTCACTGGATCGGGATGCCCGATCGCGTAGGCGAATTGTAGCTCACATTTGGCCGCGAGACCGGCCGCCACCACATTCTTCGCCACATAGCGGCCCATGTAAGCGGCGCTACGATCCACCTTGGACGGGTCTTTGCCCGAGAAGGCTCCCCCGCCGTGACGTCCCATTCCTCCATACGTATCGACAATTATCTTGCGCCCCGTCAAGCCGCTATCTCCTTGAGGACCCCCGGTGACAAAGCGCCCGGTGGGGTTCACGAGGAACTCTGTTTTCGAGGTTAAGAGAGACTTAGGAAGAACCTTGCGGATGACCTTCTCGACGACAAATTTCTTAAGTTCCGCATGCCCGATGTCGACAGTGTGCTGTGTAGAAACGACCACATTCGTGATGGCCTGCAGCTTGCCATCTTCGTAGGCAACAGAGACCTGGCTCTTGGCGTCGGGGCGCAACCAATCCACTTTCCCGCTCTTGCGCAACCGCGTGAGCTCGCGACCGAGACGATGCGCAAACATGATGGGGGCCGGCATCAGCTCAGGAGTCTCATCACAAGCATAGCCGAACATCAGACCCTGATCGCCAGCGCCCTGCTCCGCGCCCGCCTTGCCCTTCGCTTTCCGCGCATCAACTCCCTGAGCTATGTCGGGGCTTTGTGCGGTGATGTAGTTGCTGACGAAGACGTGATCCGCATGAAAGAGGTCGTCCTTGTTTATATAACCAATTTCCCGAATCGCCTGCCGGATGATCGCATTGTAGTCAAACTGAGCCTTTGTGGTGATCTCCCCGCCAACGACCACGATGTTGCTCTTCACAAGCGTTTCGCAGGCCACGCGACTAAACTTGTCCTGGGCAAGACACGCGTCCAGGATGGCATCCGAAATCGTGTCGCACACTTTGTCGGGGTGTCCCTCCCCTACGGATTCGGAAGAGAAAATATAGCGTCGGGGCATTTACTTATTAAGATATTGAAATATTTTCATAGGTCGGATGGCATCGATTGTCAAATCTCTGCGTGCGATCTCCGACCCGACCCGGCTTCGGCTGCTGCTTTTGCTGTTGGAGGAGGAGCTCACGGTGGCCGAGTTGCAGGAAATTCTAGGGATGGGGCAATCGAGGATTTCCGCGAGTCTTTCTTTGCTCAAGCGGGAGGCTATCGCCCGCAATCGGCGGGTTGGAAAGAACATTTTCTATTCCGTGCGCCCGGAGACCGTTGCCTCGCTTCGTTCGATTCTGGAGGCGGCGCGGGACGAACTTCCGGAAGCCGCTCATGACGCGGCCGCCCTCAACCTTGTCCTCCGAAAGCGAAAGGACAAGGCGGCCGAGTATTTCAACAAGCTGGCGGGGAGGTTCGGTCGCCGGTACCTGCCGGGGCGTTCATGGCAGGCTTTAGCTCATGCGTTGCTGCGGCTGTTGCCTCCGATGGTGATCGCGGATCTTGGCGCCGGCGAAGGCACGCTCTCGCAGTTGCTTGCGCGGAGAGCCAAAAAAGTCATCGCGATCGACAACTCGGACAAGATGGTAGAATTCGGCGCAACTCTGGCCCGGGAGCACGGCTTCCGAAACCTTGAGTATCGTCTCGGGGACATTGAAGACCCACCTATCGAGGTTGAAAGTGTGGACATGGCGCTTTTCAGTCAGGCGCTTCATCATGCATCGAGCCCGCAAAGAGCGGTCAGTGCCGCTCATCGAATTCTTCGCGAGGGAGGCCGGATTGTTATCCTCGATCTGGCGAGCCACAGCAACGAGCAGGCCCGCGAGCTCTATGCCGATGTATGGCTCGGCTTCTCTGAAATCGATCTCCAACAGATCTTGAAACGAGCGGGATTTTCCCAAATCGAAATCGGCATTGTTTCGAGGGAAACTCAAGCGCCCAAATTTGAGACTTTACTGGCGACGGCGAAGAAATAACCCGGGCCGCCTAAAAACATTTCTGAGTTCCGCTCGATCCACTGTCCCACCTGAAAACTAAAGCCAATTAAAGCCCGGTTCCTCCAGGCAAGATGAGAAGATCGGGTGGCGGGATCGGCCGGATCTGGCTACAAGTCGAAGAAAGCGTCCAAGTGCTCTCGTAAATATGAAATCAATCTCGCCTATGGTGAGGGGCAGTTGCCCGTGGAACTGCCCGAAGATCGCACGACAGTCATCGCGCCGAGGCACACCCCTGGTTTGACGGATGAGCGCACTGCAGTCATCAACGCACTCGAGAGGCCCATCGCCGCAAAGCCGCTGAGAGAGATCATCCGGCCAGGCGATAAAGTCTGCATTTCCTTCACGGACATTACACGCGCAACGCCGAACGATCGGCTTATCCCGTGGCTGCTCCAGCACTTGGCGCACGTCCCTCGTGAGGATATTACTCTGCTCAACCAACTCGGCACCCATCGGCCAAACACGAGCGCTGAATTGGAAAAGATGCTCACGCCGGAAATGCTAAGGGATTACCGCGTGCTCAACCATGAGCCGGAGAATCCGCGCGAGCACGTTCAACTCGGCACGATGCGTGACGGCACACCGGCTTTGATCAATCGCCACGTTGTGGAAGCTGATGTTCGTGTCATCACCGGGTTTATCGAGCCGCATTTTTTTGCCGGATTCAGCGGCGGCATCAAAGGCATCTGCCCCGGCACCGCCGCTTTGCCAACCGTCATGAGCAATCATGGCGCGGAAAACATCGGCGATCCGAACGCGACTTTTGGTGTGACCGAAGGCAATCCCCTTTGGGAAGAACTGCGCGACGTGGCGCTGCGAGTCGGGCCGAGTTTTGTGTTGAACGTCACGCTCAACGAACAACGGCAGATCACCAGAGTCTTTGCGGGCGACATCATCAACGCCCACAAGGCGGGCACCGAGTTCGTCCGACAATCAGCAATGCAACGAGTCGAGTCGCCGTTCGATGTCGTCGTCACGACGAACAGTGGCTATCCGCTTGACATGAGCTTGTATCAAGGCGTGAAGGGGATGAGCGCCGGCGCGCGGATCATCAAGCCCGGCGGCACGCTGATCCTCGCCGCTGAATGTCGCGAAGGCGTTCCAGCCGACTGCCCGTTTGACAAACTGCTGCGCCAGGCGTCGAACTCAGAAGAAATTCTAGCGATGCTGGCGAGCCCGGACTTCGTGCGGCCCGAACAGTGGCAGGCACAAATCCAGGCGCTCGTGCAACGCAAAGCGCGCGTGCTAGTTTACAGCTTACTGTCTGACGAGGTCGTGCGAGCCTGTCATCTCACTCCCTGCCCAGACATTGGCGCCGAAGTGAAGAAGTGCCTCGACGCGATCGGCCGGCAGGCTCGTGTCGCTGTCCTGCCGCAGGGGCCGCTGACAATTCCGTATCTGGCTTGAAGCTTCGGTTTAGTCGAGAGCGCGTCTAAAAGCGGCTAATCAAAAGACCGGGATCTCCTCTCCCGTGCGCACGGCGATCAGACTGGAGGTAATTTTCTCCGCTGGCAAACTGACAAGACGACCGAGGCTTTGCCGATACAGATTCATTTGCCCTGCGTAGGTTTCCGAAATCCCGCCTTCATTCGTCTTGAAGTCATAGATCGCTGCTTGAAGTGTCTCGCCGGCACTGTTGCGGTAAATGATCACACGGTCGAAAACGCCGCTGACCCACTTGCCGTCGACCAAGACATCGAAAGCCTTTTCACGCCAAAGCAAATGAGGTGTCGAAGGTCGGCTCAGAAGTCGTTTCGCCGTCCCCGTCTCAAGGAAGTTGGCTACGATCACAGCGACGTCCGGCGAGAGATCGGCGAATTGAGGCAACCCCTCGTCGATCCATGAGATCTTCGCAAGAGCACCGTGCACAGCGGACCCCGTGGCAAGATTGCTCGTTTCACTAAAGAACGACGCCGCCTTGAGCGATGAGGCGCTCGCCTGGGAGGGTCGCAAGGGATGCTGGGTTACCTCGCGTTCTCCAGAAAAAGTCTCAATGGGCGGCACTTCCATTTTCGGCGCCCGCTTCCGCAATCTTTCGTGCCAGCGAGGATTTCCCGATACCGTTCCGCTTTCTGAATAAGTTTCATACATCAGCCGGTTAAAATCGCGGCAATCACTCCGTTGACTGAGTCTCCTGCTCAGCACATAAAGGCCACGCTTTGCCCGCGTCATAGCGACGTAGTAGACACAGAGATTTTCGTAGCAATCCTCCGCCGCATCGTCTTCCCAGGCCTGCCGAAGCACAGGGTCGGCAAGGCAGACGCCCTTTGGTGGCAGCTCCAATCCCCACACGATCTGCCCCTGCGCATCACAATGAAGATGCACAGAGCCCTCTCGCCTTCCGCCAAAGGAAGAGGTATCGATGTCCGGCAAGACCACCATGTCAAAGTCCAGACCCTTCGCGGCGTGGATGGTAAGAACTCTAATGGTTTGCTCAGCAGGATCCTCTGTGGAGACAAACTCGCGCGCGAAAGAGACAAATTCATCCACACAGGCAATTCCTTGCCGGACTTCGTCGAAAGCCGCAGCCCCTTTCAGAAGTTCTTCTGCCCTACCTTGCGCGAAGGGGTGGTTTTCGATGCTCACTTTTCTCAGCCAATCAGCCAAGACTCCTTGGAAGCCAGACTCACGAATCTTCGCGAAAGCCGCGGCACGAAACTTAGCCAGGTCGCCCTCAATGAGACTTGTCAACGGAGTCATGCTGACATGGCCGAAGGAGAGCAAATCATTGGGATGGGCCACAACTTTGAGCAGCGCGAGCAAGGCCGTTACAAGATCGCTATCCTGAGCGGGGAAAAACCTGCCCTCTGATGCGGCAGGCACGCCCGCCCTACGAAGCGCATCGATCACGGTAAGGATGCGAGCGTTGGAGCGAACAAGCACCGCACAGGACCAGCCTTTGGCCAGCGGGTCGATCTCGACGATGAGCCTGGCAACTTCCTTGTCGAGCATCCCTGTCCTATCATCAGCAGCCAAATCGAGCGGCCGCCACTCGAAGCAGCCACTATCGCGCGAGGTGCGGTGCGGCGCGTGCTTACGCCACGCGGCGCCCCATCGTTCGAGCATCCGTTCGGGAAAATCAAGCTTCTCAGCCACGTCTCTGAGGTGGTCCGGCGAAAAGATTGTGTTTATCGCATCCAGAATCTCCGGGACGGAGCGAAAGGACACATTCAGCGCTTCGCTTGTGTCGATTCGTCCCGTTCCGGAGGCATTGTAAAAATCGGCGACCTCCTCGAAAAGCCGCGGATCACCACCGCGCCAGGCATAGATGGCCTGTTTGGTGTCACCGACGTAGAAGAACGAGCGTCGGCCCGTATCACTCTGGATCACCTCGTCGACGAGATCGCGCAGCGCTTGCCACTGCAGACGGCTTGTGTCCTGAAATTCATCAAGCAGCCAGTGATCATACGAGCAATCCAACCGGAAACACAGTTCCTCTTGACTGAACGGGCGCAGCGATCTCGAACCCCAGGCTCGACCGCTGGCTGCAGCGAGCAATCCGGCGACATCGAGAAAGGTGAGTTGCCCGGTGTCCCGGACTTCGCGGTGATACCGGGCCTCGAAACGATCCAGGAGCTTATAGAGCGCACGCGATCGAGCAAGCCTGCCTTCGAGTTCGAACCGGATGATGGCGTGCCCGAGCATGATGACGCTATCACGCAACGCATCGGGAAAATCGAATGCTTTCCCGCTCATACCCTTCAGACGAAAGTGTCCGGGTTTGCTGGGCAGCGGGCAGATGGCTTGCAACGCGAATCTAACGAGCCTTTCCGAGGCCGACGAGCCATTGTGCAAGGCGCGCATCTCGCCCACACGATGTTTCCAGTCTTTGCGATGTCTCTCCTCCATCGTCGGGTGGATCTGAAAAAGTGCACGCTCGAAGCTCTCCGCAAGCAGGGAGAGATCACCACTGGCGAGAGCTGGACATTGCTGCGGCCAGATGATCGCCGAGTCGCCCCATGGTTTGTCCCTCGAGGTGAGGAGGAAGCGTTCGTGCAATTCCTCGATCTCGCGTTCAAGGGTTCCGCTGACATCGCGGCCTTCGCGATTGCGGGCCTGTTTGCGAATGAGATCAAGGAGCTCTGCAAAGCCTTCTTGATCGCTTCCTGCTTGTCGCAAGACGTCGGCGAGGACTTGGCGGCGAAGGACCGCTTGCAGATGATCATCAAGAATCGTCACCTCACGCGAAAAGCCGCATTCGAAAGCAAATGTCCGGAGAATTCGTCCGTAGAAACTATCGAGCGTGCCGAGTGTGAGAAGCGGAAGCTTTTCGATGAGCTGGCGAAGGTGAGAGAGGCAACTCGTCACGGACAATCCCTTCATGCCAGTTTGTCCCGCGAGAGCTCGCGCCGCGCCGGCGGAGGAAGCGGCTTCCACCAGTCGCTCAAAAATGGCGTTCAAGAATTCTCCGGCTGCTTTTCGCGTGAAAGTCAGCGCGACGATACGTTCAGCGGGAACCTGCCGTTCAAGGAGTTCGATATATCGCGTCGTCAGCCGATAGGTCTTTCCTGAACCGGCATTAGCGATGATGCGCTGGTGTTTGAGATTGGAGGTTTCCATCAAAGCTCATCCGCACGGCGGCAACGCTTTTCCCCACTCGCGACGCAAACTCCATTCGATAGAAGCATCGAGGGAACCTAGCAAAATCGAGCGGGAGACGTAAAGATGGCAGGCAACTCCGTAGTGGGAAACCTCTCAACAACCACGGATCGCTTTGAGGTACTCGGGATAGAAGCGCAGACGACGGGGAAGGACGGGAAAGAGCTTCGGTAGCACTCTGCGAGTGACCCGCATACGGACGCGACTCCAAGTCGTAGACTGCAATCCGAGACGCTGCCGGATTCGGGATGGCAGCGTTTCGAGCGGGAGAAAGTCTATGCCGAGTCCAAGTAGGCGTACCCCGGTCGAATCACACGGATAGATTACCGCCCTGGCCAACTCGCGGCACATCCAGTGGCTTCCCAGCAGGTCACCTTCAAGCATGCTCGTGTAGTAGTCCTGAAACGCCCTCCACCCCTCCGGGCAATGCGATTCTTTTACGCCGAAATACGCCCCGAACCGGCATGCGTCGCCATAGAAAGCCTCCTTTCTGCGAAGGGCTAATTCTCCGTAAATGAATTCATAGCCCGCCAGCGCGCCGGTGATCAGAGTGGCGAGAACCCAGAATAAAAGGTCCGGTTCAAAAGCTGAGTAAGTCTTCGGCCCTTCGACAGCCGGAAAGACCCTGCCTCGAACCCTTCCATGCACAGCGGCGAGATCCCTGCTGACGGCTTCTGCTTCAGACACCCGGCCGAACACGATCTCGTTGGTGCTCTTGAGCGTGCGGCGGAGCCGGCCCAAGGTATCCCGTCGGAAGTTGCTGTGTTCGTAAACGCCCTGCGCAATCCGCGGATGAGCCACTTGTAAGATAGCCGCGGCTGGACCGTAGATAAGCCCGCATCGCTCGCGACTGATCCGCCACATCTCCGACTTGGGACCGAAAAGGAAGGAATCCGCCTCGCGGCAACTCGCGCAACTCACTTCCCTTGTGGCCTGCTGACTTACCATTTGGGAATCTGGAACGAAGCAGGCGCGGTGCAAGGCCCAAGCGCGAGGAAAGTACTGAGGCGCGCCGAACCCGCCATGCTCCGATTTCGCTTTTCTCGTCTGCGACTCGCAACTCAAGCCGAAGGGGCAACTCTGGGAACTTCGACTTTTCTCGCCTTCAACTTTATCAGAAACTGACCAGCAACAAAGAGAGCAAGTCCGATCAAGGCGGCCGAGAAAACGCTGTTGAGCAGCGACGTGTCGAAGCCCTTGGTCTGTTGATAGCTGGTATAACTGATGCTGACCAGTGCCCACATCGTAATCACCAAGACAAAGACTAAGGGAATTGCCGTGAAAGCGACGCGTCGACCGCTTTCTTTGAGCCACATCGTCACCGACAAAAGCGTAAGAGCTGCCAAAAGTTGGTTTGAAGCGCCGAAGAGAGTCCAAAACCTACTCCAAGATCCCGGACCCGCCATCGAAAGAAGAAGGGCGGGCACGCCGACTGTCACGAGAGTGGCGAGCGCCGCCCCCGAGAGTGTTTTCAATCCCGTAAGTTCTTGAATCAAATAGCGGCCCAGCCTTGTGGCCACGTCAATGGTGTCGAAGACAAAAGTCGAAAAAGCCATGGCTCCAAAAGTGATGGCAAAGGGCAGGTTTTCCTTGCCGATAATGAGAGTGAGAAATTCTCCAAGCCCATTGCCATACACAGTACCTGGCGTCAGTCCACGCACATCATCCGCGGACATAATCATCACTGTCGCCAGGGCAAGCAGAGCAACCAAACCCTCCGCCAGCATAGCGCCGTAGCCGATCGGGTGCATGTCGGACTCTTTGTCGATCTGCTTGGAGGTTGTTCCGGAACAAACCAAACCATGGAAACCTGAGCAGGCGCCGCAGGCAATCGTCACGAAAAGGAAGGGGAAAAGCGACCCCGTCAGGCCACCCACATTCCACCCCTTGAAAGCTGGCTGCTCAATAGAGTAGCCGCCAAAGAAAACGCCTATCAGACCGACGGCGAGCGCCGAGTACAAAACAAATCCGCCGAGATATCCACGTGGCTGCAGAAGCAGCCATACCGGGCAGAGGGATGCGAGAAAACAGTATCCGCAAATAATCAGCGCCCAAGTCTTCGCGTCGAACGAGAATAACTCAGAACACCAAGTGCCTGCCCAGACCACCGCAAAGGTGGCCGGAACGAAAATGGCCGTGAGGAGCCACAGCGGAGGATTCAATAATCTTTTCGTCACGCCCATGACAAGGGCGAGCAGCAAATAAAAAATGCTTGCTGAGGCGACGGCTCCTCCAGGATTGAAATTGACCTTGATGCCTTTGATTTCGTCAACAGACGAGACAAAGCTGCTGGCGGTGATATCGGCGAATGCGATAATCACGTAGACCAGAGCTATCCAGATAAAGGCCATCATAGCGCGCCCAGCGGGAGAGCTAATGCGGTCTTTGGCAACCTCGGCGATCGAGCGAGCGCCATGCCGGACGCTGGCGGCCAGGCTCGTAAAGTCGTGCACGGCACCAATGAGCACCACTCCGATAGCGATCCAGAGCAGGCACGGCAGCCAACCGAAAGCCAGGCAGGCGGCGATTGGACCCGCTATCGGCCCAGCCGCCGCGATGGCCGAGAAGTGTTGGCCAAAAAGGTAGAATCTTTTGGTGGGAACAAAATCTTCCCCGTCGTTTACGGCATGGGCGGGAGTTGTCCTCTGGTTATCAATCGTTAGGAGGCGCGAGATCCACCGCCCGTACGAAATGTACGCCGTGGAAATGAGAACTATGAAGACAGCTGCTATAATCGCGATGCTCATGTGCCCTAAATAACATCACCGGCGCCTGACAAGAAAATGCTTTTCGGCCCATTGCACCGTGGTCAGCCTATGCAAGTGCGGGCTCAATCCTGCGCCCGCTTGCCGAAGGCCGGCGGCTTCACCAGGCACGCGGCTGGAGAGTTTTTCAGGAAACCGCTAGCATTCATGGTCATTTCTTCGATGTTTCGGGATATGCAGTTCGCTGACGTGACTGCTTCAACTGGTCAATGTCAGCTCTAGGAGAGCCGGACCCGCTCCATGAACTCCATGCTGAATGCCTACGACGTTATTCGCGGAAATCCGACCGCGAAGCGATTCGAAATTGGAGAGATGCTTTTCGCCCAATTCACCTGTCCGGCGCACGAGGAACCATTGGGTATCTGGTCGCAGACCGACCACCTCGTGCACGTGGTGAGCGCGCGCTCAACCTGGAAGACTTTCACCGAAACGTGGACGGTGGAGACTGGTGAAACCGTTTTCTTTAAGAAGGGGGCGTTTGTTTTGCCGCCGCACTTTGAGGAAGATCCTTGCATCCTGATATTCTTCATTCCCGATGCCTTTATCCGGGAAGCGGTTCTCGACCTGGCGGCGGACCTCCAACCGATTTCCAAACCTCTCGATACGCGCGAGCTCGTGATCCGCGTGAACAACGACATCTCTTTGTCGGCGTTTTTCCAGTCGATGCTCGTTTACTTTGCCGGCGATGAGAAACCGCCTGAAGCCCTCCTGAATCTGAAGCTCAAGGAGTTGCTCACGAGCATCCTCATCAGCCCGGGCAATCCGGCATTATCTGCATACTTCCGTTCACTGGCCACGTGCGACGCCCCGCCGCTCCCCGCGATCATGGAGGCCAACTTTCGCCATAGCCTTCCACTCAACGCCTTCGCGAAGATGTGTCATCGCAGCCTCTCTTCGTTCAAGCGCGAGTTTCGCCGAGTCTACGGAATCACACCGGCAAAGTGGCTGATCGGGCGGCGTCTTCAATGCGCTGCGCAGATGTTGCGGACGACCAGCATGAGCATCACGGAAATCGCCCTCGAATGCGGATTCGAGGAACCGTCGCACTTCAGCCGCACCTTTAAAACGAAGTTTGGTCGGTCCCCCATCGATCATCGCAAACGCGATACGAGACGCGACGAGACTGCTGAACTGTCGGCGAAAACGTAACTCGGACACGGGCTGAGCGAAGGCGGAGCAAGGCTTGGACGTTTCAGGCCAGCGATTGAGCGTTCCAGGCAAACGCAGGATCACCGCCCTGTGGTATGAAGGCGGTATGAATGATCAATTACGTGCGGCACAGGCGCTGCGGACCACGATTCGCGCGACGTGCCGGGAGAGTGAAGAGGCCCGCTGCCTGGCGCCGCAGGTCGTCAACGGCCTCATTGATGCCGGACTGTGCCGCCTTGCAGTGCCCGCGAATCTCGGGGGACATGAGGCTGAACCGAAACTTGTTCTCCGAATTCTTGAGGAACTGGCTTGGGCGGACCCTTCGGTTGCGTGGATTGTCTGGATCAATCAATTCGTGGGTCATGCCAGTCGTTATTCCTCTAACGCGGTGAAGGCGGAGCTTTTCCATGACCCCCGGCGGCTCTTCGCCGGCTCCACGCGCCCATCAGGAAAGGCTGTGGTGGTCGAACAGGGGTTCCAGGTTTCCGGGCGCTGGTCGCTGGTCTCCGGCTGCGAACTGGCCGATTGGATTCCGGTGATGTGCGTTGTCATGGAAGGAACTGAGCCACGCAAGCTGCCTGCCGGCGAACCCGAGACAAGAATGGCCTATGTGCCGAAAGGCGCTTATCAGATCCTTGACACGTGGCATGCTGGGGGACTGCGGGCTACCGGAAGCCACGATATTGTAGTGGATGACGTGTTCGTTCCTGTGGAGCGGACTTTTTCCTTCGCAGACTGCCCTCAGGACGATGGGCCTCTATCTCGGATGCCGTTCTTTGCCACAGTCTGTGCGGAGTGCGCCGCGATCTGCCTGGGCGTTGCGCAGGCGACGACGGACACCCTGCTCGAACTGGCGACATCCAAGGTCCAGGTGGATCCCTTTCCAGGAATGCGGGATCGTCCGTGGGTCCAAACGCTGATAGCTTCGTCAGCGGCGAAGCTCGCTTCAGCTCGACTTCTGCTCCACGAAACGTTGGGCGACCTGTGGGCCGCCTGCCATCAAGGCACCCTTGTGACGGACACCCAACGCAGTCGCCTGTGGGAGAGTGGCCACCATGCCGCGCACGCCGCCAAGGCCGTGGTCAGGTCGATGTATGAGGCAGCCGGTGCGTCCGCACTCTATGTTGACTGCCTCATCGAGCGGGCGCACCGGGACATCCACGCGGTCATGCAGCATGTGGTCTTCGCCCCGCTTTGGCTCGAGGCCGCAGGACGCGTCAGGCTCGGTCTCGCACCGAAGAATCCGATCTTTTGATCACATACCGCACACGCTCTCGTAACCGTCAGCTTTGCCGCGGCATGAGGGGCCTTGACTCGCTTAAACATGAGCGAGCGGCCCCCCCAGTGGAGCCACGAAAACCTTGTTTACAGGGGACGATTCCATGACTTAGCCCCAATTGGGGATTCACGCCGCCACTGCCCGGCGACTGCCTAACTAAGACAGCACCTCGCTATCATATGGCGAGGCTTTATTCCATGATATTTCCTCGTTTAACCCAACCGATTTCGGTCTGCTAGCACAAAACGCTGCCGTTGCTTTGCCGCGCACTTCTGGGCTTCTAAAGCTCCAACAGTTTCGCTTGCTCCGCAAAGATAAGCTTCACCTCAAGGTCAATCAATTCGTGCAGTTCTTTCCTGATCGATTCGCGATGAGCAACCGACTTGATGTGCGTAATCACGATCGGCAAGCCTCTAAGTCCTCCGGCAAGCCGATTCAATATTTTCAGTTCATTCATAAGCAGGCGTGGGGTTAGGTGGCCAAAAATGAACTCATCCGGATGAGCGTTGCTAAACGATACCTCAATGAAGATCGCCTTCAGCCTATTGGCAGCGATCAATGGGCTGATAGCCTGCCAGAGGGCAAAAAGTTTATCGGATTGCTCAACCGCATCAGCTCCAGTATCCCCAACATAAAGCAGGTAGTTTTCGGCGTGGCGGATTAAAAAGGCAGTGCTTTGATACGGGCGCGAATGGCTTAGGGCGAATGCCCTCACATACATTGCTGTGTGCTCCAAAGGTATTTCCTTCTCCGTGGAAAGGGTCGTATAGCGGTATTTGTTGAGGAGCGGCTTTTCTCCCTCGTTGCCGAAGTTCGGCCAGCTTTTCCAGTTGAAATATTCTTCCCGAAGGATTTTAAGACAAAAGGGTAAACCATAGATCGGCTTCGGTGAATCCTCCGGAGAGTTGAGAATGAGGCCAGCGACGTGGTCCAGGTGGGGATGTGAGATCAGATAGCCTTTCAGCTGATTTTGCAGTACTTCGAAGACTGTTCCGTCTAGAAGCTTAGCGGCCAGAGCTTGCCTGATGCCATGGTATAACGTACCGGCGTCGAGACAGACATAAGCGTTTGTGCCAGCCACGGCAACCGCATAAGCTGATAGATTGCTCTCGTCATTGCCGCCCTTCGCACCCAGCGGAATAACTTTGAATGCCGTCTGCGACTGACAAATGGAACCACAGACGCTGCACAAAATGGAGCAAAGCAAACAATAACGCATAATGTTGAAATGAAATCAGCTGGCGGCGAGCCTGCACAGAATGCCGCCTTTTCGGTGATAAATACGGCACGGCAAACTCTCGACAAGAGCATAGTACAACGCGCTTAGGCTCCTAACCAGCACCACGCTTGACATCGAGCATCCCTATTCGCATCGTCGCGCAATGGAATTATTCATTCGGACTGATTGGCCGGAGCACAGATCCATGGGACGAGACCAATGTGCTATCAAACCGGGGGTCCTTCCAGAAGCATGGCTCAGCCGATCACGACGCATGATTCGAAGCTGGTGTTTGCGACGACGGGCTTCGCAATAAAGAGGTCAGCGGATCGTCAGAGGACTGATGGTGGAGGGCTGCGCTGCTCAACGCTCCAGCGGCGGCTTAGGGCCATTGCTTTGTTTCGACACCTCAACACCGCTCTACTCCAGATTTAGAGCCTTCAGATGAACGGTGATATACACCAGCCAGAGACCCGCAAAACTCAACGCGGCGAGTTGCAAACAATCAATAGTCCCCGACAAGTGCTGTTTGCCAGCTTGATCGGCACGGCTATTGAATTTTTTGACTTTTACATCTATGCGACGGCGGCAGTGCTGGTCTTTCCGAAGCTCTTCTTCCCAGCCTCGGATCCGGCAACGGCCACACTGTCCTCGCTGGCAACGTTCGGAATTGCGTTCCTCGCGCGACCGATCGGCTCGGCGCTGTTCGGCCATTTTGGAGACCGTGTAGGGCGCAAGGCGACCCTCGTTGCAGCTCTGCTCACCATGGGCGTCTCCACGGTCCTCATCGGCTTGCTGCCTACATATGGCACGATCGGCATCGCTGCCCCAGTCCTGCTCTCGCTTTGCCGTATCGGTCAGGGTCTCGGTCTCGGCGGTGAGTGGGGCGGAGCGGTGCTCCTCGCGACGGAGAACGCGCCGCCGGGAAAGCGCGCCGTGGTACGGAATGTTTCCGCAACTTGGCGCGCCGATTGGTTTTCTCTTCTCGGGCGGCGTCTTCGTTTTGCTCTCCCGCTGGCTCTCCGACGAGCAGTTCTTCACCTTTGGGTGGCGGATTCCCTTTCTGGCGAGCGCGGTGCTCGTCGCGGTCGGCCTCTATGTCCGGCTCACCATCGGCGAGACCCCGGTCTTCCGGGAAGCGATCAATCGGCGCCAACGGGTGAAGGTCCCGATGCTGATGGTGCTGCGCGAGCACCCGGCAACGCTCGCGGTGGGCGTTCTCGTGTCGCTCACAACATTCGTTATTTTTTATCTGATGACGGTGTTCGCCCTCGTATGGGGTACCCGTGCACTGGGCTACACACGCGAGCAGTTTTTGCTCATTCAGCTCTTCGGAATCCTCTTCTTCGCGCTGACGATTCCCTGGTCCGCCGTGCTCGCCGAGCGAGGGCGACGGCCCATGTTGATGAGCGTTCACGCAGCCATTTTCGTTTTCGGCTTGGCCATGCCACCCATGTTCGAAGCTGGCTTGGTGGGGGCGATCCTCGCCATGACGATTGGCATGTCGCTGGTCGGCCTCGCCTATGGACCTCTTGGGACAGTGCTGGCCGAGCTTTTCCCCACGGCCGTGCGTTACACCGGCAGCTCGCTCACCTTCAACCTGGCTGGTATCTTTGGTGCGTCACTGGCCCCTTATGCCGCAACGTGGCTGGCAACCACGTACGGTCTCCCAGCGGTCGGCTATTATCTCTCAGGATCGACGCTCCTGACACTTATCGGGCTGGTACTGGCGCGCGAGACCAAGGACACATCCCTCTAGACGACGAATAGCCGGTCCAACTCTCAGCTCTCCGTTGCCGCGAGCTCCGGCTAATCTATTCAGAGAGGCGAAGATGGTTTAAGACTCAGACATAGAACTGCTCCGCAGACGGGCGAAGATCGAGTTCGAGCGTCCATGCGGAGCAATGTTGGTCGGCGAGATGCCAGTAAGCATCGGCGATCCGGGCGGGATCGAGGGCCGGTTCGTTCTCCTGGTGCGCGTCGCCGGCGGATCCATCAATGAGGCCATCTATGACAACGTGCGCGACATGAATACCTCGCGGCCAAAGCTCCCGGGCAAGCGATTGCACAAGACCGCGCAAGGCGAATTTGGCGCTGCTAAACGCCAGCCAGCTTCCACCGCGCACACTGGAGGTTGCGCCGGTGAAAAGCATTGCTCCTGCCCCCGCGGCAAGCATGTCGCGAGCAGTCTCTCTTGCATACACGAACGCACCGAGCGTGCCGACGCGCCAGGACTGCTCGAACTCTTCGGGCGTCGTGCTCAGCAAGCCTTCACCCGCCCCGCCGCTGGCATTGTGAATGAGAACCCCGACCGGACCGAGCTTTTCGCGCAACTGGCTTACGGCCGCGGCCGCTTCAGCTGGCCGGCTCACATCAACGGGCAAGCAGAGTGCAGATGACCCTGCGTCCGAAATTTCGCGACCCAGCGCTTGGATAAAATCCGGCTTTCGCGCGATCAATCCGATTCGGAAACCTTCCCGAGCGAAGCGCCGAGCAAGGGCTGCGCCCAGGCCGGGACCAACTCCGGTGATCAGCGCAACGCGGTTCATGCTTTTCCTCCCACCTGCCTTTTGGTCCCTGATCCACGCCCGACAGGACAACAGAAAGGTGAAGGCGCACCTTTCTAAGGATCTTCCGATAGCTGGTCTCGCCGGCTCCATCACTCTGCGAGGTAATCGAAGGAAATTGTCGCCCGAGCACTTGAGTGAAGCGCGCTATAATTTTCGAAGCGCATCCGGCGTGTGATCATCGGCATCTCTGCGAGGGTTCGTGGAGGCTATCAGATGCCCGAGTGCAAAGAAAGCTTCAAGAAATCAGGTTTTGACCTAACATCATTGATAGGCAATCGGTGAAAGCAGTTCCCCGAGGCTGGTAAACCCCGAAGTTGCGTCGTGCGCCCACGTCGTTCCTGATTACTCAAGATGATTACCAATGCCCCAAGCAATGTTCGGCCCACTGAATCCTTAATACCGCTGCGAAAGCTGGCGTTCCTGAGCGACTACGTGCCACGGCAATGTGGAATTGCAACCTTCGCCGCCGATCTTCACGCGGCCATCTCTTCGCAATATCCCACCATTCAATCGCTCGTGGTCTCGGTGAGCGATCAAGATTACGACTATCCAGACGAAGTCAGGTTCGAGATTCCCGATCGAGAATTGCACGCCTATCGGCGCGCGGCGGATTTTCTCAATCTTAGCGATGCCGATGTGCTGTCTGTTCAGCATGAGTTTGGCCTTTTTGGCGGTCAGGCCGGCAGCCATCTTCTGGCAACGTTGAGCACGT
This sequence comes from uncultured Verrucomicrobiae bacterium, assembly GCA_963744345.1. Lineage (GTDB taxonomy): Bacteria > Verrucomicrobiota > Verrucomicrobiia > Chthoniobacterales > Terrimicrobiaceae > DASTFP01. The sequence continues at coordinate 87,291 of CAVUTD010000017.1, forward strand.
TGCGCATGCCTGTCGTGACAACCCTTCATACCATTCTCCGCGAGCCGAATGCCAATCAGCGCCGGGTTTTCGAAGAGCTCTTACGACTTTCCACGCGACTGGTCACCATGACTGAGCGAGGCGCGGACTTCTTAAGCAAAATCTATGGAGTTCCCGAAGAGAAGGTTGACGTGATCCCCCATGGAATTCCGGACGTACCCTTCATTGATCCCAATTTTTATAAAGACCATTTTGGGGTGGAGGGCCGGCCGGTGCTCTTGACTTTTGGGCTGTTGTCGCCAAACAAGGGAATAGAAAACGTGCTCAGCGCTCTTCCGGAGATCGTGAGCGAATTTCCCGATGTTGTTTATATAGTTCTGGGAGCGACGCATCCCAGCCTGGTCCGGGACCACGGAGAAACGTACCGGCTTAGCCTGGAACGGCTCGCGCAGAAGCATGGCGTAAGCAAGAACGTCATTTTCTTTAATCGCTTCGTCGAAATCGAAGAGCTCGCTGAATTCCTTGGTGCGGCTGACATCTACATCACGCCGTATCTTAACGAAGCCCAAATCACCAGCGGCACACTTGCTTATAGCTTCGGATCCGGCAAGGCAGTGATCTCGACCCCTTATTGGCATGCGGCGGAACTTCTCGGGAACGGGAGGGGCATGCTTGTTCCTTTTAATGATCCTCCCGCGATCGCCAAAGCCACGAAAGATCTTCTTCGTAACGAAACGCAACGGCATGCGCTGCGCAAAGCCGCTTACAAATTGGGACGCGAGATGGTGTGGTCCAATGTCGCTCATCTTTACATTAGCAGCTTCGAAAGGGCGCGGCAGCAACAGCTCCACCCGGCTCGTCCGCTCTTCCAAGCGCAAACCCTGGATCGCCGGCCAAGCAATCTGCCGATCGCAAAGTATGATCATCTCCTGCGTCTCACGGACAGCACGGGAATTCTTCAGCATGCAACTTTCACGATCCCGAATTTCCAACATGGCTACTGCACGGATGACAATGCGCGAGCGTTGATTCTCATGATGCTGCTCGATGAGCTCGACGAAGCCTTTCCTCCCTATTACCAGATCACCGGCGCTTATACAGCCTTCATTCAGGAGGCATTCAATATCACGCGAAAGCGATTTCGAAATTTCATGTCCTTCAATCGTCAATGGTTGGAGGAAGTTGGCTCTGAAGATAGTCACTGCCGAGCGCTCTGGGCGCTCGGCACCTGCGTCGGGAGATCAAGCGACAACAATATTCGTGCATGGGCCTCACAGCTCTTCGAACAGGCTGTGGAGGTTGTGGAAACTTTTGATTCACTACGTGCGTGGGCCTTCACCATTCTCGGCTTGGACGAATATCTGCGCACCCTCAGTGGAGACCGCTTGGCCAATCGCTTGCGCGAGGGGCTCGGCAGCCGGCTTCTCGAACGCTTTCAGCGCGCGTCGAGCCCGGACTGGCTCTGGTTCGAAGACGCCGTCACCTATGACAATGCGCGAATCTCGCAAGCCCTTATCTCAGCAGGCCGTTGGGCCGGGCGCGGCGACATGCTCAAAGTTGGACTCGAGACACTCCGATGGCTGATGCAAAATCAAATCGGAGAAGCTGGTTGCTTTCGACCAGTTGGCTCCAATGGCTTCTGGAGGCGCGGCGAAACGCCTGCACGATTTGATCAGCAGCCGCTTGAGGCCAGCGCGGCGCTGAGTGCCTCTCTCGCAGCGCACGCCGCCACCGGGGAGGATTTTTGGTTGGAGGAAGCGCGGCGAGCTTTCCATTGGTTTCTAGGCAGCAATGATCTGGGAGCTTCGATCTTTGACGCGCAAACCGGTGGTTGTCGCGACGGTTTGGAGATTGATAGAGTCAATCAGAATCAGGGAGCCGAATCGACCCTCGCCTTTCTCCTTTCCCTCTCCGAAATGCGCCTGGCTCAGAATACACTCCTAGCGTTCGAACCGGGGAAGAGTGTGTGAATTCCTCCTCTCTTCTAATGGACTCTCCGGTTCTCGCCGGCGGTTCTAGGAGATCGTGAAACAGGGCCGCGGCCAACGCGATTCATGAAGAGAAAAATCCGGTACGCCGTGGTCGGGCTGGGACACCTGGCGCGGGGCGCGATTCTTCCCGCATTCAAACATGCGCGCCGATCGGATCTTGCGGTCCTGATCTCCGGAGATCCTTCCAAGGCTCGTTTGCTCTCTCGAGAATATGGTGTGCCGGCCTTCAGCTACGAAGATTTCGAACACGCCCTTGCGAAGGAACGCGTGGACGCTGCCTTCATCGTTCTGCCAAATACGCTGCATCGCCAATTTACCGAGAGAGCCGCCAAGGCGAAGGTGCATGTTCTCTGTGAAAAGCCGATGGCGACAAACGAACACGATTGCCAAGCGATGATCCGCGTCTGCAAACGAGCGGATGTCCGATTGATGATCGCGTACCGCCTTCATTTCACCCAATCCCAATTGCAGGCGATCAAATTAGCGCGCGAGGGTAAGCTAGGCAAACTGCGCGCGTTTGTTTCGCTCTTTGCAATGCAGGTGAAGGAGAACAACATCCGAGTAAAGCGGGAAACTGGGGGCGGTCCGTTACTTGATATTGGCATCTACTGCATTAACGCAGCTCGTTACCTCTTCGGCGCGGAACCCATAGAAGTAACCGCGATCGCCGCTGCCTCGAACGATCCGCGCTTCAAGGAAGTCCACGAAATGGTGAGCGCCGTGCTCCGTTTCCCCGGCGAAAAGCTGGCCACCTTTACATGCAGCTTTGGGGCGCAAAACATGAACCAGTACCAACTGGTGGGTACCGAGGGAATTCTCTACGCGGAACCGGCGTATGACTACAAAAACGCTCTGCAGTGGACGATCAGACGCGGTCCTGATGAAGAAAGAAAAACCTTTGCCAAGGGGGATCAATTTGCTGCGGAGATGGATTACTTCTCCCGCTGTATCATCAAGAATGTTCAACCCGAACCATCCGGCGCGGAGGGATTGGCCGATATCCGCGTCATCAATGCAATCAACCAAGCGATTGAGAGCAGACGCTCGGTAAAACTGAAACCCTTCAACAAATCTCAAGGCTAAATACTCAGACGGAAAAGGAGCATGCCCATGCTTTAAGGGCCGGTGCAGACTCGGGTCACTGCTCCCTGACGCATTGATTGCTTCGACAAATGGCCGCTCGCCGAAGTAGCACGAAATCGATGCCAAGTGATTTCGTGCGGCTGACCTCCGACACGAGGATCGGGTTGAAGGTGAATGCGCTTAACGCCTGGATTTTGCCGCCAAGGGCAAATCACGTCAGGAATTCAGGACGGCTCATCTGGTGGAGGGATCTCGCTCGCGGCGAGATCTCTCAGAGCCACCATGCCGACCACGCGCATGTCCTTATCAACAACGGGAAGAGATTCCAGGTGATGCTCGTGCATGATTTGGCGTGCTTCATTGACCGACTAATGCTCAAAGCAATAGTGCGCCTTTGCTGCCATAACCCCACGAACAAGCGTTGTCTCAGGATCATGGCCGAAGCCGGCCGCTTTCCGCTCAGGATATTGACCTTTCACAGCCCCGACGAGGCGATCACCGGAGGCAACCGGTAACCGGTCCGTCTGAAGCAACCTTATCTTCTCTCCGGCTTCTTTCACCGAACTCTCGTCCTGCAGAGGCTTCGGCTCCTGACGAGCAACTTCCTTGACGAGTTTCGCGGTCTTCTTGCCCGTTTTCGACGGATCGTTTCCTATAGGTTTCCCCGCCATGGTGTTTTAGATTTCCATACAGGGGCGCTGACGAACATACTGATGAGCGGACGATCAACGTTTAGCTCCTCGGAACTTCGAGGTGCCTTCCTTATCTACCTGAGATACTCTGCAAGCAGAGCCATCTCCCCCCAAGCTAGCGGCTTGCTTCGAGAGTCCTCAACTGCTCGAATGCGAAAAAATCCGCTTTCCTGCATCCGCGAGTCCTTTAGACTGCGAAGCTCTATCAGGATGAAAACTGCTTGTCTCATTCAAGACCTTCGTAGGATTGAACTAAAAAATTTGATTGCAAGGCGTGAAGGTGGCCCGTGCATCACCGCGGAGCGAGCGGATCAAAACGCAACGCCAAGCATCGGTGATGCAGCCCTGGTTGTAGACGGTGAAGAATTTGCGGGGAATGTCGCGCGTTTTACAGAATCTCACGTCACTTTCGAATCGGACCTATTCGACGAGATCGAAAAAAAACTCTCCTGAACGCTCCCCCGCTGTGGCCGGTTCTTAAGACTAAAACACGATCAAAAACAGGCGCCGCGAGTGATTCACGAGGAAACGAAATCAATCGATCTCGTGTGTTGAACAGCTCAAGCGCCGAACGGCGGACCGTCAGACGGCGACTCGGCCTCTCGAAAAGGCGGTTCAGGATGGAGTTGCGTCCAGCGCAGAGCAATAGAACGCCGCGTGAAATTGGTTGTGTTGGAGGGCTTAATATCACGATGAACTTGAGCGATTTCACACCGGACTCGACTTTGCCGCCAGCGGAAGCTGTAAAGCGAGCTTGGCAATGAAGGCCCTCTGCTATGCCGCCACCAAATCGCTCCTGATAGGAATCCTGCTGACTAGCTGCTCTACAGCCAGCCGAGGCCCAAGAAATCGCGCTTTTATCGCGTACTCGCCTCCTCCTGCCGGTAGCCAACAGCTACGCCTGGCGGTCAAAGATCTTATCGACGTCAAAGGCGTGGTGACCACCGCAGGGTCTAAACATCTCGCTCGGCGCGGTGTTCCAGCTCACATGGACGCCGAGTGTCTTGAGGGAGCACGCAGAGGAGATATTTGGATTGTGGGCAAGACTAATCTCACCGAATTCGGATTGGGCGGTTCGGGCATGAACGAGTACTTCGGAACCCCAAGGAATCGCTTCGTCGGCAAGCGTAGATTGATTCCGGGCGGCTCTTCAAGTGGCTCGGCAGTGGCAGTGGCAGCCGGAATGGCCGATGTTGCGCTTGGCACCGACACAGCCGGCTCCGTTCGTGTTCCCGCCGCGTGTTGCGGCATTTTCGGCTTAAAAACAACCTTTCGCCTCGTTCCTCTCAAGGGCGTGTTCCCAATCTCCCCGAATAATCTGGATACCGTCGGTCCCATGGCCAAAGATATCTCCGGTCTTGTGCAAGGCATGGATCTGTTACAAGGCGGATTCGCGAATCAATACCAAAGAGCCAAGGCAGCTCATCCGAACGCAAGAGGCATAAGAATTGGCCGGCTCTACCTCGACGGCACAGACTCCGCCATCGACCGAGCGATCGATGACGCGCTCGCGGCCAAGAATTTTCGTCTGGTCAAGCTTAACAAAGCCTTCAAAGCGAAGTGGGAGGAAGCCGATCGGCAGGGGAGAACTTTGGCCGTTGCTGACGCCTGGATAAGCGATCGCAAATACCTCAAGGAGAGCGGAGTCAGCCCAACTACCAAGGCCGGCATTTTGCTTGGTGAATTGCAATACCGCACCAACTATCGACGCGCCAAGATGGCCCAGCGTGAGTGGCGGCAAACGCTTCGAGAGATTTTCCGGAAAGTCGATTTCATCGCCCTGCCCACGTTGAACAAGCTGCCGCCGAAAGTCCCCTTTTTCGGCCGATCCGCTGCCTTTGAAGCCTTGGTGCTGGACATTCAAAACACCGAGGCCGTGAACCTGGCCGGGAACCCCGCCCTGGCGATGCCGATCCCCTTACCAGAAACAGACGTCCAGGTCACCAGTCTTCAGTTGGTCGGGCCGCCTCTAAGCGAAGCGGAACTCCTGAATGCGGCCCGTCTCATCGAATCCAATTAGGCGCGCCCGCATCGTCAACTCATGAGACAGTGACCGCACAAACCAAAAACACGCGCATTTCCCTTCCCAGAGAGCAACCAGAGAACGACGGGTTGCTTATCTCATAACCTCTCTTTTGTGGACATCAGTATTCGCTTTTCGGCAATGTTGGCAATCGGGGTGTTTGTCGGTCTGAGCGCAGAACTTCAGGGAGAGTCTGCGTCCGAGCTCATGAGCAAGGGGGATGCCTGCGATGCCAGATTACAGTCCGCCGAAGCGCTGCAATACTATCTGCCGGCCGAAAAACTAGAGCCCGAAAATGTCCGCATCCTGGTGCGCATCGCACGACAGTATCGTCACCTGATGGCTGATGCCCCGGTGCGTCAGGAGAAGCTCAGGCTCGGTGGCGTTGCGCTGGATTATTCACGGCGAGCTGCGGCACTTGCCCCGAACGATGCCGAAGCCCAGCTTTCCATCGCGATCAGCTACGGGAAGATGCTGCCGTTAATGAGTGTCAAGCAGCAGCTACAAGCTTCCCGGCAGATCAAGACCTCTGTCGACAAGGCCCTCAAACTCGATCCGCGGAACGACCTTGCCTGGCACGTGCTCGGGCGATGGCACAGAGTCCTTTCCGACGTCAGTCTCCTCAAACGAGGGCTCGCCTCCGTCATTTACGGCAAGTTGCCGCAAACTACGACCGACGAGGCAGTGAAGTGTTTCAAGAAAGCCATCGAGATCAATCCCCATCGCCTGATGCACTACATCGAGCTGGGTCGAGCCTATGCGCAGATGGGACGCATCGTCGAAGCGCGGCAGTTGATCGAAAAGGGTCTCTCCATGCCAGATGTCGAGAAAGACGATCCGGAGACCAAGCGTCGCGGAAGGGAGACATTGACCAAGCTTCAGTGAAGATCCGGAGGCGATTGCTATGACCGCCGCCGAATTCCAACTTCATCTGTAGACGTCCTTGTCTTATCACCTTTCTAAGGGGAGTCGCAGACCCTCTCTCAGGCTGTTTTTGCTGCGCTTGTCTTTGCCGGTGAGCGAATTCCGGTCCAGGTGGGTAGCTCCGCGAGAGTGCCATCAATAAACAAGTGGTGCCATAGCTGCGTGGCGACGACCGCGGCCAGACCGAGTTCGACCGAGAGACGGGGCAGCGACCCCTCGCGTATCTGGCGATAGGCGCGCCGCCAATGACGCACGGCCGCGACATCAAAGTAACCGGTGCGTCTAAGCGATTCCTCGCTGACAAGTTGACGGACGAATTCCGGCTCCGGATCCCCATGGAAGCTATCCAGCGGTGCCCGAAAGATGACCTTGCCGCGCCGGAAAATAGAGGGAGGCACCCAGCGCTCGGCGAGCAGACGCAACAAGTGTTTGTCTCGAAATCCGCGCAGCTTCCAACGCGGATGCACCTTGGCCAAGAAGTCGAAAACATCTTCGTCCAAAAAGGGATATCTCACCTCAACTGAAGAATGCATTGCCACCCTATCACCCTTGGCCTGAAGCAAGTGTCCAGCCAGAGTAACGCGGGAGGCGACCCAGATGCCACGATTCAGAGGATGCCAGCGCTTGGCCCGCTCGATGTTCATTCCGAGCTCGGACCAAGGGTTGGTCCGCTCGAGAACCTCCCGCATGGGCGGGGCATAGAAGCGCAGCTTGGATAGCGCAAGCAGCCCATACGCATCAATCCAGGCGTTGGTGCCTCCAATGGAGCGTTCCGTGGACTGTCTGACGTGTCGCGGAAATTGGGGCACCCGGTTGAGCCGAAGATACGCTCGCCGGGCGAGATCACTCAGTCGCAGCCCTGGAATGACATCAAGGAACTCCAACGCCCTGGCAATCTTGTACCAGGGATAGCCGATTAACCATTCGTCAGCCCCTTCCCCGGTAAGAACAACCTTCTGCCCGCAAGCGTGAACGCGTTGCGCCAACTGCAGCAAGGCGGCGCACGAAGTATCAATGACGGGCGCCTCGGCAGCTTGAATCAGCCGCGGATAGGTTGCCAAAGCGTCAGAAGCGCGGAATTCCTGCACGATTGGTGGTTTGGTACCGATATGCCGTGCGGCGAGATTGGCTGCGCTGAGTTCATCAAGCTCTGGCGCATCGACGCGGATGGTGTAGGTGTTGAGCGCAGGCCCCTTGATCTTAGAAGCCAGCGCCACAATCATGCTCGAGTCAACACCTCCGGACAGATAGGCACCCACGGGGACGTCAGCCCGCAACCTCTTCTCAACCGCCTTGAGCAGAAGCCGTTCGAAATCGTCTACCAGCCGGCGTCTGTTTTTCCCTTGTTCTTCTTGTCCGCGATCGGGGAAGTCCATCTCCCAATAGGCGCGCTCCTCGATCTTGGGCTCGGCTTGCCGGCTTCCCAAGGTGATCTTGAGGTAACGGCCGGGAACCAGCAACTCCACGCCAGCGAAACACGTTATGGGGGCCGGAAGAGCGGAGAAGGTAAACATGTGATCAATGCCCCGCAAGTCCGCTCGGGCCGGCACCATCCCCGAAGCGAGCAGCGCCTTGATTTCGGAAGCGAATAGAAGCCAGTCGCCTTGGCGTGTCCAATAGAGCGGGCATATGCCAAAGCGGTCTCGTCCCAGCACCAATTGATGCCTCTGCTCGTCCCAGAGAGCCACGGCGAACTGGCCACGCAGGCGACTGAACATCCCTTCCTGGCTTTCTTCCCAAAGGTGCGGAATGATTTCTGTGTCGCAGTGGGTGACAAATCGATGTCCACGGGCTTGCAAATCAGCTCTTTGTTCGATGTAGTCAAAGAGTTCGCCGTTGAAGACGACAGAGACGCTTCGATCCTCGTTGGCAATCGGTTGCTGGCCATCGGCCAACCCGACGATACTCAGCCGACGGGAGGCAAGCCCAACCCCGGGGCGGCGGAAATAACCTTCCTCATCCGGACCTCGATGCACCAAAGCGTCCGCCATTTTTTTGAGAACGCTTTCGGAGACCACGCGCTGACCAGTCAAATCCAAGACACCTGCAATGCCACACATCGTTTTGCTCTATAGTTTCACGCTTTCTCGCCTTAGGGCCCTTTTGCCAAAAGATCGAACTTTTCTCGACAAGCGTCGTAGCGCGAGAGAAGAAGGGCAGACGTTCGGGATGGATCGACTCCCCCCTCTCTGAACGTCAGTCCTATTGACAATTGTATGCACAAAGAAGGTATCGCCATTATTGGAATCGGTTGTCGATTCCCCGGCGGCGTAAACGACGCTGAATCGCTCTGGAAACTCCTCGTTGAGGGCCGGGAGGCAGTGTGCGAAGTTCCGCCGGACCGTTGGAATGTCGAGCGGTTCTATGATGCCGAGGCCGGCGTGGCTGGCAAATCTATCGCCAGGCGCGGGGGATTTGTGGATGGCCTCGACCAGTTCGACCCACAATTCTTCGGAATCTCGCCCCGGGAAGCGCCCTATGTGGATCCTCAGCACCGCCTGCTCCTGGAGACATCCTGGGAGGCGATCGAGGATGCCGGTATCGTTTTGGATCTCGAGCGAGGGACAGATCTCGCGATGTTCGCTGGAATTTCTCACAACGACTACCAAATTATTCAGGGCACACCGTGGGATTCCTCCAGCATCAGTCCGCACTCGCCCACCGGGACGGCGCACAGCATTGCGGCCAACCGTATCTCATATTGCTTTAATTTGCGCGGGCCCAGTATTGCGCTGGATACCGCGTGCTCCTCCGCACTGACGGCTGTGCATAGCGCGTGCGAGCATATTTGGTCGGGCCGCGGTGACACTGCTTTGGCAGGCGGTGTCACTGTGATGATTACCCCGGGCGGCTTCGTGGGGTTTTCTCAAGCGGGCATGCTCTCGCCGGAGGGGCGCTGCAAAGCCTTCGATGCCTCTGCCGATGGCTTCGTTCGTGGCGAGGGTGCGGGGGTCGTGGTGCTGAAACGGCTTTCCAAAGCGCTCGCCGACGGTGATTCGGTTTATGCGGTCGTCATTGGAACAGCTACTAACCAGGACGGGCACACAAACGGGATTTCGCTGCCCAGCACCGAAGCTCAGGCACGCCTGGTGCGCGACGCTTGTAGAGACGCAGGGATTGAGCCGTCGCAAATTGGCTTTGTCGAAGCACACGGCACCGGCACAGCAGTTGGCGATCCTATCGAGGCTCATGCTTTGGCGGAAGCCCTCTGCAAGGATCGCTCAGTCGAGGCATCGCTGATCATCGGCTCAGTAAAAACTAATCTTGGGCACCTGGAAACTGCTGCAGGAATAGCAGGTCTGATCAAGGCAGCGCTGATCCTCAAGCAACGGCAGATTCCCGCTAGCCTGCACTTCCAAACGCCAAGTCCATATATTGACTTCGCAGCTCTGAAGCTGCGCGTGGCCACCTCGCTGGAGGATTTTCCAAAAACAACCGGCCCGTTGATTGCCGGCGTCAACTCATTTGGCTTCGGCGGTGCCAATGCCCATGTGATCCTCGTTGAGGCGCCTGCCAAAGCACATGATGCCAACTTGGCCCTGGAAGCCGATCGCCCGTGGCCGGTGGTGCTTTCGGCGCGCTCCGAGGGAGCCTTGCGAAACTCGGCTTTACGGCTGAGCGAGTGGTTGGATGCAAAAGAGAAGTCCAACGGCTTGTCTCCGGTGCTCCCTGATCTCACTTACACATTGGGGGCGAGGCGCAACCACCACCAGCACCGGCTCACTATCGTCGGACGTTCGCCCGCGGAAATCGTTGAGGAACTCAGTCGTTATGCGTCCGAGCAAGCAGCTCCAAAAGTCCGTACGGCGTTCGCTCCGAGGCGCGAGCAGACCATTCGTGTGGCCTTCGTCTTCAGCGGCCAAGGTCCCCAATGGTGGGGGATGGGGCGCGAACTCTTCGAACACGAACCGGTCTTCCGAAGGATCGTCGAGGCGTGCGATACAACGATGCGGCGATCGGGGTTTGGGTTGTTAGAGGAGCTTCAGCGCCAGGAGAATACCTCGCAACTGCATCGCACCGCGATCGCGCAGCCTGCCATTTTCGCGATGCAGGTGGCACTCGCCGAGCTATGGAAATCATGGGGCGTTCTGCCTGGTGCCGTCGTTGGTCACAGCGTGGGAGAAATTGCCGCGGCATGCGTCGCCGGAATTTTGAATCTGGAGCAAGCAGCCCGGCTTATCGTTCTGCGTGCACGCTTCATGGATGGTTGCGCACGAGGGGAAGGAACGATGCTCGCGGTGGGCTTGCCCGAGGAAGACGCTCGCTCGCTCCTTCTCCCTCACCGAACCGCCGTCTCCATTGCGGCTTTTAATGGGCCGCGCTCTCTCACCCTCTCAGGACCTCGTCTGTCGCTCGACCCGATAGCCTCCGAGTTGGAGGAGAGGGGCATTTTTGCCAGGTTCGTGCGCGTCGAACATCCGTTCCATCATCCGCTGATGGGGCCGGCTGCCGAGGCGCTGGAGGCGGCGCTCGGCGAACTTTTGCCAAGGAAAGAAAACGTGCCCTTTTTCAGCACTGTGACTGGCCGGCGGCATTCGGGTGCAGAGTGCGACGCGTCGCACTGGGGCCGCGGTGTCCGGCAGCCTGTCCAGTTCGGCTCCGCTGTAGCTGAGCTAGCCGACTTTGGCGCGGACGTTTGGCTCGAGATCAACGTGCATCCTGCGCTGTTGGTTTCGCTTCAGGAATGCCTTTCGGCGCGAGGGGATAAGAGTCCGGTTATGGCCTCGATGCGCCGGGAAAATGAGCACCAATCTTTGCTCGAGACAGCCATGGATTTGCACCGCTCGGCGGTCGCGCTCGATTTCGCCGCCATGACGCCGTCGCGGCGCCCGCTTTCGCTGCCGGCCTACGCTTGGGATAAGAGTCGATGGTGGCATGAGTCCAATGAATGGTCCGAAGGGCGATTGGCTTCCGGAGGACGAGGATTGCTCGACGTCCGATTACCTCGGGCGACGCCAAGTTGGGTGGCGCGGCTTGACGAGCGAAAAATGGCATTTCTTAAGGATCACCGAGTCGAGAACCGCACCGTTTTCCCCGCATCCGCATTCGTAGAGATGGCGATTGAGGCCGGCTTTCAGTTATTCGAAGGCAGAGCCTTCGTCCTGGAGGATTTCGAGATCCGCAAACCGCTGATTCTGCCGGATTCCCCGTTGGGAATTCTGCTCGAATTAACCTACGATCCGGGAGCCCATACTTTGGTGATTCAAAGCAAGCCTGAGCAGGGAATCACCTGGTCTGTTCATGCTGTTGGCAGCCTTCGGGGTGAACGGATCGAATCGACCTTCACCGAGTCGGAATGGAATTCCTCCCCGGAAGAGGGTCTGGAGCAGATTGAACTCAGCGGGTTCTATACTCACATGAGCGAATTGGGACTGCGCTATGGAGAACAGTTTCGGCCGATCCGGGAATTGTCTGCCGGCAAGGGGAGGTCGGCGGGCCGGGTGGAGTTGTCCGAGGCGATTGTCGCCCGGGCTGGTGAGTATCGACTGCATCCCGTTCTTTTTGATGGCGCGTTGCAAGTGTTCTCAGCAGGAGCCGCGACAGTTGAGGGCCGCAAGGCACAGCTCAAGCTGCCCGTTCGTTTTGGCAGAATCCTTTTTGTGCGCTCGCCAGGTGCCTGCACTCTGGTGCGCGCACGCATGCAGCACTTTAATGACGAGTTTGTTGAGGGCACCCTCGAGCTCTATGATGAGGCTGGCAACCCCTGCGTCCTCGTAGATGGTTTTCGAGCCATCAGCCTCACAAGCGTGCGCCGCTCTGGAGCCTCTGGAGCCGCCCGCGAACTTCTTTATCATGTCGCCTGGGAGCGGATGCCTGCCCTATTGCACCTGCCCCCCGGAGAACCTGTTGCGCTGACTCGCCTACACCAGGTCGCGCGAGATGCCCTCGAGCAGATCATGACGATGCGAGGCCGGTCGAAGCTGGAAGCCACGATGGCGGCGTGCGACGAACTCGCTGCGGTGCAACTTGCCTGGGGCCTGCGGGAGATGGGTCTTCGAACAGGTGAGGCATTCACAGCAGATTCGTTGGGAGTTTGCGAATCAATGCGACCAATTTTCGATCGGTTGCTCGAAAGCCTCGCTGGGCGAAAGCTCTTGGAATTCAAGGGCAGTCACTATGAGGCGACGCACGCTTTTGCCAGTGCGGCAGACTCGGCTCAAGAAGAACTGCGTGCATTTCTCTCCAATCATCCAGGCCATTTGCCCGAGGGCTTACTCTGCGCAGCGAACTGCGCGGAACTCGGATCCATTCTTCGCGGCGAAAAGGAGGCAGTCCAAGTGCTGTTCGGTGGAGTGGGAGCAGATTTATTGGACCAGTTCTACGGCGACGGGCTCTTCACGAGTCAATGGCTCACGGCAATCGCCCGGGCCGTGCAAGAGGTCGCTCGCAGTCTGCCCGAAGGCAGGGGACTTCGAATCCTCGAGGTCGGCGCCGGCACCGGAGGATTGACTTCTCACGTGCTGCCTCTCCTGGAGCGGAATCTGCACAGCTACACCTTCAGCGATTTATCCCCTACGTTTTTCGCTGGGGCCACGCAGAAGTTGAGCGCCTTCCCGGAGGTCAATTTCAAGACCTTCGATCTTGAAAAACCCGGCCCGGAACAGGGCTTCGAGCCAGGCACATTCGATGTAATCCTCGGCGCTAATGTGCTGCACGCCGTCAGCGACGTGCGCGCCGCATTACGTCATATCTACGAACTGTTAGCGCCAGGCGGATCCCTCTTATTCATCGATTTGTCCACACCTCAGTTATGGACGGAATCGGTCTTCGGTCTCACCAGTGGCTGGTGGCGTTTTTCAGATCGCGACTTACGTGCGGTCCATCCTCTGCTTGAACGCGCGCAGTGGGAAGCGCTCCTGCGGGAAACGGGCTTCAGTGAGACTGCTTCGCTGTCAGGATTGATCGGGCCGAGCGGAGGTGAGGGCCAAATTGGCCTCCTTGCCCGCAAAGCCTGGCAGAGACCTTCAGATAATTCACCAGCGGGTGAAGTGATGCAAATGGCTGAACAGAAGTCATGGCTCATCTTCGCCGACTCCTCGGGAACGGGCGACCGATTGACTTCGCGCCTGCGCGGGTCGGGAGCGCGATGTCGTGTTGCGCATCGCGGCTCTCATTTTGCACACGATGCTCAGGACAACTTTACCGTACGTGCCGAGGTTGCCGAGGACTGGAAGCAGCTCTTTCAAACCTGCGCCGACGACGCCCCGCCTGACCGCATCGTTTACCTCTGGACTCTGGACGAGCCGGCACAGGAATGCTCTCCCCTGATGGAGACTGACGCTTTGCTTCACCTTGCCCAGGCCAGTGAGATGACAAGACCGGCGGCCAAGCTTCGCGTCGATCTCGTCACTCGAGGAGCCCAGCGAACGGGCCGTGAAACATCCCCTACGGCTGTAACGCAGGCTCCTGCCATCGGGTTGCTGCGCGTGATGCTGAGCGAACATCCCCATTTCACCTGCCGGGGGATTGACCTTTCACCTCAGCCTTCCGAATCCGACGACCCCCTTCTGTGGGATGAATTAGCGCGAGACGATTCGGAGCGCGAAATCGCACTCCGCGGCGAAGCGCGCTATGTGCAGCGGCTTAGCCGTGGACTACCGCAATCCGATCGATGGCTGGGTTCAGATGTGCCGATGCGCCTCGAATGCCGCGATCGAGGGCATCTTGACTCCCTATACTTGTCGGCCTTCGACAAGCCACTTTGCGGACCAGACAAGGTTCTTATCGAGGTGAAGGCAGCGGGCGTCAATTTTCGTGACGTTCTCAAGACGCTTGCTTTGTATCCGGGCGAAGCTCCCGACGCCCGCGCATTTGGAGACGAAGTGGCCGGGATCGTGATCGAAGTCGGCTCTGGAGTGCGACACGTCATGCCCGGTGATCGGGTATTTGGGATAACGACCTCTGGACTTGCTACTCACGCCGTTGCTCGATCCGGCGACGTGCGGCGAATACCGCTGGAGCTCTCTTTCGAAGAAGCCGCCACCCTTCCCGTGGTGTTTATGACTGCCTGGCACGCTCTGAACAACGTGGCGCGGATCCGACCCGGCGAGCAGGTCCTCATTCATGCTGGAGCGGGCGGTGTAGGCATGGCGGCGGTCCAAATCGCGCACCACCTGGGCGCGGAGGTCATCGCCACGGCGGGGAGCTCAGGCAAGCGTTGCCTCCTGGAAACGTTCGGCGTCAAACACGTTATTGACTCACGGCGCGCCGATTTTGCGCAGGCTGTCATGGAGCTGACTGACCGGCGTGGTGTGGACGTCATCCTAAACTCATTGGCTGGCGAAGCTATTCCCATGGGTCTTTCCTGTCTGGCAGAATTCGGACGCTTCATCGAGATCGGCAAACGCGATATCTACCAGAACACCCGCATCCCCCTCTGGCCCCTGCGGCGGAATGCTTCGTTCCATGTCGTTGCGATGGACGCTGTTTTTGGCGGTGACGAGCAGCTTGCACGTCAACTCTTGGAAGAGGTTGCGGGAAAGATCGAGCAACGCGTGCTCTCGCCGCTACCGTTCCGCTCGTTCCCAGCGTGTCGCATCGAAAGCGCATTCCGGCTCATGGCGCAAGGCAAACACATCGGGAAGGTGGTCGTTGGCTTTGCCGAAAGATTCATACCGCGATTGGGCGAACCGCCAGCACCCGGTTTCACTGTCAAGCCCGATGGTTGCTATCTGATCACCGGGGCATTTGGCGGTTTCGGCAAAGTGCTCGCAAATTGGCTGGTCGAATGCGGTGCCGGGCATCTGGTCCTGACGAGCCGAAACGGTCCCGTCACACCCGAAGCCAAAACCTTCGTTGAAGATCTCCAGGCGCGCGGCATCGACGCGCGCGTGTTTCAGGCAGATGTGAGCTCAGCTGAAGACGTGGCGCGGCTGGTTGCCGTCGTCCGCGCAGGCCAGCATCCGCTGAAGGGGGTATTTCATCTGGCGATGGTGATCGACGATTCGCCCATGGCTTCACTCACCCCCGAACGCATGCGCGCGGTGATGGCTCCGAAAGCCTATGGCGCTTGGCTGCTGCACAAGCAGACTCAGGAGATGGCGTTGGATTGCTTCGTGATGTTCTCATCGGTGTCGGGCATTTTTGGAAATCCCGCGCAGGGTAACTATGCTGCCGCCAACGCCTTTCTTGACTCTCTTGCCCATCACCGGCAGGCGCTTGGTTTACCAGCGCTGACGATCAACTGGGGCGTTCTCGGTGAGGAAGGCTATGTCGCGCGTAATGCACGCGTCGCCGAATTTCTTGCGCGCCAAGGGACCGCACCGCTCTCGCCGAGAGAAGTGGTTAAATTATTGGAATCGTTTCTTCAGGCGGGCATTGCTCAAGTGCTGGCAATCCGAGTGGATTGGACCAAGTGGCTTCAGTTCTTCCGCGGCTTACAGGAAAATCCGTTGCTGGAGCGAATCTTCGCCTCTGGCGTCCCCAACGAGAACGCTCCCGGCGAAACCAGTGACTGGCGACTGAAGATCGAATCCACGGCGCCAGAAGAGAGAGAGGCCGTTATTGCGCAGGCGGTCCGGGATGTGGTTGGTTCCGTCTTACGCATCAAACCGGACAGCTTGCGGGACGACCAACCGCTCACCGATTTAGGCCTGGATTCTCTGATGGGCGCCGAAATCGAAAATGCCATCGAGGGGGCACTCGGCGTGGGCCTTCCCCCGACGAGCTTGATGCGCGCGCGCACCATTGGCCAAATCGCGGCTCTGATCGCTGGGCACATGGGCGGCGCAAAAACCAGTCCGCCTTCCCCAGCACCACCCCTCATTTCACCGGAGTCGCAAGGCGCTGAAGAGGTTAACGTTGAAGCGCTCTCCGATGCGGAGATCGATCGCCTGCTCGCGCCTGGATCCCTCTCCTATACCGATGTAGAGATGCCAGGCGAGGTGGGCCGACAAACTTGAGCGCGGCCATGTCTGAAGACAGACGAAGCCGTTTGAGACGTTGGCTGGAGAGCGGAGAAATCAATCTCCAGCCATTGACATTTCCGCAGCGGGAACTGTGGGAGGCATCTGCGGTGCCTGTCGGAGACGTCTCCAACCACATCTGCACCTATATCGACATGCGTGGAGTGCTCTCGCCACACGATTGTGAAGCTGCGCTGCAGCGGGTGGTCGATCGCCAGGAGGTGCTGCGTCTATCGATTCTCCCCGGCAAGGATCGCCCAGTCCAGATGATCCGGTCGACGAGCGAACCGGTGATGCGCTTTCACGAACTTTCAGCGTCAAACAGGCGCGCCGAAGGATTGGAGGAACTGATGGGCGAAGTTTTCAGCCGGCCCTTTGATCTTGTGCAGGGCCCGCTCTATCGCACGGATATCGTCCGGACAAGTACAGATCAGACGGTGCTCATCTTTACCATTCATCACGCGATCGCCGACGGCTGGTCTCTGGCTGCCTTTGTCAAGGACCTGTGCGCCGCCTATGCGCTGGGAAAGTTGGGAACTTCCCACGGCCTTCCTCCCTTGGAGCTCTCCTACAGCGCATGGGGCGCGGCCGAGCGCGCCTTCTGGCTCACTCCCGTAATCGATCGCCACATCCCCTTCTGGAAATCGTATCTAGGGGGAGCGCAAAGGTTATGGGACGCGCGCGATCCCGATGCCGCGCATGATCTATTAAAACGAATCGTTACGTTCATGGCACCGCAGGTTTCCCGCGCCGCGCGTGAGCTTGCCCGACGCACCGGTGTCACGCTTTTCAGCGCGCTTCTGGCAGCATTCCGAATCGCCCTGTCGCGCTGGACAGGGGCAAGCGACATTGTCGTGGGCACACCGATGGCAAATCGAAGCAAGCAAGCCATGCGGGACACGATGGGCTATTGCTCTGGCATCATCCCCCTGCGGGGACACGTGAGGCAAGATCAGCCTTTCTCAGAAGCGCTTCAAGCCCTGCACCGCGAGTGGTTGGACTGCTTTGCCAACGCCATTCCTTTCGCTGAGTTGGTCAAGAGGCTTCCCGAATTGCCGGCACCAGGGAAAAACCCAATCTTTGATGTGCGATTCGCGTTGCAGAATCACCCTGTTGCCTATGCCGCGATCCCGGGCTTTTCCGTCCAGCTCAAAATGCATTCCACAGGCACGGCCCGGTTCCATCTCGGATGCGAAATTACAGAGAATGCCGAGGCTCTGGAGGTGGTCTGGCTCTTCCGGGCAAAATTGTTTCCGCAAGAAGAAGTTCAAAAACTGGGCGCGATGTTCGAAGCGGTGTTGGCGAGCTTATCCCGCTCGCCAGATCGCCGAACCACTGCCCTAACGATATAATCTTGATGAGCCCAAAACCGATTCCCGAACTTGAAATCGAACCGCACGAGCCTCATTGGGTGAGCAGGGCGGCTTTTCCGGTGGTTGCTTCAGCCTTGTATGTGACTCAAATTGCACTGGGTTTCGCCGTTTATCACAGCGTATACTGGATTGCGGTGCCGCTTGTTTTGTATCGAGCCATCTTATGCACGGGATGTTGATCGCGCTGCACGAAGCATCTCATGGGCTGCTCAGAAAAAATCGACTCTTAAATGAAATCGACGGTGTCTTGATCGCAGCTTTCGGCTTCATGAGCTTTAGTCTCTACCGTGTCGTGCATCAATCCCACCATGCACACCTGGCGAATGAAAAGGATGAGGAACTTTGGCCCTTTGTTCGTCCTGCTTTATCTCGACCGGCACGCATCCTTGCGGCTGCTCTCGAGCTCACGGTCGGTTTTCTCTACACGCCATTCCTCTTTATCCGCGCATTCTTGCGCGCTGGCTCATCGATTCGGAAGAAGACTTTGCGTCGCCGGATCTGGGCGGAGTTCTCGCTCGTCCGCCGTTCTTTGGACTGGCCTTTTCACGGCGATTGCTTGGTGGGATTTATGGAAATATTTCCTGTGGCTGTACCTGGCTCCCGCCATTCTGGCTGCCAACATGCAGAGTCTGCGCAAATACATCGAGCACGTGGGACTGCTGGGCTCGACGGTAAACAGTTCCACCAGAAGCATTGTCGCCAACGGCTGGCTTGGCCGGCTCGTTTCGTTCACCCTGCTTCATGAACCCTATCACGGGGTGCATCATCGCCACGCCGGACTGCCGCATGCTGAATTGCCACTCTTCGTGGGCGAGCTTGCACCAAAAAGTCCGGAGGAACTCCCCCCGTTCCGAAGCTATTCGCACGCCTTTCGCGACCTTTTCCAGAGTCTGGCTGATCCCCGCGTGGGTGCGCAGTGGCGCGCGTCAATGTCCCAGACGGAGAGGAGTTGGCCAAAACGAGTTGAGCGGACAACCTAAGATATTGAGGAAAGCGTTCCCGCCGTCGCTCCCGTGAACCAGCTCCGGCGAAGTTCCTCTGCGACTGGCGTCCCGACCACGTGGGTCTTCGAGGCAATTGAGCTCAAAAAAGAGTTCGATGGCGGACACGTCCACGCCTTGCGTCAGGTGAGCTTCCAGATTGCGCGTGGGGAATTTATTGCGCTCACGGGTCCGAGTGGATGCGGGAAGACCACCTTGCTCCAGATGCTGGGCGCTCTGGATCAACCAACCGCCGGCGTCTTGCTCTACAAGGGCAAACCAATGGACGAGCTCAGCAAGCCCGCCCAGTATCGCGCCCGGGAAATCGGGTTTATCTTCCAGGCCTTTCATCTGCTTCCCACCTTTAGCGCATTGGAAAACGTGCAAATTCCCATGTTCGAGACCAACCGCACGCGTGCAGAGCGAAAGCACCGCGCCACCGCATTGCTGAAGGCTGTCGGCCTGGAGGGTCGGCAAGATCATCTGCCCGCGACGCTCTCCGGTGGAGAAAGACAGCGCGTGGCCATTGCTCGAAGTCTCGCGAATGAACCGTCTGTGCTTCTTGCAGATGAACCGACCGGTAATCTCGATAGCGAAAACTCGGCCGTTATCCTCGATCTCATCGTGCAGCTCCAAAGGGAGCAACAGATGACACTCGTGTTAGTGACTCATGATCTGAACATCGCAGCGCGAGCTTCAAGAGTGCTCCAGATGAAAGATGGGCGGATTGTTTCGGACAAAAGCTCAACCATTCATCCCCCGGGAACATGAGATTTTTTACCGTTGTGCTGCGCGGTTTGATGCGCCGCCCGGTCCGGACAACTCTCACGCTGATCGGCATTTCCATCGGCATCGCCGCGGTCGTTGCGCTCGTCGGAATCGCCCGAGGTTTTGAGAAGAGCTGGGAGACTGGATTGCGATCTCGCGGAACCGATGTGGTCGTAAGCAATATGAGCACTGCCCTTACCCCGAAGCCCTTCAGTTCGTCGCTGCGGGAGCGAATAGCCTCCTTGCCCCATATCGCCTCTACCTGTGCGCTGCTGGTCGAATTAATGAGTATCGAGGATTCCCAAATGATGATCCTGTCCGCTCGAGAGTGGGGCGGGTTCTCCTGGGATAATCTCAAACTTGTCTCAGGAAGAATGCCTCTCGATGCAGCAGAACCTGCTGTCGTCCTCGGCCGGACGGCGGCGCAAGTTCTAAAGAAAAATGTAGGAGACACAGTCCAGATTGAGGCCACCGAACTTTCGGTAGTCGGAATTGTCAACGGCGGGGCTTTAGTCGAAGACGGGTCCGTCATCCTTTCGCTTTCACTCTTCCAGGAAATCACGGCAAACGAAGGTAAGATCAACGTAATCGATATCCGCGTCACCCCCTCGACGAACGAGAAAGAGCTCAACCAGCTCTGTGAGAGAATTAACAGCCTTATTCCGGAAGTCCGCGCGGTGACGGTGAGCGAGCATTTCAGCAGCAGCCAGGGATATCGAATGATTCGGGCGATGAGCTGGGGCACATCTTTGCTCGCCGTGCTTGTCGGCGTGCTGGGAGTAATGAACACTGTGCTCATGACCGTGTTCGAGCGAACGCAAGAAATCTGCATTTTGTTGGCCCTGGGATGGAAGCGCAGTCGGATCGTTCGGATGATCTTATATGAATCGGCTCTCCTGGGCTTTGTCGGCGGCATCATAGGCGCGCTCGTAGGCGCCGTTGCCGTCAAGGGTTTGCACGCCACCCCAGCCCTCCGGGGTTTGCTTGAGCCCGATCTCAGCGTCGGGCTTCTCACGATCGCGGTAGGTATTGCTCTCTTAGTCGGCCTAGTCAGCGGATTGTATCCAGCATGGCGGAGTTCTCGACTTACCCCTGGCCCGATCTTGCGTGGCTGAAAGTTACCGTCGATAACAGCTCCCTATGCATCGACGGTTTTGCCCAAGGATTCCCCCAATTATCGGCTTGTACCTCGCCCTTCTTCTGCCCTCGGCCGCCGCCGCTGACCCTGCACCGGCACCATCTGCCGCGGACCTGGCCGCTCGTCTGAGTGCGTGGCAGCAAGACGGCACCTCCTACACCCGTTTGCGCATGGAGATCACGTCGCCGGATGCAGCCAAGACTGCCGTCCAAATCCAAGTCAAGGCGCGCCGGACGAAAGCTGGAAGTGAGGCTATCTATCAGGTTCTCTGGCCCAAGGAGCGCAAAGGTGAAGGCGTGCTGATCCGCAAAGGACGTGATGGATCTTCCGGCGGCGCGGCCTTCGTTCCGCCGGACAATCTGCGTGCTCTTGACGCGTCACAGATGGGAGAGACCCTCTTCGGCAGTGATCTCAGCTTGGAAGATCTCGTCGAGAACTTTTTTGCATGGAAAAACCAAGCCATTGTCGGCACCGAAAATTTGGGGGGGACCCACTGCTATATCCTGGAGTCCAAAGCGGGAAAGGGCGATCGATCACCGTTCACGGTGATCCGCACGTGGGTAGACTCCCGAAGATTCATCCCCGTCCGCATTGAAAAGTATCTGGGCTCGGGCCGAGTTGCCCGGCGCATCGACACAGCCAATGTGGTTACCGATGACATTGGTCGCCCAATCCCCTCAAGAGCGACCGTTCGTGGCGCCGGTAGAGACTCGGTCACTGAACTGGATGGTTCGCGGATCAAGCACGACATCACGTACCCCGACACTCAATTCACGCCCGAGGCTCTGCGGGAAGTGACGATTCCGCGTTCGGCTCCCGACTAGTCGTAATAGCTGCGGCATCGCTTAGTCTTCGGAGCCTGAGGGCGAGGTCGGGAAATCAACTATAGCTTCCTCGGGGCAAACCCGCGACGCGCACCATCTAGGGCAAGCGATACTCTGGTGTCTTAAGGTATGGACCGGTGCTTCGGGACCAGTGTCTACAGCTTAGAGGTACCTTGATAGCTCCGTCACTCCCAAATTCGCCCGATCCAGATGGGAACTTAAATTGAAACAGGCCAACCCAAAACTAAGTTAATATATGAAGCTTAAAACTGCACTACTCGGCATTACATGCGCGATCGTTACACCCGTAGTGTTCGCCCAGGAAACTACTACTACTACTACTACCACAACCACCACAACAGGTACAGGCACTATTACTGAATATGCTCCCGGTTCCGCCTTTGTCGTCAAGGAAACCAGCGGGCCCGTCAGTTATCGTTACGGCGAAAAAATCATCTACAGTACCCGTGGCGGTCAGGCATTGACAGACGAAGAAATCAAGACGCGAGTTAAGGTTGGTACTCCAGTGAACGTGCATTACAGCACAGAAGGAGAAGACCGTGTGATAAATCGCGTCGAAATCGACGACATCGAGATCGACGACGATTAAGAAAAGGCAGCAGCAATCTCGCGTAAACCTAGCGACTCTTTAGCTGACCTTCATCAGCGTAAAGTCTGGTCCTGACGTCGTGATTAGCGAACGCGGAGCCACTACTTCTTTTCTGAGTCACCGAGCGTGCTATGCTCATCCCAAAAAAGGGTGAAGGGTAAGTCCATTTCGGGAGGTATAGCCGAATACTTTGCAATGAACCCCAAATCTACCGCCGACATCATCAATGACTTGCTTCAAGTCTTGAAGTCCGGGGAAGAAGGGTTCCGCAAGGCAACAGAAGCCGCCAGAGATCCGGACCTCAAAAGCGTGCTCACCGAATTCGCAAACGAGCACGCGGAGATGGCCGAGGATATCCTGCGAAGTGTGTCCGCAGACGCCACGGAAAAGCCCACGAGGACGAGTTCAATGATAGCAGGCATGGACCTGAAGACCTCTCTGACATCAGGCGATGACTTCACGATCCTTGCGGAATGCGAACGTAGTGAAAACCGGACCGTCGAAATGTTCAAAAGGGCCTTAGATCAAGATCTTCCGAAGGATCTTTCCCGGGCGCTCACCTCGCAATCGCTTCGCCTTCTTCAGGGCCATGAGAAGTTAAGAGAGTTGCGAAACACAGCGCAACCCACATTGTAATGGACGAGATTAGTGATGCTGAGAAGGGGGACGCCGCCCGGGAGACCGCGAGAGCCTTGAAGAAAGGTTTTGCAGAGATCAAGACGGCGGAGGATGCCGCGGACGTTTTAGAAGAGCTCGAGACGATCGCCGGCGAGGCAAAGGAAAAGGACATTCCCCACGCGCCACTCGATGTTCAGCCGACGGAACAGGCGGACGCAATCAAGGAGGCGGCGGAGACAACGGAATCCACCGAACGCCCCGCCGCCGTGCTGGCGGAAACGGCCCGCCAAGTCGCCGGCTCTTCCCCCGCTACGCAGCCGGTCCTGGACACCGCGATCGAGAAGGCGGCCGGACAGTCGACGACAGGACGCGCCGAACCCTACGAAGTCCAGCGGGGGCGTAGCCTCCTCAGAGAGGAACTCATGCGGCGGCTTAAGCCTTTCGACGCGATCGACGCCGGCCTATTTCTCCAGATCAATCACCTGCCCCATCCCAAGGAACTGGACCGCCTCTTTTCCTGGTACAGTTTGCTCATGACCGGCGGCCACGCCTGGGTCGTCGCGATACTGGTCCACATGCTGATCAATCGACGCCGCGGCTTGCAGGCGCTTCTTGACGTAGTGCCGGCGCTTTACCTCGCGACTTTTACGGTGGAAGGACCCATCAAAACGTATTGCCGGCGTCGCAGGCCCTTTATCTCCCTTGTGCGCGCCATCGTGGTGGGCCGCAAACCTGGCAGCTATTCATTTCCTTCGGGCCATAGCGCAGCTGCCTTTGCCGGAGCTGCCCTCTTGCAACATCACTACCGTGGCGCCACTCCCTTGTTGTTCGTGATTGCTGCTCTGGTCGCATTTTCACGCGTGTATCTCGGCGCTCACTATCCGGGTGATGTGCTCAGCGGAAGCTGCGCGGGCACCATTCTTGCCCGAACTTATCAATTTGCGATAAAGAAGCTTTGGGGTTGAAAAAGGGTTCTCTCAAACTGTTTTCAGCAATACTATCTTGAGAGCGAAGTGAGGAGCCGCTTGCGCTGCTCCCCAGTCAGCTGCTCCCCATTCAATCATATCGTAACGAGAATCAAGGCAGTTGCGTCGAATAGCCCGAAAAGTATCCCCTGTGCGATGTCTACCCGTAAGAGTGGGGACAGATACGAATAGAGAATGCGAATACCTCGTGGGATACAAACACATACGTAAAAACGCAAAATGCTGTATGAGATGATGCGCCTGGAAACGGCTTATCTTCTCGTCACCTGGCATCAGCAGCATTCGGCCAAGAGATCTTTCTTCGCACGCTCCTGAGATGGAATCGACCTCGACTTGGTTCGCACTGCGGAACCGCGTCTTTCTTCGCGTTTGGCTGGCAACCATCTTGTCGGCCACGTTCGTGTCGGTCCAGGACGTGACAGCGACGTGGTTGATGCATGATCTGGGCGCCTCCTTCTCGCTCTCGTTAATGGCGACGGCCACCTCTACGCCCCTCTTTCTCTTCTCGTTGCCGGCCGGAGTTATCGCTGACATCGTGAACCGGCGGATCGTGATATTAGGAGCCGTGGCATGGCAGGCGGCGTGTTCGGCCGTCCTGGCGCTTGCCGCATGGACACAAGTGATCGCCATCAACTCCGTGCTGGTTTGTATTTTCGCTCTGGGGATCGGAATTGCCTTCACCGCCCCGGTGTGGGGAGCCGTTGTTCCGGACATCGTCAGTAAGGATGAACTTCCCTCGGCGATCACCCTTGGAGGCGTGCAGATGAACGTTGCCGGAATTGTGGGTCCGGCCCTCGGGGGCTTCCTGCTGCCTCTAGTTGGCGCCCCCGTCTTGTTTGCCATCAGTTCGATGACGTTCTTGATTGTCGCTGTGGTCGTATTGCCATGGAAGCCACCCAAAAAGCCGTCAAGGAAGTTTCGGCAGAACTTCGTCGAATCCTTGATCGGCGCCGTGCGTTACGTCAGGAACTCCACGCGCATACGGGTTATTCTATGCCGAAACTTTCTCTTTTCCCTCGCCATCTCTGCCATGCCAGCGCTTCTGCCGGTGATCATGTTCGGAGAATTGAAATGTTCCCCCCGTCAACTTGGGCTTGCGTTCACCTGCGTGGGGGCTGGATCCCTCTCAGCCGCGGTGCTTTTTCTTCCGTACCTTAGGCAACGCACCTCGCCCAATGCGATCACCTCCATCGCCATGGCCCTGATAACTCTCGTGTTCGTTGCCATGGCATTCCTGCGGACACCTAATCTTCTGATGATATACGCCTTGCTAGCCGGTGTCGCATGGACGCTTGTCGCCACCGAACTTTGGCTGGTTGCCCAGCGTGTGATCTCAGGGTCCATTCGGGGTCGAATGAACGCCCTTCTTATCATGGTGGGCCAGGGAGGCATCGCGTTGGGTTCAATCCTGTTGGGAATGGGCGCGGCCAAGGCTGGCCTTCATCTTACCCTCGTGGCCGCCGCTGTGCTCGCGTGTATCGTCCTGGGACTCGGATACCGCCTCTCAATAAACTTCGAAGATGGAGAAAGCGTCGAAACACCAGTGACTCCACCAGAAGAGTTGACGCAAGACGAAGTGGAGGCAATCGGCTACTACATCACTTCACTATCCCGAATCACGGGCTACAGTAAGGATGTCGAGTTGCGAAACCGAACCCATCCGGCGTGGTGGACGAAGAACAAAGATCGCTCTAAGAAACAGGAACCGATTCCTCCGAGCCACTGAGAGGATAAGGTTGATAAGACCCCCTCGCCGCTGGGGAACAACGCCTTCCCAGGCCGGCTATACTCCGCTCGTGCTTGGTGAAGTGCGCAGCGCTCTTTAAGAAATCGTTGCGACTGTTGACCAAAAAATCTAGCGGTGAACGGTTCCTCGTTTTGCGCTCGCGACTCCTCTCTTGACAACTTCTAAGGCGCGCTCGGGTCCGAATCGACCCTGAGGCATGAACTGTTTGTCTCTGAGTTGGTTGTAAGATACAAAAAAATGTTCCATTTCTAAGAGCAACTCTTCGGGAAGCTCCTCCAGAGAGCGAATTCTCTGATGGCGTCGCGATGCCACGGGTACTGCAATAAGCCGATCGTTCCGCTCTTCTGTGCCGTCCTTCATCCTTTGACTGCTTCGATGACTCCAACCAATCGACATTTTACGAGGCACCCAACGAACGTCGGCGCATCCATAAGAACCAAGAGATCCAAAGGATCGCCGTCTTCACCGAGGGTGCCGGGAACAAAGGCAAATTCGAAGGGAAACTCGAACCCTGCCGGCATAGCAAAACCTAGTTGGAAGACTTGCGCCTGCGGGTCAAAGGTGAATTTGTTGCGGCTGCCTTGTGGCGTCTCAACAATTGCATGGATTTCGCCGGTCTTCTTGACAATGGGCGGGAACTTGCGGCGCAAAGCACGAATGTCCATGCCAAGCAATCGAGTTTGCCCTGGCTGTTGCGTGTTTTGATTGTCCGCAGCAAGCTCGCGTTTTCGTTGCGAGGTCACAAGCCAAGCCGGCAAGACAATCCCTCTCAGGACAGAGACTGCTTTGCGCGCGCGTTGCCATCCGAGTCAGCAATTGCGCGACGCGTAATTAAACTTCAATGCGCCCCAAGCCCCACCTCATCCCCGGATCGTCCAGTGAAGCGCTTACAGCCAGTTGGCTCGTTCAATCGGCATAGGCAGTAACCGGTTCGCCCCAGCGTAGAGCAAACATTCGCCGTCCTTCGAGTTGGATTGACCCCCGGCAGGAGTTTAGATACGGGGTTGGTGGTAGCGACCATATGACGTCTATATGGTCTCCAGCTTCTCTTAACCAAATCGCCTAAAATCATGCCAAAGACAAAATCCGCCCGCAAGCCCAACGCAGCTTTGATGAAGCCTGTGCAACCTGATGAGACACTAGCCAAGATCGTGGGAGCGAAACCGCTTCCCCGCAGCGAGGTGACCAAAAAGGTTTGGGATTACATCAAGAAGAACAAATTACAGGACGCAAAGAAAAAGACGCTGATCAATGCTGACGATTCCCTTAAAGCTGTTTTTGGAGGCAAGAAGCAAGTCACCATGTTCGAAATGACCAAACACGTCTCCGGGCATGTGAAATAACAGGCCAACGCAACCTCTACCGGCGGGCTGCCGAGTTGCCGCCCGCGCGAACCACCCGCGCCAGGAAATGGCGGATCCTGGGCCGCGCAAAGCTCGCGTCAGGCCAAATGTCCAGGCATGCTGCCGGCTTGATCCAGGCTCTTGGCACCCAACCCAGAACTGGCGAACAGAACCCTTTCTTACGACAAACTTGAAGCCTCGTCCCATTCGCCAAATGCCGAACGAGAAAATTGCAATCCAGCGCAGCGGGCAAATGGCACGGGCGGCGCGACCGAGCAATGCTTCAGACCGATACCGCTATGGTATGGTAGTTCCAGAAAGGGTCAAGTTATTCATTGATGCTTATTGAATGACCGCCACTATGTGGTGAGCAGCCGCAGCGGACAAGTTTGCTGATCTCCCGCCCCCTTTGGCTGCCTACGATCTTAGCATCCTCAAAAAAGTCAGGCGCGATGGCAATGAATCTTCGCCGGAGGGCGTGTCCTCTTATTTTCGGACAGCCGCGGGACAAAATGGTTCTTGTCGGCGTTCGTTTTCACGCGATGCTCCTTGGCACTTGGCTCCGTTTGTCATTCGCGCGGACGTCCCGCCGGTGGTTCTTTGTTATCGCTCGGGTTTACGTATCCCGGAGTTGCCCATGGCAGCGGCAAGTGCTACAAGTTTCTGCCACGATCAGATTGCCGACGCACACGCTGGCATTCAGAAAACAAGGCCGGGGTCTTAGCTCAGTTGGTAGAGCGCCTCAATGGCATTGAGGAGGTCAGGGGTTCGAATCCCCTAGGCTCCAGAAACCCGGCCACTGTCAGGATCTCTTCGGCCCGGCGGATGAGAACTCGAGTCCGACTCCGCTGCGCGATAGCGCATCGATCGGACGAAGCTGTTTCGTAGAGCCCGACGCACGTCGGGACAATTCCTAGGCTCCACCATTTCAATGGTGGAGTTTTGCGGAGCAAAAAAATTCCAACCCTTGATTAGAGGGCCGTGCGAGTTGCTTCGACTCGTCGGAGGCGCAAGATGCTTCCAAACTTGAGAATCGCGGACCAAGGCAACGATCAACCTCCCAAATCTGGCTGATAAAAGTGCGGCACGGAATTTCTTCAGCTACCTTCTGCGATGGCAATGCAAGCACAGTTTCCAAAGGAGCAATCCGACGAAGGCGAGTTCACACGACAGGAGGATGCATTCCGCGAACTCGTTTCCTCCGACGGATCGACACCTTATCCCGCAGTCGCGCAACGCTACCATCTTTATGTGTCCCTGGCTTGTCCTTGGGCGAGTCGAACAGTGATCGTCCGAAAATTGATGGGCCTCGAGGAGACAATCGGTATCACTGTCCTCGACCCGGTGCGGGATGAACGTGGCTGGGCTTTTCGTGAAGGACCGGACTATAGTCGCGATCCGGTGAACGGATTCGCATACCTGAGCCAGGCGTACGCCGCCAGCGATCCAAACTTCGACGGTCGGGTAACAGTGCCTGTGCTCTGGGACAAGGAAAAGCGCAGGATTGTTAATAACTCAGAGGACGACATCTGCAGAATGTTTAATGAGGTCTTCCGTAATTTCGGCAACCGTTCGGTCAACTTGTTCCCGAAGGATGTCGAGATCGAGCATGCGGAGATCTCGGCCTACATTTACGAGAACGTGAACAACGGGGTTTACAGAGCTGGCTTCGCGACAAAACAAGCAGCGTATGAGAAGGCGTGCCGCCGGCTCTTCGATGCCCTCGATCACCTGGAGGCGCGGTTGGCAACTCGAAGGTATTTGCTCGGCCAGCGCATCGTCGAAGCGGATTGGCGGCTGTTTTGCACGCTTGTCCGCTTCGACGCGGTTTATCATGGCCATTTCAAGTGTAACGTTCGCCGAGTCGTTGATTATCGGAATCTCAATGCCTATCTCCTCGATCTTTACCAGCAGCCCGGGATCGCTGAGACCGTCAATCTTGATCACATCAAGCGGCACTACTACGCGACTCACACCGATATCAACCCGACCGGCATTGTCCCGCTCGGTCCAGCGCTCGATTTTACGCAACCACACCAGCGCGAGCGGTTGATCACCTAAAGAAAGTCACCAGGGGATCTCCTTGCGCCGTTGGAGAAACTTGCCCCTGATGTTCCCAGGGGCTTCAGTCGCAAGCCATACAATGGTATCCGCCCCCTCTTCAACGGACAGCGTGGCGTTGGCCCCGCCCATCTCGGTTCGTACCCAGCCCGGACAAACCGAATTAACAGCAAGGTTTGGAAACGCTGCTGCCAAAAGGCTGGTCACCGCGTTGAGCGCGGTCTTGGACAGGCAATAGGCTGGCGCCCAAGTGTCCATCCCTTCGCTCAGCTGTCCACCGCCGCTCGACACGTTTATGATGCGGGGCGCACGGCTTCTCGAGAGCAAAGGCAAGAAGGCTTGTGTGACGAGCAATGCGCCGAGCGCGTTTGTTTGAAACGTCTTTAACACCGTGTCTGCACTAACCTCGGCAATGGCAGTATCTTCTTGCAGGAGTATGCCGGCATTGTTGACGAGCACATCCAGATGCTCCGCGCCTTGGCTAACCGCGGGCACAGCGGCTGCGATGCTCTGAGCATCGGACACGTCAAACGGGACAAAAGTCGCCCTTGCGCCGGCCTTCTTGAGCGTGTCGGCAGCAGGTAGACCCTTCTGAGGATCTCTGGATCCAACAAAAACCTGAAATCCCTTGGCGCCGAGCTGACGCGCGACTTCGTATCCAATCCCTCTGTTCGCTCCGGTGACCAGTGCTGTTTTCATGAATTGCGGTCAGTTGATTCAAATATAGCTGGAACGGTAGGTCCCATCGTGAACATGCAATCAACGATCTGGGTGCAATGCGCAAGGTCGATTGCAGTGCAAGGGCACTCCTGCTGTCGGCGGCCGACAAGCTGAACTCAAGCGGGCCTCATCATTTCGAAGCGATCGCGCGTGCGGCAATACCAATGAGGGCTGGCCATGCGGCCAATCGCCGAAAAAAGTTCGCTGCGGATTCTCAGCGTTTCGGGATCGATCAGATCATCTCGCACATGGACGCGCTTCACCAAACCGATGATCAACCGATTATCTCCAATCTGCAAGGTTCCCCACTCCACACATTCCAAGCTGGCCGGAGACTCAGCGATACGGGGAGGAGAAACAACCGAGGACGCTCGTGTTGACAGGCCCGCGACGTTCAACTCGCTCGTACCGTATGGGACCGACGCAGCCGTGCGGTTCATCGACTCAGCGACGTCTTCATCCACCAGGTTGACGACAAATTGGTGCATGAGTCGAATATTGCGTGCGGTATCCTTTGGAGTGCCGTCCTGCCGATCTCCTGGGCAAAAGCCGACAATTGGCGGGCTGGAGCCGAGGACATTGAAGAAACTGAAGGGTGCTGCATTAACAACCCCTTCCGCGTTGATGGTCGTGACCCAGCCGATCGGTCGCGGCACAACCAATGCTACCAACACAGCATAAGAGCGGGCAGCGTGCTCGCCTTCAAGATCGAGTTCCATAGAAAGTTATCCCACGGGTTGCACAAATTCGCACCGCTTGGAACTAACCCCATCGGGCGCCCCTGTAAACTCCACACGCTCTTACCTGACATGGCGCAGCAGGTTGGCAGGATAATCAGCGCGAGGAGGTTCGTGACGCGGAAGCCGTATCGCTCAGAGAAGTCACATGCGATCCGAATCGATTGGCGTACACCTGTGTGAACTCCGCTCCGAAGAAGACGATTTGCGATGAATAGTAGACCCACACCAGCACCACAATCAGCGAACCGGCCGCACCATAGGCGGAGCCGATTGCGCTTCTTCCGAGATACCAACCAAGGCCAAATTTGCCGATCGTGAAAAGAATTGCCGTGATTAACGCGCCGATCCAGACGTCACGCCACGCGATCATGGCGTCGGGCAAAAACTTAAATATCGCGGCAAAGAGCAGGGTGACGATGGCAAGGGAAAGAATAGTATTCAGGATCTGAACGAGCACCTCCATTCCCGGCACCATGCCGAAGCTCATCCCGAGAAATGCAATCGCAGCTGTGACCAGAAGGGAGCACAGCAGCAGAAATCCGACCACAAGAATCAAGGAGAAGGAAATGGCCCGATCTTTAAGGATGCCGAGGATTCCTCGGTCCGGCTTAGGCTTTACACCCCACATGGCATTCAATGAGGTATGAAGCTGCACGAAAACACCGGAGGCGCCAAAAAGTAGCGTCACAAATCCGATGAGTGTTCCCAACAGGCCACTCGCGGGCTCCGAGCCGGCGTTCTGCACCGTCGCTTCCATAGCCTTTGCGCTCGCATCGCCCAACAACCCGCGCAAGGCGTTGAAGATCTGTCCCTCAGCGGCTTGAGGGCCGAAAACCCAGCCCGCAATCGAGATCGCTATCAGCAGAAGAGGCGCAAGCGAGAAAATGGTGTAGTACGCCAGGGCGGCGCCCAAAGTGGGCGCCCGATCCTCAAGCCATTCCTGCAACGTCTGCTTGAGGAGGGAAATAGCTTCCCTCATACTCATTAATGTAAATCGGATCACATCCCCATTAAGGACGTTTTGGCGGAGTAGCTCTAAAAATGTGGAGGTGCCTTCCGGCCGCGGCCAACAGCGAACAAGCAAGCCTGTGTTGACGCCCGGTTCTTTTGGCATTGGCTGGAGCATCGGCCAGGTGTTCGACACGAACGCCTTCCCAATCAACCTCGGCCCAGACTACGCGCGCCGCTCTTTGATCGCGGCCAAGATCTCGGCGATACATTGGGCTCTGGGTTGCGCGCCGAGATTTCCTTTGCCGTGCACACGCACACTGACCGAGTTGCTTTCTAAATCGCGCTTTCCGATCACGAGCATCGTATGGATTTTCTGCAGCTCGGCACGCTGAATCTTTCCATTGATCTTGTCGGTTGAGAGATCGAGCTCGGCACGGACCCCGTGGCTGCGAAGTTCGCCATGGAGTGCCCTGGCGAAACTTGCGAGCGCCTCGACGTCGCCGATCGTCAGGATGCGAACCTGCTCGGGAGCGAGCCAAAGCGGGAAGTTGCCGGCGTAGTGCTCAATAAGAAATCCGATGAAGCGTTCGTGCGTGCCGAGCGGGGCACGATGGATGCACAGCGGAGATTTTTCCATGTTGTCACGGTCTTTGTACACGAGACCAAAACGCTTCGGCACAGCGAAATCGACCTGATTTGTCGCGATGGTGAATTCTCGCCCAATGGCGCTCCAGATCTGCACATCAATTTTCGGTCCGTAAAATGCCGCTTCGTTCGGCACCTCGATATAGTTGATGCTCGAGGAATTGAGGGCGCTCCGCACCATTTCCTCTGTCTTCAGCCAAAGCTCCGGTTCGCCGACAAACTTCTGCCCGACCTTGCCGGGATCGTGAGTCGAGAAACGCATCAGGTATTTTTCAATCCCGAAAATTTTGAAATACTTCAGATACATTTCGTTCACCGCGTTGAACTCTTTCTCGAATTGTTTTCCGGTGCAGTAAATGTGCGCGTCGTTCATCTGCATGGAACGCACTCGCATCAGGCCGAAAAGTTCACCGCTTTGTTCATAGCGGTAGCAATTTCCGTATTCCGCCAGCCGGAGTGGCAACTCGCGATAGCTGCGAGGAACGGCCGCAAAAATCTTGTGGTGATGCGGGCAATTCATTGCCTTGAGGTAATAGGCATACTGAGCGCGCCGCGTCTCGATTCCCTCAAGAATCCTTTCGCGTTCCGCCCTCCAATCTTCCAAGTTGCCTTCTTCCTCATCCAGGCATTCCTGGTCCCGCAGCGTTTGCGGATGGCCCAGCCGCTCCTCCGTTTCCCGGATTCGCTCATCCGTCTGCCGCAAGTCATTCTCCGAAGCGGAAATTTCCCGCAGGATTTCCTCGTCCATTGGGAACTCCATGGGAGGAAACATGGAATCGGCGTAATACGGGAGATGTCCGCTCCGCACATACATGCTCTTACGGGCAATATGTGGAGTGCGAACGCGTTGATAACCGGCGGCGAATTCTGTTTCCTTGGCGAGTCTCTCAAGCTCCTCGATCAAGACCGCGCCCTTGGGAAGCCAGAGGGGCAGGCCGGGACCAACGTCGTCATCGAAGCAGAAGAGCTCCATCTCGCGTCCAAGCTTGCGATGGTCGCGCTTCTTGGCTTCCTCCAGCATGGTGAAGTAAGCGTCAAGGTCGGTCCTGTTCTTGAAGGCAGTGCCGTAAATGCGTTGGAGCTGCGGGTTGCGTTCGTCCCCTTTATAGTAAGCGCTTGCAACGTGCGTGAGTTTGAAAGCGCCAATCCTCCCCGTATGCGAAACGTGCGGGCCGGCGCACAAATCGGTAAATTCGCCGTTGCGATAGAGTGTAATCGCCTCGGCCTCCGGGATGTTCTGGATGATATCCAACTTAAATTTCGAGGGCTGGGCTCTTTCGGAAAGCGCGGCCAGCCGGCCCCTTCGCCCGAGCTCGATCGCCTCGCCCCTGCCTATCTCCACGCGCTCGAAACGATGGTTCGCCTTGATTTCCTTTTTCATCTCCTCCTCGATCCGCCCAAAATCTTCCGGCGTGATCCGGTGCGGAGCTTCCAAATCATAGTAGAAGCCGTTATCTACCGGTGGACCGGCGGCAAACTGCGCCTCGGGCCAGATGCGCAGAATAGCCGTCGCCAGCACATGCGCACAGGAATGACGAAGGGTCTCGATTTCAGTCATAGGAGAAAATCACGACGCAGGAGAGCGGATGAAGTGCTCGATCAAAGAACAATACCCTCTTCGGGAACCAGCAAAGGTATGCCGTCACTGATTGGATAGAGCACTTTGCCATCTTCTCGAATCAACCCTTCGGGAATTTCCCTGGACGCCTTGGCGCATGCGCTGGTGAGTTCCTCCTTGTCAGCCATGCGAAGGGCTTGATGCGTCAGCGGGCAGCAAACGAATTCCAGCAGAGCCAAGTCCATGGCAAGATAACGTCCTGACTTCGCCGACTGCTCGCAAGAAAAATGATGCCGAAGGCGCGTGAGTTATCCAAGGCTCACTAAGCTTCTCGAGCGCCAATGAGGTTTATAGATCGCTATTTCTGGAGCCTGTCACCACCAAAGCAACATCTCCTGAGCACTCCGAGCATCGTCCTTGCATAGGCAACATGAACGCAGGCGACTCTCGTGCCGACATGTTTTTCGCACACCTCCAATTAAGGCAGTTTCAAGAACCTTAATACTTGGGCACGCTGGTATCTACACGATCAGCCCAAGCGCTAATTCCGCCTTCGACGTTGAAGAGTTTGCCAAAGCCGGCTTTCTGAAGCTCCCGCAGCGCTTTCGCACTGCGCATCCCGCTTTTGCAATGGATAACAATCTCATCCGCGCTATCGAGCTCGCTCATACGAGAGGGTAACTCGCCCAAGGGAATAAGATGGGATCCCGGAATTCGGGCAATGTCATATTCGTACAGGTTCGCGAACATCGAGGAGCACAAACTTCTCCCCGCGATCTTTCTTGGCTTTCAGCTCCTCAACGGAAATTTCTGGGACGGCGGGCTCAGCTTCCTCGGCGGCTTGTGCTTGGGGAATGCCGCAGAACTGCTCATAATCGATCAACTCGGTGATGGCAGGATTCTCCCCGCAGACGGGGCACCCGGGGTCCTTACGAGTCCGGAACTCGCGAAATTTCATTTTCAGCGCGTCAAAATGGACCAGCCGGCCGACGAGCGGCTCCCCAATTCCCACCAGCAATTTTACCGCTTCGATGGCTTGCATCACACCGACTACGCCGGGCAGCACGCCAAGCACCCCCCCTTCCGCGCAGCTCGGCACCATTCCTGGCGGGGGCGGCTCCGGATACAAACAGCGGTAACAGGGGCCTCCAAGGTGCGGCGCAAAGACTGTGCACTGCCCCTCAAACCGGAAAATCGACCCATAGATATTCGGTTTTCCGAGAAAAACACAGACATCATTCGAAAGATAGCGCGTCGGAAAATTATCCGTCCCATCGATCACGAGGTCATAAGGTTCGACAATCTCACGAGCGTTCTCGCTGCGAAACATGGCGTCGTGCAGGGCGACGTGCACGTTGGGATTGGTGTCTTTGATGCGATCTCGGGCGCTATTAAGTTTTTTGCGTCCGACATCCTTAGTTCCATGAAGCACCTGGCGCTGCAAATTGGAGAAATCGACGATGTCGAAATCAACCAAGCCGAGAGTGCCGACCCCGGCGGCCGCCAGATAAAGAGCGATCGGCGAGCCCAACCCTCCCGTGCCAATGCAAAGCACTTTGGCGGCCTTTAGTTTTTTTTGGCCCTCGAGCGTGACCTCCGGCATGATAAGATGCCGCGAATAGCGGGCGATTTCATCATTGCTGAATTCGATGTCATCGAGCCGAGCCGGATCCAGGATGCTTTTACTCATATCAAACCCGGCTATTCGCCGGATCGCCCATTCTAGCGATCTCTTACGCGATTGCAACATGGGTGAGATATCGCGCAGGGACGACAACTCGGAACCACGCGCTTGCTCGTGCGGAACTTACCGCGACCGTCAACCCCGTCCACAGCGCAAGCCGGCGTTGCCGTGTTCCTGAAAAAATGCGCGACATCGCGAAGCTTCCAGGGAAAACGCAATGCGGGATCGCTTCGAGCGCCTAAAACTTAGGAGTCCAAAGAGGAAGGAA
Organism: uncultured Verrucomicrobiae bacterium; assembly: GCA_963744345.1. Lineage (GTDB taxonomy): Bacteria > Verrucomicrobiota > Verrucomicrobiia > Chthoniobacterales > Terrimicrobiaceae > DASTFP01. The sequence goes on from CAVUTD010000017.1 coordinate 122,902, forward strand.
GGTTATCACCTTCACGTCTGCCCGTGGGCAAATCGCCTTGAGCAACCACCATGATGAGCTCTCGCGCGGATCGCCCGAGGGATTGTCAAGAATCTCCAAAACTGTGCTTCGCTCCAGCCCTCTCCCAAGCAGTTCCCTTCTGGAAGTGCTTGGGAGACGGGTCCGGGCGCAAGTCTCAGCTGTGAGAAATTCCTCCACGTTCCCAACCGTACCAATAGTTGGCAAATATACGCCGACCCGAAGTAGCGATCAGATCCGGGAAGTAGGTAACATCGTGCCGAATTTCGGCGTGGACCTGCCCGCGCGCAGCATTCCTGCAAAATGCACGGTCAACAAAGGCCCTGCACCATACGGACGAGCGGCCTATATTCCAGTGAGACGACACTTTTGCCGAGCGGTCTAACGCAGTGTGATTGAAGATGTTGGTGGCCTGTTCGGAAACCGGCCCCTTGATTAGAGTGTTCATAGTTGTTCTTCTGAATTTTGAATGTCCAATTCCTAGCTAATTACGACTCCAAGCGCTTCTTGGATTCTGGAATGGTAAGAATTATTGTTTGCGGTTTCTTGGTTAATCTCACCCCGGAAAGGGAAGAGACATCCTGAACCATTAACAAGAGTCGTGCCAAGTCTCAGCTCCAGACTAACTCCTTTTAAATAAGTAGGTTAACTCTCATTACCTCGCAGGGAGATAGTCACGAAATTTCGTGACTTCACGAAAATACGCGACCAGAATAACGGAAAATCGTGATTGTATGGCGCGCTACTGAGCGGGTTTAAACCGGCTAATACCCAGTGCCTTGATCCGCGATGCGACGGTCGAGGGGGGCAGGCCCAACAGAGCGGAAACACCCTCGCTGCCTGAAATTTTCCATCCGCAGGCCTCCAAAGCCCGCAGGAGATTGCGCCTCTCGAACTCTTCAAGCTCGAGCGCTGTGAGAACTTTCGACGAAGGCTCAGTTGTGGAACTTCCAGCTGGCTCCGGCTCCAGACGGCCATCAGGTAGAGGCATCGCTCGCGAAAGATCAAGCTTCCGTCCCGCGGACAATATCAGCGCTCGCTCAATGACGTTTTGTAGTTCGCGGACGTTGCCTGGCCATGGATAGCGTTTTAGAAGCTGCTGGTCCTCGGGAGTGAGCCGTTCGAAGCGGCGTCCCATGCGTTTGGCGAAGCGCTGTGCAAAAGCCTCCGCGAGGAGGATGATGTCGTCCCCTCGCTCGCAGAGGTCGGGCAAACGAATTGGAAAGACGTTCAGGCGATAGAACAGATCCTCTCGGAAGCGCCCCTGCGAAATTTCCTCCTGCAAATCGCGGTTGGTCGCAGCAACGACCCGCACATCCACCTTTCGGGTTCTTGTTCCGCCGACAGTTCAAACTCACCCTCTTGCAGCACGCGAAGCAGTTTTGCCTGCAGGTCAAGCGGCAATTCGGCAACTTCATCCAAGAACAGAATTCCGCCGTCTGCCTGCGCGAAAGCGCCCCTCTCGCCGGCTGGTGGCACCAGTGAAGGCGCCTTTTTCATGACCGAAGAATTCACTCTCCATCAAGGCGTCTGGAATTGCGGCACAGTTGACCCGAACCAACGGACCTCCGCGTCGCGAGCCTGCTTCATGGATAGCTCGGGCGACGAGTTCCTTTCCCGTGCCGGTTTCCCCAAGGATGAGAACCGTCGCGTTCGTCGGAGCAACCTGACGGATGGCATCGCAAACGGCTCGGATTCCGGCACTGCGGCCGATGATCCCCAACTCGCCCGGAGCTTCCCCGACAACAGCACGTAAGGATTCCGTCTCCTCCACCAGGGCGCGGATGCGCCGCTCCGCTTCCAATCGCTCGCTCATATTGCGCAGAAATACCGTGTAGTAGGGCGCGCCATGGTAGAGATAACGCGAGATTGCTGCTTCTGCGGGAACCGGCTTCCTGTCCGAACGACGCGTTTCCAGCCCTTCCGGCAACCAGAGAGGACGCTCGCGCGGCCGCGCTTGAAGTTCCTGCGTGAGCTTTGAGAATTTTGCTGCGGCGTTCGGACTGAGAAAATCCAGGAAGTTCTCGCCTGCCAGGTCCTCCTCCGTGCAGGCGAAAAGCTCCGTTGCACGGGGATTTAAGCGCGTGATTTTGAAGTCTCGATCCAGCACCAGGATGGCATCCATCGCGGTATCGAGCAGAAGCGAAAGTTGCGCCTCGCGTTCGCGCGCGGCAGCTTCCGCCCGCAACCGGCGGAGCTCCGCGACGGCCCGAGCGGCAAAAAGGTCGAGCAACTCGTAGAGCTGAGGTTCCGCAGGCATGGCGCGATTATCCAAGTACCGCCAGATGCCCGAGCAGGGTTCCGTCTGCGTCCAGCAAGCGGGGTGCCCATATAGCTGACGGCTCCGAGGCTCGCCAGATCGGAGTCATTGGGAAAAAATTCCAATAAGCGCTCTGGAAAATGCGCGCGAGATTTAGTATCGATCACTACTTGGCAGGGCGTTCCCTCGATCGGGTATTCGTAATCGTCAAGAAATCTGTCGTTCACCCAAAAGGCCACCGCACGAAGACATCGCGAATCGCCGAGATACTCAGTGACAATCGCGCCGCATGTTTGCAGCGCCTCACTGAGGTTCCGAGCCAGGGCGCGAAAAAAGTCCGCTCCGGTTTCCGAAACCGTGCCCTCGACGAGAAATCGCAGAATCTTGTCCTCGCGAATTCTTAACTTAGTAGCGTCCTCGAGCATTCTAGGATCCAATGGGACAATTTACCTCTCTGAGCAGTCAAAGCACAACCGTCTTGAGCACGCGGCAAGGTCCGCCAAGCTTCACACGTCAAATCAAACCTCATGAGTGAAACGTCCTGGGCTATCCTGACGGTTTTTGGCTTGGGAATCGCTTATTTCCTGGCGGCCATTCCTACCGGCGTTGCCATGCACTTGAATCCTTGGCTGGCTGCGCTTTCTGCTTGGGCGGGATACACCAGCATTGCTGCGGCGATGCTCGTTATCGGGACGCCGGCGCGTAGATGGTTGGAAAAGAAATTTAGGATTTCGCCTCGACCGAACCCTCAAAAGCTCTTTTGGCGCGTTTGGATCCGCTGGGGATTACCTGGCCTTGGCTTGCTTGCGCCAGTTACTTGCGGCCCATATTTTGCCGCGCTTATCGCCCTAGCCCTTGGCGAGAAACCTCACCGCCTCTTGCTGTGGATCGCTCTTGGCGTGATACCCTGGTGCATTGCTTTCGCCATTCTGGCAGGCACCGGTTACCAGTTGTTGGAGCAAGGACAGAAATGACCCGGCCCTCAACCTTCAAGGATATGCGTTCAGGTGAAGAAACATTCCAGGCCGCCCCGCGCCCGAAAGTGCGACTTTTCCCACATTCGCCGATTACAAGCCGGTTGGGCGCACAATCTTTTGGTAAGCTGCCCCGACGAGCGCCAAGGCGGCTCCCAATAGGGTTATGGTTGAGCGCCCATCAGGGAGGCTGTTGACGGGATCCTTGCTCTTATAGGGAGTGAGGCTTGAGAATCCGCCAAATCCATGTGAGCCGGTGCCTTGCGAAGGGAAAGTAAACTGGCTGGCTTCGTTGAGATAATAGAGCGCTTCGAAATGATGCACAGCGGAGCGGGCGTGCAAACGATTCAACACCGCCGCCAAGGCTTCCTCCAAGGCCGCTCCCATAGTGAAGGACGGCGCAGTCATAGCCAACCAACCCGCCCGCGCTCACCCCGTTTGACCCAAGATCCGTAGCTCCCGCCAAAATCGGCGCGGGCAACTCCGGTAGAGAAGGGTTAATCGGATTGAATTATATCCATTAACGACGTTGGTCAGACGGACAAAATTGCTGGCTGGTCATTTCCATTGCCATTCCCTTTTCTCCTTCGGTTCCGTTCTTTTGGATGTCAACACTTACGCCCGGGATTTGGTAGATTGGTACCGCGTTCGCTCTTGGCGCCGGCGCTTTCATTTTCTGCATTAGCACGTTGATCATTAGGTACGTGTATCACTAAGACTCAGCTTGAGTTCGTAACTGTTTCCGACGATCTAGCGGGAGTAACGTTTAACACTTCCAACTTGGGGGAGATTCAAAGGACAGCAAGCGCCCCGAAACAGATCTGCCTGGGAGTTGCTGCAATCAACCGAAGCGCCAAGCTGGCGAACTCGCATGATCCGGACGTCCGCCCGGTGGTTCAAGGGGCCGGTGGAAAACAACGTCAGCTGCTGAGATCGTTGCCCATCTTAATCGCCAAGCGCAAGCTTCGATGAGTCGGGACGGAACGGCCGTCCCTGCGTCGCCGTCCGTATCCTGCAAACTCGGCTACCAGCTGTGATGTAAAGGGTCGCGCCGTCGTCACCCCAGTTACAATTCGAGGTGATGCCAACAAGGATGGTTCCCAAAAGTTTTCCCTCGGGTGAAAGAACGGCGACACCTCCGGGCGCTGTCGTGAAGACATGTCCCTCCACATCTACCTTAAGTCCATCGCATGTCCCCCGAAGACCTCGCTGGAGAAAGGGCACAGCATCGAAAAACTGACGGCTCGCGCCGAGCAGACCGTCGCCACGCACATCAAAGGCGATCACGCGGGGCAAAGCGGCGTCACTATTCGCGACATAGAGGGTGTTCTCGTCCGGGCTGAAGGCCAAACCGTTGGGGAAAGGGAGATCTTTGGTGAGGAGAACGACGGTTCCATCCGGCGCGACACGATAAACACCATTCCATGGAATCTCTTTCAGCGAAGAGGCGTCCCGTCCTTTGAAGCCGTAAGATGGGTCGGTGAAATAGATGGCGCCGGAACTGTGCAGAGCAAGATCATTTGGATTATTGAAGCGGCGCCCCTCGAAGCGGTCGACGATCACTGTTTGGGTGCGTGCATCGTTCTCAAGCCGAACGATCCTACGAGCGCCATGTTGACAAAGAAGCAGGCGACCTTCGGAATCGAGGATTAGTCCATTTGAACCCGGTTCAATGAAATCCGGGTTCGACAAAATCCCTCCGCTGGGTTCCAGGAAAACTTCGGCCCGTGTGGACCCACGCTTCCAACGGTAGAGAATGTTTGCGGGGACGTCCGAAAAAAGCAGCGCGCCCTGCCTCCAAACAGGTCCTTCACTCCAAACAAATCCTTCACAAACCGTCTCCGCGCGCGCGGTAGCCTCGATAAGCCGGTCGAAAGCTGGATCGAGACGCTCGATCAAGTTTTCGGCCGGATTGTGCTGCACCTGGTAAGTAGGATCACCAGACATAGTATGGACTCGACGGATATCGCAGGAAACTGATTTAAGGGAATGAAAATGACGAGTAGTTTTGGAAATATGAAGACGCTCTTTGTTTGCGCCGTAACGGCCATTATTCTCTCCTCCTCTCTGCAAGCAGCCCTCAAGACTAAGGAAATTACCTATTCAGAAGGAGGTACAACGATGAAGGGTTTTCTCGCCTGGGATGACGCAAGCTCCGCCAAGCGGCCAGGGATCCTCGTCGTGCATGAATGGTGGGGCCTCAACGACTATGCGCGCAGCCGGGCGAAGCAATTGGCCGAACTCGGTTACACGGCACTCGCAGTGGATATGTATGGGGAAGGCAAGGCCGCGGAACACCCGAAAGACGCGGGCGCTTTCGCCGCCTCCGTCATGAAAGATCCGACTGTCGCGCTTGCTCGCTTTCGAGCGGCAATGGAGGCTCTCAAAGCCGAGCCCACGGTGGAACCGGACAAGATCGCCGCGATCGGATATTGCATGGGCGGAGCAATCGTTTTGAACGCAGTGCGACAGGGAACGGATCTCGACGCAGTCGCAAGTTTCCACGGTTCGCTCGGAGGCCTCCTGGCAATCGAGAAGCCCATCAAGGCTAAGGTTCTTGTATGTCACGGCGCAGTTGACTCCTTCATACCGATCGAACAGGTCACCGCGTTCAAGAAGGAGATGGAAGAAGCCGCCCCCAACTTCAAGTTTGTCTCATATCCAGACGCCAAACACGGCTTCAGCAATCCGGCAGCAGATGAAACCGGCAAGAAGTTTCAGCTTGATATTGCTTACAATAATCAAGCCGACACGGAATCCTGGAAAGAACTGCAAGCATTGCTCCGGAGCGCTTTCCCGAAATCGAATCCTGAATAACACCCCGCTCCGTGCCTGGAGAGCTGTAGCGTCGGTTCTAATCTTTTTTTCCTCTGCTTTTTCTCCCGTCGGTCGCAGGCCGTCGCTACAGTCTTCTCGTGATGTTGACGACTCGCAAAGGTGGCAAAGATTCGGCCCAGTTCGGGCCAGACTAACTGATGCATTTGTTCGGTGATTCCGAATCACATTCACGTCGGCGACGCAACGTGCGACGAGCGATCGCGAATCGCGAAGGCTGGTGGACGCGCGATCATGCGCTTGTGGTCATGCTCGTCGCTGCGACGACGCTCCCGCTGGTGCTCTGCTGGCTTCTCGTGCAGCCGTTCATGGTTCCGCTCGCCTAAGCGCTCGCGCTTGCAGTCGTCGTGCATCCGCTCACGGTTGGATCGCGCGCCGGAACTCGCCGCTGGGATTGCGGTCCTCGTAATCGCGCTCGTGTTTGCCGCGCTCGTGATTTTCGTCGGACACAGCCTCGTGAGCGAACTTGCAACCGCCTCGCAAGCGGTTCAGTCCAGCGTCGAAAGCGGCCAGTGGCGCGAGCAATTCGCGCGAAGCTGCAGAAAAGGCGACTTCTCCCCGAGCGCGTAAACAAGATCCTTAGGACGCTCGGCCATAGGCGAACCTCTAGAAGTACATGGAAAACCCCAGCGAAAATTCTAAGTCTGCGCCCCGATTCCCGTGTCCGAGGACGAGGTGAGTGCTCCAGTGCGAAGCCTCGCTTTCATCGCTCGTCGGGCGTCTTTTCTGTTTCTTTATTGCTCAGATTCGGGGCTTGATAATCCGGCGTGGCAAGTCTTCGTGGTTTGCCCCAAACTCCGGCCACATGCGTGTGCTTCCCGACAAATTTCTTGCCGCGATGATCGGAGTCCTGCCGCTGCCGGGAGCGCCGCGATACGCGGGAAGCAGTAAGGCTGTTATCAGTCGCGCGCTTCGTGATCTGGAGCACTATCTTGATGCCGGCATCGACGTTATCGTGCTCGAAAACAGCCATGATCTTCCCTACATCAAACCCCCTTTGGATCCTCTAGGAATCGCTTTGATGAAACGCCTCGCCAAAGAAGTGCGCAGGCGTTTCGCTGGCCCGATCGGAATTCAACTGCTCGAAGCGGCAAATGAATCGGCCCTCGAGGTCGCTTGCGAGGCGGATCTCGACTTCTTGCGAGTGGAAGGTTACGTCTTCGCACATATCGGTGGCGCCGGCCTGATCGAAGGCTGCGCAGGTCGTCTGACGAGAAGACGCGCGGAACTTGGCTGCAACCACATTAAAATGTTCGGCGATGTGAACAAAAAGCATTGCTCCCATGCACTGATCGCCGATCTCGACATTATTGACCTGGTCAAACAAGCTGAGTTTTTCCTCGTCGACGGTGTTATCGTTACCGGGCCACGAACCGGCGAGTCTCCCGATCTCGAAGAGCTGAAAGCAGTCAAGGAGTCAGCACGCGTTCCCGTTCTCATCGGCTCCGGCATGACGCCGCAAAACATCTCCAGATACATTTCTTGGGCGGACGGCTTTATTGTTGGTTCCACGCTCCGCGAAGAGGGGAAATTTCTGGGCCGGCTCGATTCACGGCGTCTTCAGGCGTTTGTCAGCGCATTTCAGGACGCGAGAGATCAAGAATGGCACAGCGAGAGCAAATGACTTGCTCGGCGGCCCATCACCCAGCGTGAATTTGCAGCGCACGAGGTTCGAAGCGATCTCCCGTCATCACCTTCAAGTTTATGGCTTTCGATAAAACCGGATCGCCTCGATGGCACTCCCAAACTGCTTCAGCGGATAAACTCCCTTCTCCCCGCCTCGGCCGGGATCCCGAATCAAGTAGTCAAAACCTTGTTTCCCACAGATAACCACAAAATGCGTTATCCCGTTCGGGTAACGCAGTCGCGCAATCACTGGATTCTTCTCGAATAAGTTTCGATCGATCAGAAAATGGGACGGTAAATTCTCGTAATGCGGCAGAAGAAGCGTCGTGAAGCCAGAATCGAATTGCGCAGCTTTCTCCCAATAGATCCAGCCCTGCGGTGTATAGCCGCCCGGCAATTTGGTAAGAAATTTGTTCAGACGACCGGGATCCACGTCCACTCCATAGCTTCCGAGCGCCATTGCCGCTGAGGCGACTGCACATCCTTCCGCACCAAGACTTCCAGCTGTCGAGCCGAGAGGGTCCTCTGCCCACCGGGGATCTGCTTGAAAAAACTGGGGCACATAAAATTCAAAACGTCCCGGCACATAGAGTCCCCCCGAGGCGGCGAGCGGCTTTTGCTCCTGCCATCTCCTCATCCACCAAACTCCCCCAGCGATGGCCGCGCCGAGCAGCACGAGCAAGAGAAGCCAGAAAATCCTCCTTGCGGTCATGACAGAGTGAATCTTGTTTACACTCGGTGATTTCGCGAGCGCTCTTTTTGGCTGTATTGGCCATTTCGACCGTCGCCGCTGACGTCAATCAAATCGTCCTGGAGCAAACCCGCGCGATGCCAACCGGAGGCGGCTACGCAACAGACCTGGCCGCGCATAAGGCCCTTGCGTCCTCAGTTGATCTTGCCAACTCCGTTCTTATCAACCCCAAGCAGGCAATGCCAAGTTACTGTTCCGGAGCAACGTACCTTATCTTCCTCAAGACGTTGAAAGCCTTGGAAAGTGCTGGCACCATCTCCCTCTCCCGCAAGACTTGGCACGCATTGGTGCCGCGACTTCGTGCCGATGGCCAAGACACCTTGCCCGATGGCGAAGACATCTGGGGACGTTGGAATGCCAATGGCCCCGGAACTGCCAGGCTCTTTCATGAACTCGGGCTTGGACAAAATTTCACCGATTTTTCCGCCGCCCGCCCCGGAGACTTTTTGAAAATTTTTTGGACGGATGCCGTTGGAAAAAAAGAAACCGGGCACTCGGTAATCTTTCTCGGATTGAGAAAAGTAGACGGGTCAGAAATCGTTCGCTTTTGGTCGAGCAACCGCCCCGAAGGCTTCGGCGAGAGCTTCGTGCCCCGAGAGAAGATCGCACGGGCAATCTTTTCGAGGCTTGAACGACCGGAGAAAATTTCGGCCTGGCCCAAACTGCCGAAAGCCGACCCGTACCTCGCCAGCTTGCTGACCACGGAATCGAGTTTCGCGGAGGCAGCCAGAAAGTCTGGTCTCGAAAAGCCATGATGAAGGATTCCACGCGCCGACGCACCCAGATCTCGAAGACTTATCGCACGCGCCGACACTTTCGTGAATCCATCATCGAGGGCTTGATAGACGCTGAGACGAATAGTGCCGCCCTAATCCACGATTGCTTCCTTAACCCTCGATATAGTACTCCTGACAGGCGAGGATTGTATGACGAAGCCTGATGAGGATCATGTAAACTGGTTGGTCGAGAACTCCGTGCTGCACAATGCCAAGAAGCTCGCGAGACGTTACGGTGGCCAGGGTCGAATGTGGCGGCAACCGTTTGCTGAGGCGAGACCGCGGGCTGCATCCGCCCTGGCTTCGGTTTGGTTCACAGCGTACCCGGCCTCGGTTGTGACTCGTCCAGGAGCGACAGTTTTGCAGACCTTGGGCGATCCGCGTTTATGGGAGACTTTGTCCACCATTGGCGTCCGCGGCGTGCATACCGGACCGATGAAACGCTCGGGCGGCGTTCGCGGCCGAGACTATACTCCAACGATCGACGGCAACTTCGATCGCATCAGCCTGGAAATCGATCCGGCATTCGGAACTCAAGACGACTTCGTTGCCATGAGCCGCGCCGCTGCGGCCCACAATGCCGTGGTCATCGATGACGTCATCCCGGCGCATACCGGAAAGGGAGCGGACTATCGCCTCGCTGAGTTGGCTTACGGCGAATATCCGGGCATTTACCACATGGTGGCCATCCCCGAGGCAGATTGGGGGTTGCTTCCGCCGGTCGCCCCGGGCCGCGAGGCAGTAAACCTATCTCCGGCAACCGTGGATCAGCTCAAGGACAAAGGCTACATCGTTGGCCAGTTGAGACGGGTCATCTTCTTCGAGCCAGGCGTCAAAGAAACGGATTGGAGCGCTACGGATGTGATCGTCGGCGTTGATGGCGTCTCCCGTCGCTGGGTGTATTTGCATTACTTCAAGGAAGGCCAGCCTTCCCTCAACTGGCTTGACCCCTCGTTTGCCGCTCCCCAAATGATTATCGGTGACGCGCTCCACTCGCTCGATGTTCTCGGAGCTCGAATGCTGCGACTCGATGCCAACGGCTTTCTCGGGGTCGAGCGCCGCGATGATGGACCCGCCTGGTCCGAAGGACATCCACTCTCGATCGTCGGCAATCAACTCATCGCCGGAATGGTGCGCAAATTCGGCGGTTTTACCTTTCAGGAGCTCAATTTAACCATCGATGACATCGCGGCGATGTCTCAAGGTGGGGCGGATCTCTCCTACGATTTTATCACCCGTCCGGCTTATCATCACGCGCTCGTCACCGGCGATACAGAGTTTCTGCGCCTGATGTTAAAGACGATGCGCGACTATGGCATTGATCCCGCTTCGCTCATCCACGCGCTGCAAAACCATGATGAACTAACGCTGGAACTGGTTCACTTTTGGACCCTTCATGCCAAGGACACTTATACCTTCGGCGGACGAACCTGGACGGGCGATACCTTGCGTGAGCACCTTCGCGCCACCATGTATGAGCGGTTAACCGGCGACAAGGCCCCCTATAACTTGCGCTTCGTTACCAACGGGGTTGCTTGCACAACCGTGAGCGTGATTGCCGCCGCTCTCAACATCCGCAGTCTCGATTACCTGACCGAAGCTCAAAAGCGCGATATCCAGCGCCTCCATCTGCTGCTCGTGATGTACAATGCTTTTCAGCCCGGCGTCTTTGCGCTGTCGGGATGGGATCTTGTGGGCGCTTTGCCGCTTTCCCATCAAGCAGTCGCCTCTCTGATGGCGGACGGCGATACTCGCTGGATCGAGCGCGGCGCCTATGATCTCATCAACGCACAACCCGACGCCACAACCTCGCTAGCCGGCTTGCCCAAAGCGGAAACCCTCTACGGCCCGATCGACGAACAACTCAAGCGCTCGGACTCCTTTGCCAGCCAGCTGCAGAAGCTTCTTGCCGTTCGCCAAAGCTGCGGCCTTTACGCCAGCCGGCAGGTTCTCGTTCCCGACGTGACGAGCACCGGATTGCTCATCATGGTTCACGAGCTGCCTGAAGGCAAAGGCACGCAGGTCACGGCGCTCAACTTCGGCCCGTCCCCGATCGACGAAACGATCAAGATTCCGGGCGCTGAGGCCGGCTCAGTGGTGGATATGATCAACGAAACGATCGATGGCGCTGTGAGCGACGCAGGTGAGCTGCGGGTCATGCTCGCCGGCTATGAAGGCAAATCCCTCCGTCTCAGTGGCGTACTCCAAGCCGCGCCTGCGCCGCCAGAAGCCTCTTGAGCTGCGCTGGGCGTCACGGAAAAAGTCCGCGCGCCTGCCGGGCAGCCAAAACGCGCTCGATACCAATGGAAAGTGCCGACATTCGGTGCGGAATTTTGCGTTCCTTGGAGCGCTTGATCACGGCGGTAAAGGCACCGTCGAGAAGGCGGTAAAGTCGATCGGTGATTTCGATGTCTGACCAAAGAAAATTCTGCAGATCCTGCACCCATTCAAAGTAGGAGACGATCACTCCGCCGGCATTGCACAAGATATCGGGTATGAGGAAGATCTCTGCCCACCGCTCGTTGAGGATCTTATCGGCCTCCGGTGTGGTTGGCCCATTGGCGGCCTCTGCAAGGACACGGCAGCTCAACCGGCCGGCGTTCTCCTCTGTGATGACTTGCTCGACAGCAGCGGGAACCAGAACGTCGCAGGGCAGCGTGAGGAATTCCTCCGGGGCCACACGTTGGCCCGATGGAAAATCCTGTAATGTGCCGTGCCGGGCGACATGGCGGTCGGCCATCGCCACATCGATTCCTTGTGGATCATAGATTGCAGCTGTGTGATCGCTTATGCCGATAACCTTCATCCCGGACTTGAAGGCCAGCCCGCCTGCAGTCACCGAGCCGACATTCCCAAATCCTTGAACGATGGCGGTGCATCGACTCGGTGGTATTTTTAGATGATCGAGCGCACGGTCGATCAGGAAGACGACACCGCGGCCGGTCGCTTCCCGACGACCGGCGACGCCTCCGAGGGAGACTGGTTTGCCCGTGACGATCTCGCCGAGAGCATATCCCGCATGGACCGAATAAGAATCCATAAACCATGCCATGACCTGCTCGTTCGTCCCCATATCAGGTCCAAGGATGTCCATCTGAGGGCCTATAAATGGAATGAGCTCCTGCAGATAGCGCCGGGAGACGAGTTCCAGTTCCCGTTTGGAAAGCTTGAGCGGGTCGACACGCACACCCCCCTTTGCGCCTCCGTAAGGCAGGCCGGTCAGAGCGCACTTCCAGCTCATCCACACGGCTAGTGCAGCCGACTCTCCGATGGTCAAATGCGGAGAATAGCGCGTTCCTCCCTTGGTCGGCCCCACTGCGAGGTGATGCTGGACACGATAACCGTGAAAAACATCGACGGTTCCATCATCGCGCGGGATCGGCACCGCAACGGAAACCGCGCGCTTGGGATAAATAATCCGCTCCCGGTGACCCTCTGGGATTTCCAGATAATCGGCCAGGACTTCGAATTGCCGCTTGGCCATTTGGAAAAGGGGATCGGAATAGATCGGATCGGAGTTATCAAGGGCTTCCGACATAAGCTCTCAGCCTATCTCGATTGCCCCTCCAGGCGACGGAAAAAGTCGGCCCTTCCCTGGACCTCGTCTCTCGCCACGCCACACGATTCAAAATGGCGTCTCGCCGAACGAGGTTTTTTCCGGCGGGACGCCGGTCCTGGAGTCTTCGGCCGTGCCATGGCGATTCGGAGCTACGCCGCAGTCTTTCCTGCAATTTGGATCGTAAATTGGGGACGCTCGCGAAAGATGGCGATGCTACGCTCCGGCGCTGCCACATCCGGAAACTTCCTATGCGAGCCGCTCTGACGCGTGCAGGACAAATTGCATGCGGGGACGCGTCCGCTCCCGTCCCGACGCGATTACTCAGGTTGTCGCGCGATGCTCCACAAATTTCCTGGCGAAGCCGAGGTACAGAGATACCGCGGCTACGATCACGTGGAAACAAGCATCTGCCAGGTTGTTGGCGATCAGCCCAAGGATGTGCCGATCACCGGCCATGAAGCCGAGAAGGGCGACCAAACCATAGATGATTCCGAAAACCTGGAAGAACAGTTGCGATGCCCGAATGCCCGTGTACGCGGCCAGTAACGCCACCACACCTGTAATCAGATGGACGACATTGTGTGCAGCATTCACATGCAGAACGCCGAGCAACATTCCATTTGGAGCAGCCGCGGGTATGAACCCGAGCAGCCCGGCCAGGAGGAAAGCCGCGCCAAAAATGATGGCGGCTATCTTCAACATAACTACACGTCCTTTCCTAAGAGAAAATAATCCAAACCGTCGCTAACTCAAGGGCGCGGGGCGCAAGGCGCCCGATCAAGGTCACTGGCTCGCCGGTCTGGTTGTTTAGGAAATTCCAGCTCACAGGCGGCGATGTCATTGCGCAGACAGTGCGTTTCGGCCTGGCTGAGCCAAGTTTTCAAAGGGGATGTCGAGGACCGGGTAATTCTCCCATCCTGCGAAATCGTAGTGCCACCATTCGAAAGGAAACGGGATGAAATTGTGCTTCTTCATGATGGCCTCGAGCTTGAAGCTGTTGCTGCGCTCCTCGTCCGTCCATTGGATGGAAAACCGATGAGCTTTCCCGGAAAAGTCGTCATAGGCAGTGGGCATCTTGAGCTCGTTCCCCAGCCGATCAACAAGGGTCACGTCGACGGCTGTGCCGCGAGTGTGCTTGCCCTTGCTCTTTCTGGGATCGGAGACGTAGCGTGCGTCAGGCCGTGACGTCCACATCTTCTTCTGCACAGAAAAGGGGCGATATCCGTCGAAAATCTTCAAGGCGAGACCTTCTGAGCTGAGGTCCTCCTGTACTTTCTGCAACGCTGCCGCTACCTCCCTGTGCACAAAGGCAGTGGGAAATGGATAAAGAACTTGGCCGGTGAAATTGCACATCGTCGCGTAGCGGATTTCCTGCAGCAGAGGTGGCTGAATCATTCCCACGTTGACGAGATTGTGCTCAAAATGCGCCGCCGCGGGTGCTGCAACGTCGGATTGCTGTGCTTGACACAGAAAAACCATGCAGTTGCTCCACAACCAAAAGCAAATCGCTTTCATCTTCCGCCCAGCCTGGCAGTTGATCGGCTTTGCCCGCACAAGCTGTCGCTTAAAAGCATCGTGGATGAGCTGTAAAGACTATTGATGAGTAGATTGGGCAACCCTCAGCCATCAAGGAGAGAAAATCTGCTTCGGCTTCAGCCGAGCGACTGCGGAGAACCAAGGCGCCCTCGATCTGACGGACACGGCTGCGCCTTGCGGCAGTGCTTCGTGCGGTCTATGGTCGCTCCTCCTTGTTAATCAAACTTCGCATTCCATGGACCGCCTTCTGCTCATTGCGGCGACGCTTTGCTTTCTGACGAGCTTCGGCTATACGTGGTATTCGCTCGGCAGAGGGCGTTTCGGACCCGGTCGCGTTAACTTTGTGACGATTCTTGCGGGCTTCGCTTTTCAGTCCGCTTTTCTCTATGTTCGTGGCAAAGCCGAAGCCTCCTGCCCTCTCAACAGTCTCTTCGATGTGCTTATCTTCCAGAGCTGGTCTCTGGTGCTCACCTATTTGATCGTCGGACCGGCGTACAGGCTTTCTCTGCTTGGCGCATTTACCGCGCCTTTCGCCCTGTTGCTTATGCTAGTTGCGCTGATTGCGCCGATTGACCAAGCTCTGGTCAGGCGGCCGGGAATAAACCCCTGGGTCGAAACGCACGCGGCGCTCTCCATCATCGCCTACGGCGCTTTCGGTCTCTCCAGCGTGGCCGCTATCATGTACCTTATTCAAGAGCGCCAACTCAAATCGCGAAAGGCTTCCTCCTTGCTCTACAGCCTTCCACCTATCAATGATCTTGCGGCGGCGATCGGGCGGCTCATGGGCTTCGGCCTTGTCCTGCTCACAATCAGTTTTGCCGCCGGCTTCATCAGCCAGATGCCGGTTAACACTCTAAAGTTTTGGACCTCAGCGGCAATCTGGATCAGCTATGGGACGATGGTCCTGATGTATAGGATACATTCGCTTGCTCCGAAGCGGCTCGCGGAGTTATCAATTGTGGTGTTCGCGGTTGCGCTCATTACGCTGCCTGGCATCCAATACCTCTCCTCAAGGCCATGAACATCCTTTGCGCCGGTCTCAATCACCAGAGCGCGTCGCTGGAGCTGCGTGAGAAGTTTGCCGTGAGCGGGCACGGGATGGAGGAGGCTCTCTCTGCCGTTCGTCAGATCGATGGGCTCACCGGCGCCGTCATCCTCTCGACCTGTAACCGTGTGGAATTTTATGCCGCCAGCTTGTGTCCGGTGCGCGCTTTCGACTCGTTGCAAACCCTTCTCTGGGAGCGCACTGGCGTTGAAGCGCCGCTCTATTTTCACGATACTCCCCGAAGCGTTCGCCACCTCTTCCGTGTCGCAAGTGGTCTGGACTCGATGGTCGTGGGCGAAACCGAGATTCTGGGACAGGTCAAGAGGGCTTATACCACCGCCGCGGAACTTGGCGCGACAAGCCGCCATTTGAACAAACTCTTCCAGCAGGCCTTTCGCGTGGCAAAGCACGTGCGCAGTACCGACCCAGATCACTCGCGGTGCGACTTCGGTCGGCGCGGTCGCGGTGGAGCTCGCCGGTAAGATCTTCGGTGATCTCACCGGTCGTAGAGTGATGATCCTGGGAGCTGGAGAGACGAGCGAGCGAACCGCGCGAAGCCTCGTCTCACGCGGAGTCAAGACAGTCATCGTTTCGAATCGGACCTTCGATCGCGCGGCAAAGCTCGCGGCAGAGATCGGCGGTCTCGCAATCCATTTCGATCATTGGCAAAATGCCTTCGCGGATATTGATATCTTAGTCTGCTCTACCGGGGCACCTCACACCGTCATTACGCGCGAAAAGCTTGCTCCGATGATGCGTGAACGCGCTGGCAAACCGCTCTTTGTGATTGACCTTGCCGTGCCGCGGGACGCCGATCCGGCGATCAACGAGCTCGACGGCATATTTCTCTACGATATCGATTCGCTCGAGGGGATTGTTCGCCAATCGTTGGAAGTGCGTCGAAGCGAAATCCTGCGCTGCGAGCAAATGATTGCCGATCATGTGGGGGCGTTCGTCTCCTGGCTGCGGCGTCACCATGAGTTCACGCTGAGATGAAATCGCGGGACGGACGAAGTTCTGAGCGCCTGAGCGAGCATCTCTAGGGATTGTGGATCGCCTCGTCCTTGGAACCCGCGGCAGCGATCTTGCACTCGCCCAGGCACGCATTGTCACGGAAAAGCTTCGTGCGGTTCATGCCAGGCTCGCGATCAACATAAAGGTTATCAAGACGACCGGAGACAAGCGTCTTGACTTGAGCCTATCCGGATCTCTTGAACGAGGCCTCTTCACCAAAGAGCTCGAACAGGCGCTGTTGGGCGGAGAGATCGACGCTGCCGTCCACAGCTTGAAAGACCTGCCCACGGACCAACCCGACGATCTTGTCTTCGGAGCAATCCTCGAACGGGCAGACTCGTCGGATGTTCTCGTTTCGAAGCATCCTGGTGGCCTGGCCGGGCTCCCGATCGGCGCGGCGATCGCGACTTCCAGTCCACGCCGTCAGGTGCAGCTCCTGCTCTTGCGTGAGGACCTGCGAATTGTTGAGATTCGCGGCAACGTGCCCAGCCGCTTACGAAAGCTCTCTGGAGACCGTTCCCTGGAGGGCTTGCTCCTGGCCAAGGCCGGATTGGACCGGCTCGGTCATCAATTCGTTCCGCCAGGCCTTTACATCGCGGTCGTCGAACAAATTCTTCCAGCTCCCGGCCAGGGGGCCATCGCGGTTGAATGCCGCAAGTCCGATGTCGCAGCTATAGAACTCCTCCAGGCCATCCACGATGAGACCACCGCTCTTTGCGTTTCGGCTGAGCGCGACTTCCTGCGAGCGCAGGGGGGCGGCTGTCATGTGGCGATCGGGGCACGGGCGACCTTCCAGGATGGGAAAGTAATCCTTCGCACCTTCCCGCCTTCGTGAAATCTGGGATTTGTTATCTGGTGGGGGCTGGGCCGGGCGATCCAGGCCTTTTGACCCTGAAAGGGCGCGCCTGTCTCGAGGGTGCGGATGTTGTCATTTACGACTACCTCTGCAATCCCGCGCTCCTCAAATGGGCGCCTGATTCGTCGCAAAAAATTTACGTCGGAAAGAAGGCTGGATCCCATGCGCTTTCACAGGAGGACATTAACGCCTTGCTCGTTGAGCAAACCCGCACAGGTAAGATTGTCGTGCGACTTAAAGGCGGGGACCCGTTTCTCTTTGGCCGCGGCGGGGAGGAAGCCGAGGCGCTGGCCGAAGCATCCTGCCCGTTTGAGGTCGTTCCGGGGGTGACCTCAGCCATCGCCGGTCCGGCCTATGCCGGCATCCCGGTCACTCATCGCGCGCACAATTCCGTCTTGACCATCTTCACTGGACACGAAGAACCGGGCAAGCCGGAGTCCTCGCTGGACTACCAGGCGATCGCTCGCGCGCCAGGAACGAAGGTCATGCTCATGGGAGTGGAAAAACTGAACGCCATCACCGCCGAGCTACTTTCAGCGGGAATGCCCTCCCAAACTCCAGTCGGCCTTGTGCGATGGGCCACGACCGGAGCGCAGGAGACCGTCGCTGGCACGCTTGAGAATATCGCCCAACGCGTCCAGGAGACCGATTTCAAACCGCCTGCGGTGGCGATCTTCGGCCAGGTGGTTGCCCTTCGAGAAAAGCTGAACTGGTTTGAGACGCTCTCGCTGTTCGGTAAGCGCATTGCGGTGACCCGAACCCGCAAACAAGCGGGGGAATTCGTTGATCGTCTACGCGCCCTGGGTGCGGACGCCTTCGAGTTGCCCACCATCCGCATCGAGCCCCCTCCCAACAAGCGAGAGTTTTACGAACTGGTGGCTGATTCTCATATCTATGAATGGATCATCTTCACGAGCCCGAACGGCGTTGACGCCTTCTTTAGGGCATTCTTCGAGATTTACCGTGATGCTCGCGATCTGGGGTGCGCCCGGATCGCAGCCATTGGACCAGCCACCGCGGAACGCGTGCGCAGCTACCGCTTTCAGGTGGACGTACAGCCGGAGAAATACGTCGCCGAAGCGATCATCGAGGCTTTGCAAAACGAGACAAGCGTGGAAAACCTCAAGTTCCTTCTCGCGCGTGCAGAGGGTGCTCGCGAGATGCTGGCGCAAGAACTTACGCGTCTTGGGGCCATTGTGGACGAGGCCGTCGCCTATCGAACGGTGCCGGAAACCGACGATGTGACCGGTGGAATCCAGCGCTTTCGTGACGAAGGTGCCGATATGATCACTTTCACGAGCTCCTCCACCGTGGAAAACTTCCTGGCGCTCAAGTTACCGATGCCCGGAAGGATAAAAACCGCGAGCATAGGACCCATCACATCCAAGGCGATGCGCGCGCATGGTCTGAAGGTGGACGTGGAAGCAAAACAGCACGACATCCCGGGCCTCCTGGAGGCAATCACCAAATATTGGTAGCGGCACGGCTTCGCCAATGGCTTAAGGACGGCTGTGCTCGGTGAGCGAACACAGCGGCAAGCGCATGGGCGGCCGATGGAAAGCTCTTAGGTCAATGCACGACTGATGGAGAATAAGAGCATTGTTCAGGGCATCGCTTCACGAACTGGAAACGTAGCTCTGGTGACGCCCCTTTCATGATTACTGTGTGGATCTTAGGCGATCAGCTCTCGCCTGAGCATGCTGCGCTCACCGAGACCATCCTTCTACCTCGACTACGTCGCGATTGGGCAAACGCCAACAGGGTCATCAGCGGCCCGGCGCACAACGGTCTGATATCTTGGATCGCCCGAGACGATCTCGCCGATGTTGCGGTTGCCGTTCTTGCGGACTCTGGCCACAGGCCCGCGATTGCTGACACTGGCGCAGACGGCTGCCGAACTGTCGTCCGTGACAGGCGGGCATTACGCCTTCGTCAATCAACCGTGAAAGAGCCAAACGCGTCGCTACCCAAATGCTCCTCAGTGGGAGCTCGACGGGTGGGTCGGTACCTACCTTGCAATTGCCCGGGAAAAGATGGCGGTGCAGACGGATGTAGTTGCTCAGCTGACTGACCGACGACCGAAGGACATTGCCGACTTTCATGGTCCGAGCCTTGACCGGGCACAATCACCGCCGTCTTGCTCCATTGCATCGCCCTGCGACTGAGCAAAGCTGCAGGTCAGAGCACGAAACGATTTTTGAGCGATCCGTGAGGGTATGCTTCGAATCCCCACGCCGACACCCTTGGCACGTCGTGGCAAATCGCAGACCGACGAACCCTCAGATCGTCCGGTTGACCCGGGTGAAACCAAAATGATGGCGGATAGGAGCCTCCTCATTCTACCACATAGTTAGACACAGCCACTTGTCCCCCTGCTCGGGCAGAGATCGTCCATGCCCCGCGTTCCAGAGGAACCAACGGGCGCTCGAGCCTGCGACCGTTAAGAAACCATTCGCATTCGCGCCACGAACTTTGAAGCGGAAGCATCTGTTGTGACCTGGGCATGGCAGGATTATAGCAAAAGGTGGCGCCGTCCTTTGGAAACAAGATTTCCAGCAGAGCGGAGCGC
This sequence comes from uncultured Verrucomicrobiae bacterium, assembly GCA_963744345.1. GTDB lineage: Bacteria > Verrucomicrobiota > Verrucomicrobiia > Chthoniobacterales > Terrimicrobiaceae > DASTFP01. The sequence continues at coordinate 142,721 of CAVUTD010000017.1, forward strand.
ACCCGTGCTCCCAGTCTGTTCTGCGAACCGGCACACCACAACGCGTATTCTGCTGGTAAATTCAAGACTCCGTCTACGTAGAGCGCAGAGGCGTCCTCAACCGGCTCGGTGCCTGACAAGAACCACTCACGGACGGTGGGCTCATCCGGGCGTGGGAGCAGCCCAGTCTCGACGGCAACATCGACGGCTCGGAGATTGTCATTTTGCTCTAGTTGCGGAACGGGGCTGTCTCCAGACGCATAGAGAGATCTCATCATCGCCGCCCACAAAGGTGCGGCTGATCGGATAGCCAGGATTTCTCGCATCGGGCGACCATCCAGGTTTCCCGCCCAAACCGCCACGGTGTGGTCTCTGCTAAATCCAACACACCATCCATCACGAAAGCCGGAACTCGTGCCTGTTTTCACAGCGGTGCGTTGTGGGAGGTTCAGCGGAGAAGATGCCCCGAACGCCGCGGTACGGGCTTGGTTGTCACACAAGATATCCGCAACGATGCCGCATGCCTCCTTCGAAGCCAATCGTCGGCTTTCCACCCGTTCGTTTGGGGTGAGCTTGGGCGCCCAGACTTCGCCGCCCCGCGCAAAGCTGGCATAAGCTCCCGCGACCTCCAGCAGGCTCACGGGAGCATTCCCCAAGATGAAGCCGGCTCCGTAAAGGTCGAAGGAGCCAGGAAACCTAAAGCCCCAAGCTCCAAAAAAGTCGAAGATCTCGCGTGCTCCGAGCTGGGCTAAAGCGACCACGGCGGGAACGTTGAGCGAACTGCCGAGAGCCTCGCGCAAGCGCACTGGACCAAGGAAGCGCCTGGAATAATTCTGGGGATCGTAATCGCGGTATTCTGCGCCGATCGCGTCGGGTGTGTCCGGTAACAGGGAAGCCGCGGTGAGCTTTCTTTGATCAATTGCGGTGAGGTACAGGAACGGCTTTAGAATCGAACCACAGCTGCGCGGCACCGTCGGAGAAATCAGACCCTCGTGCTTCTGATCGCCAGCGCAAGCCAGAGCACGCACAGCCCCGGTGCTATTTTCGATGACCACTATCGCGCCATCGCCAACGCCGAAGGCCCCGCTTGACGCCAGATGCTCGCGCAAGAGGCGGGCCGCAAGTCTTTGCATGTCCAGATTGAGAGAGGTTGTAATCCGTCTCGTATCGCCGACGCGTGTGGCCGCAGCGGACATTCGCCGGCGGACGAGCTCCACGAACTGCGGCGCTTCGCTTGGCGCGGCATGCCTTCTTGGAAGAGGCGGGTTTCTCAACAGCGATTCCTCGGTGATCCCCGCGGGCAGCAGCCCTTTTTCAGCGAGACGACTGACGTTCTTGCGATAGCGCGCGATAGCTGCGTCGGCGTTGGTCCAAGGATTCAAGCGAGTGGGCGATCGCGGCAAGCCGGCCAGAAAAATTGCTTCCGCCAAAGAGAGACTATGCGCGGGCTTGCCGAAATATGCGCGCGCGGCAGCTTGCGGGCCGACGCGGCGATTACCATAATTGAGTCGATTGAGATAGACTTCGAGGATGCGTTCCTTGTGCCAGCCTCGCTCCAGTTGCCAGGCGGCAAGAGCCTCCTGGACTTTCCCAGCCAATCTGTTTCGTGAGCGTTGCGAGGACACCTTGATGAGCTGTTGGGTGATCGTCGACGCGCCTGAAGTGACGCGCCAATGCTGGAGGTTTCTGAGCGCTGCGCCAGCCATTGCGCGGACATCCACCCCGTGGTGCTTCCAAAAACGCGCATCTTCAATGCCGACAGTAACTGCCGGCAACCATTCTCCCATATCCCTCAGCCGAATTGGATAGCTTTCCCTCGCATCGGAGGTTGGAAGCACAGCGAGAGTTCTACCGCGAATGTCTGTGACGATGGGGGTTGCAGGCGGAGGATGGTATAGACCAAAGGGCAAACTGCTGTTGCGAATCCCCACCTCGATAATTCCAGCAAGGACACCCAGCGCAAGGAGGGCCAGAAAAAACGAGTGACGAACGGTCGGAATCAAAGGCCGGCATACTGCGAGAACCGCTCTCAAAATCATTGCGAGACCACATTGCATTGGCTTGAGGCCGAGCGACCAAAGAAGCGGCTGTCGTACATCGGCGAAATCTGCGTAGCCGGCCAGATGAATGATCCTGCCGCGGTGGCACGGGCCAATATGCTCCAGGTGTTCGCGCCGGAGGGCACTTCGTTGAAGTACAGATTGGTCTGCTGGTCGCGCATTTCGCTATGCGACAAATTTGCCGTGGCAACGCCGGCTTCGACAGGAACTGAGTGGTACTTTGCGATAAAAGCCAGGTTTGGATTCACCGCCTCGATCCCTGCCGGAATCATATCCTCAAGTGCCACAAAGCTCTGAGCGCTCTCGGAGAAGAAACGATACGATATCAATAGCTGATCGCCGAGGACAAAGGGTGCCCGGACGCTTCCGTCACGCGATAGCTCGGTCAGATTTTTTACAATTCTTTCAACTTTCATGCCATGTGAAACGGGCACCGTCTGTCTCTCCGCGTGTGCGGTATTCGGCTTTCAAGACAAAACTGCCTCCCTCTTTCAAGCCAGTGACGGCAAAATCTCCCAACTTCGAAAGGTCCTGTTTGGTCCAAGCTGCGGAGCTCGCATTGGCTGAAAGGACTTCCGGGTTTGGCTTAACGCCAGTGACTCGAGTGACCGACGCGCTTTTCATCATCGTTTTGAAGACGACCAACAGCCAAAGGTTTTCCTGCGTGGAGAGACTCGCAGAGGATTCCCCAAGTTGTCGCAACCGGTCGCGAACGGCGGCCGCCACCTGCTTCCGGTCGATCAGAAATCGCGCCCAAGTGCAAAGGGTTTCAGTTCGCACGGCGGACGAAAAGGTAATCGGATTGAATTCGATGCTGGTGAATTCTTTCGGAAGTTCACTCACCAACGCGCTTTGCTTTTCCTTTTCGATGCCGAGATTGTTCAGCGCAATAGCCAGCATCGCCCGGCCTTCGCCAGTGAGCTTGTCGCGTTGGAGGAAAAGTTCGTCGGCTGCGGGCGTGATTGCCTCCGGCGTCTCCTGGCCTGAATTCGCGAGGACGAAAAGAGCGAACGCTCGCAGGGTGGGCGAAACACCGCTCCTTTCGCCGGCCACCATTTCGGTCAACGCATCGGAGAGCTCAGAAGAAAGCCGCTCAGGAACATCAAAGCCCGCCTCTTCAGCCTCGTTAACAGCCCAGGCGGTTTGAATCGTCACCAAATCGCTGGCTTGCGTGCCGCCTGGCCAATACGGTAGACGGCCGTCAGCGAGCAGACTCGCCTCGAGTTCACGAAGGGTTTCAGCGATGACATGTTGGTAGGTGGCTCTCCGGGCGTCCGCGTCGGGCACGTACTTAAGAAGACCTCCCAAGGACGTATAGCCAAGAAGACGGGAGGATTTTTGCTCCAAGCAGCCGTGCGGATATTGAAGCAGAAAAGGCAGCCCCATGAGCTTGTTGAGCCAGGGGGTGGTCGAGACCGCCAAGCTAAAAACACCCTCTCCTTGCTTCCACGCGGCAGGCATCGCGTCCCGACCCGAAAATTTCGTTTTCGTCAAAGCGCCCGAGACAGACTCGGTCTTCAGAATGACGGGCTCCGCCACCGGAAGCATCACCTCAACGGAGTCCGCAAGCTTCGATGAGGAAGTCGCATCGAATTTCACGCTCGCAATTCCCGTGAACCTGGCGCGGGCTCTGAAACTGACAACAGCTGGTGTCTCGCGCTTGGCGAGAAGCTCCTGCCGCGGGTCGCCAAGCAATTCCAAGCTTCCGCTCGTTGTGCAGTGCACAAGAATCTTCTCGCTTTCGGCCACCTTCTGCCGCGCGACGGCCCTCAGCTCCACTTCATCGCCCTCACGCACAAAGCGAGGCAGCGCAGGCTCAATCAGGAGCTTCTTACTCACCTCGAACGTAGACGAGCCTGAACCAAACTGATTGTTTCTGGTCTGAGCGACCGCGATGACCCGAAAACGCGTGAGATTATCGGGTGCGTCGCATTCGAATCTGGCAATCCCTTCCTCGTCTGTGCGAACACTCGAATTCCAAAAGATCAGCGGCTTGAATTCCTTGCGGGTGAAAACAACGTTGCCAAATTCCTCCGCGCCTGCGTCGCCAGCGACGAAACCTTTCATGGTGAGCCAGGATGGAGCGATCCTATCGACGTACGCCTTCAGCGCCGAGTATGTGACAACGCCGAAATTTCTCTCTGGGAAAAAATCCGGCAACAGTTGTGGAAGTTTCCAGCCGCCCAAAGTGAGAATGGAATCGTCCACGGCATAAATTGCGAGATCCGCAGCAGCCACCGGCTGCCCTGCAGCTCTCACGGTCACTTTGCCGGAGATCCTCTCGCGCGGTTCATATTCGGTGCGGCTCGTCCCTACCGCCAAGTCGAGGACTCGTCCGGGAGTTTGAACGCTTATCCGATCATAGCCGTACATCTCGCCCGCGAGTTGCTCCGATCCGCCCGGGCGGAGGACGTAGACAGATACGAAGACATTTGGTTCGTATTCGGGTTTGACCGGAATCTCAATGCGGCTGGTATTCCCCTGAATCGGAACGGTAAAAGTGTCGAGGATTTTGTCGGTCTCGACGCTTACCCAGGCCACACCACCGCTCAATGAAAGCACGTTGAGAACGGCTTTTTCACCGACAATCCACGGTTGGGCGTTCTCCCTTCCTTTCACGGAGAATACCGTCGCGGCGGTGTCCGCCTGGACCGGCACTTCCGACTCTTGATCACCTGCCAGGTAAGCTTCTTCACTAACGGGAAAACCGGGGTCACCCGGCAAGGGGGAAATGACAACCAAATAACGTCCCGGTTTTTCCGGCGCGAACTTCAGCGAATCTTCGGCGACGCGCTCGCGCCGCTCGACGAGCTCATAACGGTCAAAGTTCCGGTATCGATAAACGTCCGGTGCCAGGCGTTCCTTGACTGATTTGGTTTGCACGTGGAAGAGATCCACGTCGACCGCTTCGGGCGCCCTGGCGAAATGCTCCTGCGCATCCCAGAAAAACTCGATCTGGCCCTGGCTAGTTTCAGCGCGCTTGACGCCAAGCAATACAGGCGCCATGGCGACCTCTTGCGTGGTCCCGCCCGTCAACGTCTGGCCATCTGGCCCGGTGACATCAACCTTCCAGATGACGCTACACCTCGCGCGGCGCGCGTCGTCCCTGAAAGGAGCTTCACACTCCAAGACTATCCTGCCGTCATCGTCGAGGACGGCCTCTCCCGAAATTTCCGCCGAATAATCCGGTTGTTTGGCATTTTCGGAATAGAGATCGATGCGCGTCCACTGCTCAGTGTCGTCTTCCTCGGGATCGCTGAGCCAGGTGGCCGTCCATTGCACACGACTGCCGGCATTCGGCGCTCCGTGAAAGTACTGCGACTGCACTAGAATCGCAGACCTAGCTGGTTCGTCTGTTTTCCGATCCTCACAAACGACGGAGAATGGAGGATTGCGAAACTCTTCAATCTGGAAACGTGCCGGAGCCCCTGCGGGCTGCCCTCCCACTAACGTCCTCACGAAGAACTCTCCTACAGGCGCATTCTCCGGAGGCATCCAGATTCCATTGCAAGCTCCTTCAGCATCCACTTCACTTTGGCCGCTGGCGAGCACCTCGCCTGCCAAGCCGCGCTCGATACTCCATTCCATCAACCGCCCCGCTGGGATCTTCAACGAACCATTCTGCTCTTCGCGAACAAACCCCTTGAACTGGATGGATTGACCCGGCCGGTAGAGTGGCCGGTCCGTCAGAGTGTAGGCACGCAAGGAGGGAGGGAGGCGACCGCTCAGAGAGCCTCCCGAAAATCGATCGGAGAGCGCGATGGGTTGAATCGTGTTTTCACAGGAGAAGTATTGTGCTCCAGCAAGCGCGAACACATCGAAGGTGGCCAGTCCATTGGCGTCCGTGGATACGCTGGCGATATTTTGAAAAGCCTTGTCCAGAGCGAGAACCGTCGTCTTGGGCATCGGTTCTCCATCGGCCATGCGGGCGGCACGGACGATCCATTGAGCCTTGGTGATCTTCCGCGTGAGAACGACTTCCCCAAAATAGATCAGCGCTCGATTGCCAATGATCGTTCCTTGAGAGTCCCTGCCTGTGACCTCCAGGAGGGCCACGCCCGTGAGCGCTGCCGATTCTGCCGGTTTCCAGGAAATTTCGCGCAAGACCTCCACGTCGCCGCTTGCGCCGAGAATTTTTCCCGATGCGAGCACTCCAAGTTCCAGCGCGGCGATCAGCGGCTTGGAAGGTTCGCGCTGAAAACTTCCCTGCGTTGTCCAAATAGGGTCTCCGACTCGATCTCTTCGGATGCGCGTGAACTCGTGTTCCCGCTCAAGAACAGAAGCAAGCTTTTCGAGAGGGACGGAAGCCAGTTTCCATTCGAGCTCGCCGGTATTGACGTGGTAAAAGGCGAAGTTGAGTCCGAGCAGTGAGCGTTGCCGAATTTGCCGATCAGGAAAAAGGATCGCACCTTGCTTTGGCCGAAAAGTTGCGCCCCATGTCTCGGGCTGGGAAAGTCCATAGCCGGAAACTCCCAGAATGTGCTCCGAAACCCGGACCTCGTAGCGCGAATTCGGATCAAAATCACCCTCTGCCAGCAGAGAGGAACCGCTTTTGCGAACCCGCAGGTTGGAAACGATGGGCGAGATCTTCAGGGCATCGCCGGGCAGAGCCAGTTCGCTCAAGATCTGGTCGAATTTCACCTCGATGTGCGGAGCTTGCAGAGGGAGATTCCGCGCGGCGACATAATCAATTTTGAGCGGGCGGGTAACGCCAACCGGAAAAACTCGGGGATACGGGAGCGCCCGGCCGCTGTAAGCGTCACAAATCCCCTCCACGACGAGATCGTAACGACGGCCGACCGGAAGTGGCTGCAACGGCCGAATACGAACGCCGGTCACCTCTTCCACCTTGCCGCTTGGCTCGATGATCGACACGTCCTCCACCTCGCCTTCAGGCAAGTTGAGAAAAATCTCGGCTGCGAATTTTTCTCGGCTGACCCGATCCTGGAACCAAACACCACTTGCGGCGTCGGATAGACGGATGGGATAGTTGAATTCGATAGAAACCTGAGGTTTTGCGTTGAGGCTGCTGCGCTCGCCGTAATCTTCTTCGATCACGCGAAGCTCGGGAGCAGTCATTGCAAAGCCCTCGGCGCTCGCTTCCAACGGACCGCCTGTCAGGTCCTTCGTGCCTTCCTTCAAACGAAAGCGGTACGCTGCGCCCGGAATGAGCGGCCCTTTGACTAACAGTTCGCCCTGCGATTGCGTTCGCCAGACGAAATCCACATCGAGCAAGGGCCAGATATCGAGCGGTGAATCAGTCTCCTCATCGTCGATTTTGTCGGGTGTCACCATGGCGGTCGGGAACGTGAGCGTGAGCAAAGTCCCTGGCCGCAGAGTTTCTTCGATTCCATCAACGCTTAAACCGTTAGTCGAGGCTTCGCCGTTAAATATATGTTGGCCGGCTTCGAGATCGCCGGTTGACTGCGGCACCGGCGGGTCTGAGGATCTCCTCTCCAGAGGATCCTCGAGAGCCAAGAGCGCAGAGAATGACGCGAAGAAAAGTAATGCGAAGCATCTCATGGCACTCCTCCCTTCTCGAGCTGATGTGCGCGAGCAAGATCCGCTTGCGCATCCACGAAGCGTTCGAGTCGCTGCAAAATCGCTGCGCGCTGCTTATAGTACTGGGGTGCCGGGTTTGCTCTGACAGCGCGATTGGCAAACTCGAGAGCGATGTCGTGTTGTGACGCGCCGGCTGCCGCCTCGGCGAGATTACTCAGGGCGCGCGCCATCACTTCACCGGACGGTTTCGCCGCCTCCAAGGCTCGAAGCTCTCCAGTGGCGTCTTCAAACCGGCCCAATTTCACGAGGGCAGAGATCATTTGCGCGCGAGCACGAACATTGGCCGGCTCGATGGCGAGCGCACTTTCGGCATCCCGCAACGCGAGCTGGAACTGTTGCGCTCGCTCGCAGGCTTCGCTCCGTGCCAAATGAGCCCGGACATTTTTGGAATCCTTCGAAAGCTCGACATCGGAGCGATGGATGCGATCAAGCACGTCGAGCGCCGGAATCGGTTTGGCTACATCGACGTCGATTTGATCGAGCGCTTCCTTGGCCGAGAGCCGACCGAGTTTGTTTGCGGCCTCCGCGAAGAGAATCCGCGCTCCAACCGCGCTCGGATCTAGGCGACGCGCGGCCTCGGCGTCCTCGAAGGCCGAACCGCTCGCAAAATCCGTCGCCAGATACCAATAAGCCCGAGAAATGCGAGCGGCTGTGTCATCGGGTTTATCCGCGAGAAGAGCGCTCGCAGCCTCAATCCCTGGCAGAGCGGCCTGCAACCGGTCGAAGGCAGGGCGCGCCTTGACGACGCTTTCATCCTCCGGATCCAATTGCTCCGCCGCCGCGAGATCTTCGAGGGCTCCCGCAAAGTCCAGCAACTTGCCCCGGGCGAGAGCTCGAGAAACCATCAGCTCCGCGTCGGTTTGAAGAGCTGGCGTCCGGCTGAGAAGGTCGACTACCCTCTGTTCCTCGCCCATGGCGTGGAGGTAGTCCGCAAGTTGTCGCGTGATTTCGAGATTTTCCGGGTGCCCGGCAAGATAGCTCTCGAGCATGGCGACCGTTTCTGCCCGCTTCTGGTCGCGCACAAAAAGCACGGCCGCGAGAACACTTGCGCGAATCTCTTCTGGAGCATCCTTCCACTCCCGCATTGTGCTCTCGGCCATGTCGTAGTCCTCCACTGAGAGCCAAAGACCGGCCAATTTCTCGCGCAGTTCGCTCTCATCACGGTCCTTGTCAAGAATGCGTCGAATCAGCTCGATTTGGGCATAAACGTCCCCGTCCTTTTCAGCAAACCCGAGTTGGTCCCGTAAAGCATCACCGAACGCTGTGCGGCAAAACACAAACGTTATAAATAGCCAAAGCGGAAACGACCGTTGAGTTACCTTCATCAAAGAATCAGCGCGAAATCTCCTTCATCCTGCAGGTTGCAAAGCTAACACTTCGTGAGGGAGATCGAATCCTAAGGTTTCGGCGCGCAAATCGGACGAAACCGGGCAAGTACTTGGCAAGCTGCCAATTCTCATGTTGGAAAGTCGGCTGCTGTTTGCAAGAGGCAGCACCGTATCGAAGATCTGTCGCCACGTAAACTTCAATCCTGCAAGCACCTCTTAGCATTTGTCAGAAAAGTGTGAGAAATGACTTAGCCGTGCCGCATCCTTGTAACAAGGAATCTTAGAATCGCATTATCCTCTAAGGAAATTCGCCTCGGGGGCTATGCCGACCAGTAGAAAATGCCCGCCACCACTACGCAGGCAAGATTGAACAGAGCCGCCAAGATCCCGAGAGCGAGGAATTGCTTGCCAACCGCCCACCGCATGCCAAGAACCGAACTTCCCACCGAAGCGGGTAGAAGCACCAAAGAAGGAAGGGCCGCAGTCAGCGCCTCTTCCCCGGTAAACTGGGGAACGGTTTTCATGCCCGCGGCAAAAATTAAAAAGAACCCCCATATGGCAGCGAGCACGGAAATGACGACGATAGCGACGATGGCCCATCGGAGAAAATCGATCCCTGAGACCATCGAAAGGTAAAAGCGCGCGCTATTCATCTCTCGTATCGCGATCGCTTTTCTCGCGATGGCAAGCGAAATCCAACCTCCCAACAACAAGCCGAGACCTAGATAACGCAGAACGCCTGAAGACCACAAAAGAAAGGAAGATCCTCCAGAGTCCAGAGCCAGCATGAGAAACGAAAGGGCGCTCGCAAGCGCTTCGATGCCGACGCTGGCACATAAAAGGGCCAGGCCTGGATGGGCATAGCGACGGACAGCCTTCAGAGAAAAGCCGAAAACCACCGCCAGGATCACAAAACTGAGACCAAGGTTCCAAAGGCTTAAGGCATTGTCCATCTTGCCTCCAGACTTAACCCGAACCCAACGAAAAATACAGGACCTTAGAGCTGGTCTGGGGTAGACCATCGATCTCGGTTGGGCGAAGAGCTTTGCGGACTGGGCAACTTGCCTGATCCCATCTAACTTGCCGGCGTGGATTTTACAGCCAATGAGCAACTCTTCGGTTTCGATAAGACCGAAAGGATCGTCGCCGTGGAGTTCTCCACACCGAGCCAGGTGAAAATCTTCCTGCGCGAGCCCGACGGCTCTACCCCCTTTCAAATTGCGGAGTTTACCCCATTTCTCTGGAGCTCATCGGCGGGCGATCCCTTGGAAGGATCGCTGGCGCTTCAGCGCTTCGCCGCTTTTCCAGATTGGCCGAGCTACCAGGCAGCCCGGTCGAACCTCCAGAAACAGGACACGCCACTCTTTTCACTCAACGATCCCGTTCAGCAATATCTAACCTTTTCGGGCCGGACGCTTTTCAAGGGCATGCGCTTTGAGGATTTGCGGCGCTTGCAAGTCGATATCCAAACTGCCAGTCCCACGGGTCCTGAATTTTCCATCGCCGATCGCGATGCGGTGAGCGCCATTGCCCTAAGCGATGCGACCGGCTGGGAGGAGGTTCTTACCGTTGAGGCAGGCTCCATGGAATCCGAGCGCCATGCGCTGGAGAGCCTCACCGAGGTCATCGAAACGCGCGATCCCGACGTCATCGAGGGCCACAGTCTCTTCAAATTCCAGTTGCCTTTCCTGGCGGCTCGCGCAAAAAGGCTTAAAGTTCGTCTCTGCTGGGGTCGCGACGGTTCCATTCTCTCCTCCCGCCCATCCCGGCTGCAGATCGCCGAAAAAGCGATCCATTACCCCAAATTCACCGTCCGCGGTAGGCATATCGTGGACACCTGGGTCCTTGCGCAGTATTACGATATCTCTTCGCGAGAACTCGAAAGTCTCGGCCTGCAGACCGTCGCGCGGCACTTTGGCCTAGGCGGGCAAGATCGCGTCTTCCTTGAAGGGTCAGACATTTCGCACGCGGGCCGCGAAGATCCGACAGCCTCTCGAATCCAGGCTCTGCAAGATGTTCGAAAGATCCGCTCGCTCGCCACCATCCTCAGCCGCAGCTACTTCATTCAAGCGCAAATTTTCCCCTACAACTACCAGGATGTGATCATTCGCGGGAACGCTACGAAGATCAACGCGCTGTTCCTCCGCGAATACTTGCGCCGCCGCCATTCGATTCCCGATCTTCCCACTGCGCGCCCGTTTGAAGGCGGCTATACTGACATCTTCGTCACCGGCGTGATCGAGAACGTCTGGTACTGTGATGTCACTTCTCTGTATCCCTCCGTAATGCTGACCTTTGGTTACTTACCAAAGAATGACGCTCTCGGTGTCTTCGGCGGCATGCTGCGGGATCTCCGCGCCTTCCGAATTCAAGCCAAGAACCAACTCCGGTTTGTTGAGGATCCTCTCGAACGCGGCACCTTGCATGCGTTGCAAGGAACCTTCAAAATCCTGTTGAATTCCTTCTATGGATATCTTGGCTTTGCCCAGGGCCACTTCGCTGACTTCGACGCTGCCGAAATGGTGACCGCCAAAGGACGCGAAATTCTCCGGCAGATGGTAGACTGGCTGTCCGCTCGCGGAGCGCGGGTCATCGAGATTGACACCGACGGCATCTATTTCCGCCCGCCAGAGGGAGTCAAAGTCGAAGAACTCCAAAGCGGCCTCTCCAAGGAACTGCCGCAGGGCATCGAGGTGGAATTCGACAAGCGCTACCCGGCGATGTTCAGCTACAAGGCAAAAAACTACGCCCTCCTCGATGAACTGGGCTCATTGATCATCAAAGGCGGCGCCCTGAAATCGCGCGGAATGGAACCGTATCTGCGTGAGTACCTCGAGACTTTCCTCCGACTGTTGCTTCAAGGCAAACCTGAGAAAGCTGCCGCGTTGCGCGCAGATCTCACCCGCAAGATTCGTGCACGTGAACTCCCCATCGAAGCCCTCGCCAAAACGGAGGCGCTGCAAGACTCGCTGGCCTCCTACTCCAAGAAAATCAACGCCTCCTCTCGCAATCGCTCCGCAGCATTCGAACTCGCAATCAAGAGTGGACGAAATTACCAGGCTGGCGACCAGATCAGCTATTACGTCGCGGGGGCGAGCAAAAAGGTCATCGCTTATGAAAACGCTCGCCTCGTTTCAGACTGGAAGCCGGAAGCACGCGACGAAAATGTGGAATACTACCTGGCCAAGCTGGACGAGCTCGCCGCCAAATTTGAGGAACATGCTTCCAAGCGGCCGGTGCAGGCCGACCTCTTTGCCTAATGAGCCGGCGTAAATGGGTGGCCGGTTTTTCGGGGAAGTTTCGAAATGTGGCCTCGAGCGGTTCTTTTGCCGCTCTTTCTATTTTCTATGCGCTCCTTGGGCAGTATAGAGTGCCACCAAGGCTGCCCCGATCGCCTGCGAAAGCTCCCCAAGAGCGGCTGGGACAATTTTGACGGATTGCCGCTGAACCGGGAAGAGCCACGGTTCCGCAGTGAGGCGTATATTGCAGAGATAGCGTTCTCGAAATTCCTCAGTGGTCGCGCCGGGATCAATCAGCCCACCCCCGATAACAACAAATTCCGCGTCGAAGGCTATGGTGAGATTGGCCACATGCAAACCGAGGGCCTTGGCTTGATAATCGAAAATTTCGAGCGCCAAGGGATCGCCTTTTTGGGCACGGCTGCGGAGGGCAAAGGCCTTCTCCTTGGCAGGGGTCACCGAATGGACAAGATCGTGCTCCGGATACCTGGGAGCCAAAAAATCGAGGTACTGCGGTAACCCGGATAGAGTTGTATAAGCCTCAAAGCACCCCCACGAACGCCCGCAACCGCAGGAGAAAGCTGGTAAACCCAAGAGGTGGATTGGAGCAGGCATGTGCCCCGCTTCCATCCCCGCGAGCGTGTCGCCATCAAGGGGCAACCCTTGAGCATTCATATAGGCCGCTCCCAAGCCGGACCCTGGCGCTAACATGAGGACTGAAGCTTTTTTGTCGCCCCGCACCTTCGCCGCTTCGGCCACGCCTCCGTAATTTCCGTCGTTGCCGACGACCAAGGGTACTGGGCGCCCTGCCCGTTGGGAGAGCGCGCGTGAATAGTCGGCATGGAAATCCCAACCGGCAAAAGCCGCTGGGAGATTAGCCGAGCGATCAAGCACCCCATAAGCTTGATAAGGTCCGGGTATGGCCAAGCCGACACCGCGAACTTGCTCCCAGTTTAGCTGATTCTCGGCGAGAAATTTTTCGACACCTTCGATCCATCCATCGATGACAACGCTCGTTCCCAGTTGGGAGTTCGTGGAGCTCTGGGCAAGGTGCAGCGAGATAGGGGTGCCGTCGGCGAACACTCCGCACGTTTTTGAGGTTGTGGCGCCACTGTCGGTCCCTAGATAGATATCATTCATAGGAGTTTGCTAGTTGGAGCAATCCTCTTTTTCCTAGACGCGAAACGCGCTGAGTGCGAGATCCGAACTTTAAGAGAACGCATTCCCCGCCCAAGGCGCGGGATTTTCCTGAAAATACCTGACCGACTCCGCTCCCCATGGCAATTCCTGCTCGCCTCTCGATCACTTCGGACCGAGGATTGGAACCTAACACCCGCTCCGCCTCTGCTTCCAAGTTCTCAGCGTTACAGACTCCACCATGATCCATGCAAGAGAGAGTCAACATTTTCTGAAAGGCATCCCGATCTTTGCCGGGCTTGATAACGCCGCGCTGGCCGTGATCGCCGAGGCCGTCGAACAAGCCTCCTTCCATGCGGGCGAGACCATCGTCGGGGAAGAAGAAGCAGGCAACCGTATGTTTATCATCCAAAAGGGCCGCGTCGAGGTCGTGAAACATCTGGGAGAACCGCACGAAACAATTCTCGCGAACCTGGGTCCAAAGGAGTTCTTCGGCGAAATGTGCATCATCGAGTGCCTTACGCGTTGTGCTTCGGTGAGGGCGCTGCAGGATACCATCGTCTTCGCGCTGAAGAGCACCGACCTTCACCGGCTCTTTGAGCATCACCCGGACCAATACGCCATTCTCATTTTGAATATCGCGCGGGACATCTCGCGCCGTCTGCGCGCGCTCGATGAGTTGTTTGCGGCGGTTTCGCATTGAATGGACAAAATCACACGCCCACAAAGGGTGAGATGCTCAATCCGGATCGCTTCAGCGATTGCCTTAGTCCTCAAAACTGACAATACTCGTCGCCATGCCTAACGTAGCTAAAGCTTCTTCCGTTAAGAAATCATCGCGCGCGCTCCAGCCGAAAAAACCAGGCACCGCTGTCTCGAAGTCGTCCAAACCCCTCACGAACAACAAACACCTCATCGCGTGGGTTAAGAAGATGGCCGCTCTGACGAGGCCTTCTGCGATTCACTGGGTTGACGGCTCCGATAGCGAAAACGAGGCTCTTTGCAAACTCTTGGTCTCCCGCGGAACCTTCACAAAGCTTAACCAGGAACTCTGGCCGGGTTGCTATTACGCAAAATCCGACCCAAGTGACGTCGCGCGAGTAGAAGACCGCACTTACATCTGCTCGCTTTCCAAAGACAATGCGGGACCGACGAACAACTGGATCGATCCGTTCGAGATGCGCCGCAAGCTCAAGACGCTCTTCAATGGCTGCATGCGCGGGCGGACCATGTATGTGTTGCCGTTTTCCATGGGGCCGATTAACTCGCCGATGTCCCAACTCGGCGTCCAGCTCACTGACTCCGCTTACGCCGTGGTAAACATGCGGATCATGGCACGGATCGGCCTGCCGGTCTTTAAGGAGATTGACAAGAACTCGAAGCGGGTTGTGCCCTGCATGCATTCGGTCGGCGCTCCGCTCAAGGCCGGTCAGAAAGACGTCCCCTGGCCCTGCAATCCTGACAAGTACATCGTTCACTTTCCGGAGACTCGTGAAATCTGGAGTTACGGATCCGGTTACGGGGGCAATGCGTTGCTGGGCAAGAAATGCTTCGCCTTGCGCATTGCGTCCAACATTGCGCGTGATGAGGGGTGGATGGCTGAGCACATGCTCATTCTTGGAGTCGAAGATCCAAAAGGGGAAAAAACCTATGTGGCGGCGGCATTTCCCAGTGCATGCGGAAAGACCAATTTTGCCATGCTCATTCCGCCGGCTCATTTTCAAGAGAACGGCTGGAAGGTCTGGACGGTCGGCGACGATATTGCCTGGTTGCGTTCGGATGAGGAAGGTCATCTGCGGGCTATCAATCCAGAGACAGGGTTCTTCGGTGTTGCGCCCGGTACCTCGGACAAGACCAATCCCAACGCCATGGTCGCCCTGGCGAAGAACTCCATTTTTACCAACGTCGGCCTGACGCCCGAAGGTGGGGTCTGGTGGGAGGGCATGACGGAAAACCCGCCCGAGGAGTGCACCGATTGGCAGGGCAAAAAATGGACTCCAAAGATTGCGAGTGAGACCGGTGCGAAGGCTGCTCACCCGAATGCCCGTTTTACCGCACCTGCCGCGCAGTGCCCCACCATCGATCCGGCCTGGGAGGATCCTGCCGGCGTGCCAATCAGCGCCGTCATATTCGGCGGACGCCGGGCAGCGACGCTGCCCCTCGTTTGCCAATCCTTCAACTGGAGCGGCGGAGTTTACATGGGTGCCACTATGGGATCCGAAATGACGGCCGCCGCGGCCGGCACGCTGGGCAAGGTCCGCCGCGATCCTATGGCGATGCTTCCCTTCTGCGGCTATCACATGGGCGACTACTTTCGTCACTGGATCAAGATGCAACGATCGCTAAACGAGACACCGCGGGTGTTTCTCGTTAATTGGTTCCGCAAGAATGACGATGGGAAATTTCTGTGGCCTGGTTACGGTGAAAACATGCGAGTGCTCAAGTGGATTGTTGACCGCGTGCGTGGCCGCGCCTTGGCCAAAGAGACTCCGATCGGCTGGCAGCCGCATTACGAAGACATGGATTGGGTAGGACTCGAGTTTCCGAAGACGGCATTCGAAGAAATCCAACGTGTCGATGAAACGGCTTGGCGGAGCGAAGTCATCGGCCACGAAGAACTCTTCCTCCAGTTGCATGACCACCTGCCGAAAGAGCTGATTTACGAGCGGGAATTGCTCATCTGCCGCTTGTATTAGGCCAACGCTTCCGAAGAGCCGCGCTACGACTTTCTCGACGCTGCGAGCACGGCAAGTCGGATGGGCACGGCGCTGAATAAACCGACGCCGAGCATCGAAGCCCGCATCGCTTTGATGACCGCAGGAAGTTGCGCGTAATCGGCTTGCAGCCATGCGGCATGGGCAAGGGTTGCGAATGCCAGGAAGAGCGGAATGCCGACCTGCCGAAGAAAACCGGGGAAACCTCTCTCGTTCTCGATCTCTCGCAAACCTGGCAGCGCCATCACAATGCCGTAAAAAATCAGGAGCGGTCCTCTCGTGCAACCAGACGCTCCGGCAACAATGCTGTGCGCGCCGGGAAAGAAGCCAGCCCACCTGGCGTCGGGGTTAGGGCGGTTCTCACACCAAGTCTTCGAAACGTTGGCAGCGCAGAAGCGTCCGGGCAGCATACGCGTGCGCTCCCCAGACCGAAACCGTGGCCTCTCAATGCGCTTTTCGGCGGTGCTCCGCTCCGCGCAGGGGCCCGCCTCCAATTTCCCCTCTCGCGGGCTCTGGGCGTCGCAATTGGGAAGGCAGGACTTTGCTCGTTGTGGGAAGCCTTTACGTCTGCTCTTTCCCAGAAGCGCTTGAAGCCAGCAGGTCACTGACCGTCTCGCGCCACTCGTCTTCAAGCGAGCCAGCGTAGGCAGCTTTACCGGCTCGGGCATACCAATAACGGGCATTGGAAAGGTCGCCTTCCTTGCGATGCAGATAGGCATGGACCCAAGCGGACTCCCGCGAATTGTCTTCCTGCGCGATGCGATGCGCCTCCTCCCAATCACCCTTTGCATCGTGCCACAATGCACGCAGCGCTGGCGCTAATCCCGCCGGTTCATTTCCGCTTTTCTGGAATTCCTCGAAGGTCATCGCCGCATAGTGACAGCCCTCGAACAACTTAGGAGGCCTTTTTTCCGAAGACCTCGCGGATGACATCCTCGATTGGTGGTTCGGTCACCGTCAGATCCGCTACGGCGGCCCGATCGAGGATGACCCGGCAGACCTCAGCGACTTTCGCGCGGGGCACTCCTATCCGCAGCGAATTCGGAGTCCTCTCCAAGATTGAGCCCATGGAGTCAAAATCCGCCGCGGTCGCAGCAGAGAATTTGGCTTCAACGATTTTGTTTCCGGAGAACTGCTCAACGATTCGGTCAAGGAGGCCGTCGAAAATCACGTGCCCATGATCGATGAGGATGACCCGTTCGCAAAGTGCCTCGATATCTTGCATGTAGTGGCTGGTGAGCAGAATGGTGGTGTGGTTTTCTTCATTGTGCCGCTTCAGAAACTCGCGCATAGTTTTCTGGCTGACGACGTCGAGACCGATGGTTGGCTCATCGAGAAAGAGCACCTTCGGCCGGTGAAGTAAGGCGGCGATAAGCTCCATTTTCATTCGCTGGCCCAGACTGAGCTCGCGCACCATGACATCGAGCTGATCGCGCACATCGAGCATCTCGGTCAGTTCGCCCACGATCAGTTCAAAATCGTCCCGCTCGATTTCATAGATGACCCGATTGAGCTCGAGGGATTCTCGAGCAGGAAGATCCCACCAGAGCGCATTCTTTTGCCCCATAAGAAGGCTGATCTGACGCTTCATGGCATCTTTCCGCTCCCAAGGCACAAAACCAAGCACGTTGGCCGCACCGCCTGTTGGATACAGCAGACCCGAGAGCATTTTCAAAGTGGTCGTTTTCCCTGCACCGTTTGGCCCAAGAAAGCCGACGAAATCACCCTCTTGAATTTGAAAGGACACGTTTTCCACCGCGTGCGTCTCAATATATTTGCGATTGAAGAGCCCTTTGATCGCGCCGCGGACTCCCCGCTCCTTGCGGTAAGTGCGAAACGTCTTGGTAAGTCCCCGAAGTTCGATGGCAAGCATGGGCGGGTTAGAGCGCACGAAGCTGCCGGACTGCTTCATAGAGCACAATTCCGGCTGCGGTCGCCAAATTAAGGCTCCGCGCCTCCTGGCGCATCGGAATTGTCAGGCAATACTCCGCGTTCGCGGCAAGCAGACTTTCCGGCAAGCCCTTGGTTTCACGCCCAAAGACAAGATGATCGTCGTCCCTAAACTCTTCCGACCAATAGACCCGTTTTGCTTTCGTCGTAAGAAAGAGGAAGCGAGCGCCGCCCGATTGCTGGCGCAAGACCTCAAACGATCCCCAGATGTGGACGTCACACTTGTGCCAATAATCCATGCCCGAGCGGCGCAAAGCCTTTTCCTCAAGCGAAAACCCCAGGGGTTCCACAAGATGAAGTCGCGCGCCCGCAGCCAGGCATAGCCGGGCGATGTTGCCGGTGTTCGGCGGAATTTCGGGTTCAACCAACACGACATGGAGCATCGCAGCAAATTACTCCGAAAGCATGCAATGGGAACGATGGATCAGGGATCGGTCGCAGAGGTCGACTTTTTTCGTGTCTCGGGTGCGACAGGGCGACAGAACTGTAGAATCTTCTCGTTTTCGGTTGGCGAGGTGATAAGAAGAGACAGGTGCTTTTAGGCAAAGCGGGAAAGCGAACCCCAACCTTATTTCATCCTATGGGCCTGACCGATCTCTTCCGCGGCGAACTGCTCGAAATCATTGAGTGGCTCGACGATTCCCGTGACACTCTGGCATGGCGGTTTCCCGACGAGGACAAGGCCATCAAAAACGGCGCACAATTGATCGTGCGCGAGTCGCAGGTCGCACAATTGGTCATGACGGGACAGTTTGCCGACACTTTCTGGCAGGGCAAACACACCCTAAGCACGCCCAATGTTCCTGTGTTGGCGCGTCTTCAAGGTTGGAAATACGGCTTCGTTTCGCCTTTCAAAGTGGACATCTATTATGTCTCGACACGGCTGTTCACCGGAAACAAGTGGGGCACGTCGAACCCTGTGATGATGCGCGACCAGGACTTTGGCGTTGTGCGACTGCGGGCTTTCGGCACCTTCGATTTCAAAGTGGTGAACCCTCAGCTCTTCCTTAAGGAAGTAGTCGGGACGGATCAGAATTTCCGCATTGATGAGTTTGCAGATACGATGCGCTCACGCGTAGTCAGCGTGTTCAGCGATGCGTTGGCCACTTCGAAAATTCCAGCTCTCGATGTAGCCAGCCGCTACGGCGAAATGGGCGAGGCGTTGCTGCCAGCCATAAATCCACAGATGAGTGGAAAATACGGCATCGAGGTGACGAGCTTCCTCCTCGAAAACGTGTCTGTGCCACCGGAAGTCGAGCAGGCAATCGACAAGCGCTCGGGAATGGGCGTTATCGGCAATCTCAACGACTACGTGAAGTATCAGATGGGTCAAGGCATCGCGCAAGGCGGTGGCTCAGCCGGCGCACCGGCTGAGATGGCGGTCGGATTCGCCATGGCGCAGCAGATGATGCGGGACATGGGCGCACAGCAACCCGCGCCCACGGGCATCGTGCCGCCTCCTCTTCCCGGCGCGGCTCCGCCGGTCGCCAACGCGCCTGAGGTGCTTTCGCCCGAGCAGGCGGCGGAGCGCCTGGGGGTGGAGGTTTCCGACATCCTATCCGCGATTGAAAGCGGAGAGCTAAAGGGTCGCAAGATCGGCAGCCAGGTGCGGATCACGAAAGCGGCACTCGACGATTTTCTCGCTCACTGACCGCGGTCGAATTCCCGCTGCCCGCCGCCAATGGCCGAGATCACCGCGCAGCGCAAGCATCCCTGCCCCGAGTGCGGTGGCGATGCCGAGTGGAGCGCTGCCAAGCAAGCTCTCATCTGCCCATATTGCGGCACGATCATGCCATGGACCCCGGGAAAAGACACGCCGGGAGAAGCGATCCGCGAGCAAGAACTCGCCGAGGCTCTGCGTTCGGCCGGACCAGAGACACGCGACTGGCACTTCGAGAAACGGGAAGTCAAATGCCAGAGTTGCCAAGCCATCACCGTCTTTGAGGCGTCGCGCGCCGCACAACGCTGCGAATTTTGCGGTTCCCCCTCGATTGTTCCCGTCGAGACAGGCCGTGATGCGATCACACCGACAGCGGTGCTCCCGGCCAAGCTCTCCGAGCCGCAGGTGCGCGACCGCCTTCGCCAGTGGTATGCCTCCCGGATGCTTGCGCCAGATCGGTTCAAGAAGGCCGCGCTGACCGACACGTTGCACGGACTCTATTTGCCCTATTGGACGTTTGACGCCCATGTGCATGCGACATGGACGGCAATGGCCGGATATATCTATTTTGAGAACGTGCGACGCCGCGGGGCGGATGGACGTGTCGTCACCGTGTCCGAGCAGCGCATCCGCTGGGAACCTGCCGCCGGGGAATTGGAATACTTTTTCGACGACGACCCCGTTCCCGGGACGGTGGGAGTCGAATTGGCGCATTTGCGTAAGGTGGAACCGTTCCCTACCCGCGGCGACGAGCTGAAACCCTATGAAGCCGCCTACGTCCGGGGATGGGTCGTCGAACGTTACCAGGTCGATCTACGGAGGGCTTCTGAACTAAACCTTCAGCAAATGGAGGCTGCTGTAAGGCAGCTCTGCGCCGGCAAGGTGCCGGGCGATACGCAACGCGACCTGCAAGTGCAGACTCAGTACCAGGGCCGCACCTTCAAGCACGTCCTCGTACCCGCGTGGCTGGTCGTTTACACCTACGGTCCAAAGAACTACCAGATCGTGGTCAACGGCTATACAGGCGCCATCGCGGGCGACCGTCCGCTCAGCTACGTCAAGGTTTTCTTCTACATCATCCTGCCCATCCTGATCTTCCTGTTGCTGGTCTTTTTCTCCCAGCAGTAGCCGAAGGAGCGGAAAAAACTTCAGGGCGTCAATGCAAGGAACTCGGACCGCGCTCAGGGTCCCGTCCTGCCGCAACAATTCTTGAATTTCTTCCCACTGCCACAGGGACACGGCTCGTTGCGGCCTACCTTGGGAAGCTCACGCCTAATGGGGAGTTCAATTTTCGGCGCTTCAGGTTCTCCATCCTTAGCCGCTGCCGGTGGCGGCTCCGTTTGCGGTCGGCTGAGCCCTGGAACATCGGCTTGGATGAGGTGTTGCGGAAGACTCCGCAGCAAGTTTTCAAAAGCCTGCAAGTTTGTGGTGCTGCGAAAGAGGTTATTGAGAACCTCGAGCTTGATGTTGTCCATCAACTCGCCGAACATCGAGAAGGCCTCGTTCTTGTATTCGACAAGCGGATCCTTTTGGGCAAAGGCTCGCAGATAGACGGCTTCGCGCAGGCCATCCATGGCGTAGAGGTGTTCTTGCCAGAGCCGATCTACCGCGTTGAGGATGACGAAGCGTTCGAGGCCCCGCAGCGCCTCGGCGTGCTCCATGGAAGCTTTCTTTTCATAGGCCTCCTTGATGACTTGCACCAGCCATGCGCTGTTTTCTTCTACCGAACGGGAATCCAGCGCCGCCTTCTTGGCAGATAAGCCGAGAGGGAAGGTTGTGTTCACCCAGTTCAGCAACCCCGCGCGGTCGGGTTCCTCCCCATCAGCGCTCGCAAGATATTCGGCAGCTTTCTTTGGCGCCACCTCATCGATGACCTCGAACACAAGCTGGCGTGGATTCTCGGAATCCATGACTTCCTGCCTGTAGCCGTAAATGACCTCGCGCTGCTGGTTCATCACGTCGTCGAACTCCAGAGTCCGGCGGCGAATCATGTAGTTACGCTGCTCAACGCGCTTTTGTGCCGTCTCGACGCTCTTGTTGAGCCAGGGATGCTCGAGCTCTTCGCCTTCCTTCAAGCCGAAGGTTTCCATGATCTTCGTCATGCGATCACTTGCACCGAAATTGCGCATGAGATCGTCCTCGAAGCTCACGTAGAAACGGGAAAGTCCCGGATCCCCCTGTCGAGCACAGCGACCACGAAGCTGGCGATCGATTCGGCGCGATTCATGCCGTTCGGTGCCGACGACGTAGAGGCCGCCCAATTCTGGCACGCCCTCGTCAAGTTTGATGTCCGTTCCGCGGCCGGCCATGTTGGTGGAAATAGTCACCGATCCGCTCAACCCGGCCCGGGCGACGATCTCGGCTTCCTGCATATGGTATTTGGCGTTGAGGACGGTGTGCGGGATTTTTTGCAGCTTGAGCATTCGGCTGAGAAGTTCGCTCGCCTCAACGCTGACCGTGCCGACGAGCACGGGTTGCCCACGGCCATGGGCGTTCTTTATCGCGTCGATCACCGCGTTGTATTTTT
The DNA here is from genome assembly GCA_963744345.1 of uncultured Verrucomicrobiae bacterium. Classification (GTDB taxonomy): domain Bacteria; phylum Verrucomicrobiota; class Verrucomicrobiia; order Chthoniobacterales; family Terrimicrobiaceae; genus DASTFP01. The sequence continues at coordinate 164,877 of CAVUTD010000017.1, forward strand.
CACGACGTGTCTTGTAGATCCGATCGTTCTCATCGAGACGGCGAACCGGCCGATTGGTTGGGATCACGTTGACATCCAGACGATAGATGTCGTGAAACTCGTTCGCCTCGGTTTCGGCCGTGCCCGTCATCCCGGCGAGCTTATCGTACAGGCGAAAATAATTTTGGATGGTGATGGTGGCGAGGGTCTGCGTCTCGCGATCGATCTGCACGCCTTCCTTCGCTTCGACAGCCTGGTGAAGGCCATCACTCCAGCGGCGGCCAGGCATTTTGCGACCTGTAAAGGTGTCGACAATGATCACCTTGTTGTCTTCGACGACGTACTCGACGTCCTTCTCGTAGAGGCAGTAAGCCTTCAGGAGTTGCGAAATATTGTGAATTCGTTCTGCCTGAACGTCGCAGTATTGCTGGCGGGCCGCCTTCTGCTTTGCTTTCTCCGCATCACTGAGTTCCGGCTTGTTCTCGATGTCGGCAAATTCCGTGAGCAAATCTGGCAACACAAAGGCGTCGGGATCATCCGGTTTCAGGAAATCACGGCCCTTTTGCGTGAGGTCCGCGTCATGCTGGCGTTCTTCAATCGTAAAGAACAACTCTTCCTTGAGATCCACCAGTGCGGCTTTGCCGTCGGTGTCCTTGTAAAACTCGAGCTCCGCCTTATCGACCAACTTGCGAAGATCAGGATCCTCCATCATGCGTGCCAGCGCTTTGTTGCGGGGCTGCCCAAACTTCAATTTGAAGAGCGCGCGACCGGCCTCATCTTTCTTGCCGGTCTCATGAAGTTCCTTGGCGTCGGTAGCGAGCCGATTGCATAGCATGGTCTGTTTGCGAACGAGCTGCTCGACGAGGGGTTTGAATCGGTCGTACTGGTGGGTCGAGATAGTTGACGGGCCGCTGATGATAAGCGGCGTGCGCGCCTCATCGATGAGGATGGAATCAACTTCGTCCACGATCGCGTAATAGTGGGAGCGCTGCACCTGCTGGTCGCGGCTGGTCGCCATCCCGTTGTCCCGCAGATAATCGAAACCAAACTCACTATTCGTGCCGTAGGTGACATCACATTCATACTGGGCTCGGCGAAGGTCGGGCGGTTGATCATGCTGGATGATGCCCACGCTAAGCCCCAGGAACTGATAAAGTTGGCCCATCCACTCCGCATCGCGACGGGCCAGATAGTCATTGACCGTCACAAGGTGAACGCCGCGACCCGAGAGAGCGTTGAGATAGACGGGCAAAGTGGCCACGAGAGTCTTGCCCTCGCCAGTGGCCATCTCCGCGATACGCCCGCGATGCAGCACCACGCCGCCGATGAGCTGAACATCAAAATGCACCATGCCCCAAGTCATCGGCTGGTCGCACACCGTGAAGGAGTGCTTGCGCTCGGCGAGACGGCGGGCGGCGTGTTTGACGACCGCAAAAGCCTCGGGAAGGATCTCGTCGAGGCGAGTCTCCAGCGCGCTGTAGTCAGCTATTCCTGCAAGCTCTTGCTTCCAAGCGAGGGTTTTTTCGCGCAAAGCGTCGTCGGTCAGTTCACTGAGGGTCTGCTCGATCTCATTGATCTGCCGGACGATGGGCTGAATACGGCGCAGTTCGCGCTGGTTTTTCGAGCCCACGATGGTCTTGAGAATCCAGTTGAACATGAATACGATTCGAAAAAGTCAATCAATAGCCGAAGGAGAGAAAAGTCCACCGGCATTTCTGTGAACACGGCGGAACGTCGCCGGCTACCGATGGTTAAAATCGAGAAGGATTACATTCGGCCAATACAAGGCCAAGATAGCAGAAATCCGAAGAGAGGGTGCTTCCGGGAAACAGCTGAGGGTAGAATACACCCGTAGAAGTCATACTTGGTATGGAATGCGAACTTCGGGCTCGTCGGTGGGAAAGTCTTTTGTGTTACGAGTTTCGACCAAAGCGCTTTTTAGCCGCGCCGAGGCCCAAATGATCGCATCCGGCAATTTCAGGCGGGCCCTTCTGGCGCAATGAGATGGCGTCGCGCGCGACGCGTTCATCAAGTTCAACGATGGAAAAATGACGGAGGAAGTCCTCCCTCATCTTGCGGAGGTTTTCTGACGGAGCACCCACGAGAACCTCCATCCAAGTGATTCGGCTGATGACTACCTCTTCGTATCGGGAGAGTTCTTCGGCAGCAGCAGAAATGCCATTGAAGTAGTCAATCGATATATCTGAGTCGACACAGGCGATCACTCTCCTTCATCCCCACTCCTCGCGAAGCCGCCGCACGAGTTTAATGGAATCTTCCTTTCGAAAGCTTTTGCTGCTTCCAAAGGCAGGATTCGCCGCGAAAATCAAACCTTCTCTGTAACTTCCCGGCGAGGAAGGCTGCCACAGCACGCCGCACCGCCTCGGCGCGTGAGATGCGCTCTTTTTTCCGATAATCGTCCAGGGCCTAACCTGCTCCTCAGGAAGATCGATGATGGTCCTCATCATGATATCGTCAAATGATATCCTTTATGGTCAAGCGGAGGCAGCTATGTCTTGTTCGACCTGACATCCTTGAGGCCAGAGGAAGATTGACCTCAGGATGGTCGCAAGTCCACGCACGTTGACTCCTCCTCCGCGACAGCTACGGCAAACCCTCCCAAGAGCGACCCCTGCTGCGCTTCCAGCGACGGCCGGTCGCAAGCCGCGCCTACGAAGCCCTTAACCACCTTCGTAGGTTCCGGCTGATTTGCGAGCGACGCTCACACCGGTGCGCCAAATGTGGCATCGCCGTGCATTCGTGCGGATGGCGGGACATTCTGGTTGAGACGAAAAAAGTTATCAGGATCGTAGCGCTGCTTGAGTTGCGCCAAGCGTTCGAACGTGCCCCGCGGATAAGCGGCGCGGACGCGGTCTTCTCCCTCCTCGTTAAGGAAGTTGACATAAACAACGCCCGTAGATGATTGACGAGTGGCGTCGAAAGGCTCCGGGCCCACGCATGCAAGCAGCGCCATCCCCGGGAGCCTCCCACCGGCTGTGGATGTTGAGCACGAAGGGAGCATCCCTGTGCGGATAGGCCGTGTCGAAATTTGATACCTTGCGCACTGCGCCTTCCATGTGCGCGAGGAAGATCTCGCCATGCGGTGAGGGTAGGCGTTGCGCGTGCTCCAGAATCGCCGTGATTGCCGCGTCATCAAGATCCGCCAGATAGTGTGATTTCCAGTAGTTGCACGCCCCTGGGGCATTCAGCCCATCGAAGGCCGTTTGCCAGCCGACAAACTCGCTTGGTCCAAAGGCTTCCCCGTGCGAAGCGCCGAATTTGCGCAGCGGCTCGATGTACCGCTGCCCCGTAGCTCGAGCAGATGTATGGCGCGTCTATTGGCGCACAAACGAACCGCCTCTTCGCCCGCGAGGCGATATTGCCCGATCGCCTGCGGGACATCTCCCGCTCGATCGAAATGATACGCCGTCTCTGCCGGGGCGCCTTCTCCGCAGGCGACGAGCGTTTCGGCCAGACGCCGGTGAAAATGTAATCGCCGGGCCGGGCTGATGCCCGCGTAAGCGACTTCGCGAATGATGAGTGAAATCGAATGCCGCTGGCCCGCATTGCCGAACAATGCCCCGGCGCCAAAGCTCATCGAGACTTGCGGCAGCATCTTCTTCCTTGCACGGAATGACTCTGCGCATGAAATCTGGCGGAAGGCTCGACCATAGGCTGCGCACCACTCTGCGAATTCGCGTGCTCCCTGTGGCAGACCCGCGAGTCGCCTCGAGATAACCGAATTGACCTTCGGCGGCAACCGTGGCGTCTCGCCGGCTACCGCCTTGCTCGTGGTCGACACAGGCTGACCTGCAGCGATCGTTGCTGCAGCGAGGATGGTTTCGACGACAAAAAGCGGCTAGCCCTGCGTCTGCTCGTACACCGCTAAAGCTTCGGTGCGCGAAAGACTGCGCTCGGCAACGAGGGAGGCCAGCTCGGCGGTGTGCTCAACGTCAAGAGGCGTCAATGATATGTCGGTGAGCTGATCGGACATGCGCAGTTCGGCGATGAGTGTTCCGACGCCGTGCGCAGGGTCCAGATCGGTGTCACGCAGAGTGGCGACGACGAGCAGTGTCGTGGTGGTCTTAAATCGAAGGAGAAAGTGCAGCCACTCCGTCGCTTCCGTATCGCACCACTGCAGGTCATCAATCAGGAGCAACCGTCCGTTTCCCGCAACCACCGCGCGGGACATTGCCTCGAAAAAGCGGTGTCGCTGCCAAGCCTCACGCAGCAACCCAGGCTTGGCATCTCCCGCAGGAAGCTCGGAAAAAAGCCTGGCGAGTTCACTAAGCCAAATTGCATCCAAGCGTTCCCAATCTTGCCGCAGAGCTGGAACGCCGAGCCATTCCACGACCGGACCATAGTTCAGAGACCCCTCAGCAGCGTAGGATCGAGAGCGAGCGTTAGGAATGCGCTGAGCTTCAGCCCATATCAGCATTTCCTCGGCCAGCCGAGTCTTGCCCAAGCCCGCATCGCCTCGAATGAGAACCATCTGAGAGGTTTTTCCTTGCGCTCGTCTCCAGGCTAAGTGCAGCTGCTCCCATTCCTGAGATCGCCCGATCAGCGGAATTTGCGGGGAGCTTTTTTGCCTGGAGCGCGGCGCTGGAGCGTGCCGCGATCTGATAGCTTGAAAAAGCGCCTCACTCGCCGCGTCGGGCGTGGTTTGCAGCTCACGCTGCAATCGATCGCCAGCTCAGCGTACACTCGAAACGCGTCGCCACGGTTGCCGCTGCGCTCGTGAAACTGCATCAGCCGTCGGCAAGCAGATTCGCGCAATGGCTCAAGCCGCAAGACTGCCTCGGACCATTGAATCGCGCTCTGGTAGTCTCCTTCGACTGCGCAGAGCTCGACCAGTTGTTCCAGTCCTGCGAGGCATTTCTCTCGAAGTCGTTCCCGTTCCGCCAGCACGAAATCTTCATAGCGGGCGGGAAACAAATCGCCGCCATATACCGCCATCGCCCGTTCCAAAAAACCGCGCTCCGCCGCCTTGTCGCCTCGCACTTCCGCTGTCGAGGCGTCGCACAGAGACGCTTCGAAGTCGATGAGATCGACCGCGGCTGGCGCATCCCTCCGCCACTGCAGGGTCCGACCACTGCTGTCGATAAAGCGGCCGGCCTCGGGCAGAACCGTGCGCAGATTGTGCAGTTCGCGTCGCAGGTTGGTCTGCGGCTGCGCCTCAGTGGAATCAGGCCACAGCAGGAACGCCATCCGCGCACGTTCAATGGGCGCCTGCGACTCGAGCAGGATATAAGCGAGAAGGGCCTGTAGGCGCGGGGTGCCAAACCCGGCCAGCAAACATCCGCGCCACTGAACTTGAAATCCCCCCAACAGACGCACCTGGAGCATCGCGTCCATGCAAGCTTAGTTTATGAAGAGCCTGTCCGGAGGCAATGGAAGAGAGTGAAGAAATCCTCACTCGGTCTTTGTTAAGTTGATTGCTGGCCATAACCCACAACTCGCCTGAGCTGCAAAGGACGAGGACCTTTGGAAACCCGTTTGAAACGTACTGTCGACAGGACCCGAAATGATCTGAATGCGCGCGCGTGAAACACCCCCGACGAGAGCCTGCGCTTCGCTGCGACCCCTTTCCTCCATGACGAGAAGCTCCTGCAAAGAGGAATTTCAGCAAGCAATCGACAAAGCAGAACAACCTACATTCGTTTCCTTAAGGGAGGGCATCCATCTCCGCACAATGCTGCTGGACAGTAATGACCGGAGGACTAGTTTTGCCGCTTTGCAATGCTCAAACATCCTCTTCTCACAGAGAGTCGCATCCGACAGAGCGTCGGACGCATTGAAGAGCTTGTCTATTCCCCCAGAGCTCCGGTTGAAATCGCCATGTGGGCCGTCCACGGCGAACCGGTGCCGGCGGAGCGCGCCTTGAAAGCAAAATACAAGCCTTTCTCGGTGGGGGAAATGTGGGGCTCGCTCTGGGACACTGCGTGGTTTCGTTTCCAAGGAGAGGTGCCCAAAGAGTGGAAGGGGCGGGAGGTCGTCGCCCTCGTGCAATTGACCAGCGTTGGCGGCGAAGGCTTCTCCGCTGAGGGAGCCATTTACCAGAATGGGCGCCTCGTTCGCGCCATTAGCCTCAATCGACGCGAGGTCGAGATCACTGCCCGAGCAAAAGGCGGCGAAGCCTTCGTCTTCTTCGTTGAGGCGGCGGCAAACGGCGGAATGAGCCTTCAGGGACTTAATCTTCCGGACTATAATGGCATGCCTCTCTTTCGACTGGAGCAGGCAGAGCTCGCCTGCCGAAATGCGGAGATCTTCAACTTTTATTATGATTTCAAATTTGCAACCGAAGCCATGGATGCGCTGCCGGAAAATTCGCAGCGGCGTGCAGAGTTGCGGTATGCGTTGAACGAAGCGGTCAACGAGTTCGACCCCACCGAGGCTACCAGCATCAAGCGCGCCGCTGCGACACTCCGTGAAGTGATGCGCCGTCGAAATGGCGACACCGTCCATACGCTTTCTGCCGTTGGTCATGCGCACATCGACACGGCTTGGCTTTGGCCACTCCGTGAAACAATTCGAAAATGTGCCCGCACGTTCTCCACGGCCCTCAACTACATGCAAAAGTATCCCGGATATGTGTTCGTCTGCTCGCAGGCCCAGCACTATGCCTGGATGAAGGCGTACTATCCCGAAATTTGGGACGGTATTAAGAAAGCGCTCCGACGCGGCCAATGGGAGCCCGTTGGCTCAATGTGGGTGGAGACCGATTGCAACTTGGCCTCAGGCGAATCGCTCGTTCGCCAGATCCTGCATGGCAAGAAATATTTTGAGAAGGAACTCGGCTACGAAACCAAGGATGCCTGGATTCCAGATGTCTTCGGCTATGCGGCCTCCCTGCCACAGATTTTGCGCAAGAGCGGCGTAAACTACTTTCTGACGCAGAAACTTTCCTGGGGCCAATTCAACAAGTTTCCCCACCATACCTTTTTATGGGAAGGCATCGACGGAACGCGCATCTTCGCGCACTTCCCGCCGGCTGACACTTACAATGCCGACACCGGCCCCGGAGAACTGATCAAGAACGTCCAGAACTTCAAGGAACTCGATCGTGCCACCCGATCGCTCCTCGTCTACGGGTGGGGGGATGGAGGCGGCGGTCCAAGCATTGAGATGCTCGAAAAGGCCCGCCGCGCCCGAGATTCCGACGGCTTGCCCAAGCTCGAGCAAGAGAAGGCCATCAGGTTTTTTGAGAAAGCAGAGGCTGACGCCAAAGACCTGCCCATTTGGGTGGGCGAGCTCTATCTCGAGTTGCACCGGGGCACATACACGAGCCAGGCAAAAAATAAGCGTGGCAATCGGAAAGCCGAGTTCCTTCTGCATGATGCCGAGTTTTTCGATGCGATCACCTGGGCTCTGGCACCCAAACGGAAAGAAACGGCGGCAAACCCGGCTCGAGCCGTTTACGACGTGACCGGGCTAGGGGAGCCGAATGCCGAAACACACCGGGCCGCGCTTGATCGCGCATGGAAGCTAACCTTGCTCAATCAATTTCACGATATCATCCCCGGCTCATCGATCCACTGGGTTTATCAGGATAGCCAACGCGATTACGCGGCGATCCGCGAACTTGGCGAGTCTGTCCGCGACTCCGCTCTATCCATTCTCGAATCGCTTGTCGATAGTTCCGGCTACAAAGAGCCTGTGTTGATCGCAAATACTCTCGGCACTCGCCGCCGCGAGATCATCCAGCTTCCGAAGGGTCCGCTCGCCAGCGTGGATGTCCCCCCGTTCGGCTATCTGATTGTGGAGAGCGGCGACAAATACCTGCGCAAAACAGACGGTCCCGTCAAAGCCACCGCATCGCGCCAAGGCATCAGCCTGGAGAATGGCCTCCTCCGGGTCAAGGTCAACAACAAGGGCCATCTCACAAGTATCTTCGATCTGCGCGCTAAACGCGAAGTGCTCAGTGGGCAAGGAAACATGTTCCATCTGCACCATGACGTTCCCAACAATTGGGACGCTTGGGACGTGGATATCTTCTACCGGGAGCGAAGCACGACGATCGAGGGTCTCGAAACACTTGAACTCGTCGAAACAACCCCCTTGCGGGCAGCTGCGCGAGTGGTTCGCACGTTTGGCAAGTCGCGCATCGAGCAAAGGATTGTCATCAACGCAGGGTCAGCCCGCATCGATTTCCCAACCGTGGTCGACTGGGACGAAAGGCAAAAACTCCTGAAGGTGGCCTTCCCGGTAAACATCTACGCCCAAAAGGCGACATACGAGATCCAGTTTGGCCATTTGGAACGCGCTACCCACGCCAATACGAGTTGGGATATGGGTAAGTTCGAGGTCTGCGCCCAAAAATGGGCGAGTCTCTCCGAAACCGGTTATGGCGTCGCTCTCCTCAACGATTGCAAATACGGCCACGACATCCAAGGCAACATCATGCGCCTCAGCTTGCTTCGAGCTCCGACTTCTCCGGACCCCCTGGCGGATCGGGGCCGGCACGAGTTTGTCTATGCCTTGCTACCCCACACCGGCGACTTACGATCGGTGATCGAACAGGCCTACGCCTTGAATGTTCCCCTCCTTGCGCGGAACCTCAAACCATCCGCCGGCGCCCTCCCAGCGTCGCATTCGTTCTTTTACACGAACCGACCGGGCGCTGTTGTCGAGACGATAAAGATCGCCGAAGACAGTGGCGCCATCATCCTTCGGCTTTATGAATCCGAAGGCGCTCGCGGAGCGCTCACACTCACGACGACTTTGCCGGTGCGAAAGGCGTGGCTCGCGAGTATCCTTGAGAAGGAAGAGAAATCTCTGGCTCTTGAAAACGGGAGCGTCGAACTCAATCTGCGGCCTTTTGAAATTCTAACACTAAGATATACCCTTTGACAGGAAGGCTGTCTTCATCACAGACGCCACTTGGTAGCTGAACAGCAAGACTCCTAATCTTGAACAGGAGTTTCGCGATTGTCAGGGATGCCTTTGCTTTGTAAGAACCCGCATGTGCTTGAGCTAAATCCCGAGAACCAGGTCGCTGGGGTCCTCGCTCCAGCCTTTGCCCTTCGGGGTGCTAAGGATTTGGGCATCGGAGATACCGAAGCGCTCAAGGAGCTAATCTCCTGGACGGCGCGGCACGGCCTTTCCGTGGTGCAGATTCTGCCGATCAACGAGACCGGCAGCGACAGCAGCCCTTACAATTTGCTGAGCGGCATGGCGATAGAGCCCACGACGATCGCCACCTTCCCCCACGTTCTGCCCGATTTGACTCAAGAGGATTTTGACCGCATCACGGCGCGGTTCGACATGAGCGATTTGTGCCAAGGATGTGTGAAACATCGCGAGCTCAAGAGGCTCAAGCGGCTGCTCCTCTACGCGGCCTTCAAGACCTTCCGTTCTCGAAGCGCCAACAAGGCGCGGGCAAGTTCGTTCAGCGTGTTTGAAAAAAACAATGCCGACTGGCTGCTGAATTATGCGACCTATCGAGCCATAGTGAGTTGGCACGAGGAGTGCGAACTCTCCGAGAAATGGCCGCGAGAACACCGCTCGCCAACTGCCGTTCGGGTGTGGATCGAATCGCTCACTCCCTCAAGCAGGCGACACATTCGTGATCTTATGCGCTTCCACTCCTACGTGCAATGGATCGCCTTCACGCAATGGGTGGCAGTTCGCAAATATGCCGAGCGCCACAATGTTGCTCTGATGGGAGATGTGCCGGTCGGTGTCGGTCGGCAGAGCGCTGATGTGTGGCACGAGCCGGATATCTTCGATCTCAAACATTCGATCGGCGCACCTCCGGAGAGAGCCTTCAGAGCCGATCCCTTCACCGCAAAGTGGGGGCAAAACTGGGGCTTCCCACTCTACAATTGGGAACGCATGGCTGAGGACAACTACGCTTGGTGGAGACGCCGGCTGAAACTCCTCATGAGCATTTTCCATCTACTGCGCGTGGATCATGCCCTTGGATTTTTCCGGGTTTACGCGTTCCCCTGGCAGCCCCAGGAGAACGCGAAATTTACCAATCTTTCACCCGAGCAAGCCATGGAGCTTACCGGTGGTGAATTGCCACGCTTCCTGGACCGCGATGACACGACCGAAGAAAATCGCGAATACAACCGACAACACGGCGAGAAGCTTTTCAGGATGCTGCTCGAGGAAATCGGCACCCACCGACTCATTGCCGAAGATCTTGGCGAGGTTGCTCCCTATGTTCGGCCCGCCTTGCAGCAGCTTGAGATCCCCGGCTTCAAGATCCCGCAGTGGGAACGCTCTGGCGACCGCCTAACTCCAGGCAGGGATTACCAGCGCTTGAGCGTGGCCACCTTTGCCACCCACGACCATCCTCCCCTTAAATCCCATTGGGACGAACTGTTTCGTGTTGCGCAAAGCGAGGATAAAATGCTTCGCGACGTCGCCATACATGCGATGTGGGAGTTGATGGATTTCTGCGGGTATCCCGAGATCAAGCTGCCGCAGGCCTACACTGGAGAGATCCAGGAAATTCTTCTTCACGGACTCTTCGCGAGCAATTCCTGGATCGCCATCCACATGATTGTCGACCTCTTCGGCACTGAAGATCGCTTCAACGTACCAGGTTCTTTATGCGATGATAATTGGACCCAACGCATGTCGCTGCCGATCGAAAAATGGGACGCCGCATACAGTTCACCCCTTAAACTCGTCCGCCGGTCACTTTCTGAAACCGGAAGATCAACAAAATAACCAAAACCGGGTATTGCGGAACGGCCCGGGATCTGCTTACTAGGCTTGATAGGCAACGACCTTCGTAAAATGGCAAACCTTACAAAACGGGATTTAGTGATGCGGATCAGCAGAGAGACCGGGCTGGTTCAGCAAGATGTTTTCGATGTCATCCAAAAGACGCTCGACTATATCACTGAGGCTCTTTCCAAAGGGCAGGACGTGGAGTTGCGCAACTTCGGTGTCTTTGAAGTCCGACTTACCAAATCGCGCGTCGGCCGCAACCCGCACAAGCCCGAGCGCGACGTCGTGATTCCGGCGCGGGCAACCGTAAAGTTCAAGTCGGGCAAGATTATGCGGCAGCGCGTTCTTCTGCGCACCGAAGAGCTAAAAAATGTTGTGAAAGACGAGGCGACGGCGTGATTTTTCGTCGTAAAATGGGCGGTGTCTTCCATCATACGCGTCCGTGGCGCGCGTCAAAACAATCTGCGCAGCATTGACCTCGACCTGCCGCTTGGGCGGCTGATCGTTGTTACAGGTCCGAGCGGCAGCGGCAAATCCAGCCTCGCCTTCGATACCCTCTATGCGGAGGGTCAGCGGCGCTATGTCGAGACTTTCAGCCCATACACGAGGCAGTTCCTCGAAAGGATGGACAAGCCGAAAGCGGACTTGATCGACGGGATTCCTCCGGCCATCGCCATAGAGCAAGCAAATCCGGTCAAAACGACGCGTTCTACGGTCGGCACAATTACCGAGATCAACGACTATCTAAAGTTGTTCTTCCCGCGCGTTGCGAGCGCGTATTGTCCGTCGTGCGAGCGTGAAATCCGCACCGAAACTTTGGGCTCCGTGGTCGAACAGGTTTCTCGCGACTATTCAGGGCAACAAATCCTGGTAACCTTTGGCATTGCGGTGCCGGCGGGGACGGTTCCCGCCGACTTCTTCGACTTTCTCCGGCAGCAAGGCTATCTGCGTGTCTGGCTCGCGGGAGAAGCCATTCGCACCGATGAACCAGCGGAAGTAGAACGGCTGCCTGCCGTGGTTCCTGTCATACAGGACCGCTTGGCGGTCACCATCGAGAATCATTCTCGATTGAGCGAGGCCATCGAGGCATCATTGCGATTCGGCTCCGGTAAGATTCAAATCGTCGCTGAGGGGTCTACTCATCCGTTCTCGACCGGATGGCACTGTCCGCACTGTGATATTGCTATCCGCTCGCCTAGTCCCGGGCTATTTACTTTCAACAATCCGTTGGGGGCGTGTCCGGAATGCCGTGGTTTCGGCCGCATCATCGGCATTGATTGGAACCACGTCTTACCGGATCGCTCGCTCTCCATCAGATCGGGAGTGATTAGACCTTTTCAGAGCGGGCAATCGAAGGAATGCCAGCGTGATCTCCTCAGGGCGGCTGCGCGAAATGACGTCGACGTGGATTCTCCTTTTGATGAGCTGCCCAAGGCGGATCAGGACTGGATCATCCACGGAGAGGGCGGCGACCCCGAGGAAGCCTGGCAGAACGGGCAATGGTACGGAGTGAAGGGATTCTTTGACTGGCTTGAGTCGAAGACCTACAAAATGCACATCCGGGTGCTGCTCAGCCGCTACAGGAGTTACCAGCCTTGTCCGAGATGCCAGGGCGCGCGGTTGCAGCCTGAGGCACTTAATTTTCGAATCGAACCGGCGCACAAAACCCTGCCGGAGATCGCCGGCACACCGATCGGGGACTTGCAAAGAGAATTTTCCGCCACACGGCTGCCGTCCTCTGATTCCACTGCGGTTCTGTTGAGAGATCAGATCCTTTCGCGGCTGAGCTATATGAACGAGGTCGGACTAGGTTATCTGACCTTGGATCGCCCCACGCGCACACTCTCGGGAGGCGAGATCGAGCGCGTCAATCTCACAACCTGCCTCGGAGCCTCGCTGGTGAGCACGCTCTTCGTGATGGATGAGCCTACCGTCGGCCTCCATCCTCGCGATACCGGTAAATTGGTGAACGTCATGCACGCTTTGCGCGAGAAGGGAAATACCCTCATCGTCGTCGAACACGAAGAGGCTGTGATCCGCAACGCCGATCACATCGTTGATCTAGGACCTGGACGCGGCGCAGAGGGAGGCCGGCTCATGTTTTGCGGACCTGCCGCCCAGATTGAGAACCCAGCTTTTCCGATCCCGGATTCACTCACGGTGGACTACCTTCGCGGCAATAAGAGTATCCCTGTTCCTAAACGACGCCGCAGAGCGAAACAGATGATCAAGATGTCCGGCGTCCAACACAACAATTTGCGCGACCTCGAGGTCGAGGTTCCGCTGGGTGTTCTCTGCTGCGTTACGGGAGTCTCCGGCTCGGGCAAAAGCTCCTTGGTGCACGATGTCCTCTACCGCAATCTCGCGGGCGATTTCCACAGAAGCCCGCGGATTAGCTCGGTCCCTGACAATCACCACGTCGTCGGCTTCTGCCGCTCTCTCACCGGTGATGAAGAAATCGATGAAGTCGTCATGGTCGATCAGTCTCCTCTGGCTCGAAGCCCGCGATCAACTCCGGCGCTCTACATCGGGGTCTACGACGCCATTCGCGAGCTTTTTGGGACACAGCCCGACGCGCTCTCCGCCGGCCTCTCGCCCTCATCTTTTTCCTTCAACGCGGGGGACGGGCGGTGTGAGCGCTGCTCGGGTATCGGCTTCGAAAAGGTGGAAATGCAGTTTCTGAGCGATCTTTACCTGCGCTGCCCGGAGTGCGAAGGGCGCCGCTTCCAGCGTCATGTCCTGCAAATTCGTTTTCGTCACCGATCGATCCACGACGTGTTGGCAATGACCGCGCGGGATGCCATCATATTTTTCGATGGAGACGATCGGATAACAGCTCCTCTCGAACTGCTCGCCGAGGTCGGCCTCGATTACCTCCGGCTTGGTCAGCCCGTCAACGCGTTAAGCGGCGGCGAATCGCAACGTCTCAAGCTGGCCGGTCATCTCGCGGAGAGCCGGGAGTCCAGCGCCCTGCTCATCTTCGATGAACCCACGACCGGTCTGCACTTTGACGACGTTGCCCGTTTGCTTGGAGTGTTCCAACGCCTTGTCGATGAGGGCAACAGCCTGGTGGTCATTGAGCACAACATCGAGGTCATCAAATGCGCCGACTGGGTAGTCGATCTCGGCCCGGAGGCAGGCGATCAAGGTGGGACCCTCGTCGCCGCAGGAACCCCAGAGCAGGTCGCGTTATGCGAGGCGTCGCACACGGGGCGTTTTCTGAGAGATGTTCTCAGCAATCGCGATGGACGCCTCAGGTTTCCTTCCAGCCAACAACCTGTTGTCCCGTCCTTTGCCGGAGCTGCCTCGGGGACAATCCATGTGGCCGGCGCGCGTGAACACAATCTGAAAAACATCACCGTCGACATCCCGCGTGAAAAGATTGTCGTGGTTACCGGGCTGAGTGGGTCGGGAAAATCAACGCTGGCCTTTGACATTCTCTTCGCGGAGGGACAGCGCCGTTTCCTGGACAGCATGTCTGCCTATGCGCGGCAATTTGTGCAGCAACTGGAAAAACCCGACGTGGACTCCATCGAGGGTTTGCCGCCCAGCGTTGCCATCGAACAACGCGTCACTCGCGGCGGCGGCAAATCGACTGTCGCGACGATCACTGAGGTCTACCACTTCTTGCGCCTGCTATTCTCAAAGCTCGGCACGCAATATTGCCCCGCTTGTGGTGTCGCCGTGCAAAAACAGACACTCTCCGCGATCACCGCCGTCGTCCAACGACTTGCCCGCCGCGGCGCAGTCCAGGTCTTTGCCCCGCTCATTAGAGGACGAAAAGGCTTCCATACGCGAGTCGCACAATGGGCCGCTCGGCAAGGAATTGACTTCCTTCTGGTGGACGAACAACTCACGCCTGTGGCGGACTTCACAAAGCTCGCGCGCTTTAAGGAACACTCTATCGATGCCTTGATCGGTGATATCCCCGCCCGCGGAGATCCAAAAAAATTGGTCCAACGTGCGCTCGAGATCGGCAAGGGATCTGCCCGAGTCCGCGACAGCCTCGGCCGCTTTCACATCGTTAGCTCTGAAATGAACTGCCCGGATTGCGGGCGCGCTTTCGAACCGCTTGATCCACGTCTTTTCTCCTTTAGCTCACCGCACGGGTGGTGCGCGCACTGCCGTGGCTTTGGAGAAGTCTGGCAGGATTATTCGGGCAAGGAATTCGATTCCATCCTTGAAGCCGAACTGGCGGAAGAACGCAGCCATGAAGCTCTCGACGACGATGAAGCGCGCCGCTGTCCGACGTGCACGGGAACTCGGATCAACGAGACGGCTCGCAACGTTTTCCTCCAGGGTCAGACGATCACCAGCGTCACTCAAAGGTCCGCCGAGGGCTCTCTGGCGATCATTCAAAATCTTAAGTTCCGCGGAAACGACAGGGAAGTCGCGGCGGATATCGTTGCTGAAATCACGCAACGACTCCGTTTTCTTTGTCAGGTTGGATTGAACTACCTCACCCTGGACCGTGCTGCGAACTCGCTCAGCGGTGGCGAATCCCAACGCATACGGTTGGCGGCTCAGCTGGGTTCAAATCTTCGCGGCGTGCTCTACGTTCTTGACGAACCGACAATCGGCCTCCATGCCCGGGACAACTTCCGGCTCCTCGACGCTTTGGAGACGCTCGCCCTGAATGGCAATTCGCTCGTGATTGTCGAGCATGACGAAGAGACCATGCGTCGGGCGGATCACATCATAGACCTTGGGCCACACGCCGGCGCACATGGCGGCGGGATCGTGGCGGCCGGCCCGCTTCGCGAAATTCTCTCCCACCCGGATTCGCTGACCGGCAGGTGCTTGAAGCATCCGATGCGACATCCCTCGCGAGGATTCCGGCGAAATCTGGCCGAGGCCCCTGGTTGGATCGAGCTCATCGGTGCACGCCTCCACAATTTAAAGGGTCTGGACGTTCGGTTCCCTCTCAACCGTCTCACCGTCGTCAGCGGAATTTCCGGATCTGGCAAGAGCACGCTCATCCGGGGTGTGCTCCTCCCCGCTGTCAGGGAAGCGCTCACTCGGAGATTTCGCGTAAGCGGCCGGGCAAGAGACCCGTTTGTCGCCGACACGGCATGCTATCAGGCCATCAGGGGCCTTGAGGCACTCGGAGCGGTGCTAGAAGTGGATCAATCTCCCATCGGCAAAACCTCTCGCTCAACGCCCGCGACATACATCAAGGTATTCGATGAAATTCGGGCTCTCTATGCCAGCGTGCCAGCTGCCCGGATGCGAGGGTACACCGGAAGCCGGTTTTCTTTCAACAATGAGGGCGGTCGATGCGACGCATGCCAAGGGCAGGGAGTTATCAAGCTAGAAATGAACTTCCTCCCGCCGTCGTACATCCCGTGTCAGGAATGCGGCGGAAAGCGTTACAACGCCTCGACGCTGGAAATCGCCTACAATGGCAAGTCCATCGGTGATGTCATGGAAATGACGGCCGAGCAGGCCGCCGAGTTCTTCGCCCCGCATCCGAAAATACGCAGGGCGCTCGATCTTCTGGTGGAAACAGGTCTGGGTTACCTGCAAGTGGGCCAGCCCAGCCCAACCCTGAGCGGCGGCGAAGCCCAGCGCATCAAGCTTGTCACCCAACTCACGCGGCGCGCAACTGCCTCGGCAGAGGAAATCCAAACCACCCGCCGAGGAAAATCTACCCTCTACATCCTTGAAGAACCAACCATCGGCCTGCACGCCCATGACGTGACCCGGCTGGTCAAAATCCTGCACCGCCTCGTCGATGAAGGTGGAACCGTCATTGTTATTGAGCATCACCTGGATCTGATCGCAGAAGCGGACTATGTCGTGGATCTTGGCCCTGAAGCTGGCGACCAGGGAGGCGAGCTCGTCGCTTGCGGAAGCCCCGAGGAAATTGCGCATTCGAAACGCAGCCAAACCGCGCCTTTCCTCCGCAACATACTTAAAAGCGACACATCTCGGCAATTGCAACGCCGACCGGCGCCCGTTCCCTGAAGTTGCCAAGACCGGCCCGTTCAGCAATTCCGTGCGCTCTTAAACAACATGTAAGGAACAGAGTCGGTCGTGGATAGCCGGTGGCTGTGAGGGCCTCCCCCACCTTCGTCATGAGGTGGACCGATGATTCACAACCTGGGACGGTTCCTTGTTTTCTTTTTCGTCCTTTTCTCTGGTAAACAACGGCCGCCAATGTTGTGAACAACCTCGCATCGGCTCCATCCTTTCGGCGCCAAGCAGATCACGACCTTATGAATTCAGTTAAAAAAAACCGCCACGGTCTCACCGCCGACGAAATCAAGCAGGCCTTTCGCGATAATCTCTGCTCCGGAATGGGCCGACTCGAAGCTACCGCGACGAAGCATGATCTCTACGTCGCGCTTGCGCTGACCGTCCGCGAGAGGCTCTTTGAGCGCACCGTCGCAAGCATGGAAAACTACGGCGGGGCGAACGCGCGCCGCGTGGCCTATCTCTCCGCAGAGTTTTTGCCTGGTCCGCATCTCGCGAACAATCTGCTCAACCTCGGGATCACCGAGCGAGCCCGGGAGGCATTGCATGGGCTCGGCTACGATCTTGATGAGATCCTCGCGCAGGAGGAAGAGCCAGGTCTCGGCAATGGTGGCCTCGGGCGACTCGCCTCCTGTTACCTGGATTCGCTCGCGTCCGTCCAAGTGCCGGCAATTGGCTATGGCATCCGCTATGAGTTCGGCATCTTCGACCAGGTCCTCTGCGAGGGCTGGCAGCACGAAATCACCGACAAGTGGCTGCGCAACGGTAATCCTTGGGAGATCCCACGCTCAGAGATCGCCTATGGAGTGAAGTTCGGAGGACACACCGAGGCCTGGACAGACGAACAGGGCCACTATCGCGTGCGTTGGATTCCTGAGACCGAGGTGAAAGGGGTGGCGTACGACACGCCGATCCTGGGCTACCGCGTCGAGACATGCAACATCCTCCGGCTGTGGAAAGCTGAGGCGGTCGAGTCGTTCGACTTCGCCGCATTCAACCTCGGCGACTACGATCGCGCCGTTGAGGAAAAGGTTTCGTCGGAGACGATCACCAAGGTGCTTTACCCGAACGACGAAACCCATCGCGGCAAGGAGCTCCGGCTCAAGCAGCAGTTCTTTTTCACGAGCTGCTCGCTGCAAGACATGCTGCACATCCATGCGATGCTCGGCGGCAAACCCGCGACCCTCCACGAAAAATGGGCCGCGCAACTCAACGACACGCATCCGGCGGTCGCAGTCGCCGAGCTGATGCGGCTGCTCATTGACGAACACGGACTCCCTTGGGAGCAGGCGTGGGAGGTCACCCGCTCAACCTTCGCTTACACTAATCACACGCTGCTTCCAGAGGCGTTGGAGAAATGGACGGTCGATCTTTTCGGCACGCTGCTCCCGCGGCATCTCGAAATCGTTTTCGAGATCAATCGCCGTTTCCTCGAGGAGGTTCGCGCTCAATTTCCCGATGACGCTGCCCGTATCGAACACCTCTCCCTCATAGATGAAAGCGGGCTGCGCTACGTGCGCATGGCACATCTTGCGTGCCTTGGCAGCCATACGATCAATGGCGTCGCGCAACTCCACTCGGAACTGCTCAAACAGACCGTGCTGCGCGATTTTGCCGAGCTGTGGCCCACGAAATTCTGCAATGTCACGAACGGTGTGACGCCGCGCCGCTTCGTCGCGGTCAGCAATCCCGGACTCACGCAGCTCATTACCGCACACATCGGCGACCGTTGGCTGCACGACCTCGGCCACCTCAGCCAACTGGAACGGCTGGCGGACGACGCGGAATTTCAGCGGCAGTGGCGCAACGTAAAACTTGCTAACAAAAAACGGCTCGCCGCGCTCATCGCCGAGCGCACCGGCATCGCCGTCGCACCCGAGTCTCTCTTCGACGTGCAAGTAAAGCGTATCCACGAATACAAACGGCAACATCTCGCCGTGCTCCACATCCTCGCGCTTTATCTGCGACTGCGGCGCGATCCGGACACGAATCTACCCGCCCGCAGTTTCATCTTCGGAGGCAAAGCCGCACCGGGATATTTTCTCGCGAAGCGCATCATTAAACTAATCAATAGCGTCGGCGAAACCGTGCATGCCGACCCCGCTACGCGCGATCGACTGAAGGTCGTCTTCTTTCCTGACTTTAATGTAAAGAACGCGCACTTCATCTATCCCGCTGCTGACTTATCCGAACAAATCTCCACTGCCGGCAAGGAAGCCAGCGGCACGGGCAATATGAAATTTTCGCTCAACGGCGCGCTCACCATTGGCACCCTCGACGGCGCGAATGTCGAAATCCGGGAGGCAGTCGGCCCGGAGAACTTCTTCCTCTTTGGCCTGGCCGCGGCCGAGGTCGCGGAGGTGAAGTCGCGCGGCTATCGGCCCAGGGATCACTACGAACAAAGTGCCACGCTGCGGGAAGTCATCGATTTCATTGCGAGTGGCTCAATTTGCGGCGGCAACGTCGAGCTGTTCCGCCCGATCGTCGAAAATCTCCTCGATCATGATCCTTTCCTCGTGTTAGCCGATTACGAAGCGTACCTGGACGCGCAGGAGCGAGTGGGCGCTCTCTGGAATGATCCGCTCGGATGGACGCGCCAGTCGATCCTCAACACCGCGCGCATGGGGAAATTCTCCTCCGACCGCTCGATCCGCGAGTATTGCGAGCGCGTGTGGAAAATCAACCCCGGACAACCGTAGAGGCTCTTCGCGACAAGCGGCGCTATCGCTGCTCTCCCCTCAGCCACCACGCCGTTGATGATCCGGCCGCCCAACCTCGTTCGCTCGCACGAGCCCGGCCTTCTCACCTCTATGATCACCACAGATCACAATCATCACGGCGCGGCAATCAAACACGGAGACTCCTTGGGCGTCGTGCATGCCGAGCCGCCCGCGACCAACCTTACCGTTTAAAATAGCTGTGCTCAGCCAACTCGACCATTGACTCCCGGTAACCGCTCCAATCCGTTCGGTTTTCGTGTCCTATTTGCTTCTCTTTACGCGCGTCAGGTTGCCGCTGTGCGTTGACAATGGGTAGAGGAGGCGATAGTAAGTTAAGGCTTTAACGTGAGTTCTTTTTCTGTTCTGCAAGATGTGCCCTCCGCAGATGCTGGCGGGATGCGCGCGGATCTGAGGCCTGCACATATTCGCGACGCCGTGATCCGGCTCGCGGGAAACTCTCAGGACGGAATCCAGACAGCCGGCGCTCTGTTGGCAAGGCTGGCGGGCCGCAGCGCTCAGGAGGTGATGACATATATGACCATCCCCTCCACCATTTCGGGGGGACCTTCTATTTTCCAGGTGCGTATGGGGTCAGGAGAGGTTCTCTCCGCGGGCGATGAGGCAGACTTCCTCGTAGCGTTCTACCAGCATAGTTATGACGAACATATCCATTTCTTGCGGGAAGGAGGGGTGTTGCTTTACGATTCCGACAACGTCAAGCCGGATCCGGAAAAAAAGCAATTCGTCCATGTGGGCGTTCCCATCACGGGGCTGACCATTGAAGCCCTGGGAGGATCGGCAAAAGGCAAAGGAAAAAACGTCTTTGTCCTCGGATTAATCGCCAGAATTTTCAATCTCGACACCAGCAAGCTTCAACGCCTGATTACCGAGCGATTTAGCGGCAAATCTGACGATGTGGCCAACACCGCGCTGATGGCATTCCATGCCGGTTTCGCCTACCCCGTTGGCAATGTGCTTTCCAGGCTCTACCACTTCGAGCCAGCAGGGGAAACGCAGACAGGCCGCGTGCAGGTCACCATGGATGGAAACCAGGCCTTGGCCTACGGTTTAATTGCGGCGGGTGTGCGTTATGGCGCCGGCTATCCGATCACCCCGTGGTCTTCCATCATGGAAATTCTGCGAAGCGAGCTGCCAAAATATGGCGGTCTTTTTGTCCAGGCAGAAGATGAACTCGGCGCCGTCTCTCTGGCACTCGGTTTTTCCTATGCTGGACATCTCGCCGTTACCGGAAGCGCCGGTCCGGGCATCTCTCTCAAGACTGAAGCGATCGGCTGGGCTTCCATGTCCGAGATCCCGCTCATCGTCGTGAATGTCCAGCGGGGCGGACCGAGCACGGGTTTGCCCACGAATGTGGAACAGAGCGATCTGTACCAAGCGCTTTTTGGCAGCCATGGTGATAGCCCGCGGGCCGTCCTGGCCGCCTCCACAGTGGAGGACTGCTTCTATATCGCCCTTGAGGCAGCGCGAATCGCTCGTCAATACAGCACGCCTGTCATCATCCTGAGTGACTCCTCGCTCGCGACACGCATCGAAGCCTTCGACGAACCGGATCTTAAGAAATTGATGCACGATCCGAAACCCGATCTGACCGCGAGAGAACCCGACTTCAAGCCCTACGCGCTCGATCGCTCCACCCAGCATGCTCCGCCCGGCACTCGCATGCTCGACGGCAAGTACCCCGTGGTCACGGGCTTGGAACATGACGAACTGGGACACCCGACAGGCAGTCCGAGGCTGCATGCGGCCATGACTGCCAAGCGCCGCCGCAAGCTTCAGGCGCTTGTCGATGAAATTCCCATTCCGAAAGTGCACGGAGACCCCCAGGGCGAAGCTCTGTTGGTGGGCTGGGGTTCAACCTTCGGTCCGATCCATGAAGCCGTCAATCGCGCCCGGGAACGAGGTGAAAGTCTCTCCTCACTTCATCTTCGACACTTGCATCCCTTGCCCAACGGTCTGGAACAGATCTTTGATCGATTTAAGCGAATCATCGTGATCGAAATGAATGATGCCGGCTTGTACGGATACGGTCAGCTGGCGACGGTTCTGAGGGCTAGATACTGCAACCCGAAAATCCGCAGCCTTACCAAGACTGACGGCCTGACGTTCCGTGTGCGCGAAATTTTGGAAGGAGTTTTAAAATGAACGCCGCAATCGCTATTGAGGAACGGGAGAAGCTTACCAAGAAGGCGCTCACCGCGGATCATCCAACCTGGTGTCCAGGGTGTGGAGATTTCGCCGTTTTGGCCGCCTTCTACAAGATACTAGAGAAGCGGCAACTCCCGCACGAAAACATCGTCACCCTCGCGGGGATCGGATGCTCCTCCCGCTTTCCTTACTTCGTTAATACCCATGGAGCACATTTCATCCATGGTCGTGCAGTCCCGCTAGCCTCAGGTGTGAGCCTCTCGCGGCCCGATTTGCATGTGTTCCTCTTCGGCGGCGATGGCGACGGTTTCTCGATCGGCGGCAACCACCTAGAACATGGAGCGCGCAAAAACATTCGGCTCACTTACGTGATCATGGACAACTTCGTCTATGGTTTGACGAAAAAACAAACTTCTCCGACTTCGCCGATTGGTTACCGTTCGAAAACTGACCCTACCGGTGCCATTGACCAGCCGGTCAACCCAATCAAGAAGTTGGTCGCAGCGGGCGCTACGTTCGTCGCCCGCACGCATGCCACCCAAATCAATCATATGATGCAGATGATTGAGCGGGCCATGGACCATGACGGCTTCTCAGTCGTCGAGGTGCTCTCTGAATGCGTCGAGTTTTACCCCGGTGCCTTTGACGCTGGGAATCCGCGCAAGGGAGGCACATTCACCACCATCGACGAAAAGAAGTGGGACAATTCGCCGGAGGACGAAGTTCGTCATGATGTCACGGACGAAATCGCCGCTTACCGGCTGGCAAATCTGCCTTTCCCGGGTATTTTCGGTGTCTTCTTCGAGGTGGATCGTCCCACGAAGAACGCCTTGGAAAGCAAGTGGATCGCCCAAGCCAGGGCGAAATCCAACTCGCTCACCGATCAGGAGATTCTTCAGCGGACGTTTGATCGCATGAAGTAGGCCGGGCTGTTTCGGGCTATCGAAATTGACGCGCCGGCGCCAAGCTGGCCACCCCAGAAAGGGTGGCACGTGTAACCGTCTAGAGCGGTTCTCCAGGACGGTCCCCAAAGTTTTGGCAGCAAGGAAGCGTTCGGGGAGCGCACGCGTCCTCGCGTGCATTTCCGGCGGCCCGCCGGAAAACTCTGTTCGGCGAGACGCCAAACACCACACGCGGGGACGCGTATGCTCCCGAATTTACCAATAACCGTGGCTTCCAGCGCGCTTCTCAAAAATCTCTCGTGAGAGATGCTCGCCGTGGATCGAGGGACGGGAGAATTACTTTGCGCAGCAGGCCTCTCGCGTGAGAGAAACTGCGCGCCATGCTCAACTGGATCTGGCTTGGACTCGTCACACTGAGTGTCCTGCTCGGAGCAGCGTCGGGCCAACTCGGTGAGGTAACCGCCGCGGCCTTCGAGGCTTGTAAGACAGCGGTGATGACGCTGGCGCTGCCGCTTGCCGGCATAATGGCTTTGTGGCTCGGGGTTATGCGTCTGGCTGAAAAATCAGGTCTCATCGACGTATTTGCAGGTGCCCTGCGTCCCATTATGCGCTGGTTGTTTCCAGACGTGCCCGCAAAACATCCGGCGATGGGCTCGATGGTCATGAACATGGCGGCAAACATGCTGGGGTTGGCGAACGCTGCCACGCCACTCGGCCTGCGAGCCATGCAGCACCTCGAGACCTTGAACCCGCGCCCCGGCGTGGCGACGAACGCCATGTGCACGTTTCTCGCGATCAATAC
Source organism: uncultured Verrucomicrobiae bacterium (assembly GCA_963744345.1). Classification (GTDB taxonomy): domain Bacteria; phylum Verrucomicrobiota; class Verrucomicrobiia; order Chthoniobacterales; family Terrimicrobiaceae; genus DASTFP01. The sequence continues at coordinate 188,105 of CAVUTD010000017.1, forward strand.
GAGCTCAATCCAGCTCATCCCGGCGACCACCGTCGCGATTCTCTCGGCGGCGGGCGCCGCCAACCCTACGTCCATTATCGGAACCGCTTTCCTGGCAACCATCTGCTCGACAGCGGCCGGAGTCACAGCTGTCAAAGCCTTGGAGAGGCTGCCCTATTTCGCCTTATCCAATTCCGAAGCAAGGAACGAGGCCTCAGCAACACCGGAGGGCGAGATGCCGATTGAACAAGAGGTAGCGAGACCTCTCAGCATAGCCTGGAAAGCTCTGCTCCTGCTCGTGCTTTGTCTCTTCGCCGCTCTTTTCCTCGTCATGTCATTTGTTCCCCATGCTTTTGAGAGTTTCGCGACTTCGGTCCGCGGCTTTCTCTTTGTCTCGAAGCCGTTCGCGTTTCCTGAAGAGTGGTATAGCAAAGAGTGGCTGGCCCGCAGTGTTGAAGTCATTTCACTGCTCGCGATTCCTTCGATCCTGACCCTGTTTCCCCTCTATGCGGCCGCGCGGGGGGTTCCCGTCTATGAAGAATTCGTCGAAGGCGCCAAGGAGGGCTTCCAAGTCGCTATTCGCATCATTCCCTTTCTCGTGGCGATACTCGTGGCCGTCGGGATGTTTCGCGCGGCCGGGGGAGTTGATCTTCTTGCCCGCATGCTCTCTCCAATTTTTCAACCCCTCCGGTTCCCGCCGGAACTCCTCCCGCTCGTGCTCATGCGCCCACTTAGCGGAAGCGGCTCGAATGGCATCTTCGCCGAACTGGTCAAAACGTACGGTCCTGACAGTCTGATCGCGAAGATGGGAGCCACCGTCATGGGCAGCACCGAGACCACCTTTTACGTAATCGCGGTCTATTTTGGATCGGTCGCGATCCGGCGCACCCGCCACGCTGTTGCTGCGGGACTGATCGCAGATCTCGCCGGAGTGATTGCATCCGTGGTGATTTGCAATCTGGTCTTCAGCTAGCTGAGCTCGAGAGAAAGCGTGATCGAGCAGTTTTACTTTCTTCTCCAGATTGTCGCGCCTGTTTTCGCCGTGATGGGGCTCGGGTACTTGATGCGAAAGATCGGCATCCTCTCCAGTGAGGCAGATCGCTCGCTCACCCGGCTGGTTGTGACTCTTCTCGCGCCTTGCCTGGCTCTTGACACAATCATCGGCAACGACGCTCTGGCCAATCCCGCAAACTGGATCCTTCCGCCGCTGTTGGGCTTCGGCTCCATCGTGCTTGGCATCGTCATCTCCCGGTCGGGAGCGACGCTCTTTCGAATCCCAGAAGGCGGCGCGCGAAGGACATTCGTCTTTACGACCTCGCTTCACAACTATGGCTTTATCCCGCTTCCCCTTTGCCAAGCGCTCTTCGATCGCGACACAATGGGTGTGCTCTTTGCCTTTTATCTCGGCGTTGAAATAGCCTTCTGGAGCATTGCGCTTGCGCAGCTTACAGGCCATGCCGAACAGGGAAGCTGGCGCGGGGCAATCAATCCTCCGATCATCGCCATCCCTACCGCCATTTTATTGAACGGACTTGGGGCGAAGGAATGGATCCCCTCCTCGATGCAAACGACATTCCATCTGTTGGCCGCCTGCACGATTCCAATGGCCTTGCTGCTCAGCGGCGCATTGATCGCCGACAACATCAATAAGGAATCCCTGCGACACGGAAGCCGCACCATTTTCGCGTCATCCGCGGTCCGCATCGGCATTCTTCCAGCCCTCATCCTGCTTGTCACGAAGATTGCGCCACTAGACGTAACCCTCAAATCGGTGCTCGTTGTTCAGGCCGCGATGCCAGCCGCGATATTTCCGATCGTTGTCACAAGAGTGCATCACGGCGATATGCCCACTGCGCTTCAAGTCGTGCTTGGGACCTCCATCGTCGGCCTCATCACGATCCCGCTCTGGATCGGATTCGGATTACATTGGATTCTACCCGCCCCGTAAGAGCCAGGAGGCTATTGCTTCTTCCCCCGGTAGAAGTTGATCGCGGTGACGAGGTCCACAGCGCGCTGCAGCACGGTATCCCGGAGCTGGGGCGCTTTGCCGCGGTCCCGCTGCGCCACCTGCATGGCTTCAATTTCTGGATTGAGATTCGCGACCAGCGAAGCTTCGTTCATTCTGCGGCGCTCCGGATCGAAGACGAATTGACTCACTCCTTTTTCCTTGCTCTCGCGGAAGATTTGCTCGCGGACGTCCCGCGGCAGAAAAATGGAAACGTCTGGCTTTACGCCATCGGGAAATATTGGCCCTGAATTTGGCAGGATGAGTTGCGCCACGGCAACTTGGAGCATCGCGTTGCCGCTAATGGGCGCCTCGGCAATCTCGACCGCCCGTCCGGTGGTTTCGGTTCCGATGACCATGGCGCCCGCGTTAAGGCGCAAAGTTCCTGCCAAGGCTTCGGCAGCTCCGGAGCTGTCGGAGTCGGTGAGAACTACCACCACACCCTGAAAGGCAGGGTCCTGATTCGAAGTGAAGATTCTTTCCTGTTTGGCGCTCGGCTTCTGGATCGAGAAGAGAAGCTTTCCCTTCGGGCAGAACCGGCGCGCAAATTCTGCCGCCACTTCGTAATCCCCACTCTCCGAAACACCGCGGACATCCAGGATTACGGCATCGATCTCTTTTCCCGAAAAGCTCGCAAGCGCAGCATCGAATTGGGCAAGAGTGTCGTTGGTTAACGCACCGAGACGAAAATAGGCGATGTGTGAATCGAGAATTTCGACGAGAAAAGGTGTCTGCGCGATCGGGGAAGACTTTGTCGAGGTGCTCACGATCGCCGCCCCGGGCGACAGGCGCAGAACCAAGCCCTCCAAGGTCGAGCGCTTCATTTCGCTTTCATCGACCTTGGCAGGGTCGAAAAAGCCCTCTTTGAGCGTTTGCAGAGCCTTTCCCACGTCTTCGTCGTTAAGCGAGTTTATCAATTCTCGAAGCGTCCTGGGCGGTGGGGTAGGCGAGGTCGTCGGCGTAGGAGAAGGAGATGGCGAGGGCTCCGCGGTTGGAGAGGGCGAAGGGGACGGTTCCTGCGCCCGAAGAGAGCTGGCCAGAATAAGGATCAAGAAAACACGACGACTCATGAGGCGCCAATGTCCTCTCTGCGTTGCATTCGGTCAAAGTAGATTATGTTTGCGGCCTCATAGGCCAACTCCCGCGCCACGCGGGAGGTCGTCCCCAGCGCGCTGACCCCAAGCACCCTGCCGCCGTTAGTCACGATGCTTTGCCCATCCTGTTTGGTTCCGGCGTGAAAGACCACCACGTTGCTCACTCTCTTCGCCTCCTCTAATCCATGGATCAGCTTGCCCTTCTCGTACGATCCGGGATACCCACCCGAGGCGATCACGACGCACACGGCGCTGCGCTCATCCCATTCAGGACTTTGGCTGTCCAGTGCGCCGTCCAAGCACGCCTCGAGCAGATCGAGCAAGTCACTGCGCAGCCGCCGAACGAGGACCTGAGTTTCCGGATCGCCAAACCGACAGTTAAACTCCAGCACCTTGGGGCCCTCTTCCGTGAGCATAAGTCCCGGAAACAACATCCCACGAAACGCGATGCCATCGGCCTTAAGACCAGCGATAAAACGATCGAGAATTTCGATTTTCACGCGCTCAATCAAGGTGGAACTCATGGTTCCAGATGGAGAGACCGTCCCCATGCCGCCAGTATTCGGGCCACGATTGCCATCGAACGCGCGCTTGTGGTCCTTGGCATCCGGAAAAAGAGAGTAATTCGAGCCATCCACCAGCGCGTGAATTGAGCACTCAACGCCGCGCAGGCATTCTTCGATGACGATTCTTCTGCCAGCTTCCCCGAACACGCGAAGGTCCATGGCGCGATGAATCGCCAACGCCGCCTCGAGCGGATTCTCAGCGACGACCACACCTTTACCCAACGCAAGCCCGTCCGCTTTGACCACCAGCGGATATTTCGCAGCACGGCACCACTCGTGTGCTTTCATGCTGTCGACAAATTCGTTTCCTTCAGCCGTGGGGATCCCATGCCGGCGCATGAAGTCCTTTGCGAAGCTTTTGGACGACTCAAGGCGTGCCGCCGCGGCGCAAGGTCCAAAAATCCTCAGCCCCTCTCGTTCGAAAGCGTCCACGATGCCGGCAGCTAATGCATCATCGGGACCCACCAAGGTAAAATCAATGGCGGCGCGCTCCGCATAGCGGACAAGGGATGGGATATCCTCTGCGGATATCGACACGTTCTCGCCGAGCGCGGCCGTGCCGGCATTGCCCGGTGCGCAATAGACCTTGGTGACCCGCGGCGACTGTGCCAGTTTCCACGCCAACGCATGTTCCCGTCCGCCTGAACCGACGATCAATACCTTCATAAGTGCGTCAAAACACTTCCAGTTAGAAGGCGTCCTCCATCAGAATACCAGCACCGTCTTTACCCGAGGAAGTCCACGTTTGGTAATCGCCGGTATGCACAACAACCTGGGTGGAACCATTTGACTGCAAGGGCACTCCCCGTTTCCAAAAGAATTGCATCGAGACTGCTCGCCCCCATAGTGAGCGCCCTTATGAAAGCGGAGGCCGCATACTTTCCGTTGATTGAAGAAAAGCTCTCGGCGGGCTACGCGGGAATGTTCCGCGAACCAGGGGGAGCGCTCCAACATCCGTTTCTGACGCCAGGGAGCGACCAATATGCAGATGTCCTCTGGGATTGGGATTCGTGGTTCAGCAACATTGCCTTAAGACAAATTCTCGCCAAGCGGGGCAGCGCGTCGGAGCACCAGGAGGCGCGCCCTTACGAACGCGGATGCGTGCTGAATTTCCTCGAATTCGGTGGGATGGATGGATGGATCCCCATCTTATCCGGCCGCGACGGCCCTTCGAAGCCTGATCACATCTACGAGCAAAACATGCACAAGCCATGTTTGGCACAGCACGCCGCGTTTCTCGTTGAAGCCGATGGCGGCGATGCAAAGTGGCTGCGCGAAAAATTCTATTATCTGCAAGCCTTTCTTAACAACTACCGCAACCACCACCGGCATTCATGCGGACTTTACTTCTGGCAGACCGACATGTCGATCGGGGTGGATAACGACCCATGCACTTATTACCGTCCCCCGCGAAGTTCCGGCTCAATTTATCTCAACGCGCTGATGTTCAAAGAATTGGAAGCCGCCGCCTATCTCTGTCGTTGCCTCGATCTCGGCGAGATCGCCGAGCACTATGAAAAGGACGCGCACGCGTTACGCACAGCCATTCAGGAACACTGTTGGGATGAACGCGACGGATTCTTCTACAGCGTTGATCTCAACCTTCTTCCGCTCGAGCCCCAGCGAACCTTCGGCCTGCACCAAGGAATGCCACGCGACTGGCCTTGCCTGATCCAACGCATCGGTGTCTGGTCCGGATTTCTCGCACTCTGGGCCGGCCTTGCGAATGCGGAGCAAGCCGAAAGAATCGTGAGCGAACATTATCGGAATCAGAAGACATTCAATGCTCCGTTCGGCATACGCACCCTCTCCCGCGCGGAAAAAATGTATAATGTGCGCGCCACCGGCAACCCGTCGTCCTGGCTTGGACCCATCTGGGGAATCTCGAACTACATGGTTTGGCGCGGTTTAGTTAACTATCACTTCCGCGACGACGCCGAGGAACTGGCCGCCAAAACCGTCCAACTCTTCGGCCGGGATCTGGAACGCTTTGGGGCACTCCACGAATATTATCAGCCGGAGAACGGTGAACCCATTCTGAACCCCGGCTTCCAGAATTGGAACTACCTCGTCTTGAATATGGTCGAATGGCTCAACGGCAGGAATCCGATCTCGGAATTCAGAATGCGCGCCGCACACGAGACGCGAAAGTGCGGTGTTTCGATAGCTTGACGAGGACCAGTAAACGAAGCTGCCGACAAGCGCGAAATTTACCGAGGAGTGTCTCTACCGCTCGGAAGTCTCGTTCAGCTCAGGACACGCGTCCAAATCCTCCAGGCTCGCAAATCCGAACATGTCATTGGAGGCGTTTACGCCGGGGTTTTCCACCTCGCGAAGCTTGCGTTGCATGGTTCGCGCTTTCGTGCCCACCGCCTCGATGTCACTCGTCGCTTGTTGAAGTTTCCTCTGAACTTTCCCGAGGATTTCCCCGAAGGTGTCAAATTGAGCCTTGACCGCACCGAGAATTTTCCACACCTCACCGGAGCGCTTTTCGATAGCCAGGGTGCGAAAGCCTACCTGCAAACTGTTCAGCAGCGCAACCAGCGTCGTGGGTCCGGCAATGACGATGCGATGCTCACGTTGAACAAAGTCCGCTAGACCGGGACGCCTGAGAGCTTCAGCATAGAGGCCCTCGGTGGCCAGGAACATGATGCCAAAATCCGTCGTTTGGGGAGGGTTCAGATACTTTTGGGAAATTTCGCGTGCATTCAACTTGATCCGCGATTCGAGCTGACTGGAGAAAATCTTGATCCGTTCGGCATCCTGCCGATCGATGGCGGCCAGCAATTTTTCGTAGTCTTCCTTCGGAAACTTTGCGTCGATCGGGAGCCAAACGTGAGTTCCGTCCCCATTGCGACCCGGAAGTTTAATCGCGAATTCAACGCTCTCGCCATTCTCTCGCGGCTGAACATTCTTGGCATATTGTTCCGGGCTCAGGAACTGCTCGAGGATGCCAGCCAGCTGGAACTCCCCCCATCCACCACGATTCTTCACGTTGCACATTAACATCTGCAAGCTGCCGACCTCTCCCGCTAGCTTCCGCATTTCGCCCATGGCAATATGAACCTGCTGAAGATTGTCACTGACTATCTTAAAGGAATCCCCCAGGCGCCGTTCCAGGGTCACCTGGAGTTTCTCCTCGACGGTTGCACGCATCTGCTCGAGCTTCGAGTTGTTGTCCTGCTGGATGAGCGTCAGTTTGTTTTCCAGCGTTGCCCGTAAACTTTCCAGTTTCTGCTCGCTGGTTTCCGTCAGGAGTGCGAGCTGACGATCCAGAACCTCCTGCAGACGCGAAAGCGCTTCCGTCTGCGCCCGTAACGACTCTCTTGTGCCATCGGAGACCTGGTTAAGTGCCGCGAAAAGCGAATGCGCAAGCTCCTGCCGACCACAGGAATTATCCCGTCGCATTTGGCCAGGCAGCGACTCGAGTTGGCAGCGTAATTCCGCGCGCAAGTCCCGCAGCAAGCTGCGCACCCCGCAACTGAAAACCAGCAGCGCAATCTGCAAAATGGCCAAGCCGAGGGTGAGGACGCTAATCGCGATGAGAAGATTCTCTGTCATACCTTAATTCGGTTCGCTTTCACCAATCACTCGGGGACAGCTTAGGCGATGGGGTAGGACATTTGCAGGGGGAGGGCCAAAATAATTTCCTACCGGCAGCGCCTGGATCAGAAAGCGGGAGAGGACTACCGCATTCAAAACTGCGGTCTTGCGGAATCGGCCGTTGACAATGAGGGTGATCACAGCGACTTTCGCGGCTCGTTGGAACAACATGCCGAGCTTTTTCCGTTACGGACCAGTTACTCTCAACCGGCCCGCAGGACTCCCGGGAAATTCTGATGGCTGATAAACTTGAAAAACTTGCCATCCTCAGGCATTTTATTGAAGAAGCATCGAAAGGTTTTAAGCCAAGGGTTCGCTGGGCGCCGGCACGCTGGCGAAACTTTACAAGGCTGGGCCTCGGAGCTTGAACGAATTCCGTGCCCGGCCAAACAGAAATAGATAAATGAACTTCCCTTGGAAAAAGGTTTACTGGACGAGTAGCGCGTTCCTTATTGGAACGTTTTTGACCACAATTTTCGGCGCTCCTGCCTACATCTGGCACTACGGATTGGACGGCTTTCAGATCGGTCTTTTTGTTTTCTTGGGCGTGGCGACGGGCATAAGCATCACACTGGGCTATCACCGCCTCTTCTCTCATCTCACCTTTCAGGCCCGTTGGCCGGTGAAGCTCTTTACACTTCTATTCGGCGCCGCCGCCTTCGAAGGCACCGTCCTTAACTGGGCTGCCGATCATCGGAGGCACCACAAATTTACCGATGAAGAGGATGATCCCCACGATATCACCAAGGGGTTTTTCCATGCACATATCGGATGGCTTCTCTTTAGGAGGGGGCCGGAGACGTCGCTCACTTGGGTGCGCGACCTGCAAAAGGATCGGCTGGCGGTCTGGCAGCACAAATATTACATCCCGTTGGCATTGAGCATGGGTTTCGCCCTGCCGACGTTGGCTGGCTTTCTATGGAATGGCTGGGTGGGCGCCTTGGGTGCCTTCATACTCGCCGGGGCTGCTCGCATCGTTTTTGTGCATCACATGACTTTTTGTATCAATTCGATGTGCCATTGGATTGGCAAGCAGCCGTATTCCGGCAAATGCACGGCGCGTGACAGCCTCATCATGGCTTTCTTCACCTTCGGCGAAGGCTACCATAATTTTCATCACGAGTTTCAGCACGATTACCGGAACGGTGTGAAGCCCTGGCAGTTTGATCCCACAAAGTGGACGATTTGGCTTCTCCAGAAGACCGGGCTCGTAAGCAAGCTTCGAAGGGTGCCGGACGAAGTCATCGTTAAGGCGCAGATCGCCGAGCGCCAGCGGCGTCTGAGCGAAACGCTCTCCGCTCGACAAGCGCCGCTTTCCGAATCCCTTCACGCGATGCTCTACACTGCCCAGGAGAAGATGCACGTGGCTCTCGCGCAATGGGAAGAATTACTCCGTGAGTATCGCGCTGCGGCAGAGCGGCGCGGCGAAATCTCGCGTCAACATCGACGGGAATTAAAGCGGCGGGTAAATGATGCGACGATCAGCCTCCGAACCGCAGTGAGGGAATGGATCAGCGCTCACGAGCTAATTTATTCGGCTCTCCAAGCAGCGTAAAGGTTCGAGAACCTAGGTAAAGCAAAGCCGGGCGCCTTGAAGTGGTCTCGCGAACTGCCTCGGCGGTCCGCGCTGGAATTGCACACTTGGCTGTAATGGATATGGTCGCTTGACATGCAAGATCCCCGTTTTGATCAGCTTGCGCGGGTCCTTGTCCGCCACTCGACCACGCTCAAAAAAGGTGAATCCGTTTTTATCGAGCTCTTCGATGCTCCGGAGGAAATGGGAGTCGCGCTCATTCGTGCCTCGCGCACGGCAGGCGCGATGCCCTTCGTGCAAATCCATAACGCACGCATTTCGCGAGAACTGAGCCTTGGAGCCGAGGACAGCCAACTCGATACCGCCAGCACCATCGAACTTGCCCGCATGAAGAAAATGCAGGCCTATATCGCGATTCGCGGAAGTCACAACATCACTGAGCTCTCGGATGTTCCCGACGAAAGGATGCGTCTCATCGCCGGCAAAATGCGACCGGTTATGGATTGGAGAATCAACAATACGAAGTGGGTCGTCTTGCGCTGGCCAACCTCGGCAATGGCTCAACAAGCTCAGATGAGCACCGAGGCTTTCGAAGATTACTTCTTTCGAGTCTGCACCCTTGATTACGCGCGTCTCATTCCCGGCATGAAGGCGCTCAAGTCGCTGATGGATAAGACTGATCGCGTGCAAATCAAAGGTCCGGGCACCGATCTTCTCTTTTCGATCAAAGGCATCGGATCCGTCATGTGCGGTGGGGATCGCAACATCCCCGACGGAGAGGTTTTCTCCTGCCCGGTGAAGAATTCTGTGGAAGGACACGTAAGCTTCAACGCGCCCACGATCTATCAAGGGACGGCCTTCGATAATATCCGCCTCGACTTCGAAAGCGGCCGCATTGTCAAGGCGATTGCCAACAACACCCAGAAGCTCAACGAAATTCTCGATAGTGACGAAGGTTCCCGCTACGTGGGAGAGTTCTCACTGGCCTTTAATCCTCACATTTTGCATCCCATCCGAGATATTCTCTTCGACGAAAAGATCGCGGGCTCGTTCCATTTTACCCCTGGCCAAGCCTACGACGTCGCCGGCAATGGCAACAAGAGCCGGGTTCATTGGGACATGGTAAGTATCCAGCGGGAAGATTATGGGGGTGGCGAAATCTGGTTCGACGGGAAACTCATTCGTAAGGACGGCCTTTTTGTCATTCCAGCTTTGAAGAAGCTAAACCCTGATTACCTCCTCAAGGGATAGAACAGCTTCTCCGTCGCACAACCAGATTTTGCCGGTCGAACTCCAGCTAGCGCATGGCAGACGGCGTCAACCTGGCGCGCAGACTCCCCGAAGGTGCCGATGGCGCCTCCGCAGCGCGGCTCAGGCGCGTAAGGCGCAGCTTCGTTAGGTCGAATTCTCTTCGGCAGGTGAAATGCCCTGGTCGCTTTTATTCTGGCCTGCCAACTTTCTCTGCTCGTTTTCGAAGAGCGCCCGCCAGTGATCCAGCCGCTCCTTGATGCGCTTTTCCAAACCGTTTTCAGTCGGTTCATAATAAATTCGACCCTCCGGCAAGTAGGCTTGGGGAACATAGCTCCCCGTATAATCATGGCTGTACTTGTACCCCTCGCCATGTCCAAGTTTCTTCGCCCCCTTGTAATGGGCATCCCGCAGGTGCCTCGGTACGGCAAGCGTACAGACCCTCGCGCACCTCGGCAGATGCTTTCGAGATGGCTACTGTGCAACGGTTGCTTTTGGGAGCGGTCGCGATATAGACGGTCGCATGCGCCAGGACCAGCTGAGCTTCGGGCATTCCCACAAATTCAACCGCCTGCTGAGCAGAGGTCGCCAACACCAGGGCATTTGAGTCTGCCATTCCCACATCCTCGCTCGCGCAAATGATGAGCCGACGGGCGATGAAACGAACGTCCTCCCCTGCATGCAGCATCTTTGCCAGCCAATACAGCGCCGCGTCCGGATCGGATCCACGCAGGCTCTTAATGAAGGCGCTGATGGTGTCGTAGTGCGCATCGCCATCCGCATCATAGACAACAGCTTTCTTCTGAATGCTCTCTTCAGCTGCGGAGAGGGTAATGTGAATGAAACCATCGACGTTCGGGGCCGTCGTGCGCGCCGCGATCTCGAGCGCATTGAGACATCTGCGAGCATCGCCGTCACTCACCGTTGCCAGGTGCCTGGCAGCTTGTTCATCGACCGAGAGACGCAGATCGCCGAGACCGCGCTCCTTATCGATCAGGGCTTTCTTTATCAACTCGAGGAGATCGTCGACGGAGAGCGGCTCGAGTTGGAAGATTTGCGAGCGGGAAACTAGGGGACTATTGACGTAGAAGAATGGGTTGTGCGTCGTAGCACCGATCAGTCGAAGGAGGCCGCTCTCGACATCGGGCAGCAAAACATCCTGCTGCGCCTTGTTGAAACGGTGAATCTCATCGATGAACAAGATGGTCTTTTGCCCGCTGCTTTGAAGCCGGTTGGATGCTTGGGCCACCACCCGTCGAATATCTCCCACGTTTCCCTCCACGCCGCTCAAGCTTTCAAATCGTGACTGTGTTGTCGCAGCAATAACGTGAGCAAGACTTGTTTTGCCGACACCGGGCGGACCATAGAGGATGATCGAAGAAATTCGGTCCGCCTCGATCGCCCGACGCAGCAGCTTTCCCGGCCCAAGACTGCCCCGCTGGCCGACGTATTCCTCCAACGTGCGGGGACGCATCCTTGTCGCCAACGGTGCTGCCATGGCCGCTGGTTCCGGAACGTCTTCTTGAAACAAATCGTCCATTCGCAGACTATCGGCGCGACACCTATGAACCCGCAAGCTGCCAAGAGACACGCAGAACGCTGCTCCCAAGCGAATCTGAGTATTGTCAATTTGCCACGTGGATTGCGGAAGAAACCTTGACACCAACGGCTATGAAAACTCTGCTTGTTCCGGTCGATTTGAGTGATGCCTCGAAGATTGTTCTCGCAAAGGCTTCGGAGCTGGCGCAGCAGCTATCGGCCAGAGTCATCCTCTTGCACATTGTCGAGCCCGTGGCCACGTATGTTCCGGTAGGGGCAACGATGGATGTCATCGCTGCTGCGCCGCCGCCTGTGGAGGCAACCGCGGAAAGCCTGTCGGCTCCAGATTCACGCTTGAAGGCTCTAGCGGCGCCCTTGGAGGCGGCCGGACTTAACGTGGAGATCATCACGCTGATCGGACTCGCCATAGATGACATTCTCGAGCAGGCGCAAAAGCATCACGCCGACTACATCATCCTGGGTTCGCATGGCCACGGCGCGCTCTACCATCTCTTCAGCGGGAGCGTTGTTACAGGCATCTTGAAACGCGCCAAGCGCCCGATCATCATCGTGCCTTCGAAGTCGGAGACCAGCAGCTAGGGGTATAACCTCGGAGCGCTCCCTCCGCTAAAGAATCCGCACTGCGCGCGTCTTGTCCAATTTGAGAACGCCGCTCGAATCTGCGGGCAAGCTGGCGGTGCCATGGGCAATCTTCTCCCCTTCCCAGCGGACGCTGCCTCCTTCAATTAAACGGCGGACCTCGCTCCGGGACTTGGCGATGCCGAAGCAGCGGGCATATGCTTCCACGACGACGCTGATGAAATCCCGCAGCTGCCCCGTCGGCGAAAAAACCGGCAGGTCCGAATGTTCGAGATCCCTCCTGCTAAAACGGCGCTCGAAATCTTGCAGTGCTGCCGCTGCCTCATCCGGGGAGTGGAAACGCTCAGTAACACGCCGTGCGAGGGATTTTTTGGCTTCCATCGGATGAGCGGCTGGCGGTACGTCTTCATGCAACAGGATGTTATAATAGTGGGCCATTAGCTCGTCGCTGATACTCATGAGCTTGCCAAACATCTCTGCTGGGCTCTCATTGAGAGCCACGTAATTTTCCAAGCTCTTGCTCATCTTCTGTTTGCCGTCGAGGCCTTCCAATATGGGCATGACCATCGCAACCTGCTGGGACATTCCCTCCTCACGCTGCAGATCCCGACCAACCATGATGTTGAAGAGCTGATCCGTTCCGCCAAGTTCAACGTCCGCCTTAATCATCACGGAATCCCAACCCTGCATGATCGGGTATTGAATTTCATGCGCTCCGATTGCCTTCCCATGATCGAGCCGCTCTCGAAAATCCTCGCGCACCAGCATTTGCTGCAGCGTCACACGACTGTTAAGTTTGATGACGTCCTCAAAGCACATTGACTTAAACCACTCTCCGTTAAAAACGATCTTCGCACGCTCACGACTGAGAATTTTGAAGGCTTGTTCCTGGTAGCTCATTGCATTGTGAAGAACCTGCTCGTGAGTCAAATGAGGACGTGTGACTGAACGGCCACTCGGATCTCCAATCATCGCGGTAAAATCCCCAATAATTAAAATGGCCTCATGGCCTAAATCCTGAAAATCCCTGAGCTTGCTCAGAACGACGCTATGGCCGAGATGAATGTCCGGGGCAGTGGGATCCACACCCAATTTGACACGCAGGGGCCGCTCTTCCAGGAGCTTGGCGCGCAACTCACTCTCAGTGAAAAGCTTCTCACAGCCGCGACAAAGTTGGGCCACCTGCTGTGGGAGAGAAGCCATTTCGTCAGCGGTCCTTGTTGAGGATCTCTCGCACTTGCTCTATCGTCAGGTTTTCGCCGATTTGTTCACTGATGAGATCGAACGATCCTTGCCCGCTACCTCGGCCAAGATAGGCCGATGTTTTCACCGGTTCTTCACGCTTGGCCGCCTTTTTATCAGCGAGATGGGACTTCCGCGTCTCGGATGATTCGATGGGGATCTTCTTGTCTGCATTAGGGATCAATGTCTTCGACCACAGGCTTGCCTGATTAGAGTCATAGACCACCTTTCCAAACCAGGGATTCTTAATCCCTAAGAACGAACGAATATCTCGATACTTTTCAGTTGAGAGTTTCTGTTCATAAACAAATGTGGATGGACCGTTCGCCCTCTTGCTTGAAGAAAATCCTCCCGCGTTGAACTTCTTGTCGTTCATCGGGTTGATCAGTGACATGTCGGGTTTTGCCGTCACTCGATCCAGAAGTTTCCGCTCGTTCTGTTGCGCGAGACAACAGACGGTGGTGAGAAACCAAACGATGAGGACGCGGATGTCCATGGACGAAGACTATCGGGCCTAATACCCGTTCGGCAAGGCAGGGGAAGCTTGCAAGGAGGACAGGGCCTGCCGCGCGGCGTGCCGATCCCTTGGTTCTGTGTAGGCGTCTATCACCTCACGCAAGACCTTCCGCGCTCCGGCTGGATCATTGTTCTTCATAAGCCTCTCGGTGTATGCTTGCGCGATTGGAAAGGAGCCCGGATGCAATTCGTGGGCGCGTTGGAGATACTTAAGAGCGGCTTCAGGGCGCTCAGCCGCCCGAGCTCGGCGCAGGTAGAATTGCGCGGCGGCACAATGCGCATCCCACAGTGAGCTCTCCGACGTTTCCCAAAGTTTCTCCGCTCGATTCCAGTCAGTGTGTTCCACGATTTGCAGTAACCTCCTTCCCTGCGCATCATCGAGCAAAGACGTGATCTTTTCGATCCATGACCATGCGCGATCCATATCGTTCAGCGAGACGAGCCTTGTGGCCACTTCGATCTGAAGATCGCGAAATTGCCGCAGAGGAAGATCGAATTCGTTTGCACGAGGGTCGATCCGATACATTTCTCCACTCCGCGAGTAATAGTCGGCCAAGACGCGGGCTGGAAGCACCTGCGGACTATCCATCGCATACAGGATACATTGGCGGGCCTCGGCAAAATCTTGGCGATCGAGAAAACGTTCCAAGGCATGAGTCCAAGCAGCGCCCGAACGCACATCTACTGGCCTGGCAAGAAGGTGTGGCTTGGCTTCGCTTGGGCGGCCTGTTTTCAAATAAAATTCGGCAACATCGATATGTTTCTGCGGGTCGAAAAGAGCAATGCCTTCGATCGAGGCAACCAGCTTCCCGGCGGTCTCATGCCTTCCCTCCATCGAGAGCGCCTCAGCGAGCATAAGGACGCGAACCGCGTCGCCGGGAGCGCGCGCCCTGAGTTCTGACAAAGTGCGAACCGCAAGCTCATACTGGTTCATCAACAAAAGACGCCGCCCGATCTGATCCCAGGCTTTTTCGTTGAAATGTGTATCAGTGAGATACTCATTCAAGATGTGCTTCAGTTCTTCGAAGCGACTCTGCTGCAGCAAGATTTGGATGATGATCTCGCCCGCGTGATGGTTGCCCCGCCCTGAAGCCCACTCTGCTGAGAGTTCCTGCATCAGGTCGGCGGAGTAACCGTATTTGTCGGCAAGTTCCTTGCGCAAAACGTAGTACTCTGAAACGAGCGCCGGGTTGCGTCTCGTGATGCGTTTGAGCCGCTCAAGTTCTTCTGCACGGAGGTTTGCCGGCAAATTCCGCTGCAGCACGAGGAACGTTCGCCCCGCACGGAAACGCTCCTCTGGGGTCGCTCGCGGGCTGTCGATCTCACTCAGGGCTCTCTTCCACTCGCCCTCACTGGCTGGAATCTTCCTCACAGTAGCTGGATTCCCGATCGGCGAGCCGAGCAAAGTGTCCGCAGCTGCCACTCGCAACGAATCCTCGGTCTGCACGGCGAGTTCTCGAAGTTTCAACGCAGCCGATCTGCGGTTTGCGGACCCGCTTCGAGCCTCCCGTTCCAGGAGAGTAACGGCATCTCTCTCGCGGCCGAAGGAGGCATAGAGTTCCGCCAGAGGAATGGTGAACTCTGGCGATGTGGCAACGAGCGGGTTTGCTTCCAGCTGTGTCAGAGCTTCGCGATGGCGTCCCGCTCTGCGCAAGGCTTGAACGTGTTGAAAAAGCAACGCCTTGTTGAGCGCACTCGTTTGTGCCATGCGATCAAGGATTGCCAGCGAACGATCAAATTCGCCTTCTTCGTCCAGGATCGTAACCAGCCTCAGAGCAGCTGTTTGGACTACTGCCCGTCTCAGCTCGAATGATTCTTCTGCCAGCAGCCTCTCCATGAAGGTAAGGCCGGGCTTCCGCATAAGGCGAAGACGCGCAAGATTGAAAATTCCGGTGCAGACTCCATCGTTGCGCGGGTTGCGCTGACAGAGTTGACGGTACACCGCGGCTGCCGTTTCCGAGCGTCCGGAGCGTTGCAGTCGGAGTGCTGCATCCAGGAGCTCCCGATCGGACGGACCGCGCGCCAGCCATTCATTGAGCATATAGGATCTCTCATCACCATCAGCAGAAACCAATTGGTTGAGAACGAACTGCTTCGTTGTGGAATCGTGGAAATTCTCACCTCTCATGGCAAGAAGCGCGGGGTCCCGGGCAAGATCTTGGCGATAGAGATCTCGGGCCAGGCGGTGCAGGTTCCATTCTTCGAGTTGCGCTCCACCCTGCTGGATAAATTCGGGCCAGCTCTCCCCATCAGTTATGCCGACCTCACCAACCACTTCCGCGATTCTTTTCGCAGCAAGGGAATTGTTTCCGCTGAGGCTGGCGATCAAGGCGCCGGCGGCTGCCTGGCTCCTCGGGTGCTTGGAATCCCTGAAGTGGTTGGATACCTCTTGTTCAAACGCCGCTCGCTGATTCTCCGGCGTAAGAAGCCACCGCGCCCGAAGAGCCGCAAACAACGGCTCTCCGAAGGAAACGGACGATGGCGCGCAGTCAATCGCCCGATCTAAACGAAGAATGCCTTCCTGTGGCTCGCCCAGAGCAATCCTCCACCGCGCCAAGTCGATCCATGCGGAGCATGCTTGAGACGCGGGCAAAGCGGAAGGGACCGTTTCACCGAGCGCGCAAGCGGCGTGCAAATAGTTCTTGTCAGCGAGGAATTGGGCAGCACGCCAGCGTGAAAGCGCCGGCGCATAGGAGAAGAGGCCCGTCACAAGCTGCGGACTTGGCCGCCAGTCTGCCTCAAGCATTCGTGAGAAGGCGGCGATTATGCTTTCCCATCTGTGTTGAGGACTGTCGGAAGCGTTAGCCCAGCGACCCAATCTGTCGTCCTCTCGTTCTTCGAGCGCTGTCGCCGCGAAGGCTTGTTCAACCGCCGCGCTGCCTTCTGTTGCAGCAATCCGCTCGATCTCCTGAAAGGACGCTGATTTATCGCCGGAATAGTGTCTCGCCCAAATTCGCTCGATGGGAGCAGAGAAATTTCCAAACCATTTTTCTTTCCGTGGGCTGTTCGCGAGAAGCTGCGCGATTTCACGGATCGCGATAAGTCTGCAGCCTTGATTGTCCTTTTCTGATGCAACCTTCCATTGGGCCGCAGGTGGCGCTCCGGCGCGGCCGGCCTGAATGGGGGCCAGGAGAATTCGATCCGGCAATGGAAGACAATCTTTCGCAGACTCGATCTCCGGCCTTGTCTCAGCAAGGAGCATCTCAAAGTCGGCGAGCGCCTGAGAGCGATCACCACGATCAAGGGCGTATCTTCCCAGACGCAAGTAGACTTGCGGCGCACACCCGCCAAAGCGTGCCGCTGAACGATAAGATTTTTCCGCTTGCTCATATCTGCCGGCTCGCTCAAAGAAATCCCCGGCTGACGAGAGCACCTGAGGCGTGCGGGCGTGCCGCGCCGCGAGCGTCATCCAGACGGCCTCCGCCTCGTCCCGTTTGTGAGCCCTCTCTAAAAACCCCGCGTAGCGCATGGAGGGCGAGGGATCCTCCGGCCCGACGAGAGAAGCAAGGCGCCTGGCGAGTCGTCCGGCTTCGTCCCAATTTCCCGCATCTTCTGCCATCTTGATAAGCCTCTCGATCACCTCGGCTGAGTCCTCGCCGTGCTTCAGGGATGCCCGTAACAGCTGGCGAGCCTCTTCGAGGCGACCCTGCGCGGTGAGGAGGAACACGAGACCCTCCCGCCAAACGGGTTCCGCGGCGGCGATTCGACCTCGACGTTCGAGCCGCAAGCGCCACTCTGCGGAAAGGCCGTGCTCGACCGCGTATGCGGCTGCCTCATTGAGCAACTCCTCACGCGCAGTGCTGTCCCCCTCTGAAACGCAAGCTCTCTCGAAAAAATCCAGTGCACGGTCAAAAAGCTGCAGCCTTGTTGCGGCATTAATGATCGAAGCGCGCAGTGTTCGCCGGGCATTTGGCGACGCAAGCCCATAGGCGCGCTGCCAGCTTTCGAAAGCATCGAACCAATTCCCTGCCATCTGTTGCGCGAGCGCCAGATCGGCGATTGCCTGCCAGTCCTTCGACTGCTGGGCGAGGGACTGGAAAATTCGCAACCCTTCTTCGTTGTTACCTCGATCGAGCTCCAGGTGACCGATTCGGCGCCGGATCTCCTCGCCACGCTCGGGGAGCAGTTCGGCGAGTCGCTTAAATGCGTTGATGGCGGCAGCGGAATCGCCTGAATCAGCCAGTTGGGTGGCCAACGCCTCCTGGAGGAGCGTTGATAGCGGGAGAGCTTCCAGACCCTTCCTCAAGGCAGTAACCGGGCTCGCCCCAGCATCGGTCCAAAGCAGCCAACGAGCCAATCTTAGCCACGCTGCCTCTTGACCACTCGCGCGTGCATGCTCTTCCAGTGATGCGATGGTATCCTTCACGACTCCGGGCTTGTTCTTTTCGTTCGCCGTTGCTCGTTCCTTAGCTTGCAAAGCGAGGAAGAGGCGTCGATCCAACTCTTCTCGAGGAGGCGAGTTTCCCGAAGCCTCACAGGCCTTCCGAAGAATCCCTATCGCGGCGTCGGGCTGTCCCTCCGCCTGAAGGAGATCTGCCAAACGAAGCGCGTATTCGGGGCGCAGCGGATCCTTTTCGAAGGCCATCTCTGCCCAGCGTCGCTCCTCAGCGCGCGCTCCAGATCCTTTGAGCAGCTCCGAAAAGCGGAAGGCCACGGCAGCAGCATCCTGCGCATTGAGGAGCGA
The DNA here is from genome assembly GCA_963744345.1 of uncultured Verrucomicrobiae bacterium. Lineage (GTDB taxonomy): Bacteria > Verrucomicrobiota > Verrucomicrobiia > Chthoniobacterales > Terrimicrobiaceae > DASTFP01. The sequence continues at coordinate 206,715 of CAVUTD010000017.1, forward strand.
ACCATCAAACCGCGAGAGGCACTCCGCAGCCTCGCGATCTCGCCGTTGCTCGAGATAGAAGCGCGCCAGATCGAAGGCCGCTTGCTCATCATTCGGATGGGTGTGAAAAGCGCCGGAAAGCTTCCGCTCAAGCGGCGCAAAAAGTCGGACCCGTTTATACAACTCGAGCGCTCGCCTACTGGCAGTCTCGTCATCTTTGTGCGCGGCGAGGTAATCCTCAATCCGCTTTTCCGCGTCTGCTTCCTGACCGAGCAGCGCCGAGATCTCCGCCCGGAGGAAAACCAGATCCGCAAGATCCGGTCGCAGCGCGAGCACTTTGTCGCAGCGATCTGCGGCGGCTTGTGGATCTCCTAAGGAAAGATCGAGCGAGGCGAGCTCGTACCCGAGACGGACATCCTTCGGCAGCAGCGTCGTGGCCTTAATCATCCATTCGCGCCGTCGAGCGTCATCGCCCTGGAACTCGTAGAATTTTGCCATGCGCAAGGCCGGTTGAGGATCTTGCGGGCGGATCTCAGCTTCCTCGCGCCATCTCTTCTCCACTTGATCGAGCGATTGATTCTCTTGATGCAGATTGAGTAGACGCTGGCGTGCGGAATTCAATTGCCAATGACCTGGACCCATCAAGCCGAGTAAGACTTCTTGTGCCGAGATGGCTTCGCCAAGGTTGCCCGCCTCCTCAAGGCGCAGGGAGATCTCGCCCCAAGCCGCGAACCGCTCGCTTGGTGAACCATGCTTGGCAATCACTCGTAAGTGACGGATCGCACCTTCCCCATCGCCCAACTGCGAGCTTGCCGCCGCCAGTCTCTTCCGCAGGACTACGTCGTTTGGAGCCAGGGCCGCCGCCCGCTCCAAAGCCGCCCGCGATTTTTCAGGCTCTCCAGCTTTCTGCAGGAGCTCGCCAAGTCGGACGAGAAGGCCTTGGTTTTCATACAGAGAAGCCATCTTTTCCAGGAACCGGGCGGCGGCGTGGATGTCGCCAGCTTCCTCAAGCATGGCAGCTACCATCTCCGCGGCGCCAAGGTTGCCACTCTCTGCCGCTTCGCTAAGAACCAGCTTTGCTTCAGCCGCACGATCAACTCGCTGCAGGACGCGCGCATAGAGAACAGGATTGTCCGCAGCCTGCTTCGAGCACATGGCAACCAGGGCGTCGACCTCATCGGCATCGGCATGGATCTTCCATAACCGATCGAACGCGATCTGGTGCATGGGATTCCCGCGGAGAAGGGTGAGATATCTTTCTGCAAGGCGCTGCGACTCGGCATCGAGTCCGCAAGCCACGTCCGCAACAAAAAAGCAGAACGCCAGAATAGGACCTCTCATCGGGCAAAATTAGCGGAAAAGGCTCTTCCGGCAACTGTCACCTCCCTGAGAGCGCAAACGCCCTTGTAGAGATCTGCTGACGTGCCTCGACCGCTTTTGCGCAGAACCTGCTGAGCGTGCCTGGTTATTTGACCGGTAATGCGGGAACTCGGATCATCCGATAGTTTTCGGGCACCACAAATTCGGAGCTTGCGATCTGGTCTTGCTTAATCTCCAGCACTGTCACAATCGTTTTCCCGATCCCGGCGCCGTTTACCACGGTTCGAATCGGAAACCCAGGAAGCTGGTGGTCTTTGCCAAATCCTCTAAAGGGGTCCACTCCTGCAAGGCTGGAGAGTTCAGACATGAGTTTCTCGCCATCAGGCAGATCCTTGGTGATCCAGAGGCGAACCTTCGTGCCGTCCGCAGTGGTTTCAAACTCTTCGCAAGCATAACCGCTGATTGTTTCCTTCCGTCCTGTCGATTTTGGAGGTGAGCGCTGAGCGTCGATGCTTTCCTGCGCCCTCTGTGCGGACGCCTGCTGAAGGCTCTTGATCGATGCGCCGGGAATTGTCATGGCCACCTCCTGGCTGTGCATCAAGGAGATCATGTCTCCCGTTTTTAGATCGACGATAGAGGACATCTGAGGATTCAGGTCCAGCCGCATCTTTCCCTCTTTGATCTTGGCTGTCATCGTCAATGTTCCCGGCTGTGCCGTGGCCTCCCTTTGAATTTGCTGCGTGATCGTGAGATCGGCCCGCGCGGCGATCGGAAAAATCGTCGCGAAAAGCGCGATAACGAACGCCTTTTTCGCGAGCATCAACGGGAGAGATCCGCCTGGGACAGGATCTTGAAGCCGCTTCCACGCAGAACGTCAGTCGAACATTCGCTATCATCGAGGTGCATCACCAAAACCGCACGTCCGTGCGGACGAATCAGCAAAGGATAGCTGAAGATGATATTGACCTCCGCCATCAGAAGGGACGAGAGCACCTTCGCAAGATCCTCCGCGCCCTCCTTCAATTCGACGGCGAGCACCTCGCATTCGCCGAAAGCGATATCATGCTCGTGGAACAGTTTGCTGACCCTCTCAGGATCACTCACGATCATACGGGTGATCGACGATTCCGAAGAATCCTGGATGCTTAGGGCGAGGGCAGTCACGTTATGCTCATTGAGCAATTTCACCACCTCAAGCAAGGCACCGACTTTGTTCTGGAGAAAGACGGAGAATTGCCGCACCTGCGGGCTATCAAGTTTTCCGGCGATCGAAGTCGACATGATCGTTCAGCATCCCTTCTTAAAGCTTGCCACTATTTGTACGAATACAAAAGGCAGAACTGCGCTTTCTCGCCTTCAAGAAGGCTCATTTTGACAAAATAGCGGCCGCTCACCTCGGGAATAAACCCGGCCGCAGCCACTGGTCCATCCTCGTGTGTTTGATAATCTACGGCCTTTCCCACTTCGTCGAGAACACCCACAGAAATCTTCCGTCCCGGGGAGGTGACCGCGGCGGAAAACCAGTATTCATTACCGGCGTAAAGGTTGACCTCGAGAAACTGTGGCCGGTTTGGCTCGATTTCGCCCGGCCAATATCCGTCGCGGATCTTGTAACCATCGTTGCTGAAGGCGCCGGCGAGCTCCAGAGCCTTGCTCCGAGCGCTGACATCGGCGTCAGCGTGGGGCGGGGAGGGCGACGGAGCGTTCTCTTGAGCAAAGGCCGTCGATAGGCAGATTGCGGCGATGAGCACACGCGCGAGAGCAATCATGATTCAGAACGCCGGAACAGGAGGCGAGGTATTCATCGCTCTTTCTAGGTGCCAGTCGAGATGGCCGTGACGACAGAGGACATCGTCTGGTGAAGATGGCTGACGTTTTCCGGCGAGGGCGTCTCAGCACTGACAAAATCGCGGGATTTTTCGAGCGCCGCTGTCAACTTGGCGATGAGGGCATCTTCTTGCATTGCTTGAGGCAAGGTCCTGATTTGCTCGAGAAGGTATTCGACGATCGCGGGCTGGCGCAGAAGGCGAGCCGATTCCGGGGTATAGGAGTGTTCGATAAGTCCGCTCGAGAGTTCTGTCCCGCGGACCCAGGCTCCCAAAGTTACCAGAGTCACCAAGCTGCTGTCCTTTTGCTCGAACATGTCGAGTTTTACTTCGTTTTGTGTCGCTTCAAGTTCCTCGCGCAAAGCGTTCCAATCATTGTTCTCAGCGAAATCATTGATGCTGTTACCCCGCCCAAGCACGCTTTGGCTTACGTTGAGCTTTTTTGCGAGATTTATAATCTCCTTACCGATGTTCTTTACGCCCTGGCTGTCTTGCGCTTCCACGGCAATGTAGCCGTCGGCGACCAGAGTGCCGAGGATCAGGGCGATCTGCGAACGGCTGGAGGTGACCTCAGGCGTGCCCGTGCGAACGAGCTGCTTCCAATTTGGACGACCCAATTTGTTGATCGCCGCAAAGAATTCGCCGGGCATCGGAATCGTTATGGACTCGACTCGCACTACTTGGGTGAACTGATCGGGGGTCATCGCAGTTTCCACCGCCGGCAGCGCCGCGGCCGCGCCTGCCGATATAGACGACACCAAGAGCCAGCGGATCCCGTTCATAGGAGCAGATAATACAACGCCGCAAATTTTGGCGAGTGTCTTTCGCTTGTCCTCTCGATCAGGACCGCTTGAATGGAACGATTCGACGGGCAAACTGTTGAAAGCCGGTAAAATGCCGTCGCCAAGTCCACGGATGAATGACTCTCTTCCGATCTACGATCTCGACGAGGAGATCATCGAAGTGCTCAAACAGAGCGGGCGTCTCATTTTGCAGGCTCCGACCGGGTCTGGGAAGTCCACTCAGGTCCCGCAGATTCTGCTTGATGGAGGAGCCTTGGAGACAGGGCGATGCGTCATCCTCCAGCCGAGGAGGCTGGCTACTCGCATGCTTGCCAAGCGTGTCGCTGAAGAGCGCGGTGTCGGACTGGGTGGTGAAGTCGGGTACCAAATCCGCCTCGATAACGTTTCCTCCTCGAAAACATGCATTCTTTTCGTGACCGAAGGTATTCTCCTGCGGCAGATGCTGGCGAATCCTCGTTTGGAAGGAGTTTCCACGCTGATTTTCGACGAGTTTCATGAGCGTCATCTTTACAGCGACATCAGCCTTGCCCGCGCCCTTGATCTCCAGGCAGCGCTCCGCCCGGACCTTAAGATCATTGTGATGTCGGCCACCATGGAAGCTGCGCAGCTTGAAGACCGCCTCGCTCCATGTCAGACGCTTTCATCAGCGGGTCGAATCTTCCCCGTGGAAATCGAATATCTCCGCCATGAGCCGCGCGATGAGTCCCCGTGGGAACTTGCTGCAGAGACCGTCGCAGAGAATTTGAAGAGAACCGAAGGAGATGCGCTCGTTTTCATGCCCGGTGCCTATGAGATCCAACGCACCATTCGTGATCTGGGCCAGCGTGTCCCCAGCGGGTATCTCATCCTTCCGCTTCATGGCGAGCTCCCCGCCTCGGAGCAAGACAAGGCTGTCGCTCGAAGCCCGAAGCGCAAGATCATCGTTGCCACAAATGTGGCAGAAACCTCCCTGACAATCGATGGCATCACGATGGTCGTGGATGCAGGTCTTGCCCGTGTCGCACGCTACGATCCGCACCGCGGCATCAACACTCTCCTCATCGAAAAGATTAGCCGCGCCTCTGCTGATCAACGTTCCGGTCGCGCCGGCCGCACGGCTCCCGGACTTTGCCTCCGCCTCTGGACGCCGCGCGACCACGCTTTGCGCCCGTCGGCGGAACTTCCCGAGGTCAAGCGCCTGGATTTGGCGGAAACCGTTCTCACCCTGAAGGCCGCCGGGGTGCGCGATCTCACGAGCTTTCGCTGGATCGACAAGCCCGAGGAGAAATCCCTCATTCGCGCCGAACAGCTGCTCATTGACCTTGGTGCGCTAGACTCTCACGCGAGGGAAATCACCTCGATCGGTCATCGTATGCTACGCTTTCCAATCCACCCCCGCTATGCGCGAATGTTTCTCGCCGCAAAAAAGTTTCGCTGTATTCGCGCCGCAGCCCTCATCTCCGCCCTTACTCAGTCGCGAAATCTGCTCTTACGCGCGGAGCGCCGCGTCGAGGAAGAACGCGCGGAACTCTTCGGCGAAGGGATTTCGGACTTCCTCGTTCTTATCCGCGCCTTCTCTTATGCCGAGCGCCACGATTTCCGACTCGACGCCCTGCGTCCGCTCGCGGTCCATGCCGAAGCCGCCCGCCAGGTGAAAAAACTCTTCGAGCAATTTCTTGAAATCGCCCGTGGCGAAGAACTCGAGACGCACCGCGAAGCGGCGAAGGACGAAGACATCGCCCGGTGCATATTGGCCGGTTTCGCTGACCAAGTAGCTCGGCGGCGAAGTGGCGGCACGCTTGCCTGCGACATTGTTCATGGCCGCCGCGGTCAACTTGCGCGTTCCAGCGTTGCCCAAAACAGCCGGATGCTCGTGGCAGCCGAGATCACGGAAATCGAAGGGAGGGGTGGCGATGCTCAAGTTGTCCTTTCGCTCGCAACGCAGATTCAGGAAAGTTGGTTGCGCGAAATGTTCCCGGACGATTTCGAAGAGCGCACGATGCATATTTTCGACAAGTCGCAGAATCGCGTGGTCGTCCGGCGCGAGAAGATCTTCCGCGATCTTGTCATCGACTCTCAAGATCGAGACGCGGAGCCCTCCCCTGAAGCAACTGCGTGCCTGACCAAGGCGGTGGCGGAGGGTATCCTGACCCTGAACAAATGGGACGATGCCGTCGAACAATGGATCGCGCGAGTCAATCTTCTGGCCGAAGTTCTTCCCGAGCATCGAATTCCCAGGATCGGCGCTGCCGAGCGCGAGCAGATCGTTCAGCTCGCCTGCGAAGGCGCCACAAATTACCGCGAGATCAAGGAGCGGCCGATCTTCAACCTCGCTCGATCTCTCCTCACGCCCACCCACCAGCAACTCATTGACAAATACGCCCCGGAACGCCTCGAACTGCCTGGTGGCCGCCGAGCCAAGATCACCTATGCGCAAAACTCCGCGCCTGTCCTCAGCGCGCGCATCCAAGATCTCTACGATGTCACCGATGATCTTAGGATTGCCGGAGGACGCATAGCGCTAGTTATCCACGTTCTTGCGCCCAATCACCGACCTGTCCAGGTGACAAACAGCCTCCGAAGTTTCTGGACAGAGTCTTATCCGAAACTCAAACAACAACTTCAGCGCCAATACCCCAAGCACGAATGGCGATGAGTTTTCTGCTGGCTGAGGACAAGCCTTCTCTGAACGGCGAAGAATACCGGTGATACGCTGCCGGCCCTATTCACGACTGTTGCGACTCGCTTCCAAAGCCTTGCGTGTCCAACAATCGATCCAGATGATCGAGCAAACGGCTGATTCGGATCGGAAGGCTGGAAACACTCTCCTCTGTCATCAGCAAGATTGACGCGATGTCTGTTGCCATTTCCGCGGGAAGGAACTCGCAGTTTGCCACCGCGAACTCAACGAGACGTTTCTCTCCGGGGTGCAGGAGGCGATTTACGGCGAAAATGATATCAAAATAACTGGCAAAGAAAGCCGTCAGTCGATGATTGATGCTGACCAGGTCCCGCCTCTTAACGGCCTTGGAGAGTTGGTTTTCATAAGCTGGGATGATGCCGCGGAGAACTGGACGATTTAGCGCGACAATATTTTGCCGCAAGGTCTCCGGATATTCGACTTTGCATTTCTCTTGAAGTCTGGCGAGCCAGGCGTGCGGATCGGAAAACACGATGGATTTGGAGAGGGTATGCCAAAAGCAGGTTGTATAGCCCAGGCTGGCTTGATGACTTTCGACGACGCGAGCGATTTGGTCTTCCATCCAACCTGCTTCAAAGTAGACAATGTCGATTTCAATACCGCTCGCTGCATTTACCCATTCGTCGCTTTGACCCCAGTAGTTGAGGGCGAGACTGGATTGGCTGGCCCCGCCGGTTTGCTCGACGATAGACTGCCGGGCTTCGAGCGGGATTTCACCTCGTGTGTAAACATAGAGGTCGATGTCTGACTCGCTGTCGAACCTTCGGCTTCCACTGCCAAGGGATCCCGCAACCGCAACTGCTTCAACCGAGGGCAGTCGGGTGAATAGGTCAGCGATCCTTTGGGTGAGGTGAAGATGCTTCGGCTGCACGGGACGTCAGAGCTCTCTATAAGTTAAGTTAGTGAGCTTCTTCAGCGATTTTCTCGAGCAAGTGGGAGAGACGACCATGGCTAAGTAAACGGACTTGCTCGTGGCACATCGCCGCCAGCTTAGCATCATTTCTAAGTCTTAGCTAATAGCGCGGAGCTCTCACTGTTCCAGCTTCCTTCTCATCTCGGCGATGCTGAACAATCCGATCGGCGATCTCCCGGATCATTTCCTCGATCAGCAATCGAAGATGGCTTCCACGACGAAAATCGGAAGGCGCAATGTTTCTCACCCGATCGGCGTGAGTGCTCAGTTGATAGCATTTCTTAAAGCTAAGACGCGTCGGATCGTCCGGATCATAGACGGCCACGGCGTGACCGCCGTAGCGCCGCATCACCGTAAAGCAAGGAACATCTGTCGGGCCATCGCCAACATAAACCATGTTCGGGAAGGGAATGGGGCGGAGATCTGGCGCCATGTGATCGTTCACATCCTGACTCATATCCAGCATGCCCTTGTTAATCCGAAACAGAAATTGCGTCTTCTGAGTATGACTAATCACCCGACGCGGAAAAGTAATGCGTCCCTGCGAGTCCTCGGCAAACTCACATCCAAAGATTGCCCGCACATAGGGAGCCAGCCGGCTGCCGTCAATAAGTGCTTTGAGGCCGGAAGAGACAATATAATGCTCGACAGTGATCCCATAGCTCATGTGCTCCGCGGAAAGAAGATCCTCCTTGAACTGCTCAAACATTTCCGGAAGCCCCTTGTAGAACGTGAGGCGTCCCCCGAGTTCCCGGAACTCGGCATTGGTCGGTCGATCCATTTCCAAAGAATCGAGCAGAACCTTCATGTAGGCGAGCTCGTTGTCGTATCCCTGCTCCTTGACCAGCTCAGCGCACCGCGCCCAGAAAGCTTCCGCTCTGATACCAAAAGCGGGAAAGATGGCTTCCTCCTGCATGTAGATCGGCGAAAGCGTCAGATCGTAATCGTAGACTATGGCGATCGTATTCTGCGGGACAGACATCGCTCTTCCGCTAGCAGATTCTTCTGCTCTTCGCTACATGACCTTTCTGGAAATTCGCGGACGAAAACGCTCAGGGTTCAACGCTCCCGCCGTCGAGACATTCGACCTGGCGTTGCCCGGAGCAAGACAGCCGGTTTTGACTGGCTTTGGCGAAGCATGTTAGTCTCAAGCAAATATGGATCATTCAAATCTTCCACCCGGCTTCGCAGACATGCTCAACTTTCCACTGGCGGGAGCCCTGCTGGGTCGGCGAGCCCGGCGCTTCTTCATGGGAGCAGAAATTCCCGACGGCGTGCTGGCCTACAAATCACGGCACGATCCTGTTCCACTCTCCGAGCTCGAAAAGCTCCTCGTTGTCACAGCCTGCGGAGGGAACACCGGTTGGCATCATATGATTTTCCGGGCCCAGATCTATGCGCCACACCTCTCGAACTACGCGGGCGCCGCTGGGGGACGAACCTTCCCCTCGGCGGCAGGCTTTCATACCAGCAAGACCTTCTTCACGGACGACGAGGGCGTCTATCTACTCGACAATCGTGACCTGGCGGCGAGCTCGGACAGAGAGGCCGATGGATCACTCGATTTGGACGCGGTGATCGCGCAAGTGCGCAAGAATATTCGAAAGCTCCAGGACGGACGCTTGGGTGTGCCCCAACAGGTGCCGTATATGGAGGCGCACAACACCTGGGCGGTCAACGGCCCGGGAACACTCCTGGTCATTCCCGTTGCCGATCTGGCACAGCACGTCTTGCTTGCTCTTTGTTACTTCCTTCAAAACGGAGCTGTCGTGCGAGACGACATCAATAGTCGCACCATTCCGGGTATCGAGAAATTCCAGCACATCGTCAACGTTGAGAATACCTGGCCTCTGACTTTCGTTGAGCAGTGGTCGCTGACCGAAGTGACAGCTGAACTCGCCACGAGCTGTTATGCAGGGGCACTTCTTCTTCAAGCCATGGGGCTTGGCGGATGGATGTTCAACGGAATCGATCCCTTCAGCGTGCTCGGAGCCAGCGGGACGCCCGAAGTTCCCGGCTTGCGGTTTCGATTCGACAGCAACAGTCGGTGGCCTTATCCGAATCCCACAGGACTCGATGGTGTCATGGAAGGGTTCTGCCCCCCCCATTTTTCCGATATGCGCGCGGCCGTTGATGCGCTCTGCGAGCGTAAGTTTGGAAAAGGGGGTCCATTCCATGCCGATACGCCCGGCCCATGGAAAGACACGGCCACTATCCGTACGGCCGCTCAGGTGCACAGCGAAGACTTCCGTGAATGTGTGGCGCTGCAGGCACAGTATATCTTTGACACGTTCGGCAAGTTTCCAGGAACCGTCCCTTCAATGGTTTGCACCATTTACCTCCAGGCTCACCATCTTGATTTGGAGTTCTACGATCGCTTCTTCAAACCAGGAGCCTACCTGCCCACGCATGCCAACCACTTTGAGCGGTGGCATGGGAACAAGGCGGTTTAGACTTGGCTCAGCACCGAGAATCTTGGCGGCGATTACGCGAGTGGAACGGATTCGAGTGTACGATTATCCGCCAAATCGGTGTAATCCGCGGTCGTCGCGCTTACGCCGGAGTTGTCACGTCGTGAGGACGACCTTGCCGATATTTTTGCGATCTTCCAGGTAGGCATGCGCCTCGCCAGCTTGTGCGAGAGGAAAACTCCTGTCGACATGCGGGCGTACCCAGCCCTCCGCGACGCCGCTCAACAAGATGTCCATCCAACCGGCAATCATTCCAGGCTCATGCCACATGTGCCCGAGATTCACGCCAAAGACAGATTTGTTCGAGTTCATCAACGGAAGGGGATGAAAGAAAGGCATCCCGAGCGCCGCGGGCAGCAAGCGCAAGGGTCCGACCAACCTGGAGGTCGTGGCGACCGAGATCCCGAACATTCCGAGTCGTCCCGTAGAACGCAGAGCCTTGTAGCTCTTCTTCCAGTGATTGCCGCCAAGCGGGTCAGTTATTAGTGACACGCCTTTCCCTTTTGTAAGCCGTTTGACTTCGATCGCCCAGTCCATGGCGCGGTAATCAAGAGCTTCGTTGACTCCGCGTTGCTTCAGGAAGGCGTGCTTGCCGCTGCTGGCCGTTCCGTAAATGGTGGCGCCCATGTGGCGCGCAATGTCGATTGCAGCGAGCCCAACGCCGCCTCCGGCATTGTGAATGAGCACGGTATCCTCGCGCTTTAGCGATCCCATGATCACCAGAAGTTGCCAGGCTGTCAGGTAATTCACCGGGATGGCCGCAGCCTGTTCATGCGAGAGCGAGGCTGGTTTGAGGAAGACCTGTTTTTCTGGCGTAAGGACCACGTCTGAATAGCCGCCGAAACGCGTCAGAGCAAAAACCTCCGCGCCCATCCACGATTGATCAACTCCGGAGCCAACCGCATCGACTATACCCGAAACCTCGTAGCCAATGACGCACGGAATCTTCGGAGCGTCCGGATAAAGGCCGCGTCGCGCCAGGATGTCGGCAAAGTTAACGCCGCTGGCTCGGACACGAATTCGCAGCTGGTTTTCGCCGGGCTGCGGGTCGCGTGATTCGCGCAGCTGCAGTTTCTCCGGCCCACCTTGACCAACGATGAAAACCTGTCTCATAGGGATCGGCTCCTGAGCTTGGCTCCTCGTTGAAAATTGGGCAAGCTCCTCGCGCTCTTAGGACCAGGAGTCATGCCGCAGATCTTCGTCATCACAGGAGCGCAAAATGATACTGCTCGAGGAGTGCTGCCAGCAGAGCTGTGTTCGAACTTTCCGTCAGACTTCCCAGCGATTTTTCTTGCCAAATGACTCCGCGATCGAAGATCGCAACGGACATGCGGCTGGGATCGTGGCGCGACCGAAAGAGAATACCGTCACTTCGCGCCGGATGTTCCCAGACCGCCCTGGACCAGCGTTGAGCTATCTCGTGGTCAGCTGTCGCGAGCCGGTTGTCCGCTCCCAGCGCTGCCAAGCCAGGACCCGTAATGTCCATCAAACTTAAGAGGCGGCCCGAGGTAAGGACAGTCAGGCAGCGCGCTCGCAACTCGGCTTCGGTCACGGCATTAACTCCCATCCGCTGGCCGTGGGTCTCGATGAAAGCCGCATACTCGTCCAAGCCCGCGTACAAGACTCCGAATTTCTGCTGCCAATCATCAAAACGGTTGCACCCTGTGCAGCCGTAAAAGACGGCGCCATGTTGTTTTTGATGGATTCGAAAGAAAGGACCTCCCTCAGGGCGGATGGGTAGTTCGCGTTGGAGGAAATCCTCTGGTGGTTTTGGGTGCGGACCTGGTCTTCCCGCCATTACGAGGCGCCGTGTTCACCGAGTGCGCATGCCGCCGCTCGCACGCTCGAGATCTCGCCTTTTCTCAAGAGCTCCAAGGGCGTCCTGTCGTTCAGCCGAGAATTTGGCTGCAGCATGAATTGAATTTGCATCCAGGAGTCGTGTTCCTTCAAGTCCGACAAGACCTCTTCAAGGCCCTCCAGCGTTCCGCTACCGGTGACCTGCCAGCCGGGATAGATATAGCCATGTCGACCAACGTCCAGTCCGATGAGGCGATTGGCTCTGCGCCGTTTGTCGACGGCTTGACGGCTCAAGTGCAAGAGCTCTGCCATTTGCTCGGAAGAAAAGGAGCCGCCCTCAGCTTCAAGGAGTCTCTTTCGAGCTTCGATGCCTCGGACCCGCGCCGAAGCCAAAGGGTCATCAGATTGGATGGTCGTCAGCGTTTCCGGGAGCTGCAGAATCCGCAGCATTACTTCGCCATCTGATGGCGCTTCAAGTACCTGCGCGAGCTGACGAGTATCCGCTGCTCTCAAGAGCCTTAGCGCCCCATGAGCCAAACGCTTGCAAACGGCGTCAATTAACGCCTGGTGTCCTCTTCGATACGGCTTTCTCACCCCCACGATTGCTTTGAGTCTTTGGTTTACGTTTTACCATAATGCAACGCGTGGTAGTCCGTCAACTTAGGCAAGTTGCTCGGACCGCAGGCGTTTTCATACCAGCGCTCCACCGCAGGAGGAGCCGTGTCCAGCGGTGCAGCCGTAGCAGTGATTTCCGACTGCGATGGTTCTTCCCTGCAATTGTTTGGGATCGACGTCCCAAAGATAAAGAGGCTTCCCCCCGTTCCACTGCATACCGAGTTGTTGGTTAAAGTCGCAGTCGTAGAGTTCGCCGCGCCATCCCACGCTTAGGGTATTGCGGCACATGAGCCCAGCGACAGACGCGGGGTTGAACGTGCTGATGAGCAGCTGCAAGTGGACGTCCAACTTTCCGTTATGTCGCAGCCAAGAGGCAAAGCGACCGATGGGCATGTTTGTGATGGTGTAGAGACGGTCGAAATCAATGTCGAAATGCCTCTTCAGTTCGCGCTTATAGTCGGCTTCAAGCTCTGCCTCGTCCGGAGGAAGAAACGCTCCATTGGGATTGTAAACCAGATCCAGGCCGAGATCCGACCGGCGTCCGTAGCCAATCCTGTTAAGAAGCTGAAGCGCACCAACGCTTGCGTCAAACACGCCCTCGCCGCGCTGGGCATTGACGTTGGCGGGTTCATAGCATGGCATCGAGGCCACAATTTTCACGCGATGTGCACCAAGAAAATCGCCCAGCCATTCGTAGCCATCTTCGAGGAGGATCGTCAGATTACATCGATCGATGATGGTTTCGACGTGCGGGATTTTTCGGATGCGTCCGACCACGTAGCGAAAATCCGGAATCATCTCCGGCGCTCCCCCGGTGAGATCGACCGTGGGGACATCTGCCCTTGCCAGCCAATCGAGAACGCGGTCAATGGTCTCGCGACTCATGATTTCTTTGCGCTTCGGCCCTGCGTTGACGTGGCAATGGATGCAGGTCAAGTTGCAGAGCTTGCCGAGGTTAAGTTGCAGAATTTCCGTCCGCTCGCGCCGAAGAGACAGACCCATGATCAGCCAGGCTACGGGAGAACGTTCCAGTGGAGCGATGATCGAGTTGCGGCGTGACTATCATCTATTGGCTGAATGATATTCCCTGGCCGCTCACTTGTCCCGCATTCCTTCGAATGCCGATCAGCACACGAAGTCGCTTCGGCGGCTACATTGCCGCACTTCTCGAGCGAATCTGCTACCGGGGCGGGGGAGACTTTGGTATAAGCTCCCCTCCCCGCTGCGGAGAATGAAGCCGGTCGTATCGATAGTCATTCCGACCTTGAATGAGGTTCACTTGATTTCAGCGACGCTCGATGCCATCGGAGCCAACACCGCACCCCACGAGGTGATCGCCGTTGACGGCGGGAGTTCGGACGGAACCGCCGAATTGGCGGAGAAAAGGAGCGACCGTCTCCTGCGGACGTCGGCGCGAAATCGGGCCATCCAGATGAATGAAGGCAGGAGACTGGCAAAGGGTGATGCGTTGCTTTTTCTGCATGCCGATACACTCATTGCTCCGGTGGCCCTGGAGAAGATAGCCGAGGCCCTGAGCCGGCGAGAGATTGTCGGCGGAGCCTTCGCAAGGCGGTATGCGTCGCCGTCGATTTTCTTACGGATTACGTGCCTGCTTGCGGAGCTTCGCGGAAAGATGTTTGGCTGGTTTCTCGGCGATCAGGCGATGTTTGTTCGGACAGAGGTCTTCGATGCTCTGAGCGGCTTCAAAGAATGGGAAATTTTTGAAGACCTCGATTTTTCGCGGCGAATGAAACGCCTCGGGCGTGTGATGACCCTGCGACCACCTGTCGTGACATCAGCGCGCCGCTTTTCCAGCGGCGGGGCCGTTGGGACTACGCTGTCTGACCTTTGGTTAACGTGCCGTTACGTTGTTGGAAAACCTCCACATCGCAGGGGCTGTATAAACAACGATTCGTCCTGTCGTGTGATTCAGAAAACCTCAGCGCCTTTTAGATAGCCACCAAGCGAAAAGCCTTTTCAGAAAAGGCGTCAGCCTCGCGCGGTTGTATGCATCGCCAGTCTTGCGGACGGCTTCAGCCTGCGTGGGGTAAGGAAAAATGGTTGCCGCAATTTTCTTCAAACCAAGCCGATGGGTCATGGCCATCGCGAAATGAGAGATCATGTCGCCGGCGTGGTCCGCCACGATAGTGGCTCCGAGAATTTCGTCTCCGCCTTTCTTCACATGCACGCGAACGAAGCCTTCGGTCTCCCCCTCGAGAATCGCTCGATCCACGCCGTCCAAAGGCTGCGTAAAGGTGTCCAGCTCAATTCTCTTTTCCCGTGCTTCCTTCTGGTAGAGGCCGACATGTGCCACTTCTGGCTGCGTGTAAGTGCACCAGGGAATCACCAGCGAAGATATTTTCGCGCGCCCCATGAACAACGCGTTTTGAATGACGATGCGCGCCATGAAATCCGCGGCGTGCGTGAATTGATACGTCGAACAAATGTCCCCCGCGGCGTAAATCCTCGGGTTGGATGTTTGCAAATAGTCGTTTACGCGAACGCCCTTCTGCGTGTATTTGACGCCCGCCTTTTCGAGACCCAATCCCTCGAGATTCGGAGCGCGTCCGACACCGATCAAAATTTTGTCCACCACTTCGTCATAACTGCCTTGGTGAGACCGCACCGCGAGGCGAGTTCGGCCACCCTCCACTTTCGAGACGGTCAGTTCCTTGCCGCAGCAAAGAAGTGTCACCCCATCGCGGCGCATCGACTCGAGCACTAACTGTGAGGCGTCGGAATCTTCCTTCGGCAAAATTCCATGTGATGCCTCCACAAGAAAAACGTCCGAGCCAAAGCGGGCAAAGGCTTGCGCCATTTCACAACCGATTGGCCCCACTCCGATCACTGCCAGCCGCTTTGGCAGCTCCGTCAGCGAGAAGATAGATTCATTGGTAAAATATTCACCTTTATCGAGACCTGGGATCGAGGGCTCCGCGGCGCGCGATCCGGTCGCGATCACCGCCCGGCTGAATTCCAGCGCTTGACCGGCGACCTCAATCCTGTCGGGACCGGCAAACTTCCCCTCGCCCAAAAACACATCGATGCCAAGACTCCGAAATCGTGCCGCCGAATCGTGCGGACTGATGCCGGCACGCAAGCGCCGCATGCGCTCCATTATCGCCGCAAAGTCGACTTCCATCCCCGATGGCACCTTGACGCCGAAATCTCTGGCATCCCGGACCGCGGCCGCTCGCTTCGCGGAGCTGATGAGACTTTTGGACGGGACGCAGCCAACATTGAGACAATCCCCTCCCAAAAGCTCGCGCTCGATGAGCGCGACTTTCGCGCCAAGTCCCGCAGCGCCCGCGGCAGTAACCAGGCCAGCCGTACCCGCCCCAATGACTACCAGATTGTAACGTCCCGATGGCTTTGGATTTGTCCAATCTGGCGGATGAACGTTGGCCTCGAGCTTTCGGTTGAATTCGTCGTAGGGCCGAAGTTGAATTAAATCGAGCATCTGATCAGTCCCAGCACGTAATCAAATCGAAGATGCGTTTCGAATCTTACGGGAGACGTCGACCCGCTCTCGCGCCACAGCCAGCACACGTGGCACGCGGAGAAAAAGGAGGGTCGATTTCACGACGGATTTTAGGTCACCTCCGTCTTCTGGAGGGCATTACGGGCGATCTTCGTCACCCATATCGTTACGACGATGGTCGCCGCAAGGCCAACGCCGAGGAAGGTCCATTCGAGGGGACTGCGCCCGTTATCGGCGCCACTTGCCGCTTGAACACCAGCTCTCCCGGCCGCGCCGAGATAAACGTAAAGCAGAGTGCCTGGCAACATGCCGATCCAGCTGGCGAGTACGTAAGGCCAAAACTTAACCGCTGTGAGTCCGTAAAAGTAATTGCTAAGATTGAAGGGAATCAGCGGGCTGAGGCGGAGCAATAAAATCAGCTTCGCACCTTGCTCGCCGATCGCCTGATCAATACGGCGAAAATTTTGATTTTTTCTTGCCAGAGCCTCGATCTTCTCGCGTGCGATGAAACGCGAAATGAGGAACGCGAGCGCCGCACCGAGCGTCGCTCCAATGGAGACGGCGAAGAAAGCCCATCCGAGCCCGAACACAAATCCTGCTCCAATCGTCAAAATGGAACCAGGCACCATCAGAACGGTTGCGAGCACGTAGCCTCCAATGAAAATTACGATGCCCCACGGCCCGAGGTTCCCAACCCATTTGTTAAATGTCTCGAGCCATTGAGCCACAGGAAGCAGTCGGACCGCCGCATAGAGGCCTACCAGGATAATGGCGAGCACAATCCATCTCCATGGCCACGACTTGTTCCCACCGGTGGCTTTATCGCTCGTGGAGCTTGAGTGGGGAGAGTTCACGGGCAATTGAACTCACGGGATAGAGAAATCATTCCCGTGCGAAATCCCGCTTCGCCGCCAAGCTGGGCTCATGGATCATAGCGATTCTTAGCCTTTCTCAAAGTCGAGAAGCATCTCGCGGCTTCGTTCCAGCAAACGCACTTTGAATTCCAGAGATTGGGAAATCGGTAACTGCGCCACGCCGAGAACGCGGCGCATGATCTCCACCCCGGAGTATCGCCGTGCGAGGGATTCGGAGAGCGACGTGCCTTCAAGAGCGGTCTGCAACCAAAAACTAACCATCCCCTCCTGGTGATTGGACAGGAGAAGGTGCGCGCAGAATACTCCAATGTCGAACTCCGGATCACCGCAGAAGCAAAATTCAGGATCGATAACACGCAATTGGTCGTCACCGGTACGCAGCAGGCTTCCGGGAAAAAAATCGCCGTGGATCAAAATAGTTCCTTCCTGATCGAGGTAGCGGCGTCCCAACCCGTGGACCGCTTCGCGAAACCTTCCATCGTGGCGCAACGTCTCACTGGCTTGATATAATCCCGGTGTGATTCGATTTAACATCTCAGCGAGCGTCCGGTCGGTCCGTAGGGGGACGTCGAAGATGTGCTCGTGATTAAGCCGTCGCATGGCCTTGTTGCGAAAGAGCGGTTGCTCATCCGCTGGAACTCTCATCCGATGCAAAGCCGATAAGTAGCAGCGGAGCTCTCTCAAATGCCGCCGGCCCAGAGACAGTGTACCGCTGTAACAATCGGCCCATGTGCTTGCCGGACTGAAGTCTTCCAATATCAAAAGCGCCGATTCCTCATCGAAGTCGAGTAAGCGAGGCATCATTGCGGCGACATCCGCATCCTGAGCGGCAAAGCGGTAGAAACGAGCCTCTGCCTCCGCGCGCTCCACTGGAGCCGCAATCGATGGATACTTCTCGACGAAGGGTTGTGCCTGTTTGAGAATAAGGCTCCGAGTCGGAAGCCGCACACGAATCACGCAATTCATGTTTCCGTCGCCTGCCCGTTCCGCCGTAAGCGGCTCTCCGGCTGCAGCAAAACCGCGGCCGACCAGATAAGCCCGCAAATCACAACAATCCTCCAAATTCAGGTGAAACGCTTTTCGAAAGCCCTCACCGGCGGGTGAAAGGCGCGAATCTGACTTTGGAAATGACATTATTCAAAAGAATATTTGAATACTCTTACTGATGGTCAAGCTCTGTGGAGGAATACGAAGGAGGAGATTTTTCCCAAGAGCGGTTCTGGTCGCCTGTTGAAAAACTCCGCACCGTTTAAAGACGCTGTGGATGAATAAGGAATTTTCGCTTACTGCGATTCCCACTGCGCGGTGGAGCAGCTGTTAGCGAAACGGCTTCGAGCCATGCATGGCTTGGTGGCTCGCCGGAAGGATAGCATCCGTATCCCCAAGGACCTTCCGATCGACGACGGAGCGGGATGACGTATGTTTGATGAGGAAGAAACCCAAGCTCAGTACACGCAACTAAGCACATATAGGTTATGGACGGCATTCTGCAGGACCTCGGGCACCTAAGAACCATCAGCTCAGTGACGTTTTTGGTGCTACTGCTGGCATGGGAAAGTTTGGCGCCGTTCGCCTCCTATTTCGTGGGAAGCGGGGGCGAGCGGCTGCGTCACATGGTAAGAAATCTCGCCTTGGGGATTCTGAACGCACTGCTTACCGCGTTGGTTTTCGTAGCGCTATGGTGGACAACGGCAGAGTGGGCGCAGTCGCACAACTTTGGGCTGCTAAACTGGCTATCCGCACCCGGTTGGGTGCGCGTAGTCAGCGCGCTCCTCCTGTTTGATGCCTGGATGTATCTCTGGCACCGGATGAACCATCGCATCCCGTTTCTGTGGCGCTTTCACCGGACGCATCACTCTGATCCGAAGATGGACGTAACGACAGCGAGCCGTTTCCACTTAGGCGAAATCTTCCTCTCCTCCGTCCTCCGGGTTCCAGTGATCGCATTGCTCGGCCTACAGCTGTGGGAATTGGCTCTCTACGAAGCGCTCATGTTCGCCGTTGTGCAGTTGCATCACGCCAATATCGCCTTGCCTTCATGGATGGATCGGGGACTGCGAACCGTCATCGTGACGCCGTTCATGCACAAGGTCCATCATTCGCGATGGCAGCCGGAAACGGATTCTAATTATTCGTCTCTCTTTTCGTTTTGGGACCGATTGTTCGGCAGCTTCCGCATGCGTGAAGATCCGCGCACCTTGGAGTTCGGGCTTGAGGGATTCGACCCACCGGAGCACCAAACACTGTTCGGTCTCATGACCACGCCTGTGGAACGTGTCCGACGGACCGATCAGCGGAGCCCTGCGCCGCGCTCAAAGCGCGTTCGATAGTACCAGCGATGAATTTGGTGGGGACTTACGCCCAGGAAGAAAAGGATGATGAAGATCGCGTTGAGTAAAGAGGTGCGCAGGTTGCCCAAACTGCGGAAGCGCCTTGGCGAGGACCAGAGCGGAGGGTCAAGCAGGGCGATGCGTCCCTTGCGACGAAGCCGTCGAGAGAAATCGATGTCCTCCATGATGGGGATGTCCGCAAAACCTCCCATCTCATGAAAGACATCGGTTTTAACAAAGATTGACTGATCCCCGAAGAGCGGCCCCATCACCCAAAGAATGCGCCGCAGCAGCCGCTCCCATGCTATCATCCAGAAACGCCGATCGTCGAAGCGCCGGTGAAATGCGCCGCCAATGATCGCTTGATTCCCGGCCGCCGCGGTCAACGATCTGAGATGTTTGGGCCGCAAATAAGAGTCCGCATGGTGAAAGCAGAGGAGAGACCCGTGCGCTGCCCCGGCCCCGGCGTTCATCTGGGCACCTCGCGAGGGTCGTTCACAAATGATCAGGCGGATCTCCCCGCGTTCCTCCAACTTCCTGAGGATCTCCGAAGGGTGGACGGCGGCCACCACCCACTCGGCAACCGTCGCGTCGAGAGAGACGCGGCTTACCAGATCAACGACGAGATGATCATCGTGCCATACCGGGACAACCAGGCTGATCAGTGGACGGATCATGCGCTCACCCAATGTCAAGCTACGCGGCCGTCACGTCTGAACTCTCGGAGGGTTCGTGATAGATTCTGAATACTCAAAAAATTTCTGAGCATCGCAACAGGCTTCTTCATCCACGTGATGCGTCTTGCGAAAGAGGCGTTTTTCCGAAGATTGACGATCCCGCGCGGACATTTTCATACGAGAAGCTCCGGGCCGCGATATCCTGTAAGCCAAGTGAAAGTGATTTGCATGCTTCTCAAGGCACCGCGCCCGGGCACAGTCAAGACACGTTTGGCGCGGGATGTCGGCGACGAACGTGCTGCCGCGATCTACCGCGCATTGGTCGAGCATCAAGCGAAGGCCATACCCATTGGCTGGCAAGTGAGCGTGCATTTTACGCCGACAGATGCGGCGGAGGAAATGCGGGCGTGGCTCGAACCTTTTCTGCCAGGAGTGGTGCGGTTCGAGCCGCAGAGCGAGGGAGACTTGGGGCAACGTCTCAGAGCCGCTCTTGCAGTCGAGTTTCGGCAAGGAGCAAGGCGCGTCTTTTTCATCGGAGGAGATTGTCCTGGCATTTCTGGAGACTATCTCTCGCAGGCAGATCAAGGGCTGAACGAATCTGATCTGGTGATTGGCCCCGCGGCCGACGGTGGTTACGTTTTGCTCGGCCTCAAAACGCAAACGAGAGCGCTCTTTGAAAATATCGCCTGGAGCACGCGCGTTGTTCTCGATCAAACCCTCTCTGCCGCTTGTAGCGAGTCGTTGAGCGTCAAGCTCCTTCCCACGCTCGAGGACGTCGATGACACCGAGAGTCTTGCCCGCCAATCAGAACTCTTTTCCGCTAGCTCCTGACTGAGGCAAGCGCAAATCGAAACGCCAACGAACAAACCATTCTCAGCTTTCACTGCCATCGCAGCCTGATGATCCGCGAAGGTGGAGTTGCGGGCCTGCCGGCATACCGAAATACGACATTTCTCCACTTCACGTTTGGGTTGGCATTGGAGGCGGCGTGAGGGTTTTCTTGCCCATTCGGCGAAAGAAGCCGGTTCGACTGAATTGCTGCCATGCCCAACGCAGCCAGCGAATGAGCGATGCCGCGAGCCAGAGTGCCCACGCGAGCATGAGGAAGCGATACCACCAGATGGAGACAGAAACGCAAACAGGGCGTGGTAGCGAGCCATCGGACCTCGGCTGATACCAGCGCAGAAGAGTGCGATCGGACCCGTTGCCTGCGATGAACATCTCAGGGTTGCCGAGGAGTCCCTCAGCGACCACGGACAGGAAGATTCCCAATGCAGCCGCCGTCAGAACGATGAGCGCGATCTGAAACAAATTGAAACCCCAGGAGGGAAGGGCTAAGAACGACGCGTGCCCACGCCACACAAGGAAAAATAGCCAGCCCACGACTACCAAAGCAGCCGGTAGCGGTATTTGCGTGAGGCCAAGGGCGAGAAGCGCCCACTCAAAGGAACGAAGCGGCGAGAAGGAAAGGCGACCGAGTATCCAGCCCGCTATCGATGCACAGATCAGAATGGTCCAAAATCGCACGGCAGGACCCCGTAGGGGACCGTCCGTCCAGAGAACCCAGCGGTCCTCCGGAACCCGGATCAAGGTGTGGATATTGGCGCTTTCGATGGGAAGTCGAACTTCCCCAGCAGCGGCGCGCAAGCCCAGGGGCAGATTTGTTTTCCACCCCATGGAAACGATCTGTTCGCCAGGACGAAGTGGAACGATAACTTTAGTGCTCTCTTTGCGCACAGGGATGGCCTCACGATTGCGCACGAGCGAGGTCACCTCCGCGTCGGCTGGAAGATCCACGAGAAAATCCTGGCCCACACTGCAACGCAAGGAGAGCTCGAGTTTGGAAACGCGCTGCCGTTTGCCAAGTGCGATCTCGTGCGTCGCACGACTGACGGTCACCGTCGCTCCCGCAATGCCTTGAGGACGGCTCACCGTAAGATCCACACTCTCCCCGGGCCACGGATGCCACACCGGGACAAGGTCGGGATTACCTGACTCGAAGGTAGGCGCTAGCCCGGCAATCGTCACATTCCATGTGGGCGAGGCGACGAGATGCCATCGCTCGACCCACGAGTCGGCAGCTCTTGTTGTCAGTTTGATATGATCAGTCACTGCCAGTTCGCTCTCCCAAGTGAATTCAGATTCGTTTGCTCTGAGAGAGATTTCGATAAAGCCGTCGCGAACTAAAACATCCGTCGAAAGGACGTTTTCCCCTGCAAGAAGCGGGATCCGGAGGGCGAGGGCCTTGCCGTCGGGAGAGAGTCGAGCCACTTTTGTCCGCACTTGCCAAACCAATCCGAGTTCCAGGTGACGCTCAACCGCCACGACACTCTGCAAGTCTTGTCGGTCGTAACTCGCCTCCCCGGGGGCGGCTCCTTCCTTTACAGCGAAGAAGACGTGCTGCTCGGGTACGCCGTCCGGGCGCACGCCACTGACGGTCCAACCTGGCGCCTCAATGGCAACCCGGCGAGGCTTTAGCTGAAAGGTCCATGCCCATTCGCGAACATTTGCGACCAGGCCCTCAACGTGTACACGGTGAATCCCTTTCGGGAGCACGATCCAGAGGTAACCGTCTTCGCGCCGCATCGCCACCTCCGGCTGCCCGTCAATAAGGACGGAGATAGGCGACCACGAACCGAACTGGCAAGGCAGCGGCACCGCCGTCATGATCGCGGCGTGGACTTCTGCGTCCATGATCAGGCGACGGTCCTTCAGTTGGAGGGAAACGAAGGCTATTTCGGCGGCATTCGGGTAGGCGTCCGATGTCTCAAGAAGGCGTTGCCGAAGGGTTTCGAGCGTGTCGCGGTCGGGAATCTGCGCCGATGCAGACGTCGAAAAAACAGTTGTCAGAATGAGAAAGAGAACGGCCGCAGTTGTCCGAGATCGGATGAGAAAGTTTTTCAGTCCCCGTGCATTCAGAAGGACACCGGCAAGCGTCAGTAGGAGGACGACGCGAAGAACGGTAAGTACGCGTTCGAGCGATAAAGAAATGAGCACGGGATGGACTCGCTGGGAAGCAAGGACAGGTCCATTCCATCCGAATGCCACTGTGCGCCACGTCCATTCGGGAACTCCCCACCCCGTCTGAATGCGAGCATCAGCCTCGTACATCAAATTGCTTTGCTGCGTCGGCGCTTTGTCCTCGGCGGCACGCTCTTTGGAAAGGGGTTCATCGCGTTGCGGGACTGGAACCTTGGGGGCGGCGGCGCTCTCTTGCGCGCGACTCTCCAGTCGCTCACTCACGAACGGTCTTCCCACAGCCAAGCCGACGTTTTCTAATTGAGGATAAAGCGCTTGTTGCACCTGCCGGGCTATAAATGGCGCGAGGAGGAACACCAACGCCACGATGGTGAGCCATTTCCCAATGCCGATCAAACGGCGTCCCCAACCAGCGGGCACCACTCGAAGAAGAGAAAGCGGTACCAGAAGGACTAGCCAGATGTAACGAGGCGCGCCTGGCTCGTGGTAGGAGAGCCCTAGGGCAACAAACGCCAGAATGGCCACGCCTATACCCCACAACCGGAGCGCCGCCAGCGAGAAAACAAGCAGAAGAAAGAGGTCGAGCAGCGTCCAAGCCGTCAACCAATCGCCACGGACCCAATCCGCTCCGAAGAGAGCAAAGAGCCTCCAGCCGGGGGGCAGGTTAAGGGTGACGTTCAGCGCATCGGCGTCCGACTGCCAACCCGTGGCGGAGAGTTGCTGTGTCCGCTCGATGCGCCCGGTCGCTTCCAGATCGATATCGCGAGTTCGGATTTCGATACCGGGTGCTCCATTCTGCGGGTTGCGGGTAATGAGTTGACCTTTCCCATTGCTTCGCACCGAACCGAGATCCTGCCCCGGCGCGGCATCGAGCCGCCAGATCTCCTGCCTGTGACCATTGATTTGATCACGGAAACTCAACGCGCGACCGTTTTCATCCAGCCATAGGGCACGGGCGATCTTAAGTCCCCCCGGCTTCTGCGCACCCATGCCACGAACGCGCTCTTCGATACGGAAGGGCGAGGCCGTAGTCCATCGATAGACCGGCAAATCGCGCCACCTTTCCGGAAAAGTGGTTTGCGTGACATCAACGGACGGCGCGCCGACAATTTCTACCAAACGAAAGTCGGGCTGCGCGCGGAAGGCAATCAGCTCTTCGGGCACAGCAGGCTTTGCCTCGGGCGGGTAGCGAAATTCTTGTGGGTTATCGAGCCGGAATGCGTCGACTTGCACACTCCATTTACCGGGACGCACTTGTGCCTTCATTCGCCCCGCCTCATCTACGGCAACGGGGATCGGGCTGGTGACAGCCGCGACTTTCCAGCCCTCAGGCAGAATCGAGCCAATCTGCTCCTCCCGGCTGCTGCCCGCGACGACGAGTTCGACCTCAGTATGCAGCCACAGCGGGACCCCATCTTCGAGCAGTGCATACACTTTCGACGCGAGAAAATCCTTCTCGGCCTCTTGCGACGCGGCGTCCCGCCTGAGCCAAAGCATTCCCGCAGCGTCCCAATCGGGCGACTCCACCAGTGTGCCTTCGAGCGTGAGGGAGAGAATTCCTACTTCCTGTGGGAGCGAAATTCTTTGGGGCATTTGCTTCCAGCGGTATGTGCCCTCGAGGTGATACGTGCCCGCGTCCAATTTCACGGAAGGGCGACCATCATGCTCAACAACAGGGAGCAGCCCGCCGTTGGCCTTGACCTCCACCGGCCAAACTCCCTCGCCACCGGGCAAGGGAATCCACGACTCGCCAAAAACAGCGACGCTAAGATCGAAGGCCCCTTGATCGAGACCCATATCGAGGGTAAGTCGCGAAGGCCAAAAACAAAGGTGTTTTTCAGGATCCTGATAAGGGGTGGGACAAAGCTGTTCCGTGTCGTCCCAAATTGCCCATTCTTTCCAAACTTGAAGAGGCGCGGGGATTTCGTTGCTTGTCTGCTGCGCCGCGGCATGCCCGAACAACCAGAAGGTCACGAAAACGATTGCCGGAGGAAGAAACCGCAAAGGATTGATCATAGTGTGCAGGCGGGCAAAGTTGATGGCTGAGGGTTTCCGCTTTGTGAGCTCCAGGCGACAAGCTAAATATTGAATTCATCCACCGTCGATCGCGGGAACGCGGCGACTCCATCGGACTTGCCTTCAAGGTTCTTCCCGTGATTACCTCTTGATCGATGGAAAATTTCCGCCGTGATGAGGAGCAGCATCGAACCGTTCAGACGCGATCAGCAGCTCCGCGGGTCCCAAGCGGATGAACGCATGCATTTCATGAACAAAACGTCCGAAGCCCTTGAAGTCGTCCAAAAGGCCTACGCCGCATTTGGTCGTGGAGACGTTCCGGCCATCCTCGATCTTGTCGCTGAAGAGGTAGACTGGAAGTTTATTGGTTCGAAAGGCCTCCCTTATACGGGAACGTTTCGAAAAGACGAGCTGGCCCAATGGTTCGCAAGCATTCCTATGATCGAGAACATCATGGTTTTCGAGCCTCGCGAGTTCATTTCTGCCGGAGAGACGGTGACTGTGCTCGGTTGGCAGCGCATGCAAGTGCGACTCAGCGGAAAGGTATTCGAAACAGAATGGGCTCACGTCTTCACAGCACGCGAAGGTCGTATCGTCCGCTTTTGGGGCATCTACGACACGGAGGCGTCAGCCGCAGCTCGCAGCTAGACGTTTTCACTAAACCC
Organism: uncultured Verrucomicrobiae bacterium; assembly: GCA_963744345.1. Lineage (GTDB taxonomy): Bacteria > Verrucomicrobiota > Verrucomicrobiia > Chthoniobacterales > Terrimicrobiaceae > DASTFP01. Next base: position 232,142 of record CAVUTD010000017.1, read on the forward strand.
TCGTCGGAGGAAGTTGCTGACATCAAAGGGACCCACCAGTCCTTTCCGGTGCCAGCTCTTCGCAGAGCCGCTCCTATGCAAAGCGGGAAACGCGGAGTTTATTCTCTCATGGACAACATTGAACTTGAGTTCACGCGCCGCCGCTTTCTTTGGAGCGCAAGCCTGACCATCGGCTTCTTTACCATCCCAGGCGCATTCGCTGAAGAACTGCTGCGCAAGACGCCATCGGCACCCAAAGGCCCCCTATACCCTGACAAGCTGCCGCTGGATGCAGATAACGACCTCATCATCGTCAATGACTCGATAACGCCCGCGGTCGGGGAAATCACGCACTTGAGCGGGCGTGTCCTCGACGCCAAAGGTGCGCCGATGGCTGGCGCCACCATTGAAATCTGGCAGGTCGATAGCACCGCCACCTACCTTAAAGAGCGGGCTTTCCAGGAGACCGGCAGTTTCGATGCAAATTTCCAAGGCTTCGGCCGCTTTGTGACCGGATCAACTGGTGAATACTACTTTCGCACCATCAAGCCAGTGCCGTACCCCGGAAGGCCAGCTCCGCACGTCCACTTCATGATCAAAGCGAAAGGGCGGGAGCCGTGGACCACCCAGCTCTTCATCAAAGGCCATTCAGGAAATCAACGCGACGCCCTTTACAACGCTCTCGGTGACCTGAGATCGAAAAACGCCGTTACCGTGGATTTTGCTCCGATTAAAGATTCACGTCTAGGTGAGCTTGCCGCCAGATTCGACATCGTCCCCGGCCTCACTCCCGAAGGCTAAAGCCTCTCCTTCGGAACTCTCAACGCTGAAGTTCGTCTTCGGCGCCGCGAATGACTGTCCACTTGAAGGTTGAGCGTTGCTCAAGCTCCTTCGCTTAGCAAGTGACGATTCATTTCCCTACGCTGAGCGGTCACGTTGGCGATATGGTCGCGGATGTCGGGATAACGGCTCAAGAATTGGCGAAAATCGCGTCGGCTAAACGTAGCGAATTTGCTGTAGTCGAGCGCGGTCACATCGGCGGAGCGAGGCAGACCGCTGATCAAAGCCATCTCACCAAAGAAATCACCAGCGCCGAGCTTGATCCGCCGCTCTCCGATGCAGACCTCGACTTCACCCTCAGAAATGAAATAGACGACATCCGCCTTATCACCCGCTCGGATGATCCGTTCACCCGGCTCCGCGTTCCGAGTGCCAAAATGCAAGAGGAGCACCTCACGTTGCTCGGGCGTGAGACCCGAAAAAAGGGGAAACCTGTTAACCAATTCTTCGGGAGTGAACGTCTTGTTGGCGGCCGCCTTTTCCGCCTCGCGACGGCGCGCGTTTTCCAAATCTTCTTTCAGGCGGCCGAAACGCGCGCTGCAGGAATCCTCAAAACGACAGCTCAGTTGTGGTCTTGCGCGCACCCATCGAATCATCCTGTCCGCGCCCGCAAACACGAGGGGATTTAGCGTGATGGACAGCAGAGCGCCGGCAAGGATCAAATTCAACCCTTCTGGGGCCATCAGTCCATAACTGATCCCAAGTCCGGCGAGAATGAAGGAAAACTCACCGATCTGAGCCAGCGAGGCGGAAACGGTCAGCGCCGTGCTCAAGGGATAACCGAGCACCAGCACAATTCCCAAGGCGACCAGCGACTTACCCACCAGGATAAGCAAGATCACCCCAGCGACCATCAGCGGCTCACGCAAGATGACCGATGGATCGAACAGCATGCCAACCGAAAGAAAAAACAGGACCGCGAAGGCATCCTGCAAAGGTAGCGAGTTCGTCGCGGCTTTATGACTTAGGTCGGACTCGTGCAAAATCATGCCGGCAAAGAAAGCGCCGAGCGCGAAAGAGACTCCAAAGAGCTCGGCTGAACCAAAAGCGATTCCCAGCGCAACCGCCAGCACACAGAGCGTGAAAAGTTCGCGTGATCCCGTCCGTGCGACCTGTCGCAGCATCCACGGCAGCACGCGCGGCCCCACTACGAGGAGGATTGCGATGAAGGCCCCGACTTTCGCAAAGGTGATGGCCAGCACTGTCACAACCCCCCTCTCTTGCGGCGCATGCAAACCCGCGCCTAAATGCCCGCCAAAGGTCTCGGCGAAGACCGGCAAGAGCACCAGCGCCAGAATCATCGCAAGGTCCTCGACGACCAACCAGCCGATCGCGATCCGACCATTCGGCGTATGGACGGCATTACGCTCTTCGAGCGCCTTCAGCAATACGACCGTGCTGGCGACAGAAAGGCTGAGGCCCAACACCACGCCGGCTCCAAGGCTCCACCCCCAAGCCATAGCGAAGCCTGCGCCCATAGCTGTAGCGATGAGGATCTGGCCGATGGCACCCGGAATCGCTATTCCACGCACGGCAATCAGATCATCGACGGAAAAGTGCAGGCCAACCCCGAACATGAGCAGCATGACACCGATCTCGGCCAACTGCATCGTGTTCGCTCTATCAGCGACAAAGCCAGGAGTTGAAGGGCCGACCAATACTCCGGCCACAAGATAGCCGACAAGCGGTGGCAGGCCTATGCGATTGGCAACAAATCCGAAGATAAACGCGAGCGCAAACCCGACCGCAATCGTGGCGATCAGGGCGACATCGTGCGGCATGGCTCCTCCGGCTTCATTGACACATTGCCCAAGTGGGCCCTCGCGAACTGCCGCCCAGGAACGTTGTGGCATGTCGATCGTGAAAACTGTGGCGGGCCGAATCTCGTTGCTCAGCATGGCTTTGAGCATCAGACCAAGGTGTCGGCAATGGCTGCCTCATTGACTGCAACTTTGTTGAATGCGACGCAGCTGGCAAGGTATTCTGGCGACATCGAAAAGGAAATTTGCGAGCTGACTTGCAAGGCTCCCATTAATTGGTTCTCCTGCGAGCACGGCGCCCTGGAGTGAAGGGCAGCTTACAAAAACCAAGCGAGAAAATCTGAGTTGCGATGCGGATCTTTGCCTGCAAAGAACATACAGTCGGCGAACGACGTGTTCCAGCGACTCCAACTACTGCTGGCAAGCTCGTTAAACTCGGCGCAAACGTTCAGGTTGAGCAAGGTCTCGGGAATACCATTTCTTTCAAGGATGAAGATTACGAGGCTGCGGGAGCGAGTATTAGTCGCGATCGTGAGCAATCCCTTGCGGAAGCAGACCTGGTCCTGCGCGTGCGCAAGCCGACACTCGAGGAGATCAGTCTGCTCAAAGCGGGGTCCATACACATCAGCTTTTTGGATCCCTTTAACGAAAGGCCAGTTGTAGAGCACTTGGCTAATGCCGGAGTGAGTGCGATCAGCGTGGAGATGGTGCCGCGGACAACCGTCGCCCAAAAAATGGATGCCCTTAGCTCACAGGCGAACATTTCCGGCTATGTCGCGGTAATACTGGCGGCGAGTTTTTGCCCGAGAATTTTTCCCATGATGATCACGCCCGCTGGCACCATCAAACCGTTGCGAGTCTTCGTGATTGGAGTCGGTGTCGCCGGACTTCAGGCGATTGCAACCGCCCGCCGGTTGGGGGCGACTGTGGAGGCATTTGACACGCGTCCCATTGTGGAAGAGCAGGTAAAATCATTGGGCGCTCGCTTCGTTAAACTGGATCTCGGAGAAGTCTCTCAAACTGCAGACGGCTACGCCAAAGCGCTTACTCCCGAGCAAATCCAAAAACAACGCGAACTGCTCGCTGAGCGCGTTGCTTCCGCGGATGTCGTCATTACGGCTGCTCAGGTATTTGGACGCAAAGCCCCCGTGATTGTCACCTCCGAGATGATTCGTCAGATGAAGGCCGGCAGCGTCATCATCGATACCGCCGTAGAGTCCGGCGGAAACGTCGAAGGGATAAAGTACGATGAAGTGCTTGATATCAGTGGTGTGAACGTCGTTGCCTTCGCGAACCTGCCAAGCCGCGCCGCCACCAATGCCAGCGAAATGCTGTCCAATAACTTTGCCGCGTTCATCGAGCATTCCTGGGATCAGCAAAACCAGACCTTCCCCCTCGATCTCGGTCAGGAAATTTTGCGCCGCTCCGTGGTGACCCACCGCGGTGAAATCTGCAATGACACCATCCGGACCGCCTATGGTCTAAAACCCCTGCCGGACCTCGCCTCCACTCCATGAGCTCCCAAACAGCCATCGCCACAGTCTACCTTTTCATGCTGGCAGCCTTTCTCGGTTACCAGGTGATCTCGCGCGTGCCGTCCCTTTTGCATACGCCGCTCATGTCAGCAACCAATGCCATTTCCGGAATTTCCCTGGTGGGGTCGCTGGTCGCGGCAGGCGCACAGCACAGCACACTCAGCACCATTTTAGGCTTTCTGGCGGTGATGTGCGCGACGACGAACGTGGTGGGCGGTTTTATCATCACCGACCGCATGCTCAGGATGTTCAAGAAGAAGCCCGCGGCAACGCCTGAGGAAGAGAAGGGGTAAAACTTCTTCATGCGCACTTACCTCATCGAGGCCAGTTACTTCCTGGCATCGATTCTTTTCATTCTCGGTCTGCGCGGGCTAAGCCATCCCGAAACGGCTCGGCGAGGGATGCACCTGGCGGAGTTCGGGATGCTCATGGCGATCATCGGCACCTTGCTCCATCAGGAGATCGTCAGCTATGAATGGATTATCGCGGGCCTCCTCTTAGGATCCGCGCTCGGCACCATGATCGGTCTGTGGGTGCCGATGACCGCCATGCCGCAGCGGACAGCCTTTTCGCACGCTTTCGGCGCTTTCGCCGCGGCGCTCGTTGGAATATCAGAATACTCTCTGCATGGGGCAAGTCTCAGCAAATTCACGATGGGCGCCATAGGCTTCGACGTGCTTTTGGGTTCGTTGACTACGACCGGCAGCTTAATCGCTTTCGCGAAGTTGCAAGGAATGTTGCCGGGAAGGCCGCTGACCTACAAGGGGCAGAACATCTTTAACCTCTCGCTCCTGGCCGTAATTATCGTCGCTTTCGTCGTCCTGATTTTCCAACCGGGCGCAACGCTCCTGTTTTACCTGCTGGTTGTCCTCTCCTTGGTTTTCGGAGTCTTGCTGGTGCTCCCGATCGGCTCCGCGGATATGCCGGTCGTGATTGCTTTGCTCAACGCCTACGCGGGCCTCGCCTCCGCTGCGATCGGCTTTGCGATTTCTAACAATGTTTTAATTATCGCCGGAACTCTGGACGGGGGTTCGGGATTCATCCTCTCGATTGTCATGTGTCGCGCCATGAACAGATCGATCACTGCCGTGCTTTTCGGCGCATTCGGGAAAGTCTCCGACGCGAAGGCGAGCGCCGAGGAGGGCGCCATGCGGGAAGCCAGTGCCGAAGATCTCGCGGTGCAACTGGCCTACGCTCGCCAGGTTGTCTTTGTGCCCGGCTATGGAATGGCCACCGCCCAGGCGCAACACGCACTTCGAGAACTCACGACGGCTCTGGAAGAAACGGGGGTAACCGTCAAGTTTGCGATCCACCCCGTGGCGGGACGCATGCCAGGTCACATGAACGTGCTGCTCGCGGAGGCAAACATCCCGTACTCTCAACTTTACGAGCTCGAACAGATCAATTCCGATTTCCCGGCGACGGACATCGCGGTCGTCGTCGGCGCTAACGACGTTGTTAATCCCGATGCTCGTGACAATTCTTCGAGCCCCATTGCCGGTATGCCGATTCTCGAAGTGGATCGCGCCAAGCGTGTCGTCGTCCTGAAGCGGGGCAGCGGGAAGGGCTTCTCGGGCTTGGAAAATCCTCTTTTCACAAAACAAAATTGCGAAATGCTCTACGGCGACGCGAAAGAATCCCTGGCTCACCTGACGCAGGCCGTTCTCAAAGCTTGATGGCTCCCTCGCGAGACCGCTACGCCACAACCTCACCTTCCACACGCAACGGCCGATATGGGGCGATTCGTGCGCGATGATATCCTTCAAGTCCGTGGCCCGGCACTGTGTTTCTATGTCCTTCGGGACCTGAATGAACTCTATCTCATCGACGCCGGGTTCATCGGAGGGCGCTATCTCCTCGCTCGTGCGCTGCACAAACGTGGCTGGGATCAGAAAGCTATTCGAGGAATTATTGTAACCCATGGACATCTCGATCACATCCTGAATGTGGCGTCACTTGCCAAAGATTCGGGTGCGTGGGTGGCGGCCCCGCGGCTCGATGCCGCACATTACGAGGGTCGCTTCTCCTACCGTGGTGCTGCAAAAGTTTGCGGATGGCTTGAAGCTTTCGGCCGCCGGCTCTTCTCCTACTCGCCGTTCACAACAGATCGATGGTTGGACGATCACTCAGAGCTGCCAATCTGGCACGGGCTTACCGCCATCCATTTGCCGGGACATACGGCCGGACACACCGGTTTCTACTGCCGGAAGTTTAAGCTTCTTTTCTGCGCCGATCTCTTCGCTAGCTATGGAACCTTTTCCCATGTTCCACCAGCCATTTTCAATAGCTGTCCTCAGCTCATCCGCTCCAGTATCGTCCGCGCGCTGTCACTCGACCTCGAGGGAATTCTTCCCAATCACTGCGATACCGCACCGGTTTCGGAACATTTGAGGAGGTTACGGCTTCTCAAAGAGAGACTGGAACGCTAGGTGTCACAGCAGGAAGGACGAGCGAGCATGAATGAAAAGAAAGCAACGACCGACTACCCGATAAACAAATTTCTCGCCGAACGATGGAGTCCATACGCCTTCGATGGCAGAGAAGTCGCACTGGAGGACATCCGCTCGTTATTTGAAGCGGCACGCTGGGCACCCTCTTCCTATAACGAACAGCCTTGGAGCTTTTTTATCGCGACGAAGGATAACCCGGAAGAGTTCGAGCGGCTTCTCTCTTGCCTCGTGGAGGCGAATCAGGCGTGGGCCAAAGCTGCGCCGGTTCTCGCGTTGGGGGTTGTGAGCCTGCGCTTTTCCCGGAACAATAAGGAAAACCGCGCGGCAATTCACGACCTGGGCCTGGCCGCGGCGAATCTCGTCGTCGAGGCAACAACGCGGGGGCTTTTTGTCCACCAAATGATCGGCATTCTGCCCGACAAGGCTCGTGAGGTTTACAAGATCCCAGCCGGTTGCGAAGCATGGACCGCCATGGCCATTGGATATCGAGCTGAGGCCGCGCAACTCTCTGACCCCCTCAAGGAACGCGACCTCGCCCCAAGACATCGAAAACCTCTCAGCCAATTTGTCTTTGCCGGCGAGTGGGGGAATCCATCGCCGCTGGTGCGAAGGGCCGCTGGCTAGCAATCAAATCATCAGCGTCAACAGCTCTAATCTTATGTGGGATTCCTTTCAATGGTTGAATCCGCCCAGCAAGTGGGAAGTTCAAGACGGTGGACTATCCGTCGACGTGTCTCCGAAGACGGACTTCTGGAGGAAGACGCACTATGGATTTATTCGAGATTCGGGACACTTCCTGTACAAAGAAGTTTCCGGCAACTTCGTCGTCCAAATAGGAGTCCACGGGGACTACGCGGCGCTCTATGATCAGGGAGGCCTGATGTTGCGGGCCTCCGATCAATATTGGATGAAATGCGGGATCGAGTACGTGGGTGGCGTTCAACAAGCCAGCGCCGTCGTGACAAATGATTTTTCGGACTGGTCCGTAACTCCGCTGCAAATCAATCCGGCTCAGGTGTGGTTCCGAGTCAAGCGGCAGGATTGCAGTCTGGAAGTCTTTTATTCGCTCGATGGGAAGGATTATGTGATGATCAGGACAGCGTACCTGAAGTGTTCTCGCGAGTTGAACGTCGGAATCACGTGCGCAGCGCCGGAAGGCCCGGGATTTCGCATCAAGTTCTACGATCTTTGGATTGAAGAAGCCTAAGGCCTCGGCAGCATGGTGGCGTCGTCAGGAGCAGGATCAGTGAGGCATCGTATCAACGCATGCTCTCACTTCCCAAAGATACCCTCGCGATTCGTATAATCGGCGGATAGTTGCCCAAGAGCTGAGATGCAGTGAGGAACTCGAGCGAAAAATGAACATTCAAAACCTCGGGAAGCTGGCGGCGCTCATTAAGCGTGAGCGCGCTCATTTGCTCTCGCAGTGGCGAGAGCAGGTCAGGCTACTCCCCTCGGCAAAGCACCTGGATACTCCCAGCCTCAATGACCATGTTCCTCAACTGCTCGACGAGCTCGCCACAGCGTTTCAGCAAGCGGCTGCAAAGACCATCCCGAAACCGCTCATCCAAGGCAGCCCGCCGATGCACGGACTTCAAAGATATCACGACGGCTTTGATATGGTCGAAGTTGTCACAGAATATAATATCCTTCGAGCCTGCATCCACGACCTCGCCGAGAGCCACGGACTGAGCCTCCAAGGAGAGGCCTTCCATATCTTGAATCGTGTTTTCGACGAGGCGATCGGCTTGGCCATTCAGACGTTCTCGACCCAGCAGGCCCTGCACTTGCAGCGCCGGCGCGATGAATATCTGGCCTTCGTGGCGCACGACCTTCGCGCCCCACTGAACGCTATCGCCTTGGTGAGCAGGATCCTTGAACTCGAGCAGAAGGATCAGAAGGAAGGGCCGAGCGAAACGTCCCCCATGTTGAAAACACTGCGCCGCAACGTGCAGCAACTCGAGACGCTCGTTGAGAGAGTCCTCAAAGAAAGCGCGCACGTTCAGACCGAAGCTGGCATTCGGCTGGAGCGCCGCTCGGTGGACTTGTGGCCCCTCGTGGAGTCCGTCATTCACGATCTCCTACCCGTGACCGGACCTACGAGCACACAGGTCATCAACCAAATTCCCGAAGAGCTCACCATGCTGGCTGACGCCAGCTTGCTCAGGCGCATCTTCCAGAATTTGATAACTAACGCCGTTCAGTATGCGCCTCGAGGGGAGGTTGTGATCGGCGCCCGGGAAAAAGCTGATGCCATCGAATGTTGGGTCACCGACAACGGCTCCGGAATCCCTGAAGAGCGTTTGGAAAAAATTTTTGACAAGCTTGAAACTGATCCGGAAAAAAACCCGGAAGGAACCGGCCTCGGTCTCGCCATCGTCAAGACGTTTGTCGAGGCTCATGGCGGCAAAGTGACCGTGGAGACCAAGGAAGGCGACGGCTCAACATTTCGGTTTACGATTCTCAAGCTCGAATCGGGGGCTCCAAACCGGTAAGCCGACCTCGATGGCTTCTCCCGGCTCGCTTCTGATGAAAGTTTGGATAAGGACCTGCGGCAGGATATAATTCAACCCCGTGAAGATGGCTTTTCGGCTGCTGCCGTATCTATATCTGCTCCTTGCCGCTCTCGTCTTGCTTTCGATGATTGCGGTCCTGCTGAGCATGAAGACGGTAATTGAGGAACCCGCCCAGCAACTGTCGCAATCGCGTCAACTCGTCGCACTAGCTGTGCTGCTCTTCGTTGGTGGCGGATTGTCGATTGCCTATACCCTCAACGCGATCTTTCTCTTGAGGAAAACAAACAGAAAAGCGTCGATCGTTCTGTCGCTTATTTCATGCCTTGGCTTCCCTCTCGGCACGTTCATCGGCGTAGTGAGCCTGCTCGTCCTTACCCGGCACGAAATCAAGGCAGAATATGCCTAGCGCTGAGCTTCGGGGAAGCGTTCCACGTCAACGCGGTCAAGCCGCGTGGTCGGGAAGGACGCGGCCTTAGCGATATGACTCCCTTTTTTCCCGCCATCATCTTTTCTTTCCTCTTGGCGAATTTAGCAGCGGCACAGAGCAGGGATCCTGTGGCACTGATACCGGCCCGATTTCGTTGGGTAAGTTCCCCGAACAATCCTGCCTTGGAGGCCGCCTGGATAATCGGCAGCGAGGAGAAGCGAGGACCTTACATTCTACGCGTGAGACTTGCAGCCGGAGGACGAATTCCCCCGCACACACATCCCGATGAACGAAATAGCACCGTGCTAGCGGGCACCATCTCTGTCGGCTTCGGCGAAGTCTTCGACGAAGCGAAAATGGTCGCCATGCCGACGGGCGCCGTCTATGTCATTCCAGCCAACGTCCCGCACTATATCTGGGCGAGGGAAACAAACGCGACCTATCAGGAAGCCGGCTTTGGACCGACGGGGACATTTTTCGTCGGTCCATAGGCATAACCGAAGCTGAATTCACTTTGCCTTGGCTGCACCATAAAGATAGTCCTCTTCCTTTCCGGTTTGCATGAATTCTTCGAGCTCCCTTGCCAAATTTCGGTTAAGTTTTTTGAGCGTGGCGAGGTCTGCCTGGGCGGCGGCCTTGCGACCCATCTGAGTGTTCAGCACGCCGCGATACATATACGCTTCAGCTAGCTTCGGTTTGAGTTCGATGGCCTGGTTGTAATAATCGAGCGATTTCTGGAAGTTCGCCGACCCTTGTTTCCGCAAGACAAAGGCCAGATTGTTGTAAGCCTCGGCGAAGTTCTTATCGAGTTTGATCGCTTGCTCGAATTTGGCCTGAGCTTGGGCAGAACGCTTCTTCTGCATCAGCTCCACGCCCTCGTTGTAGGCGCTAACTGCGGGACTTTCCTGTTTTGCAACAGGCTCGTCCGTGCCGCCGGCAGCTCCACTGCCGGCTCCATAGCCCGTGCCGAACCCGAGCGCAGCCAGGGCGCAAACATACAGAAGACGCCTCATTTTCAGCGAGGAAGCATTATTAAGTTACCCTCAACGTGTCAAGTCTGGAGACGATTTGCCAATTCCGGCGAGGCTGAACTGCCTCCAGGTACTCGCGAAATGGGCCTGGCGTCCCAATCGCAGTGGACATGTTAGTGGATTTTGAGTTCATATTTCTCGCGTGCAGGAGAGCCTTTTAGCGTTGCTTGGGGTGACAACCGCGCACGCTTCCACCTGAATGAAGCGCCCGTTTCGATTGCTTGGACGCGCCAGGAGCTTTCGCTACGCTTCCCTGGGCATTCTTCATGTCGTGCAATCTCAGCATAATGCCTGGATCCATGCCGTGGCGACAATGCTCGTGGTATCCGCTGGTTTTTACTTTCACCTTTCCACCGCGGAATGGTGCTTGATTGTCCTTGCCATGACCTCCGTTTGGACCGCTGAAGCGATGAATACCGCCGTCGAGTTGCTCGCTGACGCTACCACCAACGAATTTCATCCTCTGATCGGTCGCGCCAAGGATGTCGCCGCTGGGGCCGTATTGGTGACAGCTATTGGTGCGTCAATTATTGGCATAATCATCTTCTGGCCCCACCTGGCGCTTCTTCTTTAGGACGATCAATTAACCCTAAGTGAATCTGCGATGGATAAGGAAAAGCGCGGACAAGCAAAAGAAAGGCTCTACTTTGCCTTTGTGCCAGTCTCCCAGGAAAATCTCTTGTCATGAAAATCGAGCATGTTGCGATTTATACGCGGGATATCGAAGTTTTGAGGTTCTTTTACGCCAAATATTTCCGGGCGACATCCAACGATCTCTACGTGAATCCAAGAAAAGGATTTCGCTCGTATTTTCTCTCCTTCTCCGAGGGGGCGAGACTCGAATTGATGCAAATGGAATCGATACCCCACTCCCTTAATGATCCCATCGCCCAATTCTTGGGGATCATCCATATCGCATTCTCTCTTGGTTCTCGGGACGCAGTGGATCGCTTGTCAGAGCAACTGGGAAAGGATGGTTTTAAGATCCTTGATGGGCCTCGGCAGACGGGCGATGGATACTACGAGTGCGCTTTCCTCGACCCGGACGGCAATCGAATCGAAATTACAGAATAGATCCTGTTAACGCTTATGTGCAGAAACATCAAAACCCTCTTCAACTTCGAACCGCCGGTGACGGAGCCAGAGATCCGTGTGGCCTCACTACAATTCGTCAGGAAAATCAGCGGTTTTAACAAGCCATCCAAAAGCAACGAAGCTGCCTTCCTGGCAGCGGTCGGCGATATCGCAGCCATCTCCGAACGTCTTCTTCGCTCGCTGGCGACCAATGCGCGCCCTAAAAATCGGACCGAAGAGGAACTCAAAAAGGCGAAGCGCTTTGCAGTTCAGCACCATCTCTCCTCTCCTCCCGTTTCGATCAGCAGGCCGCCTAAAGACCTCTTAAGTGCGAGTTGAAGAACTTTAATGCCCACAGGGTAGACCATCGCGTGACGAGTGCGCTCCGCAAAAGCTGAACGCAGACGAATGGCTAGAGAAAACAATCCCGCAGCAAAATTGTTCATCCAGCCTCTCCAATCGCCGAACGAATCTTGGCTCGAGAACAAATAGGCTCGGGCCTCTGCCTGGCAATCTCGTTCGCAGGGGCGCTTGAATCCGGCAACAAGCTTATTGAGCAAACCTACGGCACGGCGTTGGCCAGAGCCGAACGGAGCGTGGAGAATCGATACTGATAACCACCTTCCATCGCAGCGCGCGGAGCTACCCGGCAACTGCCAAGCATGAAACGGGAGAGCTCTCCGAGTCCGAGCCGCAATGCGAACGCCGGAACTGGGAAAATGGCCGGACGTCTAACGCATCGGGACAACTCTTTGGTGAAGTCCACGTTGCGAAAAGGCATCGGCATCACGGCGTTGACCGGGCCTCGTACCGTCTCGTTCTCAAGAGCCCAGAGAACAATTCCCGCAACGTCATCAACGTGCACTCCGCTCATCCACTGACCACCGCTTCCGAGCTTGCCGCCCATGCCTAATCTGAAGACGGGCACGATCAGCTTGAGCGCACCGTGAGATCCGAGAACGAAACCCATCCGCACCGTGACCACGCGAGTTCCAAGGGACTCCGCGCGCCCGGCTTCGAATTCCCATTCACAACAGACATCGGCAAGGAAGCCATGCCCATGCGGCGAGGATTCATCGACCAACATCTCTCCCGTATCTCCGTAAAATCCAATGGCCGAAGCATTGACCAGCACCAGGGGCCGCTCAGTTTCTGTCTCGATCGCCTCGACAATTCGCCGTGTGCCCATGACACGGCTTTCGCGAATACGACGGCGTTTCCGCGCTGTCCATAATCCTAGGATCGACTCTCCGGCGAGATTCACCAGGGCATCGAGGCCGCTGAGATCAGGGACGCTATCGGAGCGAAATAACCGTCGCTCCGCTGACGACCGCCGTGAGAAGCCCACAACGTGGTGACCGTGGCTGGCACAATGCGCTGCAACGCACGAACCGACGAAGCCGGTCACACCCGTGATGCCAATTCTCATGACGCGATCTCTAACTTACGAGCCAAACTTTCGCCTAAGCCAGCTGTAAGGAAAGCGATCTCCCGGGCAATCCGTAGGTCGCGGATTGATTTTCTTGTGTGGCAAGACGATGACCTGCTTCCCCTTGATCTTTCCGACACGATTGCGCAGGTAACCGATAAGTTCATCGAGGGCTGCGAGCTGATCATCAGTGGGACGATCACGATTCAAGTCGCCTACCAGGCAAATTCCAAGGGCGATATTATTAAGATAGTCGCTGGCCACGTGACCTCCATTGATCTGCCTCGTCCAACGTGGCCCGACCTCGATTTGACCATTGCCGGAGGAACGACCATTGCCGATGACAAAATGATACGCGAGCCCGTTTTGCATCTTACGTATCCGCCGGTGATATCTGTCAAAAACTCGTGCATTGCCCTGCCGCGTGCCGCTGTTATGAATAATAATGTATTTCCATCGTCCTTTTCTAACCCTTGCCTGGTCGATTGCTCTGCGCACGGATGGCGAAAGGTACCGCCAGCGTCTAAACCACCCGCCGCTGGTTTTTGGAGCCGGCTCCAGCCCGTGGTCTTCCTCAAGGCCTGACTTCTCAATGAGAATTGGGGCATCGAGGCGCTCGCCCGCAGGCGTTTTGCCCGGCGGAATCTGCGCAGGTGCCCGTGGAGTTGGCGTTGGCTCCGGCGACTTGAGAGGGATGACATCAGGCGGCGTGGTGGGCTTCGGCGAGGGAGTCGGTTTGGGAGGCGGTGGCGGTTCGACTTCCTCAACGTGCGGGGTGGCCTTTGGCGTTGCGCGTGGAGCAGGGGTCGGAGTTGGCGCGGCTTTCGGTTTGGGCCGCGGGGTCGCGGATGGGCTGGGGCGAGGGACCGGGCGGATGTCTTCGCGAGCACGCAAGAAGAGCTTCCTCTTCTCGTCATCAGTCAGTTGACCTCCAAGCGGCGGCAGATCCGCGGAGAGCGAGGCTAACAAAGTTGAAACGAAAATCAGCCTCTTCCACATTTTCCCGCGCACGCTAACAGATGAGTGGTCTTCTTCAAGTCGCTGCCGATTGAAGTGCGCCAGGTGGCATGTACAATGAACAGGAATGAAGAAGATTCTCTTGCTGTTGCTGCTCGCCTTTTCCTCCGTCGGGGCGCAGCAGGGCGAGATTCAGGCCGAAGCGCTGCGAGCCTTTCAGGCTGGAGATTATCGGACTGCGAGGTCTCTTTTCGAATCGCTTGTTTCGATGGATCCGAAAAATACGGCGGCGAGAAATTACCTTCACATCATTGCAAAACGCGAAAAAAGGGCCCCCAATCTCGAGGAGACCCTGAAAAGAATCATTATCCCACGGGTGGACTTACGGGACACGACAGTGCCTGAAGCCGTGAGCTTTGTTTCGCAAAAAGTTCATGAGCTCAGCGCAGGCAAGTATTCTTTAAACGTCGTCTGGATGGTGTCGCCAGAACAAGCAGCCCAATCGCGAGTAACCTTGAGTCTTCGCAATGTGCCGGTCTCAGAAGTGCTGAGATATATTGGAGACGCTTCGAATCTTCGATTCCACTTCGACACTCTGGCGGTGAAGATCAAGCCGATGAGCAATTCGGCAGGCGAGAAGCTTGTGGAGTAGCACAGCGCTGGGGTCCGCTGGAGAAGAATTTCACTCGAGAACGGCAGGCGACCGCTCCCACCGAGTTCCCTTTAGTAGAGGACTTTTAGGAGGTACAATCCCTCGGCTGGAGCAACATGATTCCATTTGGGACCGGCCTCCAGCCGAGTCTGCACACTCTCGAGCTCCTCACGCTGCCGAGCGACGCGCACCATTGCTCCTGTCAGCATCCGAACCATTTTGTAGAGAAAGCCATCGCCGTTAAAGGTGACGGCAATCAATCCGCAACGCCGCGAGATGCCGATGCTGTGAATCGTTCTTGTCGTGTCTCGCATCCCCTTGCGGCGATTGGCGCAAAAAGCCGCGAAATCGTGGCGTCCCATGAAGATAGTCGCCGTTCGACGAAGCGCTGTCAGATCGAGCGGCTGAGCGATATGCCAAACGCGCCCAATTTCAAGCGGGGGAAGAACGGGACCATTGCGGACGAGGTATCGATAAATTTTCCCTTTTGCGGAAAAGCGAGCATGAAAATCCGCTGCCGCTCTTCGAGCAGCAACCACGCGGATGGTTGGAGGCAGATGGGCATTTAAGGCGCGCTGCCACTCTCCGGGCCTCATTTTATCGGAAACCTCGACATGGGCGCTTTGGCCTAGCGCATGGACACCTGCGTCGGTCCGTCCCGAACCGTGCACTGTGACGCGCGCTCCTGCAATTCTTGCGAACGCCTTCTCAAGAAAATCCTGAACCGCATTGCCCCTGGGCTGGCTCTGCCAGCCCGCATACGACCCGCCATCGTACGCGATGGTTAGCCGCAAGATCATTGCTGGGAATCGAGCCAGCTTTGAAGAAGTATCTGCGCGGCAGCCTGATCGATCACAGCGCGTTGATGTTTGGCCTTTATTCCCGCCTCTCTCAGCGCGCGCGTGGCCGCGACAGTCGTGAGCCGCTCGTCCCATGGGATGACGTTGCAGTTGAGACGCGCTCTAAGCCTCTCAATCAGCGACTGTGCCTTCTCAGCCGCCGCGCCCAAGGAATTATCCATATTGCGAGGCATGCCGACGACCACTGCGCGGACGGCATGCTTCGTCACCAGCTCGACGATGCGTGCGCAGGGATCAAGCTTGGCAACGTCAATCGTTTCCAGCGGATGCGCCAGCATGCCAAGTTCGTCACTCAGCGCAACTCCCACGCGAGCTTCACCAGGATCGATTCCGAGAATGCGCCGAGTTTCCATTTGAAAATCCCACACCACAAACCTAAGTTGCGCAACAACATGTCTTCCATTTCATTCGATAAATTCGGCGACAACCTTCCGGTCACGGGCATCGTTGCGCTTTCGCAAGCGGCGGTGGGTTTCGGCGTGGGCCTGCTGATCGCCGACAAATTCGAACAGACGGCGCGTCAGCGCACGGCGGTCGCGCTTATCGGAGCTGGAGCAGCCACAATCCTGCCTTTCCTGGCAGGAATCATCGCCAGTATCAACAACCGCCCGGACTCTTCCAGGCGCATTCGCAAGCAACTCGACAGCATTCGGGACAGCACTGGCCTCTCCAACGGCCATGATGCTTTTTAAGCCTCGAGTTTAGCGTTCGCTCCCCCCGCGTGGATCTTTCCCCCCACAAGAATTGCCCCAGCCCCAAGCAATTCTTGATTTGAAGCTTGATCGGCTGAGCCCGCGTGCCCCTCTTCTCCTCGCGTCAACTTCTCAACGGCGCTGCGATTTGCTCAGAGAGGCAGCGATCGATTTCGAGACCGAAGCAGCGCGCATCGAAGAACTAACCGGCAGCCATTGGAGCGCCCGCGAACTTTGCCTGCTTAATGCTGAACGCAAGGCAATGGAAGTCGCCTCGCGATTTCCAAATCGCCTCGTCTTAGGTGCCGATACAATCGTGTCCATCGAGGAAGACATCTTCGGGAAACCGAAGAATCTGCAAGAAGCCCGGCTCATGCTGGAGAGGCTGTGTGGCCGTATCCATGAAGTGCTGACCGGCGTATGTCTGGTGCAAAGAAGCGAGCGAAAGCTTTGCCGTTTCGTAGAGTCCACGCGTGTGAAATTTCGTTGCCGGCAGGCTGTTGATCTCGACGACTATCTGCAAAGCATCCCGATTCTTGACAAAGCCGGCGGTTATGCGGCTCAAGAAGACCAGGGCCGTTTGATCGAGTGCATTGAAGGGTCAACAAGCAATGTCATCGGCCTGCCGATGGAGCGCGTTCTCGCGGCGTTGAAGGAATATTTTTGAGGAAGAGCACCGGCTTCGCAACGTAGCACTATCGCTCAGGCTCTTCCCGCTCAGGCGCTCGATCTTCAAAACGGGTGATATGCTTGAGAAACGTCAAGGGGACCGCGCCGACCGGACCATTTCGCTGCTTGGCGATCACGAGCTCCGCCTTGCCCTCAATCTCTTTCTTCTCCTCCTCGTCGTCCGAGTAATATTCCTCGCGCCACAGAAGCCCCACCAGATCGGCATCCTGCTCGATAGAGCCCGACTCGCGCAAATCGCTCAGGCGTGGCCTGCCTTTGCTATCCCCAGTGCGAGCCTCCGGATTGCGATTGAGCTGGGCGAGAACAACGATCGGAACGCTCAATTCTTTGGCCAGCGCCTTAATTCCGGCGGAAATTTCCGCGACTTCAATTTGGCGATTTTCCTGCGCCCGCTTACTCGCGGACCGAAGAAGCTGAAGGTAATCGATCAGAATCACCTGAACGTCATTCCGGTCCTTGAGTCGTCGGGCGCGAGCGCGCAGCTCGAGAATGCCGAGACCGGGCGTGTCGTCGATGAACATCTTGCATTCAGAGAGCCTCGTGGTGGCTCGGATCAAATTCGTCATATCGTGCTTGCCGATGAAGCCGTCCCGGACCTTTTTGAGGTCGACGCGCGCATGAGAGCAGAGCAAGCGCTGCATAAGCTGTTGGGTGCTCATTTCCAGGCTGTAAATGGCAACCGGCTTCCCAGCCTCGATGGCGACATGTTCGGCTATGTTCATGGCGAGGGCGCTCTTCCCCATCGAGGGACGCGCCGCGATCACGATCATCTCGCCGGCATGCATTCCGTTGGTCATGACATCGATCCCTTTGAAGCCGGTGGGCAATCCAGTGAGCGCGCCCCGGTTTTGAAACAATTTTTCGATGCTATCGAGCGCTTCCATCGCAAGTTCCTTCATCTCCGGAACCTTGCCTCGAAAGCGATCGTCTCCGATCGAGAGAATTTTTTGCTCGGCCTCATCGAGCAGAATTTGGACCTCCCCTTGCTCTTCATACGCTCGCGCACCGTAGTCCGTGCAAGCCTCAATAATCGCACGCAAGAGATATTTCTCGCGGAGGATCTCAAGATAGTAGGCGGCGTTACTGGCAGTCGGAACGAATGTGAACAAGTCGGTGACCGCCGCTGCTCCGCCGACCTCTTCAAGGAGATGGCGGTCATCGAGCAGCTGCGTCAGCGTGATGAGGTCGACAGGCTTATTGCCCTCACGCATTTCTACCAAGACGGTGAAGATCCTAGCGTGCGCAGGATGGTGAAAGTATTTATCATTGACCCGCTGCTGAATGCATTCGTCAAGCACCCGCCCGGGGGCCAGCAAGATGGAGCCGAGAAGTCCCTTCTCCGCATCAAGACTTTGCGGAAGAGACCTGTGAATATCTGGTAAATAAGAGCCGCTTTTCTGGGAGTAAGAACGCCCGCTCTTGCGATCCTTACCTCGGCCCGACCCGCTACTTGTTACGGGATTCTCCACGGACTGAGCCGGAGAACCAGTGGCCATCTGCTAAGTCTTAGGAGTCGTTTTCCTGCGAGGGGCCCTTTTGGGCGATTCAGCCTCCTGCGTTTGTTCCGCGGACACGCGCTTGGGAGTGGAGATCTTGATGCGGAGCTTGGCGACTACGTCGTGGTGAAGCTTCACCTCGATCTCTTGCTCCCCGCTCTCCTTGATTGCTCTGTCGAGAGGGACAATGTGCTTCGGCAAGTCGATCCCGCCAAGCTCTTGGAGCAGGCGGTCATGAATATCCTTGGCGGTGATCGAGCCGAAGGCCTTGCCGGATTCTCCTGTTTCGAGAGTGAAAGTCAGGACCAACTTGTTGATTCTCGCGGCGAGCTCTTCGGCGGTATTTAGTTCGCGCGCCTCGCGTTCCGCGCGCTTGGCTCTGAGATGATCGATTCTCCGCAGCGAAGTTGGCGTGACCTCGAGCGCCTGGCCGCGGGGAATGAGAAAATTCCGCGCAAAGCCGCGACGAACTTTTACAAGATCGGCTTCTGCGCCGAGACCAGGGATGTTTTCGGTGAGAATGACTTCAGCGTATGCCATAGATCCGAGCTGAGCGGGATTGATAGGCTAGATCTTGACTCAGCGGTGTCAATTGAAATCAGGGAAAATCGTAAAGGGCGTGCACCAGCGCGAGAGCCCGGGTTTTTGGCAACGCGCCCGCTTCCATCTGGTTCATGACGTAGGCAAAACCAAGACGGTTCTCGGGATCGGCGAAAGCGAGGCTCCCGCCGGCGCCGGGATGGCCGAACGCAGAAACGGAAGGTCCAAAGATATGACGTTTCTTTCGCCTGGAATCATCGAGAGGGTCCATCATGAAGCCGGCGGAGAACGCCGTTTCCGTGCGCAGCGTCTTATCGACACCTTGGGAGAGCCGTGTCGTCATCCACTCGGCGGCGCGCGGCGAGAAATACCGCTGTCCCGCCCATTGACCTTCGGACGAAAGCATGGCGTAGAACTTAGCGAGCGACTCTGCGCTGCCAATCGCTCCTAATGAGGGCAAGCTCGTCGAGCGGAGCTCTGGAGAATTCATTGCGGATGGCGAAATGGCGCCGGCGGGAGTAGAGAACGCTTCCCGGGTGAGGGATCCTGAGGTTGCCAGGGCCTGAGAAAATTCCTCCTCGACATCACCGCAGCCCCCTCGGGCGGCAATCATCTGAGCGGCGCGATGGTGCAGCGGAGCCGGCAGACCGATCCACAAGTCCAGGCCGATTGCTTCGGCGAAGGTTTCCCGCCAGTATTCACTCAGTGGTTTTCCGGCGAGTCGACGGACAAATTCGTCGGCAAGAAAGCCATAAACACGCGGCGAATAGCCATGTTCTTCCCGGTTGTTCCAGAGGGGCGCCTGCAACTCAATGGCACGAATCACTGCGTCGTGATCACCGAGTGCGACCATCTTGTCGGTAAGAGCGGAGAGTCCCGCACGGTGCGAGAGAACATCACCAACAGCAATGTCGCCTTTACCATTTTGCGCAAACTCAGGCCAGAAATCCGACACTCGCGTTGAGAGGTGATGATCGGAATGGTCCAGCGCATGCAGCACGCACGCGCTTGAAAGCCCCTTGGTCGCAGACCAGATCAGCACCATCGTGTCTGGAGTCCATGGCACACTTCGTGCAGCATCCCTATACCCGCTGCAGAAACAAAACGCCTCTCGGCCATCCTGCCATACTGCCACTGAGGCGCCCACTTCCGCACCGCGCACGAAATTGCACTCGAAAATAGCTCGAACCCGCTCAGCGGCTGTCTGGTCTGCCGTCATTTGCCGAACACACCGGGAACTTCCTTGAGGTCCGGGTCGTATTTGGCAATTTCACGGAACTTCCCATCCATTCGAAAACTCGTTTCAAGGTGTCGGGCGGCTTCTTCAATGTTGCCTAGCACGGCATCGTAGCAACCCAGATTGTAATGGTAGGTGGGCTCCATTGCTAGAGAGGTTGGCCCCTCGATCAGAAGCCTCTTGGCTTCCCCGGTGCGACCCATCTCGTGCAAGCAGAAGGCGCCGTGAATGTAGCCCGTCATGCATTCCGGGTTTGTGGCACGCAATTGCTCACAGATCAATAAACCCTGCTCCCAGCGTTTTGCGTGCATCACGATAAAGAGCCGCATCTGCAACGCTTCGTCGCGAAGTTGATCTTTCGGAGACAAAGCGTCGACTTCCCGCAGAGCCTCATCAAACATCTCAAGCTCGATGTAACCTTGGGCCGAAAGCAGGCGACGTTCCAAGGTCATTCCTTTTCCCTTAAGAGCAAATCTTCCCGGATGCAATCATGGATCACGCGCGTGCGGAACAGGAAAGCACAACGGCTCGCGTCTCTTTGCATTCAATCGCCACCTCTAAGGGCCTCCGCCGGCCTTTCAGATTGCACACTCTCGCTCATCGAAGGGAGGACTCCCATGAGGAGCATCCCTAAGCAGCCTTGTCGGATGATCAGGCGATCGTGATCTCCTTGCAGAGGTAAACGTCCTGGATTGTGTTCAGGAGCTTCACTCCTTCTTCCATCGGGCGCTGAAACGCCTTGCGTCCAGAAATGAGTCCCATTCCTCCCGCCCGTTTGTTGACGACTGCGGTAAATGCGGCATCGGCGAAATCGTGCTCGCCGCTTGCGCCACCGGAATTTATCAGGCCCGCGCGGCCCATAAAGCAATTGGCCACCTGGTACCGACAGAGGTCGATGGGATTGTCGCTCGTCAACTTCGAATAAATGCGCTCATCGAGTTTGCCGTAACTCGAGGTGCCCGTGTTCAACGCCTTGTAGCCTCCGTTGTTCTCCGGAAGTTTCTGCTTAATGATATCCGCCTGAATAGTGCTGCCGAGATGGTTGGCTTGTCCGGTAAGATCGGCAGAGACATGATAGTCTTTGTCCTGCTTGAAGGCGCTGTTGCGCAGGTAACACCACAGCACCGTTGCCATGCCGAGTTCATGCGCCAGAGCGAAGGCTTCCGAAATCTCGATGATTTCGCGCGAGGCGTCGTCCGAACCAAAATAGATGGTGGCCCCGACAGCAGCCGCCCCCATGTTGTAGCAATCCTTTACCGTCCCGAAGAGAATCTCTTTAAACTGGTTCGGGTAAGTGAGGAGCTCGTTGTGGTTGATTTTAACAAGAAAGGGAATCTTGTGGGCATATTTTCGGGCGACGGAACCAAGAACGCCGAAAGTGGAAGCCACAGCGTTGCAACCCCCTTCAAGGGCAAGCTTCACGATGTTCTCCGGATCGAAGTAGAGGGGATTCTTCGCAAAACTCGCCCCCGCGGAATGTTCGATGCCCTGATCGACTGGAAGAATGGACATGTAGCCAGTTCCGGCGAGTCGCCCGGTATGATACATCCAATTCAGATGATTTAGCACGCGCTGATTGCGATTGGAGGGAACAAAGATGCGATCGATCCAATCGGGACCGGGAAGATGCAAAAGATTGGCAGGAACTGTTTGGCAGCTATGCTGGAGAAGATAGTCGGCTTTGTCGCCAAGCAGAGAGACGATGTTGTCGAACATGAGAAAATCGAGGTGCGCTCTTCCCTCTAGGTAAGTGAAGCTCTCTTGTCGAGTCTCTCGATCAAAAGCCGAGCGAAAATCATCGGCCGCCTCGACTCCGGCGATAGCCAGGCTCGATCAGGACGCTCTCAAACGCTCAAACGTTACGATTGATACAGTTCAGATCTTCGAAAGAACCGATCAAACGCTTCGTAAATGATGCCTCGCCTGCGCCGAGCCAGACCCGCGGATCGTAATACTTTTTATTGGGCGAATCCGGACCTTCCGGACTGCCGATCTGTCCCTGCAAGTAATCGCGATTCTTCGCTTCGTAGCCCCGAATGCCGTCCCAGAAAGCCCATTGGAGGTCGGTATCCAGATTCATCTTCACCGCACCATAGCTAATGGCCTCGCGAATCTCCTCGCGCGAAGAACCAGAACCACCATGAAAAACGAAGTTCACCGGCTTGGGTCCGGTGCCAAAGTTTTTCTCGATGTAGTCCTGCGACTTTTTCAGGATGGAGGGTCTAAGCCTCACGTTGCCGGGCTTATAGACTCCGTGGACATTGCCGAACATCGCGGCAACGGTGAAATTGGGGCTGATTGGAGTGAGCGTTGTATAGGCCTTCGCCACCTCTTCGGGCTGGGTATAGAGACGCGATTCGTCGACGGCTGTGTTATCCACGCCATCTTCTTCGCCTCCTGTCACACCAAGCTCCATTTCGAGTGTGATGCCCAGTTTGCTCATCCGCTCAAGATACTTCGTGCATGTTTCCACGTTTTCCTCCAGCGGCTCCTCGGACAGATCAAGCATGTGCGAGCTATAGAGCGCCTTGCCGGTCTTGGCGAATTGCTCCTCGCTGGCTGCCAACAGGCCGTCAACCCACGGCAGCAGCTTCTTGGCACAGTGATCGGTGTTGAGTACCACCGGCACCCCGTAGGCCTTTGCAGCCGCATCCACGTAGTGCGCTCCCGCAGTTCCGCCGAGAACCGGCCCGAGCTGTTTATCCTTGCTGACACCCTTTCCGATGAAAAACTGTGCTCCACCATTAGAAAATTGGATCATCATCGGCGAATTGACCTCTCTCGCGGCCGCAAGCGAAGCATTAATCGTGTTCGTGCCGATGCAGTTGACCGCGGGGAGCGCAAATTCGTTCGCCTTGGCATAGTCAAGCAGCTCTTTTACTTCATCGCCGAAGAGAACTCCGGCCCGGAAACGTTTGTTGTCGCCCATAATTCTTCTAATGTGTTGTCGTTCGTTTAATGCCTGATCTCCGCGCGAGTGAAGCTGGGCAGGCCTTGATGTCGAGTCTCTATCATAGGCTGCTTTTCCAATCCAGCATGAATGTCGCCGAGCCCAAAATAATCGATCTCCGACAAACCTCGTAGGGAGGGGGAGGCGCGCCGAAGGCGGCAATTGACTTTGCAGGTAGGAAATTAGCGGAGGAGGTAGGAAATTTGACGCCTTGTTCGTAAAAGAGTTTGACAAATTTGGCGATTTTGATAATGAGAAAATCACCCCCATCCGCAAATATGAAAACCAGCGTTCGTGCGTTTACCCTCATCGAGCTGCTTGTTGTGATCTCGATCATTGGAATTCTCGCTGCTCTTGCCCTACCGGCGATCACCGGGGCACTGGTCAGAGGGCAAATGACACAAACTTTGAGCAACATGAAACAGTTGCATTTGGCGACGCAGCAGATGGCTCTCGATGGGCTCACGACGGGAGACACAAATCTCGCCTGGCCAGGGGATCTGGCGACGCCCAGTTTCGCGAATTGGGCAAACGCCTTGGTGGACGGTGCGTACCTGAAAACCAACGATTTTGTAAAGTTGGTCTCTGCGGCTGGCAAGGTGGCGCCGCCCGGGAGCATACCCACGGCTGCTCAAAGCGCGCTCATCGCTTATCAAGTCCAGGAAGGTTCGGAGGGATCGACAGTTTTCCTTTCGACGGCCAACTTCGACTTTTCAACCGGTACTGGAACGGCCTTGAATGCTACTAACAAGCCCTACGGAGATAAGGGCTTCGTAATTTTCCATAAAGCAGGGGACGGCGCGGTTTTCCTGCCAAAGCAAGCCACCAACCATGCTCTGATTGGCACCAACGCCAACAAGCTTAACTAATTGCAAGGCGCTTCGATGGCGCAGTCCCCCGCTAAGAACCGCCGCATGAGCAAGAACTCGGACGGTTTTTTCAGCCTGCTTGTTTCTCAAGCCTTTAACCTGCGAGAAACATTTTCGAGCAAAGGCGCCTGCGTCTTCCTGGCCGGGTGAAATCACGCCCCGAGCATCTTTGCGTGTAACAGGTTTAAACGGCGCGCGCAAATCGGCCGGTCGTTGAATTGGCCAGTAAATTTTGGCTGGCCAAGGAGCAGGGCGGCGGTTTAAGTTGGACGGTTCCGCTATGAAACCGAAAAAGACATCTTCGCCTTCTCCGAAAAGCTCTGCTCCTGATCGCGGTCAGGTTATGAATGGCGCGGAGATTCTGGTAAGTTGCCTGGAGCGGGAAGGAGTTAAATTGGTTTTTGCTTACCCTGGTGGAGCTTCAATGCCTATTCATCAGGCTCTCACCAAGTCGAAAAAGATCCGGGTAGTGCTTCCCCGGCATGAGCAGGGCGGTGCATTTGGGGCGGAGGGCTACGCGCGCGCGACGGGAAAAGCTGGCGTTTGCATGGCTACTTCGGGGCCTGGCGCGACCAATCTTGTCACCGGAATCGCGGACGCGTTCATGGACTCCGCTCCGCTGGTGGCCATCACCGGCCAAGTCAATCAGAACATGATTGGCAGAGGGGCCTTCCAGGAGACGGATGTCTTCGGGATGACCTTACCGATGGTTAAGCATAGCTATCTTGTCTGGGACATTAACGACATCCCGCGGATTGTTAAGGAGGCCTTCCACATCGCGGTAACCGGCCGCCCGGGACCAGTGCTTATCGATATTCCGAAGAACATTCAACTCCAGCGCACTCAGCCGATCTATCCCCGCTCAGTAAAGCTTCGCGGGTACCGTCCAATCAAAAAAGCCGAAGATCTGGCGATTCAGGAAATGATCGGGCTGATTGAAAGCGCCAGAAAGCCGCTCATTTACTGTGGGGGAGGAGTTATTACAGGCGATGCCTCGAAGGAGTTAACAGAATTCGCTCAACGAACGCAGATTCCCGTCACAACGACTCTCATGGGAGTCGGCGGGTTTCCGGAGGACCATCCCCTGGCTCTCAAATGGCTGGGAATGCATGGCACTGTTTATGCCAATAATGCGGCGAACGAGGCGGACCTCCTTCTCGCGATCGGAGTGCGCTTTGATGATCGCGTAACCGGCAAGGTTGAGAAGTTTTGTGAACACGGCACGATCGTGCATATCGATATCGATAACTCCGAGCTCAACAAAAATAAGCTCGTGAGATTGCCCATCCTCAGCGATCTTAAATACGCTTTGGAGCGCGCCAATGGCATTCTTGCGACCATGGGGCGAGCCTCGCTTTCCAAAGGCTACACCCGCTTTCCAGAGTGGTACAAACAGATCGAGCGCTGGAAGGCCGAGCATCCCCTCACCTTCAAGGATACCGAGGACGTCATTCAGCCGCAATATGTCATTAAAACGCTGTATGAGCTGACCGGAGGAGACGCGATCATCACCACGGGCGTGGGTCAACACCAAATGTGGGCAGGCCAGTACTACAATTTCACCAAACCTCGCACATTCATCACATCCGCCGGACTCGGTGCGATGGGCTTTGGTTATCCGGCGGCCATCGGGGCGAAACTGGCGCATCCGGACAGGCAGGTGGTGGACGTCGATGGCGACGGTTCATTCCTCATGAATGTTCAAGAACTGGCCACTGCTCACATTGAGAAGATTGCCGCGAAGGTGATCATTCTCAATAACCAGCACCTTGGCATGGTCGTTCAGTGGGAGGATCGCTTCCATGGCGGAAACAGAGGGCATACGTTCCTTGGAGATCCGAAGGACCTCAAGCGCATCTACCCCGATTATGTCGAGCTCTGCAAAGGATTCGGCGTGACTTGCGAGCGCGTCCGGCATAAGAAAGAAGTCCCCGCGGCAATCAAGCGCATGCTAGATTCCGAAGAGACCTACGTTCTCGACATCATGGTGCCCTACACCGAGCACGTCCTGCCGATGATCCCTTCAGGGATGACTTACAAAGATATCATCACCGAGTAGCGCTTTCACCTTCAAGGGCGTGGCGCCTCCGCGAATTCTCCACGCCGCCTGTAAAAGTCAAAGCGGGCAATGATGGCCGCGATGTAGTTCTTCGTGCTCGGAAAATCCATCACCGCCTGAAGATCTCCTGCGCTTGCAGTCTCACCCATGCCGGAGTCTTGTACCCAACGCCGGACACGTGTGCGTCCGGCATTGTATTCCGCAAGAGCGAAAGGGAGAGGATTGTCCTTTGCCGCCCAATGTGTCAGCGCGCGATTGAGGTACCAGGTACCGGCTTCGATGTTCACCTTGGGGTCAAAAAGATCAGTCGCGACAAAGGTTTGAATCTTCTCCGCGCGTGCCCAATCCGTGGCGGCTTTTTCGGTTATTTGCATGAGACCACGTTCGCCCTGCAGTCCAACCTTCCCTGGCTGAAATTGGCTTTCGCGCCAGATCACGGCTTTGATTAGCTCCGGCGCGACGTCGTAGCGTTCAGAGGCCTGGCGAATGAGATCGTCGTATCTCTTGAACCGCCAGGAGAAAACCAATTCCCGCACCAGGTATCGTGGATCCTCTGAGATCAGGATGTAAACGGAAAGTCCCACCGCCAGCACTGCCGCGAGCGCGAGTAGAGCGGCTAGGTGCTTCTTCATTGGAACCCAAAATCATACATGCGCGGGCAAGCCGCTGCATTGTTTTCGTGCATGAGCCGGCGCACCAAATTCTTTCGCAGGCAGAAGCCTCCTGCCATACTATGCTGGCATGGCGAGCTATGCGAGGGTCCTTCCCGATCGAGCCGGAGATCGCGCCCTCGACTATGCGATTCCCGAAGCTTTTGCGAATTCGGTTGCGCCCGGCTCACGCGTTCGTGTGCCACTACGCGCAAAACAGGTTCTGGCGACCGTTATCGAGACTCTTGATGTCTCAGCGGTGAAGTTCCCCCGTGAAATTCAAGCGGTCATCGGGGGTGCACCTCTCATTCGGCCCAGCCTGCTCGGAATTGCTCGCTGGATTTCAGAATACTATTGCTGCCCGCTGGAAACGGCCATGGCCGCCGTGCTGCCACAGGTTGTCCGCCAGGGGAAGATCAAAGCGCGACGGCTCAATTTCGCCCGACTAGCAAAGAAGGCTTCCGCCGAGGAGATGGCGCAACTTGGCCGCAAGGCGCCGCGGCAGCTCGACGCCCTGCGGGCTCTCCAGAGCGCCGGTGGTCCGCGGCCGGTTGCGGAACTGGCCCAGTCAGCTGGGGTGAACGAGTCAGTGTTCCGCGCGCTCGAACGCCACGGTTGGCTGACTATTGAGGCGCAAGTCGTCGCGCGCGAACCGTTCTCAGGTGAGACGTTTCTACCCACCAGCAAGCTTATGCTGAACGACGAACAACGCGTCGCTGTGGAAGCTCTCAATCAGGCGATTGAGGATCCGAGCCGGCCTCTGCTGCTCTTCGGCGTCACCGGGAGCGGAAAGACGGAAATTTATCTGCAAGCCATACAGCATGCGCTCAGTCTCGGCCGGACCGCGCTCGTCCTGGTGCCTGAGATCTCCCTCACGCCGCAGACGGTGGAACGTTTTAAGGCACGATTCGCCGACTTTCAGCAAGAGGTTGCGGTGCTTCACAGCCATCTCTCTGCGGGCGAACGTTACGACGAATGGTACAAGATTCATTCGGGTGCGACGCGCATCGTTATCGGCGCGAGGAGCGCCGTCTTCGCGCCGCTTGACCGCCTGGGGATTATTATCGTCGATGAGGAGCACGAAGGCTCTTACAAGCAGGAGGAAGCGCCTCGTTATCATGCCCGGGATGTCGCTGTGTTGCGGGCCCAGCGGGAAAGGTGTGCCGTTGTGTTGGGCAGCGCGACTCCCTCCATGGAGAGTTGGCGCAATGTGCAGACCGGAAAATATCGACTCTTGCAACTCCGCCAGCGTGTCGACGGTCGCCGCATGCCGCTCATCCGGGTGCTGGATATGCGCAGGACCGCCCGCTCGTCCGGATTCGACGCGATTTGCGCGCCTGCCCTGGTCGACGCCATCCGGAAGCGCTTGGCCGATGGCGAGCAGACGATCCTTTTCCTCAACCGGAGAGGCTTTTCCACGACAATGCTCTGCCAGGCGTGTGGTTACGTCTGCAGATGCGTGGATTGCAGTGTGTCGCTCACCTACCATCGTGACGCCGCCCAGCTTGCATGTCACATTTGCGGATATAATGAGCGCACGCCCAAAGCGTGTCCCGCATGCAAAGATCCAGCGATTCGGCACTCCGGCGTGGGGACGCAAAAGGTGGAGGATGCCGTCAAGCGCATGTTTCCGAATGCGCGGGTGGCACGAATGGATGCTGATGCGATGAGCCGCAAGCACGCCTATTACCAAACCCTTCAAGCCTTCAAGGAAGGCACGATCGATATCCTGGTCGGAACACAGATGATCGCCAAAGGCCTGCATTTTCCGAATGTGACTCTCGTCGGAATCATCAATGCCGATTTGAGCCTCCATCTGCCGGATTTTCGCGCGGGAGAGCGGACCTTTCAGCTCCTCACTCAAGTCGCGGGGAGAGCCGGACGCGGCGAGGTCGAAGGGGAAGTCCTCGTCCAAACCTTCACGCCTTTCAGTCCAGCCATACAGTTCGCGCGCCATCATGATTTCGACGGTTTCTTTGAGCAGGAACTGGAATTTCGCGAGCGCTTTGGCTTCCCACCCTTTTCACGCATGATTCTCATCACGGTGCGCGCGCGCTTGCGTGAGCTCGCAGAATTCACTGCGCAAACCCTCGTGCGGCGATTGAAAGAAGCTGCGCCCCCAAAAACGGCGCTGGGCGACACGGCACCCGCTCCATTGGAAAAGGCGCGCGGCTACTATCGTTTTCAAACCACATTGCGCGGGGCATCCCCGCGACAACTCACCGGCGCAGTTCAGCAAACTCTTGCAGCCCTTTCATTGCCCGAGGATGTTTTTATCGCCGTGGATGTTGATCCGGTGAATCTACTGTGATCCGGTGACCACTTTGCCCATCTTCCGCGATGCACCTTCCTACGATTCCACGCTTTCTCGTCCGCTGGTCGATCCGGCTGGTCTTGTTGGTCATCTTCATCGGTCTTCCGGTCGCGATCATCTATTTCCGAGAAGTTGGGATCGGTTATGGGCTTAAGGATCGCGTCGCGGCTGCCCTGAGTGGAGACGGCGTCCGCACCGAGATCGGAAAGCTTTCGATTGACCCCTTCGCCGGACTGGTCGCCAGAAATGTCGAGGTATGGGAAAGCGGCCAAACAACGAATATCGCGCGGATCGAACGGCTGGTTGTTTCGATAAACTTTGCCGATTTGCTGGCAGGCAAGGTCATCATTGATCAACTTCAACTTGATGAGACGGATGTGTCGATTCCGATCGGCCGCGATCCCGACGCCCCCAGGCTCAACCTAAAAGGAGTTTCCGCACAGCTGTCGATGCTCGCCGAGCAAATGCGGATCAGTTCATTTGAAGGAGAGGTGCAGGGAGTAAAAGTAGCACTTAGCGGCCAACTCCAGAATCCGCGAGCATTGCAACTTCAACACCCCGGAGCGCAAAAGCCAAAACCTGCCCAGCAACTCTTCCGGAAAATCCTTGAAAATCTTTCAGGATTAAAATTCTCCGGAACGCCCCCGGAGCTCCGGCTCAAGATCAGCGGGGACCTTGCTGATCTCAAGACCCTCCAGATTGCGCCAATCTCTCTGCGTGGCGGACCGATCATCGCTCCGAACTGGCGCATTGATGGCATTGAAGCGGACGCCGATTACGAAAAACAAACCTTGAACATCAAACGACTAAAGGTGCGCGTTTCAGGCGAGGAGTTAAGCCTTTCCGCGCAATGGAAGGAGAGCATCTGGGATCTTGAGCTCTCCAGCACTCTGAAGCCTGCACACTTTGCACGGCTCTTGCCGAAGGACTCTCCGCTGAATGAACTGAAGCTCGTCGCCGCGCCGCATCTCGAAGCGACCGGCCGCATCGTCGCGGCAAGCTCTCCCGTTCACTATGATTTCACCGGCGCAGTTCAGGTCGGAAAATTTTCCTATCGCGGCATGGATTTCGAATCGTTCACAACCGACTTCGCCTCAAGCAACGGAAAAATCTTCCTGCAGAATGCAAAGCTTCTCTCCGGCGGCGGCCAAATCAGCGCCAATCTGTTCATGGCGCCAGATGATTTTCGGCTTCGCCTCAACAACACCATCGCTCCAACGACCTTTGCCCCTCTCCTCGGCAAGAAGGAAAAAGAACTCCTGAAGTCGTTGGACTTTCGCGATGCTCCCAATTTGCAGCTGGACCTGCGGGGCTCCAGACCGGATCTCGCCACGATTACCGGAACCGGTTCCCTGCGCCTGGGCCGGACCTCCATGCGCGGCTACTCGCTCGACTGGGCTCAGTCAAAGCTAGAGATTGGGAACAGCGCCATCACGTATCGTGACTTCTCCTTGGGCCGGGGCAAGGCGATGGGGAAGGGCACATTCGTTTACGACTTCGGCGGACAGCAGGTCATCTTGAAGGGTGTCGAATCCACCATGCCTCCAGTCGACGTCATGATGTGGATCGACCCGAAGATTGCCGAAACTATCAAGCCGTATCGTTTTCGCCAGCCCCCAAGGGTCCAGGCGGATGGCATTGTGCATCTCAAGGACCTTAAACGCAACGACCTTCATCTCGCTATCCAGTCTGATAGCGGTCTGGATTACGACCTGCTCAATCGAACGTTGAAATTTGGACGGACCCTGGCTGAGGTCAACATCAAGGGAACCAAAGTGCTTGCCAATATCAAGAGCGCGGAGTTGATGGAGGGCAATGTCGGGGTCAACGCCAACGTTTCCATCGACCCATCAGATCCGACGTTTGGAGTTGATGTAAGTCTTCGGCGACTCAATTTCGCCCAGCTAACAAAACTGTATTTCAACTATGAACAATCTTCTGGTGTCGGCAGCGGCAACTTTAAATTCACCGCCCGCATGCGTCAGGAACAACTGCTGCGTGGCGATGGAAGTCTCCGCGTCGAGCACGGACAGATTTTCGCCATCCCAATTCTGGGTCCTCTCTCCGAGATCATCAATCGGATCATTCCTGGAGCGGGCTTTCAGACCGCAAGCCTCGCCACAGCGGATTTCACTGTCGGAGACGGACGGATCAACACGAAGAACCTGAAGATCGAAGGCGCAGGCTTCAGCCTTTACGGTTACGGAGATATTTTCTTTATGCAGGACAAGATGGACCTCTCCGTGCGCATCAACGCCCGCGGCATTCCCGGAATCCTCCTCTTTCCCGTAAGCAAGCTCTTCGAGTATGTCTCCGCGGGTTCGCTATCGAAACCCGTGTGGAGGCCAAAGATTGTTCCACGCTTCGGGGGGGAAGGCTGAGGCTTTATTTCATCAGCAGAGCGGCCCGCGCTCGCTTGATTTCACGGGTGATCTTGCGGTGGAGCCGGGCGGACATTCCCGTGACGCGGCGGGGAACGATTTTGCCGCTCTCGGTCACAAAGCGTTTGAGAAGCTCGGGATTTTTATAGTCGATTGCCTCCTCGGCGATGTCGGTGCGGCGCCGCGGCATCGAACGGTTGGCGCGACGAAACGCTGAGCGGCGCTTGGGTGTCTTGGGCTGCATGGCCGATTACTTGATCTCCCGATGGAGCGTCCGGCGCCGCAGGAAGGGATTGTATTTCTTCTTCTCGAGGCGATTCGGAGTACGGGGACTCTTTTTGTTCCGGGTCGTCATGTATCGCGAAGGGGGCTTCCCCTCCGCTCTGGCCTCGGTGCACTCCAGAATGACAATTTCCTGCGGCATCGTGATTAATCTTTAATATCGGAGCTGCTTTCTTCGTCTTCTTCGCCGCCCTCTTCATCGGAGAGACCGAATAAGGAGACTACTGGCTGTCGAATACGCTGATAGCGGCTCCGCTTCTCCAATTCGGCCTGGCATTCGACGGTGTAGCGAGTGAAGGGGAGTGCTTCCAAACGAGCATGTGGGATTGCCTTACCACACATCTCGCAAATGCCATAGCTCCCGTTCTCGATGCGTTTCAGCGCCTCGTCAATTTCATAGAGGGAA
Organism: uncultured Verrucomicrobiae bacterium; assembly: GCA_963744345.1. GTDB lineage: Bacteria > Verrucomicrobiota > Verrucomicrobiia > Chthoniobacterales > Terrimicrobiaceae > DASTFP01. The sequence goes on from CAVUTD010000017.1 coordinate 264,218, forward strand.
TCCTGCTCCTGCGAAAGCAGGCTGAGGGCAAAATCCCTGTCGTAGGCGTCACTACCCGCATCGGCCTGGTGCATCCCGAAGGCGCTTGCTTCGCTGCCTTCCGCTCGCGAGCGCAAGCTGTCTTTGGCTACCCCATTCATGGAATCCAGAAGAGTATCCTTCAAAGCAAGGAGCTTCTCCCGCTGCTTTTGCTCAAAAGGCGAGAGCGCACCGGTGCGCTTCGCAGACGGTGCAGGTGCCGGGTGAGCTTTTAGCTTCTCGGGAGGGGGCGTCTTCTCGTCGAGTGGAGACTGCTTCTTCGTCTCAACGCTCTTCGGCACGGTTTTGGATTTTGCTTCTTTCGGAACGGGCCTGGCAGGCTTGGGGGGTTTATGCGGATTGTTCGCCATCTCTCAGTCTCTAAAAAAGGGCGAATATGTAGCGCCATCGCGCACGTAGTGCAAGGGGATTCTTATTTCCGATACTCTTTCCTGCTCCCGAACGGCGCAAATGTCCGCCGTCGCCACAATGCCTTGGGAAGAAAACAACCCTGCAAACCTTAGCGCCCGACGAGAATCACCGTCGCTCGATCCCCGATGTTTATCACCTTTTTTGTCCCGAGTGGGATTTCAGAACCGGGTTCCGTAATGTCGTCCGGCGAATCCAGCATCGTGTCGGCGAAGCGATACCACGCCAGGCCTTTGGGCAGCACGGGAAGTGTGAAATCCAGCGGTTCGTAATACATGTTCGTGGCGCAGTAAATAAAATGCGTCTGGCCGCCGATAGCGGCTCCATGTCGGCCGCAAATCATGAAGGCGATTGACCTGCTGGGAAGACCCCAATCCGGCTTCCACGGCTGCACCCCGTGCCACGAAATATCGGGATAACCGCTCCCGATGCGATCTCGCCCACTCAGGAACTCGGGTTGGCGCAACGCAACATTCTCTCGGCGGAAGGCAATCATCCTCTTAACAAAGCGCATGAGATCTCTGCTTCGGTCGGTAAGCGACCAATCGAACCAGTTCCACTCCTCGTCCTGGCAGTAGGCGTTATTGTTCCCACGTTGGGTGCGTCCGCATTCGTCGCCCATGTACAGCATTGGCACTCCCTGGCTGACGAAAAGGAGGACGATCGCGTTCTTTTGTTGGCGCAACCGCAGAGCGTTTATTTTGGGATCATCCGATTCGCCCTCAACGCCACAATTCCAGCTGTAGTTGTCATTGGCGCCGTCATTGTTGTTTTCGCCGTTATCGAGATTGTGCTTCTCGTTGTAGGAAACAAGGTCTCGCAAGGTAAAGCCGTCGTGGGCGGTGATAAAGTTTATGGAGGCGGAGGGTTTCCGCCCGGCGGCTAGATAGAGATCGGGAGAGCCCATGATGCGTTGAACCATTTCTCCGACTACGCCGACCTCCCCTTTGAGAAAGCGTCGCATCGTATCGCGGAACTTTCCATTCCACTCCATCCAGCGTCCATACGAAGGAAAATTGCCCACCTGATAGAGTCCGCCAGCGTCCCATGCCTCCGCGATGAGATCACAATGTGCGAGGACCGGGTCGTAAGCCAAACCCTCAAGCAGCGGCGGATTGACGAGCGGTGCCCCATGGGAGTCGCGCCCGAGCACGGAGGCGAGATCGAATCGGAAGCCATCGACGTGAAATTCCGCGGCCCAATAGCGCAAGCAGGAAATAACGAATCCACGAACGACGGGATGATTGCAGTTTACCGTGTTACCGCAGCCGGTGTAATTGAGGTATTGGCCGCGGCTATCGAGCATGTAATAGGTTTTGTTGTCGATTCCCCGAAAGGAGATGGTGGGTCCATCGGCGCCGCCTTCGGCAGTGTGGTTAAAGACGACGTCTAGCACTACCTCGATACCGGCCTCATGAAGTGCCTTTATCAGCTGCTTAACCTCCTGGACCTGCGTTCCATGTCGCCCCGTCGCGGCAAATCCCGCCTTAGGTGCAAAGAAACCAAGCGTGCTGTAGCCCCAGTAGTTGCAGAGCTGCTCGCCGGTGAGGGGATTCGTGCGCTGATTTTCGAGCTCATCGAACTCGAAAATCGGCATCAATTCCACGCAATTGATCCCCAACTCCTTGAGATAAGGTATCTTCTCGCGCAAACCTTCAAACGTGCCGGGATGCTTCACTCCGGAACTCCCGTGCGCCGTAAAGCCGCGCAAATGCATCTCGTAAATTATCAGTTCGCTTTCGGGGCGCTTAAGAGGCCGGGTGTGGCCCCAGTCAAACTGGTGAAACGGAATTCGCCCTCGGAACGGATAAACTTCTGGCTTCTTCAGCGATTGTTTCCAAACGTCACGTCCTCCAATTTCCCGCGCCTCAGGATCGAGCAAGATCTTCTGTGGATCGAAGTGATGCCCGCGGTGTCCGTCATTTGATCCATCGAAGCGAAAGCCATACTCGACCTGTTCATAATTCAGATCGAAGACCATCATCGCCCAAACATTACCCAAGCGGTATTCGGGATTGAACGGGATTTCCGCGAAAGGAATTGAGCTTCCCTTCTCAAAGAGCACCAAGGTACACGACGTCGCATGGGCTGAGAAGACCGAGAAGTTTACTCCACCAGGGATATGGCTCGCCCCGAAGGGCAAGGGATGCCCATAACGCAAACGGAACTCGCCATGAGTGTGAGTATGATCAAGGGATGCAGGCATAGGAAATAGTGAGCAAAGCACGAATCTTCGAGCGAGACGATGAGTTAACGCACATCGGCACGTCGCTAGCGAGAGCAGGAATCCTGCACGATGGCTGCGCCGCTTTTGGCGGAGCATTGCATCAGCTTCCGCACTTCAGCCGCTACCCGCCCAGGTAAGATTCCCTCATGCCACTTGAACTTGGCCTTTCCCGGCGGAGCTTCCGGGACGAGCCACCTTTGTTTTGCGCTGCGGTGCCATGGGCCGAACATACCTTGGTGCAGCCCGGAGAACAGGATGACGCAGGGTTTGTCAAGAGCGGTTGCAAAATGAGCAGCAGCTGTATCCACGGTGATACTCAGCTCACCTCCCGCGACAAGATTGAGGAATTTCACCAGATCGGCGGGAACATAGCTCTGTGCGCCGGCCATCCCGGCCTCCCGCAAAACCGCTTCAAGCTCGTTCAATCTCAAGCGCTGATCTTCTGAGCCGACCAGCAGTATCCGCTTGGCCAAGCTTTCGGGCTTCAACGCACAGAAAACCTCCCTCCACAGTGGAAAAGGATAAACCTTGGAAGCAGTGGTGACGGGAGCGCAAATCCAATAATCCTCATCATTGTCTCCAGTGGGATGAAGCACCGGCAAGATCTCATGCGGTTCAACGGCGCGGTGCAAAACAGAGGCGACCAGGCGGCGGTGGGCTTCCACCTCCCAAGGAATCGAATCGGACTTCTCAGGATAAGCGATCAACTCCGGGCGAAACAACCTGAGCACAGCCTTCTCGACAGCCGCCCGGACTTTTTTCTCAGGTCGCAAAAGGATGTTTTCGCACGCGAAGAAACGTTTCGTGCGGGCCGAATAGAAGAGGAACGTCTCCAGATAGTTCCTCATGCTTCGGAAGCATACGGCACCGCCCACCGGCATGGTCCTCAGCTTGAACCACAGCGGCAGACAATAGACGAAATTTCGAGCGAATAAGTTAACGGTCTTTCGTTCGCTTGCGGTGGGCAATTCGATGATCGTAGCTTGAGGAAACTGCGAGCGCGCGAACGCCACCAAAATTGAACGAACACAAATAAGTAGATTGGCCTCTCCAAACTCCGCCGCCAGGAGCCGTATGCCCCCTGTTGCAAGCACAAAATCCCCAATCCCGTCGGGCTTCAGAATGAAAAGGCGCACAGTCTTCACGATAGTCTGACGAAAGGCATCTTCCTGCAAAAGAGATTTTTCCTCCTGGAACGTACCCCCTTAGGCGCCTCCTTGAAATTGCAGGCACCTGAGGTATTCGAAAGGACTTCTGATGTCCGGATGCTACGTCGCATTTCATAAGCAGCTGGGAGACCTCGTTCTGCTGGAGCCGGCGCTGGCAAAGCTGCGCGATCATCACGGAACACCAATCCGCTGCATGACGCGCCGAGGTCATGCGCCTTTGCTTCGCTTGATCCCTGGCGTCCAAGCGCAGCGCGGAATTCCTCTCAGGCATCAGGATCACCTCTACTGCTTTGATCCCCTGAATAAATCGGCGGTTCGTTCGTTCTTTTCTCCCGCGCGACTCAAGAGATGTGTCTTGCCTGAAAAGCGTGAGATGAAGTGGTTCCATCCTCTCGTTTTCGGCGAAGTGATCGTTCCCGAACTCGGAGATCGATACGTGGCGGAATACTTTTGGGAAAATACCCCCCTCCCTGGCTCCGCTCCTTTTCGTCCACCCTCACTGAGTCTCCCGCCGAACACTTGGAAGCCGGACGGCTTGGGCAACGAACCGTTTGTCCTGGTGAATCCAACGGCTGGATGGCGGCAGAAAAACTGGCTCCCTGATTGCTGGGTGCAAACCCTCGGGGCATTATATCGCGACAAAGCCGTACCTTTCATCATGACGAGCGGGTGGGTTGACTGGCAAATTCAGCACTGTCGCGAGATCCAGGAGAAATCAGGCCCATTCTTGCGCACTCTTGCGAGCGCAACGACGTTGGAGGGCTTCCTCTGGCTCTGCTCGCGGGCGCGGGCCGTGTTGACCGTAGACGGCGCTGCTTCGCATCTCGGATCCGCCTTCGCTGTAAATAACCTGACCCTCTTTGGCCCCACAAACCCCAGAAACTGGCATTATCCGGCCGATGGAAGTCTATTCGTTCAGGCGCCGCCTTCCAAAGATCATATTTGCCGGCTGCGCAACCTTTCTGCCGACGTGGTCATTGAAATGGCCAGACAACTGTTCTAGAAAAACCTGGACTCAGCAAAAGAATCTAAACTTTTCCCTTGCTTGGCAGTTCCCGCTACCTACTATCTGTGATCCCGCGTTATGTCGTGGGATTGAGAGAGCACGTCAGCGTGCTTTTTTTGTCCTCAATGACTTTCCCGGTGCGGGCCGCACAGCAAGCCGATGCCTACAATCAACCAATTGGTCCGGAAAGGACGCCGCAAGGTGACGACGAAGTCGAAGTCGCCGGCGCTCGTCAAGTGCCCGCAGCGTCGCGGCGTGTGTGTGCAGGTCATGACACGTACACCCAAGAAACCGAATTCGGCATTGCGCAAGGTTGCTAAGGTTCGCCTGACCAACGGCCAGGAAGTCATCGCTTATATTCCGGGTGAAGGCCACAATCTGCAGGAGCACTCGATTGTCCTCGTGCGCGGAGGCCGTGTGAAAGATCTTCCCGGCGTTCGCTATCATATCGTCCGCGGAACTCTGGACAGCCTCGGCGTTAATGGTCGTCGCCGCGGCCGCTCCAAATACGGTTCCAAACGCCCGAAGCCAGGTCAAGAGGAGTCCAAGGGAGCAAAGAAAGAAAAGAAATAGCTCCTTTTCCCTCCGTCTTTTATGTCCCGTCGCCGCAGAGTGCTCCATAAAGAAATCAAGAAGGATGCGCGTTATGCCAGTCCTTCCGTAGCTCGGCTGATCAGCACGATCATGCGTCGTGGGAAGAAGACTGTTGCTGAACGCATCGTTTACACGGCGATTGAGAAATCCCGTGAAGGCACCGATACGGTAGATCCCCTGGAAACGCTGAACAAGGCTATCGAGAACGTCAAACCGCGGCTGGAGGTAAAGTCGCGCCGGGTGGGTGGGGCCACCTATCAAGTGCCGATGGAGGTCCCGCCGGACAGGCAACTTGCTCTTGCGATGCGCTGGATCGTCGGCTTCGCCAAAGGGCGCAAGGGCGTGCCCATGGAGAACGCACTGGCCACCGAATTACGGGATGCCGCTTCCGGTCAGGGTAATGCCATCAAAAAACGCGACGACGTTCACAAGATGGCGCAGGCGAACAGGGCGTTTGCCCATTTTCGCTGGTAGGCGCGGGTCTTTAGTTTCGCGCTCAGCCACAAATCCGCCACCTCTCAGCCCGAGGGTCCAGCTAAGTGTCGGTGAAGACCGATTCAAGAGCTGCATGGTCAACGTGGGGCTTGGAATCGCCTTTGACGCAGAAGCCCTTAGTGTTCCCTCTGCTTCACGCCCCTCGGGAACCTGGTAGAAGCCTGCATCATTTCCGGATCAATTAGTCCCCGCCGTCGGATGTGGCGAATGTCCCTCGCATATACCTTAATCTCCCCTTAAGTGAAATCGAAAAGTGACCGCAACCTCAGCATCTTAGCCCGCAGTTCAGCGGCGAGTAAGATTCACTAGGATCTCACCTGCGGAATCGAGCGCCCTACGGGGCTTTCTGCTTAGTAAACAGCTCTAAGCTTGACTTGGACAGAGCGCTTATTCATGCTCCCAGCATGAGCACGCTGGCTGAAGGTCCACGCGGTGGGCGCAGACTTAGGATAATCAAAGAGCGGATTGCTGGCTAGATAGCTGTCACTCCATGTCGCGTCGCAATTTTCGTGAGTGCTGTGGCGCTGCTAGAGAAGGCGCCAGACGCGGCCGAGAGCGGACGCAATCTCTCGCTGCGCGAAAAAAATGAAGATTCTTTGGCGCGCTCCAATCTGACTTCCTGGCTGGTCCATTTTACCACATTGTATGATTAATGCTGGCAGCGCCCTCAGCGATGCCGAGGAGGACACCTTTCCTCTCTCCTTTGCCCAGCAACGTCTCTGGCTTTTGGACCAACTGGCGCCCGGACGGGCTTCGGACATTATCGCCGGTGCCTTCAGGCTTGAGAGTTCGATCAGTCCTGAGCCGCTGGCCGGAGCGCTCAATGAGATTGTGCGACGACACGAAGTGTTGCGCACTACGTTCCGCACTGATGATGAAGGCGAGCCGCTCCAGCTGATCGCGCCATCTCTGAGAGTGGAATTGCCGGTAGTTGACCTTACAGGTGTTGCGCCGGACGAGCGCATGCGGGAGCTTCAGCGCCTTACCAGAGAGATCGCGCGCCGGCCCTTCGATCTTGCACGCGGTCCTCTGCTGCGCGCCCAACTTCTCCGCGTGGACGAGGTTCAACACGTGTTCGTCCTGGCAATGCACCACATTGTCTCCGACGGATGGTCAATGGGAATTCTCCTTCATGAGCTAGCCACCTTGTACAGCGCTTTTCTCGCAGGCCGCCTTAGTCCGCTTCCGGAGTTGCCCGTGCAGTATGCCGACTATGCGGTATGGCAGCGGGAATGGTTTCAAGGCGAAACAGTGAAGAACCACGTGCACTTTTGGCAAAGGCAGTTGGCAGATCTTCCGCTCCTTCAACTAGCCACCGATCACGCTCGACCACCCGTCGCAACACACCGCGGCGCCAGCCTCTCCCTCGAGTTAAGCGATCGCCTGACCACAGAACTCAAAGTTCTCAGCCGTCGAGAAGGCGTGACGCTTTTCATGACGCTGCTAGGCGCCTTTCAAGTACTCCTTTACCGCTATACCGGCCAGGAAGACATCGTCGTGGGATCGCCAACTGCGGGACGCAACCGGACTGAGCTCGAAGGCTTGATAGGATTTGTCGTCAACATGCTCGTCATGCGCAGCAATCTTGCTGGCGAACCAAGCTTCCTTGAAGTGATGAGGCGGGTGCGAGATGTCGCCCTCGATGCCTTCGCGCACCAGGATCTGCCATTTGAAAAGCTGGTCGAAGAACTTCAGCCCACGCGGGATCTCAGTCGCAATCCCCTTTTCCAAGTGGCCTTTCAAGTATTCCAGGACGGCGCCACGAAAGCGAAAAACGAGCGTGCTGAATCCGTCACGCGCCTGGACGTGGAGAAGGGCACTTCGAATTTGGATCTCTCCCTTTCGCTCTGGGAGGACGGTGATCGACTGCGCGGTCGGCTGGACTACAGCACTGATCTCTTCGTGCAGCAAAGCATGACGCGCTTCCTCGAACATTTCCGCGTCCTCTTGGAAAGCATCGTCACGGATCCTAAGTGCCCAATTGTGACCCTTTCCCTCCTGGCGAAGGCGGAGCGCAGCTTATTGCTGGGCCAGAGCAGCTCGACATCTTCCAGCAGCGAAGCGAGCGTCACAGCGGTGAACAATGCGTGTGTCCACCAGCTTTTCGAAGAGCGAGCGCGGCAAACTCCGCACGCTCTCGCTATCGCAGGGGAAGGAGTCGCCCTGATAGGAGACCGCACAATTGCCTCACGACATGGTTCCGGTGCTTTGCCTTGATTCTCTTCGCGAGCAGTTGGCGGCAGAAAGTCAGATCGACCCCGAAAGCACGGCGACTCCGGGCAACCTCGCCTACGCTATTTATACCTCCGGGTCAACTGGCCGACCGAAGGGAGTGTTGATCCAGCACGATGGGCTCGCTAACCTGGTGGCCTGGCACACAGCCGCCTACGTCGTCACCGAGCGCGATCGAGCGACGCTGTTGGCTGGACCTGCTTTCGATGCTGCGGTCTGGGAGATATGGCCTTACCTCGCATCCGGTGCCAGCCTGCACGTGCCGTCAGCCGAAACCCGCGATGTCCCGCATGCCTTTATACGCTGGCTCAACCATGAAGGCATCACGTTGTCCTTTGTGCCGACCGCACTTGCCGAGCTACTTTTGCGCGAAAAGTGGCCCGAACGGAGCTCACTGCGCGCTCTGCTGACCGGCGGCGATCGATTGCGCCGCGGACCTGATTCACGTCTTCCCTTCGCAATATACAACCACTATGGGCCCACGGAGAATAGTGTTGTCGCGACTTCGGCCCCTGTAGACGTCTGGCATTCAGGCGATTCGCCGCCGCCGATCGGGTGCCCCATCCCGGGAGTCCAGTGCCTTGTTCTCGATCGCCGAGGCCAGCTCGCGCCGCTGGGCGTCCCCGGAGAGCTTTACTTAGGGGGCGTCGGACTAGCCCGAGGCTATCTCAACGGGGCCGCGCTCACTGCTGAAAAATTCGTTTCCGATCCTTTCAGCAATCTGCCGGGAGCCCGACTCTATCGCACCGGCGACCAGGTCCGTCTGCGGTCTGATGGCAATCTGGAGTTTCTGGGCCGTTTGGATCAACAGGTAAAATTGCGCGGATTTCGTATCGAACTGGGAGAGGTCGAAGCCGTGCTGGCTATGCAACCCGGGATTCGCGAGATAGCCGTTCGGATATGGACAACGCCTAACGACGATCAGCGTCTCGTCGCCTACATGGTGGCCCAACCAGGAGAGACAATCACAGAAGGATCGCGCTTGATTGCCGCGCTGCGAGAACGGGCCCGCGCCCGATTGCCAGAATACATGATACCGTCGGAGTGGATGGTGCTTGGGGCGCTGCCGCTCACGCCCAATGGCAAGGTCGATCGAGCCGCCTTGCCAATCCCGGATCGGGTCGACGGATCATTCCAAACCCCACGGACTCCTTTGGAAAAAGAAATGGCTGCGCTCTGGGCTGAGCTCTTGGGAGTGCCACAGGTCGGTCTTCTGGATGATTTCTTCCGGCAAATGGGTGGCCACTCTCTGCTGGCAACACGACTGGTGTCCCGCATTAGGAATGCCTTCGGTGTCGAATTGCCGCTGCGTGCAGTCTTCGAGACGCCGACGGTGCATGGATTGTCCATTGCCGTTGTCCAGCAGCAGGCGAAACTCGCCAACGAACCGAGCTTGGCAAATATCCTGTGCGACATCGAAGCGCTGCCGGATGATGCCGCCGGCGCTCTGTTGACGGACGGAGGAGTTTCCGGTGAGTGATTTCAGCCGCCGAATTGCCAACCTTTCGCCGGAAAAGCGCGAACTGCTCCGGCGCCGAATGAACGCCGCTCAAGCCGTCGGCGTGCTCCCAAGCATGCAACGTCTCGGTGGCAGTGGGCCGTTTCCGCTTTCTTTTGCCCAGCAGCGCCTCTGGTTCTTGGATCAACTAATGCCCGGCAGTGCCTTCTACAACACCTCGGCCCATCTGCGAATCGCGACGCCGCTCAATGCCGAAGCATTGGAGCGGGCGATCAATGAGGTTATCCGACGCCACGAAGCGCTGCGGACAACCTTCGGCGCTATGGACGGACAGCCGATTCAGTTGATTGCGCCCGAGCTGACTCTGCCTTTAGTCCAAACTGATCTCAGGTCGCTCCTCACAGCCGAACGCGAAAACGAGGCCCTTCGGCGCGCAATGGCGCATGCCCGACAACCCTTCGACCTCGCGCAGGGACCACTCCTCCGGACTGAATTGCTTCTCTTGGGCCCGGCCGATTGTTTGTTCTTACTCACGATGCACCACATCGTGTCGGACGGATGGTCGATGGAGATCTTTTTCAAGGAACTAACTGTCTTATATCGCGCTTTTGCGGAGGGAGAGCCCTCCCCGCTGGGTGAACTCAGAATTCAATATGCGGATTTCGCCAGGTGGCAGCGTAGGTGGCTCGAAGATGGAGTCCTGCGCAAGCAGCTAAGTTACTGGAAACAGCAGCTCGCCGGCCTGCCCACACTTCGATTGCCCACCGATCGCCCACGACCTGCAGTGCAAAGCTATCGCGGCGCGACCGAATCCGTCGTCTTGCCCAAAGAGCTTCAACTGAGACTGCGAGCTTTGAGCGAACAGGAAAGCGCCACCCTGTTTATGGTCCTGCTAACCGCTTTTGAAGTTCTGATCTCGCGCTACAGCGGGCAAGAAGACTTCGCGGTGGGCACGCCGATCGCCAATCGAAACTGGGTCGAGGTTGAGGAGTTGATCGGATTTTTCGTCAACACCCTGGTGCTGCGGGCGGACTTGAAGGGTAATCCCAGCTTTCGCGAGTTACTCCGGCGAGTCAGCGAGGTGGCCGTCACTGCCTATGCCCATCAGCACCTACCTTTTGAAAAACTCGTTGAAGAATTGCACCCGGCGCGCGACCCCGGTCGAAATCCATTATTTCAGGTGATGTTCCAATTGCAGACCGGAGCCGGACCGGTGATGCGCGCATGGAGCGAGGCCTCGGCGATGCATTCCTTCAAGGTCGAGCGTGGCACCGCGCAGTTCGATATCGCCTTCGACATGTGGGAGAGCGCCGCCGGGCTTGGAGGGCAGATCGAATACAGCACGGATCTCTTCGATAAGAGCACCATCGAGCGCCTGATCGCTCATTTCGAGATATTGTTAACCGGCATTGTAGAGAACCCTGACCGTCGCATTTCGGAACTGCCGCTCTTGACCCCGGAGGAGCAGCACCAGCTGGTCGCATGGAACGCAACCTCACGACCTTACCCTCACAGCGTAAGAGTCCAGGATCTCTTCGAAGCGCAAGTCTCACGCACACCCCGGGAGTTGGCAGTCATCAGCAAGACGCACTCCTTGACTTACGGGGAATTGAGCACAGCCAGCAATCGTTTGGCGCACTACCTGCAAGAAACTGGAGTAAGCCGGGGATCTATCGTGGGCGTGTGTCTGCCGCGGTCACTCGACATGACCATCTCCCTACTGGCGGTCCTCAAGGCTGGGGCGGCCTACTTGCCTTTGGATTCCGCCTATCCTGGCGATCGCATTGCGTGGATGCTGGCTGATTGCCAGGCGAGCCTGCTGCTATCGGAGCATTCGGCTATCGATCGATTAATCCGAGTAAACAAAGCCCTAAGAGTTCTGTGTCTCACCGATCTGCAGGAGGCAATCGCTGCGCAGAACGGCTCGTGCCCGCAGGTGGACGGCGTGGAAAATAGTCTCGCCTATGTCATCTACACCTCCGGGTCAACAGGTCACCCAAAAGGCGTGCCCGTGACGCACCGCGCGTTGGTTAACCACAATCTGGCCATAGCGCGCGAATTTTCATTGAGCCCCGCCGATCGCGTGTTGCAATTCGCGTCACCTGCTTTTGACGTTGCCGCGGAGGAAATGTTTCCGACATGGCTGAGTGGTGGCACTCTCGTCCTCCACGATGAGGTCGCTTTGGCGCCTGCCGATCTTTTAGTCGAGTTAGCAAGTAACGGCGTGACGATAGCAAATTTGCCAGCGACCTACTGGGCAGAGTTAGTGGCCGCGCTCGTTCGCAGCGGAGCAGCTTTGCCTCAGAGCTTGCGCTTGATCGTCGTCGGCAGCGAGCGTGTATCGCCAGAAAGCGTCGCCCTCTGGCAACGTCATGTCGGCGCTCAAGTAGCCCTCTTCAATGCATATGGCGTATCGGAGACCACGATCACCTCGCTCTTATATCGGGTGCCGCCTGGCCCACCGCCGACAATATTGCGGGCTGAGGTTCCGGTCGGGCATCCGATCGCCAACGTCAGAGCCTATGTGCTCGACAAACACCAACAGCCCGTTCCCGTGTGCGTGCCTGGCGAGCTCTACCTCGCTGGAGACGGACTAGCGCCTGGTTATCTGAACGAAGCGGAGCTTACTCAAGAGAGGTTCGTGCGCGAGGCCATCCGGTCGGGAGCCAAAGCTCTATCGCACGGGAGATCGCGCGCGCTTCCTCGCAGATGGAAATCTGGAGGTGCTCGGGCGTTTGGACCAACAAATAAAGCTCCACGGGTTTCGCATAGAGCCTGCTGAGATTGAATCAGCGCTTACTGGCCATCCAGGAGTGCGCGAAGCAGTTGTCAGCGTTCGTGAAGACGCAGGTCGCGAGCGCCGGTTGGTAGGTCACATCGTGCCGGATCGAACCTACTGCGAAACGTTGCCAGCCGACGGGACAGATGGTGAACAGGTAAGTCGTTGGCAGACGCTCTACGACGAGATCTACAGGCAAAAGCCCACGAGCGATGACCCCACCTTCAACACCGTAGGCTGGAATAGCACCTACACCGGCCTGCCCATCACGGAAGATGAGATGCGCGAATGGACTGCAAATACAGTTGCGCGCATTCTGGAGTTGCGGCCGCGCCGCGTGCTCGAAATTGGCTGCGGCACGGGATTGCTTCTCTTCCGAATCGCGCCACGGTGCGAGCTCTACTTCGGAACAGACTTCTCAAGGGTGGCCCTGGATTGTGTCGCACATGCTCTCACCGCGAAGGGGTGCCCGCAGGTGCGCCTGCTGGAACGCGAAGCAGATGATTTCCGAGGATTGGGGAGTCAACGCTTTGACACCATTGTTCTTAACTCCGTGGTGCAATATTTCCCCAGCGCAGATTACCTGCTACGCGTGCTAGCCGAAGCAGGGCAGTTGCTCACGCCAGGCGGAGCAATTTTTGTGGGTGATGTGCGCAGCCTCCCGTTGCTGCCCACCTATCACACGGCGCTCGAGTTGCATCGGGCTCCGGCCGAGTTGCCAGTCCAGAAGCTACGTCAGCGGATACTCAAGGGCATGGCGCAAGAGCAGGAGCTCGTTCTTGATCCGATGCTTTTCCATGCCCTTAAAGGCCGGTTGCGAGGAGTAGATCAGGTCGCAATTCAGGTTAAGGAAGGTCGAGGCCAAAATGAGCTATTGCAGTTTCGCTATGACGCCGTCCTTCGAACGTCGGCAAATCCGCCCGAAGAGTCAGCGACGGAAGACATTCAGAAAGCGAGGCGGAAAGAGCGCGTCATCGTTCCAGTCGAGACACTGGCATGGCAGGAATTAGAGTTCACCGTAGAGCGTCTGAGTCAAATGTTGCGCGAGCGAGCACCGCTTCCACTAAGGATCGCTCGTGTGCCCAATAAGCGAGTCTTCGCTCCTGCGACGGCTTGGGCGTGGCTGAGTTCCGGCGAAAGCACCGGCACTGTCGAAGAATTGCGCGCAGCTTTGGCGGATCTTCCTGATCCGAGCGTCGAACCTGACAACTTGCGACAGGTGGCGCAGGCGCTCGGCTATCGCGTCACGATGCGCTGGTCCGACTCGAGCCCCGACGGTTATTATGACTTGGAGCTGGAGCGGCGATTTGGCGAACCGGAGGGGCAGCGCGAAGACCTCTCGGCAGCGCCGAGAAGGCCGTCCGATCCCCGGCAATCATGGAAAAATTCGGGCCCTGACGGGGAACGGCAAAACAATGCTCTCAACCCGCGCAAAATCGCAAGTGGGCAGCGGGCAGCGGCTCGAGACGCACACTGGGGGAGTTACGCCAACAACCCAACTCAGGGAGCATACGAGCGACGCCTCGCCCCCGCTCTCCGAAATCATCTCAAGGAGATCCTCCCGCATTACATGGTACCTGCCGAGTTTGTGCTCCTTGATGCCCTTCCCCTCCTGCCAAATGGGAAGGTCAATCGAGCCGCTCTCCCCGCCTCTGACGCAGCCCGGCCTGAGACTACCCGCACCTTCATCTTGCCGCGCACTCCAACTGAGCACACTCTCGCTCGCATTTGGGAAGAACTGTTGGGTCTCGAACGAATCGGAATCCACGACAACTTTTTTGATCTGGGAGGCGATTCGATTCTGAGCATCCAAATTATCGCCCGCGCGAATCAATCCGGTTTGCGACTAACTCCCCAGAAGCTGTTTCAGCATCAAACAATTGCGGAGCTGGCCGAGATCAGCGATCCCGCCGAAGCAGGCTCTCGATCGCTGGATTGGAGACTTGAGGACACAGCGCCCAAAAAACGGGCCTTGCCGCAGGCCGCTCGGCCTGTGTGTCAAGAATACCGCCGATTTGAACACTCATCATGAGATCGTCCGCGATCGAAGACGTTTACGAGCTATCGCCGGCGCAACAAGGTATGCTCTTGCGCACACTGTCGGAAAGCGACCCTGCTGCGCACGTCGTGCAGTCTTGCGCGGCGCTGACTGGAAGGATTGATCCAGCCTTCTTGGAGGGTGCCTGGCAATGGGCCGTGGACCGCCATCCGATGCTACGCACTGCCTTCGTCTGGCAGGACCTGGCTGAACCCATGCAAGCGGTTATGTTCCGAGCTCGTATTCCCTTCCGGATTGAGGATTGGCGCGGACTTGCGCCGGATGAGCGGCAGCGGCGATCGGAGGCTTTCATCGTGATGGATCGGTCGAACCGCTTCCAGCTGTCTCAGCCGCCGTTGATGCGGCTGGCTCTTATTCGAACCGGTGAGGCGGAGCATCGCTTGATTTGGTCGCGTCACCCTGTGCTGCTCGACGGCTGGAGTACAGCTCGCTTGCTCCAAGAAGTTCAAATGGCCTATGGGGCGCTTTCCCAAGGGAAAACCCCCATGGCAGACGCTCCAGGAGTCTACAAGGAGTATATTGCTTGGCTGCACAATCAGGACTGGACCGCCGCCGAGTCGTTTTGGGAGTCCGCACTGCGCGGCATCGAAAGCCCCACACCGCTGGGACGCGTCTCACCGGCGACCACCCGGAAGCTCAGCGCAGCTCATGACAAAGTCTCAGGACATTTGGAGGAGTCGCCGACGACCCTGTTAAGAACCATGACTCGCGACCTCCGCCTGACGCTGAACACATTGGTTCAGGGCGCCTGGGCCATGTTGTTAAGCCGATACAGCGAGCGCTCCGAAGTACTCTTCGGCACGACTGTTGCGGGCCGGCCGGCTGAGTTGCCCAGCGTTGAAACCACTCTAGGCCTCTTCACCAATACTTTGCCGATGCGAGTGACAGTGCCACGCAAAGCGTCGCTCGGAAGTTGGCTGGCAACTCTGCAGGCACAACACACCGAATTGCGCCGTTATGAATTCTGTTCGGCCGGACAAGTGCATGGCTGGAGCAATGTGGCAGGCGGATCGCCACTCTACGAAAGCTGTGTCGTCTTCCAGAACTATCCAGGACACGGCTATCGTGACGACCCGACAGCTCGCTCCGGCAGCCGATCAGATGAGCGCGCTTCTCTTAGAATTCGCAGTGATTACCCGCTAACAATTCATGCGCTGACCGATCCGCACCTTATTCTCACGCTGGTTAGCGATACCAATCGTTTGGACGAGGCAGACCTGAAGCGCATCCTGGAGCACCTGATTGCCCTGTTGGAGGCAATCGCTTCCAAGCCGCACAGCTGCATTGGTCAGCTCGTCGAAGCGATTCCAAAAAGTGAAACTCCGTGCGTGCGAGCAGCAACCAACTGCGTGCGCCGAGAAGGCACTTCGCTCATCGCCCCCCGAAATCATCTAGAACGCGCCCTGGCATCGATCTGGAGCGAATTGCTTGGCGTGTCGGACATCGGAATCGAGGACAACTTCTTCGCGCTGCGTGGTCACTCACTGCTGGCCATGCGTCTCATCTCGCGCATCCGCGACGCCTTCCAGGTGGAACTTCCGCTGAGCCGGCTCTTCGCCTCACCGACGATCGCGCAATTAAGCTCGTCCATCGAGGAGGTCATCCTGGAGCAGATCGAGGCGTTGAGTGAGGAGGAGGCGCGCTGGCAAACCAGGGAAGTGGAGTCGGCGACCCAATCGCTTTGAGCCGCATCGACTACTGCCAAAGAGGAGAAATGGAAAACCTGGGTCTCGATGCTCGCCGCGATCGCCTCTCCGAGGCCAAGAGGCTGTTATTAGCCAAGCGATTGCGGGGAGAAACGAGAGGTGACGCGCAGCCAGTCATTCCTCGGTACAGTGGAACCGGGCCAGCGCCGGTCTCCTTTGCCCAGCAGCGAATGTGGTTCCTCCATGGACTTTCGCCGGGATCAGAGATGTATAATCTCTCCTCAGCTTATCGGCTGCGGGGATGTCTTAACCTCCCGGCTTTGGAAGAAAGTTTGAACGTGATCATCAGCCGTCATGAGGCGTTGCGCACAACGTTCGCGAGCGATGACGGTCGTCCGCAGCAGGTTGTCGCGCCCGAGTTGCGGCTGAAACTGCGCTTGGTTGACTTGTCGAACTTGCCTGAGGAAACTCGGCAGAGTCGCATGCTGGCGCTTGCTGGTGAAGAAGCGCGGCTGCCTTTCGATTTAGCCGAAGGACCTTTGGTGCGCTCCACGCTTTTGCGGCTGCATCAGGAGGATCATGTGCTCCTTCTTGCCATGCACCATATCATCTCTGATGGCTGGTCACTGGGGATATTTTTTGGCGAGCTCGCTGCCCTCTACGCTCAATGCAATGGAGGCGCCCGGGCCGTCCTGCCCGAGCTTCCGCTGCGCTACGTGGACTTCGCGGCATGGCAACGAGAGCGCCTGTCCACCGGTGGTCTCGAACGGCAATTGTCCTACTGGCGGGAGCGATTGACGGGAGTGACGGCTCTGGACCTCCCACTCGATTTCCCACGACCTGCTATGCAGACGTTTAGCGGAGCCAGCATTTCCGCAACTCTTCCTGCCGAACTGGCCTCCGCCTTGCGGAACCTCGCTCGATCTGAAAATGCCACGCTTTTCGTCACTCTGCTGGCCGCATTTCAAGTGCTGCTCTCTCGCCATGCAGGGCAGGAAGACATCGTGATCGGAACTCCCATGGCCGGACGCAGCCGCCGGGAGCTGGAAAATCTCATCGGACTCTTCGTGAATACGGTTGTCGTTCGGACAGATCTCTCGGGCTCGCCGACATTTCGGGAACTTCTGCGTCGAACCAAGGAAACGGTTTTGGGCGCCTATGAAAACCAGGATGTGCCCTTCGAAACCCTCATCGAAATTCTCAATCCCGAGCGCGACCTCAGCCGCTCCCCGCTCTTCCAAGTCCTTTTCAATATGATCAGCTTTGTCGATCAACCGCTGACCCTCGCTGCCCTGGCCGTAGAGCGCGTCGCCTCGCCCGAGATCCGCTCCAAGTTCGACCTGACATTGTATGCCGGAGAGGACGATGAAACGCTCAGCTTGCTCCTCCTTTATAATCCCGACCTCTTTCGTTGCGAGCGGATGACTGATTGGCTGCGCCAATTCCACAATTTGCTCTGGCAAATCGTCGAAGATCCGGATCGGCCCACGAGTCACCACTCTCTCTTGAGCCACGCTGCGGCAGCGCGAGTCCCCAATCCTTCGGCGGTGCTCCTCAAGAAATGGGAAGGCAGCGTCCACGGGCGCTTCGGCACCATCGCCGCCAAAAACCCCGATAGTGTCTCCATTCAGGGAAACGAACGCTGGACCTACCGACAGCTTGATTCCGTGAGCAATCAGCTGGCGCATTATCTGCACGGTCACGCGATTGGCGGCGGTGATCTCGTGGCAGTCTATGCGACTCGCTGCGCCGCTCTCGTTCCCGCGCTTCTGGGAGTCCTCAAGGCCGGAGCTGCATTCCTGATCCTGGACAGCAGTTATCCGCCGGCAGCGTTAATCGAGCGCCTGTTGGTTGTCCGGCCGCGAGGTTGGATTCAGCTACAAGTCGGCGGTTCAGTGCCTCCTTCGCTGGCGACATTCCTGGAGCATGAGTCGCCTGTTTGTCGCCTGGAGCTGCCGGCCCATTCCCCTGCGCCGACAGATTCTCCCCTGGCGTCCTTTCCTGCAACTGCGCCGCCGGACGCAACCGGACCTGACGACTTGGCCTACGCCACGTTTACTTCCGGCACAAGCGGACGACCCCAAGCAATTCTGGGAACCCATGCGCCGCTGGCGCACTTCATCGGCTGGCACGGCAAAACCTTCGCACTGCGACCAACAGATCGCTTTGCGATGCTTTCCGGGCTCGCGCATGACCCGCTCCTGCGCGACATCTTCGCTCCGCTCTCTGTCGGAGGCACCGTCTGCATTCCCAGCGCCGATGACATGACCGCTCCAGGCGGGCTGGCTTATTGGTTGCTCCGCGAGAAGATCAGTGTGCTGCATCTAACGCCCGCGCTGGTTCAGATCATAGGCCTCGGAGACGATAAGATCCAGCTGCCCGATTTACGCTGCGCGTTTTTCGCTGCCGAGGCGTTGACTGGCCGCAATGTGGCCGCGCTGCGCGCCATCGCGCCGGCCGTAACCTGCGCCAATTTTTATGGTGCAACCGAAACGCCGCAAGCGATGGCCTCGTATATCGTTCCCAACGGTCCCGGCCAGGCTGGCTCTCCAGATTTTCCAAACACGCTCATTCCGCTCGGCCAGGGGATCGATGATGCGCAGCTGCTCGTCCTTAATTCGGCCAGTCACCTTTGCGGCGTCGGCGAACTCGGCGAAATTCATGTTCGCACTCCTTACCTGGCCCAGGGCTACCTGGGAGACGATGCCCTTACGCAACACCGGTTCATCATCAATCCTTTTACACACCAAGCTGGCGACCGGCTCTACCGCACCGGTGATTTGGGACGTTACCTTCCGACCGGCGACGTGATCTTCGCCGGTCGCCTTGACGATCAGGTGAAGATTCGTGGCTTTCGCGTGGAACCGCGCATGGTGGAGGCCGCGCTCGCCCGCTATCCCCAGACTTCTGCGGCGGCCGTCGTAGCACGTGAAGGCCCAGACGGTCAAATCCGGCTCATCGGGTATGTAGTCCCAGAATTGGCCGCCGACCTGGACCGCCGCGATCTGACACGCTTCCTGCGCGATCGATTGCCGGAATACATGGTGCCAAACCCCCTTGTGTTTCTGAAGCGTCTGCCGCTTACACCGAACGGCAAGCTCGACCGTCGCGCCTTGCCAGATCCGGATAGCACCGAGTCGATTTTCTCCGCGACGTTCCTCGAACCACAAACACCAACTGAGCAAAAATTAGCCCAAATCTGGTCAGAGTTGCTCAGTCTCTCTCAGGTGGGCGCTCACGATAACTTTTTCGAACTTGGCGGACATTCGCTCCTCGCGATGCGACTCTTGTCACGTATTTGCAGTGCGTACGATGTCGACCTTCCGCTGCGCTCTCTTTTCGAAAATGCGACGTTGGCCAAACTCGCCGCGGCCATTGAGGTCACGCCGCGTCGCAGTCAGGGATTGTCTGTGCCGGTGCTCAGAAGGAGAAATCGCAAACGGAGTGGTTCGCCGCACCTGGCACAGGGTGACGATCCTATTGCAGCCGCCCCGCCGAACCGGCGACCATGAGCTCACAATATCCTGAAGACGCCAAAATCGAGCTGGTCGAGAAGGAGGGAGAAGTAACCCTTTATATCGACGGAGGACAGGCCATGCAGGCTTGGGAACGCGAGCTCATGTGGCGTTCGGCAGACATCTTGTGTGCCTGGGGCTCTGAGTATTTGGAGGTTGGACTTGGCTTGGGGCTTTCGGCGCTGCGAATCGCAGGCCACGATCACACCCGCCGACACACCGTCGTGGAGAAATATCAACAAGTCATCGACCTCTTCTACCAGCGATATCCGGAACCGCCAGCCAACTTGCAGATTGTCAAGGCTGATATCTTCGACTTTGCACTCACGCTTGAACCAGAAAGCCTGGACGGCATCTTTTTCGATCCCTATCTAAGCAAGGATGTCCCGTACGATATGCAGCAACTCTGGGGCGATGTTCTGCCTGCGCTTGTGCGTTCGCTGCGGATTGGAGGCGCATTCGTGCCTTATTTTAGCCCCAAGCCGGAATTGCGCTGGCCATACTATTATTATTTCGACCGAATCATCGTGGAACGACACTCCTACGCAGCCTACCGCGGAACAGAGTACACGCCCGGAGAAGCAGGCGATGCGTTCATCCAATGCTTCGTCAAAACACAATAGGCATCCTTGCGAAGCAGACCAAATCTTCCAAACTGCAGTCTATACCCGCAGAATCAAGGCGGCGACCAAGACGCCAATAAGAACCGCAAATCCCGTGACTCGATGCTCGTCGGTGGGATGGCTCTAGCCTAAGCTTTAGAGAACCATTATGAGCGAACGACCTTCTTCAGCCGAATACCTGGTAATTTCCCGAGGCCAGTGGGACAGCAACGTCTCGCGCGATGAAATACAGAACACCATCGACCAGTTCTACACATGGCTCGATCGACTGGTCAGTGAGGGCAAAATGAAACGCGGACAACGACTCACGTATCGAGGCAAAACGATTACACAGAAAAATGGGATAACCGACGGCCCCTTTGGGGAATCCAAGGAAGTGATCGGCGGCTACTGGTTCATTCTCGCTAACAGTCTCGAAGAAGCCGCCGACATCGCGAGCGGCAACCCTTGTCTGAACTACGGCCTCTCCTTCGAAGTCCGGCCCATTGACCCAGAAACTGCAACTCCCGACAACACCCGCCTCTCCTGAGACCACCGGCCATCCGAAACGCAGAAGAAGCCCACTCGACAATTAGAATGGATAAGCAGCATCCTCGCGCAATATCAGTCACATTATTCTAAAATCACTGAGGCACTTTCACCGCAACACCAGCAAAAGCAAAAAATGACTGTCCTGTGCTCACTCGCTCATTCGTCACATCAGCGAACGAACGAAAACCATCAACCAACACGAAAATCAAATTGACCATGATAGCCGCACCCTTTTTAGGCGGATGCGCTTGCGGCGCGATTCGCTACGAATCCACAGCAGAACCGATTGTGATGCTTTACTGTCATTGTCGAGATTGCCAGCGATCCAGCGGAGGTCCGTTTTCGGCTTTCGTCGTCGTGCCGGCGAAAGCTTTCAAGCTCTTGCAAGGCTCACTTCGTTTCCATGCCTCGCCCAGTGAGATGGGAGGCAAGACCCATCGAGGCTTTTGCCCTGAATGCGGCTCGCCGATTCAGGTCAAGCCCGACGCGGCCCCTCACCTCGTCGCGATCAGAACTGCGAGCTTGGATGATCCAACCTGCTTCAACCCGCAAGTGGACGTGTGGATATCAGACGCCCAACCGTGGGACCAAATGAATCCCGCGTCGCCAAAGTTTGACAAGTATCCTCCGTCTGGAGATCCAGCAGACCGGGCCGCACCTTAATGAGCAACAATGTGCCCTAAGCATGCGCCTGCAGCGAACCCGCGCATTGCGCGATGGTCGCAGTTTTACGCCCTCGCGCGGGCGGTCCGCTGAGCTTGGTTCGTTCGGCAAAAATAGACAAGCCCCATGAGTAACGCCATAGTCACCGTTCAAACTTCGATAGATGCGCCAATCGAAATCGTTTGGAATGCATGGACAACCCCTAAACATATAACGCAATGGAATGCCGCGTCGGATGACTGGCATACACCATCGGCTGAGAATGACCTCCAAGTTGGAGGGAAGTTCAAATATCGAATGGAAGCCAAGGATGGCAGCGTGGGGTTCGATTTCGATGGCCAGTATACTGAGGTGAGGCCCAATGAAGCGATTGTCTACAAGATTGCCGACGGCAGGGATGTTAAGATCACGTTCCAGGTCATCGACGATTCTGTAGTCGTCACAGAAACGTTCGGAGCGGAATCGACCCATCCTGTGGAAGCACAGAGGAATGGATGGCAAAGTATTCTGGACAGATTCAAGAAGCATGTGGAGGAACTTCGCTGATCGCCTGACAAACATGCGAGTTGAACAAGCAGCCAACGCGCACGCGCGTCAACAGAGCACTCCCTTTACCGTGACATTTCACCGAGGATCTTGAATTCGGAGTGAAGTCTTGTCCGGCATCAAGTTCATCGCGCACAACGGAGGTCCGCAGACTTGTCGACGAAGCGTACAGCCGTGCCAAGACCGGCAGTACGGGCCAGGATGATTGCCAAACCCACGCAGCTATTTGCGAATGCGATTTACCGTAACGCCGACGGCATGTACTGCACTAACGGTCACCTAGCCCCAGCGATTGCACCGGTTTACTCTTCCGCGGTTGCTCAGGTTTTCCTCGCACGCATACACTTCAAATTTCCCCGTGACGCTACTTAGGTGAAAACCGGAGCCATATCTGAAACGAGGACCTTCTCCGTTGCGATAAAAACGCTTCTTGGCTCGCTTAGTGACCGTCATGCCACTGGAATCAATGCTAAGCTGATAAAGATCTGCCCAATCTGCTTTCAGGAGGTCAACGATGCGATCGTTTCTCTGAAGCCAGTTTCTTGTGTCCATACCCACGAACCAGAGCAAGCCGTCGCGATCGGCAAACAAGTTAATATTCTGATAGGCTCCCCATCCATTATCTATAGAACCGGGCCCGAAGCCATTTGCGCTAAGCTCCCAGGTTCCCACGGGCGAGAAGCGTGTGCCAACAGCGAAAAGATCATCGCCGTTGCTACGATAAAAATCCAGGCGTTCTGAATCCCAGTTCGCCACCAGAACAAGCCAGGTACCTCCGTCACGACAGAGCCCGACCGCTCCTGCCGTATCATTGGGCGAACTCCTGTCGATCGTGAGGTGATCTAACGCCGCCGGAGACTCGGCGTCTCTAACATCATAGAAAAGAACCACTGACGTGCCGCTCGCACCGCTTTCCAGCCGCTCATATCCAGCCGCAAGAATATCCTCTGCAACCTGGATCCCCCCAAGATGATTAAAGTTTCCCACAACAGGCGCGAGAACTCCGATGATGTTCAAGCTACTCGGCTCGGCGAAATATATGTATCCAGAGCGCGTTCCGCTGCCAGAGACCACGAATTGACCGCCTGTAGTTCTTTGAATTCCCTGCTGATGATTCTTCAGGCCGATCGCAGGTAAACTTATGGTTGCTGGTCGCCTAAGAGAAAACCGCGACGCTCCTCGAGCAGGTATCTGCTGAAATAGTGCTACCATGTCGGCCTATTAGGTGTCACGAAACACTCGTGTCAAGCGGAACGAGGCCGGCGGTGTCGCGTTAGCCGGCGAATACTCTGTTGGAAAGGAGTCGCCTAGCGCTGAAAGGTGAGTCGCTTGCTAAGTCAACTCTGCGCCCCAAAATGTCACCCATGCCGCAAACCCATCCATTCGCTTCGACGTCCAGCCAGCGCTCTACGCTCCTGGAGACTCCGGTTTGGCAGCCTTGGTCGAGGGCGCCTCGTGAGTTTCATCCGGACGGATTTCGCGCTCCTCGTGCTTGCCTTGGAACATTTCGCTCTGCGCGCGCGCCTGCACCTCCGGCCGATGCGTTTTCTCGAATTCCTTGGCCCGTTGGTTATTCCACTGAAAGACTACCAGTGACGCGACCACGATCGCCAGAGCGGCCGCGAAATACAGGGTCTCGAGGGGGTCTTCCCAGCGCACAAAATGCTCCAGGAACGCGATCGCCAGAATGACAATGACGACGCTGATGACCTTTGTCTCGAGATCGACGAGCGACTCCACGCCGAGTGCAGCGGTGAGATTGAGGGGCGCGATGAACAACGAATAAAGCCCGACTCCTACGATATAGAAAACCACCGCGCGCAGCATTACGTCGATGACGGCGAGGATCTCGATGAGGAGATCGGTCGAAGCGAAGTCTCCGACCGCATAGGCCTGACGCCAAGCCTTCCACGTCACGCTAAACGCATTCAGCGCGCCGAGCAAGAAGAGCGTGAGGGAGACAAACAGCACCGCGACGACCGCTATGAGCACCAAATAGCGACTGCGTCCGATGACGCGACCAAAGCCGGCGAGCGGTGGATCGCCGGGTGGCGGGTCGCTAGAGGAACGGCGAGTCACACTCGTTAATCGTTTCCCACACCGGACACGGTTCCCCATCTGCTGCTCCTGCCTTACGTTCGATCATCCACTCCACGAACGACCTTGCTGCCAGTGCGCTACTCCTCTCTCGCCCTGGCGAATAACTCCTCGCCCAGGAGAACGACCTGGGATCCCGCGCTCAGCGCACCTGGTGCGGTCCGACCAGCCGCGAAGCGCGGCTCCCAGCAGCCCTCCTGCTGCGCGAGTGGCTCAATCCCGATTCAAGTTTGCCCTTCTAAAGCAGCCCCTTATATGCTAACATTTTTCACATCAGGGTCCGTCAAGACCCCCTCAAGAAAAAATAATCGTTCGTTGCTATGAAAAAGTTGCCACGCTTCTTGCTCGTCACCCTCTGCATTGCCACCGCCTCTGCGCAGGAAAGTCCTGATAAGATCTATGGGCCACTGTTTGAGAACGTGCAGATGCAGGAGATTTTTCCTGATCAAAAAACGTTTGCAGACTGCGTTCCCATCCGCAAACCGTCCGAAATCATGGCTGACTATCAGCGCCTCGCGAAAGAGCCGAACTTCGACCTGAAAGCGTTCGTCGCGGCAAATTTTACGCGGCCGCCGAACCCGGATGATATTACGACCCACATTAAGAGGCTGTGGCGAGTGTTGCGTAGAGAGCCTGCCAAGCCTGTGGAAGGAAGCTCCTTACTCGCTTTGCCGTACCCCTACATTGTTCCTGGCGGCCGTTTCGATGAAATTTATTACTGGGATTCCTACTTCACCATGCTCGGTCTAAGGGAGAGTGACGAAATTGAGATGATAGAGAACATGATGAAGAATTTCGCCTCATTGATTGACCGCTACGGTTTTATTCCTAATGGCAATCGCTCTTATTATCTTAGTCGCTCTCAACCGCCTTTCTTCTCCCTGATGGTCGAATTGTTAGCCGAGGCAAAAGGGAACGGCGTATATGTCGAATATCTACCAGCGTTGCAAAAAGAGTACAACTACTGGATGGATGAAACTGCTCCGACTCAACATACCGTGAGGATGCCGGATGGCAGTGTCCTCAATCGCTATTACGACCAATTGGATACGCCACGGCCGGAATCCTACCGTCAGGATGTGGAGGCGAGTGAGGCCTCTGAAGAAGATCCGAAGGTGATTTGCCGCAACCTCCGCTCAGCCGCAGAGAGTGGCTGGGATTTTAGCAGTCGTTGGTTCGCCGACGGCCAGAATATCACGACGATTGACACTACTGACTTAGTGCCAGTCGATCTCAACTGCCTCTTGTATCATCTGGAGATGACGTTGGCCAAGGCGTTCAGAATAAGAGGGGATGCCGCGGAGAATGACCTGCAAGTCGCGAAAGAGTTTGAAGCAAAAGCCGAACGAAGGAAGAACGCGATCAATCAATACTGTTGGTCCAGCGATGACAACTGGTATGTTGACTGCGATATCAAGGGCGAACTAAGTGACGAAATGACCTTAGCCGGAGTAGCACCTCTTTTCTTTCGACTGGCGCCAGAGGAACGCATAGAAGATATCGTTAACGTTTTGCAGGAAAAATTCGTGCAGCCCGGCGGCGTGGTGACTACCCTTAAGGAAACAAAGCAACAGTGGGATGCTCCAAATGGCTGGGCCCCGCTCCAGTGGCTTACAATCAAAGGTCTGCAAAACTATGGACAAAGCGAGCTCGCCAAAGATATCGCCGAACGCTGGATTCGTCTGAACGTCAAAGTCTTCAAGGAAACCGGCAAGCTCATGGAAAAATACGATGTGCAGGATGTTACTAAGCTTGCCGGAGGCGGTGAATACCCAGGACAGGATGGATTTGGATGGACCAATGGAGTGCTGTTGAAGCTCATCAGCCTCTACGGAGTTCCTCGCGAACAGTGAATCACCAACGGGCTGTGGCGCAAAAACAGAGCGATCTTTAGCAATTAAGTTGAGCGGAAATTTCGCCCGCTTTGCATACGACGTAGCGCCCGATGACGCCGCCAAAGCCGGCCCGCAGTGGGCCGGTGGACGGCGTACTGTCGACAAATCGTGCGCTACGATTGCTGGTGGTTTCTCCGGACCAGACACGGTAAAACCATGACAGGCGAGAAATTTGTCAACACTGGCTGGAGCAGATGCCGCAGCCCGATAGAGTAGAGTAGACTCTCCATGCCCCCGCGTCAGACGGTTTTTCGCTCTCCAATGACCGCGATGGGAAAATTTCGCAAACCGGATCCGCCGGCCGATCGTCTCCAATGCGGAAGAGGTTTTTCCGTCGGTCAGAAAGTTTGCTCACCTGTAAGAATGAATGCCTCGGGAAGCTTGGTTAAGGTGGTCGACCGCAAGATGAACTTGCCGGAAGTAACGGATACCCCTCGCGTCCGCACGCTTGGAGACAGGCGTATCTTTGTCGAACGGACCTTGGTTTCGCAGATGGTTCGAGCGCCAGAAGATCCATTCGGAAGAGGAAACCCCGGCGAGTGGCTCCAAGCGGGCGATTCACGCCCTCGCCATCGACTCGAAGTTCGATAACCCACTGCAAGGTGACCGACCTGCGACGCGAAGGCGTGGCAATCGGCGTTTAGAGATGGCGACACTTAGAGGAGACTCAACTCCCGAGGCTATTGCACTGAACCGGCCTTTGGCCTTCGCGATGGCTCCGCGTCTGCGCTGTTTATCGCGGTAGTCGGGTTGTTTGGGCCAACTCGCAACCCGCGAACTTTCAGTCCTTCCAGCGCTGTTTTTCAGCGGAGTGGGGTCGCAAGCTTCATCGCCTAGAAAAACCTCCGCGAGTTTCACCAAGAGCGATCTACGGGCCAGGGTAGGTCGCGAATTACGGCTCAACGTCGGACGCGTCCACATATTCGTCGTAGCGGCGCCACCATTCATACGGCGGAGTTTGCGGCCGGCCCGCGGGCGAATCCTCCCATTCTTCCTGGCGGCCGAAAGGGGTGAGATCGAGGAAGGTCCAGACGCTGCCGAGCGCCTCGACACCACGTCCGGAAGTAAAGTAGGTGCGATATACACAATCCCCATCGCGGAGGAAGACGCTCAGGCCGAATGTCTCGCCTTCCTGCGTCGTGACCCCGAAATCGACGTTAAAGTCGCTCTCGGCGGAAGAGACCCAGGGAATGCTCCATCCCATCCGGTTTTTATAGCTCTCAATCTGCGCCAAAGGTGCACGCGATACCAAACAGAAGGAAGTATCGCGCGCGTGCAGGTGCGCGAGATGGCCAACCTGATCGACGAACATTGAACAGCCGGGGCAGCCGGCAGTCGGCCAGCCATCAACGTCCGGCGCGAACATGAAATGATAGAGAATCAGCTGTCGGCGACCTTCGAAAAGGTCGACGAGGCGGACTTTGCCATCTGGCCCAGTAAAGACATAGCTCTTGTCGATCCTGACCATCGGCAGTCGGCGGCGCTCCACCGCCAGCTCGTCTCGCGCACGCGTGGCTAGCTTTTCCTTTGCAAGCAATTTATCGTGCGCGTCCTGCCACTCGCTCGGCGAGACAATTTCAGGGAGTCCGCCACCAGTCTCGCCACTGATGGCCTCAGGGGTTTTCGTATTCATGGTCACTTTTTATGAATGATAGTTGCCACCTTTCGTTGGCCAAGCGTCTTGATTGGTCGATTACCTGAGAGCTGGCGGTGCAGAATCATATCTTGCGGATGAGAAAACCAGACGCTGCTCCCTAGCTATCAGAATTTTGTTGGGTTCTTCATCTATACGACGATGGAAGCTCTGGGCTTAGGACGTTGCTTTTCGGCATTCTACTTGAGCGCCTGATCGTCAGAGGGCCCAACTTGGTTTTGACTGCTGGTCCTCAACCGTTCCAGGCCCATGTGAGAGCGAAAATTGCTCGTTGGTCACTACGCGGTTCCCCGTGGCGCCAACCGGGGCATATTGTCAATTCGTCTAATCAAACGCCATTTCCGACGCCGGCTTGAACCCTGGTCGATTTTCAAGGGCGACCGGAGGGGATTTGCGACGACCTGCTCCTAAAATGTCTGTGCTACGATCGGGCAGCTGCGCCGGGGACTGAAGGCGGCGCCTGCTGACCTCCAAGTGACCAGCCTCGCCGCGACCGCTCTTTTTTTCTGCTGCTCTTTAGCAACTGCACTCTCCGTCCAGTGCGTAACCGCCATGGCGCCGGAAGTTGGTGTGGAACGGCTGCCATGGCTCTTCACGGGCACGTTTCTCTTCACATTGGTGACGGTGCCGGGGTTCGGCTGGGTAGCGAAACACGTGCGCCGCTCCTGGCTCATCCCGAGCGTGTACAGCGTCCTCATCACGAACCTGCTGGTTTTCTATGCCCTTTTGCCGTGCATATCGTGCTCCTCGAGGCAGCTGCGTTCTTCATCTGGTTGAGCGTTTTCAACCTGCTGATCATCCCGCTGTCTTGAAGCGGAAATGAGTGATGCCTTTTCTACTTGTCGTTAATGGGTTCGCGCTCCTCATCCAAACTGCTGGCACGCATCGAATCGTGCAAAGACACGGCTTGCGCATCGCCCTCTCGATCGTTCCGCTGGCGACGTTCCTTACTCTGCTGTTTCTCGGGACCTGGCGCACTACTTTGCTCGTCGCGGCCGTGCAGGTCGTCCACCGGGTAGGGGAGTTCTCGCTCATGCGACGGAAAATGATCTACACGACAGTGGATGACGAGAGCCGCTACAAAGCGAAGAACTTCATCGATACGGCAGTTTATCGCGCCAACGATGCCGGCATCGTGTGGTTGGTGATCGCCGTCCGAGCGGCAGGATTGAACGCCGCCTGGCTCGTCGCTTTGCCCGCCGCCGGACTGTTGCTGATCACCGGATTTCGATTGGGCTAACGCCACGACCAGAGAACCGTCTCAACACCTGAGCCCGATTCAAACGACTTTGATCACTTTCCGAAGCGGACACGACATTCTGGAACTTCGCCGCACTGAACAAAAAAGCTTATCGGTCCATCCCCAGCGATCTCTCCTAAAGAAATCCCTGCTCGCGCCCTCCGCCGCGCACCCATAGGCGCGCCAGCTTAATTGGCGGGATTCAAAGTATGGGACAACACCTGGATTTCCCGATCACAGTTGGCGATGTACGTCCTCAGAGCGGCAATCCGCTCGTTCGCCTCTGCAAGATGAGCGGAGTCCTCGAAGTAGAACTCCCTATCATCGCCGGCTGTCCAAACGGGCTGCACCTCCCAATCCAGGGTTGCCTCGTAGGCCTCCACGCGCAGTCGGGCGATTTGTGCTCGAGCGGCTTCCATTTCCCTCCGCAATTGCGCGATTTTCGCTTCGGCCAAGCTGCGCCGTTGAGCATCTTCCTCCGCAAGGAACCTCCGGTCTTCTGCTCGCTGAGTCGCAGCTGCGTGAGCTGCCTCTCTCTCCGCCGCACGGGCGAGCAGAGCCTTTCCTTGTTCCGCATCGCTTGTGACATCTTCGCGGTTGACCTCAAACTGCATTCCTTGGACCTGCACCAAGAGCTTCGCGGAACGGTCTTCGATGATGAGGGCTGCGGATCCCTCATCGAAGCCCTGGAGGGACTCCTCAGTGGCCACGGCGATGCGCCGCAAAAGGTAAACGGTGCCTTCGAGTGCCGGGTGTAGATTAGATGCCCGGCTGTCGATCGATGATTGCTCCGCCGACACCTGCGGCTTGCGACAAGCGCAAAAGGCCAGAGCAACCGCCAGAAGCAGGATGCGTGCTCGCATAATCAGTCCTTCTCAAGTTTAACTTCATGATTGTGATGAGCAAGTGGCGAAGCCGACGCGGATACACGCGCTTCCGTCCCTGTTGGCACACGCCCGTCAACCGTTGCCGCGGCGATCGCTGGAGCAGTGCTGCGGAGGTGCTCGATCCCGGCTAAGAAACGCGTACAGTATATTTAATGAACGGTGAAGGAACGCCGCCATGGCTCAAGTTCGTCGATCATACTGCCGACGCGGGGATCACGGTCGAGGCGCCCGATCTCCCTGGCCTATTTGAACGTGCAGCATGGGGAATGTTTTTCGTCACCACTGACGTCGCCGCAGCACAGACCAAAGAAACAGCCCGCATCGATATCAACGCGCCGGATGGTGCAACCTTGCTGGTGCGTTGGCTCTCAGAACTTAATTACCGGCACATTGTCGAGCATCGCGTCTTTTCAGCTTTCGCAGTCCTCACGCTGTCCGAAGGACACCTCGAAGCGGAGGTCTCTGGCGAAATCTTCGATCCGGCTCGCCACACCATTTTCACAGAGATCAAGGCGGTGACCTTCCACGATCTGCAGCTCGAATGCAACGAACACGGATGGAAAGCGCAGATCATCTTCGACCTTTGAAAACTATGGACTACGACCTCCACAAGCTTACCGATTACCTCTGGGAGTTGCCAAAGATGGGCGGAATGCTTGTGCCGGCGCGTATTTATGCAACCGAGGAGATGATCCCGCAGATCCTTCGTGATAAAGCGCCTCAACAGGCAGCCAACGTCGCGCACCTGCCAGGCATCGTCACCGCGTCTTTGGCTATGCCGGACATCCATTGGGGCTATGGCTTTCCGATCGGTGGAGTTGCGGCCTTTGATCTCGATGATGGCGTCGTTTCGCCAGGGGGCGTCGGGTACGACATTAACTGCGGCGTGCGGCTGATGGCGTCGCGGTTCACGCGCAAGGAGATCGAGCCGCGCCTGCGCGATCTCATGAACCAGCTATTTCGCGACGTTCCTACCGGAGTGGGTGCCGCCGGCGCGCTCACAGCATCCATCGACGAGTTGCACCGCGCGGTGCAAGGTGGTGCGCATTGGGCCTTCGAGCACGGGTTACGGGAGCGAGGCCGATCTGGCGCACATCGAGGAGCAGGGCTGCATTGGCGGGGCCGATCCCGCGGACGTCTCGCCTCGCGCATGGCAACGCGGGCGCGAACAGCTTGGCACCCTCGGCTCCGGCAATCACTTTCTCGAGGTCGGATACGTCTCCGAGATTTATGACATCAAAGCCGCTCGCGTGCTCGGGTTGGAGCTTGATGAGATTACGGTCATCATCCACTGTGGCTCACGCGGCTTTGGCTATCAGGTGTGCGACGACTATCTTGGCGTGATGGATACCGCGGTAAAGAAGTACCAGATCACCCTGCCCGATCGACAACTCGCATGCGCGCCGGTCGGCTCACCCGAGGGTAGAAGCTATCTTGGTGCAATGCGATGCGCGGTGAACTACGCCTTCGCCAACCGGCAAGTCATCGCCCAGCACACGCGCAGGGCCTTCGAAAAGGCGCTCGGCATCACTGAGTCTCGCTTGCGCACAGTCTATGAAGTCGCCCATAATATCGCCAAGTTCGAGACGCACGTCGTCGATGGTCTCGAGCGGCGTCTCTGTGTTCATCGCAAGGGTGCTACCCGTGCATTCGCCCCAGGCTCCACGGAAGTGCCGCCCGCGTACCGCGAAATCGGCCAGCCGGTACTGATCCCAGGCGACATGGGCCGCTACTCGTATGTGCTCGCCGGCACCGAGAAAGCGATGCACGAGACCTTCGGCAGCACTTGCCATGGAGCAGGCCGTGCGATGAGCAGAGTCAAGGCGAGGCAGGCGGCGACGGGTCGCAACGTCATTCGCGAGCTCGAGCAAAAAGGCATCATCGTTCGAGGCCAAAGCCGCCGCACTGTAGATGAAGAAATTTCCGAGGCCTACAAGGATGTCGCGAATGTTGTCGATGCCTGCGCTCTTGCCGGCATTTCTCGAAAGATCGCGCAGCTTCGACCGCTCGGTTGCATCAAAGGTTAACCGGCGACTGCAGCCAAACTGCCAAAAGGCATGAACTCGCGCTGCGCGAGAAACATCATCTGACAAATCAGATCAGGAGCACGACCATCATGGAGCAGTCGAAACTTCGCGAAGAGTTGGCTACGCGCTTCGCTCTGCCAAAGAGCGCCATCGAGCATTTCCGCACGGACGGGTACGTGAAACTCAAGCAGGTGCTCTCGCCCGAAGTGCTCAAATTCTACGGCGATATGATCACTCAGCAGGTTCTCCACCTTAACACATTGACCAAACCGATGTCTGAGCGGTCTACCTATGAGCGCGCCTTCCTGCAGATCATGAATCTTTGGACAAAGGACGAGATCTGCCGCGAGTTCGTCTTTAGCAAGCGGCTCGCTCGAATGGCCGCGGAGTTGATGGGGGTTAAAGGGGTCCGCATATACCACGATCAGGCGCTCTACAAGGAAGCGGGCGGTGGCTTTACGCCATGGCACGCGGATCAATACTACTGGCCACTAAGCAACGAGAACACCTGCACGGTCTGGATACCCTTGCAACACACGCCGCTCCAGATGGGTCCGCTGGCGTTCGCCGCGCGCAGTCATCGTTTCCAGCACGGGCGTGACCTGGAGATCAGCGACGAGAGCGAAGCCAAACTCCAGGCGGCGCTCAAGGAGCAGAACCTTCCCTACATCGAAGAGCCGTACGAACTGGGCGAGGTCAGCTATCACTCCGGCTGGACGTTCCATCGAGCGGGGCCAAATTCATCAGGCAACCCACGCGCTGTGATGACCATCATCTACATGGAGGACGGTATCAAGCTGCTCAAACCGCACAACAAGCACCATCAGCAGGATTGGAATGCGTGGCTCCCCGGCTGCAAGATCGGAGAGATCGCCGATTCAAAGCTTAATCCGGTGATCTGGAGCTCCTAACAATCCTTGTGCTCGCTGCGCTGAGGATAAGGACTTGTTCGCGCGCGGGCGGCTTGCCGACATTGCCCCGGATCGCGCTTCTCGATCTGACGCTTGCCTGTGAAATTACTGCGAGGCCAAGGACACGCGACGTCATCCTGCAAGCGACTCGATTTCCTTAACCTCGTTACCGGAAAGCACGAGATCGCGACTGGCGAGATCCTCTTCCATGTGCGCGGCGTCGGAGGTGCCGGTCAGGGGAAGAATACCAATTTCGCGCGCGAAGCGGAACACAACCTGAGCTCGCGTGGCCCTGAGGCGTGCGGCGATACCAGCGATCAATGGCTGCGCAAGAACCTCCCGGTTGGCAGTGAGCAATGAAAAGCCTTGATAGATGATGTTTCTAACATTGCAAAACGCCCGAACAGCCCGGTCCCACCCCAAACTGGCGAAGCAGCGATTCTGCACGAATGCCGGACGCTCCGCCCCCGTGGCGTCCATCTGCTCGAGATGTCTCAGAGAAACGTTGCTCACGCCAAGCAAACGCGTACGGCCGGCATCGCGTTCTCTCATCATCGCGAACCACGCCTCGGCATCGGCACGGCTCCAACCATACGGCGATGCGGGACCGTGGAGAATGTAGCTGTCGACGTAATCGCACTGCAAGTGTTCCAGCGAACTGGCCAGCGACTGCGCAACTTGTGTAGGAAAATCGGCCGAGGGATCGTAAGGCAACCGATGATCTTGACCGGTCTGGTACGTGAACTTCGTCTGCAGGAAAACATCTGAGCGTGTGACCGTCCCCGCCCGGTACACGGCTGCGAGTGCCTCTCCGACTCTGATCTCGGCGTAATGTCGGCGTTGATTGGCGGTGTCGATCCCACGGAAACCCATTCGCAACGCGAGCTCGACAAGATCAGCAGTGCGATCTTCCTTCCACGCGGTGCCGTAAAGGAAGTCGGGAACACGAATCGAAGGAAGGGTTTGCATGCTAGAAGCAATTCAGGCGGCGAAGGCCGCGGCAAAGGGGAAAGAAACTGGCGCGAATGCGGAGCGCTGAGTGATAAAGGGAGCGCCGTGTGAATGGAGGCAAGCAATAAACCGGCTGCGCATTGGAGCTTTGGAAAGAAGCCCGTCTAGAAGCATGGTTCTGGATGCGGTGGGCAAGGCACTGGTGAGAGGCTGGCTGTAAAAGCCGGCCCCATCCCGATTAGAAGATTACCGATCTTTTTCTTATCCACCATCCGGGCCGCCTGTTCACACGGCGCATAACTTAACAGAGAGAAAACCTTATGGCCCGCAACGGCGAAAAGAAAACCCAAAAACAAAAGAGTCTGCCATTTATTCAGCCCGATGCCGCTGGTATCGATATTGGAGCCACCGAGATCTATGTGGCTGTGTCCGAGGAAAGAGACAATCGCCCGGTGAGGAAGTTCAGGACATTTACCGAGGAGTTGCACGCCTTGGCCGACTGGCTCATTGCCTGTTCAATCAAAACGGTCGCCATGGAATCCACCGGGGTTTACTGGATCGCCCTTTTCCAGATCCTGGAGCGCCGGGGGTTGGAAGTTTGTTTGGTCAACGCCCGCCATGTCAAAGGAGTGCCGGGGCGCAAAACCGACATCCAGGACTGCCAGTGGCTGCAATACCTCCACAGCGTGGGATTGCTGCGAGGAAGCTTTCCGGCCTGCGCAAGCCGTTTGTGCGGTTCGCAGCATTTTGCGCCATCGCGACACCCTGCTCCAGAGCGCCTCGCGCCAGGTGCTACTCATGCAAAAGGCCCTCACCCAGATGAATCTCCAACTCCACAATGTCATTAGCGACATTACCGGGGTGAGCGGACTAGCCATTATCGATGCCATCCTCTTGGGAGAACGCGAACCCTCCAAGCTCTCCGGCTTGTGCGATGGGCGCATCAAAGCCAGCCGCCAGGTCGTGGCTAAGAGCCTGGTGGGCGACTACCGTCCTGAGCATCTCTTTTGCCTGTACCAGGCCTTGGAAAGCTACCGGCATTTTCAGAGCCAGATTGCCGCTTGCGATCAACACATCGAGGCGATGCTCGCGCGTTTCGATTCCCAAGAGCACTGCGCAGAGGCTCCCTGCGCCAAATACAGAGCTCAAGGCAATCAGCCCGCCTTCGATGTTCCCTCCGAGATGCACCGAATCCTCGGAGTGGACCTCACGGGGATTCCGGGCATGAGCGCCCAAGCCGTGCTTAGCTTCTTCTGCGAAGTCGGCCCGCAGATCACCCGGTTTCCTTCCTCACGGCACTTTGCCTCCTGGCTGGGACTTTGTCCGGACAACCGGATCAGTGGCGGCAAAATCCTCTCTTCGAAAACCCGCAACGTGCGCTGCCGGCTCGCGAATGCCTTGCGCATGGCCGCGACCACTTTGTATCGCAGCCACTCGAGTTTGGGTGACTATTTTCGCCGTCTTCGTGCCAAACTCGGTTCTCCGTCGGCCATCACCGCCACCGCGCATAAACTCGCCCGCATCCTCTTCGCTATGCTCCGTGACCGCCGTTCTTTCGATCCTCAACTGCTGGGAATCCTTAACGAAAAACATCTCCGCCGCCGTCAAAACTCCCTGCGCAAATACGCCACTTCTCTCGGATTTGAACTTGTTCCTCTCCAGAATCTTGCCCATTCAGTTTCTTAGAAGGTGCCCGAGCACTCGACTTCGCCCCTTCCCACCGGTGGACCGTTGCCTGGGATCTCGGATGGCCGCGCCCTACGTTTTCTGGCGATTCAGCGATTAACCAGCGCACAAGTCAACGCCGATTCGCCGTAGGAAATCCCTTAAGCTTTTCGAGGTGAGCTGGTACTCTCGCGTGACAGTGCTCCTGGCGGCCTTAAAACCTGCACGAGCGGCCTTCCCAAAGGAGGACTTTAACACTGATCGAGCTGCTCTCCGCAAGCTGGTCAAGTTGACCAGATTTCTCACAGGAAGATCCTCGATTATCTCGAAAAGCTCGAAGACCGAACTCGAAAACCGCTTTGGCAAGGCAGCACGAATCGTTAAATTGTTCCTTCTGGCACGGTAGTCAGAATAGACGAGACATAAATATGAGCGAATCTACTGTAAGCACGAGCGTCTCCAAGCTGCCAGTGAAGCGCCATGACTCCTCACAATCGATCCTACAATAGCCGCGCTCTGATCAGGCTGCTGGCCTGGGCGAAACGATACGGCGCATCCGAGCTGGTCGGAACTTTTACCGCATATGTTGGCTATTTTACGGTGCTCGGCATGACTCAGAACCACGTCGCTGCCGCGTACGGTGGTTCAATCGGAGAGAGCCTGGGGTTTTTTGGAGTGATGGTCATCCGCGAAATTGCAGCTGATCGCGCGAAAGCGAAGCGCCGGCTCGGTTGTTACGGCCCAAAGGAAATCAGCGCCACCATCCGGGCTCTCTTTCTTGAATTCGGACCGGCGGAACTGCTCGATACTGGCGTGATCGGGCCCCTTGCCATGGGCACTGCTTCGTACTACCTCGGCCCATGGATCGGCATTCTCGTCGGCAAGCTGGCCTCGGATACAGTTTTTTACGGATATGCCATCTTTGCGAGCGAGATGCGCAAAAAGTGGGTTCGCGCGAAGGCCAAGAATCAGGTCAGCGCGAAATTCGCCGACGAAGAACCGCAGGTGTTGAATGACATTGTTGACACCCTTCTAGCGAGTGAGCCCTTCAGCAGCGTGTCGCGCGAGGATCTCGAATTTCTTTCGACAATGTTTGAACACCGCCACTTTGCGGATGCTGAGGTAATCTGCCGCCGGGGCGATGAAGCCAACGAGTTCTATGTGATCAAGGATGGTCAGGTAGAAATCAAAGACTGTCCTGATAGTCCGACGGTTACGACGCTGGGGAGAAGCGCGGTGATCGGCGAGTACGGGTTATTCACCGGATCAAAGAGAACCGCTACCATCATCGCCAAAGGCTCCGTTCGATTGCTCGCGCTGGATTACGAACGGTTTCAGCGCTTCATGTTAGCTTTCCCAGAGGGCACCATCGCTTTGCTCAAGACCACCGTCTTACGGCACGTGGAGATTCAGCGCGCGATGCAATCCCGTCTTGACTGCTAAGCCAAAACTCGAAGACCAATGAGGCGACAGCAACATGGGCTAGCGAAGCCGTTTCACGGCTCGCCGCCAACCTGAATGAAACGGAGCCCGGTTGCTGACAGTATTCGATGAGAGTCTGGCGCCTCCCGGCTCATAACGAGGCTGAACAGGACACCTGCCGCCGTGCCGCAAAGCAGAGGTGAGTGAAGAACGGCGATCCTTTCGCAAGCATCGCTCAACGCAGGCCGGTCAATTATCGGCTCTTTGCCGTTGACGCTCGTCTAAAAGGCGCCGGGTCGCTTCGGATCTTGAGCGCGTCAGCGGGTAGAACCAGATGATGCTTATCGCAACAACAAGGGCTACGAATTGGATGCCGATCAGCATGGATCGCATCACTTGTAATTCGCCTATTGTCGGCGGGATGCTTGTGTCGACATAACCTGCCATTCTGGGGAGTGCTCCGGCGAGCAATAATGTCCCCACTTGAGCCACCTTTCCGAAAAACCCGCCGACCGCGACGTAGGCGCCCTCGCGGCGCAAACCGGTGACGACCTCATCCTCGTCGCAGATATCGGCCAGCATCGAGCTGAACATCAAGTTGGCGCACGGGACGCCAAAGGCCAGGATAATCCATTCAATCATGATCAAGTAGGGACGCGCTGGCACGAGCAAGAAGGGCATCAAACAGACGCCGATTAATGCGATACCCAAGCCAACTAATGCACCATGCCGCTTGCCGGTGCGCGTAGAGAGCCATAAGCCAAACGGCAAAGCTGCGAGC
The DNA here is from genome assembly GCA_963744345.1 of uncultured Verrucomicrobiae bacterium. Classification (GTDB taxonomy): domain Bacteria; phylum Verrucomicrobiota; class Verrucomicrobiia; order Chthoniobacterales; family Terrimicrobiaceae; genus DASTFP01. Next base: position 301,739 of record CAVUTD010000017.1, read on the forward strand.
ACCGCGAATATCGTTAGCGTCCCACCAATGCCGGTAATGTAAGACGCAAACGTTTTACTGCCCTGGCATGTATAATAAATATGAACGTAACTGCCGATCACGGTTTCGCAGCCCAATCCGAGCATGAGGATGACCATAACGGACTGCAAAAGAAGGAATGGTTTGTTACGTAACGTAAACCTCAACGCTTCACTCAAGGCGATCTTAGGTTGCCTGGCAAACGTCTCCGTCTCTTCCCTGCAAACCACTACTGTGACTACGGCTCCCGCCAGCACGACGAGCCCCACGATCACGCCAAGCCAACGCGCGCCTACGACTTCGTTGCCAAAGACGGGTAACAGACAGAACCAGTAAAACCAGGACGATGTTAACGTGCCCGCTGTTTGCACATAGCCTCGCCAAGTCATTACACGCGTGCGTTCGTCGTAATTCGTGGTGAGCTGCAGGCCCAGCGCTCCGTACGGAACAGAAAAGACCGAAAAGGCTACCGCATACACCGAGAGGATCAGCAGGAGATAAAGGAAACGTCCCATCTGGGTGGCAACGGGAGGCATCCAGATCAAAGGAAGTAACAGCGCGCCCACGACCGCACCTCCTAGGATGAAAGGCCGGCGTCTTCCCCAGCGAGTCCTCATGTTATCGGATATTGTGCCGGCGAGCGGATCCGAAATCGCTCCCACAATCCTCGGCCCCGCCATGGCAATGCCCAACAAGAGAGGGTCCATGGCCAAGGCAATGCTGTATATTGGGATCGCCAGAGCGTTGACTGTATTTGGAAGAAGGAAGTCACTCAGACCCCCGAAGCCATAGGCCAGTTTGCGTTTGACTGAAACGCGCTCACTAGGCGGGGCGACACCAGGCGGATGAAGATGGAGGATTGAAGAATGCTCTCCTCCTCCCTTCGGCTGATTCATGTCAGGCTGCATCATTGTCCTATGAACGGCCAAAAGAGGCGAGATGAACAAAACCGTCACACATCTTCGTACTTCCATGTTCGCGGCAAGAATCTGTCCTGGGCGGATCAATAAGCGGCAGGAGCCCACGTTTGCACAGACTCAATGGCGGAAAGCCGCATCCTACCACCTTTCTCGTTGTCCACAGTTGCGAATAAATTGCTGAGCAATACAATCGGAAGGACTCTCCAGTTTTCATCTCGGTTGGAAAAATTTTCACGAGGATCCGCAAGAAGGCATCTACTGCCTTCAGGAGATCGTAGAAGAAACTTGATATGAAATCAGATGTCGAAAACTTCGTGGAGGGTCCTTTGGCCCGTGCAATTGAACATGAGACAGCGAAACTGCCGTCGGATGTCTTCCTGTGGGCGGCGCTCGCGTCAATCGCAGCTTCCCTGGCCTTGCAAATGCTGGATCGCAAACATGACGCTCTGTTTGTCGGTCAGTGGGCGCCAACTATTCTGCTGCTGGGCGTATACAACAAGCTGGTAAAGCAACTAGGCTCCGATCGGCGCGAGAACCAGTACAGTTAAGCCGTTGGGTGTAGGCTTTGGCCAAATGCGGCCAGGAATTGCGCCAACGATAAATGAGAGCGTTGAAGCGTCAGGGCCAAATTCACTCGGCTTCACGGGTGCAAGGCATCCACCGGCCTAGTCGCAGAGCTACCGCAATGAGGGGATCGCTCGGGATCTCGACTTATTTGTCCTCTTATTCAGCGCTTAAAGACTGGCTTCTCATTCAATTTTCCGACGTTGAGTAAGAAGACGCCGCGTCCGTTCCACTTGCTCGATCCCCTGTAAGGCGCGTACGTGCTACCGCGCCTGCTTCCTGCAGCAAACTTCCAAATCTTCTGGAGTTCGCGCTCCGCGCGATTATTTCCCGGTCGGGAAGCGACCAAGGCTCTTGGCGTTTGGGTCGGGAGTTGCTGCACCGAGTGGTAACTCCTCACCTCTGGCCGTGGATTTCATCAACCCGCTGCGCCACCGCCGAAAGCCATTGCCGTACGAATTGCGTCGCGTTTCGTTGCGAGTTTCTGTAAGGCGTCCAACTGTTCGCTCAACTCCCGCATCGCGGGCGCATTCGGCCCATACTTCTGCTCGCATAGCCTGAGCAATTTCCTTACTGAGTCCTCGTTCATCAAATTGCAATCCGCGATCACCTACAAGCTACGCGGGAATTTCTAAGACTTGCAGCCATCCAGATGCTTCTTTCACGCTCCACCCATCGTTTCTTCCTACGGAGGAGATGGGCGGTGACACCTGAGCCGTCGCAAACCTGAAGGTTGATTTGGTTTTAAAGAACGCTCTCGGAGCAAGTTGCAGCACCGCGCCAGCTTTTCTCGCCTAAGAGAAAAGTTTTTTTTAGCGCTGCCCCTGCGGAAGAGGACCCTCGCTCGGACAGACCGACTTGTCACAATACTGGCGGGACTCTTCAATAAGCTGTATGAAAGATCTCGGCTCCCAGGCGGCGCGCCCGACGAAAAGGCCGTCGACATCCTGAATCTCGGCGTAAGAGCCAAAGTTCTGATGGTTGACACTACCTCCATAGAGCAGCGGGACATTTGCAGCGATCTCAGGCCGATAGATGTCACCGAGAACCTGCCGAATCGCTCCATGTTGCGCTTGAACGTAAGAAGGGTCTGCCGGTTTACCCGATACGCCAATTGCCCAAGTTGGTTCATAAGCAAACAGAACTCTAGATAACGAATCACGAGAAATTCCCTCCAAGCCAACGCGAATCTGTCTTTCCAGAGCCTGTGGGCCTAAGTCCTTTTCCATCTCCGATCGACTTTCTCCGATGCAAATGAGCGCGGTCAGTCCGCAATCGAGAACCCGCAGTGCCTTCCGATTTACATCCGAATCAGTTTCCGCAAATTTCTGGCGACGTTCCGAATGTCCGATCTCGACGAGATCCACAGGAATATCGGCCAACATGCGAGCTGAAATCTCTCCCGTCGCTTCGACGCCCTCTTCCCAATGAACATTTTGGGCTCCGAGCTTCAAAGGAAGTCGAGCTTTGCTAATGGCATCCCTGACCAGCGACAGCGATGTGAACGATGGTATGACAAAGAGGTAGTGCTTCGAAATGTCCAGATTCCGAATCAACGGCAAGAATTCGGCCATGAATTGATGCGCCAAGCTATTTGTCTTGTGCATCTTCCAGTTCGTGCCCAAGTAGAATCTCATGAGCCTTTCTTCATGAAGTTCCGGTGAATCGAGTCGAAGGAGATGGCCAGCACGACAATCGCGCCGCTAACAATCGTCTGCCAGTATGGCGACACGCCCAAAAGAACGATGATATTTTCGATCACTGCGATGATGGCAGCGCCGATCAGTGCGCCAAGCGGGTTGCCGACTCCACCGGTTGTCGCCACTCCGCCGATGACCGGCGCAGCGATTGAAGCCATCACCCAAACGTTGCCAATGGAAGGTTGAGCCGATCCCAAGCGCGCCACCATGAGCATTCCTGCCAGCGATGCTAGGAGCCCCGCGATCATAAAGCAAATTACTCGTACCTTGTTCACCTTTATACCCAACATCTGGGCAGCCTCCCGATTGTTGCCGATTGCATAGATGTAGCGGCCAAATGGCGTGCACAGAGCGAGCAGGGTAATTATGATGGCTACTGCCAGCAGGAAGAGAAAAGGTATCGGAATGCCAGCCATGTCACCCTTGCCAAGGAAGAGGATCGACTGCGGAATGCCTGTTATCGCTTTTCCCTGTGTGGCGACAAGGTTTATTCCTGCGTAGATTCCTGTCATGCCGATGGTCGCGACAAGGGCGTTTAAGCGCAGACCTGCCACGAGCATCCCATTGATGAACCCGCATGCCACCCCGACCAGGAGGCATAAACCGAACGCTAGGAAGGGATCCAGCTTGGCCTGGACCATCAACATCCCCCCAACAACTGCGCAGAGTCCTGCGATAGCCCCGATTGACAGGTCCAGCTCGCCGAGAATAAGCAACAAGCATTGGCCAAGAGCAACGATGCCGGCAAACGCTAAGGCTCGCATGATAATTGTCAGATTATAGCCCGTCAGAAAAGTCGGGGACAAGAAGTGCGAGATAATGATCATAGCGATCAGGATGCCGAACACTCCCGCAATCTGACTTGCTAGCAGCGACCGAAGCATCGATCTCGAATCGGACGGGGTCGCATCAATTTCTGCAACAGTATTAGGCATCGTGTTCTCCTTCAGCTCCAATAATCGCGCTCACAACTTGGGGAGCGCTCGTTGTATTTGCATCAAACTCCCCCGTCTTTCTGCCGTGATAAACAGCGATGACTCGGTTTGAGCAGCGCAAGAGTTCTTTCATTTCGGAGGAGACAAGAATGATGCCGACACGCTCCTTTTCCGCCAATCCCTTCATGATGCGGTAAATATCCGACTTCGTCCTGACGTCGATACCCTTGGTAGGCTCGTCAAAGATGAGTACTTTCGGCCGCCCTCGCATGTTTCGACCGATAATAATCTTTTGCTGATTTCCTCCGCTCAGGTAAACGATCTGTTTCTCGTCACTCGATGTCTTAACCTCGTAGAGATTAATAATCTGACGGGCGATCTCGGCTTCCTTAGCAGTGGAGATGAAAGGTCCCCTCGTCGTCTCACGCAAGACCGAGATGCCAATGTTGTGTCTCACGCTAAGCAATGGCAGAATACCGTGGTGCTTGCGCTCTTCGGGAAGATAGACCAGCCCGCTTTTCATCGAAGCATTCGTATCGCGGAATTTCCATCGCTTCCCAGCCAACGTGACTTCGCCTCTTTTCTCCGGCAGAAAACCGAAAATGGTTTGCATGATTTCAGAGCGACCAGCGCCGATGAGACCGGCAAATCCCAATATCTCCCCTTCATGAAGAGTAAAATCGATGTCATGGAACCCCATGCCACTCAGATTCTTTACCTCCAGGAGAACGTTTCCGACAGGGAGTTCCGGACGGAATGTTTCATCCAGATCAAAATCCTTGCCGGACATGAGAACGATAAGTTGACGCGAGCTCATTTCGGCTACGGGCGCACTTCCAACTTGCTCGCCATTGCGCATGACCGTAATCTCGTCGCCAAGGGCATAAATCTCCTCAAGCTTGTGGGAGATAAAAACCACTGAATGCTTTTCGTCCTTGAGCCGGCGAACGATGCGAAAGAGGCGCTCAGTCTCCTGATCAGTAAGGGAAGTCGTCGGCTCATCGAGAATGAGAACCTCCGCACTTCGGTTAGTAAGAGCCCGGGCAATTTGCAAAAGCTGTTGCTCGGAAATCGAGATATTTTTGACCAGGGTACGTGGTGAGACTTCAATGTGAAACCGTTCGAGGTGGGGCATCGCGGCCTGGTTGAGACGCGCTCCTGTCACCACGGCACCGCCGATCCCTGACTTAGCAAAAGGCATAAAGAGGTTCTCAGCAACCGTCATCTCGGGAAAGAGACTGAGTTCCTGGGGAACGTAGGCGACTTTGCTAAAAAGCTGGGGATGCTGCAGAGCGTTCTGACCGTCAATGGTTACTTTCCCCGTGTCGGGGACATAAACGCCCGTGAGTACTTTCACGAGAGTGCTCTTCCCCGCGCCGTTTTCCCCGATGATGCAATGAATCGTGCCAGGTCGGATCGTCAAATTTATATTATTAAGTGCGACGACTCCGGGGAAGGTCTTTACGACTCCTTCAGCTTTAAGCAGGGCCATACTATGATAAGAAAGTCGTGCTCAGCAGCTACTGCAAAGCCTAAGCCAGATTTCAGGAGTATGGTTTTCATATGTTTGATGTTTTTGTGTGGGTTGGGAGTCAGTTGGTCGCGTACTTTTCCGCTGCGGCCGTTAGAGATTCCAGGAAAAGAGCGATCGAAGTCGCGCCCGGATCTTGCGCCGAGCGCACGCGTTCGCCAAGCGCGGTCGCTCGGCCAAAACGAGCGAGCATGCCCACGGTCGACTGGGCTCCTTGTTTGGCTGCCTCCGCCGCTGAACGCAATGCCATGGACAGGGATTCTCCTTGTTTCGCCTCGAGCGCCTCTACAGCCGGCACAAGAGCATCCATCATCGTCTTGTCGCCTACAGCCGCCGGGCTCTTGCGCTTGAGGTCATTCAGACCCCGCCTTAAGAAACCTGCCAGCGTCGCTGCGCTCATTGTCTCGCTTGCGGGACAGTTCCTTGCCGAACGAAAGAGAACTCCAAACAAGATGCCCGACGCTCCGCCCATTGAATTCATCATGGACGAGCCGATGGCCTCGAATTCCTGGTTCACCGTTGCGAAGGTGCGTGTCTGCAGGTCGCGGATTGCCGCGTCGCTGCCGCGCCCAATGGTGCTTCCGTGATCGCCGTCACCAAGCGCCTGGTCGAGTTGATTGAGGTAATCTGCTTTTGCTGCAAGCGCACTCAGAGCAGCCACGAGGGCGTCCCGAGTCTCGAGCAAATTCAAGGGCTTTTGTTCCATACTTCTCCAGGTTGGTCGTTACGCGAAATGATTGTGCCAGGTCAGGAGCGATGCGTGAAACAGTAGGAGTCGCAGGGGGCGTTCAATAAAGACTCGATCTCTTCGTCCACCGGGAGCATCGTGATCGAGAAACCCGCCATGTCGAGAGACGTCGCAAACTCTCCCGCGACGAGCCGATCGATCTGCAGCCCCTTTGCTTCAAGAGTCCGCCGGGCCAGGCCGGTGACCGCGAGCAATTCCAACACGGTGGTCCCACCCAGAGCGTTCACCATCACCGCCACCCTCTCCAAGGGCGTCTGCGTGGCGCTGTAATCTTGCACCAGCAACTCGATCATCTTGGGGACCAAGGTTTCGGCGGATTCGAAATTCCCGCGACTCACGCCCATTTCGCCGTGCAGGCCCATCCCGATCTCCAGAGAGCCAAGTGGCAGATCAAACATCGACTCACCGGTCTCAATCGATGAAGCCGCCCCGAGGGCTACCCCGATCGAGCGGACGCGCGCGTTTACCTTCTCACCCACGCGCACTACCTCCTCCAACGACAAGCCCCGATCGGCTGCAGCCGAAGCACACTTCAAAACAAAGATATCACCCGCCGTCCCCCGGCGCGCTTCCATACGATCGGGTGGTGCGGAGGCGATATCGTCGTGAACCCGAATCTGCGCCACCTTCTTGCCTTCGCTCTCCAATTCCTCAGCAGCAAAATCAAAATTCAGAACGTCGCCGGAATAATTGCCATACATGCAGATTACTCCGTCGGGTCGACCCAAAGCCTCCGCGGTGGTCTGGATCGACAGAGGATTGGGTGCCGCGAAAACTGCGCCGGCAATCGCCCCATCGGCCATTCCCGGACCCACCGCTCCCAGAAAAAGGGGCTCGTGCCCGCTGCCCCCGCCAACCAGGATGCCGACACGGCGATCTTGATTGCCGCGGTAAATAAGGCCGAAATGCCCCTCCACTCTTTCAAGCGGAACACGGCTGATCGCCAGAATACCCGCGATGGCCGATTCAACAGCCCGATCAGGACTAACTAAGAACTTTCTCATGGGATTTCTACTTAAAGGGAAGAAAAGGAACAACCGCTTTTCTATAACGTTCTAGTTTTCCCAAAAAAGCTTGGCCGGTCCGCTCGGGTGAGGCTGGCTCTGAGGGAGGAGGAACAGGGCGTCATCAATTTCCAGGCGCGAATTCTATAACGTTCTAGAAGAGGGTCAACAGTTTTTTGGGATTTTTTCCTGGGCCTGGGTGGTCTGGGAGGGGATGGGGAGAGCCCAACGATCTCCGGCTACAGCGAAGAGTCTCAAACGTTCTAGGAAAGCGGTCAAGTTGTGCTAATTCTCTTGGCAGGCTCAATCATTTTCGTGGGTTCATCGCTCCAAAGGCAGTCGAAGGCTGTTCGGCTCAAGGACATCGCGCGTCACCTCGATGTATCGATTTCGACGGTCAGCGCAGCGCTTCAAAATCGCAAGGACATTGGAGAGGCGACGCGCCAGCGCGTGCTGGCGGCGGCCGAGAAGCTTGGTTATCAACCAGACGCCATCGCTCGGAGCCTGGTCACGCGCCGGTCGCACGTTTTGGGGGTTGTCGTTCCAGATCTTTCCCGATCTTTTTTTTCGGAGTTGATGAAGGGGGTCGACTCCGTAGCGAGTGAGGAGGGATTTAGTCTTCTGGTTTGTAATACGGGTGAGAGTGCCGAGAAGGAGGATCGAATCCTGGGCATGCTGAAGTCGCGGCGAGTCGATGGTCTTCTTATCGCTTCCGCTCACAGTGCGCGGACAAAGAATTGGAAACAGGCTTTTGCGAATCTGGCTGTTCCGGTTGTCTTTATGGATCGGCGCTTTCCGCGACTCCATTTTGTGGGAGGTGACGATGAGGCGATCGGTCTGCAGGCGACCAATCATCTTGCTGAGCAGGGTTATCGCCGGATCGCTCATATCAGCGGTCCTCACACGGTCGCCACGGCCATTGGGCGGAGAAAAGGATATTTGAAGGCGCTTCGGGGACTCTCTTTTGCATCCCCGCCGGAGCTCATCATCGAGTCAAACTACCATGAGGAATCGGGAGGATTCGAAGCTATGCAAAGGCTTTTGAACTTGCCGTCACCGCCAGACGCGGTGTTTGCCGCGAGCGATCCGATCGCCATCGGAGCCATGCAGGCGGCGTTGGATCGCGGGTTGCGACTCCCCGAACAATTCGGCTTGATCGGCGTCGGCGGCCATCACTATGGCAAGTATCTGCAAGTGCCATTGAGCACAGTTGAGCAGCAGCGCTTTCGAATCGGCCAAAATGCCGCGGAAATGCTTATTGAGTTCATCAACGACCGCGAACCGGCCAGTCCCAGACAAGTGCTTGTAGAGCCCCACCTCCTCATTCGGGCCTCATCTCGTCGCTCACAAAGCCCTCCATCTGAATGACGGGTAAGAGAACGTGCGGGACTTGGTTATTCGGCTCTCCTAAACCGGCATTCTGGCATCGTAGTGCTCGATTGAAAACATCACGCAAAGCCGATTGAAAGAGCCAAAACCCTGGCGAATGTGTCGCGGAAAAGAAGGAGGAATTCTTGCCTCAACGCAGGCACCCCGTCAGTGAGCGTTAAAGGTCGCAGGACAATGGTCGTGAAACATTCATGCGATCACCTCGCGCGCTTCCACATGATTGGGAGCACTGGAAGGTTTATCCGTTTCCTTTGGTCGGCTGTTCAAGAGCTTCTGCTCCGAGAACATCCAGTTCGACCGTGAGCGTGTTCACCGTTCGATGATCGAGAAAATCAGATGAGACGGATGCCTGGGAACCCCGACGCCATCCTGCAGTTGCGGCTGGGGGAGCGTCGGTCCTCGGCGGTTGGACGGGTTCAGGTGTTCTTCGGCACTTCCAGGCACCTGTCCGTTTGTTAACTTTTCAGCATATCACCTTCTCATTTCCCTGGCACAAAACTTTCTACTTCAGCGCCTCAACGGCGGTTCTTTCGATAGCAAGTCCCTCTTCGTAACGTTTCATGAAGGCGGTAAAGCCATCAACATCCCGCTGATCGGGAGCTATCGTCGCGGTATTGTCCCCTGCAAAGACCTTGTTGGAGAGATAGGTTTCCAGCGATTCCTTCTCTTCCTTATGGAGCGTATAGGAGGCAAGCAGTGCGATTCCCCATGCGCCACCCTCGCCTGCGGTCTCCATCACGGAAACAGGAACATTCATCGCCGCCGCCATGATCTTCTGGCCCACTTCCTCTGTTTTGAAGAAGCCGCCGTGACCGAGGACCTTCTCGATCTTCACTTGCTCCTGTTCAAAGAGGATGTCCAATCCGATCTTTAACGTAGCGAGTGCCGAGAACAGATGCGTCCGCATGAAGTTCGAAAGTGAAAAGCGGCTTTCGGGCGTACGGACGAACAGTGGACGCCCCTCTTCGAGGTGTGTGATGGGCTCGCCCGAAAAGTAATTGTAGGCAAGAAGCCCACCGCCATCCGCATCACCCGTGAGGGCCTTTTTGTACAACATTTCAAATAGCTTGGATTGACTGATCTCCACACCAAGCGCATCCACGAATTCTCCGAACAGACCGATCCATGCATTAAGATCGGATGTGCAGGTGTTGCTATGTGCCATAGCCACTGGCTTGCCGCTGGGCGTCGTCACCATATCGATCTCTTGGTGTAATTTGGAGAGCTCCTTTTCCAAAACGATCATGGCAAAGACGGATGTCCCTGCGGAAACGTTGCCCGTTCGCTCGGCAACGCTGTTCGTCGCCACCATGCCTGTGCCTGCGTCTCCCTCCGGCGGACAGAGTGGAATTCCCGTTTGTAGTTGTCCTGTGGGGTCAAGCAGCTTGGCCCCTTCTTTGGTAAGCACCCCTGCGGCATCTCCCGCGACAAGGACTTTGGGGAAAACGTCCTGGAGCTTCCACGCGATGTTTCTCGCTTCGAGGCGTTGGTTGAAGAGCTCGATCTTGCTTGCGTCGTAGTCGTTGGTCTTGCTGTCGATGGGGAACATGCCCGATGCGTCGCCAACGCCCAAGACCTTTTGCCCGGTCAGCTTCCAATGCACATAGCCTGATAGCGTAGTCTGATAACTGATATCCTTGATATGGAATTCGTTGTTCAATATCGCCTGATAGAGGTGGGCAATGCTCCAACGATGGGGAACGTTAAATTGGAAGAGTTTAGTGAGTTCCTCTGCTGCCCGCGCGGTCGTGGTAGTTCTCCAAGTACGAAACGGGACGAGTAGATTCCCCTCCTTGTCGAATGCCATATAACCGTGCATCATGGCGCTGAAGCCGATGGCACCAATGATCTGCAGCGGGGTATTGTAATTCTCGGAAACCTCCTTGTTCAGCTTCCGATAACTCTCCTGCAAACCCGTCCAAATATCTTCGAGACTGTAAGTCCAGACGCCCTCTTCGTATCGGTTTTCCCAATCATGGCTTCCCGAGGCGATCGGTGAATGATCCTCGCCGATCAGCACCGCCTTGATGCGAGTCGAGCCGAACTCAATGCCAAGAACACTCTCTCCGCTCTCAATCGTCTGTTGAATATCGTTTTGATTCATGTTCATCTCCCATGATTTGAAGTCATTACTGCAAACTTATTTCTCAGGGAAGCGACAGTTTTATTCGACGCCATCTATTCGCACATTCCTGATTGGAAAATTGCCTTTCAGAGTTCGCGTCGGCGACACTGGGGTTCAGACGGCGGAAGGGGGGATCGGGTTCATCTCGTATGCCTTTGGTAAACTCGAGCGCTTCAGGCGATTTTGTTAAGCCCCAAGCAGCGAAGAAGCGCCGGTCCCCGGCCGTGTCGCTCACTATGAGATCGCATACGATGATCGGGAGCCGGAGGACGAAGTTGTATGGGTCGGCCTTTGGTTGGCAAGACGCAGATGCCCGGCGAGGAAGTCCGCAATTCAGAAAGAAACTGCGCTATCGAATGCCAGTGATTTCTTCTGGTCGGCTGGTGCTGACAAAAAAGCAGGCCGCCGCATTGGCAAAAAAGACGGCTTCGGAAAGGAGGCGCCTTCGACCAACTGGGGCACGAGGGCGCGGTGAACCGGGCGCGAACCCAGCCGGAACCTTTGTTGATGCTGCGCATTTCGATGGAGAGGCGTTCCACCTTTTCGTGTAGGCAACCTGCCACCTTCTATCGTGCTATTCAACGCGCCCGCTCTGGATAGCGCTTCGCCCCTCTCTGATTCCAGCGCAGACAAGTTAAGACCAGGATGCCTCAAGTATTAAATATTCTCGGAGAAGAGGTCAATTCCCGGAAAAGTCTGCTCAGATAAGCAGAGCCGATGAGGACCTCATTACCGGTTGGAGGGATCTTACTCGTCTTTGTAGTACTTACCGGCGTCGGCAAGATTGTCTTTGGTGATGAGCTTTATTGGCGAGTCCACTTTTGCCGGAACTGTCTCGCCGTTGAGCTGCTTGACCATAGTCTCTACGGCAAGGTAGGCCATGGCGTCGGGATATTGAGCAACCGTACCCGCAAGCGAACCTTCCCTCACAGCGTCGATAGCTTCGGGTATGCCATCGACAGCCACCACGATCACCTTTCCAGCCGCGCCAGCCTCCTGGACGGCACGCACAACACCTAAGGCCATGTCGTCATTTGCGACCGCAATGGCTTTTAAATCGGTTGCAGCGCCTAAAATTGTCTTCGCGAGATCGTAAGCCTTTTGCCGGTTCCAATTGGCGGGCTGGCTGGCGATGATGTTGAGTCCGCCCTCCTTAGCGGCTGTGGTAAAACCGGTCACTCGATCTCTGCTGCTTACGGTGCCCGGATCGCCCTCGATGACCGCGACCTGCGAACCCTTGGGAACCAAGCCCAGAACCAGTTGAGCCTGAAGTCGCCCTGCCTCCACATTGTTTGAAGCTATGCGGCTTGCGATATTGATCTCATCAGCTTTCGCTGCCTCTTCCGGGATCAATTCATCAATATTGACGATGGGAAGGCCCTTCCGGCTCACCATCGTCAGCGCCGCGTTCAAGGATGTCGGCCGGAACGGAGTAATGATAAAGGCATCGAAGCTTCCCTCGGTAAGCCAGCTCTGCAGGATATTGAGCTGTTCAACATCCGCTTCTTCCTTAGGAGTGCTCCCAAAGACCAACTCAACTCCGAGCTTTTCCCGCGCACGATCATAGCCTTCCTTCATTCGCAGAAAATATGGATTGGCTAAGCTTTTCGTTAGTGCGCCAATCTTGTGCTCCTTTGCATCCTGCGCAACAACGGCGTCAGCCGCGATAAGGCCCACGAATAGGAGTAGAGACCAAGCCGACTTTTTCATTGCCATGCGTTTGACGACGAGTTCTGTTTTCCGAGCACAGTCAGGGTGCTAGAAGAGAAGTCATGCTCAGGAGGTTTTGAGCCAAAGGCGGGCGATCCATTTGTCGCGGAGCAGGGCGAGGGCGATGGCCACGATCATGGTGGCGCCCCAGATGGCCTGGGTCAGATGGGGGCTGAAGCCGAGCAGGTTGAAGCCGGTGGAGATGACCTGGAGTAGAATCAGGGAGAGGAAGAGGCCCAAGACCTTGCCAAAGCCCCCGTTGGGATCGACCCCGCCCAGGACCGCGGCCAAAATGGTGATGAGCAGATAGGACTCGGCATAGCCGGCGCGCGCGGAGTTAAAGCGCGCCATCATCACGGCGGCCGCCACCCAGCACAGCACGCTGGAGAGGACATAGACGCCCACCAGCATCCACTCGGTGGCCACGCCCGAATAGCGGGTGGCCTTCTCGTTGGAGCCGATCATGCGCACGGCCACCCCAAAGGGGGAATGGCTCATGATGATGGCCACCACAATGGCACAGAGGATCAAGAGGATCATCGGCACCGGAAAGCCCAGCAAGGTCCCGTTGCCCAGGTAGAGCAGCGCCGCCGGAAAGCCCCCGATAACCCCTCCGCTGGTGGCATAGACGGCAATGCCCTTGACCGCCGTCATCGTCCCCAAGGTCACCAGGATGGGGTGCACCCCCAAAAACGCCACGATCACCCCGGTGAGCAAGCCAATGAGCAGCGCGGTCAGCAGCCCTCCCATCAGGGCCAGGCCAATCACTCCGGCCACCGCTTGCGGAGCGCTCTCCGGTCCCAGCATCTTGGTCAAAATGGCCGCCATCACCAGCGCCGATAAATTCGCCGTCGCAATCACCGCCAGGTTGAGCCCCCCGCTCATCAACGGAATCATCATCGCCAGAGCCAAAATGCCCAGCTCAGGCATCTGAAAGGCCATCGCTCGCAAGCTCTCTCCGGACAGAAAGCGCGCCGGCGCCAGCGCACTAAAGCCGAGCACCGCCAGCACAAGAAAGCCCGCCAGCATCGTCACGGTGGGATCTCTCCCAAGCAGCTCCCCCAAAGAGGCTCTCCTCCTGGCGGGCGCCGGCGCAGCCGTGGCAGCTTCAGGCGACATTGCCAATGGTCCTCTTCTGCTGGCGCTTGGCCGCAAAGGCCGTCGCACTCACACTCACCAGGATGATGATCCCGGTCACAAACCCAAAGGAATAGGAGGATACTCCCATGAGAGTGAGCCCATTTTGCAGGATGGCCAGTAACACAATGCCCAATATCGTCCCCGTGACCGTGCCAATACCCCCCTGCAGGCTGGCCCCACCTAAAACGACCGCTGCCAACACGTCGAGCTCTCGCCCAATGAGCGCATTGGGCACCACTTCCTCCACCCGATGCGCCTGCACCAAGCCCGCTATCCCCGCCGTCACTCCCGAGTAGCCGTAGACAAAGCACTGCAGGCCCACCAGGTTGCACCCCATGCGCTTGGCCCCTTCCAGGTTGCCTCCCATCCCATAAATCTGCCGCCCAAGGGAGAGCCCCTTGAGCAGAAGCGCCGTGAGCACCAGCACCACCCCCGCCACCATCACCGGAAAGGGTATCCCCAAGGGGGCGATCGTCGCCGTAAACCAATCCGGTAAATCGTAGATCGATCTCCCATCGGTCACAAACATCAGAATCGCAAAGTAGAAGGTCATCGTCGAAATGGTCACGATCACCGAGAGCGCTTGCAGGTAATGGATCAGCAAGGCGTTGACCACCCCAAGGAGCCCTCCAAAGAGCACCGCCAGCGCAAAGGCCACCGCCCAATTGCCTCCCCACTGCACCAAAATGGTCGCCACCACATATTGGCTCACCGCCGCAATGGCCGCAAAGGAGATGTCGATCCCCCCGGAGATGAGCACCACCAGCAACCCCGCCGCCATGATCGCCATCACCGAGTAGCTCTCCAAGAGCGTAATCAGGTTGCTCCCCGAGGCAAAGGCCGGCGATAAGAGGGAAAATAGCACCGCCATCACCACCACGATGCTGGCAATCTGCACTTCGTGGCGCCGAAAGGCTTCCTTGAAAAATGATCCTCCCTCAGGCATAAATGGCTTCCCGCAGCGCTTTCTCACTGATGGCCTGCGGATCGTAGGTCCCAACGATCTTCCCCTCCCGCATCACCAGGATGCGGTGGCTTTGATGCAAAATCTCATCGGCCTCATCGGAGATGAGCAAAATAGCCAGCCCACGGGCCGCCAGCGTGTCCACAATCTGAAAGATCCCCGCCTTCGCGCCAATATCGACCCCCACCGTCGGCGAATCCAAAATCAAGACCCGCGGCTCGGTCGCCAGCCACTTGGCCAGCACCACCCGCTGCTGGTTGCCCCCGGAAAGTTGTTGCACCGGCCGGTCCGCCGTCTTGGTCTTCACCCGCAGTTCGCGAAAAATCCAGCGCTCGATGGTTTGCGCCCGGCGCGCCCCCTCGATCAGCCCCAGCCGCCCGGTTAACCTCTTTAACACCGAAACCACCGTGTTGTCGGCAATGCTCTGCGGCATCACCAAGCCCAGGGAGAGCCGGTCTTCGGAAACATAGGCGATGCCGTGGCGGATGGCGTCCCGATTGGTCTGCAACTTCACCGCTTTGCCACTCACCCGAATCTCCCCGCTATCCGGTGGGTTCATCCCAAAGAGCGAAAGGGCCAGCTCCGTGCGCCCCGAGCCCATCCGCCCCGTCAGCCCCAGAATCTCCCCGGGCCGCAGTTCGAAGCTGATATCGGCGTATTGACCCTGTACAGCTCAAACCACGCACTTCCAGCGCTGGAGCCGCCTCACTGGAAAAAGGTGGTTTGATGGCGCTCTCGAACAGGTGCCCCGTGATGAGCTCGCCCAGCCGGCGCCGATCAAGATCGCTGACGGAATAGGTTCCAAAATTGCGGCCGTCCCTCATCACCGTCACCCGTTCGGCAATATCCAACACCTCGTCGAGCCTGTGACTAACAAAAAGGCTGGCGATCTCCTGGCGCTTCAACTCATGAACCACAGCCAAAAGCCCCTCGACCTCCTGGTGGCTCAAGGACGCGGTCGGCTCGTCCATGACGACCAGCCGCGCGTCCGCCGCTAGCGCGCGGCAAATCGCCACCAGTTGGCGCGTGGCAATCGGTAGCTTCCCGACAAGTTCATCCAGCGGCAGAGACACCTTAAGCCGATCCATGACCGCTTGGGCTTGCTTGCGCATCACGTTTCTGTTTGCCACCCGCACGGGCGTCTCCACGTGATGTCGGAAGGCTATGTTCTCGGCGACGGTAAGGTTGGGAAACAGCGAGAGGTCCTGGTAAATGATCTGGACCCCGAAGCGCTGCGAGGCTGAGGGCGACAAATGCGAATGTGCCTTGCCCTCGAGAACGATCTGACCCTCATCGGGCACGTGAACGCCGGAAAGCACCTTGATCAGGGTGCTCTTGCCGCACCCGTTCTCCCCAGCCAGGCTGTGGATTTCTCCGGAATGAATCGATAAGCTGACGTCCTGCAAGGCGCGCACGCCTCCAAAACGCTTGCTGATCCCTCTCATCTCAATGAAGTCCGAGCCGACCTCCTGTTGTTGAGGGATCTTCGATGTGTCGGTCATGGGATGGCGCTTCGAGCTCTGATTTCAGGGCGACAAGTCGAAGAGAGGGCTCGCAGCAGGATGCCTTTTAAGTATTGGGAATTTCCAAGAAATCTCTTCGCGCCAAGTCTGCTCCACCGGCGGAAAGAGGGTTTAACCCCTGTTCTCCCGCAGGTAGCTTGGACGCCAGCCATTGCTCACAACCCCATCGCGGCTAGCTCCGCGACAGTATCCTTGTTAATGGGCTGAACCTTGATCACCCGAATCACCTTCTTTTGCGGATCGACGGTGGCCTTACCCAAACCAGGGAAGTCCATCCCGTCCACGATCGGGGTGCCATCAATCACCAACTTCGCCAGGTTGACGATCGCTTTTCCCGCTTCCGCCGGATTCCAAATGTAGCTCTCGCGAATGATCCCCTCGTTTATGAGTTTGCGGGCTTGGGAAGGCGAACAGGTGCCGATCACAGCGATTTGATCCTTCTTACCCGCTTCCTTCACCGCTTGGGCCGCACCGACCACGCCCGAGCTTCCAAAAACCAGCGCCCCTTTTAAATTCGGGTGAGCCATGATCGTGTCCTGGGCAATGCGTTTAGTGTCGTCGAGGCTTTCTCCCGTGCCGAAACGATCTGCCGCCAACTTCATTTTTGGATAATGCTCTTTCTGGTAGGCGATCGCCGCATCTGCCCAGGCATTGTGCAGCGGCACGGTCAACCCCCCGACGACGACCATATACTCGCCTTCCTCACCCATGTGCTTGGCCAGGTTTTGCATGTACAACTCCCCAAATTGCTTATTGTCGATCATCTCGATATCCCAGGTGTTGCTCTGTTGGTCGGGCGACTCGTGGGTAATGACTGGAATGCCGGCCTCTTGGGCGCGTTTAAACATCGGCTCGAGCGCTGTGGCATCGTTGGGGACCACCGCAATGACCTTCACTTTCTTAGCAATCAAGTCTTCCACCATCCGAGCTTGTTGGGCCGGGTCAGCCGTGGTGGGTCCGACCATGGAAGCGTTGAGCCCGGTCTCTTTGGCGGCCTCCTTGATGCCTTTCCCCATGGCGGTAAACCAAGGAATGCCGGCGATCTTCACGACGACAACCACCTCGTTGTCGGCCGCGTGGCCGGGAATGGTTACAAAGTGCGTCAAGGACAGTAAACAGACGACGGCAAAGTGCTTATAAAAAAGCGGTTTTAACATAAGTAGGAGTAGGTTTAATTAGAGGAATCTAAGCATTGGGCTTAGGAGAGTGGTTATGGCAAAGCGTTCGAGATCGATACGTCTGACCGCTTGCCGCAAGGTCGTGAATTTTGGCCAAGCGAGATCTACTTCGAAGTATAATTTTACGTCCGATTGATGAGGGTTTGTTTTCTTCAAATCCACCTTTTCGATGTGCGCCTTAAGATCGGGGCCGCTCCGGTGGCAGGTCAAGCGCTTCTGCCTGAAAAAACTTTACGCTGTAAAGTTATCCTAAATAATCATGGGTCGTCAGCGATCAATAATAACGCCCATCTTAAAAAGAAAACAACCGTAGGAACGGAACTCGGAGGTGCGCACGACCGCGGCGCCCTTGCTTGCGGCCTCATAGAAGGCAAAGCGTTCAAGGGCACCCATCTTAACCTCACGACCTTCGGCTTCGCGGGCAATCTCGATCACTTCCCTCTGGATCTCAAGGAAGCGAGCCGGGTCATCGACAACCAACATGCGTGTGACGGGTTCCTCAACGAAGTCATCGAGCGGCATGAGGGAGAGAATGGCACGTGTGGCCTGCGGAATATTGAGCCCCGGTAGTTCGATGAGCCGGCCGGTCGAAGTCTGTTGGGCAACCGTGATTGCGGGAAAATTACGATCGACGAGGACCAGGTCTTCGCCATGGCCCATGGAAGCTAGCAGCCACAGAAGATCAGGGCTGATGACAGACGAAATATTTTTCAGCATGCCGCACGCTTAACTGATTCACTTTGTGCACAAGATCACCAGGTTCTCTATTGCGTCAACAACATCTCCAAACAAATAAATTACGGAGTAAAGTAACGTAAGTTTTGCAGCGAGCAGGCCTGAAGAATGTGAGGGCTGCGAATACCATCTTCGGCGGCAAAACGCATGTGTTCGTTGAACGCGATCTCAATGGAACTCTCCCTCCGAATCTAATAATGTTGTCGTGGTGGCGCAGCCACGACATCGGCCGTCCTCCTGCCATCGAGCGGCGTGTAATCCAGGAATTTGTAAGTGTAAAGGAAGTGATCTGGCCAGCGAGTAGGTCCGGTGGGTGCGAACAGGCGATCACCAGCGCGGAGGAACACGCTCAGTTCGGGTATCTCGCGCAACCCGTCGAACAGATCGGTGACGCACTTGCGTATTCGGTGACTGCACTTTTGTTGACCATCGGCAGCTTGCCCCCCTCGGCGCTCAGCGTCTAGCGCTGGATTCATCGCTCGTTTTCGGCCGATCCGCCGCTGAATTTTCGCCGCTATGGCCGGCAGTGCTTTCCGGACGAGCGGTTTCCTTAGAAGAATTTCCCGGCTCGCATGTTCCGACCGAATCAGACCCGCCGGTGTCCTCAATACTCGTCGTGACGGCGCCACCACTCGTAGGGCGGGGTCTGCGGCCATCCGGCAGGTGAATCCTCCCAATCCTCCTGCCTTCCGAACGAGGTCATATCCAGCAGGGTGAAGTTGCTGCAGAGCACTTCGACGCCTCGATGAGCGGTGAAGTAAGTGTGAAATACACTGTCGTCCACGCGCAAGAAAACGCTGAGTCCGAAGGGGGTCTCGCCTTCGGCGGACGTCAGCCCAAAGTCCTCATTGAAGTCCGTGCCGGCAGAAGAAAACCAGGGGATGGTCCAACCCATACGCTGCTTGTAGGACTCCAGGTTTGCCAGCGGCGCGAGGGAGACCAGAACCAGGGAAGTGTCGCGGGCATGCAAGTGGGCAAGGTGACCGATGTTGTCCACGACCAGCGAACACCCTGGGCAGCCCGCCGATGGCCAACCATCGACATCGGGCGCAAACATGAAGTGGTAGATAACGAGCTGACGGCGTCCCCCAAAAAGATCGAGCAGGCTAACTTTCCCGTTGGCGCCTTCGAAGACGTAATCCTTCTCGATCCTGACCATCGGCAGCCGGCGGCGTTCAGCGGCCAGCGCATCTCGCGCGCGCGTGGCCGCCTTCTCCTTCACCAGCAATTGGTCGCGTGCTCGCTGCCACTCTTCTCGCGAAACGATCCGAGGATGGCTCATGGCCTCCTCAGCTTTATAGGTCTGTGCGGGCTTCATTTGGTTCTCCTTTGGTTTTGGTTGTTGTTAGATATTTGCTGCAAAATTTCATTTTGGCATCGGCGACGGCCTTTCGAATTCCCCAGAACGGTGTGAGGTTGGTTTCGCGAAGACGTGTCCTTCATCAGTCGTTTTGGTTGCCGTTTGCGGCGAGACAGGCTGCCGCGAGCGCTCCCGAAGCCATTGGTTTCTCGATGCGACTTGGTGGTTGTTGGTCATGAAATATATTTAGCGCCGGCTATCGAATGGTGGGAGTTACAAGTGTGACGGGATTCCGATGGACTCGCTGATCACTGCCGCAGCGCGTGCTCTCGCAGCGGGTGATCCGCTCCAGGCGTTGAAGCGAATCGCCCTGCGCGACGACGCCCCGGCTCTCGCGCTTCGAGGCATCGCGATGGCGCAGCTCGGCGATCTCGTTCGAGCGAGGGCCCTCCTGCGACGTGCTGCGCGTGCCTTCGGTCCGAAAGAGGCTGTGGCCCGCGCGAGGTGCGTCGTCGCTGAGGCCGAGGTTGCGCTCGTCTCGCGTGACCTCGGCTGGCCTGCGAAGACGCTCGACGCGGCGCGGGCGACGCTCGAAGAGCACGGCGACCGGGTAAACGCCGCGCATGCGCGGTATCTCGAGGCCCGGCGCCTCCTCCTGATCGGGCGCATCGGGGCAGCGGAGCGTACGCTCGCCGATCTCGACCCTGCGCCTTTTCCTCCCGCATTGAGGACCGCCCACGAGCTGGTGGTCGCGGGGATCGCGATGCGGCGGCTCCGAACGAAGGTGGCGCGCGCTGCGCTCGCTCGGGCGGAACGCTCGGCGCGCCACGCACAAATCCCGGCTCTGAAAGCCGAGGTCGAAAGCGCATTCCTCATCCTGAACACGCCCGCTGCGCGCGTCATGACAAGTGGCGCGGAGCGACTTCTTCTGCTCGAGGAGGTCGAAGCCTTGCTGGCATCGAAGGCATTCGTGATCGACGCCTGCCGTCTTGTCGTGCGCGACGCAAGCAAGGCGGTCTCGCTCGCCAGGCGTCCAGTGCTGTTCGCGCTCGCACGCGTGCTGGGCGAAGCGTGGCCGGGAGACGTACCGAGGGACACGCTCGTCGCGCGCGCTTTCGGATCAAAGCGCGCCAATGAGTCGCATCGTGTGCGTTTGCGAGTCGAAATCGGGCGGCTTCGTGCGGTGCTTCGAACGCTGGCCGACGTGAGCGCGACCAAGCGAGGGTTCGCGTTGGCGCCGCGCCGCGCCCGCGAGGTCCTCGTGCTGGCGGCGCCCGTCGAAGAGGAGCATGCGGCGGTGCTCGCCCTCCTTGCCGACGGGGAATCGTGGTCGAGCTCGGCGCTTGCGCTTGCGCTTGGAACGAGCCAGCGCACCGTGCAGCGGGCGCTCGACTCGCTTGCGGTAGCAGGCAAGGTGCAGTCGTTCGGTCGCGGGCGAGCTCGGCGTTGGATGACCCCGCCTTTCCCGGGATTCACGACGACTTTGTTACTCCCAGCTCCTCTGCCGATTGACTAAGATGGAGGTATGAATCTATCAACCGAGATGAATCTAACAACCGCCGAGATCGTTCGTGAGTATGGACCCTTTTCGGGTGCCGACAGCGTCAATGGAGTCACCTATGACGGTCAGAACGTCTGGTTTGCTGCTGGAGACAAGCTGATCGCCTTCGATCCGGCGAGCGGGAGGACGCTGCGCTCGATCGATGTCGCCGCGGACGCCGGAACGGCCTTCGACGGCCAGCATCTATTTCAGCTCGCCGACGATCGCATCCAGAAGATCGATCCGAAGACCCGACGTGTGCTCGCCACGATCCCGGCTCCCGGCGGCGGTGGTGACTCGGGACTCACCTGGGCCGAAGGAACGCTCTGGGTGGGCCAGTATCGGGACCGGAAGATTCATCAAATCGATCCTCAAACAGGGGCGATCCTTCGCACGATCGAGTCCAAGCGCTTCGTCACCGGGGTCACCTGGGTCGACGGAGAGCTCTGGCACGGCACCTGGGAAGGTGACGAGAGCGACTTGAGGCGAGTCGATCCTCGCACCGGAGAGGTCCTGGAGAGGCTCGAGATGCCACCCGGAGTGGGCATTTCGGGGCTCGAGTCCGATGGCGGCGATCAGTTCTTCTGCGGAGGAGGAAGGAGCGGGAAGGTGAGGGCCGTCCGCCGGCCCAAGCGAGGCTCCGCCACGGGCAGCGGTTCCGAGATCCCCGTCAACTCCACGGGCAAGTAATCGAATCACCCTTGCGACCTTACTTTGACGAGCAGGTCTCCCGGAGCGGGCAGCAGATCATCCTCAATATCCTGCTCACCTTTCTCGCCTGAGACAGCCTAGAAAACCACTCCGGCCTGCGGCAGCAGTGGTGAGGCCGAGGTTGGCCTCAGCGGCGGCGTAATCTTTCTGGGCCACGGCGCTCAAGAGCGCGTCCAGAACGCTGAGCTGCACCAGGCGCGCCGCCGCATTTTCCCCCGCCCACGGCAAGCTGTCTAGATTGGCACAAAGCGCTACGTCAGATTCCCGGCCCAGCGGGGAGTCTGGACGGTTGGTTACGGCAATAAGATGAGCCCCATTTTGGCGCGCCTGCCGCGCGGCCTCCACCACCGCCGCCGTCTGGCCTGAATGCGAAAAAGCCATCACGACATCTCCGCGCCGCAACAGTGCGGCCGACATCAGCATCAGCTGGCCGTCATCAAAGACAGAAGCACGGACTCCGATGCGCAGAAATTGGTGCGCGGCATCCCGGGCCAGCTGCCCCGAGCCCCCCTCGCCGTAAAAGTCGCGCTGACGGGCCGCGTGCAGGCAATCGGCCGCCCGCTCCAGCGCTTCCGGCGACACGCGCGCTAAGCCTTGCTCCAGCGCCCGGACCGACGCACGCAAGACCTTCTGCAGCCGGGCGGAAGCTCCCTCGGCGATGCAGAGCTCCTCGTGCAGATCGGTCTGAGCCAGGCGATTGTGTTCGCCCAACGCCTCCCGCAACTGGCGAAAGCCTTCGAAGCCGAGCTTCTTGGCGATTTTAACGATCAGGGCTTCGGACACACCAGTCTCGGCAGCCGCGCATTTTAACAAAGTGTCCTCACCGATAGCACCCCGATGGACCAGGGTGAAGAGTGCGCACGCTTCTAAGGCCGTTAGACTCGACAAGTGCGCACGCAGTCGGACCGCAAGGCTCGGAGCGGGCGGCGCGGCTTGCTTCGCGCTCCCTGAGCAGCATAACGGCGTCTGCCCATTCACCTGCCGACCGAAAACAGGGCTGGCGAGCTTCGGTGCTTCCCACAACGCGATTTTGTTCATTCTAGGGGCTCCAAATAATCGGCAAGGGTCCAGTCGCCGCGATCCCTGGCGCCGTCATCCTTGCGCAGCTGTCTTTAAGTCTCCGAAGTTAGACGATTAAGGGTTGTCATGAGGAAAATTGATGATGAGTTCAAATCAACGTTGAGAAAGAAAGCGCGCTACCAGGTCGGATGTGACTGATTTCTTCTCGTCGGCGGGTGTGCTGACAAAAAGCGAGGCTGCGGCATTGGCAAAGCGAGTGGCTTCCAAAAGCGAAGCGCCCTCCACCAATCGAGCAACGAGCGCGCCGATGAATGTGTCTCCGGCGCCATGTGTGTCGACTAACCTGACGGCATGAGCTGGGTGGGCTTGAGGCGGTTGCCCGCGCTCGACAAGCGCCAGACCCATCCCACCGGCCGTGACGATGACATTGCTGACCTGACTTGAGAGCCGCGTGGCCGCTTCCGTGGCCGCAGCGAGGCTCGACACTGCGACGCCGCACATCATCTCGGCTTCGACGGCGTTGACGACTAAAATATCGACGTTCTGCGCCAACAGAGGGTCCAGAGGTCGAGTTGGGGCGGCGTTGAATACTACCCGGGCGTTGTGGCGTTTAGCAGCCTCGGCACCTAAAACATTAGCGGCGTCAGGAATTTCGTTTTGCAGGACGAGAACACTCGCACGCCGGAGAACTTCGAGCGCGTCGTGAATATCCTCCTTCGCAAGCCGCAAATTCGCTCCGGAGACGATGACGGCTCCGTAGTCGCCTTCGGCGTCAATAATCGCTACACTCATTCCGGAACTTGCCTCCGAGTCAACTCGCACGTGCTTCGTGTCAACCTGACCACTCTGGAGATGCCTTAGCAGGCGTCTGCCGAAATCGTCATCCCCTATCCGACCGATCATCGACGCCTGCGCCCCAAATTGGGCGGCGGCGACGGCTTGGTTCCCTCCCTTGCCGCCCGCCTTGTAACTCCAGGCACTGCCAGGTAACGTCTCCCCCTTTCTTGGCCGGTCGGGGGCACGCACCATGATGTCTAGGTGCAAGCTGCCAAGCACTGCAACCGTCGATGACGAAGTTTCCGGTGATACCTGCTGGTTCGCGGCACGCGACTGCGCACCCTTTTCCTCGTTGTTTGTGACGCTCATGATTTTGCAACGCTTTTCCGGGTGAGCTCTTTCATCACGCAATCGAAGATTTCGTGATGAGGCGATTGCGCCTTGGAATACGAGCCAAGCACAGTCTTACCCGTTTGGGTAAGCGTTCGCACTTCAGCTTGAAGGAGGATTCCATATACAATAGGAGTTCTAATGGATGAACATGCCGCCGTTTACGTCGATGGTCGCACCCGTGACAAACGAGGAAAGGTCCGAGGCTAAGAACAAGAAAATGTTCCCGATCTCTGTTGGGCTGGCAATACGTCCCATGGGAATCGTGCTCAATATTTTGTCAAAGATCTCCTGACTCATCAGGTCGCCGCGAATTTCGGTATCGACCATTCCGGGGGCTACCGCATTAACCCGAATGCCCTTGGGCGCAAGCTCGCGAGCCATGTCCTTGGTCAGACCAAGCATGCCGGCTTTGGCCGCAGAGTAATGCGGCCCGCCAAAAAAACCTCCGCCCGTGAGTGCTGAAACTGAGGATGTCGAAGCGATGGAGCCTCGCCCGCGGCTGATCATGTGCGGAATAAAAGCCTGAGAGACATATAACATACCCCTCAAGTTGACATCCAAGACCGCGTCGTAGTTTTGAGGTTGAATCGCCCATGATGCGGATGGGCTGCGTTATCCCTGCATTATTGATCAAGATGTCCACGGCGCCAAAATCCTGGATGATTTGTTGCGCCACGCCTTCGCATTGATCTTTTTTCGTTACGTCGCAGACGTAGCCGCGATGGGCGTCTCCGATTGCGGCGGCGACCCGCTGTGGCTCTTGCCGTTCAAGGTCCAGGAGCGCTACGGCAGCCCCATGTTCCGCAAAAAGCTGCGCAGTAGCCAGTCCGATACCCTTCTGCGTCGCCGCACCTGAAATCACCGCGACTCGATCTTGTAATAACTTCATTGTTTTCCTTTTTCCTCAACTCTCTGTTGTCACTGACTATTCGGTTCCTCTAAGTAATACTCAACGCCGCGGATTATCTATTGAGCAGCGCGCTGCGCCTATTTGGTGGAGACGCTGACCGCACCCTTACCACTAAAGATGGCCTGTCGGACGAGATCCTGACTCGCCACCGCATCTTGACGACCGATGGCTTCCATTAAGCCCGGTTGCCCTGTTAAGCTCTTAGCCAATTCCCAGAGGGCATTTACCATGGCGATATTGTTCTCGCATTCCCGAACAGGATCTAAGCCGCTCACGTCCGGAAAGGTGTCGAAATAGATGACGCCGTCGAATCCTTTGCGCATAAGTTGGAATAACACCTCCAAGGTTTGCATGAAATTAACGGTCCCAACCATCAAGCCGTCGTCGCGGCGACCATAGCCGTCGTTAAGGTGGATCCCCAAGAGCTGGCTCTCACGCGCAATCATGGCGGCAGCAAACGCCGGCAGCTCACCCGCGTAAAGAACGTGAGCGAAATCGAACGTTACCCCAAGATTGGGACGATCGATTTCCTTGATAGCAAGCAGGGTTATCCCGAGATTCGACAGCAAGCTAAATGAGCGTGGCTCGTTGGGCTTGTATTCGATACTTACGTTGATGCGAGGGTTATGATCGGCGACTTCTCGAATACCTTCGGTTTCCGCCTTCCAAAGCGTTTCGTAGTCGACCTGAAAGGGATACTCCCAACCGTCTTGGCCAAGCCAAACTGTCAACAAATTGCCCCCCGTTCGTTCGAGAACGTCCATCGCTCTCTTGGTTAGATCGATCGCGCTCTGGCGAACGCGGGGATCCGGGTTGGTGAAGGCGCCCAGTTTGAACCCTGGCTCTGAGTAGTACCGCATCGCGAGTCCGTTGACCGTCAATCCCAGATCGCGCGCTGCAGAAATGATCGCTTCCGGAGTAGTACCGGCGAAGTGATCCGGAAAATTCAGATCAACTTCGGAGAGGCCATTAACTTGACTCGCTCGCTGCATTAATTCGAGCGCGCTTGGCTTATAGTTTGCCGCTCCCCAACACTTTTCGGGGCGGGAAGCAAAGGAATTTAACCTGGTAGCGTATTTCATAAAGACAAAGGTTCGTAGCTGGGATTTCGATTCAGGGTTCGTTCCGAAACGTCTAAGAGCCGGTAGTAACGTGCGGCGTTATCGTGAAACAGCATCCGACGCTCCTCGGCGCTAAAGGGTGCAGTGATTTCTCGAAACGCCGCATAGAGAGTGTCAAAGTCGCTGTAAAGTTTGTCGACGGGAAAGTTGCTGGCAAACATGCAACGGGAAACGCCGAATGCCTCAATCGTTTGCAGGACAAAGGGTCGGATGCTTTCTACCGTCCAGTCAGGATCCACCGTTCCCAGCCCAGAGATCTTCACAACCACATTGGCCGCGCCGGCCAGTTCCTGCATGCCGCGCCGCCAAAGGCGAATGCCTTCCTCGTTTCGATCCACAGCCATTCCCGCGTGATTGAGGATGATGAGGACGTCAGGGTAAGCGTGCGCGAGGGCCGCGGCGTCAGCCATTTGGGCGGGGTAGAGCTGAAGGTCAAAGGAGAGGCCATAGCGGCCGAGCAGCCCAAATCCCCGCCGCCACGCGTCCGTCCTGATCAAGTCCGCCCGGTTCACGTACGTCTTCGCAAGATCAGGATGCCAATTTATGGCGTGGCGAATTCCGCGCACGTTCTTGTGGCGGGCGTGACCTTCCAGAACTTGCTCCACGTCGGGCGCATCCAACGTCGCACGAGCGACGATCCCATGCGGGAAGCCGTGCTTGTCGGCCATGCCCTGCAGCCACTCGGTCTCGCCCACTGGGTTCGACGGATCCCAGCCGCATTCGACGTGGACGGATTTGACAACGTTATGGTTACGGACGTCGCTTAAATAGTCCTTGAGCAGGTAGTCCTCTGCAATCGGCCTGATATCGCCTTCCAGCCGCGGCGCCAGCGGGCGCTCCTGCAGCCAAGGGTATTTGTTACGCCCGAGATCCCAAAGGTGATGATGCGGGTCAATCACAGATTGTGCAACCGGCATAGGCCGCTCACCGCTGATCTTTCGCCCAGCGAGTTGATTTTCGAGTGGAAATTGCACGGTGCCGCGGGACGTCAAATCAACGATCCCTATTGGCGTTTCCGGGTGGCTTGGTCGACAAACACTGCCAGGATAACGACTGCGCCGGTCGCTACGAATTGCCAGAAGGACGGCACATTCATTAAGGTCAAGCCGTTCTGCATCGCGCCCAGGGTCAAGGCGCCGATGAGAGAACCTAGAGGGTTGCCCTCGCCGCCAAACAGACTCGCGCCACCAATGACGGCTGCGCCAATGGCCTGCAACTCGAACCCGTTACCGCCAATGGGTTCGGCGGCGCCGACACGGCCGATGAGGACGAAACCCGCAACGCTCGAAAGCAAACCGGAGATGGCATAAACGCAGATCTTTACGCGGTCGGTGTTGATTCCAGATAGCCGGGCCGCCTCCTCGTTGCCACCTACCGCAATGATTTGCTCACCCAACGCAGTATATCGCACGAGCAGAAACGCTGCCAAAGCGATCGCCACGGCAAGGAGTACCGGTGTCGGAATGCCAGCGAGTTCGCCTGCGAAAATGGACCGGAACGTGTCATCGATACCATAGATTGGCTTGCCGTCGGTATAAATGAGGGCCGCACCGCGGTAGATGCTAAGCATGCCGAGCGTCACAATGAAGTCCGGCAGCTTAAGCTTGGCAATCATGAGTCCGTTAATCAAACCGCAGATCACTCCCAACAACATCCCGGCCGCTATTCCCAGAAAGAGGTTGTATGGGAGCACACTGGCAATGATCATGCTGGTGAGCCCCACCATCGATCCGACCGAGAGGTCGATTCCGCGAGTCATGATGACCAAGGTCATGCCAACCGCAATCATCGTGTTGATCGACGATTGCAGCAGGATGTCCAGGATGTTCGCTGGTTGGTAGAAGCTGCTGGTAAGCAGAGAGAAGACCACGAAAAGGAGGGCAACACCGGCGATGACACTCGCGCGTCTAATCCATTCAAGCTGGACGCTCTCTTTCGGCCGGGCGGCAGCAAGCGCCTCTTTGGGAGCCTTCTCTGATTGTTTATCTAATGGCACGTCGTTCATACTAATTTAACCTCCCCGCTGGCGTATTTCATAAGCAGATCTTCGGTGAGCCCCGAACAATCATCGATGGTTTGAACCAAGCGACCTCCGCGCATGACTCCCACGCGATCGCTAACGGCCATGACCTCAGGCAATTCCGACGAGATCACCAGAATGGCACAACCCTCCTTTGCTAAGCGTCGCATCAGTTCATGGATTTCGAACTTAGCGCCCACGTCGATGCCTCTGGTCGGCTCGTCAAAAAGGAAAATCCGGGCTCCAGATTGAAGCCACCGTGCGATAACTACTTTCTGCTGGTTGCCGCCGGAAAGATTGCGGATGCGGACTCCTGCAAGACGCGGACGAATCGCCAATTCCTCGATGTAGCGTTCAATGTCTTTGCGCCGTTCTTTGAGCCGCAAGATCCCTGAGGGCGCGTATTGGCGGTAATTCGCGAGACCAAAATTACGTTCCACGTCCATCACGGGCACGAGTGCTTGTTTGCGGCGGTCCTCCGGTATCAAGGCGATTCCAACCGCCTTCGCGTCGGCGGGTTGCCGGATCTCAAGTGGTGCCCCGTTTACGCGAATAGTCCCGGTGTCCTTAGGATCGGCGCCAAAAATGCACCGCGCGAGCTCTGTCCTGCCGGAGCCAACCAACCCCGCAAGGCCAAAGATTTCACCACTATGGATAGTGAGATTGATGTCATGCAATTTTCCAGCGACGGAGACCCCTTCGAGCTTTAACGCTTCTTTGCCCTTAGGGCCCGCTCGGTGCACGGGGTGCATCAGCTCGTCGGCTAGCCGGCGTCCGGCGATCATGTCGATCAGTTCCTCCGGGCTTACTTCGTTGGTAGCCTTGCTGGCCACGAGCTGACCGTCCCGCAGCACGGTGACCCTATCAGTGATCGCGTAGACTTCCGGGATACGATGCGTAATGTAGATGATTCCCCTGCCGCCTTTCTTTAAATTCCGGATCAGGTCGAACAAGCCGTCTCGCTCCGCAGGCGTTAAGCTTGAGGTGGGCTCGTCGAAGGCGATGATTTGGCCGCCCCGCGCCAGCGTGCGCGCGATCTCAACGACTTGCATATCGGCCATGCCAAGAGAAGAAACCTTGGCCGTGACGGGAAGCCGAGGCGCCAGCGGCTTTAGAATCTCGCGCGCTTTCTCTTGAAACTGACTGCGCGGCACGATGTTCAGGGCTTCGGTTTGTCCGAGGAAGACATTTTGCGCAACGTCAAGCTGAGGAATAAGGCTCGGCTCCTGACTTACTAAACCAATGCCAAGAGCCAGCGCGTGCCGTGGGTCTTCGATTTTGACTTCGCCGCGGCCAGCAATCTCGATTGAGCCCGAATCGGGTGGCTGCACTCCGAAGAGGATCTTCATCAAGGTCGACTTGCCGGCCCCATTCTCACCCATCAGGGCGTGGACTTCCCCAGCCCGGACATCGAAATCCACTCCCTTTAAGGCTTGAACTCCAGCAAATGCTTTGGCGATGCCTCGCGCTTGAAGCAGTGTCTTGGACTGGACGCCGGGCATCTCCGTTTTGCCTTCCTGTGAAGCAGCCATAACCTCTTACTACTTTTTGAATTCAGGAGGATTGGGGAAGTCCTTGACGTTTTCAGCCGTAATGACGGCTTGAGGCGAGACGACCCAAGGAGGGATGGCCTGACCGCCTAAGATCCGTAGCGCCACCTCCACTCCGAGCTTGCCTTCGTCGTAAGGAAACTCGGCCACCGTTGCACGCATCTCGTTATTACCGATGGAGCGCTTCGCTTCGCGAATGCCGTCCGTGCCGACTATTGCAACCTGCTTGAGTTTTCCAGCCTTCTTAACCGCTTCGACCACGCCCAGCGCCATGCCGTCATTGTTGGCGTAAATTCCCACGAGGTCAGGATGCTGGCGCAGGATGTTGGAAGTGGCGTTGAGGGCTGTCATGCGATCCCAATTGCCCGGTTGACTCGCGACCAACTTGAGGTTGTCGTATTTTTTGACGGTCTCGGTGAACCCTTTAATTCGCGCCCGCGCATTCGGGGAGCCTGCCTGACCTTCAATTTGCGCGACTTTTCCACCCTCCGGGTAGAGCTGGTGCAGGAATTCCGCCGCCTTGGCCCCGATCGCGACCTGATCGGTTCCGACGTAACGAGTTGGCGCCTTCGGTTCGCGCGTCATCGATGACGACGGTCGGAATATTGTTTTTCTTGGCGTTCTGAATGGCCGGCACCAGGTTTGAATCCGACTGGGGCGAAAGCAACAGGGCGTTCGGCTTCTGGGATAGAATAGTCTGAGCCAGGTTAAGTTGCTCAACGAGCGAAGACTCGTCCTTCGCAGCCTGCGCGTCGAATTTGATGTTGTATTTACCGGCCTCGCTCTTGATGCCAGCAGCTACGTCCTGCCAAAATTCATTGATCAAGGTTTTGGTGACGTAAGCAAACCGCATCGAATCCTTCGGCGTCGGTACGGGACCGAAGGTCTTTTCCAAGTCGACGGATTCAATTTTCTCAGCAGTGCCGGCGGAAGAGGACTCTTCCGCGCGGGCTAAGGGGGCTGTCGGCAGAATGGACGTCGCGAATGCGGCGACCAATAGGATATTGGCTTTCATAAGAGTTATTTTTTGGGTTTAGGGTGTTTGTAGGGGTGATGTTGAGAGTGGCCCGAGGTCAAAGACACTTTCACTTTATGTTGGTATACTGGGTGTAAATGTCTTCGCGCTGGTGTTGAGAATGGTCGGGGTCAAAGACACCTTCACTTCATGTTGGTGTATCGGGTGTACATGTCTTCGCTCTTTTGATTGGTAAGCTCCAGCAGGCGCAGAACCAGCAGATCGCCAAAGAGCAAGAGGGAAACCTCGTAATGAGTACCCATCGTTAGAATGCTTCGGCCGGCAGCTATGTCCACCATGGTCTGGGCGGGCAAATCGATCAAAACGTCGGCCGGCATCTGCGCGGCACGTGCAGGCTGAGCAGTGATGACAACCGTGCGGCCCCCAGCCTCTCGAGCCACATTGAGCAGCGTCTCTACCGTGGGGAAATGCCCCGGCCCTGCACTGACAAGAAAAAGGTCCCCGGGGCCCACGGCGGTGTCACCATTTCGCCCACCACGTACGATTTGAAACCCGCGTGCATCAGGCGCATGGCGATGGCCTCCATCATCAGGCCTTCACGGCCCACGCCGTAGCAGACAATTCGCTGGGCCCCCAGAAGCTCTCGACTCAAGAGCTCATGTTGAGAAGGATCGCTTGCCTCGAAAAAGCCTTCCAGATCGCGGCACGCCCGCCGGCCGAGCGCGTGGAAGTCAAATTGCGGTTCTGGAGGCATTGTGAAACGTTTTAGATAAATTCTCACCATAGCCTAAATGTGTCAAATATTTTCTGTAAGGTTTAATGAAATTTTGTAAGTAAATATAGAACAGGATGTTATAGTCTAAGCTTGAACGGGATGGCCCCCTACAATATCCGGTCGATTCGTTTATTGCCGCTCTTTTCTAAAACGTTTGGATTAATCAGGTTGGTTAAATAACATTGGAAGTTAAAAGGTAAGTGGCTAATTATTAAGTTGTTATTTAATAACATCGTGTCCGTTAACGAAAAATAAGGATCTACTAATACGTTTAAGTTGACTTACAAATCCCTGGATTTTGCAGTGATTACAAGAAGCTCTGACGGAGCTCGATCGTGAAAACCCGTCCGTGGTTGAACCAGACGGCGGGCGTGATCGTCGCCCTCCGGAACTCGCGGCGCTTCCAGTGCTCGCCTAGCGCGAGAGCATTTGTCCCGGACAGCTGGTCAGCCGGTCACCGAGAGCGTGCCTCTCGTGGGCGTCGAGTCTGCGGTGTCATGGCTTTTAGGTGCGATTCCCTTTCTACTAAAAAGGGGTGAACGACCTCGCTGACAGTTTTGACCTTACCGCTCATTAACGCGAGGAGTTGCGTAGCCATGCATCGGCCCACTTCGGCAGCACGGTAGTCTACCGTGGTCAAAGGAGGATCCAGCGCGAGGCAAAGGTCCGTGTTATCGTATCCGACAATAGCGACATCATCAGGGATAGTCAGTCCGCGCCCACGCAGAATCTTCATCGCTCCTGCGGCCATGTAGTCATTGGCGCAAAAAACCCCGTCCGGCGTGAATTCGGTGAGAATGCTTTCCATGGCGGCGGTCCCGCTTGGGATGGTAAAGTCGCCGTAGCGCTTGGCTATCTTTCTGACCCCCGCCGCAACGAGCCCTTCAAAAAAGCCCCGCTCACGCTCGATCGCATCCACGTGCGTGGCGGGTCCATTGATCATGGCTACGCGCTGGCATCCGCGTTTGGCGAACTGCTGGGCGACTAATTGTCCTCCGTGATAGTTATCCAAATCGACATAGTTGACATCAGCTCCAAAACAGGCTGGTCGCATCATCACGTAGGGAAACGAGCGTTGTCGTAGTGGGTACAGAAACGGGTAGTCGCGAAGGTACTGCGGGACGATGATGATGCCGTCGAGGGTCCGGTCTCCGACAACGTCCTCGAAATAGTCCAACAAATCAGGATCTTCGTGCGCCTTGACATCCAGCCGCAAGCTGTAGTTGGCCTGGTAAACCACTCCCAAAACACCCTGCTGCAAATAATAAAAGAGCGAAGTCTTGTGAACGATGTTGGCCACGTGAGCCGACGTCATCATCAGGAGAGCGATGGTGTTAGACTTCCCTGTGTTCAACGTGCGACCAATGCGATTGGGGACATAGTTCAGTCGCTTGGCCGACTCGAGAACCCGTCTGCGTGTGGATTCCTTAACCTCTCCCCCGTTCAGGGCAATTGAGGCCGTCGCCACCGATACTTTCGCAAGCTCAGCTACTTCTTTAAGGTTAGCCCTCATCTTCACAGCATAACTTGTAAAGAAGCCGGTGTCACCGGGTAGGGTGATGAAACTTAGGCCGAGCTGCAAATCTAAGCCGACAATTTGTACGAGCTAACTTCGTCTGAACAGTGAGCCTCCAGGGCCTCAGCAATTTGCAGACTGCTTCCCTCCCCTCATCGCACCGCGATTCAACGCCCTGGCTCGAAAGCCGCTTCGCGGCTCCTGTTACAAGTTCGTCACAACCCCCATTTCACTGCCACACGTCACATACCTGTCGATACTCAGACAAGAACCGCCACGGAAAAGGCGGATCCGAAAAATGCTGGTGGTGGTCACGGTGCTCTGTTCGGTGATCCTTTCCCTGGCGCTCACCATCATGGAGGCACTCCTAAAGTTCCCGGTGCACATCGATTCAAGCCCTTCTTCATTCCGCTACCTTCATTGCTCTCGCCCCGCTCACGATCGCCGTGGCCATAGGCGCTTCGCTGGGCGAGTTTCTTGTGCTTAACGGCACAACATTAACTAAGACTCTCTCCCTTAATGATGCGTAACGAACAGCTGACACGGGAGCACATCCGATCAAGTAGATTTTGACGAGGAGCTGAGGAGTATTTGATCTTGGGCGAGCGCGTGTCAAAGCGCCCAGCGCACAAGTTAGGGAACTGATTCGCCGACAAAGGGGGGCGCAGTATTATTCTTGACGATCTGGGACAGGAGCAACTTTAGTCCGCCTACTACACAACCTTAGACGCGTCCTGTTCGCCGTCAAAATACTACCACGAAAGAAGGTCATCTCATGTCAACAGAAGAGGAAGTCCGAAAGGCATCAACGCAGTTCTACGCTGCACTAAACCTATGCTCAACGGTGACGCTCAGCCCCTCTCCGAGATCTGGTCGCACGGCCCGGCCGTCACCACCATGCATCCGACTGGTGGTCGGCAGGTGGGGTGGAACGAAGTCCGGGAATCATGGGAACAAGTAGCCCAAGCGGCCTCAGAGGGGAAGGTTGAACTGACGGACCAACTCATCCGGGTCGTCGGCGACGTCGCCTACGAAGTCGGCGTTGAGCACCCAGAATTCAAGCTGGGTGGACAGAAGGTCGCGGGCCAGATTCGCGTGACGAATATCTATCAACGAGAAGCTGGAGCGTGGAAGATGACGCATCACCACACGGATCTGGCCTCGGCGATGGTGGAAGTTCTTAATCGCGTTCAGCCGCCATCGGGGACGGCTTGAAGATCGTAGGCTGCTGCCCGGTGCTTTCATGAGCGGGATGGTGGTGATCTCCTCGTAGCGAGCCAGGCCGCAGACATCGGGGTTGACGTGCCAGTGCCAACAATTCCAAGGCGCTGAAAACAGTTCGCCTTGTTGCCATGCGATCTTGTGCTTCTTTCTGCCACTCCGAATCACTGAGTAGCCCTGGCCCTTCCAGAACATAGAAAACGGCTTCACAGGAATGACGATGTTCTCCCGTTCTCTTTCCCGCAGCCATTTCGCTGATAGGCACCTCGACCGACCCGACCGCGCAACCGATCGTCGGAGCCTCGTAATGTGGCCACGCATCTCGAAAGGCATTCGTGGAACGGTTCAGGCCCGTGAAGTTTCTCTAAGAAAGCTCTTACCGGAGGACTCAATGACGTTAGCTGTGGTAAATAAGACAGGCGAGACACTGGGGGTCAATCGTGACAATTCCACCTCTTTGAATGCTATGAAAATGCTCGTCTAACATTTCGAAATGCCCTTCAGCGTATAGCAAATAACCTTTGCAAGGAATGCAACGTATCTCTTTGCGCGGATCAGGGGCTTCAAGATCCTCCTACTTTACCATCCACTTGCCCTACGCCTTTGCGTTCACCGCCTTGTTGCCGAGGCGCTCGACTCGGGATGGTACTTGAGAAAGCGCTGGGCGGAGGGTGGATCGGTTTCGAGGTGAGCAGCCGGGCGGGTTGGCCGACGCACAAAGTCGCCGCCGCAGTTGGGACACATTCCTTGAAAGAGTTCGTCGACACATCGAGCGCAAAAGGTGCACTCAAACGTGCAGATACGGGCATCCGGATCCCCGTTCGGAAGATCTCGATCACAGCATTCGCAGTTAGGCTTGATTTCCAACATCGTTTTTCGAACCTCCTTATCCAACGCCGGTTGCTTCTTCGCCTTCCGACCTTCACAAGCAAGCCGGTCGCGAACGGCGCTCAACGCGCGCCTTAAATGACCGCTTAGCAGGTGCGCAGCCTCGGCCCGGTCCCTGGCACGGCACGCAGCCAAAATGTGACGATGATCTCTGAGCCATTCAGCCGTTCGCGTTGGCAGCGCTTCATTCAGGCTGGATCTTTGGAGCAACGCTCGCAATTCCATGACGATCGCAAGTTGGCGCGCTCGTCGCGCTGGCTCGTAGAGAGCACGATGAAAGTCCCCGTCCAGCTTGCTCCACTTTCGGCCCCGCGCTCCGCGTTCGGCAATGAGCAATGCGTTCTCGATCGCATCCAGATCGCTCGCCGACATTTTCGCGACGGCGCGCTTCAGGAGATCAACCTCTAAGAGGAGGCGGAGCTCAAATACCTCGACAAGGTCGCCATCAGTAAAGACGGTGACAAAGGCGCCGCGATTTGGCTGGACCGTGACGACCCCCTCTTTTTCCAGCGTCCGCAACGCTTCACGTATCGGAATCCGGCTGACCCCGAAACGCGCCGCCAATTCTTCCTGCCTAAGCGCCTCTCCGGGTTGGAAGACGCCTCTGGCAATGTCCTCGCGGAGAGCATCCACGATCGTTTCCGGGATTATCTTTCCGAGAACTTGTTTGACTAGCATCCTGTTATGTATACATGTATCCATAAGTCGGCAATGGAAAACCCGATGCTAAACAAAGTGCACAAGTACAAAGTTTGGGTCGAGTGGGTTGGAAATCGTGGCAGCGGCACCGAGCAATACACCGGCTACAGCCGAGATCACGTGATCTCCGCGGGGGCGAAGCCTGTGATTCAGGGTTCTTCTGACCCGTGCTACCGCGGCGACGCCGCCCGCTGGAGTCCTGAGGATTTACTGGTGGGTGCTCTCTCCGCTTGCCACGAGCTTTTTTATCTCCATTTGTGCGCAGACGCAGGCATTAGTGTGCTCGCATACAAGGACACCGCGAGCGGTGAAATGATCGAGGATTCCACGTCGGGCGGACACTTCACTCAGGTGGTTCTGCGTCCGCAAATAACGATTCGCGAAGGAGACGATCTTGCTCTCGCCGAGCGGCTGCATCATGACGCACACGCGAAATGCTTCATCGCCAACTCGGTAAATTTTCCGGTCTCCTGCGAGCCAGTGATCGCACGCGGGGAAAACTTCACCTGAATAGGATGCCGTCCCTCGCGCATTACCATGAAACGCACAAACCAAGCGGCGATGGTCTGGACCGAGCAATGTTCGCCCGCCGGACGTTTCCATATTTTTCGGCGCCACATTTCAGAAGCGCTCGGAGCGCCTCGAGACGCTGGTGTGGCGGGTGGAGGGCACCCCTTCGATGTTGAGCTGGCGAGACTGCCTCCCGGCGCGACCAATTTCCCGTTTCATGCCCACGCCGCCCAGTGGGAGCTGTATCTTATACTGCGTGGGTCAGTAGAGTTACGAACCCGTGACAGTGTTTTCGCAATTACTGACGGCGACAGCCTCGTCTTCCCGCCCGGGGAGGCGCACCAGCTCAAGAAGGTGGGTTCCGAAGAACTTCTCTCTTACGTCATCGCGGATAATCCGCCAGCCGACGTCATTGACTATCCAACTCAAAAAAGTGGAGGATCAAGCCCGGTCGCAGCTGCTTCAGGATTCAAGAGACGGATTACTATGCGGACGAAGAATAGCTGTCGCCCTTGACAATCCGGGAGTCAACTCTGGCGCTGCAACTAGACGAATTCCAAGATTCTGGGTTCGCTTTTGAAGTCGTTGCTTCAAGAACACGATTGGCGAATGGATCTCTTCGGAGCATCTCGGTGAAACCCTTCTGCGCCGGGGTCCCGCAGCGACAAGATCTTTCAAAAGTCGAGCGTCCGTTCAGAAAATCTGAGCGATCAGCGATTTGATGGTTTCCTAACGCGTTGCCGTCCGGTTTAGTTGCAAATGAGAATTGGAACAACTGGTTCGGCGCATGAAAGCCACCCCGATGCAAGATGACAATGTTGGCACGAGGAAGGGTCAGGAAACTGCCTCCTCGCTCATGCCTGCTGCAACGAACTCCCCCGACCTGGAGATCAAGGATGCGCAACTCATCTTTGGTGCCGTCTGGCGGGAGCTCGAGGGGAAATTCGGTCGGAGCTGGATGCGTTTTCCCAGGGAGTTGATCCTGCTCGGGGGGGCGCCCGGCGCGGGCAAGGGCACCAATTCGGACTTCATCCGCAAGGTGCGCGGCATCAGCGCGCCGCCCGTCGTAATTTCCCAACTCCTTGAGACACCGGAGGCGCGCGCGGTCAAGGCGCGCGGCGGTATGGTGGGGGACCGGGAGGTAGTCGGCATCCTTTTCCGCAAGCTGCTTGAGCCCGAGCAGCAGAACGGCGCGCTGCTTGATGGCTTCCCGCGCACGAAAGTTCAGGTAGAGTGCCTCAAGCTGCTTTTCGACGAGATGGTCGCTTTGCGGCGGGAGTTTTCCGGCACTCTGGAGGTCATCCACTTCAAGCAGCCCATCTTTCATATCATGGTGCTCTTCATTGACGAGGCGGAGAGCGTGGCCCGCCAGCTCAAGCGCGGGCGGCAGGTCGTCGCCCACAACGAGGAAGTCGCCCGCTCAGGCATGGGCGAACGGTCGGAAGAAAGGGCGACGGACTTTAGCGAAGGGCTGGCGCGCAACCGTTACCGTGTCTTCAAAGAGCGAACCTATGACGCGCTGGTTTCTCTCAAACAGATCTTCCACTACCATTTCATTAACGGCCAGGCACCCATTCCCGAAGTGCAGGCCAACATTGTCCGCGAGCTCGAATACCAGAGCTCGCTGGAGCTGGACCCCGGCACGTTTGACCGGCTTCGGGGCTTGCCTCTCGCCAGCGAAATCGTCCAGCACGCGCGCCAGGACCTCGTCCGCAGGTTAGACAGTTATGAGGTGGAGCAGCCAGAAATCTTCGCGCGGGTGATCGAGTTCATTGAAGACAAGATGATGCCCATCGTGGTTCGCCATGCGATTTCGGGCATTGCCAACATCAACTCTGAAGACCTGCTCTTCGAGGATCCAGCCGCCTTGGCGATGCTGATCGATGTCTTCTCCGAGCGCGGCTTCCACACAGCGGTGGACGTCACCCGAGTCGGAGTGCCACTGCGCATTGATCTTCAGACCGGGGAGATTTGCTCCCAGGAAAAGAAGGTCTTTCGCTTTAGCGTGCGCTTTCGAAAGGCGGAGATCCGAGCTTTCGAATGAAGACAGGAATCTTGCCGCTTCTTTGCACGGACTTGAGCATGCTCATCGCAGATCGCTACGCTCGCCGCAATGGTGTTGGCTCGCAGACGCGTGTGGCATTCATTTCAGCCTAGCGCAGCTGCTCGATGAGAGACGCATCAACTTATGCTCACATGGCGAATTGGTGCCAACATTGACTAACCTTATCCGCCAATTTCTTAAGCTCGCGCAGGCGCACTATCCAAAGGTAGTGGGGGAACCGGCAAGCCTACCGGCTGCGAGAGGTTAGTCGTGTGCGTCAAGTTCGGCTGGGCGGAGCGAAAAGTTTCCAGCAACTCCACAGATTAGACAAAGCCGCCTTGAGATAGAGTCTTCATCATTCGCCCTCGCTCCTTCCGAAGGTCTCATTGAGCAGATTTGTCAGAGTCGCCTCGCTCTGCACGAGCTGTTCGTCGGGCGCACCATCATTCTGGTTGCGACGTTGCCGATCGCGAATGTCTTCTTCAGTACAGAGTTGGCGACGCTCTCCGCCCAAGAGATCAGACACGGGTCGCGAAAGGGCTTCGCTATAAATGTGCTCACAGTGTCGCCCGTTCGCTGCGTAGATCAGGCCGCTGAGTTGAAATGCCTCCGTCAGCTTCACGAACGGTCGGTCGAATGACAGGAAGTGCGGAATTGGGAATGGCGTGGCGCCGACGAAAGACGCTCCGATGGCAACCATCCCGAGAAGACTGTGCCAATGAGCCAAATCCCACGCCGTCGAATGTATCTTTCGGTCCAAATCCATGGCGTTCTGCCGCACCGGTGAGAAAAACGGCTCGCGCGAACTCAACAGAAAAAACCTGTGGGCAACGTAAATCTCGAACTGCGGTAGGCGAGCTAACTCGCCGTGAAGGAACTTTAACAACTCAAGAAAGAGCGTCGCGGTGTTCTTACTGCGACCCTCGAAAAACAGTAGTGCCGCTTTGATGAGCACAATCCGAGACCAGAGGTAATGATCTTTCACCCACGTCTGCAGGGTTCTGAAGTCGGCCTTGCCCATATCCTCTAGGTATCCGTCGGCAATGTCATCCGCGGTCAATTCACCCCGGGCCGTCAAAAAGCGGCCATTGGCTGCGAAGTATTCTGGCGATGTCAGCTTGAACGCGGCGAACGCTCGAAGCGTGGCACGCACCTTCTCTCTGTCTGGATTGTTCGCGTTCTCCACCATGTACGGAAAGGCGCTTGTTTGCTCCGCCCTCGGGAGCAGGTATGTAACGGCGTCACCGAATGCATCCGAATTCTGGCCGAGACTGCGCTGTCCGCAGAACGCCTCGCAGTAGCTTACGAAATTGCTGTCACAGAAAATCGGGGCACTGTAGCGACGCTCTCTCGCGCCTTCGCAATTCTGGATTAGAAGCAGGCGTTTGCTCGCCATCCAGGAACGCAGGAAACCGCCGCCACCAAAATCGCGATTCTCGGGAAGGTCCGACTTGTCGTATCTCTGCTCTGTGACGCAAAACACTCCACGTGCTCCAGCCAAAGAGGAATAGTTATCCAACCAGAGCTCAGCGATCTTCCCGGCGTCCGCTCTCATCGTGACGTTCGCGAAGTCCTGCAGCATTTCACCCGTCTGGGCCAAGAAGGAATTTCCGGTAATGGCCGGCGTTGCGCTCATGCTATTCAGCAGACCACCCGTATTCTTCGAGGGTTTTTAGCGTCTCAGTCCGTTGCGCGAACAGTCTACGATAGCGCATAGATAAAGGCTAACGGGCGTCAGCCAAGAATCAATGCGACTCACCAGATAGCCCCTCAAAGTAGCAAAAACGTAGCACATCAGACGCAAATGGGCGATCACCCGAGTCGGTTCGAATTCGCTTTTTCGCATCAATCCCACTCGAAGCGGGAAAGTGGATCGCCCCTAGACCGATTGCTCCGAGATTTGATTTGGGGACATATTGCTTTCAACAGCCCCGAATCACTCGGCTATGGCGAGACTTCTGGAGTCCAGCTTCTTCTTTCAAATACAAGATTGCCGGAAGAGCTCGCCGAAATGATTCAAGAACCAGATGAGAAGGAGCACTACACCGTCCGCATCGCAGATCAAATGGAAGCTCGTCTCACCGGCGAGGCTTTTGATATTACTCCCATCACAACAGAAGCTCAAGGCATGAGCTGCAGGGCATTACCGAATGGAAATGGGACATCCGACCGAAAAAAATCGGCCCGCAACGCCTGCACCTAACCCTCGACGCTAAGTTACGCCTGTTTGGAAGAGATGTAACTCACAATATTCGCACGTTCGATCACACGATGGACGTTAAAGTCGTCTGGCCTCAAAGTGCTCTCTTCTTCTGGCAGAACTACTGGCAATGGATCTGCACGACGATAGCGATCCCAATGGCGGGCTGGCTGGCAGTATGCAAATGGCGAAGCGAAAAGAAGGGAGCCTGACACGCGATCTTACCCTGAAATTTGGCTCCGCTGAAGCGCGGCGCGGTCGTAACCGGTGTTAACCACGTCAAGTAGCAAGCTACCGGAGCTTTTTGGTCTTCTTTTTCCTTTCTTCAAGCTCCCATTTGACAGGAGCAATCTCACCTCTGGTGCTGCCACAAGTTAGGTTGTGTGAAATAATTGTTACACGATCAGAGGTGGATTTCCGATGCAAATGAGATGCGGCAAGCTGAAAGTGATGACATAGGGTAAATGGCCACGGGCGGCTCGTCTAAATGACTCTGGCCGACGAGCCGCCCGGGCAAAGGGAAACAAGCAAATCGACTGGTAAGGGTTCTCTTACGTTCGTCTCAACCTGAGCAAGCGGATGCTTCAAC
The DNA here is from genome assembly GCA_963744345.1 of uncultured Verrucomicrobiae bacterium. Lineage (GTDB taxonomy): Bacteria > Verrucomicrobiota > Verrucomicrobiia > Chthoniobacterales > Terrimicrobiaceae > DASTFP01. Next base: position 342,683 of record CAVUTD010000017.1, read on the forward strand.
GGGCGCAGCCAAATCGCGGATCGAATGGCTACAGCAAGAAGACGGTGGTTGGGGAAAGCGGAGCGATGGAGATCGAGGTTCCGGGGATCGCAGCGGGAGTTCCGATTCCCTATTGATCGCCAAAGGGCAGAAGCGCTTTGGAGCCTTCCATGAGAGATCATCGCGATGTATGCGCGGGGCATGACAGTGCGCGAGATCGCGGGCCTTCTGCTCGACCACTACAAGGTGGCGGTGAGCGCGGGCTTCATCAGCACAGTAACCGACTGTCCGGGTTCAAATCTTCCGGTAGCTCCGGGGAGATCTAATCGACCGAAGTCGGATGTCTGCATAGCGCCGCTGAGAGAAAATCTCTGGGAGGTAGCCGAAGGATTCGATGCGCCCTAACCAAATGCTGAAGGAAGCCGTTGCGGAGGAAGCGCAAGCGCAAAGCGCAAAAGTGCAAACGGGCCAAGGCGGCAAATAGCGAACTGGCGCAAGGTGACCAATCCGCACTCGCTCGAGGCTGACGAGCACAAGTCGTTTTGCATCCAGAATTCGTCGCCTATTTGGTGGCGGTTAGAAAACGAAGGCCGGTGCTCGCAGTAACAAAGTGTCGATCATAGAAGATCAACATCCAAATGGAACTCTCCGGATCTTCCTCTAGATAGCCGTAGCGATATCGAAACTCTCCGTCACTGCCGATGTTTTCCCCGGCAAATTGCGCCACACTCGAAAAGCTCGCCGGTAAGGGTTGTGAAAGAGACGCATCCAGAGGAAGGCCTGCTTGAAGCGGTGGTAATAAAGCGCCTTGATGAAACGAGTGATCATTGCCGTTGTGTTCGGCCGAAGGCTATGGACCCCTTGAGCAGTCCCAGTGATCAAGTTTCCAGTCTGCACCCAGACAGGACGCAGTCGTGATCGGATTATTCGGCGCCACTTCTTATTCTGATGAAGCTTTTTAGGTTTTTCGGTTTCAACTCCGACAAAAATGCTCAACAAGGAGGCGAATTATTCGTCCTGTCGGGAAAAGCGCCGGTTGCAAGCAGCACAGGCTGGAACTGTAATCAAGTTATTAGTGTGGCGGGGCGATGGCACTCCCAGTGGCAGAATGGCATCTTAAAATTAGATGGCGCGCGGCCTACAGAGGGTTGTTTAAGATGCACTCGCGAGGCAACGGCGCGCTTTCGTCACAAATCTTTTGAGAAGCGCAAGTCTATCCGTTTATTACTAACGGCAAAATGCTGGATGTCCATGGGGGCCGCAAGCCGCCTTGGCGATGATTAAGGTTGTTAGAGATTTTACCAAGGCAACCAAGGCGGGCATTGAGCGCAGCGAGGAGGGGGACCCCATCATTGGGATTCGAAATTATCCGCGATGAGGTGGATAGGTGAATTTCGCAACTCCAGGAAGCGACCAAGCGCTATACATCTAGGACCGTTCAACAACACTCTCACCAGCCGAGGCTTCTTTGGGCACTCGGCGGTGCAGAGTTACTATGGCGCAAGAGTTGTTTTTAGGCATAATGATCTAATTACGCATGCTTCGACGTGCACGGCACGCCTGGCAATATTGGTGGTCGCTGGAGTTAAGTCTATGAGAATCACTTCAGGATCAACACTAACGTGAAACAGTCCATCCTTATTCAAATGCGGGCAGGCTCGTGGCTCGAGCATCTCTCGTTAGGCCCAACCCGGCCAATCTTGTAAGATGGGATCACCTTCTGGTCAGCGATTCTGTAATTAGTAGCAGCCCATAATGCGTGTCTTGGCCATAGCATTTCTCGTGATTTTGGCCGCTGTCAGCAGCGGCTTAGCGGACACTATTCATGCCGTATCTGCGTCTAGGCAGCATGTCGGGGATGCAGTTACTGCGGCATCCAATGGAGACACCGTGCGCCTTCCAGCGGGTGAGTCAGCCACATGGACATCACAACTGAGATACACCAAGGGGATAACCCTTGACCTCAACGGCTGCACGATCACTAGAAATTTCCGCGGAAGCACTCAGCTCATCTGGGCGACCGCAGTCGACGGCTTCGCATCAAGAATTACCGGCGGGACGTTCTCGGGTGGAGCGAGCGCGACTGGATTTAGCGCCCGATATATTCGCTTCGATTCTACGGCCACAGGCAGCTTCCGAGTAGATAACTGCACCTTTAATGACTCCGGGGGGGGCATTATGGTGGAGACATACCACCAAGTTGGGCAGGCGCTAATCGACCACTGCGCCTTTAATGTTAGCGGCGTCCACGAACAGATTCATAATAATGGTTATGGCGCCGGTAACACAACCGGATGGGACTATACAGTCAACCAGGGCAGCGCTGATGCTCTGTATGTAGAGAATTGCACCTTTAACTGGATTGCCGGAAGCAAAGCATCCGGGGCCAATTCAGCCATGCAGAACTACTACGGCAGCCGCACGGTCTTCCGTTATAACACTGTTCGTGGCGCGCAGTTTGACGTGCACGGAGCAACAGTCCGGAACCCTCCCTCTGCTGCCGGGCGTTGGTATGAATGTTATGAAAACGATCACTACATCTCCAATGACACGTCCAAGCTCTTTCAGCTAAGAGGCGGCTCCGGAGTCGTCTTCAACAATCGCCTGCATAATCTGCCGGGGGCAGCAGGCTCGCGCGTTATTCAGCTCTGGTCTGAAAGTCCCGGCGCATATCCAGTTCCCTACCTGCTAGGGCGCGGCAAAACCACGACACCCGGCAAGCCGTCCACCCAGACAAGCGCCCCTCTTTATATCTGGAATAACACGGTGATAAATGAAGGGGGAGGAACGCTGGGGATGCAGATCGGAACCCAGTATGATCCGGACGCAACGCCGGACACCATCCAACTTAACCGCGACTATTTCACAACCGCCAAGTCCGGCTATACGCCATACACCTACCCTCACCCACTGCAAGGGGCCGCGCCAACTCCTACTCCGACGGCCACGCCGTCGAGTTTGTCGTGGGAATCCACCCGGGGAGTGATCCAGGCACCATTCGTGAATAAGGGCAACTCGATCTCGCAAACGTCCGCGACATTCGATCCAAGGCAAGGTGGAGAGGCACTATATGACTTCAACGTAACGGCAGCAGGCGACTACACCGTCTCTGTAGTGGTGAATGCCCCTCACCACGCAGCAAATTCGCTGCTCGTCAATATCGATTCGCAGCCGTCTAGCCCCGCGATGATCTGGGATATACCTCCATCCTCCGGTTTTATCGAAAGGGTTGTCTCTTGGCGTGGCAACGGCACGGATACCAATAATGAATTCACTCCAAAGAAATTCTCGCTGTCTGCGGGTTCACATCAATTGATCATTCGTGCGCGAGAGGCCAACGTGCAGATTGGACGAATTACGGTGGGACCAGCCGCGCCGTCGGCGCCGTCAAACTTAGCGCGTTGAGCCATAGCGTCCGTGGATGGGCCGCTACCTTTGCAGAAAGCACTCAATTCGCTAATACGCGCACGGAGGTGCAGAGCGATCTGCATCCACCGTCGGGTACGACACTGGCACTCAGGTGCCTGACGCACGATGGACTCCCCTGCTCGGTATGACGGCATTGCTCCATGTGCTCTGCGCTTAGCGATTCGCCCCACCGCGAGGCTCTCTTCACAACGCAGATTTTTGAAGGGCCCTGCGCAGTTTGCAGGCGCCTTGATTGTTCGCCAATGCCGCGAAGGCTGGAAGGTAGGCCCGCTGGTCGCGGACGGACAAAGGACAGGCCTAAATGACGGTTGAGCAGAGTCATCATGAGCGACGGCGTGAGCTCTGGCTCGCCCCGCCCGCGCCGCTCGATTGACATACTCGCGCGAAGTTCCAGCTGTCTTTGCTGCTTTACCGTGCGTGGTATTTAATACCACTTCAATCTTGGCGGCGATCATCGCCCGCTGGCCCCTTCGTCATGTGGCGGCGCTGACCTTTCAGCAACTTGCGAAGCTCACGGAAGATATTTTGATGAACCACTTGGTTAACCGAAACGTCAGCGCTCGCAACTCGCCTCGAAACAGCGTGCGGCTTGATCTTGCTCGGGAACGCGATGCAATTCGCGGATCGCCCATTCCGTTATTTCGCCATCGGGACCAGCCGAGGCGTCTGGATTCGTTGCCGTATCTGGGGCGTCTGGCAATCGAGCCATCAGCAAAGCTTGCCGCCGCCACCCGCGCCGTGATATCCGCCAACGTTTCGACGAAAGATTCTCTCGTCCCACACTTGCATTAGAGTCCGCATCCAGGCGGGATTGCCCTTCCGCCAATAAACGTGCGGATAACTCCCAATCTGGCATGATTTTGCCGTTTTCGTCGGCGTTGCAGGGGATCAGGATTGTGGTTGTTTTCATTATCCAAAAATGACAGGATCACTTGGTAGGCCGCGTCAATTGGAGAGGCCAATGTCAAGCAACCAAACTCCTGATCCCGATGCGTTTCGTGACTTCGAACACGCAGGTTGGACGTCTAACGTATCCGAATACGAGGCGGCGTTCACACGTCTCACGAGGCAGGCCGTTGCGCCGTTATTGGATGCAGTGAACCTGCGCCACGGGGCTCGGCTCCTCGACGTTGCGACCGGACCGGGTTATGTCGTGGCTGCCGCGGCCGCGCGCGGAGCGAGGGCCCTGGGTGTCGACTTTTCCGCTCCGATGGTTGCGCATGCCCGTGCGATCAATCCCGGCGTTGAGTTTCAAGAAGGGGACGCGGAAGCACTTTCACTTGAGGATTGCAGCTTTGACGCCGTAGTCATGAATTTCGGAATGCTTCACCTTGCGCGACCCGAGCGCGCGATGACCGAGGCTGCGCGCGTCCTCAAGCCCGGTGGATGTTTTGCGTTCACCGTGTGGGCGAGACCGGAGGAGGCAGTGGGATTTGAAATTATCCTGAACGCCATCCAAACTCATGGTAACCCCGAGGTGCAATTGCCTCAGGGGCCGTCATTCTTCCGATTTAGTGATCCGGCCGAATGCGACCGAACGTTGCGCGAAGCGGGTTTCCTGAATGTTAGGGTTACGTCTTTTCCTCAGGTTTGGCGGTTCAATGCGCCAGGTGGACTATTCGATGCCATTTATGACGGCGGCGTAAGAATCAAAGCAGTGCTTCGCGCCCAGTCCAACGAGGCACTTGAGGCAATTCGTAATGCGGCGAGCGAGGCTACCAAGAATTTCAACCGCGGCGGCACAATTGAACTTCCGATGCCCGCGATCCTCGCATCCGCGGTAAAGCCCCTATGACCGTGCACGAACCGCGACCATGTTCCGGGCCGGTCGCGCGGCCTAACCCGGCGCTCAATCGGACGCCACCGGGCACGTTGTTTCTTCCGAACGTCAGTGGCGGCGGGCCGGTTAGCTTAACGGTTAGGCGGGCCTCAACTACCTTCCAACTGGAGCCCGAGTGGGAGATTCAGTAGCTCATCCAGCGCTCTTCTTGCAGATGATCGGCAGAGTCGATAATCTGACGATTGATGCACTGTCTACTATTCGGCCGTAGACACCTTTTCCGCGCTGTTCTTGCGGCCAGTTTGTTCGTCGCCAGCCCGCCGGCGGCTTTCGCACAAATCCGTGCGGACGTTTACATCTCTGGTCCGTCGTCGCCGCTCGCCTTCATCCAGGATCCATCCAACGCCTCCGTTCAATACATTGTCCAGCAGGGTGGACGGATTCGTGTTGTCGTCAACGGCGTGCTGCAGTCGACCGATTTTCTGACGCTCACCTCGTCCGAGATCGTCTCCAGCGGTGAGCAGGGGCTTCTTGGCCTGGCGTTTCCACCCGACTACGCAACGAGCGGCCGCTTCTACGTGAACTTCACGAACACGTCGGGCCACACCGTGGTCGCGCGCTTCAAACGATCGACAGGCAATCCGCTCGTCGCGGACAAGTCCACCAGATTCGATCTGCGCTGGCCGGGCGGCAACGCGTTCATCACGCAGCCGTTCTCGAATCACAATGGCGGCACGCTGGCATTCGGCCCGGACGGCTACCTCTACATCGGGATGGGCGACGGCGGCAGCGTTAACGACCCACAGAACAACGCGCAAAATCCCAATTCGCTGCTGGGCAAGATGCTGCGGATCAGCGCCGCGGTTCCCGACAGCGATCCCGAAGAGCAGACTGCTGAGTAGTGCGGGATGGAGCGCATCGACTACACAAAGTCATTGGTGGCCATGTACCAATCGCCGCCATCGGCCGCTTCAATGGACAACCCGCTTTGCGACGTCGTCCATACCAAGTTCGGTCCGCGCCCGGTGTTTCCCTCAAAGATCTCGGTTGGAAGCGAACTGGCTAAGCTTTGCAACTGGCATAAGGAGACTACCAAACTCGAGGCGGGCGGCAGCATTCTTTCCTTCCTTGACAAAGTGTTTGGGCGTGAAGATCCACCGGTACGATCCTAGGGACATCGAAGCATTTCAGGACCCGATTTGGAGAATCTCGAATCTCTACTCGATCAGGATTCGCGATGGCAGCGTGATACCCTTTCGCCCGCGGCCTCAGCAACTCGCGATGCTCGAGATGCTTTTCGTTCGTGGAACCCCGGGCAGCAAATAAGCTTGATCGACCAGACGCTTGAGGACGCGCGCCAGAAGTTGAAGAACATTGTTGTTCTGGCCTACGATTCGATGGCTGCGGAGCTGAGGGTCGGATTGCCGATAATACGTTCGAACACTGGCGAAGTTTGCGTCAAGTATAGTCGCTTTGAAGACGCCAAGGCTTCGGTGATGTATGCCGGCACGCATAGTAGGGGCGGCAGCAACAGCCTTGTTTTGGTTAGCGAGTGGGGCACGATTCAGGCCACGGACACTGCGCGCTCGGAGGAAATTCTGACGGGAGCTCTCCCTTCGGTCGGCGACGGAATCTGTGTTATCGAAAGCACCTGGCGCGGCGGACGCCACGGGCATTTGTGGGGGTTGGTCAAGCAAGCCCTGGAGACGCCCGAAGAGCAGAAGGGGCCGCTCGACTGGCGACTCGCCTTTTTCCCGTGGTACGAGGATCCTGGCTATTGCGACGCACTACCGCGGCCACTTAGCGTTGAGACCAGGCGATACTTCGAGGGCAAGCCAGGGCTTAGCCTTAGCCCCGGGCAGATGAGTTGGTACCAGCGCAAACCCGACGAGTTGGGTATGTTCATCCTGCGCGAATATCCGAGCACGCTCGAGGAGTGTTTTCAAAGTCCGGTTGAGGGCGCCATCTATGCGGAGTTGATCGACAAGCTTCGGGCTGAGGGCGCGATCAGACCGTGGAAAGTCGACCGCTCGGCCCTGGTCCACACGTGCTGGGACTTGGGAAGCCCGATCAATACTTGCGTCTGGTTCTTCCAGGTCGCGGCCGGCGAGATTCTATCGACATCGACATGGATCTCGATCTGACGCCCGTCGAGCGTGTGTCTCGCATGTTGGCCAAGGGCTATTTGTATGGCAGTCACTTCCTGCCGCACGACGCCATGGCCACACAGAAGAGTGGGCGAACGTTTTTGATGGAACTCACGGGAGTCGGGTTGGCTAACGTCAAAGCCGTCCCGAGGACATATGACGTCTGGATCAGCATAAATAGATTGCGGGGAATTTTGCCCCGCTTTAGTTTTCGCGTCCCGGAATGTGAGCGCGGACTCGAGGCTCTATGCGCTTATCACACGATCCGCGAAACATCGACGGGCATAGCGCGCGACGAACCCTGCCACGATGCGAGCTCGCACGCCTGCGACGCACTCCGAGTGCTCGCTGAGGCCGAGGCGGCCCATATGTTGAGCAGTGCAGGTTCGACACCGAATATTCGCCGGCAGCCACTGACGGTTCGGACTGGATTTCGAGGTGATGCTCACGACTACTCGGAGCCGGATATTCTGGAACGGTTCTTCGGCAAGCCAAAACCCAATGTGCGGGTGATCCGCTGAGTTGCGCCACGGCCGTAGCATCACTCCTCGGCCCGATAAGCTCTATGAACTCGATAATATTCCCTTCAGGGTCGCGAAAGAAAACGACCCGACAACGGGGATGTGCTCCCTGACATCAGTGGAGCGCCCGGATTGCGGGGATGTTCTTGCCGGAGGCTGTGGAAGCTTACTTATGGACCTACGGCAACGCCCGGAGTCGGCTCGGGGCGAGGGCGAGCGCATCGAGATTGATAACGCGTCGCGACGTGCGGGCGGCCATGCAGTGGTTCTATGCGCAGGTGAGCAATGAGATTCCGCGAGATGAGCCATGCCAAAAACAGTTTCAGGAATTCGGTAAGACTGGCCGAGCAAAGGCGGGTCAGAAAAAGGAACAAGCGATAATCACAATGCGTCAGGGAACGTGCCACGCGCTAGCGGTCTGACTGATCGGTTCGGTGCTGTTCAGCGACGAGCCTTATTCGCGATGTTGTTCTCCACAGCGAAACTGACCTGCTACGCACGAACCGATTAGAGCGCTAGGCCTTAGCCATCATCGCATTTAGTTAGCACTTCCGCCCAAAAAGCTCGCTCATCGCAGTGACCAAAGACTGGACGTTTAACGGCCTCCGGTTTTTGCTTTTGCCGAACGCCCTTTCAAGAAAGCACGGCCGAATAAGCTCGAACACGAACACCTGCATCAAGCTTGAGCGATTCTTCCCTAATAGCTAAGCTAACGGAGGCGCGGCATCTTATCTGGCGCGTTAACGTGAACGCTGGATCAATGGAAGTTACCATTTCGGCGCTGTGGCTGCCGACCCTCAAGCACCAAGTAACGGATGCTGATGAGGTCTGCGAAAGGCTGGCGACATATTGTCCATAAAGAAAGGGCGCGACAATGGCGATCGAATGCCAGAACCATATCCAGCCGCGCACAAAGGGTCCAACTCAAGCCTATGCGAGCGGCGTCATGGGCGCGCTCTTTATTGAGCGTGAAAAGCTTGTCGCAATTCTGGCTTTGCAGTTGGCGTCGAGCGCGCCCCGTGTTTTTGCATATGGAAGCGCAAAGTTATCGAGATCAAACGAGACGCTTTGCGGACTCGTCTACCAAGGCTATTCAATTGCAAAATTGACGCGCTCGTCACATTTTCAATGACGGCGTCGGGTCATTCCGAGCAATGTCGCCTCGTTTGAACGCGTCCCAACCGAGACGCCGCCGAAGTTTGCGAAAAAGAACGGCGAGAAATGCGCCAGGAAAACGACGCTGAGGTGAAGGTTATGTCCACGGGTCGCTTACGATCATCACACAATCTGTGCGATATTAGAAGTGCAAGCGAGGTGCCGATCATCAGGAGCACGCGATGAAACCCCAAAGCGCTACCAGGACGGGAGCCATGGCGCCCAAACACCCTTACCTCGTCGATGTTCTAAATCGTAAGCAGAAGAGGCAGGTAGACATCTTGATCGTTTTGTGGGCTGTGAGCGTGGGGATTTTCACTGCGTGGTGGTTCCAGCCCAAGCATATAGTCCATCCTGGGTTGTTTGCTTTCAACAGTTTCGTTCTCGGGTGGGGTACCGTGATGCCAGCTTATTACTTCTATTTTCTTCGCCGAATGAAGAAACCCAATCCGGAATTGCCGATTCTGGCCGATTGGCGAGTGGCGATTGTGGTAACTCGGGCACCATCGGAGCCTTTCGCTCTCGTAAAGAGGATGCTACGGGCGATGAAGGCGCAAGAGGTGCCGCATGATACCTGGCTCGCCGACGAGGACCCCAGCCCCGAAATTTTGGACTGGTGCAAAGCTCACGACGTCAACGTCTCCACTCGAAAGGGAGTGGCCGATTATCACCGGCTCACCTGGCCGCGCCGTACCAAATGCAAAGAGGGCAATTTAGCCTACTTTTACGATCACTATGGCTACGACAACTATGATTTCGTGGTCCAGATGGATGCAGATCATATACCCTCACCGGGTTACCTCAAAGCCATGCTCCTTCCCTTCTGGAACCCGAAAGTTGGCTACGTCTCGGCGCCGAGCATATGCGATCTCAACGCCAAGAATAGCTGGGTTGCCCGTGGGCGTCTTTTTCTGGAGAGCACGTTACATGGCAGCTTGCAGGCGGGATACAACCGGGGCTTCGTTCCGATGTGTATCGGATCGCACTACGCGGTTCGTACCAGGGCGCTCAAGGAAATCGGCGGTCTTGGTCCGGAATTAGCCGAAGACCATTCAACTACCTTTTTGATGAATGCACACGGCTGGATGGGTAAACACTCGATTGACGCTGAAGCTCACGGTGAGGGGCCCGCGACTTTCGCCGATGCGATGATCCAGGAGTTTCAGTGGGCACGCTCGTTAGCGATGATTCTTTTGAACCTCACGCCATTGCATTTTGGCCGGCTTTCCTGGAGGCTAAAATTTCAGTTTTTGTTTGGACAGCTCTGGTATTTTTTCTTTAGTGCGGCCATGCTAGGCGCTTTTCTGTTGCCGCCCTTGGCGTTAGCGCTCGGGCGTAGTGCCGCGCACATCATTTACCTTGAGTTTTTGTTTATTTCGATCTGGCCGGGCATCATCGCGCTGATCACGGTTCAGTGGCTGAAGTGGCAGGGACTCTTGCGGCCGGTCAACGCAAAGGCGCTCGGCTGGGAGGGTATCTGTTTCGAACTGGCGCGCTGGCCTTGGGTTGTGTGGGCAGTTATCGATGCCTTTCGAGTAACGATTAGCAAGAGTCATGTGACTTGGAGGATTACGCCCAAAGACGGCAAGAGTCGCACAGCGGTCCCGATACGTTTCCTTATTCCGTACTTGCTGATTATCTTTTTTTGTGGCGTGGCCGCCGTCGTCTATGAGCCGAACCCAGCCACGAGGGGCTACTTTTGGTTTACCGTGTTTAACGCTGGCTGCTACTTGGTGCTCCTGACCGTGATTCTGTATTCTAACGCAAAGGAATCACGACAAGCGCTGGCAGCAAGTTAGGTACCGAAGAGATGGCCGAACTAAAGAAAAAGTACTCATGCACTCGCCGATCATTTTCGACGGGTCCAACCAGCTCGACCGCGAAATGCTCGTCGAAATAGGCTTCGACTACTACGGAATCGGTCGCTAGCCCCTAAACCCTATTACGTTATGAAGCTAATACTTGCTGCTTTAGCAGCACTATCGATGGGTGCGTATTTATCCTGCGAGGAGGCACAAACCGCCGAACCTGCCGCCGCTACGGGGCAGATTTCGAAAGAAGCCCCCATCCAGACCTTGGGTCAACAGTTGATTATTTGACCGCCAAGTACGGCAAACCCGTTAAGGTCGAGAAGGCATGGTGCGGAGGAACCGCATACGGTTTTCGACCGACGAAGATGACTTACGTTTACGCCATCGAGACCAACGGTGTCGTAGGTGACGTCACGTACTTTGATTTCGATAAGCCGCAACTGACCCAGGAAGACTCGGTCAGGTTATTCCGTTCCCAATTTACGGATTATAGGTGGGCAATTACCTGGGCCGACAAAGAGTATAAAAAGGGACTCGGCCAGGAGAAGGGCAAGCACTGGACGCATACGCAATGGATTACTCAATCCGCCGGTGTGCTTCGCGAGGGCAAGTCCTATATCAGCAATCCAAAGGATAAGGGATGGCAATTCCGTACTCCTGAGCAGTTTGCGGCGGAGCAAGCGGTTATCAAAGCGCTGAAGAAAGAATGGTGGAAACAAGAAAAAGCAAAGCGAACGCCGCGCAAAAAGAGCGGAACAAGTAAAGCGAGCGCCTCGTAGGCTCGCCGGGCCTGAACTTGCCGGTTACCAAAGAGCCGGATCAATACGCCAATCCGGCTTTTGTCCGTTGACCCACGGATGGGGATCAACAGCGTTGAAATATATGACGGATTTTAGTAGCGGGAATTGGCTTGCGGAAGCTTTGAGGCCGGCCACCCAGGCAGCTTGGTCGTGTTTTGCCTGCACGCCGCACTCTGCGATGATAATCGGTTTACAGTATTGAGCTAGAGTTTGGTACTTAGGAGCAAAGGTCTCGGCGAAGCTTCGGTTTCCCGTATCAAAAACAGTGCAGCCGACGTAATCGACGTAGTCTGAGCCTGGGTAATATTTGGTGCCGTCGGCCTTGCCGGCCGGGGACCACATGAAGGAAAGTTTCTGCCGGGGACTGCATTTGCGCAAATAATCCACTACGTAGCGGTACGCTGAGATATATTTCTCCGGCGGTTTCCCTCCCCAGGGGTATCTTGACTTTTCCGGTTCGTGGCCAAAGCGGATAATGGCAGGTCCTCCGTACTGGGCCAACTGGGAGCACATGTTGGCAAGTTCCTTGTCTCGCTTACCGCTGACGATTTCATCCAACGGATCACCTGAGGAGGGTTCGATTGAAATGATCGGGGTGCGGCCTTTGGCCCAAGCGGCGGTAGCGAAGTCGTAGACGCTCTGTTCGTTGGTCCCTACCCAACCTGTGGCGCTCCTTTGGTCTACGAAGATCTCCTCATAGGCTAAAGGTTTGTCCGTCATGGTCTGGGCCATGTCGTAAACACCTAGAGTAATAGCCGGCGCTAATGTGGCAGTTATTGTTGGCGCTAGGCGTGGCGCTCCTTCGGCCACGCCTCTCGCAATTGAACTCGCAAGGGAGGGATACGTCTTGGCCACTTCAGCAACAACGATCATAAGCGCCTCGTCACTAAAGAGAGCTCGGGCCACTTGCTGCACAAGAGTTTCCACCGAAAGGGGGTTGTTCGCGACTTGACCCACCGCTTCGACAACGACAGCCGCATCGAGACCGCGCGACTCAAGAATGGCGAAAGCGGAGCGCAACGCCTGCTCGTCCTGGGCAGTGGCATCCGGGATTCTGAGGATATGCTGCTTTTGGTTCTCGGCGAGCTCCTTGAGAAGAGCCTTGCTGGGAAGCGGCAGAAAGCCTCCAGATTCGAAAAGCTCGTTGGTCGACAAGATGAGGGAGAGACTCAACGCGGAGACACACAAGAACTTTGTCGCTCCGTTCGGAATTTCGACCATCTGTCCAGCTCGCAGCAAGCGGCGTTCCCTGGGATTTGCCGTGAAGTAGACAAGGACGCTGCGACTCAAGCAGATGACTTTGACTCTGCCGCCTTTTGCAGCGGGCCCCTTCACATACGAGACGAGAAAATCGGTTCCCGTCACCGCCGCGGTGATAGCACCTGCCTGCACCTGGCCGCCTCCGGCGCCTTTCGGCGAGGAAAACAGCATTGTGCCGCCATCGAGAGTCATATCGCGTCCCCCTGCGAGGAAGCGAAAGAGCGCGTTCGAGCCAACGCGGGTGATGGTCAGGTCGGGGAAGCTCAACTCCGCACGGGAATCGTCAGCGGTCCTTAACCCGGTCTGGCCGCTGATTAAATCGCCGATGGAGGCTGGCTTGGCGGACTGCGTTTCAGGCAGGAGCGATACGTTATTCACCGTTCTCGTGACCTCGGCCCGCTTGAAGGGTTCCGCCTGTACACCGGCTGGGAGTGTCGCGCACAGGACAAGGGCGGTGACGATGAGTAAAGCGGCGCGGACCAATAAAAGAAATTCCACTGTGAGGATAGTAGCGAGCCTATTCATTTTGACTGCTAATTCACCCACATAATCCTTCAACGATCACGTTGCCGAACGCGACTCCACTTGCTGATTGAGCAAGTTATTTTGCGTAAAACAAATAGGTCCCCGCCGACGGAAGTGGGCGCTCTTATGTTCCTCGAAACGAACAACGTCATGTTTTAACCCTATGCCCGCCACCCAACAAGCTTTAGATGTCTCGGGTGTATGTTCACACCGCCTCATTATGCGTCCTGCAGGTGTTATAGATTGCGTGTCAAAATGTTCCCAAACTCTGGCAGGTCCTTCGCGTTGCGCAGGATTGGAATGTGATAAGCCCCTCTAATTCTTCGAGGAATGCGCCTAAATAAGTCGCGAGTGGACCACACATGTATTAGGATGCACGCTTGTTTGGCGCTGATGGTGGGGAAGGTTCAAAGGGTGCTTGCTCGGGCAAGCGCACGATGATGAATGAGTCCTGCCACTGCTCGAATGACTCGCGAATTCATTGGCCGCGCAATGCTCTCTCAAAATGGAGGGAAGGAAGTTCCCTGCGAGGGCCATTTTTGAGTGGACGCTGCCAGGCGCTCGGCTGAGCGGGAAGAAAACTGCCTAAGTGCATTTTCTGCCGCAATAGGTGCTCCGAAAGAGCTTACAGGGAGTGCTAAAAACGCAGACGCGAACGCCGACAACTGGCTAAACGCGCCAGGAGTGCGCGAACGCATTGCCGATCTCCAAGAGCAGACCGCTGAGGAGTGCGGGATGGAGGGCATCGACTACGCAAAGTCATTGGTGGCTACTGGAAGCTCAAATTCCCGGCCCGTCCCCGACGCCCGGCTCGACCCTGATAATGCTCGGCATGAGGCTCGGAGGATTCGGATTCTTATTCGTCAGTCCGCTGGCGGCGCCGGGGCGCGGTTGGGCGTAAGAATAGTTTAAACTTCTTCTGCAAGTTTACGGCGCCGCGCCGTCTATCAATGACATGAAAGATTTAGCGGTGGTTACCGCCGGCGCGCAGCAGACGGAACTGCAAACAAATCAATATGGCACCCAAGTATGGATGCCCTCGCAAGCGCAGATGCAGGACACCGTGAACCGGCAAGCGGCGGCCGTCGGGCGTATGCAAACTTGCGACATCCGCGCTATCGGAGAATATGATGATGAGGGCCGCGCGGAGAAACTCGAACTCACCTTCTTCTTCATAATCCTCGCACCCTGGATCGCCATCATGGCCGTCCCCGTGCTCTTAACCGTGGCGGTTGTTTTCGGTTTCAACGCGTTGAATAACATGCACCAATGCGACTACATCAACGACGCAAAGGTTAAAACGGAAGCCGCTTGGGCCGATTACGACATAGTCGCAATACTACGATTACCGTCGAGATTATACCAGCGGAACTACGCCGCTTGAAAACCCGCCATACTAACCTCGTGGTCGGCTTTAACAGAAAAGGAGAACTTATCTACGTGGAGGAGCCGCGGTAAGAAATGATTGTAGCAGAAGCATAAAACCAGATAACTCCTCCGCCTCTACCTAAGAGCCGATGACTCCCGCCGAATACCGCGCGCTGCGCAAAACCATCGCCAGCCAGAAAAAGGTCGCCGCCGCACTCGGCGTTGATTACCGCACCATACAGCGCCGCGAAGTCGGCGAAATCAAAATCCCGCGGGAAGCCGCGTTGGCCCTAACCTACATCGCCGCAGCCGGCCGTAAGCGCTGCAGGAAGGGTAAACGCCCGAACGGCGCGGGCATGGAGGCCTCCGTGTAGGCCATCCTGGGGACTTCTTTTGAGGCCCAATCGGGTTCCAAACTCCTTTTGCCCT
Source organism: uncultured Verrucomicrobiae bacterium (assembly GCA_963744345.1). Lineage (GTDB taxonomy): Bacteria > Verrucomicrobiota > Verrucomicrobiia > Chthoniobacterales > Terrimicrobiaceae > DASTFP01. The sequence continues at coordinate 357,887 of CAVUTD010000017.1, forward strand.
CATCCGCGGTGGCGACGAAGCTTTAGAAACTCTGTCCTACGGCGCCGTAGCGGCTTTTCTGAGACTTGGGGATCGTCCCCTGGGCTGCACTTCCCGTCCATTGGACGTTGACCAGATTCGGTCTCAAGCCCCCGATCTTCGTGAAGTGAGTGGAGGGGTGCGGTGATCGTCTCGGGACGACGGCCTTGGGCGGTTGCCGTTGCACGAGGATTGCTTGGCCCACGCCCGTCTCGATGCGCTCGATCGAATCGGGATTCATGCGAGCGAGGACATCTCGGGGAATCTGCTCCAGGCGTACCTTTAGGTAGATAGCTCTTCCGGGTAATCGGAGAGAATTCGAAGGTATGCGTCTACTCCGTTATTCGTCATGATTAAAAAAATCATCTCAGGCGGACAGACCGGCGCCGATCGAATGGCGCTAAATTGGGCAATCTGGCATGATATTCCCCCATGGGGGCTGGTGCCCGAAGAGCCGGAAGGCTGAAGATGGTCCAATCGGCGCGCGCTACCTCCTGAAGGAGACGCCCACTTCGAACTACCCTCAACGGACGGAGTGGAACGTGCGGGACTCGGATGGCACCGTAATCTTCTCTTTGTCTTCTGTGTTGGCCGGTGGCTCAAAGAAGACAGTCGCTCTCGCGATCAAACACAGGAAGCCGTGGCTTCACATTTGTCGTGATGGGCAATATGACGCAGCGGAGTCACTGGTGCGCTTCATTTCTGATCACAAGATCGAGATACTCAACGTCGCCGGGTCCAGAGCGAGTAAGGAGCCACAGGTTGCTGCTTTCGTGAAAAAAGTGCTAGAAGAGGCATTTTATCCACGCCCTAATTCCTGGATCGGCGGCTCAGGCGAGGGTTAAGGAAGGTGCCGGCGACTACGAACCCTCTTTTTGCGGCAAGGATTTTAAGGCTGAGCGTATATCCGAGATTGGGACTCCATTAGACGATCTATCCGCGAGATGAAACCTTTGCGCCTAAGCTCTACGACGGAATTGACTACAACTTCCGACCGGAGTCGTTTTGGACGTCGGCATCCACGCCACTGGAAGCCTTCTCCGCAACGTCAAGGGACAGAACCGCCAGGAGATGATCCGCGACTACTACGCTGCGGGAAAGCTAAACGAGCTTCACGGACAGCGACGAAAGTCATTCGAGGCGCGAGTCGACTTTCCTGAAAAATCTAAGCACTCCGCTCACCAACTTACGATCGGTTGTATGAGTTATAACCGCTATCAGATGGCTCTCTATCCAATTGCTCTCATGATCTGGATTGTGATCTTGCTGACGAGCGCAGCAAGTGCCCTAGCCGCTCCAATCACCTTGGAACTTAGCGCGGGTAGCGTCATTAAGGGCGATCTAGTTTCCTGGAACGGCCAACAGGCGGTTATCACGGCCGAATTCGGCTCGATGACGCTCAAGCGCGATCAGTTGACTCAAGCGACGCTTCAGAAACTGGAACTTCTTCTTTCCGGAGGCCCGCAGAAGCTTCTGGAGCGTATCTCTGAGTTAGAGGCAACAGTCGAGAGCCTGCGAAGGGACAACGCTGCGCTCAGGCAGCAGCTCCAAATCGCCACGGCCGCGCAGTCGTTTGTCGTCGGCGGCGCCGCCCAGAGGCAGAGAGCTGATCTCCCAAGCCAATTCCTTGACTTCGAGCGGCTCAGCAGCGGCTGACCTGTCTTACACCATCAGTTCCACCGGCAAACGCCATAATTCAACCTGCCGATATTATGGGAAGGGTCGCCAATGCGGGCCGACGGATGGAATCGCATGCAAAGTCTGCGGAGGCTAACCGCTGCAATTCTAGGCGTCCTTCTGGCTGTCCTGCTGGATGCCAGAGCGGAGATTGTCACCATCGCAACGTGGAATCTCGAATGCTTCCCCGGCGGTAAGCCAAATTCCTCGCCGTCTGAACGCTGGGTTCATATGAGCGCCGAGATTTCAAACGCTGGTGGTCAGCGCGGTGACACTTGCGTAGCAGGCCAGGTTGAAAGCAATCACGGCAACGTTGGGATGAATGGCTTGCGCCCTGAGCAAAATGGCTTCTGCCTCGTCAGCTTTCGGCGCGCCTAACCGCATAGGCAAGACTGATCCACCAACCCACGTTTTCAGGCTGAACCTTTACCAGGTGGCTAGCAACCGCGGCGGCCATATCCCATTTCTTGGCTGCCATATAGAGATTAACACGCGCCCCGAGGACCTCGTTGCGCGTCCTATCCTTTGGCGCGATCCCTTCCAAGGCGAGGGGCGCATCGTCGAACATTCCCAGCTCGAGATACCTGCTGCAAGCGAGGAAGATGGTCGTATTTTCCAGCAGGTTTTCGAGGAAAAACCACTTGGCCAGATGATCTCTGAAAGACAATTTGCACGAGACGTATGAAGCTTCCTAGTATCGGTACACCACTTCCGCGAGCTGCGAACGAACCAGGCCGATGACTCCTCTCGGCGATTTCCACGTCAGGCTTATGCGCCGGGATGAACTTGCATTTGCGATCGAGTTGGCGGCGCGGGAGGGATGGAACCCAGGGCTTCACGATGCGGAATGCTTCTTCGAGGCCGACCCCAGTGGATTCTTGATCGGCGAACTGACAGGTCAACCTATCGGGTGCATCTCGGCGGTGTCCTACGGCGAGTGCTATGGCTTCGTTGGTCTGTATATCGTCCGGCCCGAGTTTCGCGGCCGAGGTTTTGGCACGAGGCTGTGGCACGCCGCCATGTCCCGGCTCAGGGGACACAATATCGGTTTGGATGGCGTGCTGACCCAGCAAGACAACTACGCAAAATCGGGGTTTCGTCTGGCGTATCGCAATCTCCGTTATAGGGGTCGCGCTACTGTGGCCGCGGTCGCAGCCTCGGTCATACCGGCGGCCGAGGTTCCGTTCGAGGCGGTCTGCGACTTGGACCGGCAGATCTTTCCCGAACGCCGTAGCGCTTTTCTCCGCGCTTGGCTCGCCCAGCCCGCGGCGGGAGCGTATGTGGCCCAGGACCAGGGCCGACTAATCGGGTACACGCTTGTTCGCCAATGCCGCGAAGGCTGGAAGATAGGCCCGCTAGTCGCGGACAGTATTGACGTGGCTCAGGCTCTGTATGATGCGGCCTCCGCGCACGCTACTGACGGCCAATCGCTCTTTCTCGACATCCCGGAGGCCAACCTGGCGGCACAGACGCTGGTGGCTGCGCGCGGTCTGATTCCGGTGTTCGAAACTGCCCGGATGTACACAGGCCCAGATCCGGCGATCGACCTCTCAAAGCTGTTCGGTGTCACGACCTTCGAATTGGGGTGAGCCGGCGCCGCGGAAAGGAGCATCGTCCGCCGAGAGCCTACCAAGAGCATGCCGTGAAGGTTCGGCGATCGAGACCTGAACGGCCTTGAAGCAAGGGCTCCTTGCGCGGAAGAGACCGGCCGTGGGCAAATGGGTGTGTCCTTTGTCAGATGAGCTGACGCACTCAGCTCTACGAGCGCGGGATGTATCGCTATGCTGCACTCTACGGCGCGCTCAAATCCGTCCGCGACGTCCACTAACTGTAGCCAGGATGACGCCTCTTGGACAACGGCGAGGATTCTGGTCGAAAACACCGGAGTTTCGTCCCGGTCGGGTCTTCGAAAGAGTGCTACGCCCACACGGCTTGTTCGCCTTTCAGGGATCTGATCGGGGAAAGGAAAATGTCTCGTAGGCATTAAAACTGCCTGTCGCGGCAAACATTAAGAACGATCCAGGAATGAGCGGCAGCCTGTCTGTGCCGATTTTACCTTACTTGGGGTTTGGGGTTGTTGAGCTCTACTGAGCCAGGTACCCGCCATCGACTGGGAGAACTGTGCCAGTGATGAATGATGCCTCGTCTGACGCCAAGAAGAGAATCGCGTTGGCAACCTCTTCTGGCTCGCCGAGTCGTCCGATTGGATGGGCCTTCTTAATTGCTTCGACGTATTCGGAACCGCCCGGCTCCTCCGGTAAACGTTTGACTCTCTCGGTATTGATCGTCCCGGGAGCGACCGCGTTGACTCGAATGCCCCGGTCTGCCCACTCGATGGCCAAGTGCTTTGTGATACCTGTTGCGACGAATTTGGCTGGGCCATATGTCGCTTGCCGATTCTGCCCTGCAATCCCGGAGATTGAGGAAAGGCAGACAATTGAGCCGCCACCTGTTTTGAGCATGGCTTCAATCGCGTATTTGCATGTCAGGAACATGCCTCGTCCGTCGATTGACATGACCTTGTTCCAGTCATCAACTGTTGATTCAAGCACATCCCCGAGCGGGATGATTCCGGCATTGGCGACAACCACGTCAACTCGTCCGTACGTTTCGACCGCTGCACGGATCATCGCCTGGCAATCCTCGACCCTGGAGACATCCCCGACAAGGGCCTCGACCGTAGCGCCATTACGTTGGAGCTCGTCACGAAAAGCCAGAAGTGGACGCTCCTGAATATCTTGGACTAGAAGCAATGCGCCTTCCTCCGCGAATTTGGCTGCGGTCGCCCGGCCAATCCCAAACGCCGCGCCAGAGATGACGACTGATTTGTCCTGCATGCGTGCCAGACCCATCCTTGGCGTCTCCTACGTTATGGCTCGATCTCTATGATTCGGCCATCGCTGATTGCGTTGTCAAAGCGCCAGTCGATTCGATCGCTCAACACTGATATGCAGAGATGAGCTCCGCGAAATGCTCGGGTTGCGGCCGAATTCTTGGGATCATCGGTATCTAGCAGGCGATCATTTTAGCCTGGTAAGTTTGCGTCGTTTGGCAGCCTGATTCGTCCGGGAAGCCCGTTCAAGCCAAAACTGTCCGCATTTCGCTGTCATTCGGCGAGTGTAGGGCGGCGGTAAGGATTCGAGTCAAAAGTACCAGTCGCGCAGTAACTCAGGAATTTCTTTTTTCTCTCGCCTCAATTCTAAATTCGTTTCCTGTGTTCCTGAAGAGCATAGCAATCGAGCGATAGCAACAGAAGTCTTCCGGGTTTAAGCCGCCCGCTTCGACTATTAGAGAAAGATCAACTATCCAATGAACATCAGAATTTCTGCGCGTACGTCCGCTTGGGGATTTGATCGAGTCCCTCGCCGAGAGTTCGAGAAGGGATCCGTTTGAGAGTGTGTTCCCATCCTGCCTGTCCGTAATCGAAAGCGTAGCGAACCGTACCGTCGTCCCACAGCGACACCCTCCGGCGCCACCCACCACGGAAGGGCCGCCGGCGGACGCGGGACTCATCGTTTGCGCGTCGAGATCGGTCGAGGCCGCCATCGCGGCCAGCGCACAGGTCAACAGGCGTACACGACTCCTCATACGTCCCTGCAACGGGGGGTGCGAAAACACCTGTCGAAGCGGCTCACGCGCAGGGAGGCTCAGACGCACGGCACCGTGATTGACCCTTCGGGAATAAGACAGTAGCGTTCCCTCACGGCCGGATGGAAACCCCCCTCACGCCCCTGGAGCTCGCACGACGAGCGCGGCGCCTGTATGGATCGCGGGAAGCCGTTGTCGATGGAACCGTTCGCCTGACGTATGAAGACGTCTTCGTCCGATGCGAGAGGCGTTGCAGAAGCTCGGCGTCGAGTGCGGCGATCGCGTCGCGTATATCGCGCCCAACACGCATCGCCAGCTCGAATCTTTCTACGCCGTGCCCCAGATCGGGGCAGTGCTCGTGCCGATCAACTTCCGGCTGACCCCTGCGGATTTCGCCTACATCATCAACCACAGCGGCGCGGAAGTCGTGTGCGTACACCAGGCCTATCTCGCCGCAGTCGACGGCATTCGTTCCGACCTCGGACAGGTTCGGCACTTCGTGGCGCTCAACGGCGCCGAAGACGCCGTCGAAAAGGGATGGCTCGACTACGAAGCGTTGCTCGGTGAGGCGAACGGCCGTTTCCTCCGTCAGGACGTCGACGAGCGGAATCTGCTGACCATCAACTACACGAGCGGCACGACATCGCGGCCGAAGGGAGTGATGATCACCCACCGGAACGCGTACATGAACGTCGTGGGCACGCTCATCCATCTGCCGATGTCACCCGCGGATCGCTACCTCTGGAGCTGCCGATGTTTCACGCCAGCGGATGGACGTTCACATGGACGGTGACGGCGGTCGGCGCGGTGCACGTCTGCCTGCCCAGGGTCGACGCCGCGGTCGTGTTCGACCTGATCGCGCGAGAGAGCATCTCGATGCTCTGCGCCGCACCGTCGGTGCTCATCTTTCTGGCGAACGCTCCCGAGCACATTCGACGCGAAGCGCCTCGAGACATCCGCGTCGTCACGGCCGGCGCGCCCCCGGCCGCAGCGACCATCCAGCGGATCGAGCGCGACTTCGGCTGGCGGCTCACGCACATGTACGGGCTGACGGAGACGACGCCGTTCATTACGGTCTGCGAGCCGAGGCCCGAGCACACCCGCCTGTCTGCCGAGCAGAGCGCGATGATCAAAGCGCGACAGGGCGTGGAGCTCGTCACCTCCGGCGAACTGCTCGTCCTGGACGCAGAGGGCCGTGAGGTGCCGCACGACGGCCAGGCGCTCGGCGAGATCGTCGTGCGGGGCAACGTCGTGATGGAGGGGTACTACAAAGATCCCGACGCGACGGCGGCGGCGATGCGGGACGGCTGGTTTCACAGCGGCGACGCGGCAGTGGTTCATCCCGACGGGTACGTGGAGATCCGCGACCGCTTCAAGGACGTGATCATCAGCGGCGGCGAGAACATCTCGTCGGTCGAGGTCGAAGGCGAGTTGCTCCGCCACCCGGCGGTGCTGGAAGTAGCGATTGTCGGGGTACCCGACGAAAAGTGGGGCGAAGCGCCGCATGGGTTCGTCGTGCTCAGGCCCGGGGCCTCGGCGACCGAGGACGAGCTTCGCGAATTCACCCGAGGGCGGCTTGCGCACTTCAAGGTGCCGCGCGCGTTCACGTTCGTGCCGGAGCTTCCCAAGACGGCGACAGGAAAGATTCAGAAATTCGTGCTGAGAGGCGGGCGCGCGGCCATCGCCGCCCAATAGCGGGACAGCCTGCGACGAGGTCGTCATTAACGTGCTTCTGCTGTCGATGCCGGGCTCCTTCGAGCACATGCCCTCCGTGGCGATCCGCATGCCGAACGGCGCGCTCGCCTCGCTCGCGGGCAACGTGGACGCGCATCACAAGGTCGCCATTGCCGACCTAGTCCTGGTCCACTCGCGCGTCGTCGAAACGATCGAAGAAATCTCCGAGACCAATACTGCGCGCAGCGGATCGAGTCGTCGCTGCGTTCTTTTGAGCGAGCAAACTTCACCGCATCTGGTCGACGGACTGGTGGCACGATGCGGAGGGACAGATGGCAAAGCTGCTTCAGGATCTCAAGGAAGTGGCGAGCGCGAACAGCGAATCTCTCCTCAACAACTAACGCCGTCAGTGGATGTTAACTATCCTCACCTACGACGGCCCGCAGGAATTGACGTCAGGGTCCTTGGACGCCCCCAGCGTCTCGCGGTAGGTTGCTGTCGGCGTAAGCTTCCCGTCCGCGACGATCTGCGCGAACCGCTCATATCGTGCATTTGCGAGAACCGGCATCACGACTTACTACCTCGGACTACCGCTTCCTGCAGGGAATTTGCAGATTTATACGTTCAGAACCCACGTAGTCCCATGGGTCCATAGGAAAAAACAGCGCGGACGTGGTGTGTGGCAATCCGAATTGGATCAGCCGGCAGTAAAGCCTGAATTGACCGCTTTGCCAGTCCGGCGACCTGGGAAATTCGAGTTTGTCCAAGTCCATCCGGATCCCGCATACCGCCCGTTCGAGTCTCAGCGATTTGACAAGAACCGACACCAACAGCCACTTAATCCCGGCGCTCCTGCGTCCCAAAGGGGATGTTTGAGCGAGCACCCGTCAATTTCGCCGAAAATTCTATAGGCGGAAGAGGCGCGGCGACCCGTCTGGAAGTGAATCCTCGCTCACAGCCGCACCTCCGATTGTGCGATGCCACACTTCTTGGTGAGGTTCTTCCGGTATCCAGCAGGGTTCAGGAATTTTGTTCCTAAACATGCTTTAGCCGCTATTGTTGGTTAACGACTGATTCTTTGGTAAAGCGCGACCATGGTCCGCCGGCGGGGGGCGCTGCGAGCCTTCACGCCATGCGTTGGACACTTTGCGACGCCTTGATCGCATCCGAAGGGCGGCTAGGCCCATGAAAATAGAGGAGAGACGCATCTGCCCGAGTTGCGGTAATGAGTTTTCTGGAGCAGTCGAATTCTGTCCGGTGTGCATGCATCGCAAGGCTCTCGCTGGTGGGGTCGAATGCAGCGAGTCTTTTGCTGAAGACGCAGTCGTTCCCTCACCGGAACATCTGACGCAACGCTTTGAGCATTATGAGCTCGCCAAGGGCGAAGACGGGAACCCGGTCGAGTTGGGTCGCGGTGCGATGGGCGTCACATACAAAGCGTTCGACGTCGATCTGCAATGCCCCGTGACATTGAAAGTGATCAGCGAAAGATATCTCGGTGACGAATCGGCTCGGCTTCGTTTTTTGCGCGAAGCGCGTGCGGCGGCCAGCGTCCGTCACCCGAATGTTGCCTCGGTCTTCCATCTAGGCAGAAGCGCTGAGGGTTACTTCTACGCGATGGAGTTCGTCGAGGGAGAGACCCTGGAGAATCTCATCAAACGCTCGGGCCGGCTTGATGCAAAGCTGGCGCTGGAAATTGCGACGCAGGTCGCCGCCGGTTTGGCGGCGGTGCACAAGAAGGGCCTCGTCCACCGGGATATTAAACCAGGCAACATCATGGTGAGCTTTGAGGAGGGTGGTGTTCCGACGGCGAAAATTATCGACCTCGGACTGGCGAAGGCTGTAATCGGCTCAGTCCTCTGATGCTACGATTTCACTGCCCGGAGTTTTTGCAGGGACACCACAGTTCGCGAGTCCCGAGCAATTCGCGGGAGCCCGGACGTAGACATCCGTTCGGATCTCTACTCGCTTGGCGTGACGCTCTGGGAGATGCTGACGGGCCAGACGCCATTCCGGGGCTCTGCCGCTGAGGCGATGGATCAGCATCAGCGTCGTCCCCTTGCCGGTTGAACAACTCGCAGGTGTCCCGCAACCCCTCGTCGTTCTCCTTGAGGTGCTCCTTGAGAAAGACCCGGCGCGACGCTTCCAGAGTCCAGCCGAACTCTTGAAGGTGATGCCGATGGTCAGGGACGCCATCGAAGCGGGGAGTCGTCTCATGAAGACGATCCGAGTTTTCGTCTCCTCTACGGGCGATGTCCAAAAGGAGCGGATTCTGGCGGATCGAGTGATTCGCTCGGTTGCTGGCGAGTTTAACGTCCCGGTGAGTGCTCACGTTTTCAAATTTCCAACGCTTGGCAGAAGAAAATGGTGAGCCGAAAACTGAATCGGAGAATCACGAGACGTTGATCCTCTGTCCCTATTTTTTGGAATATCAGAGGTTCCAATCGGACGCGGGATGCCGGGGACAGGATCCCAAACCCGGCGGATTTTGATCTGGTGATTTCTATCCTTTGGTCCCGACTCGGCGCCCTGCTGGACCCGAGCTTGACGATGCCGGATGGCGGTTCACCCGGCTCGGGAACGGAATACGAAGTTGCCTGGGCGCTGGACCACGCAAACAAGAATGGAGGCGTTCCGCTCTTGCACGTTTATCGCAACTGTTCGAAGCCGACACCGCCGTTGGAACCAAAAGAGGAGTGCGAAGTCTTTATTCGGCAATGGAACTCCTTACAGGAGTTCTTTGCGCATTGGGAAAAGAACAGCGAGGGGAACTTCGCCGGGACGTGCAACAACTATCGCGATCTGCAGGAGTTTGAGGAGCTCTTTCGGGAACATTTCCGTACCTTTTTGTCGGCTCAGGTGGAACGGGAGATCGGACACAAGGTCTTGGGCAGGAAAGTGCGCCGGTGGAAATCCTGTCCGTTCCGCGGGTTGGATTTCTTTGATTTCGAACACGCCCCGATCTTCCACGGTAGAACGAAAGCGATCGGGGAAGTGTTGGAAGCCCTGGAAGCACAAGTCAGAGCGCAACGGCCGTTCGTGCTGGTCGTGGGTGCGAGCGGCTCAGGAAAAAGCTCGCTGGTGCGAGCGGGCGTGCTTCCGTTGTTAACGCAGCCCGAAACCATCGAAGGGGTCGGGCTGTGGCGGTGGTCGGTAACCACACCTGGAGCCGGTGCGAGCGGAGGTGATTGCTTCGATGCCTTGGCGGCCGCACTGCTGGAGCCCGCTGCGCTGCCCGCCTTGCAGGACTCCGAATCACAGAACGCAATCCGCGACCTTGCGACCGAATTGAGGGAACACTCCGACAGCGTCGCGCTCCGGGTCCGGGATGCGCTGGATCACGCCGCGCGGGAATGGAAAATTCAGCAGTCCCATTCCTTGAAGGAAAGAGAGCGGCAACTGCGGGAATCAGGAAGATTGGACGACGCGGACCAAGCTCGAGAGCGCAGGGAGAGGCTTGAGCTACCGAAAGCCCGTTTGGCGTTGGTAATCGACCAGTTGGAAGAATTGTTCACGGCCGGTTTTTCACTGGAGGTTCGGCAGAAATATATCTCCGGGCTCGCCGGTTTGGTTCAGAGCGGCCGGGTTTTTATGCTGGCGACGTTACGGAGTGACTTCTACCCGCGGTATCAGGAGTTCCCGGATCTGATCGAGCTCGCCAAGCCGAGTGGAAAATTCGATCTCCGGCCTCCGACGCCTAGCGAGCTTGGAAACATGATCCGGCTTCCGGCCGAAGCAGCCGGTCTGCACTTCGAGGAGGAGCTCGAGACCGGTCAGCGTCTGGATCTAGCGCTGCGCGATGCGGCCGCTGTCACCCCGGAATCCTTGCCGTTGCTCGAGCATGTTTTGTCGTTGCTCTACGAGCGCCAAGGTCTCCGGGGCGATGACCTGCTCCGGTGGTCGGACTATCGCGAAGTAGGCGAATTAAATGGTGCGCTTGCCAAGCACGCCGAGGCGGTATTCAGCGCGTTGCGACCGCATGAGCAAAGGGCGTTTCCTTTGGTCATGCGGTATCTTGTGGCGTTGAGCCAGGGCGAAGAGGAAGTGCCCAACCGACGGACGGTGCCTTACCGTGATTTCGTTAGCTCAGAGGGAGGGGACCATGATCAGAAAGCCGGCGCAAAAGGCTTTGTTGACCTATTCGTTGAAAAGCGGTTGTTGGTCGCAGACACCGACCCGCAGGGAGAGGTTACCGTGCGTGTTACGCACGAAGCGCTGCTGCGGGAATGGCAACGGGTCAAAGAGTGGCTGACCGAGAACCGCGAGTTCCTGCGGATGCGGGACCGCCTGGATTCAAGTCTGAAGCTCTGGCTGAGCCGCGGAAAACAAAAGGATGACCTGCTCGAACCGGGACTCCATCTGGCGGAAGGTGAAAAGCTAGTCAAAGACTTTGGACCGTCCCTTAGCCGGGAACAGACTGATTATATCTCCGCGAGCATCGCTGAGCGAGACCGGCGCAAACGGGCCCACGAGCGGATTCGCTATGCGGTGATGTCAGCGATCACCGTGCTCGCAGTCGTCGCCGGATTTCAATGGTTCCGGGCTGAGCGCCAGCGTCAGAGCGCCGCCCAAGCGTTTAAATCTGAAGCAGAAGTCACCGCGAAGCTGCATGAACAGTTGCGGCAGGCGAGTTGGGCAAGCTTCAACCAAGCCGAGCGTCAGTTCCAGTTGGGAGAGTGGCAGGAAGGCATCGCTCTTCTTGCACGTGCGATAAAGTTCGACCCTCAAAATCAAGTTGCTTCAGAACGATTCTTCCACGAACTAATCGTTCATCGTGAAAAGGCGCTGCCGTCGCTCATCGCCTCCTTTGAGCACCAGGACCTGGTCTTCAAAGCGGCGTTTAGTCCCGATGCTGCTCGAATCCTGACGGCAAGCTGGGACAAAACTGCCAAACTCTGGGATGCCGAGTCGGGCGAGCTCATCGCCTCCTTTGACCATCAGGGTTGGGTCTGGCACGCGGAATTTAGCCCGGACGGCACTCAGATTCTGACGGCAAGCGCGGACAAAACCGCCAAACTCTGGGATGCGGCCTCGGGCAAGCTCATCGCCTCCTTTGCCCATCAGGGTACGGTTAACGACGCGGCGTTTAGTCCGGATGGTGCGCGGATCCTCACAGCAAGCGCGGATCACAGCGCCAAGCTCTGGGATGTGGCCTCGGGCAAGCTCATCGCCTCCTTTGCTCATCAGGATGAGGTCAACACTGCGGCGTTTAGTCCGGACGGCGCTCGGATCCTGACGGCGAGCGCGGACAAAACCGCCAAGCTCTGGGATGCGGCCTCGGGCAAGCTCATCGCCTCCTTTGCCCATCAGGATGGGGTCAATCATGCGGCGTTTAGTCCCGACAGCGCTCAGATCCTGACGGCGAGCAGAGACAAAACCGCTAAGCTTTGGGATGCGTCCTCGGACAAGCTGCTCGCCTCCTTTGACCATCAAGATGTGGTCGTAGACGCGGTGTTTAGCCCGGATGGCGCTCGGATCCTGACGGCAAGCAGAGACAAAACCGCCAAGCTCTGGGATGCAGCCTCGGGCAAGCTCATCGGCTCCTTTGCTCATCAGGATTGGATCGAGCACGGGGCGTTTAGTCCGGACGGCACTCGGATCCTGACGGCGAGCGCGGACAAAACCGTCAAGCTCTGGGATGCGTCCTCGGGCAAGCTGATCGCCTCTTTTAACCATCAGGATGAGGTCAAAGACGCGGCGTTTAGTCCGGACGGCACTCGGATCCTGACGGCGAGCGCGGACAAAACCGCCAAGCTTTGGGATACGGCCTCGGACAAACTCATCGCCTCATTCGCCCATCAGCATCCTGTTGAGAACGCGGCGTTCAGTCCGAATGGTGCTCGGATCCTAACGGCGAGCCCGAATCAAAGCGCCAAGCTCTGGGATGCCGCTTCGGGCAAGCTCATCGCGTCCTTTCACAATCCGGGTGGGCTCTGGCAAGGGGCGTTTAGTCCGGATGGTGCTCGAATCCTTACGGCGAGCGCAGACAATACCGCCAAGCTCTGGGATGCGGCCTCGGGCAAGCTCATCGCCTCCTTTGCCCATCAAGGTAGTGTCTGGCGCGGGGCGTTTAGTTTGGACGGTGCCCGGATCCTGACGGCAGGCGCCGACAAAACCGCCAAGCTCTGGGATGCGGCCTCGGGCAAGCTCATCGGCTCCTTTGCTCATCAGGATACAGTTGAGGACGTGGCCTTTAGTCCGGACGGTGCTCGAATCCTGACAGCGTGTGCAGACAATACCGCGAAGCTCTGGGATATGGCATCGGGCAAGCTCATCGCCTCCTTTGCTCATCAGAGTGGTGATGAGGTCCGACGGGCGGCGTTTAGTCCGGACGGCGCCCGGATCCTGACGACAAGCCCATATAAAACCGCCAAGCTCTGGGATGTGGCCTCGGGCAAGCTCATCGCCTCCTTTGAGCATCCATATGGTCTCGATTATGCGGCGTTTAGACCGGATGGTGCTCGGATCCTGACGGCGGGCACGGATCACAGCGCCAAGCTCTGGGATGCGGCTTCGGGCGAAATCGTCGCCTCCTTTGCCCATAAAAATAAGATCTTTCATGCGGCGTTCAGTCCGGACGGCGCTCGGATCCTGACGGCAAGCTGGGACACGACCGTCAAGCTCTGGGATGCGGCCTCAGGCAAGCTGCTCGCCTCCTTTGGCCATCAAGATCCAACCACGCCCGCCATGCCTGCCACCGGAGCCCCGCTCTTTCTGCCAGAGATGGTTCATGCGGCGTTTAGTCCCGACGGTGCGCGGATCCTGACGGCGAGCGCAGATCACAGCGCTAAACTCTGGGATGCGGCCTCGGGGAAGCTCATCGCCTCCTTTGAGCATCAAGATACTGTTCGATGGGCGGCGTTTAGTCCCGACGGTGCGCGGATCCTGACGGCAAGCTGGGACAAAACCGCTAAACTCTGGGATGCGGCTACTCCCGTAGAATTGGCTCGGCAGATCAAAGAATCGGGTAGGGACACAGCGAGAACAGGCTCCTCCGTCTCGATGGCCGGCTCACTCGCGTTGCAAGTCGAGTCGCTCTCAGAGATCGCAAGCGGACTCCAATTTTCAGACGATGGCTCGCTGGTCGCGGTCAATGAGGAACGCAGATCGAAGCTGACGCAGCAATTGAAGGACTTAGGCCAAGACCTTCGTCCCAACGCGCGCTTCATACGCTGGTTTTTCAGTAGCGGAGATGATCGAACGATCTTCCCAGCGAGCGACGTCAAGGTTGCCGAGTGGGTGGACAACGCCCTTCTCACGAATCCAAATGTAACCGAAGAATGGGTGCGAAACGCTTTAATCTTGCTCCCCAATCACCCGTTACTTCATATCGCGCTGGCGGGGTTTGGAACTGACGCCAAGCGCGCTGACTTTCTTCGCTCATTCGGCTTGGTGAGGCTCCCGAAGAACAGCGTTGTCTGCACGCGCGCTGGCGAGATGCTGCTGGCGCAACATCGTCCCGAACTCGCGCTCGCCGCGGTCGATAAGGCGCTCCTCGCAGACCCAACGGACGTACCTGCTCAGCGTCTTCGACTCAAAATCCTAGATGCGACGACCCGGTGAGATGCTCACCGAATCGCTACCAAATCTTCACTGCCCTGAAGCGCTTGCAAACGACTTTGAAAACGCCTACGAGTTTTGCGTTCCTGTTAAGCCGATACGCGGAAAATCCTCCCGCCTCATCGGTGGCCTCGCGGATGGCCGCTGGGTTCTCCCGGCTCCGACATAAGCGAGAATCATTACCGCCGTCCATTCAGGCTGCGCACAATTCTCTTGTGAGTGCTATCGGCGTCACCTCTTTTGGTTCGACACGGATAGATGAAACGCCTGAAACCCTCTCTTCGAGGTTTCCCGCAAAGTCGTCTGGGAAGTGGGACGTCCGGGAAGACGTCGTAATCCGTCCAGGATTTCGCTACGCAATGGTGAAAGTCACCAACGGCACAATGACGGCCCATAAGGCGTATGGAGTTGGACCGCGCAAGAGGTCGACTAAGGGTCACCGTTTTGCCCAGCTTGCTTGGGGCTAGCCCATGCAAGACCCTACTGAAAACCCTTTTGGAACTGATCCGCGACGGATTCATCCACATTGCTCCGCCACAGGAGTTTGAAACTACAGAGTAAACCTACTCCGATTCGTTGAGGGAGATCGTAAGCAACGCGCACCAGTTCCGGCCGGAGAAAGTAAACCTACAAGAGAGCATGATCGCCTATGCAGGCACGTATACGGTAGACGGTGAAAAGATAGTTAATCACGCGGATATTTCTTGAAACGAATCTTGGACGGACACGGACCAAGCGCGCTTTTACAAATTCGATGGTGATACACTGACGATTCGGTCTGATACTGGGCTACGTCTTGGTCTGGAAGAAGGTACAGTAGAAGACTGGGAGCGCGTATTTCTCCGCTTCGCAACGAGATTTGCCGTGCGATTTGGTCAAGCGGATATTTCACTGGGCCTGTATGTTTTTAGGTCGCTACAGCTAGACGGCAGGCGCCGCTTTAAACGTCCGACAATCGAGCGCGCCACAGCGTCAACGTGGAGTGATCGCGGTGGCATGTGGGTCGCCCGCGTAGCGCTTGAACGATACCTCCGTTGACGCATTCCCAGCAATCACCAAAACGTCGTTGAGGCTCTTCTGCTATAGAGGCCCCGGTTTCTAATCTGTCACCGCGCGGATCAGGATGCTATTTGTTGCTCGGGGTGGTCATTGGAGACGGTGTCGCGGCCGGTGCTGGGGTTACGTTCCAAGTCTGCATCCGCGTCTTCCAAGCATCGCCCTCACGAACCTCAATCGCTGACCAATAGCCCTTGAGTTGTATAGGATCGCCGGTCTTACCTTGCCAAGTCAGGCTCCAATACCCGTTCACCAATACCTCATTGCCAGCCGTTCCTATCACGTGAGTGCCATACTGATCGCATCTGCCGAGATGGTTGCTGAAATGACCATTCTTGAATTCGTCTGCTTGATATTTCTCGATGGCTTCCCGACCGTAAATTGGTCCTGAGTTCGTCACAAGAACCCCGTCCTTCGTGAAGAGCGCGGCGACAGCGGCCGCGTCGTTGTTGTTGACTGCCTCGTCCATTTTCTCACAGTGCGCATTAAGCTGCTCTATTATTTGTGGATCGACCGTGTCTTTTTGTTGGGCAAGGGTCGGCAGGGTAAAGCCGATGGCCAATCCTACAAGGGCAAGTAGTGAGCGTATTTTCATTGTTTCCTGCGGCGTTTTTCGCCGAAACGACCTAACAACCCGCTGCGGGAATTCTTGCGTCACCACTCTGGTGGCGCAATCATCACCTCATTGTATTTGTGCAAGTTCTTTTTTCTCTTCCGGAAATTTCTTTTGAGCTCTACTTCGTCGGTGCTGGGGTTACGTTCCAGGTCAGCATCCGATACTTCCAGACACCATCGGTGTCTAAAACCTCAATGCATGACCAATAGCCCTTGAGTGGTATCGGATCGCCGGTCTTGCCTTGCCAAGTCTGGCTCCATTCCCCATTACGCCAGACCTGCTTGCCATCGGTGCCGATCATGTGAGCGCCATACTGATCGGCTTTAGCGATATAGTTGCTGAAATGACCCTGCTTGAACGCCTCAGCTTGATATTTCTCGATGGCTTCAGGACCGTAGATTGGACCTGAGTCTGTCACCATCACTCCATCCTTGGTGAAGAGTGCGGCAACAGCCGCTGCATCGTTGTTGTTATATGCATCGTCAAACCTCTTACTAAGTGCTATTAGCTGCTCGGTTAATTTCGGGTCGACCGGCGTATCTTTCTGTTGGGCGAAGGTCGGCAGAGCAACGCTGATTGCCAACGCTGCGAGAGCAAATAGTATGCGCATTTTCATTCTCCCGGGGTTCAGGATAATTTGTCGCCGCCGGACCTGCTGCGGGATTTCTTGCGACGGCGGTAACAGCAGTGTCGCCCGGAGGACGGAAGGATCGATGGTTTTAGTCAAAGGTAGCGGGCGACAAGACCAATTAGACGGCTCGCCTCTATTTAGTGTCAATGAGAAACACCTGCTGTGGCACCACTTGCCGTGTCGAACAACGAGCTTTTCCTCGCCGAGAAGTAGTGAACCTGAACGCTCGCCAGCGAAAGGGCTTTGAGCCTCTGGCAAGGAATGCGGGCGAAGACCAGAAACGGCCTCCCTGCGGCGAAGGAGGAGCAAGAAACGAGTCGCCTGGCGCACCCGGTGGCGTCCCTGCCCGGCACCCGTGGCGTCCGGACTCTCCTTGACGGCAGTGAAAGGCAATGGCTCTCAAGCCGGCTCTCATCACCTGTGAGCGGGAGGAGGATCAGACCGACTTCGTGGTGGAGAAGGTTCTTGAGCACAATGAGAGTGGCCTGGGTCTCCGGCGCCAGGCGATCTTGGTGCGTACCGCGTATTGGTCGGACCATCTTGAGGTAGAGTTGACCCGCCGCAACATTCCATATCGCAAGTATGGCGGCCTGAAATTCCTCGAAACTGCACACATCAAGGATCTGATGTGCTTCCTGCGGGTGCTCGAGAATCCGCGCGACCAGCTTGCCTGGACACGCATCCTGCGTCTTCTCGAAGGGGTCGGTCCGGCCGTTGCCAAGCGCGCCTGCGAAGCCGTTGCTGAGTCGGGGGGCGACGTCGCAGCATTGAAATGGGTCCCCGCCACATCGAACGCAGGGAAGCGATGCGGGCGGACTATCAGAGCTTCGCCGGACGGGTTTCGCGGTACGGCCTGCACCCCTTGCACCTGCTCGCCTATCACGGCAACAGGTATGTGCTGGCCCGCAACGCCGAAAAGGGCCAGATCGAGACCTTCGCGCTCTCTCGGTTCCGCGGGATCGAGGCGGCGGGAAGCACCTTCACCCGCCCCGCCGACTTCGACGCCCAGCGCTACGCCCGGCAAGCCTTCGGGATCACCAGCGGTGAGAAACCGATCAAGGTGCGGCTGCTCTTCGAACCGAAACTGGCGGTCTATGTCGCCGAGCGGGAATGGCACCCGAGCCAGAAGCTCAAACAGCCGGCCGATGGCCGGGTCGAGATGCGGCTGGAGACAACCGGGCGGAAGGAACTCGTCCGCTGGGTGTTGTCCTGGATACCCGACGTCAAGGTGCTTGCCCCCAAGAGCCTGCGCGATAGAATCGTGGAGAAGCTGCAGGATGGGTTGCGGCGTCAGGACGAAGCAAGCGGGCCGAACCAGACGCTACACACGAACCGCGAGCAAGCTCGCGGTCGGTGAGCAATATCGGACGTTGATATTCGACCGCGTGCGAGTCAACCTCACGCGAGCACTGTCATCGCGACGCCCTCAATCCCTGAGGCATCCAGCCGGTAATGCGCATAAAGATGGGTCGGCGGCGCAATCAGGCTGTATTCGTCATAGATTCCATGGCGATGCACGCGAACCGGCACGCCCTCCTCAGCGATGACTTCCGCGACCGCCGATCCGAGGCCGCCGAGAGTATTGTGCTCTTCGACCGTAAGAATCGCCTTGGTTGAGGCAGCCGCACCGAGCACCGCCTCCCGGTCCAGCGGCTTGATCGTCGCCATGTCGATGACGCCGACAGAATAGCCCTTCGCCACCAGTGCTTCGGCAGCGACCAAGGAGGGATGGACGGTCGAACCGCAGGCGGTGATCGTCAGATCGCGGCCGCGCCGGTGGGCGATGGCCCTGCCGAAGGAGAAAGGAGCGGACTCATCATAGACGGTGGGATCGCGGCCGCGCTGGATACGGATGTAGATCGGCTGTGGATAATCCGCAGACGCCTTAATGACCGCTTTGAGCTGCGCCGCATCGGCGGGAACGACGACCGTCAGATCCGCGATCGAACGCATGATTGCCAAATCTTCAGTTGCGTGATGAGAGGTACCGTAGAAGCCGAGCGATATGCCGGCATGATGGCCGATTAGGCGGACCGGCAGGCCGGAATAAGCGACGTCGGTGCGGATCTGCTCGCAGCACAGAAGTGCAAGGAAGGATGCGAAGGTCGCGACATAGGGCTTGAGCCCGACGGCAGCCATGCCTGCGGCGGCGGACACCATGTTCTGCTCCGAGATGCCGCATTGGATGAATCTGTCGGGACAAGCCTGCGCGAATTTCACCAGTCCGTTTGAATATTGCAGATCGGCGGTAAGAGCGACGACGGGCTCGCCGGCTTGGACGAGCGCGATGAGTGCGTCCGAGAGTGCTGAGAGGCTCGGCGTCTGCGCATTGAGGGCGCGATACTGCCAGGACTTGTCGGAGAGCGGCCGGCTCATGCTTCTCTTCCCTCGATCTCAGCAACGGCACGCTCGGCGTCGGAGGGATCGAGATAGCCAAGATGCCAACCTGGCTCGATCTCCATGTAGGACACGCCCTTGCCCTTGACTGTCTCAGCCACGACCATCGCCGGACCCTGACGACCGCGATCGGCCTTGAGCGTCCGCAAGAGTGCTGAAAGGGCCGACACGTCGTGGCCGTCCACCACATGCGTGTCCCATCCGAAGGTCCGCCATTTATCGACGATCGGCTCGACGCCCATGACGTCATCGACGGCACCGTCGAGCTGATAGAAGTTGCGATCGATGATGCCGATCACCCGGGCGAGCCGGTGATGGGCGCCGAACAAAGCCGCCTCCCACACCTGGCCTTCCTGGAGTTCGCCATCGCCGATCAGGACGAAGGTGTTGAAATCCTTCCCCAGGATGCGGCCGGCAAGCGCCATGCCGCAGCCTGCGGAAAGCGCGTGGCCGATCGAGCCCGAGCTGAAGTCGATGCCGGGAACCTTGCGCCGATCGGGATGGTCGCCGAGCGGGCTGCCGAGCCGCGTATAGTCGTCCAGCCATTCCTTCGGGAAGAAATCGAGATCGGCGAGGATCGGAAAGAGTCCCACCGCCGCATGGCCCTTCCCCATGAGGAAGCGGTCGCGGTCAGGCCATTGGGGCTCGCCGCGCCGCAGGTTCATCACGTCGTAGTAGAGGATCGAAAAAATCTCAGCGGCGGAGAAGGCCGACGTGTAGTGGCCCACCTTGGCGATCTCGATCAATCGGATTGTCTCAAGCCGCGAGAACCGGGCTTTATCCATGAGGAGCGCAATGCGCTCCGCATTCGGCACGACATTCGAGCCGCCATCATGCGCCACTGGTTCGCTCATCAATAAACCTCGAGAAATGCTCGAAGATGTTTCTAGCTGTGAATCGGGACCGGCAACCGCCTCTCATTTGAAAAACTGTCTTTATGCCGCCCGACAAGTGGCGCCGCTCAAGCATACTAAGCCTTATCCGGCGCCGCCGGCGCCCCACCGAACGCACGGGAGTTGCCATGAACTGATAGGAAATCGCTTTTGGCCCTCCGGGGCGTTGGCCCGGAGTCTGAAGCCGAAAGCGTGCGTTTCCATGGGCGCAGAGTGACAAAAGTGGGCCCGGAAGTCAAAAGCTGCCGCCGGAGGGCTGGGGGCCGCTGAACAAGGGGTGCAAGAGGCGCACTTGGGCGCTGCCGGACGTTTCAGGTGGCGGAGAACGCCACGACCGGTTCGGTGTCGTAGTCGGGGAAGGGGTCGTCGAGCCACGGATCGAGGGTCGTTTCGCCCGGAGGGTCGGTGCCGGAATGCACGCGCACCCCCTCTTGCCAGAGCCCGAGATGGCGCGGGATGCGCTCGATGACATCCTCCTGGTCGATGAGCGAAACGATGCGCATTTCCCGTGAGCACTTCCACATCCCATTCGCATCCTTTGGCCGAATGGATGGTGCGATAGTATGAAGGCAGATAGCGAATGACGTGAAGTCGAACCTGCGGATGACGATCATCGACCAGATGATGTAGCCAGTTTGTGGGCGGCGGCGACAATGCCCTCGGCTTTTCCAAGCCGGCCTTTGAAGCGGCGTGCGTAATCACCCATGCGGCCTTCGGCCCGGCCCAGAGAGTTGGCGGCCAGGCGCAGGATGTTCGCCACTCGGTTGGCCACTTTGCGGGTGCCGGTTTTGAGGATGCGTCCGCCGCTGATGCGGTTGTCGGGGCAGAGGCCAAGCCAACTGGCAAAGGCTTCGGCGCTGCGGAACTTTTCGCGCACGTCGTTGGCGGTGCCCAGTTCGCTCATGAGCACGCAAAGCACACCACCGCTGACCCCGGGCACGGCACTCAAGTCTACGCCGAAGAGGCGATATGCTTCCTCGTAGACGGGCAGTCGGGCGGGCATGTTCTTCTGCAACCGACGCTGGAGCGTGGGAGCCTGCGGCAGCGTCGCGTCGGTGACCCCGGCAATGGCGGCAGTGCGCCGGGCCACTTCGGCGTCGCACTCGGCTAGTGCCGCGCAGAGTTCCTGCCAGCGCGCCTGGCACTGGCGCAAAACGAAGAGATATTCCTCACGGTAATCGCCACGCAGGGCGCGGATGATCTTGGCCAACGGGGCACGGCAGCGTCGGTCGCGCAGAGCGGCGAGTTTTTCGGAGTCGCGCTCACCGGCCAGTATTGCGGTGATGATCGCCTGCGCGCTGACACCATCGACGTCGCTGAAAACGTGGTGGATGTGCAGATTCATTTCGGTCATCACCTTCTGCATGAACTGCACCTGCTGGCCGGCTTGGGCGACCAGATCGGCCCGGTGGCGCATGAGGTATCGCGTCGGAATGATCTCGCGTCGCGGGCGGAAGCTTGCCCGCAGCAGACCGGCGGCGTGCAGTTGCTGAAGCCAGGCGGCGTCGCACACGTCGGTCTTTTTGCCGGGCACTCCTTTGACGTGTCGCGCATTGACTGGGCAGACTTCAATGCCGGCGTCCTCGAGCACGGCGCAGGCCTCAGCCAGTAGTTGCCGGTGCTTTCCATCGCCACAGTGCGAATCTTGCACTCCAGCAGCCAGTGGCGCAGTCCGTGGATTCCGTCGGTAAAGGCACTGAAGGTGCGCACCGGTGGCCCTTCGCCGCGCCCGGGCGGGACAGCGGCAACGAGCTCTTGCGCACCGACATCGATGCCGGCGGCGTCGGAGTTGACTTGAGGGTCGAGGGCCGCAGTGCTCTTGCCCGCAGAGCGGGCAGCTTTGGCTCGACGGTGACTTTGTCGTTTTCGTTTGCTCATCGTTGTGCTTGATGGAATGCGCATGACGGGGCAGCCGCCGAACCAGATGAGTCAGTCTCCTGAACGGGGTCGCCACGGCACCTCGCGGAACCGCGCCGCCACCAATGGCCGTCTCGCGGGAGCTGCGGCCATGCTAACCCACGGGGTCGGCGGCTTGTCGCCGCTCCACCATTGCCGCTTCGGCCTTCTTTCCCGACACACGCTCCGCCACTCTGCCAGAGCCGCGTTCTTCCCGCACTCCTGTTACTCCCGCGCCCTCAAAGGTTCCGCCTGTTCAGTTGCTAATCCTGAGCATCCAGCACATCCCAAAACTCCCTTACGAGCGGCAGCACCGGATCCTCTTGCCTATGCTCGAGCAGATCCTGAGGGACTTGGAGGCCGGAGGACTGGAGGGAGTCACCTCCGATAAACTTCTCCTCAACGGGGCAGGGGAATTTGCCATCGGCGGCCTCGAGGGGACAACGGGCTTTCGGGAAAGAAGCTCGTTATCGACCACTACGGGCCGGGCGTGCCGATCGGCGGCGGAGCGCTTTCCGGCAAGGATCCGCACAAGGTGGACAAGTGCGGGGCGCTGCGGGCTCGCCAGTTGGCGAAGAAACTGGTTCGCGGAGGAGTCGATGAGGCCCGCGTAATTCTGGGCTGGGCGCCAGGGGGTGATGCGCCGTTCCTTATTGAGGCATCGACTTGTCAAGGAGGGTTCAATCTGCAGGTGCCGAGGGACGAATTGCCGCCGGAGGATGGTTCAGCATCAGGTCGATCGTTCGCGATCTGGAATTACATGAAAGGGATTGGACTGCTGATCTGCTGGCGGGTTACTTCTGCCAAGCTTCTGCTCCGTGGGAGCGATGAGGACCGCTGCAATCATGAAGAGTCAGACTCCATTCCCCGTTGTTCCATACCCGATTGCCACCCGTTCCTATAATCTCAGGAGAATACTGATCGCGCTTGGCCTGCCATGGCGAAACAATGCGCATCGTTTCGCTCATCGACAAGAAGGATGTCATCGAGCGCATCCTGCGCCGTCTCGGGCTCTGGCAGGATGGGGTGCGCGTGCATTGCCCACTTTCGTCACTCTGCGCCCATGGAAGCTCGCTTTCGGCTTCCAACTGCCGGCCAAGGCCCCGGATGGCCAAGAGCGATTTCCTATCAGTCGTGGGGACTTGACGGTCCTTTCAGGGATGCTCGCCGTGATGTCGACCTGCCGCACGAAGGTGACGAGAGCGATGGGTGTCCCGACGCTACCGGACAGCGTGGCGGGCGTGCCCATCGTCATCACGGAGTCGCTCGGGAAGGACGACGCTTAACGAGCGGCCTTTCTGGCACCAGCACCAAAGCGATGCTTCTGTCGCTGCCATACCTCGTCCAAATCGAGCGATGCCTTTGCCTGGCGAAGCCGATCAAGCGCTTTAAGGCTGTACCCCTTGAAGGTCTGTCGCTTCCGCCTCAGCTCGCGATAGCATTCAGGATCATCTTGGATGCCCAGTTCGTAAATCAACGCGTGGGTGCGCGGCCCCGAAAGTTCTAGCTTCTCGGCGAGATCGTTGCGGGTCATATTGAACTTGTCCCACACGTTCACTTCCTGCTTCAGGAGTGTTCCGACGACCTCCTCCCCTGGTTTCGCAACCCGCACTGCAAGGGATGCATCTTTTGAAATGCGCATCGAAATCGGAATTCCCGAGCCGTCAGTCGATAGGCGGAGCTGGGTGACTTCCGGGAGAATGAGATCCCACGCCTCGCCATGACGGCGCCTCTTCATCGCAGTGCTGAGTTCATGCTCTGAGACACGATCTGATCCCGCCCTAGCTCCGGTTGCGAATGCCAGCACGGACCGAAGCCTCGCCGCAGCCTTCGCCCCGCGTCGTTTGCCCAATTCCAGCAGCCGATCCACTTCCGCCAGCTCTAGATCGAAGAGGGCGACGAGGTCGCGAGGCGGCCGTGACGACACCGGCAGGATACGTGCGGGAATCCGCGACTCCAGCGAGATGGAGAACATCTTGCAAAGAAGCTTCTCGAAAAGGGTCACCGCGCTTTGGGCATGAACATATAGGAGGTCTTCCGAAACCTCGACGTAGTAATGCGCAGCTTGGTCCCGTTGGGCATCAAGGATAGCCAGTGTCGAGCGCTCGTCACTCGTCAGCGTCTTTAGCTCCTCGGTGGCAATTGTGAGGCAACGGGCGAACGTGTAGCTGTATCTTCCGTCCGCGTCGTGTATGCGCCCCGTCTGCGTGAGAATCCATGCCTTCAGCAGCAGCTCGAAAGCATGCTGAAGGAGTATAAGGACCGCGTGAGTTCGCGCGATTTCCGATGGTCGGTTGAATATCTCGATCGCAAGCGTAAGCGATTCGATGCTTCGATCGAGAAGTGGGCCGACGTTTTTCTTAAAGCGAGCCACGTTGAGGTTCAATACATCAAGAGCTGAGCGCCATGGCACCTTTTTCGCCTGCGATGATCTTTTCTTGGGCGTCGTGAAGTTCCCGTTGCAAGCGCGCGGCGAGGTCGCAGCCTTGTGGGGTCCGTTTGCTTACAATAATACGCTTCTCTGAAGACTCCGAGAGGCATGTCAAGAGATGAATTGTGCCGAATGGGTTTGGAGGACGGATGATGGTAGGACCACTCTTCTCTGCGGGGCGGGCCATGCTGGCCCCCGTCCATTTATGACAATCAGGTCCCCAGCCCTCCATCCTATTAAAAGGTGCGTCATCAAAGCCTTCGGCTTAGCGACCAACCAGTATTATTTTGGAGCAGCTGGGGAAAGTCTTCTTCGAGGCAAATCGGAAGGATCTTTGAGCGGTTTCTGCACTTCCTTGGCCAGGCCCACCGCTACAGAGGCAATCCGCTCGGCAGGCTGAGGAAAATTTATGCGCCTAGCGAATTAGCCGGCGAATTTCGTCCGCCAGGCGGTAACCTGCCAGGGCAACGCGCTGCTCGGCGATCTCTTTCGCATGCTTCGTATACCCAGCGGGTAAGGTCGTCTCATGAGCGGCATCTTTTCCCGGAGGCAGCGTCCCGTCCAAATAAGCATCATGAATTGCGCTTTTCCGACTCTCTTTGCTCCAGCTCTTCACGGAATGATGACTCTGAAGTTCTGGAAGTGTTGCCCGCGGATAGAGGGTCTGAAGTTGAATAGCGTTGTTGAGCGCAGACCGTGTCGCGCGGGCGTTAGTTACGGTGCTACCCCCAAGGAGGCCATCCCAGAGCGTCTGCCGCTTGAGCAGGTGACGCAGCTCCCTCGCGCTACTTTGCCGAAATTTGGGGCTTCGCTACCTTAGGGCCATTTCCTCTGCTTTCTGCACTTTTGAGGGCTAAAGACCCGTTTTGGCAAGAACTGTTCGTAGATGTATGGAGTAGAATAGCCATTCTACGAACAGTTCGGTTGAGGAGGGGGCGTATTCTACGCCAAGTTTGAGCCTTTAACGCACGGGTCTATAGTGCGTAGAATACGGCACGGGGTTGTAAGCGAAGTTCGCGCGCCCACACCGACCAGTTCTGGTGTGGCGGCCCGATGACCGTTGGCGCTTATCGCGACGTTGACTCCAAATGGGACCTCCATTTCCTCTCAGCTATCGAGGGGGTCAACTTGTCGCAGAATAAGCTACCGTATGTTTTCGCAGCCAGGAGGACTGTGGGCCAATTCTGTAATCGCGCAGGAGTTTCAGAATCGCAGGGTTAGCGGTGCAGGGCTAGGGAAGCGATATCAGCCGCCACCTGCTCCGGACGCTCCCAGTTCGGGCAGTGTCCCGTTTCCTCATAGACCCTCAACCGCGCCGCCGGCAGGGCCGCCATGAAGCGGTCCTGATCCGTCCGCGAGAACAACGCGTCCCGATCGCCCCACAACAGGAGCGTCTGCGCCTCGATTCGCGCGAGCTGCTGCGTGTCGTCGTACTCGATCAGGCGATCGAGGACGAGGCGCCAGAGGCATGGCGGAAGCTTCAGGCTCTCGGCGACGATCCGCTCGAAGAATTCAGCCGGAAGCGGGCGATATGCGGTGCTCGCCTGAAAATCGCGTGCGAACTCCACCGAGATCGGATCCGGCAGGTTGCGCAAGACGTTCTGCAGGTCCTGCGTGACCGGATTCGACGCCGCGAAGCCGGTGCCAATCAACACCAGGGCGGCGACCCTCTGCGGCTGAGCGATCGCTGCCTGCCGTGCGACGAAGCTGCCGAACGAATGGCCGACCAGCGTCGCGCGCTTGATCTCGAGGGCATCCAGAAAGGCAATGACGTCAGCCCCCATTTCGGGAATCGTATAGCCGGATTCCGGACGATCTGAGTCGCCGAACCCGCGCTGGTCGACCGCCACCGCACGAAGACTCTTGGGTAAGAGCGGCAGAACACGGCTGAACGTGAACCACGAGTCGGGCCACCCGTGAAGGAACACGACGGGCTTGCCCTCCCTATTGCCGCATTCCGCGTAGTGGAGACTTGGCCCGGTCTCGAGACGCAGGTTCGCAAACCGCATGATGGGACTCATATCACCGACACAATCGAGGAACAACGCTTCCAGATCGCGGAGAAATTGGGTTTCCGCGGTGACTTTCGCCAATGGGAGCACCTGCTTCGAATTGGAGACTGATACCTCCGGAGATCAAGAAATCCGACCGATCCAGTCCCACAGGGGCCGGAGATCTTCGTCATCGAGGGGCCAAACGCCGAATTCGTTATCAAGATCGATGGCATGCTCCGAAATGCAGAGAAGTGCCAGCTATCACGGGATGAGGCAGTTCAATACTTGGTGAGAGTCTGAAAACGCCCATCGGAGAAGTGACCGCCGATCACCGCCTGGCGCAGTCCTACGACGCAAAGAGCAGCAAGGTCGAACTCCCCAGCAAGCTCGGCGCGATGCAGCTGCTTGCCAAGATGTGCGGCTGGCAGACCCCAGAGCGCCACGAGATCGAGCATGGTTTCAAGGAGAAGCAGGACTCGTTGAAGTCATAGCACGGCTGAGAGGGCGCGGAGCAGCACGCGACAATCAGTGTGCCGAATAGGGCTGGCACGAAGCTGCACGTTTGTCCTACCCAACTTTAATTGGGCCTTTCGGGCAAGCGCCCTCCAGACCTTAACACAGCCATCAATGCCCTGACATCCCGTTGATGCAAGCCGGTTGAGATGAACGCGAACGCGATCTCCTCAGTATCGTATCCACTTCGTCTAAAGTGAATCTGACCGTTCTCCCAAACCGCATAAGCTGCATCTGGATTGTCGTCTCTCGGCTGACCAATACTACCCGGGTTGATGATATGGGTGAGACCCGAACGAATGTCACAAGGTACATGGGTATGACCGAGGAAGAGGCAGTCAGGATCGCCGGCGCTCCCAACCTCCAGCCGCTCTTCTACCGGGTCGTCGTAATTGAAATAACGAAAAAGCGGATCGCGTGGCGTGCCGTGACAGGCCACGCATCGCTTACCGTCCAGGGAGAGTTCGAGACGTAAAGGCAATTCACTTAAAAAGACCATAGCCCTGTGGTCCAATACCCTACGAGTAAATTTCCGAGTAGCCTCAGCAAGACGCGCGTAATGTATGGAGCAGCGCGCATCCGCATTGTGGGCGACCGACCAGTCGTGATTCCCCTGAAGGAACCAACCTCCCTCTTGGAACTTGGCTACCGCCCAACCCACGCATTCGAAGGGCTGCGGACCGTAGTCCACTAGATCGCCAAGACAGAGAATGTTGTCGTAGTCTTGCTCGGCAGCGAGAACAGTCCGTAATGCGGTCCAGTTGGCGTGGATGTCCGAAACGATAAGGACTTTCATCATCTGGTACGGTTGAAAATCAAGCAGGAGAGATCGCTGGATCTCCTTGTGAAGCGACGAGGTTCTCAAAGACAAAAATAGCCTCGTCGTCATGAGAATTCTACCCTGCAGAATTAAGGCCTTAAATAGCGGAGGTCGAGGCGGATGGCACGGTCTTTAACATCGGGCTTCTTCGAGCGTAGAGAGTGACAGATTTGCGGGCGACCCCCACAGAGCGCGGCGACATAGAGCGCCAGTTTCGGTTCGAAGAGCCCCCGCGTTCTTTCCGTGGTGCATCGAGTGGGAGCAGGAACTGCGGCTACTTTTCAAATCGTATAAGAACGCCGCCAGCGTATGATCGAGGCGATCGGAACTGTTGACGCAACGGGAGTAGAATGTTGCGCACTTCGGCGGCGCCGAAGCTGTAGGATCCTCGGCATCCGACTGATCCTTCACGGTAAAATCCGGATCGAGCCCGATGGCTTCCCCATAGGTGCGCAGTAATCGATTGGCGACGGAGTGAAAGGTGCCGCCCCAGACGGTTCCGAGCATGCGGCTTCCGGTCTCACCCAAGGCTCTCCTCGCCCGGCGCAACATCTCGTCCGAAGCCCTGCGCGTGAACGTAAGAAGCATGATCCGGCCCGGATCGATCCCCTGCGACACGAGCCAGGCCACCCGCGCCGCAAGAGTTTTGGTCTTGCCCGTGCCGGCCCCCGCAATGGTAAGAACTGGGCCCTCGCCTGCAGTGGCAGCGCGAAGTTGTTCGGGGTTCAGATCGTCAATCCGGGATTCGGGCATGTCCCCTCGAGGATACGTGCCGCCACGCCCGACGTCCAGCCACCGAGGGAAAGGTTGAAGTAAGATAGCAGAAGGAAGACAGGCGGCAGCGGTTCTACCAGTGCCGAAGGTAAGTTAGCAAAGGGGTAGTCGAAATCCACGTCCCCCTAACCCACTCGCTTTTTGACGGCGGTGCTATCAGCCAAGGGTGGAGATTAATGAAAAGCAATACATATTGCGAGTCTTGGTTAATGAGACGGCTTGGCGATTTCCTCGTTGATCCGTTGGGTCCGACCAGCCTCGGGTGCGGCCGGTGCTGGGGTTATGTTCCAGGTATTCATCCGGATCTTCCAATCATTGCCCTCACGAGTATTAATCACTGAATAGTGGCCCTTGAGTTGTATAGGATCGCCCGTCTTGCCTTGAATAGTCAGACTCCATTCTCCAGATGACGCTATATTGTCAGCCGTACCAATAATGCGAGGAGGATTTTGATCGCCCTTGGTGAGCTTGTTGCTGTGGCGCCATTCCTGGAAGTCGTCTCTAAACCATTTCTCGATGGCCTGTCGACCGTAAACCGGTCCTGTGTTCGTCACAAAAACCGCGTCTTCCGTGAAAAACGCGGCCAAGGCGGCGGCATCGTTGTTGTTTTGTGCTTCGTCATACTTCTTACCAAAGGCAATAAGCTGCTCGATTATTTGTGGATCGACCGTTTCTTTTTGTTGGGCAAAGATCGGCAAAGCAAAGCTGATTACCAATCCTACCAGGGCACCTAGTAAGCGTATCTTCATCGTCTCCTCCCGAAGGTTTTGGATAGTCTCTCGCCTAGCGAGCTGCTGTGGGATTTCTCTGAGTCGCCGCTAACAACCGTGTCGCCGAGGGCAGAGGGAACGCCTCTCGTCAAAGGTCGCTATGTCCCCGCTCCAAGTCAATGAAAAAGCTTTCGGTGATGCACCCTGGCGAACGCAAGGGGGCTCGTCAGGCGTATGCGAAAGTCGAAACCGCAGTCCAGACATGGATTGATGCCCGATCTGGGGGCGGCGCGCCAAGCGGAAATAGTCTGCGGGATGGCAATGGAACGTTAGCCGCTTAGCGTCACGTGACACCTATTGAGCACGACCCAAAATGAGAACCAGAAAAACCGGGTTTCCGCCGGTGCGATAACTTTTTCAACTTCGGGCCTGGACGGATCGCCATATGAGGACCGGGCTCGGCTGCGAAGCGATCTTTCGGTCGCTTTGAATAGCGTATCATCTGGGCATTACGTCCAGAACTCTGAGTCGAAGACGCTGTGCGGAGAGAGCCGTTGGATCAGCGAGAAGTGCCTTATCGACCGCGGTCAGTGCGAGTTCGGGACGGCCTTGTGCGAGCAGCATCTCGCCGGCGCGCGTGCAAATGGCACTGTTTTTCGGAAGTCTCGCTAAGCCAAATGAGCGAAGAAAGTCAGCGCGTTTGGAGTCAGTTTCAAACCCCGCCAGCGCGATATGCAGCAGCGGGTGATTGGGCAGGAGAATTAGGGCGTTTCGCACCCATTCTTCGGTTACGTTTGGATTCGTCAAGAGGCCGTTGTCCACCCACTCGGCAATTTTTACGTTGCTCGCGGGGAATACCGTTCGATCACTTCCCGTGCTGAAAAACCACCGTATGAAACGCGCGCTGGGACCGGGACCTTGTGCCAAGTCCTTCAACTGCTTCGCCAGCTCCGATCTGTGTTCCTCATCGACGCCTACGAGCGAACCCTCGTCCGAGAATTCGAGTCCGCTTGCGATAACCGAGAGCGATTCGACTTGCTGCGCCGGTGAGTTGGCCATCGAACCTGGGGGGCCTATTCTCGCTGTGTCGCGGCGCGCTTCTTTCAGCTGCTGAGCCAACTCGACGGGCGTAGCCGCATCCCAGAGTTTAGCGATCTTGTCCCAGCTTGCTGTCAGAATCCGGGTACCGTTCGGACTAAACCCGGCCCACGGGACCGTATCTTGATGCTCAAAGGAGGCAATCAGTTTGCCTGAGGTCACATCCCAGAGTTTAGCGCTGTGATCCCCGCTTGCCGTGAGGATCCGAGTGCCGTCAGGACCAAAAGCCGCGTGATAGAGACCATCTGGATGGTCAAAGGAAGCGATAAGCTTGCCTGAAGCCGCATCCCACAGCTTGGCGCTGTGATCCGTAGTTGCCGTTAAAATCCGAGCGCCGTTCGCACTAAACGCAGCGTTCTCAACGGTATCCTGATGGGCAAGGGAGGCTATGGGTCTGCCCGAGGCCGCATCCCAGAGCTTCGCGGTGTGATCCGCGCTTGCCGTCAGGATCCGGGTACCGTCCGCACTAAACGCCGCCTGCAAGACCTCATCCTGATGCTCAAAGGAAACGATGAGCTTTCCTGAGGCCGCATCCCAGAGCTTGGCGGTATGATCCGCGCTTGCCGTTAGAATCCGAGTGCCGTCTGGACTAAACGCCCCGTTCTTGACGCTGTCCTGATGGTCAAAGGATGCGAGAAGCTTGCCCGAGGTCATGCTGGTTGCGATCCACCTCGAAAGCGGCACCGCATCCCAGAGCTTGGCGGTATGATCCGCGCTTGCCGTTAGAATCCGAGTGCCGTCTGGACTAAACGCCCCGTTCTTGACGCTGTCCTGATGGTCAAAGGATGCGAGAAGCTTGCCCGAGGCCGCATCCCAGAGCTTGGCGGTTTTGTCCCTGCTTGCCGTCAGGATCCTAGCACCGTCCGGGCTGAACACCCCATGCGAGACCTCATCCTGATGGTCAAAGGATGCGAGGAGCTTGCCCGAGGCCGCGTCCCAGAGCTTGGCGGTTTTGTCTTTGCTTGCCGTCAGAATTCGAGCGCCGTCAGGACTGAAGGCCGCGTCGTTGACCTCATCCTGGTGATCAAAGGATGCGAGGACTTTGCCCGAGGCCGCATCCCAAACTTTGGCGGTTTTGTCCGCGCCTGCCGTCAGAATCCGAGTGCCGTCCGGACTGAACGCGGCGCGCCAGATCCAATCCTGATGGTCAAAGGACGCGATGAGCTTGCCTGAGGCCGCATCCCAGAGCTTGGCGCTGTGATCCGCGCTTGCCGTTAGAATCCGAGCACCGTCCGGGCTAAACGAACCGTGTGAGACACCACCCTGATGTTCAAAGGAGGCAATGAGCTTGCCCGAGGCCGTATCCCAGAGCTTGGCGGTTTTGTCCGCACTTGCCGTCAGGATCCGAGCACCGTCCGGACTAAACGCCACATTCTCAACAACATCCCGATGTTCAAAGGACGCGATGGGCAGCGGCAGCACCTTTTCACGATGGACGATTAGCTCTTGGAAGAATCGTTCTGAAGCAACTGGATTTCCCGGATCGAATTTGATCGCGTGCGCCAGAAGAGCGATTCCTTCCTGCCACTCTCCCAACCGGAACATACGCTCGGCTTGGCTGAAGCTTGTCCAACTCGCCTGCCTCAGCTGCTTCTGTAGCTTCGCGGCTACCTCTGCTTCAGATTTAAAGGCTTGGGCTGCGCTTTGACGCTGGCGTTCAGCTCGGAGCCATTGAAACCCGGCAATGATTGCTAGTACGGTGATCGCTGCCGTTACCGCGTAGCGAATCCGCTCTTGGGCGTGTTTCCGCCGGTTTCCGCTCCGCAATGCTCCCGTGGATATAATCGGTCTGGTCTCGGCTCAGCGACGATCCAAAGTCTTTGACTAGCTTTTCACCTTCCGCCAAGGGAAGTCCCGGTTCGAGCAAGTCATCCTTTTGTTTTCCACGACTCAGCCAGAGCTTCAGACTGGAATCCAGGCGGTCCCGCATCCGCAGAAACTCGCGGTTCTCGGTAAGCCACTCTTTGACCCGTTGCCATTCCCGCAGCAGCGCTTCGTGCGCAACACGCACGGTAACCTCTCCCTGCGGGTCGGTGTCTGCGACCAACAACCGTTTTTCAACGAATAGATCGACAAAGCCTTTTGCGCCGGCTTTCTGATCATCGTCATTCTCATCTGAGCCAACGAAATCACGGTAAGGCACCGTTCGCCCGTTGGGCACTTCCTCTTCGCCCTGGCTCAACGTCACAAGATACCGCATCACCAAAGGAAACGCCCTTTGTTCATGCGGTCGCAACGTGCTGAATACCGCCTCGGCATGCTTGGCCAGCGCACCTTTCAATTCGCCTACTTCGCCATAATCCGACCACCGGAGCAAGTCATCGCCCCGGATGCCCTGCTGCTCGTAGAGCAACGACAAAACATGCTCGAGCAACGGCAAGGATTCCGGTGTGACAGCGGCAGCATCGCGCAGCGCTTGATCCAGGCGCTGACCAGTCTCGCGATCTTCTTCGAAGTGCAGACCGGCTGCTTCGGCCGGGAGCCGGATCATGTTTCCAAGCTCGTAAGGCGTCGGCGGCCGGAGATCGAATTTTCCACTCGGCTTGGCGAGCTCGATCAGATCCGGGAACTCCTGATACCGCGGGTAGAAGTCACTCCGTAACGTCGCCAGGATAAAGACTCGGCCGCTCCGAACCAAACCGGCGAGCGCGGAGATATATTTCTGCCGAACCTCCAGTGAAAAACCGGCCGTGAACAATTCCTCCAACTGGTCAATCACCAACGCCAAACGGGCTTTCGGTAGCTCAAGCCTCTCCCTGTGCTGTCGAGCCAGGTCCGCGTCGTCCAATCTTCCTGATTCCCGCAGTTGCCGCTCTCTTTCCTTCAGGGAATGGGACTGCTGAATTTTCCATTCCCGCGCGGCGTGATCCAGCGCGTCCCGGACCCGGAGCGCGACGCTGTCGGAGTGTTCCCTCAGTTCGGTCGCAAGGTCGCGGATTGCGTTCCGTGATTCTGAGTCCTGCAAGGCGGGCAGCGCAGGGGGCTCCAGCAGTGCGGCCGCCAAGGCATCGAAGCAATCACCTCCGCTTCCACCGGCTCCTGGTGTGGTCACCGACCACCGCCACAGCCCGACCCCTTCAATGGTTTCGGGCTGCGTTAACAGCGGAAGCACGCCCGCCCGCACCAGCGAGCTTTTTCCTGAGCCGCTCGCACCCACGACCAGCACGAACGGCCGTTGCGCTCTGACTTGCGCTTCCAAGGCTTCCAACACTTCCCCGACCGCCTTCGTTCTACCCTGGAAGATGGGGGCGTGTTCGAAATCAAAGAAATTCAGCCCGCGGAACGGACAGGATTTCCACCGGCGCACTTTCTTGCCCAAGACTTTCTGTCCGACCTCCCGCTCTACCTGACCCGCCAAAAAGTTACGGAAATGTTCCCGAAAGAGCTCCTCAAACTCCTGCAGGTCGCGATAGTCGTTGCACGTCCCGGCGAAGTTCCCCTCGCTGTTCTTTTCCCAATGCGCAAAGAACTCCTGTAAGGAGTTCCATTGCCGAATAAAGACTTCGCACTCCTCTTTTGGTTCCAACGGCGGTGTCGGCTTTGAACAGTTGCGATAAACGTGCAAAAGCGGAACGCCTCTATTCTTGTTTGCGTGGTCCAGCGCCCAGGCAACTTCGTATTCCGTTCCCGAGCCGGGTGAGCTGCCATCCGGCATCGTCAAGGTCGGGTCCAGCAGGGCGCCGAGTCGGGACCACAGGATAGAAATCACCAGATCAAATTCCGCCGTGTTCGGGATCTGTCCCCGGCATCCCGCGTCCGATTGGAACCTCTGATATTCCAAAAAATAGGGACATAGGACCAACGTCCCGTGATTCTCCGATTCCGTTTTCGGCTCACCATTTTCTTCTGCCAAGCGTTGGAAATTTGAAAAGGTGGCACTCTACCGGGACGTTAAACTCGGCAGCAACCGAGCGGATCGCTCGATCCGCCAGAATCCGCTCCTTTTGGACATCGCCCGTAGAGGAGACGAAAACCCGGATCGTCTTCATGAGAAGACTCCCCGCTTCGATAGCATCCCTTACCATCGGCATCACCTTCAAGAGTTCGGCTGGACTCTGGAAGCGTCGCGCCGGGTCTTTCTCAAGGAGCACCTCAAGGAGAACGACGAGCGGTTGCGGGACACCTCCGAGTTGTTCAACCGGCAAGGGGACGCGCTGATGCTGATACATCGCCTCAGTGGGAGAGCCCCGGAATGGCGCCTGGCCTGTCAGCATCTCCCAAAGCGTCACGCCAAGTGAGTAGAGATCCGAACGGATGTCTACGTCCGCTCCCGCGAATTGCTCGGGACTGGCGAACTCGCGGTGTTCCGGCAAAGCCCCCGGGTATGGATATCGTAGTCTGAGAACCTGATTCGTTGACCGCCTTTGCCAGGCCCAGGTCGATGATTTTCGCGGTCACAGCGCCTGCGTCATCCAAGTTCACCATGATATTGCTCGGTTTGATGTCCCGGTGAACGAGGCCCTTCTTGTGCACGGCAGCCAGACCGCCGGCGACCTGCGTCGCAATTTCCAGCGCCAGCTTTACCTCAAGGCGGCCCGAGCGTCTGATGAGGTTCTCGAGCGTTTCCCCCTCCACAAACTCCATCGCGTAGAAGTAGTTCCCGCCGCTCTTGCCCAAGTGGAAGACCGAGGCAACGTTCGGGTGGCGCACGCTGGCCGCCGCACGCGCTTCGCGCAAGAAACGAAGGCGCGCCGTTTCGTCACCGAGATACTTTTCACTGATGACTTTCAATGTCACGGGGCATCGCAGATCGACGTCGAACGCTTTGTAGGTTACGCCCATCGCGCCGCGACCCAGCTCGACCGGTCTCCCGTCTTCGCCGATTACTAGCTCATAATGCTGAAATCGTCGTGCCACGCCTTGCGATTTCGGCTTGGTCACGCGCTCAGAAGAAGACTCGCCGGACTCAACGTCATCAGCGAGTGCCCCGTGCAGCATGCACACCGGACAGAATTCCACTGCTCCGGAAAACTCATTACCGCAACTCGGGCAGACGCGTCTGTCCTCCGTGTCCTCCGTTTTCATGGGCCTAACCGCCCTTCGGATGCAACCAAGGCGTCGCAAAGAGTCCAACGTGTAGCGTGAAGGCTCGCAGCGCCCCCGCCGGCGGACCATGGTCGCGTTTTACCAAAGAATCGATCGTCAACCAACAATAGCGGGTGAAAGCCTGTTTAGGAATAAAATTCCTGAACCCTGCTGGAGACCGGAAGAACCTCACCAAGAAGTGTGGAATCACACAATCGGAGGTGATCGCAGGCAGCGTCGGTGGCGCGGCTCTGTTGCTTACCTGTCCATTCATCGCAGCGTTGATCAAGTGGGCCGGCATTGCGATCTGCTTTTCATTGCGTGGCAGCTCGCGCAGCCGCACCAGCATGCGACACGCAAGGACCTGAATCCTACTGGCTTCAAGCCTCTTTCGTTCTGGCACTCGGCTGCCCTTCAGTACGCCAATCAAAGAGCATTGATGCTCGCTGCGGCTACCGCCGGATCGTTCATGGTGAGCAATGCGACCGTCGCCCGTATCGCAGTTATTGTTATTGTGTTTTCGATCGCTGCCATCGGCAATCTTGTCACTTGGGCCTGGGTGGGCGCCGCGCTGCGAACTGGCTTGGCCCCGGCTCGCGAATGCGAACCTTCAACGTCGCGATGGGCATGCTCCTCGCCGCCACCGCAATGTGGCTGGCTATGCTGTGAAGGTCATGCGATTACTTTTCCCGGCAATCTTCGGTGGATATCTTTAGTTTAGTGCGGCTAATTGTTAGTTTCATCTCGAAGGGGCTGTAGGTTCTGTGGTCAGGGCTGATAGAGTGCGCTGCCGTAGGAGCCCACTTTTCCAGTTATTCTTTACGAAAATGACATTTGATTCCATCCCATGAGTCCCGAATTACACCCCCGAGAGGCCCGATTGGCCGAAAAGCAGAAGGTCGATGCCGAACTGACTCGCGCCAGGACGGCGCTGACTAAATTGCGCGGGGAACGGGATGCGATCACGATCGCGATGCGCAAGGGCGAGTTAATCCGCCGATACGATGCAAAATTGCAACTCAGTTTTGGGCTAACTACTCTGCGCCAGCGTTTGATGTCTTTTAGTTATGCGCTGGCGCCACGGTTGGTGCACAGGAGCGAGCACGAAATCCGGCAAATGCTGGATGCGGAAGTGCGGAGCGCGCTGCGGGACATAGCCGGCTGGCCAGAAAAGCTGGGCAAACCGGACTGGGATGAGGAGATCGCCGCGGACCTGCGTCCGCCGTCGAAGGCTGGCGGCAACGGCGATGATGAGGTGGAGGGTGCGGCGAAGCGTGAGCGTACGAACGCCAAGCGCCGTGCGGCGTACGCCGCGAAGGCGAAGGAAGGCTAGCCTTCCCATTCGTCCGGCTCGAAGAGGTCCCACGGGTTCATCTCGGATTCCAAGTCGGCGGCGGCCTTCGCGTCAGCGGCCGTATATTTGATGCCGGTTGCTTCCGTCCATCGTTCCGCCAATGCTTCAAAGTCCGGCTCGAAAACGTCTCGTAAGCAATCATGGCCTAAATATCGCCCTTTTGCCTGATTCGAGCTAAAAACTTTGCGCCAGGAAGCCCGTGGTGGGCTTTTGATTAACGGCCCGCTACCTTTACCCTGGCTCAAAGTTCCGGCAACGCCCGGCAGCCCGGGCAAGCGCTGGCCGGCTGGCTTTTATTCCGCATGGAAATGGCAACCAGGCGCCGGCGGTGCGCGGCCTAGTCAAGGTTAAGTGCATGCATGGCCGCCTCAAAGGCCGCCCTTACAGCACTTTTGGGGTCTGGCTGGTCTTTCGGACTCACCGTGTCCAACTTCAGGACCGCTTGCATGTATTCACGAGCTGCCTGAATCTGTACCGAGGCCAGGAGCTGATGCATGTCATCAGCGGCTTCCATTTCATCTAATGCTGTCTCAAGCGCTTTGGTCGTGGCGCTTAGCAGGGCGTGTTGGGTTTCGCTCCGATGACCCATTGGTGTCTCAAGCAGAGACGCCAGGTGGCCAGATAGAGCGTTAAACTCGGATTGGAGATCGATCATGTCGTGTTCCTAATTACGATTTCAAGAGGCGTTTTTGTGGCTCGATTCGTCCATCGGACCGATCGTCCGCCCGTCTTTCGCCAGGAGATGCCCGAATCCGAGGACCGAATGACTTCGGTTCTCGACGTAGTGGCGTGCGGTCACCGCAATGCCGCCGTGACGTAACTGTTCACTGGCGGCCAGCAGCCCGTAACGGGCATGGATCTGGCTGCCGAATTCTTTTCTGAGCGTGTGCAGCGGCGTCTTCGAATTGACACCCTTTAGGCGAAGCCAGGCCAGCAGCGCGCGCATTTCATTCATGCAACGATAAACCCCATATGGTGCATCAAAGGCTGGCGGCGGCGAGTCGCTCTCGATGACAAAGCCGCTTTTTCGCCGCGCATAGTAACCGCGGAAAAGCTCCAGGAGTTCAGGGTCCACACGCACGTCGCCTTCCGAATTGTGCGATTTCGGGCGATAGTGCTCGGTGGTCTCGATGCGGATCACGCCTTCGCTCCATTGGAAGGCGGTCCAGGGCAGGACATCAATTTCGTTGCGGCGCAGGCCGGCCATCGCGCCCAGAAGGAAGATCTTGTATTGCTCGGGATGTTCGGCGGCAAGTTCCTGCCGCGCGCTCTCGAGAAGTTCTACCATGTCGAAGGTCGCCCGGTAGCGCGGCCCGTGCACGGTCTCAACCTTGACGCCGCTGAACGGCAACTGTTCAGGGATTTCCACGAGGTCGCGAATCCGCGCCACGGTTTCAACGCTGAAGAGGGAACGCGCCCTATGGATAAAGCTACCCACCGAAATCCGGGCGCTCTTCTCTCTTAAAGGGTCGGTGGCCTTCCTGCGAATGAACTCAATTCTCCAGTCTTCAATCTTCTCTGGGGTGAGGGTGCGCAGTTTGATGGCATCGCGCTCTTCGCGGCCCGCCACCCCGGTCACGTCGCCGGCGATCTTGCGCAGTGCTTGCGCGTAGCTCTGAAGCGTCTTGGGCGAAAAGAGGCTCTTTGTCGCCACGGCTTCCAGGTATTCACCGACCGTCACGTTGACCTTCTTTTCCTCTCTGGGCGTTCTACGCCGGCGAAGGACTTCATCCCATCCGAGTGAGAGAATGTCCTGGTAGAACTTGCGGGCGAGAATCGCTGCTTGTTCCTTGTTCGCTGTGTGAAGTCCGATCCATTGACGGGTGCCCTTGTGTTGGAGGTGGACGGCATAGGTCTTGGAGGTTGGCTTCGGAAAGCGAACGGCTTGCTCCCAATAGCGGAGGTCGGTTTTGGAATAGTTGCTCACGTTTTGTCCTTACGAATGTCTGACAGGGATTTGCTCTTCGCACGTTTTTTCTCACACAAATCCCAGTATGATATGTCTAAAGATGCCCGAATATGCCTTCGGAGCCGTCGGTTCCTACTGGGCGCTAAGTGCTTGATTTGCCAGGGTATTACCGGGCATCATAGGGCAAAAGCGGACAATGCGTCACAATAACCGCTCTTATTGTGCGCAAAGTACTTAAAGCACAGGACTAAGCACTATTGTCGGAAGCTGCGATTCCGGTCCGAGAAAGTCAACCCGGCAGTCCGCGAATTACGTCCTCGCAGATAACCGCTTGCAGGAACCTCTGATCATAGAAGAGGCACGAGAGCATTCAGTCTTCCACGGGGCGGGAACAAGCCGCTCCTAGATTCTTATTCTTCCGGTCTGTCGATGGTGCGGCTGCGCAATCTGCGCTCTGCCTGCCCATCGTTGATTTAGCCCGCCAGAAACTCGCTGCGCTGCCTGTATCGCGAGCTGCTTCCAGGCTGTGACGCGATTTAAAAGGACGGCGCTTGTCCTTTCCAACACATCCAACCCGGCGCGACTATCTCCCTCAGGCACGCTTTGTCCGAAGCATGTACGATGCAGGACTTACGGCCTCGGGAACATGCTCCGTAGGCTCTTTTGGCGGTGAGGTGCTCGGCTGCAACAACGACGTGATCCGCAGTTCACCCTTGGGCCTTGTGCGATGTGACGAGGTAGCCGTGGCACCACTGCCGAAAATCTGCTGGAACACACAAGCCCTCCTTAGCGTGAAGTGCGCCGTCCGGCGCGATGCTGGAAACGGTTAATACCCGTCCATTAGTGAGATCAAGCCGCTTCTCATTGGCGCGGATGAGTATCTTGTCACCTGGACTGACTTCGATCTGCCGCGGGCGAGCGACATCGAAGGAATCAGGTCCGCGCAAATCGGGGCGACAGGATCATCCCGCCTAGCGGTGGGCTCTGCAAATTTGGGCTTCGCCCTCACATTGCGCTTCCGCGCGGGCAGTCGAACCAAGGTTCTCATCCTGTCGCAAAATCGGGGCGACAGGATTATCCCGCCTAGCGGCGGGCTCTGCAAATTTGGGCTTCGCCCTCACATTACGCTTGCGCGCGGGCAGTCGAACTCGAAGCCCGCGCCTCATAATCAGGGGCTTGCAACGCGAGACTCACAAAGAGACTCACATAGCTCAAAGATCGTCGATTCCGACTTGCAGCGGGTCATTAACGCATGGCGCGATCTGCCGGCAAACCTCAAGGCGGCTATACTCGCCATCGCTGGCTCGGGTTGAAATCAGACTGCGCTCTTCCTTATACAAAGTTAGCTACGCGCCGATGATTTCGTTCAATCCCTCAATCACTTGCTCCAGCTCCTCAACCGAAATGCGCCCGAGCTTCTTGCCGAGCCGCTTCACCGAAAGTGTCCTAATCTGGCTGATTTTCACCCATGAACGCTTAGGCAGGTTCGCCCCGGCCAATTCCAGCGTCAGCGGAAAGCCAGCTCGCGGTTCCTGGCTCGTGAGAGCGCAGGCAATCACCGTCCCGGACCGCTCGTTAAAAACATCCTGGCTCAGCACGAGGACCGGACGCCGGCCGGATTGCTCGTGACCTTGGGTCGGATCAAGCTCGGCCCAGACGACATCGCCCCTCAATATTCTGGCCATTCTGAGGCGTCTTTCCGGATGCCTTCCTCCGCCAGTTGCTGCTCTTCAGCCGGAAGGAGCTTCGCGCATTCCCGGGCAAGGCGGCCACGTTCCATGCGGGCCAGCTTCTCGGCGACAGCCTTCTGAATCGCTTCGCTGCGGCTGCGAAAGACCTCGCGCGCGACAAGGCTGTCCACCCGCCGAAGCAACCGGTCATCAATGGAAACTGCGACTTTTGCAACACTCATTGTTGTAGTAGTACCATCAGTATGACTAACGTCAAGGAGACTTTAGTCAGCCACAGGTCCCGCAGCTGATGCCTCGGACGGTTTCAGGAATCGTGGCGAGGTCGCTCGAGCTCGGCAGCCACTTCGCGAGAATTTTCTGAGCGCGTGGGAGCTCTAGGATCTCGTCTTGCGCGAGATCAGCTTTCGTTGAGGCGCGCAAATCGCCGATTAAATCTGGAGACGGGTTAGAGATTTGCCAAAAGTTTAGCGCCTCTCGCTTCGCGATCTCCTCCCATTGCCTAGAATTGGTATCCAACCCTTTTAAAAGCAGGGCCAAGTGAGAAACGCCTTCCGTTATGACAGGCACGACCTTTTGCACTGTTTGGTAGACTTCTAGCAACGAAGTTTGGTCTACCGGTCTGTATTCCTTAATGGTTGAGTCGTATTCTACCTCAAGATGAGCGGAACGCACCAACTGGAAACCCTGTTGATTGCTGGTTTGGTTGAAGCGATCAATCAGCGTCTGGTCAGTCCATGGAGGCACAAGCAGGTGATAGATCGCGACGAATTGCCTATACTGCAGATCGAGGTAGTTGAATAAGGCGCGAAACCGTTCGGCCCTTTCCACCGGTCGAAGGGAAAAAATGTTTTTCATGGTAGGTGCATCCTCGTGCCTTCGAAGCTGTGACCAAAAAGGGTAGGGCGGTCTCGGTTTCCAATGCATTCGTTGAGCTTTTGGCACAAGCGGGCCTGCGTGAACGCCACACCCACGAGGTTCGCGGCATCGGTCGGAACGCGAAAAGGTTGGCGGCAGCGCTCAGCTTTCATTCATTGCGCCACACTGCAGTCACGCTGTTAAAGGAAGCTGGGATTCCGCAAGCGGCTGTCCAGGAGTTGATCGGTCACGAGAGCGAACAAATAAGTGCGAACTACACCCACGTCGGCACTGAAGCCTTGCGCAAAGCTGCCGCGGCATTCCCAAAGCTTGCGTGACACGGCTCGAGGCAAGCTATAAATTCTAACATGTCTCGTGGTTCGAATCTCGCCGGCCCAACGCATAAGTCGAGTGCGTCGCGAAACCTCCGTTCTATCCGTTGAACTACGGGGACGCCTGATTATCAATAACTTATGGTTAAATAGCTTCTCTTGAAGGCCCTGAATGCTACCAAAAGTGCTACTTCGTCCTAAATCATCCAGGATCGTTCAGCGGGGTTCAAGTAACCGAAAGATGCGCTCAATGCAATAGCTGAAACGTCTTTAGATTCTGGTTGCCTGTTGGGCACCCGTCCAAACGTGTACCCACCCGTTGCAGAAGAAGTCGCCCAATGGCACTTCGACCGACGGATGCTCTTCGCCATCCCAGAAAATTCGGATGACCAACCTACGCCATTTGTCGGGATGTATCGTCATCCACATGTGTTGAATCGCACCAGGCCCTTGAATCTCCGCCAAAGTCGCCATGCCGTGCACGGGAATGTCGATGCTCGGCGACACCTTCCATCCCTGGCCTAGTTCCCGCGAGGGAACTGCGCCTGTCCGCTCCGTCGCCCTTCCGCCTCTGCCTTGGCTCCCGTCGAAATTTTCGGCACTGATCGATCGTGTCTGCGCTGTGGAGAGGAGGGACAAATTTCCTAGCGACGTCCCAAGTCCGTTGAATGTTGTTTCAATAGTCATTGATTCACTTAATGCCGGAAGTCTTGATTGATTCGACCAACTGGCGTTGGAACACGAAGAAGAGTACAAGCGTTGGCACCGCGACCACCACCGATGCAGCCATAATATAGTTCCAGGCGGCGGAATATTGATTTTGGAAACTTGCTATCGCAGGTTGTACGAGCCAGAGGTTTTGATTGGTCGTGATTGTTAACGGCCAGAGAAACGCGTTCCAGTTAACTAGAAATAAGAACACCGCCAAGGCCGATAAGATCGGCCGGCTGAGCGGAAGCATAATGTTCCAGTAAATGCCCCAGTAGCTTGCCCCATCCATAATCGCCGCTTCTTGCAAATCGATCGGGATTCCAAGGTAAAACTGGCGCAGCAGAAATATCCCAAACGCGTTGAACGTAACCGGGATAATCAACCCTGCATAGGTGTTCACCATACCCATTTTCTGCACCAGGATGAACAGCGGGACGATGATCACCTGTAACGAAACCAGAAACGTCGAAAAGATTGTCAGAAATATCGTCTCGCGACCTGGAAATCGAAGGCGGGCAAAAGCAAAACCAGCCATCGAATGGAACAGGAGCGCAATTACAGTGATCGTTCCCGCCACGAAGAAAGTATTCAGAATATAGCGAATAAACGGCAATTGTGTGAACACATACCGGAAGTTTTCGAGGGTCGGATGCTGCGGTATCAGGCTGGAGTTGAAGATTTCAGCCGGCTCCTTGAGCGAAGCCGAGACCATCCAAACCAATGGCGATGCGGTTATAATCGCGAATGTTGCGGTTGCGAAAATCAACATCCATCGACTCACCCGAAGGACTGACACATTTTGCCCGTTCATGCCTGTTACTGCAGATGGAACCGTCCTCCGCGCGTCAGCCCAAACAGCACAACGGTCATCGCCAGAAGAACCACAACGAGAACCGACGCCATGGCAGCGGCGTAGCCGTAGTGATTGAATTTAAACGCCTGCTCATAGATGTAAAAAACCACGAGCGACGTCGAATTTGCCGGTCCCCCATTTGTCATGACATAGATGAGATCGAATGCCTGAGAACCCGAAACCGCGGACACCGTCGAGACAAGGAGGACGAAGAAACTGGTCGGCCGCAACAGAGGCAGCGTAATCTGTGTGAACATCTTCCAGGAGTTTGCTCCCTCGATTCTCGCCGCCTCGTAATATTCTCGAGGGATATCCTGTAATCCCGAAAGGAAAATGATCATGTAGTAACCCATCAAAAACCAGATCGTCACCACCAGAATTGCGCCGAGCGCAAGGTTCGGATCCCCGAGCCAGGAGCGACCCTGGAGACCGACAAGTTCGAGCATCCGATTGATGAAGCCGACTTTGTCGATCAGCATCACCTTCCAGATCAATGCAACGACAACCAGGCTCACAACGTACGGCATGAAAAATAAAGTCCGCCAAAGTCCGACCAACGGGATCCTTTGCCGCACAAGCAGCGCAAGTCCCAGGCCGCTGACGTAGAGCCCGGGAACAAGGCAGAGCACATAGACAATCGTTACGCCCAGACTCTTCATAAACAGCGGATCTCGCAGCATCCGATTGTAATTAGCCAGGCCGACGAACTTGTATCCGCCGAACCCATCCACGCTGAAAAATCCGAGACTCAACGCGAGCACTATTGGAATCGCTACGAAGACGAGCAATCCGATGCAGTCGGGAAAAATAAACAACCACGCCGCGAGCGTCTCCTTGCGTGAGCGTGTCCAGAAAACGCGGCCAACCCGTTGTCGGCGTTTTCTCTCGGGTTCTCGATTGTCCCCTGGCCGCGGAGTCATGCGTCCGAGGTCCTCGAGAGACAATCGAGTCCGGTCATCCATGCAATTAACACCGAACAAACGTTCGAAGCGTCGATCGGTTCAGGGTATTTCCTCCAG
Source organism: uncultured Verrucomicrobiae bacterium (assembly GCA_963744345.1). GTDB lineage: Bacteria > Verrucomicrobiota > Verrucomicrobiia > Chthoniobacterales > Terrimicrobiaceae > DASTFP01. The sequence continues at coordinate 401,982 of CAVUTD010000017.1, forward strand.
ATTACGAGGTCGCATCTGGAGGCACTAATCTCAGGATTCAATACAAACGTCGACAGGGATTCATCAGAGCAATGGTGCTCCCGTGTATCCGGAGAGGAAGCTTTCGATTCGCTGGGATCCTTTCTCGGCGGCCTGCATAGGATCAGCTCCGCCCAGTTGGCAAGCCTGGATAGTATCCGAGACCGCCTTATAGACCTCCGGTGGAACCCGAGGCTCACTTCTACCGGTCTGGAGTGTCAAGTCCTTAAATAACTTCATCGGGGCGCTGCTGTACCCTCCTTCGGTGGTCGCTTTTTCCAAAGCCGATTTTCGCGGCGAAACGCCAAGGTTCGCCTTGGTACACCAGTCAACGACTCTTTGAATGGAATCGTCCTGCATGGAACCCACTGCCCAAACACAGAACTTTGCCGCTTCCTCGGGATTTTTGCCCTTCGCATTGGCGACGAAGGCCCATCCACCGAAAACCGTTCTTTGCTGGCCGTTGGGAGGTAAGGGATAGGGGAAGACGCCATATTGGAAATCCTTAGCGTTGTCCCGCAAGGCGCTGACTCCCCAGATACCCAGATTTTGCATGGCACAGAAGCCTGAAGCCAAATTCGCTACGACGTCCCCGCCACCGCTACCCAGGACTTGCGCGGTGCGACCTTCTGCTGAATGGTGTCTTGCCAGAACTTCAGAGCCTGAACGGTGGCCGGCGATGCAAAGGCGCTGTGTTTTCCGTCTGGCGTAGCGATATCACCACCTCCTTGCCACATAAATGGGTACCAGGTGAACGTCTGGTAATAACCCGCTCCAGTTTCGAATAGACAGCCAAATCGGTCCCCTTTGGTCAGCTTGCGCGCGATTTCGAGGAACTGGTCCCAGGTTTTCGGGATATCGCTCTCCGAAAGTCCAGCCTCCTCGAATGCCTTGAGGCTGTAAAACATCGCCAGGGGTACAACGTCGTACGGGACTCCATAGATCTTTTCATCAACGATCCGGGTTTCCATCACGTTTGGAAAAAAGTCCTTTTTCGCGGCGTCCTCCATATAAGAAGTGAGGTCGACCAGAACGCCACCATTGTAGTAACGAAGAAAGTCCCCGGGGCTGATTATGAAAATATCCGGACCCTGACCCGAGGCGAAAGCGGTCTGTAGCTTGGATCCACCTATATAGTCCTGAACTGGGACAAACTGCAGCTCGACCTTGACATCGTGGGTCGCATTCCAACCCTTGACACAGTCTTCAAACCATTTGCTTTGAGTACACCAACGTTCTGGCGGGAGCATAGCAACTGCCAGAATGAGAGTGTTTTTGTCGCGGCTGCTTTTCCAGTAAAAACAAACGGTGAGAACACTGATGATACCGCTGCAACTGCGGCAACCTTTCCTCCCCTTTTCAGAAGTTCTCTTCGGCTAATGCCGGCAACGGATTGAGGGTTACCTGAGCTCATATTCTCGAATCTGTTTTCTACCATAGTGGCTTTGAAGCGTCGATCGGTTCAGGGTATTTCCTCCAGATTACGAGGTCGCATCTGGAGGCACTAATCTCAGGATTCAATACAAACGTCGACAGGGATTCATCAGAGCAATGGTGCTCCCGTGTATCCGGAGAGGAAGCTTTCGATTCGCTGGGATCCTTTCTCGGCGGCCTGCATAGGATCAGCTCCGCCCAGTTGGCAAGCCTGGATAGTATCCGAGACCGCCTTATAGACCTCCGGTGGAACCCGAGGCTCACTTCTACCGGTCTGGAGTGTCAAGTCCTTAAATAACTTCATCGGGGCGCTGCTGTACCCTCCTTCGGTGGTCGCTTTTTCCAAAGCCGATTTTCGCGGCGAAACCCAACTGGCCGCCTTGGTACACCAGTCAACGACTCTTTGAATGGAATCATCCTGCATGGAACCCACTGCCCAAACACAGAACTTTGCCGCTTCCTCGGGATTTTTGCCCTTGGCATTGGCGACGAAGGCCCATCCACCCAAAACCGTTCTTTGCTGGCCGTTGGGAGGTAAGGGATAGGGGAAGACGCCATATTGGAAATCCTTAGCGTTGTCCCGCAAGGCGCTGACTCCCCAGATACCCAGATTTTGCATGGCACAGAAGCCTGAAGCCAAATTCGCTACGACGTCCCAGCCACCGTTGCCGAGGACGTTGCGCGGTGCGACCTTCTGCTGAATGGTGTCTTGCCAGAACTTCAGAGCCTGAACGGTGGCCGGCGATGCAAAGGCGCTGTGTTTTCCGTCTGGCGTAGCGATATCACCACTTCCTTGCCACATAAATGGGTACCAGGTGAACGTCTGGTAATAACCCGCTCCAGTTTCGAATAGACAGCCAAATCGGTCCCCTTTGGTCAGCTTGCGCGCGATTTCGAGGAACTGGTCCCAGGTTTTCGGGATATCGCTCTCCGAAAGTCCAGCCTCCTCGAATGCCTTGAGGCTGTAAAACATCGCCAGGGGTACAACGTCGAACGGGACTCCATAGATCTTTTCATCAACGATCCGGGTTTCCATCACGTTTGGAAAAAAGTCCTTTTTCGCGGCGTCCTCCATATAAGAAGTGAGGTCGACCAGAACGCCACCATTGTAGTAACGAAGAAAGTCCCCGGGGCTGATTATGAAAATATCCGGACCCTGACCCGAGGCGAAAGCGGTCTGTAGCTTGGATCCACCTAAATAGTCCTGAGCTGGGACAAAGTGCAGCTCGACCTTGACATCGTGGGTCGCATTCCAACCCTTGACACAGTCTTCAAACCATTTGCTTTGAGTACTCAACGTTCTGGCGGGAGCATAGAACTGCCAGAATGAGAGTGTTTTTGTCGCGGCTGCCTTTCCAGTAAAAACAAACGGTGAGAACACTGATGATACCGCTGCAACTGCGGCAACCTTTCCTCCCCTTTTCAGAAGTTCTCTTCGGCTAATGCCGGCAACGGATTGAGGGTTACCTGAGCTCATATTCTCGAATCTGTTTTCTACTATAGTGGCTTTGATGCGCGATGTCATGCTTTCACAGGATTGCCTTTAAACACTTGGTGGAGCGGAGCTTGGAAGGTGACCAGGCTCGAATCATTGGTTCGATCAATTGGTGCAGGAAGCCTTGCATTTCTTCCCCCTCAATAGCGAGATAGGCACGGCGCACGGCGTGGTCGCAGGCGATGATGGCCGCGGGGCCGCCCATGACAATGCATCCCGTTTCGATCAGATAGGCGTAATCGGCGAGTTCGAGGGCGATGTTGGCGTTCTGCTCGACCAGCAACATGGAGACGCCTCCGTTACGATTGATGGTGCGCAGGATTCGGAAGATCTCTTGCACGACCAAAGGGGGCGAGACCGAACGATGGCTCGTCGAGCAGCAGGAGCTTCGGCCGCAGCATGGCGTCGCGCACACCGTTCCTGCAGCTGTGATCTCGATTCTGAGGTGGTCGGCAAGGTTAAAATCCCAGACTCAACGCAAGCACCATTGGAATCGCTACGAAGACGAGCAATCCGATGCAGTCGGGAAAAATAAACAACCACGCCGCGAACGTCTCCTTGCGTGAGCGTGTCCAGAAAACGCGGCCAACCCGTTGTCGGCGTTTTCTCTCGGGTTCTCGATTGTCCCCTGGCCGCGGAGTCATGCGTCCGAGGTCGTCGAGAGACAATCGAGTCCGGTCATCCATGCAATTAACACCGAACAAACGTTCGAAGCGTCGATCGGTTCAGGGTATTTCCTCCAGATTACGAGGTCGCATCTGGAGGCACTAATCTCAGGATTCAATACAAACGTCGACAGGGATTCATCAGAGCAATGGTGCTCCCGTGTATCCGGAGAGGAAGCTTTCGATTCGCTGGGATCCTTTCTCGGCGGCCTGCATAGGATCAGCTCCGCCCAGTTGGCAAGCCTGGATAGTATCCGAGACCGCCTTATAGACCTCCGGTGGAACCCGAGGCTCACTTCTACCGGTCTGGAGTGTCAAGTCCTTAAATAACTTCATCGGGGCGCTGCTGTACCCTCCTTCGGTGGTCGCTTTTTCCAAAGCCGATTTTCGCGGCGAAACGACAACGATCGCCTTGGTACACCAGTCAACGACTCTTTGAATGCAATCATCCTGCATGGAACCCACTGCCCAAACACAGAACTTTGCCGCTTCCTCGGGATTTTTGCCCTTGGCATTGGCGACGAAGGCCCATCCACCCAAAACCGTTCTTTGCTGGCCGTTGGGAGGTAAGGGATAGGGGAAGACGCCATATTGGAAATCCTTAGCGTTGTCCCGCAAGGACTTGACTCCCCGGATAGCCGGATTTTGCATGGCACAGAAGCCTGAAGCCAAATTCGCTACGACGTCCCAGCCACCGCCGCCCAGGAGGTTGCGCGGTGCGACCTTCTGCTGAATGGTGTCTTGCCAGAACTTCAGAGCCTGAACGGTGGCCGGCGATGCAAAGGCGCTGTGTTTTCCGTCTGGCGTAGCGATATCACCACCTCCTTGCCACATAAATGGGTACCAGGTGAACGTCTGGTAATAACCCGCTGCAGTTTCGAATAGACAGCCAAATCGGTCCCCTTTGGTCAGCTTGTGCGCGATTTCGAGGAACTGGTCCCAGGTTTTCGGGATATCGCTCTCCGAAAGTCCAGCCTCCTCGAATGCCTTGAGGCTGTAAAACATCGCCAGGGGTACAACGTCGTACGGGACTCCATAGATCTTTTCATCAACGATCCGGGTTTCCATCACGTTTGGAAAAAAGTCCTTTTTCGCGGCGTCCTCCATGTAAGAAGTGAGGTCGACCAGAACGCCACCATTGTAGTAACGAAGAAAGTCCCCGGGGCTGATTATGAAAATATCCGGACCCTGACCCGAGGCGAAAGCGGTCTGTAGCTTGGATCCACCAAAATACTCCTGAGCTGGGACAAAATGCAGCTCGACCTTGACATCGTGGGTCGCATTCCAACCCTTGACACAGTCTTCAAACCATTTGCTTTGAGTAAACCCTCTGGCGGGAGCATAGAACTGCCAGAATGAGAGTGTTTTTGGCGCGGCTGCCTTTCCAGTAAAAACAAACGGTGAGAACACTGATGATACCGCTGCAACTGCGGCAACCTTTCCTCCCCTTTTCAGAAGTTCTCTTCGGCTAATGCCGGCAACGGATTGAGGGTTACCTGAGCTCATATTCTCGAATCTGTTTTCTACTATAGTGGCTTTGATGCGCGATGTCATGCTTTCACAGGATTGCCTTTAAACACTTGGTGGAGCGGAGCTTGGAAGGTGACCAGGCTCGAATCATTGGTTCGATGAACACGATCACGATATTCAGCACCGGCCCGCGTTCCACCGGCCGGATGATGATCTGTTCGATGGCGACATCGGCAGCGAACGAAGAAACGAGGGTGAGGCCGAAAGCCGCCCAATAGGGAAAGCCGGCATCGATCATCGCCCAGGCGATGTAGGTTGAGAACATCGCCATTGCGCCCTGCGCGAAATTGACGTGGTGAGTTGCCTGGTAGATCATCACCAGCGCGAGCGCCAGGCTCGCGTAAATGCCGCCATCCGCGACACCGGAGAGCAATTGGTGCAGGAAGCCTTGCATTTCTTCCCCCTCAATAGCCGAGATAGGCACGGCGCACGGCGTGGTCGCAGGCGATGATGGCCGCGGGGCCGCCCATGACAATGCACCCCGTTTCGATCAGATAGGCGTAATCGGCGAGTTCGAGGGCGATGTTGGCGTTCTGCTCGACCAGCAACATGGAGACGCCTCCGTTACGATTGATGGTGCGCAGGATTCGGAAGATCTCTTGCACGACCAAGGGGGCGAGACCGAACGATGGCTCGTCGAGCAGCAGGAGCTTCGGCCGCAGCATGGCGTCGCGCACACCGTTCCTGCAGCTGTGATCTCGATTCTGAGGCGGTCGGCAAGGTTTTCGACCTTCACTTCTTCTGCCGAGGCAACTCCATACTGTTCCATCATTTGATATTGGCCCAGAAAATCGTCGGCCTTCATCTATTTACAAAGGCACGGGAACTAGCGCGTTTCAGGAATTTTGTTCCTAAACTACTTTCACGCGTTATTATTGGGTGAAATACGGAAATCTTGTGGAACGCGATCATGGTCCGCCAGCGGAGGGCGCGGCACGCTTTCATACCACGCGTTGGACGATCGTCATGAGGGCGGCGCTAAGCCAAATGCAATGGAGGCAGTCCGCTTTGGCCGGGTTGTGCCGGCTCTATTGGTATCCACGCTACATGTTCGCTCGGCGCCGCGGGCATTCGCCTGTAGAGATCAACGAGGAGATCCATGCGTTTTGCGAAGCGCTGATCGCAACCGGAGGACGGCTAGGTCCGTGAGTACGGAGCCCCGACGCACCTGCCCGAGCTGCGGCAATGAGTTTTCTGGAGGAATGGAATTCTGTCCGGTCTGCATTCTTCGCAAGGCTCTTGCTGGCGGGGTTGAGTCCGGCGAGTCCTCGCCTGGGGATACACTCAAGCTGATGCCGGAGCAGCCACCGAAAAGATTTGAGCACTTCGAGCTGGTGACGGGTGAAGACGGGAAAGCGCTCGAGCTGGGTCGCGGCGCGATGGGGGTCACTTACAAGGCGTTCGACATCAATTTGCACTGCCCGGTGACTCTGAAAGTCATCAGTGAACGATATCTCGGTGATGAATCGGCACGGCTTCGTTTTCTCCGCGAGGCCCGGGCGGCGGCGAGCGTCCGTCACCCAAATGTTGCCTCCGTGTTCCATCTGGGGAGAACCGGCGACAGTTATTTCTACGCAATGGAGTTTGTAGAAGGGGAAACGCTTGAAAAGCTCATCAAACGGTCAGGCCGACTCGAGGTAAAGCTGGCGCTGGAAATTGCAACGCAGGTGGCTGCCGGACTGGCCGCAGTTCACGAACAGCACCTTGTCCACCGAGATATCAAGCCAACAAACATCATGGTGAGGTTGAAGGAGGAAGGCGGTGTAACGGCTAAAATTATCGACCTCGGCTTGGCAAAGACAGTAGACGAATCGGCTTCTGAAGCGGGCATTTCATCGCCCGGAGCATTTGCCGGGACACCCGAGTTTGCCAGTCCGGAACAGTTCGCAGGGGTACAGGTCGACATCCGCTCGGACCTGTACTCGCTTGGCGTGACGCTCTGGATAATGGTGACTGGCCAAACACCATTTCGAGGTCCTTCCGCTGAGGTGATGTATCAGCATCAGCACGCGCCCTTACCGCTTGAGCGACTCAAAGATGTTGCACAGCCGGTCGTAGTTCTCCTTGAGAAACTCCTTGAGAAAGATCCGGCACAGCGATTCCAGACTCCGGACGAGCTGCTGAAGGCGATGCCGACAATAACAGGCGCTATCGAGGCACGACGTGGGATCACACGTCGGAACTTGCAGCAGATCCCCCCTCGCACTTCACGCGTCGGAACCCGGAAGCCGCCAGCAAGATTAGGCCCAAAGAAGATTTCCGTAGCCAGATTGCCCATCACAGGAAGCGATGTTTTTGGTCGTGAAGAGGACATCGGTTTCCTGGACGATGCATGGGCAAACCAGCAGGTCAATGTTGTTACAATTGTTGCCTGGGGCGGAGTCGGAAAATCGACGCTGGTCAACCATTGGCTCCGACGAATGGCTGCTGAACACTATCGTTCTGCGCAACTCGTATTTGGCTGGTCTTTTTACAGACAGGGCACCAGTGGAGGCACTTGGTCTGCCGATGAATTTCTTGATGCCGCTCTTCACTGGTTTGGCGATCCAGATCCACGGCTCGGAACAGCATGGGAGAAGGGCGAAAGATTGGCGAAGCTCGTTGGGCATCGGCGAACCTTGCTTGTTCTGGATGGGTTGGAGCCGCTCCAAAATCCACCTGGTGCACAAGAAGGGCGGTTACGGGACCCGTCCCTTCAGGCACTATTGCGAGAGCTTGCTGCTTTCAATATGGGCCTGTGCGTGATTACCACGCGCCTGCCGGTTGCTGATCTGTCGGATCACGAGGGTAGCTCAGCTCTGCGTCGTCACCTGGAATATCTATCCAGCGATGCCGGAGCACAGCTGCTCCGAGCACTGGGGGTAAAGGGAGATGAAGCGGAGCTGCAAAGTGCCAGCGATGAGTTCAGCGGCCATTGTCTGGCGCTGACGCTGTTGGGCAGCTATCTGACTGATGCGTACAACGGAGACATTCGTTCACGTAACGAAGTGTCGGGACATCTTGCTCACGACGTCCGACAGGGAACCCACGCCCGAAAAGTAATGAAATCTTACCAAACCTGGTTTGGTGAAGGTCCTGAGCTGTCGGTTCTGCGCATGTTAGGGCTTTTTGATCGCCCAGCTGAGGAAAAGGCGATTGCAGCGCTTCTAAAACCGCCTGCGATTCCGGGCCTTACAGAGTCATTAACGAATTTGAGCCCGACTGAATGGCGGACGATTCTAGCCAGACTAAGAAGAGCGCGACTTCTGGCTGGGGAAGATCCGCACAATCCGGGCGATGTCGATACGCATCCTTTGGTTCGTGAGTACTACGGCGAACAACTGCGAGGCCAACGAAGCGATGCTTGGAAGGAATGCAACAAGCGGCTTTTTAACTATTATCGAACGCTCGCGCCGCAGCTGCCGGATAATTTTGCGGAGATGGAGCCACTTTTCTTAGCAGTAATTTGCGGCTGCAACGCCGGTCTGTTTCGAGAGGCGCTGCATGAAGTTTATATCCCCCGGATTCAGCGGGGGGATGCCCACTTTGCGGCTAACGTTCTTGGAGCAACAGGGCCATTGCTCTCTGCTTTAGGTCATTTCTTCGAACACGGGCGCTGGGGATCGCTGATCGAAACGGCCATCGAAGGGCAAAGTCTCGTTGCTGAAGATCAGCTCTTCATCCTCATGCAGGCGGGGCTATATCTAACCATCACGCGAGGATTTGCAGCACCCGAGACCGGAATTTGTTACGAGCGCGCCGAGCCCTTGTGTCATTCGGTAAATCGTCCCCGGCTTCTGTTTATGCAATTGCTTGGTCAGGTACGCTATACACTGATGACGGACAAGCTGTCTGCTGCAATGCAGATTGCCGGACGAATTCATGCGCTGGCGCAGGAACAGAATGACGCACGGCTCATGTTAGCTGCCTACCAAGTTTTCGCAGCCATATTTTACTTTTTGGGCGAGTTTGACTCGTCTCGGAAATACGCGAGGCATGGTGTTCAGATCTGGCGCTCGGGAAGCGTCCAGTCTCCTGTTGCGGAAGAGATCACGGCGCCAGTCGTCATGTGTCTGATTTATGAGGCCATGTCCGACTGGCATTTCGGAGAGATCGCCTCTTGCCACGCGCTGATGGACGAGGCGATCGCAACAGCAAAGGAGCTGAAGGATAGGTATACATTAGCCATGGCGCTAGCTTGGGCAGCGGGTCTGGCCCACCTTGAGCGTGATCCTGCCGAAGTTGACCGCTTAGCATCGGAGTTGATTGAACTCTCCACGCGTCACCATTTTGCGCATTTTCTAACGCTAGGATCGATTCTGCCGCGGCTGGGTGCGCAGCGCTTCCGGTAACACAGCGGAAGGTATTCCCGGGATCGAACAGGGAATAAAAGAGCTTCGGGCGACCGGTTCGGTGCTGAACCTGACATCTGATCTTGCACTTAAGGCTGAAGCTTTACATCTAGCGGATCGGACCTCTGAAGCTCTTGAGGCAATCAACGAGGCGGTAGCAATTGCTGAAAGATTTGAGCACGGTTATTGCAGCGCCGAACTGCACCGCCTGCGCGGAGTGTTTCTCGCTACTTTGGGTGCTGAGGAGACCCAGATTGAGGCTTCATTTTGCGAAGCCATCAGAATCGCAAAGGAGCAGAAGTCGGTTTCGCTAGAGAAACGCGCCGAAGCTACCTACGCGGAATATCGGAGACAAAAAGCGAGTGCGTCAGGGGGGTGCAATTTCCGATTACCGCTTTGGTAGCGCCCATTCCGGAAACTGTGTCTTTCTGCTTCTCGTTTTGGTTTTGCTCGACGGGCGTCACGTGACAATAAGCGGCTAACGTTCCATTCCAATCTCGCGAACTATTTCTGCTTGGCGCGTCGCCCAAAGGTCGGGCATCATTCGATTCCTGGATTGTGGCTCGGACCTTCGCAAAGCTTGGATAAGCTCCCACACTGACTTGCGCTCGCCAGGGTACATCACCGATTGACCTAACGCCGCCTTGTCGCGCGTGTAGACGTGCATCGAGTCCCGAGCCCGCGATAGGCTGACATACCAGCCTTTTGCGTCGGCGCCGTCCGGCAACACGACCACCTGATCGACCGTACGGCATTGGCTTGCATGAGAGGTAATGCAGACGCCTTGATCGATGCGCGGTTGCGTGCGAGCCTCGACGATGCCGAAATCGGCTAGTCGGCGCAAGACGAGTTCCGGGACGCCGGGATCGCCGAAAGTGGTTTGCCTATTACGATGGGGATTTTCGCGGTGACCAGTGGGTTATCCGTTGAACCGATAAAGTGCGCTCCGGTTTTCAGTTTCTCGTTCGAAATCCACAATCCCCACAGCTCGCGCTCGATGTTTGTTTGGACATCGACACAAAGCGCCGGGAGTCGGCCGATACGTGGTTTTTTCTACGGCCACAATCCCGGTACTGCCCTGGGTCTGGCCGAGAATCTCTGCGGAGAGGCCTGCGCAAGATCAGTGCTATGCTCTCCTGTGAAACTTGCCGGGCTACCAGATACCCGGTAGGCTCCGTTCATGAACGAACTCGTCTTTGAAGTGATTGAGGAGGCAGATGGCGGTTATTGCGCTGAGTGCTTGACCGAAAGCATCGTCACCGAAGGCAACAGTTGGGACGAATTGCGTGCCAACGTGCGTGAAGCAGTGCGAGGTTATTACTTCGACCAGCCCGAAAAACTTGCCGTCCGCGTCCGCCTCCGCCTTGTGCGTGATGAAGTTCTTACCACATGAAAATCCCGCGCGACCTCTCTGGCCGCGCGGTCGTTAAGGCGCTCTGCAAACATTGGGACTATCGCCAGGTCCATCAGGAGGGTAGTCATATCATTCTGCAGACAGATAAGCCATCCCCTCAACGCATCTCGGTTCCAGATCACAGCGCCCTGCGAATCGGCACCCTCAACAGCATTCTGCGGCTGGTGGCCACACACAAGGGCGTCGACAAACAGGACGTGCTTGCCACGTTCTGAAGAAGCGAGTATCTGCGCGAGCCGTGCGTGCGAGTGGTTGGATGCGCCGCATTGTTTCCGTGAGATCTTGAACCCGCGCATTACAATAATGACTTGCCAAACGTTGAAGAAGTGTTTGTATCGCACGCGAGGAAAAGGCGTGCTTACGATCACTGAGGAACAAGGGTTCGTCCGGCTGCGCTTTAGGACGCAACTGCAGATATGCCCTCAAGGCGCGTCGCGCCGAGGCGTTGAGCGGGACTTCGCGCCCATTGTTGCTTTTCCCTTCACGCGCTTGCACCTCCCCCGAACGATCCCGAATCTGCACGTCGCCGACTTTCAAGTTGGTGACCTCGCCCACCCTCAGGCCGGTTTGCAGTAATAATTGGAGCAGGCCGTAATTGCGTTTGGCGTGGCCCCGCTTCGACTCCCCAGCGACACGGAGTAAGCAGTGAACTTCGGCTTCCGTCATCCCGGTGGGTCGCCGACGCTTGTCGATGCGTAATGATTTCACTACCGCTGCCGGATTGGACTTGAGCAATCCCTGGCT
>CAVUTD010000018.1:0-38063 GCA_963744345.1 uncultured Verrucomicrobiae bacterium
TCTCTGTAAGCGGTCTGCACGTGGGAATGATGGCCGTCCTGCTTTGGTACATTCTGAAACTCCTCCGTGTCCCGCGCAGGCTTGCTGCGGGTCTGATCATCCCAATGCTCTTCCTCTATGTGCTTATGACTGGTTGGAAAGCTGCCAGTGTGCGCTCCGCGGTGATGGCGGCGGTCGTGCTGGCCGGCCTCATGGCCAACCGTAAGCCAGTACTTATCAACAATCTGTGTGCCGCGGGATTTCTCATTTTGCTCGCTGACACCCATCAGCTTTTCAATCCGGGATTTCAGCTTTCTTTCTGCGTCGTTGCGACCATCATGCTCGCCGGGAGCCCTTTGGCTTCCCTCTTCGCAGCGCCGTTTCGCCCGGATCCCTTCTTGCCTGAGCGGCTTCTCTCCGCCCCAAGGCGGTGGATAATCCGCGGTACGGAGCGGTTTGCCTTGCTACTAGCGGTTTCGACAGCGGCGTGGTTGGGGTCGCTGCCATTGACGATTGGATACTTCCATTTGATATCGCTTACAGCTCTTCCTGCGAACGCCATTGCGGTGCCTCTCTCTTTTGCCATCATGGCAGTGTCCATGCTCTCCCTCGGCGCCGGGTTGTTTAGTGCATGGCTCGCTTCGATCTATAATCAAACAAACTGGCTGCTCGCGCAGGCCCTGCTTGCAACAATTCACGCATTTGCTTCGCTTCCCGGCTCGTTTTTCTACGTGAGACTTCCGGATTATCCCACACCTCTCGCTGAAGTTGTCGTGTTTGATTTCGGCGCAGGTGGGGCGGCTTGGGTCCGCGCACAGGGCCATCATTGGCTGATCGACAGCGGCCCAGCACACAGCCACGATACCGTAATTCTCCCGTTCCTGCGTTCGCGCGGATTGCGCTCGTTACACGGCTTGCTGCTCACGCATGGGGACGCCGGACACATTGGGTCGGCTTCCGAGCTCTTACGTGCATGCCCTCCCGAACGCGTAGTCGATTCAACCCTTGATGACCGCTCGGTGCAACGAGCGCGCGTCCACGAAGAGCTGCTTCGATTGCAGAGGCCGAAATCGCCGCATCGTTCGGGAGACCGGATCGTTCTTGGATCGGAAACACGGTTTCAGGTGCTCTATCCGCCGGGACTTGTTCCCCGAGGAGTAGCCGACGACAAGAGCCTCGTCGTCCAACTCCGCGTGGGCACGACAAGGATTCTCTTTATGTCCGACTCGGGTTTTTACACGGAGCAGTGGCTGTTGGAGAACATTCCGGATGACCTGCGTAGTGACATCTTAGTCAAGGGCGCTCCGCAGGATGGACCCTCTGGCGATACGGCGTTTCTCACTGCTGTTCGTCCGAAGGCAGTCGTCGCCTCCGCGACCCAATTTCCAGAAAGCCAGCAGATATCCGCAAACCTCGTCGAGACTCTCAGGAGCAGAGGGATCCGGCTCTTCGCGCAGGACCGCTGCGGTGCGGTCATGATTCGAGTTTTCCCCAACTCCTGGGAGGTTTCGGCTTTTCTGAACGGGCAACAATATTGTCATGCCCGATGAGTCCGCTTGTCAGGGTCACGGACTTGTCTATCCGGCGAGATGGAATATGCATTCTCAAGGGGATCAACTGGACGATAAATCGGGGTGAATATTGGGTGATCCTTGGCGCCAATGGCTCGGGCAAAACGTCCTTGCTGAAAGCTCTTACAGGATACATGACGCCCACAAAGGGCCAGATTAGCGTTCTGGGCGAGGAATATGGTCGAAGCGATTGGCGTGAACTGCGGAAGCGCATCGGCGTTGTCAGTGCAAGCATCGCGCACCTCGTCCACGACGAAGATAGCGGAGATGAGATCGTCGCCGGCGGGCGCCGAGCGATGATCGGCTACTGGGGCAAAATGAGCGTCTCGGAGCAGACCCGGGCGAAACGGTTGCTTTCTTTATTACGCGTGACGCAGGCGACCAAGCGGCGCTGGGAGGTGCTTTCGCAGGGCGAACGTCAGCGTGTGTTGATTGCTCGCGCGCTGGCAGCCGACCCCGTCATCTTGATTCTCGACGAACCTTGTGCTGGTCTCGATCCTATCGCTCGCGAAAAATTCCTCGACGACATCAGCAAATTGGCACGCAAGAAGCGGGGTCCAGCGTTGGTATTTGTCACGCATCACATCGAAGAAATCTTGCCTGAATTCACGCACGTGCTCGCGCTGCGCGATGGCCGCATTGTCTATTCTGGTGCCAAGTCGGAGGGACTTCGATCGGAAGTCTTAAGCAGAATCTTTCAGACGAAGCTTCTCATCCGCAGATCGCATTCACGCTATCTTCTGGAAAGCATTGGCAGGCGCTTCTGAGTGACTAGAGTTTTTCCGGCTGGCCAACTATGCGATCCTCAACCCGACCCAATAAGGCGCTGCACCGATGACCCTCCGGCCTCTTTGCTTTTGTGTTTGCGACCATTGAATCTCTTTGGCATCGCCTTCGCCGGCGGTTAAGCCGCGATGAATGGGCTATCCGTCATTTGCGTCTGCCTACCTCCGAAGGAACAAGCGAGGAACCAGGTCTTCTGCTCATCCAAATCGACGGACTGCCTCGACGCCAGCTTGAAGCGGCCATTGCTGCCGGGCGCATGCCGTTCGTGCGCAGGTTGCGCGACAATGGCCAATATCCGCTGTACACGTTTTACTCGGGCCTTCCAAGCACGACCCCAGCTGTGCAAGGTGAGCTATACTACGGCGTTAAAGGCGGCGTTCCCGCCTTTAGCTTTCTCGACCGATCTATTGGTGAGTTGGGCATGTTGTTCGATCCCGATTGGGCACGACGCTTCGAAGACAAATTCGCTGCGCATGGAGAAGGACTGCTCAAGGGCGGCAGTTCCTGGTCCAATATCTTCTCTGGCGGGGCCGCGGCTGAGGAGAGTAACTTCTGCGTCGCGCGGACAGGCTTTGGAGACACATGGCGCTCGGCCCCAATCCTCGCAGTTCTCTTCTTCCTGCTGCTCGAGCTTCCCGCGATGCTGCGCATCTGGGGCTTGGTGCTACTCGAACTCGTCATAGGGCTTCCCGAAGCTGCACGCGGCATTTTGAGAGGACAGTGGTTTTCGCAGGAGCTCGGCATGGTGTTATCCCGAATGTGCGTCGGAGTAGCCTTGCGGGAGATCGTTACCATCGGCGGCAAAGTGGATGTCACCCGAGGGTTGCCGGTAGTGCACCTCAACTTCCTCGGGTATGACGAGCTTTCCCATCGGCGGGGTCCGCGCTCGCGATTTGCTCATTGGTCTCTCAAAGGCATTGATCGTGCGATTAAAGATCTCTATCTGGCAGCCTATCGTTCGCAGAGAAGGAATTATCACGTCTGGATATTTTCCGATCACGGGCAGGAGGAAACGCATTCGTTCGCGATGGAGTTGCCTGAAGGCATCAAGACTATCGTGGCGCATTGCCTCGAGATGATGCTTGCCACCAGTGCGGCTGGCAAAGCTCGCTCAGAGGTGCATCCCCTTCCCCAATTATTTCGTAAGAAGCAGCGGCGTCGCAACTTCAAGGAGCGCTTGATGGATGTCTTCACTGTCGAGCGCGGAACTAGCTTCTCGATCGCAGCGACAGGTCCGGTCGGCCACCTTTACGTTGCCCAGCCGATCGATGATGACCAGAAATCTTCGCTGGCCCAAAGTCTCGTGGAACGGGGAAACGTCCCTGGCGTTCTTCATCGCGCCAAAGATGGCACGATCACCTGGCACCACGCGTACGGTCAAACGTCGGTGCCCGATGGTCTTCCAGAACGCTTGCAAACACATCCGGCTTCTCTGCGCGATGAGCTCGCCCGCGATGTCGTGAAATTCTGTGAAAACGAGAATTCGGGCGATCTCGTTTTGCTCGGCTGGAACTGGGACGGCAGTTCCTGGAGCTTTGCCCCGGAACGCGGCGGTCACGCCGGGCCAGGTCCTGAGGAAACGCAAGGATTTCTGATCGTGCCTCCTGGCACCAAGCTGCCGCCAGGGGCGACGAACTTTGTTCGTCCTGCGGCGCTTCGAGACGCGGCCCTTGGATTGCTGGGACGCCAGCAGCTTGCTGCGCCGGAGCTCCCTCCCGCGTATCCGTCTCGATTGCGGGTAATGAGCTATAATGTCCATAGTTGCAGCGGCATGGACGGCCGTATTTCGCCGGCGCGCATTGCCCGCGTCATTGCCGAGCAATCGCCTGATGTTGTTGCCTTGCAGGAACTCGACCACGGACGATTGCGTTCGCGGGGCGAGGATCAGGCTTCCACCATTGCGCAAATCCTCGGCTATCACGTCACCTTTCTGGCGACAGTTACCCGAGGTGCCGAGCGGTACGGGCACGCTGTGCTTAGTCGCTGGCCCATCCGAACCGTCAAAGTTGCGGAACTGCCCATTCGTTCGTTCAGCATTTGGCCAGAGCCTCGTGGCGCTCTGTGGAGCCGGATCTTTCTTGAAAATACGCCGGTCAACATCGTGACGACACACCTCGGACTTAGCGGACGGGAGCGACTGCAACAGATGCAGACGCTACTCGGACCCGAATGGCTTGGTCCGATTCTTGACACCCAAGCGATCATCCTTTGCGGAGATTTCAATTTGGCACCGGGAACGGCCCCATATCGTCTTGCCGCCGACCGTTTGCGCGATGTCGCGTCGGACGGCTCCGAGGCGCTGCACACCTTCATTTCGGCGAAGCCTTTTGCGCGAATTGACCACATCTTTGTCTCCTCGCACTTCGCGACCGAAACGGTGTCCGTAGTTCGCAATTATCTCACGCGCGTCTCCTCGGATCATCTGCCGCTCTTAGCCGATCTGCACGTTCAGCCCGTGCCGCTTAAAGATGAAGTGAACGGTTCGATTTAGGAAGCGGATTTCATCGACGTGGACGATGTATTGATTATGAGGTATCCGGCGTTAGCTATCCCAGCGCATGATTCAGAGATTCCAAAACAATCCGCTCATTCTGCCCTCGGCCGTTAAGCCCTCCTCCCCCGAATTTGAAGTGCTTTGCGCCTTTAATCCGGGTGCCACTTCATTTGACGGCAAATCACTCCTTCTGGTTCGCGTAGCCGAGCGCCCGCGGCAGGAGCCGGGGTATATCTCCACGGTCGTGATCGACGAGAGCCAGGGAGGGTTAAAAACGCTGCGCTTCCGGCTCGACGATCCTGATCTGGATCTGATTGATCCACGTATTATTCGTCACCGTGAGGTCAATTACCTCACCTCACTCAGCCATTTTCGCACGGCCATCTCTGAAGACGGGCGAAATTTCACGATTAGTTCCGAGCCTGCCCTGGTTGGCTCCGGCCCGTATGAGTCCTACGGTGTCGAAGACCCAAGGGTTGTGCGCCTTGAAGACACCTTTTATGTCAGTTACACGGGGGTGTCCTCCCTTGGCGTTGTCGCGTGTCTTGCCCGAACAGAGGACTTCAAGACGTTCGAAAAGCTTGGGGTCATTTTTGGCCCCGACAACAAAGACATTGCGATCTTTCCCGAAAAGATCGGCGGCCGCTACTACACTTTGCATCGGCCTGCGGTGAAGCACCTGGGGTCCTTGGCCATTTGGCTCGCTTCATCCGATAACCTGCAGGATTGGGGGCAACATCAAGCGATCATCGCTCCGCGTGCCGGGAAGTGGGATTGCGGCCGTGTGGGGGGTGGCGCCCCGCCGATCAGGACCGCCGAAGGCTGGCTGAATCTGTATCACGCCTCGGACGCGAACACGCGCTACTGCGTTGGCGCGCTCCTTCTGGATTTGCAACAGCCTTGGAAGGTTGTCGCTCGCGCCGAGGAGCCTATTCTCTTCCCGGAAGCGCCGTACGAACGGCAGGGTTTCATGCCGGACATTATCTTCCACAATGGCCTCGTTGAGAAGGAAGATGGTCGTCTCGATATTTTCTATGGCGGAGGCGACGCGCTTACTTGCGGGTGCACCGCATCAGTCCAGGATATTCTGCGCTCGCTAAAGTAGGCCGCTGTTCGGGCGCCTGATCGAAGCTGTTGTTGCAGTGAATTCGCTTCGGTTTCAGGCAAAGCTCCGCTAAATTCCTGCATGATCCGGATCGAACGTGCGCGCGAACTCGCGCGGCGCTTTGTCAATATTTACCCGGATGCCCATTGTGAACTGGATTTCCGAAATCCGCTCGAACTGCTTATTGCGACGATGCTCTCAGCGCAGTGCACCGACAAACGTGTCAACATCGTCACAAAGGATCTCTTCCAGCGTTGCAGCAGCGCGGCCGATTACGCCCAGATCGGGCAGGAGGAACTCGAGCAGATCATTCGGTCGACAGGATTTTTTCGCAATAAAGCCAGAAGTATCCGCGCCATGGCGGCCAGGCTCTTGGCTGAACACAACGGAGAGGTGCCGCGCTCGCTCGAGGCGCTGGCGGCTCTCCCGGGCGTAGGGCGCAAGACCGCCAATGTCGTTCTGGGAAACGCCTTTGACATCGCGGAAGGCGTGGTCGTGGACACCCATGTCTCTCGTGTTGGCGCACGCCTGGGTCTTACCAAGAACATAGATCCAATAAAAATCGAGCGCGATCTCATGAGATTGTTTCCTCGCGAACAGTGGACGTTGCTGAGCCATTGGCTGATCTGGCATGGCCGTCGCCGTTGCTTTGCTAGAAAACCAGACTGCCCGCGTTGTGAACTGGCCGACATTTGCCCAACCGGGCAGAAGTTGCTCAGGAAAAATATTTCACCCACGTTATCTACTGGACGAAGGGCCGAAATGCCCGCTCGTTTCAGGGTCGCCCGCCCCTAACCAGTGCGCAGCTCTGTTGCGTGATGATTGGACACCGGGGTCCCACATTCGGGGTATCGAAAACCTTGCCCTCGTAATTTCTGATCACGACCTTTTCCTTGTCGTGATAGAGAACGTAGCCGGGATTGATGGGAACCTTGCCGCCACCGCCCGGAGCATCGATGACGTACTGAGGCACGGCGTAGCCAGTCGTGTGTCCGCGCAATCCTTCGATGATCTCGATGCCTTTAGCGACACTTGTTCGCAGATGCGAAGATCCTTTGATCAGATCACACTGGTAAAGGTAATAAGGACGAACTCGGCAAAGGAGAAGCTTATGAACCAGCTCGCGCATGGTCGCCACGTTATCGTTTACTCCTGCCAGGAGGACGCTTTGATTACCAAGCGGAATTCCATGGTCGGCAAGACGGCCAAGAGCATCGTGGACTTCCAGGGTCAATTCCCGGGGATGGTTGACATGGATGCTCACCCAGAGAGGATGATACCTTTGCAACATCCGGCAAAGCTGAGGAGTAATGCGCTGAGGAAGAAAGATGGGAACACGCGTGCCGATACGTACGAATTCAATATGCGGGATCGCTCGCACGCGACTGATCAGATACTCGAGTTTCTCGTCGGAGAAAATCAGCGCGTCGCCGCCTGAAAAGAGCACATCACGCACTTCGGCGTGCTTTTCGAGATAGGCAAAAGCCTGATCAAAATCCGTGCGCAATTCCTGTTCGCCCGCGCCGCTCACCACACGGCTCCGAGTGCAATAGCGGCAGTAGGAAGCGCACCGATCGGTGACCAGGAAGAGAACCCGATCCGGATACCGATGGACGAGTCCTGGCACCGGCATGTGACTATCCTCTCCGCAAGGATCGGCCATTTCCCCTGCCGCGGTGTAGCCCTCCTCCATGCGGGGGATCACTTGCCGCCGAATCGGACCGTCCGGGTTGTCTTTTTCGATCAGATTGAAGAAATGGGGCGTGACGGCAAGGGAAAGCTTGCTTCCTGCAAGAAGTGCTCCAGCGCGTTCCGAAGGAGTCACCTCAATTAATTGCTCAAGCCTTGCCAGAGAGGAAACGCGGTTTTTTAACTGCCATTTCCAGTCATTCCACTTTTCATCGGCAATTCCGGGCCAGTATCCGGGCGCGTGGGAAACGAAGTGAATCCGAGAGGATTTCAGTTCTTCAGACATGTTAGAATGGCTTGGACGCTAGATAGGAATCGCTTCCTGTCAATTGACGGCAGGACGAAAAGCTCTCGAGACGTGTCATTTGGATGTTCACCAAATCAAAACTGAACTTCCGATTAACGATATGTGGCTATATCACTTTGCCACAAGTTGTTGCTCTACTCATCCAAGGCGAAAATCTCTAAAGCAAAACACGAAGTCATAACGCGTCCGCCGATTTTCACAGGTGTTTACGGCCGATTTTTCTCGTGATGTCAGCATATCGTGAAAAATCAGAATATGAATCGAGTCAACCGTCATCAACCCGATCCAGTAGGCCCCAGAACCCTAGATAACTGTTGACCCTTCCTTCAATCTGCCCCTTGAGCGTGACCGATTCGTTACTCATCCTTAGCAATCGCGCCGCGAGTATCGGCGGACGTGCGAAACTGCTGGGAAATCCGGAAAGCGGATCGAGCGGCGTGTCATCTCTAGCTTACAGATTGCCGAGAGCCTGGGCTTCAAGGGTGACTTTCGCCAATAGGAACTCCTGCGGATCCGAGATTAAATGAACCTTCCCGAACTCACCGAGCAGAGCCTTTTCTTACTGAGGCGGATTCTCGAACAGGCTCATAGCCGAATTCCCCATGAGGATCCGCTCGGGCATTCATCCTTCGTCACGGGCCTTGTTAAGCTAAGTCGTGAAGGCGATATTCTTGCTGGGTTTCGCGCAGCAGCTTCGTATCGGGTTCAAACAACCGAATGCACAAATTGCTTTGTTGAAATTTTCGCTGATGTCCGAAATCACTACATTTGCAATCGACCGAGGCATGTGACCGACGCATCGTAAAATTCCCGCTGGGGATGGACGCGAGCGAAGTCGCCAAAGAGTAAAAGCGAGGGCTGGTATGCCTAGGCCGCCAGTTACCAAGGTATCGTTCGCCTAATCGAGATGGTGCGTGCAAAGAGAAAAGGAGCGCAGCCTGTGTAAGCTTTACCTGACCATGCGGAAGGAAAGCGCAAGCCGCCGCCGCCCCTCTATGCTGACAATAGGTCGATTCGGGAGCCCTTTTGGCAAATTTTCTAGAGCTGAAATCACGACTACCTCGCTCCAGCGGAGCGGAAAACAGCATTTATTTCTAGAGTCCAAACCAGCGGGCGCGGCGGCTCGAACCAAAGCGCTCCTTGTCGGCGCGCATGGCGACCGAAGGCTCGTGATAGGTGCCCGTCGGACCATCGGGATCGGAGAAAAAGTCCACGTCCACACGGCCAATCCGCCCGCCGCCGAACTCGATGTAGCACACACCCGTCCCCGCGTGCGTCACTGGAACCTCCTCGTTCCGCAGGCGCGCAATCAACGTCTTGGCGACCGCGCGCGCGGCGCCCTCGGCGAAGATGCCGGCCTTCGGCGTCCCTTGTCGCGCGCAGTCGCCCACGGCGTAAACGTCGGGGAAGCGCGTCTCGAGCGTCCTGGGCTTTACGGGCACATAGCCGTCCTCGATCATGCCGCTATCCTCAAGCATCCTCGGGGCCCGGATAGCCGGCACGCCAAGGAAAAGGTCGTAGGGAAACATGCGGCCATCGTCGAGGGTCACCAGCCGGCGCTCTGTGTCCACCAATCTCATTTCACGGTCGGCGACGAACGTGATGTTCCGCTCCGCAAAGGCGGCGAGCAGCGCCCGTGAGGTTTCGGGCGACGGGGGCGTCGGAGCTTCGAGCGGGAGGATGAGAGTGATCTCGCACGCGCCTCGGATGCCGCGGGTCGTCAGGTATTCGTGCATCATCAGCGCCGCTTCGCTGGGGGCGGGCGGGCATTTGAAAGGCGCCCCGCCGACGGCGATCAGAACACGACCCCCTGTGAACGTCTTGAGCATCTCACCCAGCTGCGTCGCACCCTCGAGGGTATAGAACTCGGTGGCGTCTGCCATGCCCGGCGTGGCGGCAAAATCGTAGTCGGCTCCGAGCGCGATGACCAGGAAATCCGCCTCATGGAACTCCGCGATCGGTCGTGACGCGCCTGGCGACAGGATCGACCAGCGAAATCGTTTCCTGAAGGAGCCGCACGCCGGGCTTCACGAACTTCTTGTACGGCAGTCGCACCGCGTCGGGCCGCGCGAGCCCGAACATCACGTCGAGCTTTGAAAAGCCGAAATAGAACGAGTCGCCTTTGTCGATCAGCGTCACCTCAATGTCGTCGCCGAACGCCTCCGAGAGCATGGTGCTGAGTTCCATCCCGCCGAAGCCGGCGCCGAGAATGAGGATGCGCTTTTTCAAATGATTAGAAATGGATAGTCGTCTGCGCTTACGCTGTGCGGCTAACAAGTGATTCTGTCAGTTTCGGATATCATGCCAGATGGGCTTATCCGGGTAGCAAAAGAGGCTTCTGCGCGTTCATTCGAGGGCAATCTGTCTGGAAGGCGGAACTCCAACCTCAAGCGCGAGACAAGTTGAATCCCGGGCTAATTCGCGCCAGGATTTTGCCATGGTTTGCCATGCGCTGGCTGGCAGGCCTTGAGAAGCCGGATGGTGTGGAGTAGCCCAAGGCGGAGGATGTTGGTCGCATATCTGCCACGGCAGGCTAACCCTTGTCTCGCCTCAAACTCCATGCTTTTTATGTGGCAAGATGACCAGTGCTCCCTTGGAAGAAGGCGTCTTTTTTACAGCGGCTCAGTTGCCAAGTGTTGATAACGTGAAAAGAAAAGACGCCACATTAGTTTCCACCGGGTGGAGACTTGGGGTCGGCCGGTGCTGATTGCGGTCTGATGTCGCGGCTCAGATCGATTACGCTCTTGTCCACATTCCTCTTCCGTAGGCTTATTGGCTACAGCCTCTTCCAGATCGCGAGCCAAAAAGTCTGTCTCCTGTTCCTGTTTTCCAACGAGTCTATTCTGGCCCCAGTTGGCGCATACTTTCGCCTCGACCTCGACAGGAACGTCGGTCCCCGACATCTCAGAAGGCGTCCTCCATGGCGTAGCGGACCATGCCACAGTATTGTTTTACCATGTCGGCTGGCGCATCGAGGACCAGCTAATCGTGGACTGTGGCGACCAAGTGGACATCGCAGGGCATGACAGGAGAAACCTTTATCATGGCCTTGATCAAGTCGGCACACGAACCGCTGACGACGTATTCGGTATGGAGATTAAATCTGGCCCAGGCGTCGTCCTTCCTGGCAAGGAGCAACCGTCCCATGAAAGTCCGAGCCGAAGACGGAGGAAGGACGACATTGGAATGGTCCGAGTGAAAAAGCTCGGCATCTACGCCGTCGCAAACCTTCGCTTCGAGAGGTTCGAGGAGCGGGTTGCGGTTGGACTTGGCCATTTCTGCGGCTCCCGCCCACGCGTCGCAGATCTTACGAGTTCGTGCGATCGGTCTGCTTCGTGCTGCGGAATCGCCGCCTGCCATCACCGCCGGTGAAGGCACAATACCAGAACTGATTTTTGCCTTCTGGGATGTTTGTGAACGCTTGCCACGAAAAAGCAAACAATAAGTCAGACGTGCCGCGCCGTTGTTGAACAACAGCGACATCTATTTACGCACCTTGAGAGTGCCTGTAGAGGCGTTATCGAAATGAACTTTGCAGGCGGCTGTGCGGATGATATTCGGAACAACCAAAAAAATGAGTGATCTTACCGCCAAAATCCAGGCCGCCGCGGCTAGTGGGCAACTCCTGGAATCTTCCGCAAAGAATCTCCTCCCCTTCCTTGCGAAGAGCTCGTCGCCGATCGACGAAGCTTCTATCCGCGAGCTGATTGATGCAGGCGACTGGAAGGAGCTCGATGACCGCTTCTTCCGGACTCTCGCCTTTGGAACTGGGGGACTTCGCGGGAAGACGATCAGCCCCGTCGCGACGCGTGCCGAAAGGGGCACGCTCCAGGCGCTCGATCGCCCAGAATTTCCGTGCGTCGGCACGAACGCGATGAACTATTACAATATCAGTCGTGCCACGCAGGGTCTCGTCGCCTATGCAAAGGAGTATCTCGCAAAATCCGGGCGCAAGGAAACGCCCTCCATCTGCATTTGTCACGACACCCGCTTTTTCTCCCGTGAATTTGCGGAATTGGCGGCGAAAGTCATCACCGAAAATGGCTGTGACGCTTACCTTTTCGAAGGACCTCGCTCGACGCCGGAGCTCTCGTTTGCGGTTCGCTTCACCAAATCGCAGGCTGGAATTAACATTACCGCGAGCCACAATCCGCCGGATACAACGGATATAAAGTCTACTTCGAAGACGGTGGCCAGGTTGTCGAACCCCACGCCTCTGGGATCATCGCGAAGGTCAACGCGATCGATAGCGACGTCTACACGCCGCTGCCCGTCGCTGATCGGGGTAAAGTGATCCCGATGGGCGCCGATATCGATGAGGCGTACATGAAGCGCCTGGAAACCTTGCCGCTCGATCCGGAGCTCATTCGAGCTCAAAACTCCTTCAACGTTATTTTTAGCGCTCTTCATGGCGTGGGCGGCGTAATCATAAAGCCCATGCTTGATCGGCTGGGCTTCCACTGCATGACCGTGGCACAGCAAGATGTGCCGGACGGCCGTTTTCCTACGGTCAAGTCTCCGAATCCCGAAAACGTCGAAGCACTATCGATGGCTGTAAACTTGGCCAATGAGACGGGCGCCGACTTGGTTATCGCCACGGATCCCGATTGCGATCGCATGGGCATTGCGGCCCGGGATCACACAGGAAAAATGACCCTTCTCACCGGCAATCAGATTGGCTCGCTCATGGCTTGGTACCGCGTCATGCAGCACTTCGAGAAAGGCATCCTTACCGAAGCCAACAAGGCGCACGCTGTCGTTATCAAGACATTTGTGACGACCGACCTCCAGAAGGCCATCGCTGAGAAACATGGAATTCGCTGCGTTGAGACCCTTACCGGGTTCAAGTACATCGGCGCAAAGCTGCACAAATACGAGAATGCGATTCCCGCCGATGTCCGGGAAAATTATACGGAACTGTCCGAGGAGGTTACGCGCAAACTGAGGCTCCAATACTCCTCGCTCTACGTTTTCGGTGGAGAAGAGAGCTACGGCTATAGCGGCTCAGACTTTGTCCACGACAAGGACGGCAATAGCGCGACCGTCATGATCGCGGAGGTGGCCGCTTACGCCAAGGCACAAGGGACCAACCTCGTAGGACTCATGGACCGCATCTTCTGCGAGTTCGGTTTTTATCTGGAACGTGGAGAATTCCTGACGATGGACGGTGCCGAGGGTGCGGCGCAGATCAAAAAGCTCGTAGCTACCTATGCGGCTGATCCTCCAACTGAAATTGACGCCACCAAGGTAACCTCCACACGAAACTTCGCCACGGAGACTGTTTTCGACGTGGAGGGCGATCGGATTCCCTCTGAAGCGATGCTCATGATCAGCCTGGCCGATAATCGGCGTATCGCGGTTCGCCCCTCAGGCACCGAGCCCAAAATCAAATATTACTTGTTCGCGGGCGAACCTCTCGCCGAAGGCCAGACGATCACTCCGGATGAACTCGTGCCCATAAAAGCACGCGTCGCCGACTCGCTCCATCGCCTTTGGGAAGCATTGAAGAAGGACGCCAACGACCGGCTCGCGAGATGATTATTGACTTGACATTTTCCCGACCGCCCGTAGTGGTGCTCACCCGCGCTTAAGAAACCGCGCCGTTGGTCCTGGAGCGGACATCTTCGATGTGCCGCCGAAAGCGCCCAGGGAAACCCGGCGACTAAGCTTTTAAAAAAATATGCCAGTTCGTCTCGGAAGATTCGAGATGCCGAAGACCCTCGTGAAGGATGAGGCGACCGCGACTGATACCTACGCGAAGTTCGTCGCGGAGCCGTTTGAAGCCGGTTACGGTCATACATTGGGTAATTCGTTGCGCCGCGTGCTTCTTTCCTCGCTGGAAGGGGCTGCGATTACCACCATCCGCATCGACGGCGCTCCTCACGAATTCACCAGTCTCCCTGGGATTATGGAAGACGTGGTGGATATTATCCTTAATCTCAAGAAGGTGAAGTTCAGGGCGCCCGACCACGAAGCGCGCACGGCGAGCATCTCTGTCCTCAAAGAGGGCGCGGTGACCGCCGGGGATATCCACTGCGTCCAAGGACTCGATGTCGTCAACCCCGAGCAGCACATTTGCACCCTCGATAAGAAACAAAAGTTTGAAGCCGAGTTGGAAATCAAAGTGGGGCGCGGTTTCGCCAGCGGCGACGAAAACAAGCATGCCGATCAACCGATCGGAGTCATCGCGGTGGACTCGATTTTTTCTCCGGTCACCCGCGTCAAGTATGCTGTGGAGAACACCCGTGTCGGGCAGCGCACTGACTATGACAAATTGATCCTCGACGTTTGGACGGATGGACGAGTCGCCCCGGACGATGCGCTGCTCCAGGCCTCCGCCATTCTTCGGCACCATCTCGACGTATTCGTCGGCTACGACGACAAAAAGGTCGAATTTGATGAGACGCCGGAGGAGGTGAGCCAGGAAAATACACGGCTTAAGAAGCTCTTGAACATGAGCGTTAATGAGATTGAGCTCTCGGTGCGCGCAGCAAATTGCCTCAATAACGCCAATATCACGACAGTGGGCCAGCTGGCTATGAAGACCGAAGCCGAGATGCTGAAGTATCGGAATTTCGGCAAGAAATCATTGAATGAGATCAAGGATAAGCTGCAACAGCTCGGCTTGGGGTTGGGAATGAAGTTTGAAGCAGGGCTGGTTGATTTGGCCGGCGAGATCAAGTAATCATCATGCGCCATCGTAAGAAAACGACTAAGTTAGGCCGCACAGCTGAGCATCGAAGGGCTCTGCTGGCGAACCAAACGTGCAGCTTGATCGAGCATGGGCGCATTCAGACGACACTCGCCAAGGCGAAGGCCGTTCGGCCTGTGGCGGAGAAAATGGTGACTCTCGCGAAGCGTGGAGGACTCCATGCCCGTCGGCGAGCGCTGGCCCTGCTCCACAATAACAGCGTGCGCACGGTCAAAGCGGTCGCGAAGCTGTTCTCGGAAATTGCTCCTCGGAGCGGGAGCCGCAATGGCGGATACACGCGCATCGTCAAGCTCGGACCCCGAGCTAGCGATTCCGCTCTCATGGCCTTTATTGAATGGGTCGATCTTATCGGCCCCGAACCGGAAACCGAAAAGAAGGACGGAAAGAAAACCGCCACTCCGGAAAAAACGGCGAAGTAGTCAGAAGTCGTGCCCCCTTTGATAAACCTGCGAAGGCGGACGGTTGAACGTCCGCCTTCTGCTTTTCCGGGCCGTTGTAGCAACCCCAGCCCAGATCGCCGCCTTCAATATATGATGCCGACAGAGCGAAGTCGCCGAAGAGTAAAAGCGAGGGCTGGTATGCCTAGGCCGCCAGTTACCAAGGTATCGTTCGCCTAATCGAGCTGGTGCGTGCAAAGAGAAAAGGAGCGCAGCCTGTGTAAGCTTTACCTGACCATGCGGAAGGAAAGCGCAAGCCGCCGCCGCCCCTCTATGCTGACAATAGGTCGATTCGGGAGCCCTTTTGGCAAATTTTCTAGAGCTGAAATCACGACTACCTCGCTCCAGCGGAGCGGAAAACAGCATTAATTTCTAGAGTCCAAACCAGCGGGCGCGGCGGCTCGAACCAAAGCGCTCCTTGTCGGCGCGCATGGCGACCGAAGGCTCGTGATAGGTGCCCGTCGGACCATCGGGATCGGAGAAAAAGTCCACGTCCACACGGCCAATCCGCCCGCCGCCGAACTCGATGTAGCACACACCCGTCCCCGCGTGCGTCACTGGAACCTCCTCGTTCCGCAGGCGCGCAATCAACGTTTTGGCGACCGCGCGCGCGGCGCCCTCGGCGAAGATGCCGGCCTTCGGCGTCCCTTGTCGCGCGCAGTCGCCCACGGCGTAAACGTCGGGGAAGCGCGTCTCGAGTGTCCTGGGCTTTACGGGCACATAGCCGTCCTCGATCATGCCGCTATCCTCAAGCATCCTCGGGGCCCGGATAGCCGGCACGCCAAGGAAAAGGTCGTAGGGAAACATGCGGCCATCGTCGAGGGTCACCAGCCGGCGCTCTGTGTCCACCAATCTCATTTCACGGTCGGCGACGAACGTGATGTTCCGCTCCGCAAAGGCGGCGAGCAGCGCCCGTGAGGTTTCGGGCGACGGGGGCGTCGGAGCTTCGAGCGGGAGGATGAGAGTGATCTCGCACGCGCCTCGGATGCCGCGGGTCGTCAGGTATTCGTGCATCATCAGCGCCGCTTCGCTGGGGGCGGGCGGGCATTTGAAAGGCGCCCCGCCGACGGCGATCAGAACACGACCCCCTGTGAACGTCTTGAGCATCTCCCCCAGCTGCGCCGCACCCTCGAGGGTATAGAACTCGGTGGCGTCTGCCATGCCCGGCGTGGCGGCAAAATCGTAGTCGACTCCGAGCGCGATGACCAGGAAATCCGCCTCATGGAACTCCGCGATCGGTCGTGACGCGCCTGGCGACAGGATCGACCAGCGAATCGTTTCCTGAAGGAGCCGCACGCCCGGCTTCACGAACTTCTTGTACGGCAGTCGCACCGCGTCGGGCCGCGCGAGCCCGAACATCACGTCGAGCTTTGAAAAGCCGAAATAGAACGAGTCGCCTTTGTCGATCAGCGTCACCTCAATGTCGTCGCCGAACGCCTCCGAGAGCATGGTGCTGAGTTCCATCCCGCCGAAGCCGGCGCCGAGAATGAGGATGCGCTTTTTCATATGATTAGAATGGATAGTCGTCTGCGCTTACGCTGTGCGGCTAACAAGTGATTCTGTCAGTTTCGGATATCATGCCAGATGGGCTTATCCGGTAGCAAAAGAGGCTTCTGCGCGTTCATTCGGGGGCAATCTGTGTCTGGAAGGCGCAACTCCAACCTCAAGCGCAAGACAAGTTGAATCCCGGGCTAATTCGCGCCAGGATTTTGCCATGGTTTGCCATGCGCTGGCTGGCAGGCCTTGAGAAGCCGGCTGGTGTGGAGTCGCCCAAGACGGAGGATGTTGGTCGCATTCTGCCACGGCAGGCTAACCCTTGTCTCGCCTCAAACTCCATGCTTTTTATGTGGCAAGATGACCAGTGCTCCCTTGGAAGAAGGCGTTCTTTTTTTTACAGCGGCTCAGTTGCCAAGTGTTGATAACGTGAAAAGAAAAGACGCCACATTAGTTTCCACCCGGTGGAGACTTGGGGTCGGCCGGTGCTGATTGCGGTCTGATGTCGCGGGTCAGATCGATTACGCTCTTGTCCACATTCCTCTTCCGTAGGCTTATTGGCTACAGCCTCTTCCAGATCGCGAGCCAAAAAGTCTGTCTCCTGTTCCTGTTTTCCAACGAGTCTATTTTGGCCCCCGTTGGCGCATACTTTCGCCTCGACCGGAACGTCGGTCCCCGACATCTCAGTAGGCGTCCTCCATGGCGTAGCGGACCATGCCACAGTATTGTTTTACCATGTCGGCTGGCGCATCGAGGACCAGCTAATCGTGGACTGTGGCGACCAAGTGGACATCGCAGGGCATGACAGGAGAAACCTTTATCATGGCCTTGATCAAGTCGGCACACGAACCGCTGACGACGTATTCGGTATGGAGATTAAATCTGGCCCAGGCGTCGTCCTTCCTGGCAAGGAGCAACCGTCCCATGAAAGTCCGAGCCGAAGACGGAGGAAGGACGACATTGGAATGGTCCGAGTGAAAAAGCTCGGCATCTACGCCGTCGCAAACCTTCGCTTCGAGAGGTTCGAGGAGCGGGTTGCGGTTGGACTTGGCCATTTCTGCGGCTCCCGCCCACGCGTCGCAGATCTTACGAGTTCGTGCGATCGGTCTGCTTCGTGCTGCGGAATCGCCGCCTGCCATCACCGCCGGTGAAGGCACAATACCAGAACTGATTTTTGCCTTCTGGGATGTTTGTGAACGCTTGCCACGAAAAAGCAAACAATAAGTCAGACGTGCCGCGCCGTTGTTGAACAACAGCGACATCTATTTACGCACCTTGAGAGTGCCTGTAGAGGCGTTATCGAAATGAACTTTGCAGGCGGCTGTGCGGATGATATTCGGAACAACCAAAAAAATGAGTGATCTTACCGCCAAAATCCAGGCCGCCGCGGCTAGTGGGCAACTCCTGGAATCTTCCGCAAAGAATCTCCTCCCCTTCCTTGCGAAGAGCTCGTCGCCGATCGACGAAGCTTCTATCCGCGAGCTGATTGATGCAGGCGACTGGAAGGAGCTCGATGACCGCTTCTTCCGGACTCTCGCCTTTGGAACTGGAGGACTTCGCGGGAAGACGATCAGCCCCGTCGCGACGCGTGCCGAAAGGGGCACGCTCCAGGCGCTCGATCGCCCAGAATTTCCGTGCGTCGGCACGAACGCGATGAACTATTACAATATCAGTCGTGCCACGCAGGGTCTCGTCGCCTATGCAAAGGAGTATCTCGCAAAATCCGGGCGCAAGGAAACGCCCTCCATTTGCATTTCTCACGACACCCGCTTTTTCTCCCGTGAATTTGCGGAATTGGCGGCGAAAGTCATCACCGAAAATGGCTGTGACGCTTACCTTTTCGAAGGACCTCGCTCGACGCCGGAGCTCTCGTTTGCGGTTCGCTTCACCAAATCGCAGGCTGGAATTAACATTACCGCGAGCCACAATCCGCCGGAGTACAACGGATATAAAGTCTACTTCGAAGACGGTGGCCAGGTTGTCGAACCCCACGCCTCTGGGATCATCGCGAAGGTCAACGCGATCGATAGCGACGTCTACACGCCGCTGCCCGTCGCTGATCGGGGTAAAGTGATCCCGATGGGCGCCGATATCGATGAGGCGTACATGAAGCGCCTGGAAACCTTGCCGCTCGATCCGGAGCTCATTCGAGCTCAAAACTCCTTCAACGTTATTTTTAGCGCTCTTCATGGCGTGGGCGGCGTAATCATAAAGCCCATGCTTGATCGGCTGGGCTTCCACTGCATGACCGTGGCACAGCAAGATGTGCCGGACGGCCGTTTTCCTACGGTCAAGTCTCCGAATCCCGAAAACGTCGAAGCACTATCGATGGCTGTAAACTTGGCCAATGAGACGGGCGCCGACTTGGTTATCGCCACGGATCCCGATTGCGATCGCATGGGCATTGCGGCCCGGGATCACACAGGAAAAATGACCCTTCTCACCGGCAATCAGATTGGCTCGCTCATGGCTTGGTACCGCGTCATGCAGCACTTCGAGAAAGGCATCCTTACCGAAGCCAACAAGGCGCACGCTGTCGTTATCAAGACATTTGTGACGACCGACCTCCAGAAGGCCATCGCTGAGAAACATGGAATTCGCTGCGTTGAGACCCTTACCGGGTTCAAGTACATCGGCGCAAAGCTGCACAAATACGAGAATGCGATTCCCGCCGATGTCCGGAAAAATTATACGGAACTGTCCGAGGAGGTTACGCGCAAACTGAGGCTCCAATACTCCTCGCTCTACGTTTTCGGTGGAGAAGAGAGCTACGGCTATAGCGGCTCAGACTTTGTCCACGACAAGGACGGCAATAGCGCGACCGTCATGATCGCGGAGGTGGCCGCTTACGCCAAGGCACAAGGGACCAACCTCGTAGGACTCATGGACCGCATCTTCTGCGAGTTCGGTTTTTATCTGGAACGTGGAGAATTCCTGACGATGGACGGTGCCGAGGGTGCGGCGCAGATCAAAAAGCTCGTAGCTACCTATGCGGCTGATCCTCCAACTGAAATTGACGCCACCAAGGTAACCTCCACACGAAACTTCGCCACGGAGACTGTTTTCGACGTGGAGGGCGATCGGATTCCCTCTGAAGCGATGCTCATGATCAGCCTGGCCGATAATCGGCGTATCGCGGTTCGCCCCTCAGGCACCGAGCCCAAAATCAAATATTACTTGTTCGCGGGCGAACCTCTCGCCGAAGGCCAGACGATCACTCCGGATGAACTCGTGCCCATAAAAGCACGCGTCGCCGACTCGCTCCATCGCCTTTGGGAAGCATTGAAGAAGGACGCCAACGACCGGCTCGCGAGATGATTATTGACTTGACATTTTCCCGACCGCCCGTAGTGGTGCTCACCCGCGCTTAAGAAACCGCGCCGTTGGTCCTGGAGCGGACATCTTCGATGTGCCGCCGAAAGCGCCCAGGGAAACCCGGCGACTAAGCTTTTAAAAAATATGCCAGTTCGTCTCGGAAGATTCGAGATGCCGAAGACCCTCGTGAAGGATGAGGCGACCGCGACTGATACCTACGCGAAGTTCGTCGCGGAGCCGTTTGAAGCCGGTTACGGTCATACATTGGGTAATTCGTTGCGCCGCGTGCTTCTTTCCTCGCTGGAAGGGGCTGCGATTACCACCATCCGCATCGACGGCGCTCCTCACGAATTCACCAGTCTCCCTGGGATTATGGAAGACGTGGTGGATATTATCCTTAATCTCAAGAAGGTGAAGTTCAGGGCGCCCGACCACGAAGCGCGCACGGCGAGCATCTCTGTCCTCAAAGAGGGCGCGGTGACCGCCGGGGATATCCACTGCGTCCAAGGACTCGATGTCGTCAACCCCGAGCAGCACATTTGCACCCTCGATAAGAAACAAAAGTTTGAAGCCGAGTTGGAAATCAAAGTGGGGCGCGGTTTCGCCAGCGGCGACGAAAACAAGCATGCCGATCAACCGATCGGAGTCATCGCGGTGGACTCGATTTTTTCTCCGGTCACCCGCGTCAAGTATGCTGTGGAGAACACCCGTGTCGGGCAGCGCACTGACTATGACAAATTGATCCTCGACGTTTGGACGGATGGACGAGTCGCCCCGGACGATGCGCTGCTCCAGGCCTCCGCCATTCTTCGGCACCATCTCGACGTATTCGTCGGCTACGACGACAAAAAGGTCGAATTTGATGAGACGCCGGAGGAGGTGAGCCAGGAAAATACACGGCTTAAGAAGCTCTTGAACATGAGCGTTAATGAGATTGAGCTCTCGGTGCGCGCAGCAAATTGCCTCAATAACGCCAATATCACGACAGTGGGCCAGCTGGCTATGAAGACCGAAGCCGAGATGCTGAAGTATCGGAATTTCGGCAAGAAATCATTGAATGAGATCAAGGATAAGCTGCAACAGCTCGGCTTGGGGTTGGGAATGAAGTTTGAAGCAGGGCTGGTTGATTTGGCCGGCGAGATCAAGTAATCATCATGCGCCATCGTAAGAAAACGACTAAGTTAGGCCGCACAGCTGAGCATCGAAGGGCTCTGCTGGCGAACCAAACGTGCAGCTTGATCGAGCATGGGCGCATTCAGACGACACTCGCCAAGGCGAAGGCCGTTCGGCCTGTGGCGGAGAAAATGGTGACTCTCGCGAAGCGTGGAGGACTCCATGCCCGTCGGCGAGCGCTGGCCCTGCTCCACAATAACAGCGTGCGCACGGTCAAGGCGGTCGCGAAGCTGTTCTCGGAAATTGCTCCTCGGAGCGGGAGCCGCAATGGCGGATACACGCGCATCGTCAAGCTCGGACCCCGAGCCAGCGATTCCGCTCTCATGGCCTTTATTGAATGGGTCGATCTTATCGGCCCCGAACCGGAAACCGAAAAGAAGGACGGAAAGAAAACCGCCACTCCGGAAAAAACGGCGAAGTAGTCAGAAGTCGTGCCCCCTTTGATAAACCTGCGAAGGCGGACGGTTGAACGTCCGCCTTCTGCTTTTCCGGGCCGTTGTAGCAACCCCAGCCCAGATCGCCGCCTTCAATATATGATGCCGACAGCAAAGAGTTCCAATTTTTTTTGCGCCTCTTCTATCGACTCGAGAGGCTGCTTTGGATAGAGGTCCCAAAATGGATGCGTCGATCCGCCGAGGAGACCGTTTTATGAGCTTCCAAGCTGTATCGTCACAATTCGCATGGCAGAAACTTGCTTCCATGAGATTCTGCCCTGAAGAAATGAGAAGGAGCTGCGAATCGGGAAAATGGGTCTGACAGAATTTCTCCACCACTCGATGGAGTGGATCGCGCAGAGCGGCTGGAGCGGCGTGGTCTGGTTCGTGATCCTCTACACCCTGACATGCGTGTTTTTCCTGCCAGGATCGGTTCTCACGGTTGGAGCAGGCGCTGTCTACGGTTTCTGGTTTAGCACGATTTTGGTCACGGTCAGTTCAACGCTGGGAGCTGTGGTCAATTTCCTCACCAGCCGATATCTCGCGCGCGGTTGGATGCACGGAAAGCTGGGCCCGAGTGGAAAGTTCCGCGCTTTGGACAAGGCTGTTAGCGCCGAGGGTTGGCGAATCATTTTCACCAGCCGGATGTCGCCGATCATTCCGCACAGCCTGGTGAGCTACGCGGCGGGGCTCCTCCGCATTTCCTTTTGGCGGTTTACTCTCGCTTCGTTCTTCGGATTTCTCCCTCAAAGCGCCGCCTATACCTATATCGGTGCCGTTCTTGGCAAGGCTGTGCGCACGAGTGCCGGCGTCACCGATCACGACCCCATTCTCTGGATTTTTTACTGCCTCGGACTTGTTGCGACCCTCGCGGTCACAGTCATTACCACGAGAATCGCGCGCCGGAGCTGGAAGAGATACTTCGCGGAACGCGGAGCTGTCGAAGGATCGCATTCGCTTTTGACCGATCCTTAAAAAACTATATGCGATCGGACATCGCGAAACGTGCTGGGCAAGAAGTTTCGGTGAACGGCTCTTGAGCCTTGCTATGAACAGCCAAGAGGTTTAGAAAACCACGGTGCGTTAACTCATCGGCAAACGCCAATGGCCCGTCAAACATCCGCGTTGCACGACGCGCAGCGAGTTTCCCTTCTGAACGCAATGCTTGCGCGGAGGTCACGCCGTTTTGCCCCCGGGATGTGCCTGCCCAGCGGCCCGCTCGCTTTCCGAAGTCAACGCACTCCGGCTCCTCTACGCGAGGAAGAAGAAGCAGCTTTGGCCTTCGCTGCTTGCGGGGTCACCGGATACGCGCTGGCCGAATTGCCTTATGGACCCTTCAGTCGCTCCGGAGTCCGCAGGCGGGAACATTATGACGCACTTTGTTGCTCGCACGATAGCCAGTGGAGATGCGATGCACGACTGCACAGTGTTCGTCATTAACGACGCGGGCACCTGGATGCTGAAGCGGCCGCAAGATTTTCCACGCGACGAAATTCCGGAGCTTATCCGCCAAGCTCGTGAGAAGCGGCTCTTGGAACTCTACGAAAAGGCTCGTGTGAGAATAGCTGACCACCGTCTGGACGTGCCGCGTGAGGTTCCCTTTGTGGCGCCGTTCAACAAGTGGATGTCCAACGTTCCAGGAACAACCTTTTTCCTGCCTGTGGCGGAATTGAGCGCGCTCTACATCAATGTGATGCTCTCAGCTTTCGACGAAGACTTCGCGATGTTTGTGGTGGACGATCGAAACGGCTACCAGCCTGCAGGAATCGGCGCCTTCGCGCGCAGCGCGGGCGGGACACTCCACGATGATTCTGCCGAGGGGCGCGTCCTTACGGTGAGCTTCGTCGAGATTTGGATCTGCGAATTCGTCGCCATAGAGCAAGGTGCAATTCACCAGAATCTCGGCTTGATGTGCGCGGCGCTACGCCTGGGAGGATTTCCCCATTTCGCCGCGCATCCGTTCGCCTGGCCGCTCGCTCTCGGTTTTCGGATGGACGCCGTGCCTTTCAACCGGCTGATCGGCCTGCCGACCGCCGGTGCGCCTGACTTTGCCGTTCCCACGCCCGTTGGCCTCGAACGCGACGGCGAGGTTTTGATCAAGCCGTTTTGCCCGCCATACTACGGGAATATGCGCGAGGCCGTGCTTGCCTTTCTCGATTATAAATATGCCGAAGGACGCGGAACCTTCCGCGACGGAGGC
This sequence comes from uncultured Verrucomicrobiae bacterium, assembly GCA_963744345.1. Lineage (GTDB taxonomy): Bacteria > Verrucomicrobiota > Verrucomicrobiia > Chthoniobacterales > Terrimicrobiaceae > DASTFP01. Next base: position 23,697 of record CAVUTD010000018.1, read on the forward strand.
ACGATGACAGGCTGGTCCCGAGGTTCAGCGATTCAGGCGGCGATTCCCCGCTACTCCGTCAAAGCGATAGATGCAACCATTGCTTACTGCGAATACATCTACGAAAGATACGGGCGTCTTCCTGTGTGCGGCGGACCGTTTCGCACTGTTCTTGCCTTCCAGGCGCAAAGGCTAGATCCAGATTTTTATGCGCGTTTCTATCGCGAAGAGGCCGTCGGCAATATTCCCACTGATGATGAGGCAACCAGATAGTTTCGGCTGGAAGTAGCGTGCGGCTCCTCATCCGGGCGATCGAAACCTGACTTCTACGCTGGTGGGCGAAGAAAAGCTATGGCGGCAAACGATTACGTTTTCCTCACGCGCTGGAGGGTTGAAGGGCAAGCCGCAGAGGCTTTCGATATTTCAAACGATGTTCCGGGCTATCTTCGCTGGTGGCCAGAGGTCTACCTCGGCGTGGAGAATCTTGCGTTGGGCGATCGCGACGGCGTTGGTAAGACCTACGCTCTCTTAACGCGCGGCAAGCTACCCTACCGTCTACGCTGGCATGCCAGGATCATCGACAAACAGCGGCCAAGCAGCCTCTCGATTGAAGCTTCCGGTGACTTCGTGGGTCGCGGTGTGTGGTCGCTCGTCGAACATCCGCAGCACCTGGATATCGAGTTCGATTGGCGCCTCCGAGCCGAGAAGCCGTTGTTGAAGTACCTCTCCTTCCTCTTTAAACCTTTTTTTCGTTGGAATCATCGCTGGGCGATGGCCCGTGGGGAGGAGGGCCTTCGGCGCGAACTTGTCCGCTGCAGATCGTTGCCCGGCTAGCGGTGGCCTTCCATCCCGGGTTATTTCCGGGATTCCTCAGAAATGCGTGAACCGTACAGCTCAAAGCTGTCGACCAACGCGAGCCAACTCGCCTCGATGATGTTATCGGAGACCCCGACCGTTCCCCAGGTGTCGTGACCGTTTGCCGAGACAATCAAGACACGCGTGCGCGCCGCGGTGCCGCGAGCGCCATCCACGATGCGCACCTTGTAGTCTACAAGGCACACGGCGTCGGTCCACCCGTAAAAAGGCCGAAGCGCTTTTCTTAACGCAGCGTCGAGAGCGTGCACCGGTCCATCGCCCTCCGCTACGGTATACTCTGGCACTCCGCCAACAAGCAGCTTGACGGTGGCTTCGCACGGATCAGAGCCCGCCCGCCCCGTGTAGCGGTAGTGGCAATGATATTCCTTAAGGTCAAAGAGAGGCTGGTATTTGCCGAGCGCTCTGCGCACCAGCAACTCAAAAGAACCCTCCGCCGCCTCGTATTCGTAACCTTGAGCCTCGAGCTCTTTGATTTGACGCAGTATGCGTGAAACCTCTGGCGAACCTTTCTCCAATTTCAACCCGAGATCCCGTGCCTTTATCAAGATATTGGTCTGACCGGACATATCGGAGACGACAATCGTCTGGCGGTTGCCGACCAGGGAGGGATCCACGTGTTCGTAAGTGCGAGCCAGTTTTTGCACAGCGTGCACGTGCAGACCTCCTTTATGCGTGAACGCTGCCGACCCCACGTAAGGCGCGCGGATGTCGTGTGGAACATTCGCCAGCTCGTCAACGAAGACGGAAACCTCCCGCAGAAGGCCGAGATTTGCCACCAGCTCCATGCCAAGCTTCAATTGCAAAGTCGGGATAAGAGTGGTCAAATTGCAGTTGCCCACGCGTTCTCCGTAGCCATTCATGGTCCCCTGAACTTGCACCGCCCCGGCCTTGATCGCCGCGAGCGCATTCGCCACCCCAAAACCGCCGTCGTTGTGCGTGTGAATTCCAACAGACCTCCCAATGTGGGCAATCGCTCTCTCGGTCGCCTCGCCCACAAAATCCGGCAATGAACCCCCGTTGGTATCGCAGAGCACCACAAGGTCAGCGCCCGCATCGCTCGCCGCTTTGATCGTGGCCAGCGAATACTCGGAATTCTCGTGATAGCTGTCGAAAAAGTGCTCTGCATCGTAGAAAACTTCCCGCCCAGACTCTTTGAGAAAGCGAATCGTATCGCTGATCATGCAGAGGTTTTCTTCGAGGCTGACACCGAAGACCTCTGTCACGTGCAGGGGCCAGGTCTTGCCCACGATCGTCACGACTGGCGTCTTGGCGTCCAGGAGCATTTGCACTTGAGAATCCTCTTCCACCCTCATGCGACCCCGACGGGTCATCCCGAAGGCCGCGAGCCGGGCATGCTTCCATTCTCGCCTGCTCGCTTCCTCAAAAAACGCGGCGTCTTTAGGATTGGAGCCTGGCCAGCCGCCCTCAATATAGTCGATGCCAAAGGCGTCCAGTTTCTCCGCCACACGAATTTTATCGAGCACCGAAAAGGAGATGCCGGTGCCTTGGGTACCATCCCGCAAAGTCGTGTCGTAGAGAATGACAGGTTTCGTGCTCATGGGAAAAGACGGCCAAATTAACCCCGAGCGGCGCCTCAATCAAGGCCGGGGAGTACGACGACGGGTAGCCGAAGTTTTCGCGAAAAACAAATTTTGCGTTCCACGAGGTTGGCATCTCTGCGTAGCGTGGGGCTGATGGAGTTCTGGAATTTGACGAGGGATGTGGAGATCGGGGCGAATTCCTATCTTCTCCGGGCCAAAGGGAAATCAATCATCCTCGACTGCGGGCTGCATCCAAAGAAGGAGGGCTTGAGTGCAACTCCGAACTTCGAACCAGTTGCTGAAGGGAGCGTGGAGTCCATCATCATTACCCATGCCCACCAGGATCATGTCGGCTCGCTGCCCTATCTGACCAGACGTGAACCACAGGCTCGCGTCTTTATGACCGCGCCGACAACGCGCATCGCCGATGTCATGCTCCACAACTCCGTGAACGTTATGTTGCGGCAAAGGGAATACCACGGAGTCGTCGGATACCCGCTCTTTACACATCGTGGAGTGGAGCTTTCGCGACAATCCTGGCAACCGTGTGAAGTCAAACGAGAATATGGCTGGAGCGGTGAACGCGGCGGCAGCGATGGGCTGACGTTCGAGTTTTTCCATTCTGGGCACATTCTGGGCGCAGCTGGAGTGCTCATCCGCGGCGAAGGAAAGACCGTCCTTTATACCGGCGATGTCAATTTCGAGAACCAAACTCTGATCCGCGGTGCGGCTTTTCCGGAGGAGGGCGTGGACGTCCTTTTGATGGAAGCGACTCGCGGCGACTCTCCGACTCCTGCTGGCTATACTCGCGTCAAGGAAGAGGAGCATCTCACGCGAGCTATTCGCGAAGCTTTTGAACGAGGAGGCAGCGTGACCATTCCCGTGTTTGCTCTGGGCAAGACACAAGAGCTCCTCGCGATGTTCTGGCGGATGCGATTGCGCGGCATGCTTGCCCCTCTGCCGATCTACATCGGTGGGCTAAGCACCAAACTTAGCGGCCTCTATGATGCGATGTCCCACGACGCCCAACGAGCCTATCCCGAGCTTCAGCTCCTCCAAGAGCTCGCGCCGTACGTTCTTTCCGGAAACGAAGTCTACAACATCGCGCCGCGCCGAAAGTGCATCTTCGCGCTTTCCAGCGGAATGATGACTGAGAAAACTCTGTCCAATTTGTTCGCGCGGCGCGTCCTCGGCGAAGAAAATCAAAGCCTCTTTTTCGTTGGTTACTCCGACCCCGAGTCACCGGCCGGCCGCATCCGATCGGGTGCCACCGGCGATGAAATCGTTCTTGATCCAACCCAGCCGCCCGTGCAGCTGCGTTGTCATATCGAGACGTTCAATTTTAGCGCACACGCGAATCGTGAGAGTCTCCTGGCGTATGCGATCGCCTTGCGCCCTAAAAAAATTATTCTGGTGCACGCAGACCGGCCAGCGCTCGAGTGGTTTCAATTAAAACTTTATCGAGAGCTTGGCGAAACCGAAGTAATTATTCCCGAACCGGGCAAACGCGTTGTTCTTTGAAGCAGAGTCTCCTGCTCTCGGAAAGGCATTTTGCCTTCAGTGGATGGTTTCGCAAGGTTGCTCTGCAATGTTCTCATGCGAGTCTTAGGGGGCATTCGACTGCTCCGGCTTACGCATCAGCCAGTAAATCTCACCAGGCCATCCAGGAATAATTGCTCCCCAAAGCAAATTGAAGCGCGCCCACAATGCGGAGTTCTCCAACGCACTTCCCTTGCTGCGAAAAAGAAATGCTCCGCTCAAGAACTCCATACGCAGGCCACAACTAGCCGCCATCTTCCGGACGCGCGCAGGCGAAAAGACACTCACATGTCCCATGGGCGCTGCGGTTCGTCTTACTCTTCGTTGGCGTGGTCCGGCCAGCAATTCAGGCAATACAGGAAACCCTCCAATCAGCGCGCCTCCTGGACGGATGCTCCCGACAACTTTTCGCAAGGCAGCTTCCGGTTCGAACAAATGCTCGAGAATGTGTAAGAGCAAGGCGACGTCGTATTCCGCTGGTAGTTCGAAGAGCGGATCCTCCAAGTTCGCTTCGAAAAAGTCGTCGTAGCCAGCCTTGAGCAACTTTTCTTTGAGCATGACCGCATCAACAGCAGTCCAGGTGGCTACATCAATATGCTCGGGCGCGGAGCGCAGGAATTCCAGCATCTGGCCAGAATGCACGCCAAGTTCGACCACTTCTACAGGACGGCTGAGGCGCTCGGCTTCTTGACGCAGCAGGTGGTAACCGAACCAGTAACGAAGCAAACGAAGAGGATATCGAACTGATTTCGCCTCTGATGGAATACCGAAGCGCTTTGAGCGGACCGCCTTGTTATCCGCGAGAAAGGCAAGAGGCCATCGCAGCTGAGGAAAAATCTTATCGCTCAAGCCGGGGCATCCTGCTTGTGGCGCAAAGCCCGGTCAAGCTGCATTCGGCGGATATGAATTAAGCTCGAGTCGCACTCCGACCCGCATACTTACCGAGCGCGAACGGCGTTCTTCAGTCGTGCTCGGAACGCGCCTCCTCGTGCACCTCGGTCTTGTTGCGCATTAGCAATGACGCCGCAACTGAGACGACTAGTAAGGAGAGGACAATGACCAACGATTGCACCGTTTCGATAGCATAGGGGGTTTGGGAGAGGAGCATCTTCACGCCGATAAAAACAAGAATCGCGGACAAACCGTAGTGAAGGTATCGAAAAAGTCTAAGAATTCCGGCCAATGCGAAATACATCGCCCTCAAGCCGAGGATGGCAAACACGTTTGAGGTAAAGACGACAAAAGGGTCGCGCGTAACCGCCAGCACCGCGGGAATGGAATCGACCGCAAAAATGAGATCGGTCGTCTCAATCGCCACCAGGACCACGCACAACGGTGTGGCCATCCACCGTCCTCCCTCTCTAACAAAGAATTTCTTCCCATGGAGTTCGGGAGTTACCGGGACAAGCTTGCGGAAAAGCTTGAGGACGGGGTTCCGCGTCGGGTCCGCCTCCTGGGTGTCGTTGCGGATCATCTTAAATCCGCCATAAATCAAAATGATGCCGAAAATGTAGATTACCCAATGAAACGTTTCGATAAGGGCAATCCCCGCAAAAATGAGAATGCCCCGCATGATGAGCGCGCCGATGATGCCCCAGAAAAGAATTCTGTGCTGATAAGCAGCCGGAACAGAGAAGTACCTGAACACCAGCGCAAAAACGAAAACGTTATCGATGCTCAGCGCGATTTCGACAAGATAACCTGTCAGGAATTCGAGCCCCGCCTTCGTTCGCAAAGCGGTCGTTTCATAACCGCCGATCCATCCCCAATAAAGGCCCGCGCAGAAAAGCAGAGCAAGCAAGACGCGCAGCGCCGTGGATTGAATGGCTTCGGAAAGTTTGACCTCGTGAGCCTTGCGCTGGAAGAGCCCGAGATCCATTGCTAGCAGCAGGCCTACGCAAAAGAGAAAGAATACCCACCAGTACCAATTCATCCGTCTGACTAAGGGTTATCCAAACCTGCGTCCGCGCAGCGGCGCATGCGTCGGGTCGAACAGCCCAATTCGTGGCAAAATCACCTCGATGGAGGCGAGATCGCTCAATCGGCGCGGTCCACGTGGTTCGGCACGAGCATGCATCAGGAAGCGGCTTACCTAGTCCATGCTCGGTTCAAGGGCAAGGGCTAACAAAAATTCTTCAATCAGCAACGCGGCTGACGACACTACACGACGAAATTTCAACGGACGCGAATTGCGGAAGCCAACCATCCCCTTCCCTGCCTTGCCGGCGAATGGTTCCTTCGGCGACCTTGTAGTCTGGCGGCTTGAACCTTCTGTATGCCGATGGCTAGAGATTTCCACGTCCTGGAGAGTCGCAGAACGTTTATTCTGCTCGGAACGGTCTTCGGGACATTGCTTATGGCAGTGCTATCTGATGGTCTTTCCCTGCTCAATGTATCGGCTTATTGGGAAAGAGTCGCGCCTCATCGCCGTCCTTATCGATCTTCCGGCACCCGGCGAGGAACAAAACTCCTGGGTGCGAATTTGCACATGCGCAATCGCTCAGGAAAAGGTTCGAGGTGAAACATCACAATACGGGTGGTGGATCGGCAAATTGACGGCAGCTATAACAGCTCGCATATTGGAGAGGCGGCCTCGGTTGAAACGCGGGCGCCAGAAGCCCACCGACGAGTCCGTTCACACGCAACCCAGGGAACAACGCAGTTGTCACGACGATTCGAGAGTCCAAATGAAAACCGAAACCGAAGCGATAGGTTGGTTGGAGACGATTGAGTTTGTGGACAGCTCGGGGGCGATTGTGCGAAAGGCGCGGTTTTTCGCTTATCCGAAGAAACCCCCCGTGGCCTTCCCCTCTTACATTCATGCGCAATGTTTCGATTTCGTTGGTCACGCCATTCGGATGAACGGTGAACTGCCTGAGGGAGTTTTCGTGCGGGAAAAGTACTCGGAACTTTCCCGCATCACCATCCGTCAACACCTCGACGGACTGACGACGTATTACGAAACATCTGAATGGCGCTGCGTGAGAGCCTGATTCGTTAGTATTAAGAAGGACCGCTTGGAAGTCGCGGGAAAAACGGCTCGCCCTTGAGTGACCGCGCCTCGGGAGGCGCAGCACAATTGCCACGAGTATTCATTACCTTTCCAGCCGCTGGGAAACGTCCTAGGGCAGTGTTGTCCCCAAGGCGGGCCCCTGGTTGCCAATGTAACCAATACGACCAGCTTCGTGGGCGACTAGCTGTTGACGTTCCTTTTGTACACGCCAGAGCCGGGTATTGCTCCTGGATACGGTCGGCTTGGTGGCGCAGCCGACGATCAACAACGAGATTGCGACTGCAAGCCCAGTAAACCGAAAGCTCATGGAACATTATACCGCATGTGCCTTGCGGCGGAAAGCAAAAGCCCTGGCCCAAGCAGCAACGCTGTGCTTCGTAAAACCTGAAGATCCTGCGGATCGTTTACGCGCGCAGTGCCGTAATCTCGCGGCGCCAACCTGCAACCAGGCTGTCGGCCTCGGGGTCGCCGCCTTTGGCGCGCACGTAGCGCTTACGGAAGGCCAGCTCATGCTGAGCGTTCACGAGGGCCGCTGAGCGCCGGCGATCGACCCTTTCCACGCGGCGCGTGCGAAAAATCCTGTCGCTCTGGATGGCGGCATATTCCTCGGGGGTCACGGCGCCGCCCATTTCGTCCGCCAGCTGTTCCTCTATCACGCGGCGTTCCCATTTGCCGCTGCGTCGCAGCGCCACGAGCATTACGATGACGAAGGGAAGAAAAACGATAAGATTCTGCAGGCTTGTCTGCGCCCAGCTCTCGAAGAACGGCACCTGCGGCGGCGGACCGGGCTCGGGTAGCTCCTCCCCCGCGCGACGCAGCAGGATGGTAATGATCAGGGCGAGGCTGTTGTTGAGAGTGTGTGCGAGGATCGCCAGCGCGAGCCCGATGAGGGGTGCAATGATGCGAAGCCACAGGCGCCGCGTCTGTCGCGCGACGCCAACGAAGGCCCCGAAGATGCCGGTGAACATCGCATGGCCACCCAGACCGAAGAGCGCGAAGCGAGCCCCGAACTGAAAGCCCCACGGAGCAACCCCATACTCCGCGAACCCTTGGGCAACGTACAGCGGAGCCTCGAAAAGGTTGAACCCCACCCCGACGAGGGCACCGTAGACAAAGCCGTCACGCATGTTGTCGAACTCGGCGCGTAGAAATGTGAAGAACAGAATGACGCCGAGTGCTTTTGTCGCCTCCTCGACAATCGGCGCCGCCAGCGGAGCGCCCAAAAGCATTGCTCCGTGTGGGCCGAGAAATTGGCCGATCTCCGGGTACTGATCAAGCCAACGGGCAACTGCGGCGATGATGCTCGCGTTCAAGGGCAACGCAAGCCCTGTCGCGATCAAGGCCCCCCAAAGGATGGCGATGGCGAACACCCACGGCGACTCGCGCTCGCGCCGATCGAGGTATCGCAGGATCAGCACGGGAACGGTCGAAAGCAGCGCTGAGAGGATGAGCGCGATCAGGAAAATTCTCAACGCGTCGGCGCGAAGCGAAGCGATCGTAAGCAGGATGAAGACTGTCGAAAACAGCAGCGCGATGACCAGTGCGCCGATCACCCATCGCGCCACCCACGGCTGGCGGAGCGGGGAACCGACGAGCAACCGGTCAAGCGTCGAATTGACCGGGACACGAGTTTCCCTGCTCACACGAGGATACTCTTACGAAGGACGCACTCTTGGCAAGGTGGCGATTCGGCTCGCTACGTTGGGTGCTGCCGGAGCCTCCAGGGGAACCAGAGTTGAACGGGCGATCAGAAGACAGGCTGTTGAACCAGTACCTGGAAGGCGGCAAAATGTTTGCTAAGGTGCTTTGTCATGTCCTAGCGCGGACGCCTCTGATCTCAGTATTACTTTGCTTTAGTAGGGCGAAAGCGTGACATCCATCTGATAAAACTTGAAAGTATTCTCCTCGCCTGGTCGATCGGTCGCCACGATCCGATAGCGATCTAGGACATCGTTGACGAAGGCGAGCCTTTCGCCTTCGGGTATAAATTGTGTCCATTCGACGAAAGTCACCGACCCAAAAGCTAGGAAGGCAGAGCGAGTCTTGAAGTCCCAGGCTTTGGCTTCCGTGTGAATGCGACAAACGCGCAGGCCGTTCCGCTCCGCCAACTCTCGATATTGCTCAGGCGTCAGGTGCAGATAGGGATCGTTAAACCCCCGGAAGTAACGAAGCCAGCTTAATGACAGGCGCGTCTCCTCAATGACATTTTCGAGACTCTTGCGCTCACCTGTAGGAACAAGGCGCAGCTGTGCCAGGCCGTCGGACTTCATCGCAGAGCGTACCGAGCGAAGGGCTTGGTCTTGCTCGTGTATCCAATGGAGCGCGTTGAAGGATACCACCAGGTCGAATTCATCCCGGAAACGCAGGCAACGGGCGTCGGCTATTTCGAATCGAAGATTGGGCCGAACCGGGGGACCGAACCGGCTCAAGGCGAAAGCGACCATGTCTGCGGACGAATCCACGCCGAGAACAGCTGCTTGAGGAACACGAGAAGCAATCTCTGCGGTAACCTTCCCGTTGCCGCATCCCACATCCAAAACACGCTTCGTCCGTTTGAGATCGAGCAGCACCAACACTTCCTCGGCCATCGCCTCCTGGAGTTCCGATATCCTGGCGTATTCAGACGCATCCCATTCGGTCGTAGTTTGCATCCTGTCTCCGAAGTCCCTGGAAGCCTACAATCCAGAGTAAGTCTCATGCATTATCCCAACTCCGCCTGCGATCATTTCTTAAGTTCCCAAGTAACGGCGGCGAGCTCTGCATCTAGATGGCTGACAAAAGTCAACCGTAAAGGATGAAATGCCACGGTCACGATCTAAATCCAGCTCGATTCAATGCCAGAGTCAACGCAGTGCGTTGGTGCGGCTGGGAGATCTACGGACCGGAGTCATTTGAAGGCTTGTTTGCGAGCGAATGACAAGGCGAATTCGCGAGTCGGATACCCATTAACTCGTCCCGCGAGAAGTAGCCGCGACCTTCGGCAACGGAGTGCTCGCGCCATCCTGTAAAGCCGGTCTTTGGAGAGGCTTTCAGGTTGTAGGCGAAGTGAAATGCAAATTTTGTAGATAGACAATCCAATTTTGATAAACCGCGATGCGCTGAGAACATTCCATGCCCGTTGGAGATCCAAGCGTTCATTCGTCGCAGCACGACAGACACCTGGCGTCTGTTCTGCATGGGGGCTTCCTATTGCTTGGTGTCGTCCACACGCTGCTTGGCCCCATCCTGCCAATGCTCGCCGCCAGGTGGCGTCTTGATGATGCCGAAGCGGGATCACTGTTCATCGCGCAGTTCACAGGCGCGATGATTGGTTGTGCGCTATCGAGCTCGATGAGCCAAAGGCTGGGAGCATTGCGCCTCTTGGCCTATGGTTATGGGGCGATGGCTGCTGCCATCGCTTGTCTGGGCGTCAACTCCTGGGGGATTGGTCTCCTGGCGATTCTCAGCTACGGTTTCGCGATAGGTTTGACTGCTCCCGTGACAAATCTCTTGGTTGCGGAGACCAATCCGCAACGTCGCGCGGCGGCGCTTAATATCTTGAACCTCGTGTCGGCGCTGGGCGCCGCCGCCGGTCCGCCGCTGATTTCCCTGTTCGCGCGCGACGGACGTTTGGTTACACCGTTAATTGGACTTGCCGCGCTGCTGTCCGGCATTGCCTTCTTGATCGCGCGTCGCTCTCTCACGGATTCCATCCTGGCACCGAATTCACCCAAAGCTGACCTGAAGGACCGGCGGCCCTTCGAGACCTTGGCCTTGCACGCTTGGGCCAGTCCATATGCAATGTTAACTGGCGGATTAATCTTCATGTATATAGGTTCAGAGACGGCCACCGCCGGATGGATCGCCTCCTACGCGCAGCGTATTAGCGCGTCAGCGAGCGGATTTGGGACGATGATCCCGTCATTCTTCTGGACAGGACTGCTGATTGGCAGAGCCGCCGCCCCTGCGATTTTGAGGCTTGCGAGCGAGGCGGCGCTCGTGTTGATCAGCCTCTTCGTCGCACTCGCCGGTCTTCTGGTCATCCTGGTAGGAAGTAGCCTAATGACCGTCTCGTCCGGCGTCGGTCTCGCCGGGTTGGGGCTAGCCGCCGTCTTCCCCACCACTTTTGCGACCTTCACCCGACAATTCGGTAGACGGGCGTCGAAAATGAGTGGATTCATCTTTGTGCTAGGCGGCATGGGCGGAGCCCTGATTCCCTGGCTGGTGGGATTGGCTTCGGCCCGGTTTGGGGATTTGCGTATCGGACTTCTCATTCCACTGTTTTGCGTGGCCTCGATGATTGTCTTGCAAATTGTTATAATCTGGGTGCTGGCTCCGGGGCATTCTCAAAGTCGCCGATAAGCATCGTCTTAGTAAATCGATCAACCAGCGGGCCACGAGCTCTCTGCCTCGTGAACACGACTTGCATCTGATCTCCACATTTTGCGCATCAAACCAAACGTTCATTAGCTGTCCGGGTTAGCGCCTGAGAGCAGCTTTGTTCTGCAGAGCCGTTCTGACCATACTCTCCCTACCCTGGCAAGTTGTTCGAGAGATACCGCTCCTCATCGGGAAGTCGTGCCGCGATGATGCCGCAAAGCACCACCGCGTACGAGAGGCCCAGAGCGGCCCGGCAGGACATGATGGTGATGCAGCAGGCCATCCAAAGATGAAGGCTTGGGGTCGCTTACCTCGAAGCCCTCATCGCCGTCCTCAAGGCTCTAGGCAAGCACGAAAGCGAAACCGCCGGAAACTTAGCTAATAGAAGGTCGCGCAGCCTTAATTTACTTGGCTCCGCGACGTTGTCTAAGACGCGCTATTTTCCTAAGTCCATTGAGTTTTCCACTGGTGGAAATTCCAACCTTGCTACCACCTATATCCCTGACGGTACCCCGAGCTTCGCTTGAGGATTCCGCCTGGACGGTGACATTGCGGCCGGATCCGCGCACTGAGGCGGCACCCGCGCAGGAGGCGACGCCACCAATCGCGACGCGCAATTGCTGGTGCTCGACGAGCAGGAGCTCGACGCTTCGATCAGCCGCACTGAGAACTGGATCTGCTCCCAGGTGCTCTTCAGCGGCAAGGTACAATGCCGCGATGGTGACACCCAGGAGATCGTGGCGGAAATTGACTATGGATTGATCTCGCGAACGGTCACCGCCAAGCCTTGGAGCGATCCGCTTACCGACCTGAAAACGGCGCATCGTGGTTTCGGGAGGTTGCGGGTTTGCCGCAAACTTCATCGTGATGGAAATACTTCTTTCCAAAAAAAAGGAAGTGCTCGTAGCCGCGACTGCGATTCAGAACACAATGGCTGACGCCGGCGTGGCCCAAGCTTCCGACACGGCAGAGGAATGCAGGTCTACGAGGGGCGCAGGATTCCGCTCATCTATTGGGATCCGAGCAGCGAAGATTACGGCCGCACGAAGCGACGGGGGGCTCAAGCCTATCCGGAAATTACTCCCGCACCCTTGAGTAATATTCCTTCCGAAGCCACCAGAGTGCTGCAAAAACGCCACTTCTGTGAATGTCGCTAACACAAGGACGAAACGCACTGGACAAATCACTTTGGCCGTTTGTAGCTTCGACATCTTACCATCACCCCTAAAAAGAAAAAGGAAATATACTATGCACGACGACCAGTTCACTGCGACCGGTCCATCGCATCTCTCGTCCGGGCAGACGAAGGCGGCGTTTTCGACTGTCGGTCCTGCTAACCAAAGTGATTTTGAATTTGGAGTTCACGTCAACGGCCGACGCTTTGGGGTAGTGGGAACGTCTTCGAAGGGACAATTCCCGGAACACGGGATCGCAGGCGTCTATGGCAATGGCAGCGACTGTAAGTTTGGAGTCCTTGGCACCACAAGGGGACCATTTGGAACGGTCGGTGTAGTGGGAGCAAGTGTCATCGATACAAACGTCGTCAACAACCTCAACGTTCCATCTGAGGAGGTTGAGCTACAAGTGCGGGGCGATGGAATCGGGGTGCTTGGTATGAGTGAAACCGGTCCGGGGGGTGAGTGGCAGGAGTGACACCGGTCCGGGGGTGAGTGGTAGGAGCGTCGAAGGAGTAGGAGTTTTGGCCACGAGTGAAGCTGGGGTTTCGCTTCACGCGGTCAGCGAAAAAAATCGCGCGGGAGTATTTCAGGCAGGACAGAACGTCGCTCAGATTAACCTTGTGCCGCTTGTGCAGAGGACTCAAGAACCGCAACTTCCTAAGCAAGGCGACATCGGCGATTTACTCCTCATCAGGAACCTCGTCACTCTAGGAGTCCAAGATAAATGCAGCCTCTGGCTATGCGTTCCTGGTGCAGGACCCGTGTCGGGAATCGTCTTTTGGCAAGAAATCAGGCTTGGCCCCCCGGTTGCCGGAACAGTTTAGGTGGCATTGGGAGGACACGGGCGAGAGTTGGGCACATACAAAGAGAAGTTCGTTTGAGTCATGCCGCTCATGCAGTCTACGCAATTCAGCATTCCAATCCCAAAAAGGCCGCAGGTCCTTGTCATCGATACCGAGCTTCTGAAACTGCTTGTCCTGTTCTATGGCGCGTTTGAGCCGTGCCTTGGCCTCTTCGAAGCGGCACGCCACGCTGGCATAGCATGCAAGGCTAACTCGATCACGGCATTGTCGTGATGAAGCTAGTGCACTGTATCCTTGAAACGGCTACGGATTGGCTATGGTTGCTGGATGGCATCCAAACGTCTGAAGTTGAGTCCGCCCGAACGTGGTGAACTTAGTCGCCGGCTGCGTTCGCGCAGCGTGCGTTGCCGAGGATGCCCGCCGTGCCGATGTCATCTTGAGGAGAATGCCCCGTAATTGCATTTAAATGCCCGTGGCGGGCTCGAGGTCGGGTGAGCAGCGGGGGGGGCATACCCTATTTCCGGCACCTGTCCCCAGAATCAATCCCGTGCATGGAAAAGGAGCCTTCGAGGATTGGACGGGCACCTATTCGTCAAGGCTCGCGCCTGACAGGCCACAACGAGCCTGAAAAACTCGAGATCCAGACCCCGGTCAAGGTCCCTCGAGTGAGTTGCTCGAGGAGTCGCTGATCATCCCGCACAATGGCCGCGATCATCGGCATCGATATCCGGCTTACCGGGCCGGCTGGTGCCCGGCAAGCGCAGGGCGAAGGGTCCGGGGTCGGCGACGACCCCGGGACCTCTGAATATCTCTCCGACATCCTTGGATGGACGGGGAGATTACCTGAACGACATTTAAAACGATGAAAGCACAACACACGCCGGGACCTTGGAAACTGGATACCCACGGAGCACATCCAGAAGATGCGATTGGCGGCGACATAACCGGGCCGAATTCAGAACATATCGCGAATCTTCCGAACTACGGGCAAAAGTCAGGGCTCACAAAGGCAAGATTTTTGCACAATGCCCACCTCATCGCAGCAGCGCCTGAGTTGTTGGCGGCAGTAAAACGACTAG
>CAVUTD010000019.1:0-269533 GCA_963744345.1 uncultured Verrucomicrobiae bacterium
GTCCAAAATCAGTTCGTAATGCTCGAATCGGCGCGGTCGGCGGGCGGGTGTTATCTCAGCGTTGCCTGGTTCCGAAGTAGATTTGTCGGATTGGGTCTCCTCTTCGAGGGCCTTGCGAAGCATGCACACCGGGCAGAATTCGACTGCTCCAGAAAACTCATTACCGCACCCCAGGCAGACGCGTCTGTTCTCCACTGCCGGACCATGGTCGCGTTTCACGAGTGAGTCTTTCACCAACAATATCCGGCAAAAGCCTGTTTAGGAATGAAATTCCTGAAACTCCGCCGCGTCGGCGCCTTTGTAGGGGGATGAAGAGCAACATCTCCAATCATGACGACGAACTCCACTTGGGCGGCACTGCGAAACCCGGCATTCAGAAAACCTGGGGCGGCCGCGGTGATCTCCGGAACCTGTGTGGCCGCCCACGACAACGCAGCGACCTGGATGATGGGCGTTTTTACCGGCTCTCCGCTCCTTATTTCGCTCATGTCAACAGTGGCATCACTGCCTTTCTTTCTGTTCACACTGCCCGCCGGTGCAGTCGCCGACAGGGTCGATCGTGAGAAACTGGTCTGCACGATCAATGTTTGCATGGCCGCCGCGGCCTCGACTCTCGCTGTGCTTGGTTGGGCGCATCTTCTCAATCCTTATCTCATCCCGGATGGCGTGGTTTCCCCGGGAGTCGGGTTTGCCATCAACGCACCGGCCTGGACATCGATCGTGCGCCAAGTCATCTCCGACGCGGGTTGCCCTCAGCAGCGACCTTGGGCAGTTTACAGCTCAGCATCGCGGGAATTATCGGTCCATTGTTAGGTGGTTTGTTGGACCCGTTCCTGGTGCGCAAAAGGAGAAGGTGTTTCGATTTTCCGGACGCGTGTTTGAGATGCCACCGCTCGTTCAAGAAATTGGTGGCGCGGCGGTTTGACTGCGGGTCGTAATTGGTCGCAGATGCTCCTTCGCATTGCTCTATTAAGGGAGCGATTCCGAGCAGCAGCCGTGTAAATTGCAAGGGGTTTGGACGGAAGCGGTGACGGGCGTTTTGCGCGCCGGAGCGCTGGCGCGGTCAGGGGCGAGCGCAGTGCGGCGAAATGGAATAAATTGGAGGGGACGCTTGCGAGCTTGTACTGTTTGCGGGAATTTAAGGCAGTTGGAAAAAGAAGGGGAGCGCCCGTGAGTGACAGTTCGCTTTTTAAAGCCGTTCGCCGCGGTCGGCGATGGATTCTACTTCTCAGACTTGACTTTGGAGTTTGCCTCCGGGCAGAGTGTACTCGGAATGAATGCCAGAGGGCCTTTCTGCCCATAAACGTTCGGATAACTCCGGATCTGGCATGATATCCGAAAATCACGGAATCACTTGTTAGGCGCTTAGGTAATGGTTGGACAATCTTAGTGACGCATCGGCCACAGGTACTCAGAGGAGCTATACGATGCCTGCTTATCTCATCGCGGATACACACATTACGGATCACGCCACTTACGACGAATACAAACGCCAAGTGGCGCCCCTCATTGCGAAGTTCGGTAGGCGGTTCCTTGTGCGTGGCCGCGCACACGAGGTGCTCGAGGGTACGTGGCAACCCGCGAGGTTGGTGGTGATCGAATTTCCTGACATGGACGCGCTGAAATCCTGGTACAACTCTCCGAAATACGCGCCTTTACTGGCGCTGCGCCAGCCAGCAGCAACAGATCACCTCGTTGCGGTGCCTGGCGTGTAGCCATGGCATGCGACGCGCCGACCCGGTCCCGTGTGATCGCGCCTAACTTTGCGTTCGAGACGGACGCGGTTCAGCGCTGCGCGCTTCACGGCGCCGCTCAACAATCGTTCGGCGGACGAGAGGGAGTGAACCGGAACCGGATCCGTTGCGCGGAGGCGATATGCTGAGAACATCGCTCTGTCATCGAGTCGGCATCGAGTACCCAATCTTTTCGGTCGGCATGGGCACTGCGGCGGGGCCAGAACTGACGGCCGCGGTCTCGAATGCGGGAGCCTGCGGTGTGCTCGGGTACTGCGCGTGTGCCGGCAAGGTTGCTGCGCGGGGAGATCCAGCGCGTGCGTGCGCTTACCGACAAGCCTTTCGGCGTGAATCGGATCCTCGATCATCCCCAGGAAGGGCAGATCGAGGTCTGTTTTGACGAGACCGTCCCCATCCTCATTCTTTTCTGGGGCGATCCGACGCCCTACGTCAAGGACGCCCATCGCCGCGGCATCAAGATCTTCATCCAGGTCGGTTCCCTCGAGGAGGCGATGTCGGCGGCGGCTGCCGGCGTGGATGCCATCATCGCCCAGGGCCTTGAAGCCGGTGGACACGTGAAGAGCACGATCTCGCTTAGCACGCTCGTCCCCGCCGTGGTGAAGGCGGTGGCCCCCGTTCCCGTCATCGCCTCAGGCGGCATTGCAACCGGCCGAGGGCTGGTTGCGGCGCTGAGCCTTGGTGCGGAGGCAATTTCCGTGGGGACTCGCTTCCTCGCCAGCGAGGAAGCATGCGTGCCTCAGGAGTACAAAGAACGGGTTGTTAAAAGCAGGGCGGAGGATACGATCTACGGGCAGATCTTTGACATCGGCTGGGCCGTCCCTCATCGCGTCCTGCGCAACAAGCAGGTGATCGAATGGGAAGCCGTCGGCCGCCCACCCAGCGGCCAGCGTCCGGGCGAAGGCGAGATCATCGCCAAAATGCCGCGGGCGGGCGAGGTGGTGAACGTTCCACGGTATTCGGCGTTCCTGGCGACGCCGGGATTCGAAGGTGATCTCGACTATGCCGCACTCTATTGCGGCGAGTCATGCAGCCTGGTGCACGATATCAAACCAGCGGCCGCGATTGTGCGCGACCTTGTGCGGGAGGCAGAGGGCGTACTCACGCAGTTGCCGCGATGATAGCGGACGGGTCTGGGACTAGAGCGGCTTTGCTTCCGGCCGCCGAACCACGCAGTGGAGCGGACCCGCCGGCTCGCATCGCTCGCCGCGGCGCCGTTTTTAACTCAGCAGGCTTTGAACTAAAGTAGGAAATCCTCGGGGAGTTAAACTTGCCACAACCTCACTCGGGCCGCTCGCACCAGTGCTAATAGAATCCCACCCTCCGCGTGACTATGACCAGCATTTGCAAAGTCTCCCCGCCGTAGCACTGGTTCAAAGTGGGCGGACGATAAGCGAGGTAGCTCGTGATCTGGGCGTCTCCCAGTGGTCGCTGAACCGCAATGGCTTTAATGTATCATTTCCGCGAGCTGATAATTCTGGGTATAACCAAAGCAGGTCGAAAGCGTCAGCTCTTGCTGGAAAGAACATCTCGACCGTGCCTCGGCCAAGCATCCGTTTGAGCGCTATGATTCTAGAATATGTTCTGCAGGCAGAGGAGTGGCCGGAGCCAGACGCAAGGAGAGTCCCATGATCAATGAGATCATCGACAGGCTACCCGCGGAAATTGTGCAGGGTTATAGGAACCTGCTCCGTCATGACTCAATCACGTGTGCGATTTCGGACTGTATGGGCCGTTTCAATGCGATGACCTCCGACATGAAGCCACTGTTTGAGGGAACGAGGCTCGTCGGTACTGCAATAACCGTAAGGACTCTGGCCTCCGATCTAGCTGCGGCCTTCAAGGCTATCGACATCTGCAAACCTGGCGACGTTATCGTTATCGACTCTCACGAATCGATCAATACGGCTTTCTGGGGAGAGAACATGACTATGTCGGCCCTCAATCGAGGGGTTATCGCAGCTGTAATCGATGGGGCCTGTCGTGACGTGGAAGAGATTAGAAAAATTAGATTTCCAGTGATCTGCAAAGGGGTCGTTCCGAACGTGGGTTCGATCTCCGGTTATGGCGACGTCAACGTCCCGATCCAGTGCGGCGGGGTGGCGGTGTCGCCCGGAGACGTGGTAGTTGTCGACGGCAACGGAGTAGTTGTCGTACCAATGGCACAGGCCGCCGTGATTCTGGAGCAGGCCGAACGCCTACTGGCGACGGAGCATCTTCTTCAAGAGAAGATTAAGGCGGGTGCAACGATCGGCGAATTAATAAATGTGGATGAAGTGTTCAGGAACACGTTCTCATACCAGAACAGAGCGGTCGAACATGACTAAGCAGGTTACTAGGGTCTCCCATAGATCGCTTCTTAAATAGAGGTCATCGCAGAATCTGTTCCGCTTTCCCTGAAACTGCGTCATTATCATCGTATGGCTCAGCTTCGTGTTTTTCATCGAAGTCGGGTTTGCCATCAACGCACCGGCCTGGACATCGATCGTGCGGCCAAGTCATCTCCGACGCGGAGTTGCCCTCAGCAGCGACCTTGGGCAGTTTACAGCTCAGCATCGCGGGAATTATCGGTCCATTGTTGGTAGTTTGTTGGACCCGTTCCTGGAGCGCAAAAGGAGAAGGTGTTTCGATTTTCCGGACGCGTGTTTGAGATGCCACCGCTCGTTCAAGAAATTGGTGGCTGCTCTCGACGGCGATTTGACTGCGGGTCGTAATTGGTCGCAGATGCTCCATCGAAGTGATCTATTAAGGGAGCGATTCCGAGCAGCCGTGCGCTAGACTTCGGAGACGTCTTCATGTTCGCTTCGACTGAAATCGTGCAAAAGTCCGTTTGCTAGGCGGGTGCTCGTAATGCCATACTGATTTTCTCCAGGACGGGTTTATTCGGCGTCACTCCATGACCGTGACGAGAGACGGACTTCTCAGCGGTTAAGGAGTCTCGCCGATTACATTCAGCCTGAAGGTCCGTTCGACTTCAGCTTCTCGCGCGAGGGTCTGCGCGAACATTCCCGCCCTCGCTCAATACCGGAAGAAAAACAATGAAGGCCACCGATGTTACACAACACTCCCTAGACGTTCCAAAGGCCGCATTAGCCGCCGTGAACCCGATCCTCGGTACCTGGAAATTGCAGTCATTGATCTTTGAGGCGATTGCGACTGGCCAGCGTTCCAGCCCGTTTGGCGACCATCCAGATGGCTACCTCAGTTACTCTCCGGATGGTCGTATGTATGCGATCGGTGTTGCGGAAGACCGTCCAAAACCGCGCGACATAGTTCCAACGGACGAGGAGAAAGTAAAACTCCAAGGGAGCATGTTCGCCTATGCAGGAACGTATACGGCAGACGGTGAGAAGGTAGTCCATCATGTAGATATTTCCTGGAATCAATCCTGGACCGGAACGGACCTAGTCCGGTTTTATAAGCTGGATGGTAATACTCTGACCATTACGACCGCTCGCGCTCAAAGCGCGATCGATGGGGAAGAAGGTGAGTTCATTCTAGTGTGGAAAAAAGTAGAATAGGAAACCTAAAACCATACCAGTCTAGGCAGCAACCCTCGCCCAACTCGTACGCGACGACGCTAAGCTCGCCATAATCTTCGCGGACGGCGAGGCACGACAACTTGCGCCTGCGGCGGAGAGTCGCGTTGTAAAATTAGGTCACTGGAGCAGCGCGGTGGGAAAAAAAGCTAAATCAGTTAATCAATTATGGACTCGAATACTGAAATTAGTCGTGTTGCGATTGTGGGTACAGGTCTGATCGGCTCCAGTTGGGCCGCCTGTTTTCTAGCTCACGGTCTGGATGTCGTGGCTACCGATCCAGCACCAGGCGCGGAAGACAAAGTGCGCCAATGCGTCGAGGCGGCGTGGGCCGCGCTGACAAAGATCGGACTGGCACCGGGAGCGTCGACCTCGCGTCTGCGATTCGAATCTAATCTCAAAGAAGCCCTTGCGGGCGCGGACATGGTGCAGGAAAACGCCCCAGAACTCGAGCCCCTAAAGATCAAACTATTCGCGGACATGGATTCGATCCTTCCACCGCCTGCCATCCTCGTGTCGAGTACTTCCGGTATTCCTATGAGCCAGATTCAATCCGAGTGCCAGCACCCGGAGCGTTGCGTGACCGGACATCCCTTCAATCCGCCGCACCTGATTCCGCTGGTCGAAGTGGTCGGAGGAGCAAAGACGTCTGCGGAGACTATCGACCGCGCAATGCGTTTCTACACCGCCATGGGAAAGCGGGCGTTGCATATTCGCAAGGAGGTAATGGGACACGTGGCAAACCGGCTTTCGGCAGCGCTCTACCGGGAAGTAGCCTATCTGATCGATCAGGATGTGATCAGCGTCGCGGACGCTGATGCCGCAGTGTGCATGGGGCCGGGTCTGCGCTGGGCTCTGATGGGACCGAACCTAATTTATCACTTGGGGGGCGGACCAGGCGGTATTCGTCACTTCTTTGAGCATTTCACAGGCCCGATGACGGCGTGTTGGGCCAATCTCGGCTCTCCCAACCTGGGTCCCGAACTGCAGAAAAGAATTGTGGACGGCGTGCTGGAGGAGGTTCATGGCCGCTCGTTCGAAGAGCTATCGCAGGAGCGTGACTATTTGATCATGGGACTGCTGGAATTGCTCTCGCATCGCGCCAAGGCGGAACCGGTGGCAGCGTCCGGACATACGGCTGATGACTCGTAGTCGATGTCCTATCTCACCGGTGACAGGGATTAAGCCTGAATACTTAAAATGCGTGCAGCCAACGAGGAGTTATGGCCCTAAAACACGACAACTTAGCATTTAGTCCTACGACACGTCCAACAGCAGTCATAGGAAGCGGTACGCTCGGTTCACGCATCGCGCTCATGCTGGCGAGCAGTGGCGGCGAGGTTCGCCTTTATGATCCGAATGCCGATCAGTTGGCCGTCGCCCGACGCTACGTCGAAGCAGAACTGCCTCGGGTCGTCGCGGGGCGGTCCGGAGCTCTTTCAGGTCGTTTGATTCCCTCGAAGACCGTCCAAGCCGCCGTTGCTGACACTTGGATGGTTGTGGAAGCGATACCAGAGCGGCTGGATCTCAAGAGAAAGATGTTTGGCGATCTGGATCGTCTAGCGCCAGAAGATGCGATCCTTGCCAGCAATTCGTCGTCCTATCCAACGAGCCAGTTCATCGACGCCGTCTCGCGCCCTGGCCGAGTAGTCAACACCCACTACTACAGGCCGCCTGAGCTGAATGTCGTCGAGGTGATGTCCTGTGGGAAGACGACCGACGAGGTGATCGCCCGCTTGTTCGAACGGCTGCCGGCTTACGGATTG
The DNA here is from genome assembly GCA_963744345.1 of uncultured Verrucomicrobiae bacterium. Taxonomy (GTDB): domain Bacteria; phylum Verrucomicrobiota; class Verrucomicrobiia; order Chthoniobacterales; family Terrimicrobiaceae; genus DASTFP01. The sequence continues at coordinate 7,057 of CAVUTD010000019.1, forward strand.
CTGCCCATTCACGTCCTTAAGGAAAGCGTGGGATTTATCTATAACCGGATATGGGCAGCGATAAAGCGCGAGTCTCTGGCCGTGGTGGCCGAGGGCGTTTCAACGCCTCAGGTCGTCGATCGACTTTTTCAAAGCGTCCTCGGTTCGCATGACGGACCGTTCCGAATGATGGACAAAGTCGGCCTCGATGTAGTGCTGGACATTGAAGAGCATTACGCAGCCATCCGTCCAGGCATTCCCGCTGAACCGCGCCAGTTGCTCAAGCGGTATATCGAGCAGGGCCGTTTGGGGATAAAGAGCGGTAAAGGATTCTATTCCGACTATGAGGAAAAGGCGCCGACCCGATGAACGCGATGGATGGCACTAATCGAAGGTCTCGAGGGGTCGGGAAAGCCGCTTTGATTCATATTCTACCTCAAGATGAGCGGTCCATCGGCTTCGCACGTCACTGATGGTATCGGAAGCCCGTCGCAGCTTTGACCAATCCGACGCGATCAAGTTAGCGCGTTCCCTAAACTCTTCGCGACACGCTTCAGCATGTTCTGTCTTTCTCCTCAAGGGCTTTGATTACCCAATCCGGAGCGGTTTCAGGGGTTCCGCGCATGCTATCAAACTTCGAGCCATTCGCGGCGCACCGCCTGATTGGCCTTGAGTTCGGCAGGTGTGCCCTCGAATACGATCCGTCCGTGGCCCATCACATAGACGCGGTGCGATATCCGCATGGCGATCGACAGCTTCTGTTCGACCAACAGGATCGCGACGCCGCGCCGGGCAATATCGGCGATCAGGTCGCCGATCTGCTGAACAATGATCGGCGCCAGCCCTTCGGTGGGCTCGTCGATCATGACGAGTTCGGGGTCGCCCATCAGCGTGCGGCAAATTGTCAGCATCTGCTGCTCGCCGCTCGACAACACACCAGCAGCGGTATCGGCACGCGCGGCGAGGTTTGGAAACATCTGCAGCATGTCCTCGAGGCGCCATTTCCCCGGACGCCTGGTATCCTTGATGCCAAGGATCAGGTTTTGCCGCACCGTCAGGGCCGGAAAGATATCCCGGTTTTCGGGAACGTAACCAAGCCCCAAATGCGCGATCCGATAGCTTGGCAGTCCGGCAATATTATGGCCCTTGAACCTTATCGAGCCCTGCGGCGGCACCTCTCCCATGATGGCTTTGACAGTCGTGGAGCGTCCGACACCGTTGCGTCCCAACAGGCTGGCGACTTCACCAGCGTCGATATACATATTGACGCCCTGCAGTATATGGCTCTTGCCATAGTAGGCATGCAGATCCTGGACCTCCAGCATCACGCTGCCTCCTCGCCGAGATAGGCTTCCTTGACCTTCGGATTGCCGCGGATCTCCTCGGGCGTTCCGGAAGCGATGATCTGGCCGTACACCAGCACCGAAATACGATCGGCCAATCCGAACACCACGCTCATATCGTGCTCGATGATCAGAAGCGTGCGGCCCTCGGTCAGGCGTCGGATCAGCGCGACCGCGCGCTCGGTTTCGGTGTGGCTCATTCCCGCGGTCGGCTCGTCAAGCAGAATAACATCCGCACCGCCTGCGATCGTGATGCCGATCTCGAGCGTACGCTGTTCGGCATAGGCGAGAAGCCCGGCTGGCACATCGTGCCGGGAGATCAGGTTGATGTCCTGAAGAATCTGCGAGGTCCGCTCGCGCACTTCCGGCAGATTGTCGATGTTCTTCCAGAACGCATAACGGTGGCCGGTCGCCCAAAGAAGGGCGCAGCGAATATTTTCCCACACGCTCATGTTTGCAAAGACGTTGGAGACTTGAAAGCTACGAGACAGACCGCGGCGATTGATCTGATAAGGCGGCAGACCTGAGACAATCTCGTCCTTCAAAAGAATGCTGCCGACCGTCGGAATGATGTATCCGCTGATCAGATTGAACAGGGTCGATTTGCCCGCGCCATTCGGTCCAATCAAGGCGTGGCGCTCGCCCTTGACGACGGTCAGATTGACGTCGCGGATCACCGAAGTATTGCCGAAGCTCTTCTGCACCCCGCGTAACTCAACTGCAGGCGACGTCATGCGTGGAATCCTTTTTCGCGTGCGGCGATGAGTGCCTCGTCCCAGGCGTTCCCGACCCAGGTCCAGGTCCGGCGCGCGACGATAAATCCGCCGATCATGAGCGCCACTGCGAGAAGCCAGATCAACGGACTGGCGGCATTGAAATGCACGCCAAACGCCTTCATATAGGGATCTTCGCCGGCATTGACCGTGTGTTGCACGACGATCTCGATCGCCAGAATGAGCCCCGCGATCATGGTCAATGTCGGGACAAGCGCCACCAGATAGGCGCGCAGCACCGTAACCAGGGTTCCAGCTCGGACCAGCGGGCGGTGCTTCATTAGAAGCCCGGTGATTCCTCCGGGCGCGAACATTACGATTGCGATGAAAAAAAGGCCGAAATAAAGCCGCCAAACCGAGGTGAGGTCGCTCAGCGCGAGCGAAAAGTAGGTCACAAAAATCGCGCCAACGATCGGGCCGATGAAAAATCCGACTCCGCCGATATAGGTCGCGAACAAAACGACGCCAGATTGCGCTGGGCCAAGATAGGTGGAATTCGCGATCTCGAAATTGATCGCGGCCAGCGCGCCCGCGATACCGGCGAAGAAACCGGCAAAGCAAAAAGCCAGAAAGCGAATAACATGCGGATCGTAGCCCACAAACTGCACGCGCTCGGGATTGTCGCGAACGGCATTGCACATTCGGCCAAGCGGCGTACGCGTCAGAGCATACATCGCGATCACAGCGAGCAACGTCCAGAATGCAACCAGATAATAGATCTGAATCTGCGGCCCGAAGTTCCAGTCGAACACCCGCAAGAGCTTGGTGCGGTTAGCGGAGATGCCGGCTTCGCCGCCGAAGAAGCTACGCAGGATAAGCGAGGAGGAGGCGACTAGTTCGGCGACGCCAAGCGAAATCATTGCGAACGCCGTGCGGCTGCGACGGGTTGGAACCCATCCGAGAATAGCGGCAAAGAACAACCCGGCTATTCCGCCAATCAAAGGCACCAGCGGCAGCGGTACCGGGAGTTTCGAGCTGGCGATCAGGTTCATGGCGTGAATTGCCAGAAATCCGCCGAGGCCGTAATACACTGCATGACCGAACGACAATAGACCCGTTTGGCCGAGCAGGATGTTGTAAGACAGTGAAAAGATGATCGAGATACCGATCAGGCTGAACGTAGTGAGCGATCCGCCTGAGCTGAAAATATAGGGCAGCGCCAGCAGGGCGATCGCCATTGCAATCCATGAACCATAGAAGCGGAGCTTGTCCGAGCTGACCGAACGCGGGGGAGCGGCCACCTTGGAAAGATCGCTCATTACTCGCGCGTCCCCAAAAGACCCTTCGGCCGGAAAAGCAGGATCACGACCATCAAGAAGTAGGGAATGATTGGCGCGATCTGGGCGATGGTCACGTTCCAGATGTCGGCGAGGAGTGGCTGCGTGTTGCCAGGCCCGAGCGGTCCGAAAATGCTGGCGAGCGATCCGTTCATCGACACGGCGAAGGTTTGAACCAGCCCAATCACCAGCGACGCGATAAATGCCCCCGGGAGCGAGCCGAGACCGCCGACGACGACGACCACGAACAGGATTGGTCCCAACAGCTCCGCCATGTTGGATTGCGTCTGCAGAGCAGGCCCGGCGATTACACCGGCGACCGCGGCGAGCGCGGTGCCAATACCGAAAACCATCATGAAGATGCGGTCGACATTGTGTCCGAGATGCCCGACCATGTGCGGATGCGTTAAAGCCGCCTGCACGATTAAGCCCACGCGCGTCTTCTTAAAGGCGATCAGCAGCCCCAGGAAGATGGCGACGGACACTAGCAGCATGAACATCTTGAAGGCCGGGTAATTGGTGGAGAAGATGGTGAAGGCAGGAAAGTCAAGCAGCCGCGGAACACGATAGTCCACAGGGCTTTTGCCCCAGATGATCTGCACCACTTCCTCGATTGCAAATGCAAGGCCGAACGTGAAGAGCAGCTCCGCGACGTGGCCGTTCTTATGGACATGGCGAAGGCCGTAGCGTTCGACGGCTGCTCCGATGAGCCCTGCCAGCAAGGGCGCGACCAGCAGCGCGGGCCAGAAGCCGAACCATCGGCTGATCTCAAATCCGAAAAACGCACCGAGCATGTAAAAGCTCGCATGTGCAAAGTTGAGCACGCCCAGCATGCTGAAGATGACGGTGAGGCCGCTCGCCATCAGAAACAGCAGCATTCCGTACAGCACGCCGTTGAGCGCGGATATGACGATCAGTTCAAGCACGACACTACCCTTGGAAGGTAAGAGCCGCGTTTGCCCCGGCAGTTGCCGGAGCAAACCACAGATTGCGTGCGTGATCAGAGCGCATTCAGCAAAAATGGGTACCCGTCGCTTCGCTTGAAGAGGCCCACGATCAGTTCGGCCGGGTCATCTTGCAGGTGGTCGGCAGGACGATTTGCGCAGTCTCGATCTTCGCGACCTCCTTCCAGCCCCAACCGGTATTTTCCTCGTCGAACGGCTCGCCGTTGGTCAATTCGCCGAACGACGCTATGTACATCGGCTGGAAGAACTGGTGATCGTCCTTCCTCATATAGCCCGTGCCGCCGTTGAAGACTTCAAATTCCATACCTTCCAGGGCCAACGCGATCTTCACCGGTTCAAGCGACTTGGCTTTGTCCGCCGCTGCCGCAAACATCCGCATTTCGTTGACTGGCGGATACCACACTCCGAAGCCGTATTTTGATCGAAACGCCTTTTCAAGAGCCTGCGATGACGCATGGTCGATGTTCGGAGAACCTACGGCGATTACGAAAACCTGATTGTTCAGGTTGCCCTGCTTGATAGCGGTCGGGCCACCCGGGCTACCTGCGTAATAGGTATACCAGTTCACTCTCAATCCGGCGTCTGCGGCAGCCTTCAGGAGCAGCGCGAAGTCCTGCCCCCAGTTGCCGGTTATGACGCTATCTGCGCCCGATGCCTTGATCTTGGCAATATATGGCCCAAAGTCGGTGATTTTCAGCAGCGGATGCAACTCATCGCCGACGATCTGGATGTCGGGACGCTTGGCGGCCAGCATCGCCTTGGCCTGCGAGCGAACAGATTGGCCGAATGAATAATCCTGATTGATCAGGTAGAGTTTCTTGATCGACGGAACGCCCTTCATGTAGTTCGTGAGCGCCTCCATCTTCATGTCGGCATTCGCGTCCCAGCGGAAATGCCAGAAGCTGCACTTGTCGTTCGTGAGCACCGGATCGATCGCCCCATAGTTGAAGTACAGGACTTCCTTGTCGGGATTGCGCTCGTTGTGCTTGGTGACGAAATCCGTCAGCGCGGCAGCGACCGACGAGCCGCTGCCCTGGGTCAGAATACGAATGCCGGCATCTATCGCCTTCTGCGCCTGGATCAGGCTCTCCTGCGGGTTCAACTTGTTGTCGAACGGCACGATCTCGACCTTCTTGCCGAGAACCCCGCCCTTGGCATTCAGTTCATCGGCGAGGAACTGAAAGGTCTTCAGGTTTCTTTCGCCAGCGCTGGCACCGCCACCCGACAACGGGTCGATCCAGCCAATTTTAAGGGTATCTTGGGCCATAGCCGTCGCGCCGAACATCGGCAGCGCGAAGAGCGCAGCCATCACGAGTTTACGCATGTTGATCCTCCCTTACGTCGCTTGGGCGAGGACTTGCAGGGCAAAGCCGATTGCCGGCCCTACTTGAGCAGCGACTAAGCTCATTTTCTTTGTTTCCTCCCGGTGTTCTAAGGATGGTTTGTCGCCCGACGACCTGCTGCGGGATTTCTCCGAGTCGCCGGTAACCGCCGTGTCGCCGGGGACAGAGGGAACGCCTTTGGTCAAAGGCCCTGAGCGGCACCCCCAAATGCATGCCTCGGCCTATTTGGTGTCAATAAGAAACATTTGCTGTGCCGCACTGGTCGTGGGAGGCAGTTTGCAGCGCCTTAAGGGCCGCAAGAGCCCATCCCGAATCCGTGGCACGAAGCCGTCCTTCACCTTCGCGACGAAGATGAGTTCTTCCTTCTCGTAAACACCCACGAGCAGCGCGTCAAATCCGCGTGCTCCAGAATGTAACCGCCAATGACGAACTCCTGCTCCATGTTCGCGCGATGCTTGATCTACGCGCCTGATCGTTCGCCCGGTTCGTAAATGGAACCGAGCCGTTTTGCCGACAACACCCTCCAGCCCGAGTTTACGCACCGCCTCAAGAATTTGGCCGAATTGCTTGGAACGCAAGGCCTTGTCGGTATCGCGCTGGCGGCAATAGACATGGCGCTTTGGGATGCGCTGACCCGCGTTCACGGCGTTCCGCTTGTGCGGTTGCTGGGCGGGGCGGAGAAGCCGCTTCGCCCCTACGGCGCGATCGGCTATGACGGTGTCGAAGGTTGCGCGAAAGCCGCCGAAGGCTGGTCGACGCGAGGATTTACGGGAATCAAAGCCAAAATCGGCTACCCTACCGTGCAAGAGGACGTGGCCGTTGTGCGTGCGATGCGAAAGGCGGCTGGTCCGGAAATGATCATCATGGTGGACTACAACCAGTGCCTCACTCCGACAGACGCCGTAGGACGACTTCGCGTTCTCGACGACGAGGGCCTAACGCGGGTTGAAGAACCGACGCTCGCCCACGACTACACGGGGCACGCGCTCGTCGCGCGTGAAGCACGGACTCCAACTCAGTGCGGAGAGAACTGGTGTGGGAACGTTGGATATGGAGCACGCCATCGAAGCGCATGCATCTGACTTTGATGCCAGATGTGATGAAGATTGGCGGAGTAACTGGTTGGCTCAGAGCCGCGACGCTCGCGCACACTAAAGGTATCCAAGTTTCCAACCATCTGTGGCCAGAGATCAGTGCACGTCTCCTCTGCTGCACTCCGACAGCGCATCTGTTGGAGTGCGCGGATTGGTGGAACCCAATTCTCGCAGAGCCACTGCGCGTCGAGAAAGGCATGGCGATTGTCAGTGACGCCATCGGCACAGGGGTCGACTGGGACGAAGACGCGGTGCACCGTTTGCAGCCCGACAGCTCATTGCTCGCTACTTCGCTCGACCGAAGAAACGAGGTGTCCTGTGATTAATGAGTTCATTGAAAGACCTGCTCCGGAGGTCGTGCAGGGTTTTAGGAACCTGCTCTCATATGACTCACTTCGGCGTGCAGCAACAAATCTTTCTGGAGGGATCAAAGGCCGATCGGTCACGTGCGCCATCTCGGATTGCATGGGACGATTCAATGCGATGACCTCTGAGATGAGCCCTCTCTTTGAGGGAATACGCATCGCTGGCACTGCGGTAACGGTCAAGACACTCGCCGCTGACGTGGCGGCCGAGCATCTCTCGTAATCTGGAACCGTCCTATGAGAACCGCTCCGGAATTCGCCGGCTCTTTCGCAGCCTAGTACAACTCGACTGGCGAACGTTTGCCGTCCTCTGGGCTGCGTCGTGCGGCCTGCTCTGCGCCGAGCGTCGAAACACGCAAATCCCAGATTTCAGCATCTAATGCCAGGAAAGCCTCCGAACTAAAGGACTCTGGCGGTGCCAGGCGCGATTTGAATTCCCGGACACGCGCCAAGGCAGGTTCGAGTTCAGCGGCGGGCAACGATTCGAGCACTTTTCTCGCTTGCGCGGCGAGCTCGACACGATGGCAAATCATCAGCAAATCGTTACCAGCGCGGATCCCCCTCTTCATAGTGTCTTCAAATCCGTAGTTGTTGAGAATGGCACCCATGTCGAGGTCGTCGGTCATAACCAACCCTCCGAAACCTAATTCGCCTCGCAAAAGGCCCTTGATGAGGGCAGTTGAGAGTGAGGCAGGCGCTTCGTCGGCTTCCAGACCGGAGACGCTGATATGTCCCACCATCATGCTGTCGACTTGCTCCGCAAAACTGCGGAATACGGCCAGTTCGTGCTCTTCCATCGCCGCGCGTGACCGCTTGATCACTGGAAGCTCATGATGCGGATCGAGCGCCGCGGAAGCATACCCCGGAAAATGCTTGCCGCAGCTGAGAATCCCTGTCGCGCGCAAACTGCTGTTAAAAACGCCGGCTTTTTCGATGACCTCCGCCACGGTGCGACCATAGCAGCGGCCTCTCAGAGAGTTTTCGCATTCATCGTCGAAAGAAATGTCAAGGACGGGGCAGAGATCGAGATTGAAACCAAAAAGCCGGAGCAGGCGGCCGGTAATGTCACCATGCCGGCGAATAAGGGCAAGGTCGCCCTTTGCACGGAGTTGCTGAGCGCTCGGCGGTTCGTTGCCGATCAACTTCAGGCGCGAAACCCGGCCGCCTTCCTGATCGATCGTGATGATCGGCTCGATCTCACTTAAATCGCGGAGTTCATCGATGAGCTTACGAAGCTGCCCGGCTGACTTGATATTTCGCCCAAAGAGAATAAATCCCCCCGGCTGCAGCTTCCGCAGGAAGTTGGCCGTGCCGGCATCGAGCTCAAGACCTGGAACGCCAATCAGCAAAAGTTGACCCGGATCACTCGATGGCATAAGTGCGTGAATACACAACTGCGTGTCCAAACCAAATGAAAAGATCGGCCTCTACGGCGGCAGCTTTGATCCCATTCACAATGGACACCTGATCCTAGCCCGTGATGCCGTGGAGCGCCTGGAGTTGGACAAGATCATTTTCCTTCCCGCGCGCATCTCTCCACACAAGCTCGACCAACCGCCCGCCCCGCCGGACGCCCGCTGCCAGATGCTCGCCACAGCCATCGCGGACGAGCCACGCTTTGAGATGGACGCCTGCGAAATTGCGCGTCAGGGGCCATCGTTCACGGTCGACACCTTGCAGACTTTCCGCGCGCGTTTTCCGCAGGCGAAGCTTTACTATCTCATCGGGGATGACAATTTGCCCGAACTCGAGACTTGGAAAAACATCTCAAAGATTCGCGAATTGGCGCAGTTCGTCGTGCTTTCTCGGGCGGAAATGCCGTTCTTAGGCGACTTTCCCACCATCACCAGGCATATCGAAATCTCCTCCACGGAGATCCGCAATCGCATTGCCCGCGGCCTTTCAGGTACGCTACCTGGTACCGCTGCCTGTTTGTAACGTGATCACAAAGCTCGGACTTTACCGTGATGATTGACGGCGAGACGCTGTCCCGCGCCTGCGCCGAAGCGGCAGGCGACAAGAAAGCCGAGGAAATCGTCGTGCTAGACTTACGCGGAATATCCACATTCACGGATTACTTCGTGATCTGTTCGGCGACTTCCGAACCCCAGCTCAAAGCGATTTCCAGCTCGATACGCGAGCAAATTCGCGAGAAGTTTGGACGCAAGCCGATCTCAGAAGACGGTTATCCCGCGAGCCAGTGGATCATTCTCGATTACGGCGATGTAATCGTTCACCTTTTTCAAGGGGAAAAGCGCGGATTCTATTCCTTGGAAAGCCTCTGGAGCGACGCCGAACGGGTTTCGCTTACCCTTTGATTGTCGAGCAGAGTAAATGCTGGATGGTTTGCAAACATCGCTCGCGAGTGTACATTCGTTTCAAGATCCGCCTGAGATGAACCTGATCGAGGACATCGAAGTCGTCTGTCCCTATTGCGGATCATCCTTCGTCATCGAGGCGGACACTGCGGCGGGCTCATACAGAACAACCGAGGACTGTTCCGTCTGCTGTCGCCCTATCGCTCTCTACGTTCGTTGTCGGCCTGGCGAGGTTGAGACTTTGGAGGTGCAGCGGGAATGAAAACTAAGTGCCCGAAGAGCGGACTTTCTAGTCAGCTTAACATAAAGGTGCTCCTTTGTAATTTGACCTTGGTTAAAGGCTCGCTCGGTGGCTTGCGCTGTCAGCATTTTAAGACTACAGAATGACTGCGATGTTTGCTCAACGCGACGCCATTGTGCGCCTCCTTCAGGATGACGATCCGGAGACAGTGCGCCTGGTGAAGGAGCAGCTTGCTCTTGGGGGAGAGGAGTGGATTTCAGGCCTTCGCGACCTCGCGCAGATGGATGATGAACGAGTCTGCCGGCATGCTCGCGATGTGCTGGCCGAGATTGCCTGCCAGGGCGCCGACGAAGAGTTTCTCCTTCTCTGCCATTTCTTCACCGATGAGAGTGATCTGGAGAGAGCATGTTGGATGCTCGCTCATAGTCTTGATGCCACCGTTGATATCGAATCATTCGAACACAAGGTTAACCAATGGGGGCGCCAGTTTCTGGTTAGGATTTCAGGCACGGTAAGTAACCGGCAACGGGTGCAGGCGCTGGCCGAGTTCATGGCCGATGAACTCTGCTTTCGCGGAAATACTGAGGATTACTACAGCGAGCGCAATTCAATTTTGCCTCACGTCATTGACATGCGCATGGGGATACCCATCACCCTCTCGATTCTTTACCGAATGGTTGCCGCGCGCGCCGGAATGAAAGTGGATGGTATCAACCTCCCCGGGCATTTCATCGCGCGCCACGGAGAAGTGCTCTTCGACCCCTTTCACAAAGGGCGAATCTTAGCGCGATCAGATTGTGAGGAAATTCTGGCTCGCCAGAATCTAAAGCTTCGTGATTCGCATCTCGAAGCTGCCACGCCGCGACAGATCCTCTTACGGGTGCTGGCAAATCTCCTCTACGTTTACGATTTGCGCAAAGACTTGGAGAAGCACACTCGGCTCGATACTTGGATTAAGGCGCTTTCGCGTGAGCGGTGAAATTTTTCACCGTCCCTGCGCCTATCATTTTACGACGTGAAACGGCGCCAGAATAGTCGCTCATCATAACTCCCTGTGAATGTCGAAGTTCTTAATACTGGCACCGAGTTGCTGCTTGGCAGCGTGACTAATAGTCATCTGGCCTATTTTGGTCAGGAACTCTTCGAGCTGGGTCTTCGAATCGAAAGACAGTCCACTCTTCCCGACGGAGCGGCGATCCGCGATGGCTTGCTGGATGCCCTTCCTCGCTGCGAAATCCTTTTGGTCACGGGAGGCCTCGGACCCACCACTGATGATGTCACGCGCGAAATCGCTGCGGAGCTGCTGGGTCTTCGCTTAATAATGAACGAAGCCGTTGCCGAAGCGATCCGTCAACGACTAGCCCGCCGAAACATTGCTCTACGCCAACGCATGCTGCGTCAGGCCATGGTGCCTGAAGGGGCCACCGTCCTTCCGAATGCTCACGGCACCGCCCCTGGACTTTACATTCCTCCCATTTTGACTCTCTCACTTTCCACTCCGCATATCTTCCTTTTGCCCGGGCCACCGCGTGAATTGAAGCCGATGTTTGAAACACAGGTTCGACCTCTGCTTCAACATATTCGCGGAGATCTCACGCAGAGAGAATTCCGCAACTATCACATCGTTGGTTTAGGCGAAAGCGCTGTTGAGGAACTTATTGGCTTGGAACTCACCTTGCGTGGAGATATCGAAGTTGGTTATTGCGCTCGACCGAACGAAGTCGACTTTCGTCTGATTGCCTCGCCTTCTGTGCTCAAGCAGGTTGAGCCGCACGTGTTCCAAGCTCTAGGGACACATATTGTCTCAACGAAGGGCGATCTCATTGAAGAGGTCGTTGTCCGCCGTCTCGCGGAGTTGAAGAAAACTCTTGCCGTCGCTGAATCCTGCACCGGAGGTTTGCTCGCCAATCGTATTACAAACGTGCCTGGTGCTTCCGTTGTCTTTCTTGAGGGCTTTGTCACCTATTCGAATAACGCCAAAATGCGCAGCGTCGATGTGCCTGCGACGCTTATCGCCTCCCATGGAGCCGTGAGCGACCCCGTCGCACGGGCTATGGCTGAGGGAGCACTAGCCAGGGCAGAAGCGAGCTTTGGCATCGGTATTACCGGCGTCGCAGGTCCCTCTGGCGGAACGCCGGAGAAACCCGCCGGTACTGTTTTCGTTGCCTTAGCCGAGCGTGGGGCTCCAACGGAATGTCTAAAAGAGTTTTTCCCCACAGATCGGGTCACTTTTAAACAACTGGCCAGCCAAGCTGCTCTCGACATGCTAAGGGGGAGAATTATTCGAGAGGCCGTCCCGAGCCGCTTCCTCACTCGAAAGTCCTGAAGGGGTCGTTGCTTAGCCTAAGCTTATAGAAGGGATAGCCCCCTGTGAGTAAACACGTGGAGCTGTCACAGCCTTAGACGCTTGGTGCGCAGGAGGCCAGCTATCCATAATGGAAACTCGTCTAAACAGATACCTCGGAACTTTATCCAATATGGAGCGAACGCTCAAAGTGCAATTCATCGGACCCCGCTTTAATTCCACACGCTTTTCCGATTGCGAGGATCGTTGTTCAGTCCGTTCCACCATCTCTGTCTGGAGCAGATGGTCGCAAAATAGCCGTGACTGTGGCATGGCATGACGATCGCCAAAGAGGGCTTTGCAGGAGTCGCGCCTTCAGCGCTGCCCTGTGTGGCGGATAGGTCCTGGGGGCGTTTCCCACGCTGGTATCAAAGCCGCGCCGTTGGCGCTAACACATACCGCGGCTCCAAACCTGGGCTTCCGCGCTTGCATCCGCCGCCTTACTTACGTTGGCAATCTTAATTGCCTCTTGCGCTGGCAACGAAGGCCATGACATCCTGGTCTGAGGTGTGCCAGGACGTCATGAGACGCGCAGCACCGCCAATGAATTGATAGTACCTCCAGCCGGCTCGTTGCAGGCGGGCATGAATGTCACCGGAGAGAACCGCAAAGACCGCATTGGCCTCGACAGGACGCGCGATCTCAATTCCAGGAACCGTCCTCAGGTGATTGGCTAAGAGTCGGGCAGTTCTGTTGGCATTTTCTGCATTGCGTAACCAAACTCGATTCGGCAGACAGGCTGCCCAGGGCGCCGAGGAAAACCGCATCTTCGAAGCAAGCTGCCCAGCTTGCTTGCAGCGATAGTCAAATTCGTTCGATAGCTCACGGTCAAAGAAGACGACCGCTTCGCTTAGACTGATACCAGGCTTGATCCCCCCAAAGCATACGACATCAATGCCCGCACGCCAGGTCAACTCGGCTGGCGCGAGTTGAAGGGAGGCTGCCGCATTGGCGAAACGCGCCCCATCCATGTGCACACGCAAGCCATGGAAGCGCGCTAGGTCCGCGAGCGCCCGAATTTCCTGGCCGGAGTAGAGGCAACCGAGTTCCGTCGGTTGGGTAAGGCTGATTACTCGAGGTTTGGGATAGTGAATGTCCGACCTTCTCAGGATCATCTTTTCGATGCCGGAGCAGTCGAGTTTTCCGTCCGGCCCAGGCGCTACAAGAATCTTGGTGCCATTAGAAAAGAATTCCGGAGCGCCGCACTCATCGGTTTCTATATGCGAGGTTTCATGGCAAACCACACTGTGATAGCTGCGGCACATGGAAGCCAAGGCCAGAGAGTTCGCCGCCGTTCCATTGAAGACAAAGTAGACGTCACAATCCGTTTCGAAGATCTCACGAATCATATCCGCCGCGCGTGTGGTGTAAGCATCTTCTCCATAGGACGGGCAACAACCTTCGCTCGCTTCGAAAAGGGCGGCCAACGCTTCCGGGCAGAGCCCGGCGGTATTGTCGCTGGCAAAATCATAACGCAGTTTCACAGTGGCGAAATACTCTCCAGGGGCTTAGAAAGCGTCAAGCCGGTGCAGGCGGCAGCCCTTGTTCTTTTCATAATGCAAAGATTATTGCCAAAATTCGCGCCTTATTTTCTGATTTGGGCACCAAAATCAAAGCCATGAAGAATGTCCTCCGAGCCATAGCGGCTAGCACTGTCTTGGCGATCACGGCAGTGCGCGCAGCGGATACGTCTGCTATCTCGCACCCACATCCCCTCAGGGTACATGCCGATCCTGAGATCACCTGATTGGTGGAATAGCGGAGAACTTACCGGCGATTGGCTCGGTTTGCGAAACGTCCTCTATGAGGAGGGAGTGAGCTTCTTCTCCAATTACACCAACAACATCGCCGGCAACCCCGTCGGAGGGAAGAGCGCCGGCTTTACCTATTGCGACAATCTCGCTTTTGGGCTCGATCTTGACCTCGCCAAATTGATCGGCTGGAAAGGAGCTACCTTTACGGTGAGCGGCTTGAATCGGAACGGGAGCAGTCTTTCGGAGAAAAACATCGGCAACCAATTCACCGTCCAGCAGGTTTTTGGGGGTTCCGCGGTGATGTTCTACTCTCTTTATCTCGATCAGAAGCTTTGGGGAGACAAGATTTCCCTTAAGATTGGACGATTTGCGACGGGCGACGACTTTGCTTCATCACCAATTTATTGGCTCTACATGAATAATGGCATTGACGGCAATCCTCAGGCCTTGCCGGTCAACACACAGTTTTCAGCCTACCCTTGGGCTGTCTGGGCCGCGCGTCTGCGCGTTGAACCAACCCCCGAGCTCAATGCCATGCTTGGCATCTATCAAGTGTCCGACCGCATATTCAACCGCAACTACCATGGCGTTGACTGGAGCATGCGCTCAAACGATAGCATTCTTCTCATTAGCCAATTGGGATGGGCCCCGGAGTTCTTTAAACGTCCTGTTCCAGCAAAGAGGACGGATTCCACAGGAGGAATGACCGCCAATGGAAAGTCGGTCACAATTAGCAACTCGGCGAAGCAAGTCGTGACGAGTTCGGAGTTGCGAGGTCTGTCAGGTCATTACTGGTTTGGCGCGTATTGGTCCCCATGGGATTTTCCTCAGTTTGGCAGCGCGGAAACGGCGACAAATTCTTACGGCTTCTATTGGCATGCAGATCAAATGATCTTCCAGGAAGCGCCCGGGAGCGACCAAGGACTAACGATTTTGGTCTGCCCTGGTCTTCTCACCGCAGCAAAATATCGCAAAACTCCCGTTCCAAGTGAACGGCGGCCTTGCTTATAAAGGTCTCATCCCTGGCCGCCCCGACGACTACAGCTGTTTTGGAGTTGTCTATGGTAAATTCAGCCGCAACTTCGCCCGAACGGTCGCGGACTCCGGCGGCGGTTATCCGGATTACGAGCTTGTTTTCGAATGGAATTACAAAGTGCAGCTAACGAGATTCGCGTTCGTCCAACCTGACCTTCAGTGGGTCATCAATCCTGGGGGCACTCATCGGATTCCGAACGCTCTCGTCCTGGGCGCTGAGATGGGTGTAATTTTCTGAAGTCTTAACCCCATCAACGATTTGCAAACTCGCTCGCACTCGCGGGCACTCGGCCTGGTTCAGTCCCCATCTGCAATATTCTGACGCCTTTTGGTAGTCATCGGGGAGAGCAGCACTCAATGATTGATAGCGCCAGCGTCGGTCAATAAGATGGTCAGAATCAAAACCGACGCGGAACTATGAATTATCGTGCACACCCAAGTCGCTATTCCGAGATGGCCTACAGATTTTGCGGACGCAGCGGACTCAAACTGCCGGCCTTATCGCTGGGTTTGTGGCATAACTTTGGAGACACGACCCCTCTCGACAAGCAAAGGGAGATTTTACGCACGGCTTTCGATCTGGGGATCACGCATTTCGACCTGGCGAATAATTACGGTCCACCTCCAGGGAGTGCAGAGTCCAATTTTGGGAAATTGCTACGCGAGGACTTCGCGAGCTACCGCGACGAATTAATTATTTCCTCAAAGGCGGGATGGGATATGTGGCCAGGACCCTATGGACAGGGTGGGGGTTCCCGGAAATACATGCTCGCGAGCCTCGATCAGAGCCTTCAGCGCATGGGCCTAGAATATGTCGACATCTTTTACTCGCATCGCTTCGACCTTGACACCCCCTTGGAGGAAACGGCTTCCGCGCTGGCCAATGCTGTGCAGCAGGGGAAAGCTCTTTATGTCGGCATCTCTTCTTATTCACCAGGCAAAACGCGCGAAATGGCACGTCTGCTCAAGGAATCGAAGGTGCCTTGCTTGATCAATCAACCCTCCTACAACATGCTTAATCGCTGGATCGAGACCGAACTGCTCGACACCTTGGAAAAGGAGGGCATCGGCTGCATCGCTTTTACTCCGCTTGCTCAGGGCCTTTTGACCAACAAATACCTGCGTGGGATACCGGAGGATGCCCGCATAAAGCGTCCCGGCGGGGAATCGTTGATGGAAAGTCATCTCAGTGAGGAGAATTTGGCGCGGATCCGAGCGCTGGGCGAAATTGCAAGCCAGCGCGGCCAGAGTCTCGCGCAAATCGCGCTGGCGTGGGTATTGCGCGATTCCCGCGTCACCTCTGCGCTCATCGGCGCGAGTCGGGCCGAGCAGGTCCGGGAAAACGTTGCCGCGCTCAAGAATCTCGAGTTCTCCCAGACGGAACTCGAATCTATTGATGACTATGCCAGGGAGGGCGGCATTAATCTTTGGGAGCGCCCCGGTCAGGACCTGCGTCCTTAGTTAAGTCATGAGCGCTTAGCGTGTGTGACGAGGAGTTCGGAAAGGGCAGCACGTTCATCGGGAACCTCGGTCTAAGCATTCCCTATTTTGGAATGCTGTTTTCAGCCAATGGCGGCGCTACGAATCTGTGGCTGGTTGCCAAGGTGACATCTTAGATCTACGGGAGGTTATTCCAAGGCGAAGTCAAACTTTTCCTCGGTCCGAGGCGTGAGCCCATGGCCCATGATGATCCGAGCGCACGTATTCCAATGAAGGAGCGCATCGTCGTTCTTGGGAGGGCGAAGCGTTTCAGCCTTTTCGAACCAATTCATCGCTTCACTGAGAAATTCGTAGGCATCATAATCAGCACCAGGGTGGCCTTGTTGCAGTCTCGCCTTGCCCTGCCGCTCGGAAATAATGCCCGCGTAATAGGCGTGCTCATAAGGATCGCGGATACGCGAGAGAACGTCCTGCGCCTGCTTGACGCCTACGGCGTAGCCTTCGCTAAAGCGGTCAGTGAGGGCAAGCAGCAGTGTGACCAACGCCTCCTGGTTATCCGGCTGGATGCTCAATACGTCCTGACAGATGCTTTCGGCCTCGGCTGGTTCGTTGAGCAAACGGTATCGTAAAGCCTTGTCCAATGCCGCCGGAATGGCTTCGTTGGAAAGTTTCTTGAGTTCAAACATATCTTTGTCCTTTCAGCGGTTTCGTCGCAGGAGTTTTAGCAATCCTCCCAAGGGATCGTAAAACTCATCCACGACGCGTTCTTTCAGCGGAATAATCGCGTTATCAGTAATGGTGATGTTTTCAGGGCAGACCTTTGTGCAGCACTTCGTGATGTTGCAATAGCCAATCCCGCCAGCTTGCTTCAATTCCATCAGCCGGTCTTCTGTGTCCAGCGGGTGCATTTCCAGAGCCGCGGCGAAAACGAAAAATCGCGGCCCGATGAATTCCTCATGCTTTTGATGGTCGCGCAGAACATGACAGACGTCCTGGCAAAGGAAGCATTCGATGCACTTGCGAAATTCCTGGACACGGTCAATGTCGGCCTGCCCCATCCGCCAGGTACCGTCCGGCGCATCGGGCGGACGCGGCTTGAACTTTTTGATCTTTTTCTTCACCCGATAGTTCCACGAAACGTCCGTCACCAAATCGCGAACACGTGGAAACGCCCTCATCGGCTCAATGGTGATCGGTTTGTCGACTGGCAACTCATCCAGCCGGGTCATGCACATCAATTTCGGCATCCCATTAATCTCCGCTGAGCAGGATCCGCATTTGCCAGCTTTGCAATTCCAGCGGCAAGCGAGATCATTAGCCTGTGTGGCTTGAATGGCGTGAACAGCATCGAGCACGACCATGCCTTCGGCGATTTCGGTGATGTAATCCACAAAGCTTCCAGCTTTTGCGTCACCGCGCCAGATCTTAAAAACCGCTGTTTTCACTGATTTTCCTCGATGACTCGCTTCAGATCTTCGTGAATTTGCGGAAGCGGTTCGCGCCAGACGCGCATCGAGCCGTCTGTGTCCTTGCGCAGCACGATATTCGTCTTCCCGCCGGCTGCATCCTTCTTTGGGAAATCGTCTCGGAAATGTCCCCCTCGACTCTCCTTGCGTTCGAGAGCCGAGCGGGTAATTGCTTCGGAAACTGTGAGCAGATGTTTCAAATCAATCGCGGTGTGCCAGCCTGGATTGTATTCGCGGTGTCCATGGACCGCGACTTTCTCCGAGCGCTGCCGGAGTTTTTCCAAGCCTTCGAGTGCACGAAGCATTTCTTCTCCGCGCCGGACGATGCCAACGAGGCTTTGCATCATTTCCTGCAAATCGATTTGCACCTGGTAAGGTCCTTCCGTCGCGCCAACTGCTCTGGTGGCGCGATCGAATGGCTCCAGCGCCCTGCCGGCCGCTTCCTCAATTTGACTCTCGTCAATCTGACCTGCGTCGTGCCCGCTGGCAAAATTCGCAGCGAATTCGCCGGCCCGTTTCCCGAAGACGAGCAGATCGGATAGCGAATTGCCGCCGAGACGATTCGCCCCGTGCAATCCCGCGGCTACTTCGCCAGCCGCAAACAGTCCAGGCACGTTGGACATCTGAGTCTCGGCGTCTACGCGAACGCCGCCCATAATGTAGTGCGTCGTCGGGCCGACTTCCATCGGCTCCTTGGTAATGTCGAGATTGGCCAACTGCATGAATTGATGATACATGCTCGGCAGCTTCTTTTTGATGTGTTCGGTCGCGTTTGGCAGTTTTTCCTTGATCCACGCGATGTCAAGAAATACGCCGCCGTGCGGGCTTCCGCGCCCCGCTTTGACCTCGTCGACGATGCAGCGCGAGACGTGGTCGCGGGTCAGAAGTTCGGGGGGGCGGCGGGCGTTTTTGTCCCCCTGCGTATAGCGCCAGCCTTCTTCAGGGTTGTCCGCCGTTTGCACTTTATAGGCTTCAGGAATATCTGCGAACATGAACCGCTCGCCCTCTTTGTTGCGCAAGACTCCGCCTTCTCCGCGCACGCCTTCAGTGACGAGAATGCCCATGACGCTTGGCGGCCAAACCATGCCGGTCGGATGAAATTGCACGAATTCCATGTCGATCAATTCCGCGCCTGCGTGATACGCAAGCGATTGGCCGTCACCGGTGTACTCCCAGGAATTGCTCGTGATTTTATAGGCGCGCCCAAT
Organism: uncultured Verrucomicrobiae bacterium; assembly: GCA_963744345.1. Classification (GTDB taxonomy): domain Bacteria; phylum Verrucomicrobiota; class Verrucomicrobiia; order Chthoniobacterales; family Terrimicrobiaceae; genus DASTFP01. Next base: position 26,002 of record CAVUTD010000019.1, read on the forward strand.
GCCGCCGGTGGCGAGCACGATTGCCTTGGCCTTGAAAACTTTGAATCGACCGCGCTCACGCTCGTAACCGAAGGCTCCAGCGACGCGTTCGCCATCCTTGAGCAACGTAATGATCGTATGCTCCATGTGGACTTCGATGCCTTGATGGATTCCATGGTCCTGGAGCGTGCGGATCATTTCCAGGCCAGTGCGGTCACCCACATGGGCGAGTCGCGGATAGCGATGACCCCCGAAATTACGCTGAAGAATTCTTCCGTCCCCAGTGCGATCGAAAACGGCTCCCCAGGCTTCCAGTTCGCGGATGCAGCCGGGCGCTTCCTTTGCATGTAATTCAGCCATGCGCCAGTTGTTGACGTATTGGCCGCCACGCATCGTGTCAGCAAAGTGGACCTTCCAATTGTCGCGCTCATCTACGTTTGCCAAGGCCGCGGCGATGCCACCTTCGGCCATCACCGTGTGGGCCTTGCCCAGGAGCGACTTGCAAATTAAACCGACCTTGACGCCAGCAACGGAGGCTTCAATGGCAGCTCGCAATCCCGCGCCGCCCGCGCCGACAATGAGCACGTCGTATTCGAGCGTTTCGTAGTTGACCACAATTTACCCAAGCCGTGCGGGTTGCAGCGCGTTACGGTTCAACGATTTCTCACTTACAGAATTTTCCAATCCTGCCAGATCCCCATTGAGCAGAGACGCACGTAGAGGTCAGTGAATCCAACCCAGAATAAACTTAGCCATGCCCACAGCATGTGCCTGCGATTTAGACAGCTCACGCAAGCATAGGCTCTGGCGCAGGCCGGAGCTTTGGAAATCTCATCGCGAAAGCCACCGACCAAATGCCGCAAAGAATGACAACCACATGTGTAGCCACCGAGCAAAATAACGTTGAGGGTGAGCACAATCGTTCCAATCCCAATTCCGAAGCGACTGGCGCCTGTCGCTTCCGTGAACCACATCGCTTTCCACGCGTCGTGCGCCAGAATCAGAATGAACAGGAGCGCTAAATAGAGAAAGTAGCGATGAAGGTTCTGCATGATCAGCGGGAAGGAATTCTCGCCCCAATATCCCTGTCGCGGTTCGCCCACGGTGCAGGCGGGCGGATCGGCCCAAAATGCTTTGTAGTACGCGCCCCGGTAATAATAACAGGTGATCCGAAAACCGGCTGGTGCCCAAAGAATCAATAGGGCTGGCGAGAAGAGCAGCCAAGATGGCCATAGCTCAGGTTTCCGCCCAAATATTGCGTGCGGCGAGTTGCCGAAGATTTCCGGCGAATAAAGCGGTGAAAGGTAATGTGCGCCCTCTCCAGCGTGCCAATAGTGATTCCCCTGGAGTGCCGCCCACATGGAGTACACAAGGAAGGTTGAAAGACCCAGGAAGACGAACAACGGTTGCCCCCACCACACATCACGCCGCATCGTCTCACCAAAGGACCGGCGGTTTACTGACACATTCGCGTAAGACATAGTGGCCGCGGAACTTTGAGCTGGTGAGAGCGGCAAGTATACATATCGGCCAGGGTGGCCGATATCAAGCCGATTACACGATCGTGGCAGATCCTGTCTTCACCCAAGTGACTGTCTCAACGCGATATTAACTGCCAGCACGATATGGAGACAATGAGCACATTGAGTAAACAGTGTTCCCGTCCGAGCAGTTCCCGGTATTTAGCATTCGCGAAGGGGGAATGTTTTGTGACCTCTCACCCGCATCACCTTTAGCCAGGATAGGCGCCGGTAACGAATCGCTCGAGATCATCGATCGCAGCGGTTTGAGCGCTTATGATCCAATTGACGCAATCGCCAATCGAGATCAGGCCGACCAATTTGTCTTCCTGCATAACGGGAAGATGTCGAAATCTCTTCTCGGTCATTACTTGCATACATTCCTGAACGGAGTCATTCAAGCCTACCGTCCTGAGAGTACGGGTCATAATTTCGGAAACGGTGGTTTCCCGTGAGCCTCGGCCGAGCAAGATTACCTTCCTTGCGTAATCACGTTCGGAAATCATCCCGACCAGGCGGTCCCCCTCCATCACCGGAAGGGCGCCGATATTTTTTTCCGCCATCAGCGAGATGGCCTCGAAGACAGTATTCTCGGGTGAAACGGACCAGACTGTGGAACCCTTTCGGTTTAGAATCGATCCGATCGTCGTTGTAATCTCCATTATTTCTCCTCTCTTTTGGGGGTTTTGCTAAAAGTATCGGTCTTCTTAGCTTGGCGCTCCAGAAAAACTTTGCCAAATGCGCGATCGTTACTCGGCGTCAAATTCCATCCTTCGCCCCCTCGAACATGATTGCGGAGGGAGATCTTGTTGCCGCGGCTTGCGTAACGAGGATGTTCAGGCCATTCGGAACGCATTGTCCTGCGCTGAATCTTCTCCCGCTTTTGCCAAGATTGGTAACTTTGTACATGTCGGAGGAGTTAAACTCCCGCAATATCCGGCGGCCTCCACATCGATCGACAACAACCAGAAGTTTCCGAAGGGAGCTCGCTTCCTCGAACAAAGTCAGCAGACCAGACGAGCGGACCGCGGAGCACATTTCGACATCCTTCCGATATCGCCGGTCGGCCAGATGGTGATCTGATGACGTAAAAACATCATCACTTTGCCAGGCGAACGTGACTCATACCGGAGCACACGGGGCGCAATAGAAGACATCCAAGGCCGAACATTCGCGCAAGTTCTACCGCCCGATGAACATCATGGCGATGCTCACCGCCGCGCAGTGAAACCCAATTGTTCGGGTCATCACCGATTGTGATCAGAGGTCGAGCAACGTTTCGGAAGGATGTTAATCGTGATGAAAGGCGGGATTTGGCAATTTTGTCTTTACAGCGAAGTCGCGCTGTGAGAGCAATCACGCACTCGATCTGCACTCACTGAGCTTCCGGGAGTTTTCCCCCATGGCAAATACGAGAACCATTACAAGCGCTTGCACGTCGGAATACTTCCACTTTATGGAAGGAATGGTCCTGTCCGTCCGGGAGAAGCCCGAAGGTGAGAGCGTAGACATCTCAGTGCTCGATCTGGGCATGTCCGCTGAGCAACTCGAATGGTTGGAGGAGCAGAAAGTCAACGTCGCGCAACCAGAGTGGGAGTTCGGCCTCGATGAGTCGTGCGGCTTTCCGATCCCATTCAAAGGCATATTAGCCCGTACCCATATCAGGAAATACTTCCCCGGCTATGAGGTATACTTCCACATCGACGCCGATGCGTGGGTTCAAGACTGGGCTGCTGTCGAGCTGTATGTCGCCGGCGCGCGTAAAGGAGTGATGGCTGTCTCGCCCGAAATCGATCGTTCCTTTATTTGCAATTACAGAAACGCCCATGCTTATCGTGAATTCGTGATTCATATTTACACAGATTTGCAGGGCGCCGAGTATGCCGAGAAGTACAGGGACTATCCCATCCTCAACACAGGCGTTTTTGCGATGCCCGCAGAATCGGTTCTGTGGGAGCGCTGGGCCGGGCGCATCGGACGGGCCCTTAAGAAAAAACCGAATTTTCACGTCGAGCAATGCTCAATCAATCTGGAGATCTTCGAGAATCTTGAGCAATATTTCGCTGAGGGTCTCGAGTTTCTCCCGAGCTCGTGCAATTGGGTCTGCCATCAAGCCCTGCCGATGTTCGACGCCGACCATAATTGCCTTGTCGAACCATTCCTGCCCCATCAAAAACTGGGGATAGTTCATCGTGCCAGCGACGACTTCAAGCAACATAAAACGGGCTCAATCCGCGTTGTTCAAGGTGGCTTGCGGGAGATGAATCTTAAGTATCTGGAAGGAGACTACCGTTCCTCACTCGCAACGACCGAACCGAACAAGCTTAAACGCTGGCAGGATGCAGGGTTTCAGTGGTCGGCCTAAGTCATAAGCTATCGCTTTACTTGTGGAGCTAACGTTCTTCCTTCGGCAGACTGAGAAACTTCGGTCTTAGCGAGCCAGTTGGTTTGGAGATGGAGAAGCCGCCCGCCGCGAGTGTCGCGAACGCGGTCTCCCCAGCGGTTTTCCCGCTTTTGCTCCTTATCCTTATCGACGCGATCGGTTTTGCGATGCTTACTCCGCTGCTCGACCTCAGCGCTCGCGCCCGAATCGAATGCACCGCTGGCAGCAGGCACCACAGAAGATGGTCGCCATCTCATCTATGGATTTGCAACCGGCCTTTACCCCATGATGATGTTTTTCGGCGCTCCCATTCTAGGGCAACTTTCCGACCGTGTGGGCAGAAAAATGATTCTGCTGGTTTGCGCAGCGGGGATCGTGTTGAGCTACGCAACAATCTGCGTAGCCTTCGCTTTTGGTTCGGTCGCTCTCTTGATGATCGGGAGATTTCTTGGTGGCATCACTGCGGCCAGCCAGGCAATCTCACTGGCGGCTTTAGTGGACGTATGCCCCCCGCAGAAGAAGGACTTTTGGCTAAGCATGGGCTTGCTTGGATCATCGCTCGGCTTCGTCATCGGACCCGCGCTGAGCGGATTTCTGTCAGACAAAAATATTGCCTCCTCGTTTACCATTTACACTCCGCTTCAAGCCACGGTGCTGTTGGCCTGTTTAAATTTCGTCCTTCTCCTGTTGCTCCTTCATGAGGCGCGTCGACGTTCCTCTGGCGAACGGATGAGGCTTTCCTTGGCTAGCGGGCTTCTAAGCCTCGTCTCTGCGTTTCGCGAGCGCGGGCTGCGAAAGGTTTCTTGGGTTTTCCTGCTTCAAGAGCTCGGTTGGGGCGCATACTTTTACTTTATCCCGGTCTTATTATTTCATAACTTCAATTCGAGCAGCACCACGACCAGTCTCTTCATGTCGGTGATGGGAGTCGGCTTCTGTATAAGTTTTGCCTTTGCCATGCCCTTCTTGACCAAACGCTATTCCGCCTCTCCGATAACGAGCTGGAGTCTGCTGGTGACTTCTGTTCTTCTTGCTGCGAGCACGTTTGCTCCCTCCATGATTCTCCAATGGCTGCTGATCCTGCCCATATCTGTCGTTGTCGCCGTGTCCTACGGCGCGCTTATTATTCTATTCACCGACCTTGCGACAGAGGATTCCAAAGGTGAGATCATGGGCATCACGGCGGCGATTAAACGCTTTTGCCTTCGGGATTGTCTCCTTCATTGGGGGAGCCTTGCAGACCATTAGTGTTGAAATTCCATTGGTCGCTTCCTTTCTCTTGATGACAACAAGCTGGCTCCTCTTCCGCACTAAGAAACCTCAAGTAACCACCCTGCAAACAGAGCATACCCTATGAAAACCGTCATCCTCGCCGGCGGCTTCGGTACGCGGCTCTCCGAATATACGGATGATATCCCTAAGCCCATGGTGCCAATCGGCGGACACCCCATGCTTTGGCACATCATGAGTATTTATGCGCATTACAAACACACCGAATTCGTCCTCGCGCTGGGCTACAAGGCCCAATATGTGAAATCTTTCTTCCTGAACTATTACACGCTGCATTCGGATTTCACGATTGACATGGCGACCGGTGAAAAATCGACCATCCATCGTTCGATCCTCGATTGGAAAGTCACCCTTATTGACACTGGGAATAATACGATGACTGGTGGACGCCTCCGCCGTCTCACCCCACTGCTCAAGTACCAGACGTTCATGTGCACTTATGGGGATGGCGTCAGCAACATCAACGTCGACAAGCTCCTCGAATTTCACGTCAGCCATGGGAAACTCGTCACCATGACCATTGCGCGGCCATCAGCGCGGTTTGGCGTCGTCGAAAGCGACCAGAGCAATCAGGTCAAGGCCTTTCGCGAAAAACCTGTTGGCAGTGAAGGCTGGGTCAACGCGGGCTTCTTCGTCATGGAGTCCGGCTTCCTTAAGTATATCGACGGCGATGCGAGCGTTCTCGAACGCGAGCCCTTGGAACGCGCCGCTAAGGATGGCCAGCTTATGGCTTATCAGCACCACGAGTTCTGGAAATGCATGGATATGAAAAAAGACGTCGATGAGCTTAATAAGATGTGGGAAAAGAACGAAGCGCCCTGGAGGCTTGGCGAAGCCCGCATTTAATAAGACCGCCGTATGTTTGGAGATTTCTACAAAAATAAAAAGGTATTCGTCACCGGACACACCGGCTTTAAAGGCTCCTGGCTTTCCGCTTGGCTCTTGAAGCTCGGCGCAGACGTCACCGGTTACGCGCAGCCGCCGGGCTACGAGGAGAGCCATTTTGAGTGCTCGGACTGAAATCAAAACTTCGTCATATCGAGGGCGATCTGCGCCATCTCGACAGTCTCATCCGCGCGCTGACTGAGGCACAGCCCGAGATCGTCTTTCACCTCGGAGCCCAGGCCCTCGGTCGTGAGTCCTATCGGGACGCCAAGACGACTTTTGATACGAATGTCGGAGGCGCGGTGAATGTCTACGAAGCCGTGCGCCGTGTCGAAAGCATTCGAGCGCTCGTCTTCATAACTTCCGATAAATGCTACCGAAATGTCAATTGGGAGTGGGGCTATCGGGAAACCGACGTCCTCGGTGGTCGTGATCCTTACAGCGCTTCTAAAGGTTGCGCGGAGATCGTCTTTGCCGCGTATTGGGCCTCCTTTCTTTCGAAGTCGGGGCGGATGAGGGCGGCGAGCACGCGCGCGGGCAACGTGATTGGCGGTGGCGATTGGGCGAGAGATCGTCTCATTCCCGACTGCATCCGAGCCTTGCGTGAGAATCAGCCCATTGAAATTCGCAATCCTGACGCCACTCGCCCGTGGCAACATGTTCTCGAACCCCTCGGCGCCTACCTTCATCTCGGCCGGAAGCTGGCTGAACCCAACGGTGCCGAATTCTGCAAGGAGTGGAATTTCGGTCCGAACAACAGCGCCAACAAGACGGTTGGCGAAGTCGTCAAAGATGTCATCCAGCTTTGGGGCGGTGGCGAGGTCATCGTTAAGCGTGACCCCAACGCCCCCCACGAGGACCACTGGCTCCAGTTGAATTGCGATCGCGCCTATGAATACTTGCGCTGGAAACCCACTTGGAATTATTCCGAGTCAGTTCCGGAATCGGTGCGTTGGTACCGGCAGTATCAGGACGGCAGCAATGTTTACGAGCTTACGAGTGTGCAAATCGAAAAATATTCGCAGGACTGGGTAAAGGCGGGCAATGATTGAGGGCGTGGTCTTCCATCCCCTCCGGCAGTTCATCGATGATCGGGGTCGCACGATGCATATGCTACGCAGAGACGACTCACACTTCAGGGAGTTTGGAGAAATCTACTTTTCCGGAATCCATCAGGGAAAAGTCAAAGGCTGGTACCTGCACCGTTTGAAGACGCTCAACTATGCTGTCCCGGTCGGACGCGTGCGCGTCGTTATCTATGATGATCGAGAAGGAAGTCCGTCTCGGGGTCAAATTGATGAACACGTTCTCGGAGAAGAGCCTGAAAGCTATGAACTGCTGACCATTCCACCGCTCCTCTGGTACGGATTGCAGGGTCTTGCGCCCGGGATGTCGCTGATTGCGAACTGCAGCGATCTTCCAAACGACCAAGCCGAGTCAGACCGGAAGCCTTTGGACTCACCGGACGTGCCATACAGATGGCTTACCGAATCCATTTGAGCGACGATGGAAGGACCCGTTCTAGTCACGGGAGCCGCTGGTTTCATAGGTGCTTACATAATTCGAGAGCTTCGAGAGCTGCTACGTCGTCGGATTCCAGCAGTCGCTCTCGTGCGACAGCGTGGGCGCGCCTGGCGGATTTCTGGACTCGCTGATTTGGTCGTCGTCGAAGCAGAGATGACCAAGCCGAGCACGATCGTGCGCGCCATCGAGACAACCCAGCCTTCGACCATCATAAATGCTGCGAGCTACGGGGTAAATCATGGAGAGCGCGACAAGGATGCTATGGTGGACGTCAATGTGACCGCTGTTCACGAGTTGATGAAAGCTGCGCATGCGAGCAGCATCTGCCGGCTCATACAATTGGGAACTTATTCTGAGTATGGGGACCATCCAAACCCCCTCACGGAAGACACGCCGTTGCATCCGAAAAACGCCTACGGCGCAACCAAAGCTGCGGCGAGCCTATCGCATCGTCCCCCGAAATTGCGAAAGAGTTGGATACCGCTGTACTCCGATTGCTTAATGTTTGGGGCACGATGGAGGGGCGGAATAGACTGATTCCCGCCGTAATTCGGCACTGCCAATCGAGAACGCCGCTCACCCTTACATCCGGTATGCAACTAAAGGACTACTCCTTCGCGCCGGACCTGGCACAATGGATCGTGGATTTTGCCTGCATCCAGGGGTTTATCCTTATCGCATAGTGAACTTTGCGAGCGGCAGGACCACGATGGTGCGTGACCTTGTGCTCTCGGTCGCGCGCGTTCTTGACGGCGAGCATCTGATGCATTTCGGAACCAAGGCGCCTCCGCCAGGGGAAGTGCAAACTGGGCTGCCCGATACGACCCGTATCGACACACTGTCGCCCAACAGGAAATTCACCGAACTCGACAAAGCTGTAGAACAAATGGTGGCTTCGGCCGCTTCCGCGCATTGAGGATCCTCTCGCCAGAGCCTACGTATTCTTCAAGCGTCGACGACGTTAGATAATTTCAGTATGACGACGACCGCGCCATTCAAAGGATTCGCGGAAAGCGAAACCTCCCTTGGTAAGCGATCGCAGTTGGTGGAAGTAGCGACACACGACGGTGGATGAGTGCTCGGGGTCATGAGCAGCGCATGGCAACAAGCCCAAGCCACCGTGGTGGTGGACGCGGCATGGCCGGCGCGGAGAACCTGCCGAGATCGCGCACGCGGCCATCACTGGCTGGTGGCGGGTCATCAGTCCGAGAGGGCCGACTATCTTGAGCATCGAAGAAGAGGAAGGCTGGCAGGAGATCGTGCGCGAAGCTTCCCCGCAATCCTGGCCAGAAGAAGGTGCGTGTGCTGGTCAAGCGGCAGCGGGCGCCGATGGCGCGCAGACCCTGGCCCTGTGCTGGAGCGAGGGACGCACCCTCAAAGACGGGCAATCCGAGAGAGAGCACAGGCACGTTTCTTAGCTGACATCGAAAAGCTGCAAGGTCGCATCGCTTCGGGCCGCCTGCGCCAGGAGGCCAAGATCCATGAGGCCATCGGACGTTAAGAGCGTTACAGCGCGTAGCGCGCTACTACCAGATCCACTACGAGCCAGCCACAGGCCTCCTGTCTTGGCGCGAAGATCAGGCGCGTAAGCAGAAAGCTCAAGCCCTTGATGGCAGCTACCTGCTCAAGACGAGCCGCAGCGATCTGGACGCCGAGGAAATCTGGCGCACCTACATCCTGCTTACCCGTGTCGAATCCGCCTTTCGCACCATGAAAACTCCCTTGTGCGAGCGACCCATTTTCCATCACTTGGAGCGGCGTGTGGAGACGCACATCTTCCTTTGCGTGCTGGCCTACCACCTCTTGGTGTGCATCGAGCGAGCCTTCTTGGATCGGGGCATTCATACCTCCTGGGAAACCTTGCGAGAGCAACTTTCCACCCATCAGGTCGTCACCGTGCGCCTGCCCACCAGCGATGGACGGGTCCTGACTATCCGCCGTGACACCCGGCCAGAAGAGATCCATCAACATATCTACCAAACCCTGCGCACCCCCAGCGAATCCTCTTGCCCGTCAAGCACTGGCAACCGGCAAATAGTCACTGAAAGCGCCTTGAACCCCGCTGAAATCAAACCCGATCAAAAAAACGGAGTTGAGCTAACGATGACCGCCGGAGGACGTTCTTTCCGGCGTCCTGATCGGCGATTGCGTATGACTACTTCTTTCTCCGAATATTAATGGTCATGATGGTGTTCCACGAGCCATCCGGTCCCAGGATAGAGGATGTGAAGACTTTGTGGTCGGGGCTTTTCAGCTCCGTCACTTCTCTAAATTTGGAGGGCGTTTCCGGACTCGGAACCGGGCCTTCCGTTTCCCACGTTAGAGTATTCCCCGTGGCATCGAAGGTGCCTTCAAACTGCCAGATGTGGCTGGTCATGCTATCGACTACGGTTCCGATGTACTTTTTCTTCGCGGGGTCGTAGCCGATGGTCAGGATTTGCTCGTAGGGAAACTCGGGCACGGTGCTTTTGATTTGTGCGACGAACCAGAATCCGCCGAGCAAGCGGGAGCTTTCGACTCCCTTGAGTTTCGTCGGTGGCTGTCCCGGGTTCATGAATGCCTCGCCTTCGGACTCCCATTCGCCGACAAACTTTTGCAGCAGATGGTGTTCTTTGACTGGTCCGGGCATTTCCTGGCAGGCGGACGTATTCTGGGTGGCTGGTTCTTCTGTAACAGTGCTCATGTCTTTTTCTATATGACGAACGCTCGGAGGCGCACAGGACATCGACCTGCGATTTTTTTGTGAAGTTGACGCTCTCCATCGGTTAGAACCTCCGCCATTTCCGCGTGCTGGTCTAAAAACTCGCCGCGCGCTAGAGGGTTTCAGTCGCCCGTTACCCAAGTGCGAGCTTGATCGAGCTTCTCGTGATCGAAATAGCGGACTTTCGCTGTAGTGAACGGTTTGCAGAAGGCCGCCATCCGTTCCTGCCATTTCTTCTCGCCTACCATTCCCACACGTTCGATCTGATTGAAATGCTTCGCATCCCACTTGATGTCCTCCCACAGAGCGCGCGCATCCCAGCCGTGAAAATCGCGCATCACCATGAGGACGCGGATTTTCCCGTATTGCTTGATCAGTCGTTCTGTGTAGGGAACGAATTTTTCGTAATCCTCGCGCCCCAACTTTCCGGTCACATGAACTTCAAGCAAGTTTTGCCGGATTTCTTCGCTGACATGTAAGGGCATATTGTTCTCCTTTAGGACAGATTCGAGATTAACGTGGATCTGCCGGAGAGCACAAGCGAACCGAGCGCACGATGCGTTTCACGCATGCGTTCCGGCTGACCGGCGGCACTCCTAGAAGCAAGCGGCTTCAAATGGCGCCGCAGCGTTGCGCCGGAACGAGGCGCCTTGGTAGGACCCGACGTCTGTGACCTCTTGCAGCTGTAACGCTGCGGGTTACGCGGGCCGCACTTACGACAGTCGGCGTGCTCGAATTTTGAACCCCCCCCGCTTAGACCTCGTGCACTGACAGTTCCGCCTTATCAGCAAGGGGCTTAACCTTTATATTGATGAGGACCATGAGAACGGCAGAAAGTAGCATCAAAGCACCCACGCAGAACATCGGAACAATATAGCCTCCGGTTAGATCTTTGAGAGCTCCGGTGATGTAGCCGGCAGCAAATCCGGCGATATTGCCCACCGTGTTGATCAATGCGATGCCCGCTGCCGCGGCGGCGCCGTTGAGAAACCGCGATGGCACCGTCCAGAAACTAGGCAGCGCGGCAAAGATAGAGCACGCGGTGATGGTGATGACAGCCATGGTAGCTGTTGGCGAACCCATAAATAGTGCCAAAGGAATGCTTATTCCGCCAACTACCGCCGGAACGGCGATATGCCAAGTCCTCACGCCACGGTTAGTCGCGTCTCTCGACCAGAGGTAAAGAACGATAGCCGCGGGAAGGTAGGGAATCGCGGTGATAAGACCCTTCTGATAGACATTGAACTTCGCGCCATAATGGGCCTCGAAACCCGCGATGATTGTAGGAAGGAAGAAGGCCAGGGCGTAAAGGCCGTAGACGAAACCAAAGTAAATCAGGGCAAGTGTCCAAACCCGGGCATTAAAAAGCACCGTGCGAATGCTGGCATGGTGTAAGATTCCTTGCCCTTCGATTCGAGTTCCAGCTTTTCGGTGAGCACCTTCTTTTCTTCGTCCGTGAGCCACTTGGCTTGGGCGGGTCGATCCGACAGATAGAACCAGGCGATGATACCGACCACGATGGCAGGGATTGCAACGCCCATGAACATGAATCGCCAGCCCTCAAGCCCAAATGCCCCATGCTGAGCAATGAGCACACCGGCCAACGGCGCTCCGATAACGGTGGTCAAGGGTTGCGCCAAATAAAACAGAGAAAGAATTTTGCTGCGATGGCTTGAAGGCACCCACATGCTCAGGAACAGAATCGCTCCTGGGAAAAACCCCGCTTCCGCAACACCAAGCAGAAATCGGAGAATGTAAAGACCGTTGGCCGAAGATACCCAGGTAAAGAGAAGCGCGACAATGCCCCACGTAACCATGATCCTGGCAAGCCAGATACGTGCGCCGAATTTGTGCAGTGCCAGGTTGCTTGGCACCTCAAGAATTATGTAGCCGATGAAGAAAATCCCGGAGGCAAATCCAAACTGAGCGGCGGAGAGACCCAAATCCTGATTCATTCCGTTCGGCCCGGCAAAAGAAATGGCCGTTCTATCGAGATAATTGATGAAGAACATCAGAGCGAGAAATGGAACTAGCCTGACGGCAAACTTCGTTACTGCCGAGTGTTCAATCGAGCTTTTAGACATGATGCGGCCCCTTAGAGTTGGAAAGCGGCGCGCCAGCGATGTCGTTCATCCTTCTTGATTAGATTTTCGAACTTGCGAAGCGACCCGTTTCCTAAATCGCCAATTGGTTGATGGCGGATGCTGGTTGAGATGGTCGGCCTTGGCCTGTTCGAGGTACGACAAGGCGCTTTTTGTAGAAGTCGAAAGTCGCGCGGAGTTTGACCAAAAGCAGCCTTGAAACGGCGGTCGAAATAGCTTTGATCAGAAAACCCCACTCGATACGCCACTTCCGGCATGGTCAGGCAACTTTCTTTCAGAAGGCGCACTGAACGAGAGAGGCGAACATGTGTCAAATAGCTGACGAAGCTCATTTTCCGCGACTTTTTTGAATAGCCTTACGAACTGGGGCACGCTCATCTTGGCGAGACAAGCAGCCTCCTTGAGAGAGTTATCGGATCCGCGTAGTTGTGCTCCACATGCTCCTTCGTCTCTGCTCTAGCTGCTGTAACTAGGTCCTGTGCGATCAAGATCTCTCCGGCGCCGAGTTCAATAAGGCGTTCCCCAATATGACCCGAAACAATCCGTCTAATGGTATGATCAACGCCAGGCAATCCTGTCCCTCTTGGGGCGACCAGTCGTGTCGATTCGCGAAAACATGCGCCTTTATCTGAAACGGGAACTCACGGTCCAACTCCTCGTCGAACCGGCTTTTTTCCGCGCCTGGCATGCGCAAGTGATTGATCGGCAGATGGCCAACCAACTCACATAGAGGATTTGACTCGCCCGTCTTCATGTGAAGGTAGCTGCCCCTCATAGATCGCTCCCAAGACAGGGGTTGGTGAATTGCTGTGAGCGCATTGGTGGAAACCACCTTCTGGTAAGTAAGGGAACTGCCGTGCGAACTGACCGCACAGTTATGGACGCATGCTTCCGGTTCGTTGGCTATGCCGCCGCAAAATGGAGGTGCTGCAATCAAAGGAATTTGCGCAGTTTAACCGGGTGCCAAAAAGTTGGGGCGAAGCAGGTTGGAACTTCATGGGGTTAATACGGCGCACACCAAAGCCGGGCTCGAAAAGGCGCCTAGAATGATCCCAACTATTTTTCGGACGATTTTCACCTTCCGGTTGTCGCTTGCAACTTGCAGTTCGTCATGCATTCGTAAAGCTCTAGCACTGCGTAGCTACGGTCGACTTATTAGCCGAAAATCCACTGGATTGATGCAGCAGTTCGGCATCATTTTTGGACAAAATGTTCATCGATCCTAGTTTCTTGGTCCCGCAAACTGCGAAGCGCCGAGCGACAACTTCTTCACTGCTGGTTACGCCTGAACTAGCTCTTTCGGCCGGAAATCTCTGGGCGTTCGCTGGAACGCCTTTTTAAAACGACGATCAAAATAACTTTGGTCAGTAAATCCAACCTCACTAGCCACTTCAGCGATGGTCAGCGAGCTCCCCTTGAGCAAACGCACGGCGCGGGAAAGTCGAACGTGGGTAAGATAGCTGACGAACGTTGTCCCGGCCACTCTCTTAAATAGCTTGATGAATTGCGGCACGCTCATCCTTGCCAAAGCAGCTGCCTGCTTAAGCGTGATCCGTTCAGCGAAGTGTTGGTCCACAAACTCGAGCACCGGCTTTAGCTTAGCGGATCGCTCTTGCTGGCGAATGAGCTCTGAGTAGCGGAAATCGGCGGCGCGGAAAAACTCCGCAAGGATATAGAGCAACTCAAGGAAATATGCTTTGCATCCGATCTGAAAGTATGTCGTGCGTTCGAAGTAGCATCTAAGCAAACGCGAGACGATCTGATGAATGTCAGCTAACAACAGCGCATCACGGACGATGTGTAGTCGGTTACCGACATTTGTATAGAATGGAAGTAGAAAGAAATAATCGTGCGAAGGAGATCCCAGGCTGTAAACAAAGTTAGACATGAAACTGATGACGACCACGCGGGTATCCAGCCCCGCGATATCCAGTATCCTGTGCAGTTTCATATTTTCGACAATGAGGAGTTCTCCAGCCCCAATGTCGACCTGGCGCTCTCCCATCAGCATGGAAACCGTTCCATCGAGCGGCACGAAGAGCTCTAGCCTTTCGTGCCAGCTATAAATTGGCGTGAAGTCATTGTGACAAAATCGAAACAACTTAATAAGGAAAGGGAACTCGTGGTCTAGCGTCTCATCGTAACGCCCACTTTGATCGAGACGAAGGCGATGTGGCTCGAAGTTCAGCTTGTCTGCGACTTCTCGCAAGGTTCTGTCTCGAACTTGTTTGGTCATCCAAACTGAAGCTTCAGCAGCGCATGAGGAGCCAAGTGCAGCTTCACGTGGCCGCGACTGGATCCCACTTGAGTCACCGTTAAGCCTCCCGGACTTGCGCGTGAAACGTTAGTCTCCTCTATGCTTAGCGTGTTCAATGCCAAATCGACGACTTGGAGTTCGACGGCCTGCGGCTCAGCCGTGGGGTTCGCGATCAGAGCGATCGACCGCTCCTGTTCGTTCTGAAAAGCGAATGCCGTGACGAGCTTTTGGTCAGAAATGGCTACCGGCAGCAGGTGCCGGATACCTGCGATCGCCTCAAAGACATTGTATACCGGAAAGATGTCCTCGTTTGATGCTTGCGTTGCCTCCGGCGCCAGTGAAGTAGTTTGGGAGTTCATGATACCACGCGGGCCGGTAGTTTCATAGAAGGTCAGGCTTTCAACGCGATCGAGCGGCATTAGACGGGACAGGCAGCCAACCGTCCACGCCGCACAAAATAGGGTTTGCTGGCGGGGATCCGCTGTCGTCGCTGAAGGCAACTCTTTTTGTTTCGCAGGGTCTGTCGCGTTCGGGTTGAATCGGGGACGAAGAGTGATTGGCGAGAGGATCAGCTCGCGATCGCAAAATTCGGCTGCGCTTTCGACTGTCGATGGCTGCGCCTCGAGAGTTTCGAGGAGACTCAAATCGTCGAATGTATGAACCTGCGGGTTGATGGAGTAGCATACAACAGCCTGCCGTGGCGGCCGCTGACGATTCAGTTCGGCAAAGTAAGCGTTGGTCCCTGTGGCTAGCCGGAAACAGCTCGAGCCTAACTGCCGCTGGGCGAGATCGAACCACTGAGATGCCGTGGACTTTTCCGTCTCATGGAAGATGAGGCAGATATCCACAAGATCAGGTCTAATCGCTTTCCGGAAACCCAGGAGGTTTTGCTCCGCCGAATTACTCAGGAACAGCGCGCACTGCAACCGAGTGCCGATCGCAACCGCCTCATCTTGAGCTCGACGCAGGGCAGTTTCCCAGGAGGAATCCGAGAAGCGGAGGTCCACCCTGAGATGGTGCAAGCGAAGCTTCATCAAACGTTCTCGATCGAACGTGGAGTGGGGCAAAGCATCAGGGGTAACACACAAGCCGATCTTGGGCACCCGTTTGGCTTGCGAACACGGGAGGATAGCGATCTTGGCCCTCCGTTCTTCTCTATCGGAAATCACTGCGTCGTCGGCGACGAAAGTTAACACAGCGCGTTGGCGGATCTGTTCGCCAGCGCGAAGCTCGACGGGGAAGGGGAGTTCAAGCGGGGTGCTGTACGTCTTGAACGAAGCGTCGGTCCAATTTCGCTGGTCTTCCATTTCAAACACTTCGCCCTCGAACTGAATACTCGCTTGGATATGATCTGAAGGCCGCCACGAGAGCGCTTGAATGTCCTTGAAGGGTTGATGAGGAGAAATGAATCGCGGAAGTGATCCCTCTTCCCACGCGCCGTCTGAATGCTGCACCCGACAAGCCTTTCCTGCGCATTCGATGATTGGATGCAGCACGCAAATACCGATTCGATTCCGAAGGAAAGATTTTTCGACGCGACCATCGAAAGTAAAATCCAACACGCCACCTCGCCCTTCGATCGTACCTTTCCAGGAGAAGGAGATCGGCCCACTCTCGTGATGTGCAGTGAAATTCAGAGAGAATGAATCGTCACCCTGCTCGATTCGCTCAATCTCCAAACGAGGTTCGACGGTATCCCAGTTCTTGTCCCGAAGCGCGCCGTATATAGCTCGAAGGACTTCCACGCCTGATGACTTGACGCGCCGTAAGAAACCCGTGCTGGTCTGAAAAAGGCAGCTATATTGCCGCGTCCGCAGCGGAATCATCTCCGGGATGATCTGGTCTTCCATTGTTTGGGAGGAATTTTGAGGGTTTTTCTTGTAAGCGTTACAGCGGTGAAAGTCGATATAACGCAATCAGGTCACAGAAAATCGTTCGGCGCCCATGGGACTATCCTCAATCCGTGCCACCGCAATCAACATCCAGCCACCTTTTGGCTTCAATCGCTTGGATGCTCAGCCGAATACTGGCAGAACGATCTTCGCTATTTGGTCAGATAGCCTAATCCGGCCAAATGCTCGACACCTTGTCTGGCCCATTCGAATTCCATGTCCATGGTCTTCTCTAAACTCTCGTGAAAAGGCGGCCACTGCTCAACGATGACGTTAGCTTTTCTCGAATTCGCTAAGAGGGTTTCGAATATCTTCGCAAGCGGAAGCACCCCGTTGCCTGTTGGTTTGCCACGAAAGGCGAAGCCCATGAGATACTCGAGGCGTTCAACAGTGAACTCCTTAAGGTGAACACTGATGGTGAACGGAGCCAAGTTCTCCAGGATTTCATCGGCGCTCTCCATAGCAGCAAACGAGTTTGTCAAATCGAGGCAAACTCCCAGAGAGGGGTTGTCAATCTCGCGCACGATCGCAGCAATATCGGATGTGCTGTATGCCTCATAATTCTCCACGGCGATTCGCACACCGGCATTGCTGAACTGCGGCAAAACCTGGCGAAAGTTGGTCTTTATTTCGTCCAATGGAGCCGGCGCTTTGTGCCAGCCTCCCATGGTGCGCACCAGATGAGCGCCCATCCGTTCAGCGATGCCAAGGTATTTTCGCAGATGTTCTGGCTCCGTTCCGCGCGTTCCAACCTCCACCTCGATATTATGTTCCTGAGCCAAGTCCCGAGCCCGATCGAGCATCCGATCATCGAACGAGTCCAACGGAAGATTATCCAGGAAATGAACAACGTGAACGCCGATATTTGCGGCTCTCTGGACCACGCCAGCGGGGTCGAGAATCGTCGCTGGTCGGCGATCCTGGACAGTTCCCGTCGCCCAAGGAAACGTCCAAGAACCCACCCCAATCTTTCCTAATATTCGATCACTCATGGTCTCTTACTTCGCAGGCATCCTTGTCGCTTTCGCTTCGTTCCGAAGAGAAAGGGGTCGTCAAGGTTTTATTCCGTACAGATGTCGCGAACGCTTTGCCGCACCGCTGGTATGGTGATGACGTCCTTCCATGTGTCTCGGAAAATGCGTGGCCGATTCTGCTCGATGGCCTTCATCGCACCGTCGGAAAGCGGAAACTTCGCAAATCCGAAAATGATCGCGAGTTCGGTTCGAATATGGCCGAGGCAAAAGTCCCATGCCGCTTGCTTGGGAACGCCCATCGCGACGGCGGTTTCCATAGCGTCGCGCAATACGGTGATGCAAGTAGCGAAAGTGGACTCGACTACCGCCGGTTCCAAAACGGCCATCTGTTCGATAGTCACACGGTGCCGTCTAAGGATCGGGGCAAACATGTCGGCGGCGAGTTCTTCACCAATTTTATAGTGTTCCTCGGGGCCTTGATGCAGTGCGCAAACGACGCTCTGCGGCAAGTTCCCCCTTCCGCCAAACCAATCTGTGTTCTCGGAAGCGGGCCCGGAGTCCGAAAATAAGAGCGGATGACATGGATGAGCGACAAAATAGGTGATGTCTTCTCGCTTCGGCATGATCTCGGCGTATGCGGCGGCGGGATCAAGTCCAACCACGATTGTTCCGGGTCTAAGCTTCGGAACGATGTCCTCACTGATCCTGCCGATGAATCGATCGGGTACGGCGAGAATAACCGCCTCTGCTCTGTCAAGCGCCTGCTGGAGAGGCGTTGTCTCGATACCTCCGGCCTCCATCTCCTTTCTGCGCTCTTCGCTGGCCTCGACGTAGTCGATTTTATAACGAGAGAGATTCCGGAGATTTGCGGTCACGCGACCGCCCATTTTTCCTCCGGCACCCAGGAGAGTTATGTTAATAGCTTTGCTCATTGTTAAGAAAAATTTGCGTTGGTGGCTGGCTCTTAACCTATCTTCGTGGCGTCTGAGCGCCTAGAAGAATCTGATCTGATTTTTGGACTTTTGCGTGCTCAGCGACATTCCGTCCGAAGTCGCCTGGCGTCTCGTCCAATGCTTTTTCCAGCAAAGAATCCGAGCTCATTTGCATTAACAGCAATGTCAAGTGCAGTGTCCTTGAATAAGCATCGACTGCGGGCGACGGATTGTAGCGGCTGTCTATGATGGTCGCTAATCTTAGACTGTTTTCGACCGACGGTCATAGGACCGCCGCTACAGCACAGCGAGAAAAGACGGGACCGAGACCGGCAGACTCGGCTCGGATAAGTTGTCTACTTTGCAGGTTGCTTAGCAGACGTTGGCGTGGGTCCGGCTTTGGGAGTCGCAGCGACCGCGAGGACCAGGATGATGAGAACACCTTGGATCATGTCCTGGAATCCTCCCGGCACGCGTAGCACCGCCATTGTTGTGACAATCATCGCGAGAAAGATCGAACCCAGGAGGGTCCCCAGTGGAGTCCCCATTCCGCCGACGATGGACGATCCCCCGACCACGACAGCGCCGACAGACTGAAGCAGAAACGGAGTGCCCATCTCCAGGAATGCTCCACTCACTCGTCCAGAAAGCAAAAGACCCCCAAGGGCAGCAAGCAGTCCGCTCAATAAGTAGGCTATGCGCGTGGTCTGTTCGACTCTTATTCCAGCGAAATGAGCAGCCCGTGAATTTTGACCGACCGCCGAAAGTCCGCGCCCGTAAACCGTCTTGTGCATAAACCAGGTTGCGATCGCCGTTAAAGCGATCGCCAGCAGAAGAATAATAGGTGTCCCCATGACACGACCACTCGCAATGTATGCCAGCAGAGGGCTGACGGCATAGGTCGTAAAGCCTCGATTATAGATGAGCGTCGCTGTGACCAGAATATAACCAACGGCCAGCGTAGCGATGATTGGCGGGATCCGCAGGCGATTTATGATCAGCGCGTTGATCCAACCGACGCCTATCCCCAGCGCGGCAATAGCTAATACACCAAGAGGCAATCGGGCGTCCTGACCGTTCGTAACGCTGGTCGCGACGAATCCGGAGAGCGTCATGACGCTAGGAATCGACAAGTCGACCGCGCCATTTCCGGTCGTGACGACGAGCGTTTGACCAATTGCTACGACGCAAAGCAACGCCGCTGCAGCCAGAATGCCCGTGAGGTTTCCCAGATTGACCTGGCCCGTTCCTATGCTCAAGAGGATCCAGAGTGCCAGGATCCCAAAAAGAGACCAAATCCACGGTCTCTGAAGAAGGGTTTTCATCGACGTTTCGCCCAGATTGTTCGTGAAACGACAATTCCGATAAGAATAAAGCCCTGCACGGCCGCAATGATGTCCGAACTGAGGCGCATGAAGCCAAGCAGAGTTCCCAAGAGCGAAAGGGTTACCGCGGCGAAGACAACGCCGACGGGTTCGATGCGGCCGCCCACCAGATCGCAGCCTGCCATGACGACTGCGGCAATACTCAACAAAGTATAGGAGCTCGCCGCATTGATATCCGAAGCGGTGTTCACGCCGGTGAGGCAAAGGCCTGCAGCAAGTCCAAAGAGACCACTCAAAAGATAAGTCACGATGTGAGATCTTGCGGCTGGCCACCCCAGCGAGCGCATGGCCGCTTCATTGTTCCCAAATCCACGCTGCACGATCCCCAGGCGCGATCGCGTCAGCAACACTGCGGATACAGAGGTTAAGAGGAGTATCCAGATCGGCAGAGGCAGGATCGGGATGGAAAGGTTAAAAATCGCGGCCAGCCATTCCGGTGAACTGCCGCCCGGCGCCGGCTGAAGGATATAGCCAAGACCGGTCCAAACAAAGGCACATCCAAGGGTGGCCACGAGGGCTGGGATCTTGCGAGCATGAATCACCCACCCCAGCAACCCATAGCCGGCAAGTCCGGCGACCAAGGCGGCGATTCCAAGAAGAGGCCTTTCCACGAGCAATGTCGCGCTGATGACATTCGTCAGTCCTGCAAAAGCACCTATCCCAAGGTCAATTTCGCTACGTCCGACAACAAACATCTGGCCATAGGACACGAGAACCAAAGGGACTGCCGTTCCCAATAAGAGTCCAAGCCCGAATGGGGAAAGAGCTTTAGGATTGAAGAGGCCGATCGCGATGAGCATCACTAACAAGACGGCAAGTGGCACCAGCCAACCCGGCAAAGTTTTCCCGGCCCGCTGCGTCGCGGCCGCTTTCGCGGCAACTCCCTGGGTTTCCGAAGTCCCAAAGAACGCCGCAGAGAGATTTTCCCGGCTGGCATCTTGCCCGGAAATCTCGGTTGCGATCAAGCCGCGCCGAAAAATCAGCACTCGCGAACATTCCAGAAACTCCGCATCTTCGGAGCTATACCAGACGATCAATTTGCCCGCTGCCGCGACATCCAATAGCACGTGGTAAAATTCTCGTTTTACCCCGATGTCTACGCCGCGTGTCGGATCGTTCAGCACGATAATGTCCGCGTCATCGATCATAGCGCGGCTCATGAGCGCCTTCTGTTGATTGCCTCCACTGAGCTGAAGGATCGGCCGCTCCGCTGCGACATCCGTCAAGTTGAACCGCTTTCGCCAGGGTTCAGTCCACAGCTTTTCCTCCTGGTTTGATACCGGCTTCAGTATCCCTCTGCGCGCATGTCGCGAGACGGTCATGTTTTGCATGGTCGCCCAGAGCGGAAAGACTCCCTCTTTTCGGCGATCGCCCGCTACGTAGGCCACCTTGCTCGTTCGTCGGATGCCGTCCCTTCCGCGATTGGACGCGGCGTAAATACTGACGAGCAATGGCTGTTGGCCGCTGCCTTCCAATCCCGCCAAACCGACAATCTCTCCACCGAACAATTTGATCGACCCCTCCGCCGCATTCTCTCTCCATTTACCACTGATCTCAACTAAGCAAGGCTTCGTGGATGGGACTGAGGGACCACCAGCTTTCTCTGATGCAGGTTGCGCTTTCGACGTCGCGAATTCCGTAACCGGAGTTTGGGCCGAAAGCAGCGCCACCAAGCTTTCATGGTTGGTTTGTGCACGCTGACCGGACCAGACCAATCGGCCGTCGCGCATCACGAGGAAATCCTCAGCCAGATCGAGAATTTCGCCCAGTTTGTGTCCGATAAAGACCACGCAAAGCCCTTCCCTGGCGCGCCGGCGGAGGTACTCCATCAATTGATGCGCGCCGGTCGCGTCTATCGACGAAGTCGGCTCGTCCAGAATCAAGACCTTCAAGTCAGGATCGGCCCCGGCTCGAGCGATTTCGACCATTTGCTGTTCGGCAATGCTAAGAGATCCGACGTTGGACTTGGCGCGGATACGATTCCCGGGAAAGATCTTAGCGAGCGTATCTTCAGCCAGTTTACCCGCTGTGCGTCTCCAAGAGGAGCCTTTCCCAACCAGCTGACTTAGTTCCAGGAAGAAATTCTCAGCGACGTTCAAGTTGGTGCACACCGAGAGTTCTTGATGAACGACGCGGATGCCCATCTCTTTGGCCTTCGGTACCGAAAACTCCGGAAAGCTAATCTCACGGGAGTCGATGAGGAGCTTTCCTTCATCCGGCTGAGCGGCTCCGCTTAGGAGACGGATGAGTGAACTCTTGCCCGCGCCATTACCCCCAAGCAGCGCGGTGATCGTTTTGCGTCTTATCGAGAGTGAAACCGAATTGACCGCAATGGTCGGCCCATAGGCTTTCCTGAGATTCTCCGCAACAATGAGGGGCTCCATCGTTTCCTAATGGGCGACCTGATTGTCCACGTGGAGCAATGCTATTTGTTCTTAAGAATGTTCTCCTTTACCCAGTCCTCAGTGTATTTGGGGCTGACAATAAATCCGGGTGGCAAATCGGCGTACTCAGCAAGATTATCGACAGTGATCGTCGCATAGGGCATGAACAGCGACTTGGAGGGGTCCGCACCATTGAGAATGGCAAGGGTGAGCCAGAATGCGGCCCCGCCGATACCCGGTGCGGAGTTATCCGAGATGGTTTTATATCCGTTCTTTTTGAACTGTTCGGACCACCACTTCAGGAAGTTGGAACTGCCCCCGCCCTCGATGATCGGGGTTTTCCTTCCGGCCTGCTCAAAGGCTTGCACGATGCCATGGTCATCGCCACCACCCTGCGTGAGAACTGCGTCGACCTGCGGCAAACTCGGCAGGAGTTTACTTACCTCCGCTTGTGCCACGGCTGTCGTGGCTTGACCGTAGACTTCACCAACGATTTTCGCATTTGGAAACTGTTTTAGCGTTTCCATCTGACCTTCATACATCATCTGATCGGGGGCGGAACCCTTCACTCCGCGAACGATCAGAATGTTACCCTTCCCGCCAAGCAGCGAATCGACAATGAACTTCGTTGACTCCTTATGCGCGGTTTTAAAGTCAAAATCCAGCTTATAGCAGCAGGGAGCTGTGGCAATCGAATCAAAGGCGACGACTTTGATCCCTGCCGCGCAAGCTTTCTCGATGACGCCATTAAGGGCGGTTGGTGAGGCGGAATTGATCGCGATGGCGTCAACTCCCCTGAGAATGAGCCCGTTCATCTGTGAGACTTGCTGATTAACGGATCCGTCGCCGTTTTCGATGATGAAATCAGCGATCCGGCCCTCTTTTTTGGCTTGCTCGGCCGCCTCCTTGAAGGAATCAACCATCTGCCGGCGCCAAGTATTGCCATAATACGAATTCGAGAGAGCGATAACCCATTTTTTACCCCCGGATTCGCCGAAGGCGTCAGAGAAGCAAGTCAGAGTAGCAAGGACGAGTGTGATCAGCGTTACAATTATGCGGTTCATATCCTAAGTTAATTGGTTCGAGCGTTGTCAGGTGATTGCGGGATGAAAACGGAGCCGGGTGAAGCTATCGTGGGAGGTCTTCGCCCGACTAGAACTATCCTATTCATCTGTTGCACCATTTCGACTACGTCCCAGAACGACAATACCTAAGTTCCAAGGCGCAATGGCGAGCTCCATAGATGCAGGCGCTGCATCTCGTTTCGACGGGAGGCGACGAGAGCGAAGTCACTAACTCACGCCGCCGTCCAGAGATCGAAGCTATTCCTTGAGACCGAAGAGGGTATAGTTCTTAACATTCTCCGGCGTAATGAGGATGCAATCGACGGTCTGTTTCTCGTCGGCTCCGGTTTTGCCGCTCTTGATGTACTTATCGGCCTGTTCCGCAGCCATTTGCGAAAGCTGAACCACCGGCTGGAGAACGGTGGCTTTAATTTCATTAGCTTTAATCGACGCTGCGACATCGGGGCTGCCATCGAATCCAACCACGATCACATTTCCCTTGCCGGCGGCTTTCAGTGCCGAGTAGGCGCCTAGGGCCATCGTGTCATTGCCGGCGATGACGCCTTTGATATTAGGGAACTGCTGGATGATCGTCTGCATCTTTTGGAAAGCTTCCGTCTGACTCCAGTTGGCACTCTGCTCCGCGACTTTCTTCAGATCCGGATACTGGCTGATCGTATCGTTGTAGCCCTTGGAGCGAATGTGTGCGTTCGTATCGGTTTCCCTTCCGAGCAGTTCAACGTAGTCGCCTTTTTCACCCATAAGTCTGACAAACTCCTCGGCCCCGAGAACGGCGCCTTGGTAGTTGTTCGAGACAATCTGGGCGGCGGCGTCGCCAGTTGTGTTGATTTCCCGGTCGGCCAGAAAGGAGGGAATGCCGGCTGCCTTTGCCTTCTTTACCGCGGCGACAGTCGCATCCGCACCGGCATTGTCGCAAATAATGGCAGCGGCCTTGCGAGCGATGGCGGTCTCAAAAAGCTGCGCCTGTTTGACCGGATCATCATTATGGACCAGGATGAGCGTCTCGTAGCCGAGCGACTTCGCTTTTTCAGCTGCCGCATCGGCGAGTGCTTTAAAGAAGGGATTTTCCGGAGAAGGGACAATAATCGCTACAAGCTTGTTTTCCGCGGCCAAGGCGGAGGCCATGATCACTCCGGCGGCGAGCAGGAGAGCAAATAGCCTTAGCAGATTGAAGAGAGGTTTACTTAAAATATGCATAGGGGCACGTGTGATAGTTGGTTGGGGTTGATGCGAGGTTTGAAGACTGGGAATGTGTCTATTCATGGGGGATGTGTCTGAGGGTTAGGTTTACCAGTGTCATTCAAGATCTCGAGAAAGATTTATGGCTTCCGTTGAAATTCACGCACGTTTGAGGGCAAGACGCTGTTGGAGACGCTCCTGAAGTTGATCCAGGACGACGGCAAGGATGATCACCAAGCCGGTAATGACTTTCTTCCAAAATTCCTGCACACCGAGCAGCACGAGTCCGTTAGTGAGAACGCCAATGACGAGCGCGCCGACAATCGTTCCCCATATCGTTCCCCGGCCACCGGCAAGCGAGGTTCCCCCTAAAACGACGGCGGCGATCGCGTTGAGTTCGTAGCTTTCCCCGGTCGCAGGGTGCGCGGCGACCAATTGCGAGGCCGTAATCAAGCCGGTCATGGCGCCGCAAAGTCCGCAGATCATGTAAACCGCCATCTTGATGCGATTCACGTAGATTCCGGACAGCTCGGCGGCGCGTTCGTTACCTCCCACAGCGTAGACCTGGCGCCCGAACGGCGTCTTACCCGCGACAAATGCCCCTACTCCCGCGAAGAGGATCATAATCCAGATGACGATGGGAATTCCCAGAACATTTCCGGAGCCAAGAATAGGAAAGCCCGTATTCCCAAGTTCTGGGTTGCCGACGAGGTTGGGGAATGTCGCCCCATTATTACTGAGCTGGGCCACCCCTCGAGCAACGTAAAGAGTTCCAAGCGTCGCGATGAAGGGAGCAACGTTGAACCGGGTGATCAACACTCCGTTAAGCGCTCCGACCAGCACGCCAAGACACAGGACGAGGACAATAATTGCGGGGATATTAAAGTAGATCGCGACCCCAAGAGGCGCCATCTGGACACCGCGATCGATCAACAATCCCGCCATCATGGCGGAGAGCCCGACGGTCGAACCAACCGACAAGTCAATGCCGCCTGTCAAGATGACGAACGTCATGCCAACCGCCATGATGGCATTGATCGCCGTCTGGCCGACGAGAATAATCAGATTCTGCTGGGTGAAAAACGATGGCGACAGAACCGAGAAGATGCCGATGAGCACAAACAACGCGATTAGCGCCCTCAGCCGGAATAAAAGAACAGTCAATGAGAGCCCGGAAGCTTCGGCAGCCTTGGGAGGTTCAGCCTTCGCCGGGGCAGTAGCAGATGGATTGTTCATTTCGCGAGACATTCTTAGGTGTGCACTTCCACAGGGTGGTCGGTTTGCTGTCGAGCTCCCGCCGCGAGGATAAGAGCTTCCTCGGTTACGTTGCCGTGAAGGAATTCGCCAGTGACTTTTCCTTTCGATAAGACAAGGATCCGGTCAGGAACCGTGAACATCTCCGGAAGCTCGGAAGAGACAAAGAGCACAGCGAGACCCTGCTTCGGCCAGCCGGTTCATGATCTCGAAAATCTCCGCCTTGGCTCCAACATCAATGCCACGTGTCGGTTCATCCAGGAGTAAGACCTGAGGCTGAGTCAGCAGGCTCTTGGCGAAGACCACCTTCTGTTGGTTGCCGCCGCTCAACGACGTAATCGGATACTCTGGGCTGCGCGCTTTTACGGACAAGTCTCGCATCACCTTAACGATCGCCTCGTTTTCCCTTTTTCTCATCGAGCCAAAAGGCGCTCACGAATCGCTTCAGACTGGCAAGTGTTATGTTGTCGGCGACGGAAAGCTTCTGGACCAAGCCCAAGCGCTGGCGATCCTCAGGCACTAACATCAAGCCAAGATCGATTCGCTCCTTTATCGTCTCCGGTCGAATCGTTCGGTTTGACACCTTGATCTCGCCAGTCGCTTCCGGGTGCAACCCCATGA
Organism: uncultured Verrucomicrobiae bacterium; assembly: GCA_963744345.1. Classification (GTDB taxonomy): domain Bacteria; phylum Verrucomicrobiota; class Verrucomicrobiia; order Chthoniobacterales; family Terrimicrobiaceae; genus DASTFP01. Next base: position 52,346 of record CAVUTD010000019.1, read on the forward strand.
GACATTCGAAGAGTTCCGTTCTGCCAGCTCCCATGAGACCGAAAATCGCCAAAATCTCCCCACGCTGAAGCTTAAGACTAACGTTTTCGAGAGTGAACCTCCACCGATTCTTGGCAGCGAGAGATCTTTGATTTCCAAGACAGTTTCGCGCTCGCCGTCTGATACGGTTTGAGTGCGATGCCGGGGTGCGATTACGTTCCGTCCGACCATTTTCTCGACGATCCACGCAATGTTCACGGTGCTCGCCGGGGCAGACGCGGCCAGTTTGCCATCACGTAAAATTGTCACGTAATCGCCGATCGTGAGCAATTCCTCCATCTTGTGGGAAATGTAGATGATCGCGACTCCATCGGCTTTGAGGTCCGCGATAATTCGAAAGAGCGCTTCGGTCTCGGAGGCTGTCAGGGCGGAGGTTGGCTCGTCCATGATCAGGACGCGAACATTATGTGAAAGGGCTTTCGCGATTTCTACGATCTGCTGCTGGCCAATGCGTAGGTCTCTCACTAAGGCGGAGGGATCCAGCGGCTGCTCGAGGCGATCCAGGAGTTCACGGGTAATCTTTTCCTGCGCCGCATGATGGACCATCCCGCCTCGTGTGATTTCGCGCCCGATGAAGATGTTCTCGGAGATGCTGAGATTTGGGAAAAAGTTCAAGCTCCTGGAAAATGATCCCAATCCCGGCTTGCGCCGCCTCGCGCGTCGATTGGAATTCCACGGGCACTCCGTCGAGGAGAATGCGTCCCGAGGTCGGTTTATCCACCCCCGCCAGAATTTTCATCAAGGTCGACTTGCCCGCTCCATTTTCGCCAATGAGAACATTGACCGCACCCTTATAGACCGTGAAGTCGACCTGCATCCAGCGCGAGCGTTCCTGGATAACGCTTAGTAATCTTTTCAGCGGAGACTACGACCTCGTGGCCATTTGAGGTGGTCTGCTCGAGCGATTCCTGTTGACTCATGCTAGCCAATCACTGCTCGACCTTCACTGGCGTTACGAGAATGAGTCCCTTTGAACGTGGGTCAAAAGTAAACGCGCCGAAAAACGCGATCGCCTTGTCGGACAGAGAAGCCGGGCTCAACGTTGGAGAACGCCGTCTTCACTGCCCGTCTGTTCATCTCCTTGGAGACATCCGCATAGTCCAGCTGGTTGGCGAATTGGTCGAATGGCGCCGCCCCCGTCGCATCGCGCAGTGCCGTCCCGCGCACAACAGGGCCAATCTGCAAGGCAATCTTCTCATTCAATCCCGGAACTTCGAGCACGAGGGTCCCAGCCTGCGATTCCGTGTGGACTTCGAGGACTTTGCCGCTTCCCTTGACCATGTAGCTGTACGGGTTTGTCGACTCACGTCGGCCATACTTTTGTCCGGCCGCTGCCGGATCGGCACGAATTTCCTGAATCACCATTACTATGTCTTGAGCCTTTTCTTGAATCACTGGCAGCACTTTGCTGTCCCAGACTTTCTCGGCAAATTGTGCGCCCTTGGATTCTGTTGCTGCTGCACCCGATCCCGGTCGGGCAAGTGGCTTTACCACAAAGGGCGGCTTGATGATGAGAAGAAGCAGAAGGAGCGCGGCTCCTGCTGCTACCCAAATCCAACGTGGAAATCGAGTGCGGGCCCTCGAGTATACTGATGTCTGGCTCACGTTAGGCTTCCATCTTGACTGGTTGACCGAGGCGAGCACTTTCGTACGAACCAAAGACAAGTTCGAGGGTGCGCAGATTGTCTTCTCCGGTGGTCTCCGCCTGGCCTTTTCGGAGCAATCCCTCGATGAGGTTTCGGTGACAGTCGACGATACTGGAATGAATCAACGCGTAGCTGGGATCGGCCCAGGAGTACATCGGCGGAGGACAGCGCCGTGATCTGGTTCCTTCTTCGTCGGTCACTCGAATCCAAAAATCGGGCGCCAGCTCTATGGATCCGCGGTCGCCCTCAATCCGCAAGAACGCTTCCGGGAATCGCTCTCGCTCCAATCGGCTGGCATAGCTGAGCGTGCATATCACTGTGCCGCCACTTTTCATTTGCACGAGGACGGTGGCAACATCTTCGCCGCGAATTGTCCGATTGATTCGCTGCACCCGGCACATTAGCCACTCGGCCTCCCCAAAGAAAAAACGAACCACATCCAGAATGTGAACGCCCATGTCCGAAAGAATAAACTTATCCAGTTCCCGCAGAAATGGTTGATTGTCGAAGACTGGAAAACTCGAGCTGAAATCAACATGCGCCCGGAACGGTTTTCCTATCGCGCCGGAATCGAGAACCTTTTTCACCTCGCGCAATGGCCGTTGCCAGCGCCAGTTTTCATGAACGAACAGCGGAATGTTAGCTTGGTTGCAAATACGAACCATTTCCTTTGCCGTCTTCAAATCATTGGCGAGCGGCTTCTGGCAGATCACCGGAACCCGATGCTTTGCGGCGAGGGCGACCATGTCGCGATGAGTTTCCGGACTGGTGATCACGTCCAGCACGTCTGGACGGATGATTCGGAGCAACTCGTCCGCATCTTGAAAACGCCCGGAGATTTGGAAGCGATCGGCCAACGACTTTGTCTTGTCGCCGTTTATGTCGCAAACGGCTACGCATTCGACATTCGGCAATTCGAGCCAAGCCGGAATTTGGAATTGACTCCAGAAGCCGGCGCCGATCACAGCGACTTTCAACGGGGGTTCCATACGATGAACAGCTCAGAAGTTAGCTTCGGGGGAAGAAGATCGCCTAGAACTTTCTGATCATACTTTCGGACGATAATTACCAATTGTCTATCGGTGAATGCCCAGCTTCTCTTCGCTGCGATACTGCAGCGACGGTCGTTGCTGCAATTTCGCAGGGTTCGTCTTTGACTCCGCCTTCGCATCTCGTTCGCGTTAGTTGCTTCACGCGGTTTCAGGTCCAAGAGCGGCTAAGAAGTCCAAAAGATAGATCAAATTCTCCGAGCTGCCCTGCTGGATTCTCCTTAAATTAGTCACAACGTTTTCTGATCCTATGAACCCCATCAAGAACCTCTTTCGTCTCCTTTTGACCGCCACATTGTTGGTCGGCCCCGCTTTTGTAACAAGCGCGCTCGGGCAAGCCCCCGAAGGCTTGCCGAAGCCTCCCGAAGGGAAGGTGACAGTAAAGTTTTGGGCGATCGCCACGCAGCCCTGGAAGGAAGTCATAGCTGAGTTTGCCAAAGTCTACCCGAACATCGAAATCAAATGGACCAAATATAGTACGGATGAGCTAAAGCAGGCGCTCCGTGTCGCTTCCGCCTCCGGCAAAATGCCGGACATGTGGTTTAACTGGGGAGGAAGTCTTGCCTCTCCTTACATCGAGGGAGGTCACGCATTAGAGATAACCCCGGAGATTGCCGCCAAATATGGGCTCGACAAGAATATCAGCCCAATCGCCCTGGATTTGGCTAAGCACAACGGAAAGCTTTACGGCGTTCCGATATGGGTGCGTCCGATGACGATCTTCTATAAGAAGAGCTTATTTGAAAAGAATGGAATACCGGAGCCGAAGACGTTTGCTGATCTCGAGAAGGCATTGGAAACGTTAAAATCCAAAGGGATAATTCCCATCGCAGTCGGAGGCAAATTCAGTTGGATGACAATGCGAACGACCGACTTTCTCATCGAACACTTCGCCGGACCCGAGATGCACGATAAGCTTTTTGCCTTGGAGGCGTCCTACAATTCGCCTGAGATCGTGAAGGCTTTTGCCAAGCTAAAGGAGTGGGTCGATAAGGGTTATTTCAACGATGGTTTTATCTCGATTGATCCAAACCAAGCCTTGCCGATGTTGTTCCAAGATAAGGCTGGAATGATTTTCCAAGGACCCTGGATCGAGGAAGAGAATATCATCAAATCGAAGTTGGACCCGAACGACTATGTGGCGATCATTGCTCCAGCGGATCAGACGCCCGTGAGGGTATCCGGCTTTCAAGAGCAGCTTCAGATCTCGTCAAAGTCGCCGCCTGAAGTTCAACAGGCTGCCCTCTTGTTTGCCGCGTTTCTGAGCCAGCCAGAGGTGGCCAACAAACTGGCAAAGGTAATCGGCACTCCACGGGCCGTGCTCGGAATGACGCCGCCCACAGATCGCCCAACGGCGACCAAGATGGCCAAGTGGATCGGAGGGGAAGCTGAACTGTATCTGCCGACTGACCAGGCCTTGCCTCAGGAGCTCGTCAACGCCTTCTTCCAGGCCCAGGACTCGGTGGTCCTGGGGACAATGACTCCCGAAGCCGCCGCGGAACATATTCAGAAGGCAGTCGAAGCGTATAAGGCCGCGAATAAGTAGAGACTGCTTCAAAAAGCTTCCCATTCATGGTGGCTGGACCGAACTCCACGGGAGAATTGCACTCTGCAGGGTTCCGCAAGCGCTTCGATTGGCTTCTCCCGTGGCTCTTTCTTGCGCCTGCTCTGACGATCTACGTCGTTGTGGTCGTCTATCCCATGACGTACTCGGCCTATTTGAGTTTCTTCAAATGGGATGGCGTTTCGCCGACGAAGCAATTTGTCGGGCTGCAAAACTACCTTACGCTTTTGCTGAATGATCCCGTATTTTGGATCGCCTTGCGCAACAACGCGATCTGGCTCGTGGCGTCTCTTCTTCTCCCAACCAGCATCGGCTTAGGACTGGCCGTGCTCTTGAACCAAAAGTTCCGTAGCAGCCACATCTTTCGGAGCGTGTTCTTTTTTCCCGCCATCCTATCGCTCGCCATTGTCGGACTGATATGGAATTGGATCTATCTTCCGGATATCGGTCTAATCAATCAAATCCTTGGCTCGCTCGGCCTAACGGGCCTGCAGCATAACTGGCTATCAGATCCCAATTTCTCGCTCTACGCCGTCATGCTTGCCGCGACATGGAATGCCACCGGGTTGCCGATGCTTTTATACCTGGCTGGACTCCAGACCATCAATCCAGAAGTTTTGGAAGCTGCGCAGGTCGATGGCGCCGGACCGGTGCGCCGATTCTTTTCCATTACCTTTCCGCTCTTGCGCGAAACAACTCTTATCGTCCTGGCTCTCACGGCGATTAACTCGCTCAAAGTGTACGATATCATTTATGCCATGACCTACGGCGGGCCTGCCAATCAGACTCAGGTTCTTAGCACTTGGATGTACTTCATGACGTACAATTACAACTCGGTCGGGCAAGGAACGGCCATCGCGGTCATTCTTTTCCTGCTGACGCTAATATTCGCCATCCCCTACGTGCGGATAATGGGAAGGAGTTGATGAGCTCAGCCAGCATTAGCATGAGGGAGCGTCGAGAGCGCACGCTGTTGGTCTTCTTTTATGTTGCCTTGAGTCTCACGGCGGTGATCTGGTTTGCGCCGATTGTCATGCTCGTCTTCACGGCACTAAAGAGCGCGGGGGATTTTGCCATGCACGGCGCCCTCGCCATTCCCACGTCGATTGCCTGGTCAAATTTCAGTGATGCCTGGGATACCGGTGTTAAGGACTATTTCTGGAATAGCGTCATCATAGCGTCGATCAAAGTGCCACTCGGAGTTGTTATTGAAGCCATGGCGGCATTTGCCTTGACTCACATTCCCTTTCGATGGGCAAACAAAGTGTTTATCCTGATTCTGCTCGGCTTGATCGTTCCGATCCAGATGGCGCTTGTGCCATTAACAATAGTAATGAACGCCTTGAATCTCATCGATACTCGCACCGGTTTAACCTTGCTCTATCTCGGCTTTGGGGTTCCGTTCGGTGTCTTGATAATGCGGGGATTCTTTCGGACGATTCCGACAGAGTTGATTGAGGCCGCCAAGATTGATGGATGTTCCTATTGGCGGATCTTTTTCCAGATCGCGCTTCCGCTTGCGTTACCGGCGGTCCTTTCCCTCTGCATTCTTGATGGCGTCGCGACGTGGAACGAATTTATTCTGGCACAGATTTTTCTGCGTTCGGACGAATTGCGCACGCTTCCACTGGGTCTGGTGAACTTCAGTACTCAGTTTTCGACCGAGTACAATCAGCTTGCCGCGGCGGTTCTCATTTCCTTGGTGCCGGTGATTTTCGTTTTTCTGTTCTTTCAGCGCTATTTCGTCAGTGGAATGGCTGGTGCCGTAAAGTAAAGCTTATGCAAACGTCATCGATTCCTTCCAAGAGGATCCGGGTCATCATCAACACCGATGCGAAGAATGAAGCCGACGACCAGTATGCCATCGTTCATGCCATCCTCACGCCGATGTTTGAGCTTCACGGGATTATTCCGGCACATTTCGGGGAGAGGATTTCAAAAACCAGTCAGCAGGACAGTCAGAACGAGGTCCTAAAGATCCTGGATTTGATGAAGTTGACCGGGAAAATTCCCATTCATGCGGGCGCGCCCACGTCGCTCCCGAACGAGCAGACTCCTGTGGATTCACCAGGAGCCAGATTTATCATTGAGGAGGCGTTGAAGGATGACCCACGTCCCTTGCACGTGGCTTTTCTCGGGCCGCTCACCGACATGGCGTCCGCGTTGCTCCTGGAACCCTCGATCGCGGAGCGAAACGTGCGCGTGGTCTGGATTGGCGGCGGGGATTGGCCCATCGGTGGATTTGAGTACAATCTGTGGAACGATGTGCGTGCTGCGAATGTGGTGTTCCGTTCAAACATAGAGGTGTGGCAAATTCCAAGCACGCTCTACAAAGTGCTGCCAGTGAGTTACGCGGAGCTAGCGGAGAAGGTTTACGACAAGGGACCTCTGGGCAAGTATCTGGTGGAGCAGTTGATCGCCTGGAACAAAGCGGCCTTGGCGGTAAACTTTCCGTGGTATCCTCTCGATGGAATTGAGCATCGCTCGTTGGGAGACTCTCCCGCGATCGGCGTGATCATGTATCCGGAGAGCGGCTGGTCAGAATGGCGACCCGCACCCGAGTTCAATAGCGAAATGAATTACGTTCACACCGGTAAGTACCGTCCCATCAAGGTCTACACGACCGTGGACACGCGGTTTATCCTCGAGGATTTCTTCGCCAAATTGGCTCTTCACCCGCAGGCGCGAAGGGAAGGTGATACCAAGCATCGAAGGGCTCGATCTTATTACGAACTATGCGGATAACGAGAGACACAGCCCGTAGGCTGAAGGACGCCTGATTCAGGTGAAAGTATAACTCTCATTTCTATGCCTGTCGGACTTGGCTCTTGCAGCCCAGCGAAGCGGAGGAAACAAGAGCCTTACCCAAAGTGCCTGGAGCTGGGTCTATCCTGCTCGCGGTGGAGGACGAGGGAGTTCCCGGCTTAAGGTCTTACAGGCGTAGCATTCTGGATATTTTGAAAATTGACTAAGCGTCTAGTCGTGAGATCGAGAGGGCTCTGTAGCATGCAAGCAGGTGAAAGAAGACGAGCTAGAGTTCGCGTGTTGCGTGCGCGCGGCCGTTTGTGCCATCACCAAGACGACGCGGCGACCGGTCGGGAGCACGTCTATAACATCCTCGCAACGTCAAATTCGAGCAGGTGCGCGGTCAAGTCGGGCTAGAAGAGAAAGCGGTTGTGGTCCTCAGTGGGCAATTACGAAGGATCAAGGACGCTGCGACTTGTCTTTCCGTGGGCGGGGATCCACAGAGTGGGCGCGTTGAAGATCCACTTGGACAGCCTGAAGATCAACCTGGAGAAACTCCATTAATCGAGCGATATCGCCGCCCCTCAATTCAAGAGAGGCACTGCCAGAGCCGAAGTGGACGATGCACGTGGGAGACTCGGCTGCGCCTGAAAAACGCACCATAGAGACAAGGCGCAGATTGACCAAAGCATTGCTTTCCGGAAGGTAAACGAATTCCTCCATGGCTGGTAATAGGGTAGTTAACTGATAAGCAATTGCGATACCTATCTGCCGCCCGCCACCGCCACGTTATGGAATTCGTAGCTCCACAGCAGCTATTCCTTCGAGAGCAACTTTGAAATTCTCTCGCGGTGTTTTCCTGCTCGTATGTTCGAGGGTGAATCGGCGCGATCTTGATCGATAAGGCAAATTTGATGGCTCATTGAGTTCGCGTTCCGGTCAGAGTCTCCGCTAAGGTGGACTATGCAAAGAATGACGCTATCGCGCCGAAAGCCCTTTTGAGAGCTTTCGGCAGTACGACAGATTAGTAACGGCGGGCCGCCCTTGGCGCGCCTGTACGTTCAAGAGGCTTCGCTTCGTTTACGGTCAGATGACGACCTTGAAAGGAATGCCCATTGAATTTGGTAATCGCGCCTGTGGCTTCCTCGTCCGAGGACATCATGACAAAGGCAAAGCCACGTGATTTGCCGGTGTTCCGGTCCTGCATGATTGTCGCTTCGCGGACAGAGCCGGCCTCGGCGAAAAGATCCTGCAGATCGTCTCGAGTGGCGTCGAAAGAAAGATTTCCTACGTAGAGTCTAGCTGACATTTTGCTATTAGTATTTCTGATAAGGTCTCTGTGGCTGTTTCCGATTATCGGATTTCAAATCGCCACTCACAACCTGCGGTTTCCCGCTACAAGCACAACTAGCAATCTACCAACACTCAAAACGCTATCTTCCCTCCGAATAGAGCCGCCTTTTTCAACATTGCAAGATATATCGAAGGATTTCGAAAACGTAGTGGTCGTGCCTTGGTGTGATTTGCTCACGTCGTTGCAAGAGAGCTGCTCACAGGAAGCTCTTCTTGCAGGGGGATCGCGCACGACATTCTCACCGCTCGCCGTTGACGCGCGTTGGCTGGGTCGCGAACTGCAAGCAACTCTCGAATGAAGCTGAATATCTATGCGTGTGTGCTGCAGGCGCACGCACGTCGATCTCAACATCTCGCGAGAAATCAGAGGCTAAGTCATCTCCCTCAATCATCGCTTGCAGTCTCCAATATTACTCGGCGATAAGAGGTCAGACTTGGAACTCCATCATCCTCCACCGCCAGGATGATATGTGCAACCCCTGGTGCTTGGGGCAGAACTATCGCTTCCTCGGAATTACCGTTCTCAATCCTAATCCTGGGAAGAATATCCAACTGATCCTCACCCCGCTCACCAACAATTTCATCGGGGCTGACCGCTTGGGATATCGCTGAGGCCGCCTCCTGGTAATAAAACCAATTATAAGCAATCTTATTACCGTCCGGGTCCTTACTTCCGGCAGCGCTTAGCGTCACCGGCGTTCCCACCTTTGCTGTAATGAAAAGAGGTTTCTTCGTCTGATCGCCATTTACCACGACGATGGGATTATGATTTGCCTCTGCAAATTCTTTCATGCTCCAGTCCATTCTGGCGGCGAAATCATGCTGGAACGCCTTGCGCCACCGCCAGATGGTCGCCTGGTCAGACGTGTATCGCTGGCCATCCACACCGATGACAGTGTCTCTGGAATTTGGCTTCCCTGGGAAGCAATCGCCGCCCTGAGTCCAGATGGGCTGCGATTCTCCAAAGGGTTGGCGGAAAATGTAGCGTCCTCCCCATCCTCCCCAACCGGGATTTCGGTAACTGGCTAAGCCGTTGTTCACGAGGCCAAGAAAGGAGGGAGTGTCGCCTTCCATGATAAAAATGTAATAAGGATACGTCTCGCCCAAGAAGCCTTTGCTTCTGACGTTCTTATCCAACCAGGTGTTCGATACCGGAGTAAAATCCGCCCCGGGAGCATTCCGATAGTATTTGTCGCCAGCAATGCCCGTCCAAGTGGCTGAACTGGACTCTTCTCCATCCTCGGTGGAGTGACTTACGATATAAAACAGGTTGCGAAACTCGCGACGCATCCATGGGCCGGAGTCATCCTGATCAGATATCGCATAGATGCGGAGCTTAGCGACGAATTGCTCCACTTCTTCAGGTCCCCGGGTTTCTCGCACATGAAAGAGTGCCTGAGCCAGGGTATTCGGCCCGCCCCATATCGAAACGTATAAAGGTCGGGGATCGTTGCGATCCGCCGCGTCAATGAGCAACTGAGCGCCCGGCGTAAGTTTGCCCCTGCCGACGACTGACATACCGTAGGCTCGCTGACCTGGTTTGACCAAAGCTGAGAGATAATCGAACGTGGGAAAGCCCTCCGCATGCTGGAGGAGATTCGACCGGATCCGACCGTAATTCGAAAGAACCTGCTGAATGATCTCCGGGCTGACTTTATCCCGTTGCCAACACGAGGTCGTGGCGACGAGCCCCTCAAGATCAATCTCGTTGGAGTATAAGAGAAGTCGAGTAAGGGACATTTGGTCATCGGGTTCATTGCCAATATCGGTCAGCACAAAAAGCCTGGGTTTACCCTGAAACGATTCAACGAGAGAAGCGCGACTCCTTATGGCTTCTTCCTTGGTGGGATAAGAATCAGGGCTGGAAGAGAAGCCGGGGGGACGAAGAGGTACGCGTTCGATGTGTTAGGTGTAAACATTGGATTGTTAATGCTCGGCCTGTCTAATGTATCGATCCGTATAAGCCGCGCCTAGAACGATCTGATCAGGGTGGTTCGACGTTCGGTTAGACTCGACTCTAGCCCATTATTTTCGCTTTACGCTCGGCGGCGAGTAAACTCTCATCAGCTGGGTTGAAGAACTTTCTGTGACGGCGACGAACTACATTCTTGAGATGCAGGATATCGACAAGTCCTTCTCAGGGGTAAAGGTTCTCAATCAAGTTTCCCTTCGCGTACGGGCAGGCGAGGTGCAGGCCCTCATGGGAGAGAACGGCGCCGGGAAGTCAACTTTGATGAAAATCCTCATGGGAATATATAAAGCCGATTCGGGAAGTATTCGTATCGGTGGGGAGGAAGTAAGCATTCACGGTCCAAGAGATGCCCTCTCCAAGGGAATGTCCTGAGCCATAGGAATTACATCCCGTCTTGGACATGGAGGTTGCCGAGAATATCTTTATCGGTCGCGAAATCCTGAAAAAAGGGCTCGAAAAGTTTTGGATCGTAGACAAGGTGTCATGCGTCGGGAATCGGCGCGACTGTTCGAGGAACTTGGCGAGCACATTAATCCCAGAGCGCTGATGCGACATCTGAGCGTGGCGCAGATTCAGCTCGTGGAAATTGTCAAGGCCATCTCGCTTTCCGCCAACACCATCATTATGGACGAACCTACTTCCGCCATTACGGAAAAGGAAGTCGAAGTCCTGCTCAAGCAGATCAATAAGCTCAAGGCTCAAGGAGTCGCCATTATCTATATCTCACCGAATGGAGGAATTTTTCGAATCGCCGATACCATCACGGTGCTTCGCGATGGACAGTTAGTCGGCTCGGATTCGGCGCAAAAATCTGGATCGGGACAAACTCACCTCGATGATGGTAGGCAGGCAAATTTCCGAACTGTTCCCGAAAGAGCACCCTCAGGCTGGCGACGTCCTCCTGGAAGCGAGGAGTATCACCCGGGGGCAAGCGGGTCAAAAACGTGAGCGTTGATCTGCTTCCCTTAAGGCGGTTGAGGACGCAAAGCTCCAGGACAAAATCAAAGTCTATGGAATCGATGCGACACCAGATGCATTAGCACTGTTAAACAGGGCAGGCCTGCCGCAACTGTTTCTCAAAGCACAACAGCTCAGGGACGTGAAACCATAAAGGCAGCTTATGCACTTTCGAACGGTGAAAAAGTAGAGCCGACAAAGTTGGTAAACTTCACCTTAATCACTTCAGAAAACGTTGATAAGTTCCTAAAGTAGTAGGCGTCTGACCATCGCGCATGTCTGCGGCAGCGGTCTATGATCGCCGGAGCTTCCGATCGCTCGGCGGCTGCGCTTAGAGACAACTAATTAGCTTTCGCTCGCGCCACCGCGGCTTGCCAGCCTGCGTAAAGCTCTTGGCGTTGGGAATCCGGCATTTTCGGCTCGAATCGTTCGAATTGCCGGGGCAAGGCTGCGAGTTCCTCGAGGCTTGTCCAGAAACCGGTGGCCAATCCGGCGAGGAAGGCTGCTCCGAGGGGCGAAACTTCGGGAGAGGAGTTTCGGAGGATGCCGCAGTTGAGGATGTCGGCTTGAAACTGCATCAGCTGGTCATTTCGGGTCGCTCCTCCATCCGCCAGCAGTGACTGGAGTTGGATACCAGCGTCTTCTTGCATCGCGTCGAAAACGTCCCGCACCTGGTAGGCAATCGAGTCAAGGACTGCGCGTGCCACATGAGCGGCCGTCGTGCCCCGAGTCATGCCGCAGATCATTCCCCGCGCCGCTTCGTCCCAATGGGGCGCGCCCAATCCGACAAATGCGGGCACCACGTAAACTCCGGCTGTGTCACTGACCTGCTGCGCTAATGTTGCCACGCGCATGGCGGGCTCGTCGGCCCCAAGAAACTGACCGAACCACTGAACGGCAGATCCAGTTACGGAAATGTTGCCTTCCAAAGCATAAGTGATGCGGTCCAATCCCCAGGCTACTGTGGAGGAAAGTCCGCGGTCTGAAATTCGGAGCTCCTCAATCGGTGTCATCAAGGACGAGCCAGTCCCGTAGGTGGCCTTGATTGAACCGGGCAGAAATCCCCGCTGGCCGAAAAGCGCGGCATGTGAATCGCCGATCATGCTGGCGATAGGTATTCCAGCGCTCAGCGAACCAACGCTTGTCGTTTCGCCAAAGATTCCAGAGGAGGGTCGAATCTGCGGCAGCCCAGAAGCCGGAACTTCGAAGAGCTTCAGGAGTTCATCGTCCCATGCCGCGCTTCGGAGGTTGAAAAGCTGGGTGCGTGCTGCGTTGCTGTAGTCGGTGGCATGAAGCCTGCCGCCGCTGAGGTTCCAAAGAAGCCAGCTGTCAACGGTTCCCAGGCAGGCATCATCCGCAGATTGTCCGTTAGCCTCGGCTTGCTTGAGGAGCCAGCGGGCTTTGCTTGCTGAAAAAAGCGGATCAATCGTCAGGCCCGTTCGTCCGCGCAGGAAGGGCTCCAATCCTTGGTTGCTCAGATCCTGGCAAAAGTCTGCCGTGCGACGACACTGCCAGATTACTGCCGGCCCGAGCGGTCGGCCGCTGGAACGATCCCAGGCGAGAATTGTCTCCCGCTGGTTGGAAATTCCGATGGCGGCGAGGCGGTCCGAAGACACCTGGCTGATACAGCCGTCCACGACAGTTTGGACGGCGTTCCAGATAGCAAGCGGATCCTGCTCCACCCATCCGGGTTGCGGGAACGCAATGGCCATCGGAACGGAGGCACGCGCCACAATCCTCCCCTCGCGATCGACGGCGATGGCCTTGGTGTTCGACGTTCCCTGGTCGATCGCTAGAATGAAATCCTTCGGCATCTGATTGCCTAACGGCTTCTCACCAGCACACGAAACCGCCATCGACGATCAGGTCGATGCCGGTGACGAAGGAAGCTGCCTTGCTGGAGAGGAACACGGCTGGGCCGACCATTTCATCGACTGTGGCCATGCGGCCCATCGGGGTATCGGCCTCAAACTGTTTTACCTGTTCAGCCACCTCCGGGCGCAAATTCATCGGAGTCGCCGTATAGCCTGGGCTGATCGCATTGACACGTATACCCGAGGGGCACCACTCCATGGCGAAGCTTTTTGTCAGATGGATCACCGCGGCCTTCGAAGCGTTGTAATGCACCTGCAGAATGCCGCGATTAACAATGGTGCCCGACATCGAGGCGATATTGACGATCGAACCTTCCTTTCGGGGAAGCATGACCCTCGCTTCTGCCTGACAGGAGAGAAAAACGCCGGTGACATTAATATCGAAAACCCGTTGCCATTGAGCCAACGGCATCTCTTCAGCTGGAGCGGCATCAGCGACGCCAGCGCAGTTCGCCGCTACGGCTATGGGCCCGAGCTCCTTTTCCAGATTGGAAATGGCCGAGGAGAGATCGTCCGCTTTTGTCACATCGCCGGTAAGCACGAGTCCACGCTGACCGACGTCTTGAATTTTCTTGAGCGTCTCATCTAAGCCGCCGCTGCTTCTCGCAAGATCAAAACATCCAACTGATGCTCCGGCTTCTGCCAAACCTAGGGCGATGCGTTGCCCGATTCCGCTGGCCGCCCCGGTGACGAACGCGACTTTTCCTTCGAGACTAAACAGGTTCATTTATCAATTCGATTGGATTTGAGGGTTGCCGCTTTAAGCGGTTGCGAGTTTCATGATGGCCACGTTGCTGATCTGATCTCGTTCGAGAATGCCTTGGTTGCGCCCGCGAGCGAGCACCAAAACACGGTGCGAAAGCCCCATCACCTCTTCGAGGTCTGAGCTGACCACGACGACCGCCATGCCGGATTTCGCCAGATCGGTAATCGTTTCGTAAATGGCCGCCCGGGCACCCATATCGATTCCGCGGGTCGGTTCGTCGAGAATGAAGACCTTCGGCCCTCGCGAAATCCAGCGAGCGATAATCACCTTTTGCTGATTTCCCCCCGAAAGGTAGCGGACCAACTGTTCGGCTTTGCCTTTGACGCCCAAGCGCTTGATAGCCCCGGCGGCGAAAGTTTCCACCTGGCGCGGAGAGATAAAGCCATTGGTTGCCAACCGGTCAAAGTTTCCCAGCGCCAGATTGGTTGCAACGCTGTGCGAAAGCACGACGCCCTGCGCTTTCCGATCTTCAGGCACCAGGACGAGCCCGGCGTCTATGGCGTCACTCGGCGACTTAATTTCAACCCGGCGGCCATCGATGGTGATCGAGCCGGAGCTGAGGGGATCCGCTCCAGTGATGGCGCGAACCAATTCGGTGCGGCCCGCGCCTACAATGCCGGCAATGCCAAATATCTCGCCGGCGTGAACGGTAAAGCTTACATCTTTGAACGCGCCATCTGGAGCGGAGAGGTTTTCTACGCGGAGGACTTCCTTTTCCTCAGGTTCTTTGATCTTCGGGAAAATTCGATCAACGCTTCGCCCAACCATCCCCTCGAGCAGGACGTGCACAGGCACCTGTGCGGTGTCGTGAGTCGCTACTAATCGCCCGTCACGCAGGACGGCCACCCTGTCGGCGATTCGGGCGATCTCCTCGAGGCGATGGCTGATATAGATGAAGCTTACGCCCTGCTTCCGCAACTGATCGAGCTGGGCAAAGAGCCGCTCTGTTTCCTCGCCGCCCAGGGCCGCGGTGGGCTCATCCAGGATCAACAGCTTCGCATTAAGCGTTAGCGCCTTCGCGATTTCGACCTGCTGCTGCGCGGCCACCCGGAGGGTTCGGACGAGCGTGGTCGGGGGGATATTTAGGCCAAGTCGATGAAGCTGCTCCGCGGCGCGGCGATTCATCGTTTCACGATCGATGAAGCCGCCACGGTTCGGAAGGCGCCCGACAAACACATTCTCCGCGATTGTCAAATCGGGCAACAGTCGCATCTCCTGATGGATAAGGACGATTCCGGTATCGATCGCTTCGCCGGGTCTATCAGGGGCGTATGGTTCTCCCTCCCACTGCATTGTGCCCGAATCGGGCAGGAGCAAGCCGGCAAGAATGGACGAGAAGGTGGACTTCCCCGCTCCATTCTCACCAAGCAGGGCAACGAGCTCGCCCGGGTAAATGTCGAGATCAATTCCGGTAAGAACGACATTACCTGAAAAGCTCTTACTGATACCGCGAGCCGAGAGCCTCGGGGAAGCGCCGCCTTTGGCAGCGCTCCCCGTGGGCGTAGAATTTGTATTCGCTGTGGCCATCACGCTAGCTCAACAATTGCCTCTTAGGGATGATTCTCGATGAACGGCTTGACGTTCTCCTTTGTAGTCAGGACAGCCTCCTGAAGCTGTTCTTTGGGAAGTTGCTTGCCATCGGCGAGCGCCAGCGCACTTTCCAAGGCGAGTTTGCCCATCCCTTGAGTCTTTTGGGTCATTGTTGCATCAAGCGTTCCGCTCTCGACGGCCTTGAGCCCGGCCACGTCCCCATCGAAGCCTACGACGATTACGTCATGATCAAGGTTGGCCACTTTAACGGCTTGAGCGGCCCCAAGCGCCAGGGCATCGGCGCGGCCAAAGAAGACGGTGATATCCGGGAATCTCTGGAGCATGTCTTGCCCGATAGCGAAGCCTTCATCCTGCATCCACGCGTTACTCGGCTGCTTGGCGATAACCTTCAGGTCGGGGAACTTCGAAAGCGCTTCACTGAAACCCTTGTCGCGGTCCAGTTCGGGTGTCGTGCCGAGTTGACCCTGAATGACGGCCACCTTGCCTTTGCCGCCGGTGAGTTTGCCGACGTGTTCGCCAAGCGTGCGAGCCGCAGCGACACTGTCAGTCGCAATGAAGGTGTCGCCGGGGGCGTCAGGAGCATTGCGATCAACAGCGACAACGGGGATCTTTGCGTCTTGCGCCGCCTTGACGGGCACTCCGGCCGCTGTGGCGCCCGCAGGGATGTAGATGAGCGCGTCAACTCCGCGGGTGATCAAGTCCTGAATCTGGCTGACCTGCGTCGCAGCATCGCCCTTCGCGTCCACTGTGACAACCTTGACGCCCTTAGCTTTGGCTTCGCGCTCCACGGCTTGTTTGATTTGATTGAAGAAATCAGCCTGGAGGTTGGCAACGGCTAATCCTACGGATTTCTCCTTCTCCGCTGAGAAAACTGTTGATGTTAAGCTGGCACAGATTCCAAGGGCCGCACCCGCGGCAAGGAGGAGTTTAAATTTACTGAGGGAGTCTTTGATCATGGTTTGATTGGGTTGAGTTTATGGGTTGTTTTCTAAAAGCTAGGATGAGCGCTTTCGTGGTGCCAGAGCTAATCTTTTCTGCGAAGGGTGTCCGCCGCCACAGCGAGTGCGATGACAACGCCAATAACGATCTGTTGAACGAAAGGCGAAACACCGCTGAGGTTGAGCCCGTTGCGCAGAACGCCGATGATCAGCACGCCGACAATGGTTCCGGGAATTCCACCGACGCCGCCATTCAAACTTGCGCCGCCGATGACCACTGCTGCGATGGTGTCGAGCTCATAGCCAAGTCCCGCGCTTGGCTGGGAGGAATTAAGGCGGCAAGCCAGGGCGACCGAGGCTAAGGCGGACAAAAACCCGGAAAGGGCGTATACACCCATTGTCAATCGTCGGACCCGGATACCGGCAAGCCGTGCAACTTCGGCGCTTCCGCCGATGGCATAGAGGCTTCGTCCAAGAGTCGTATAGCGGAGAATCGCCCAACTGATCAGCGCCAGAATAATAAACGTCGCCACGGTCACCGAGAGGAATCCAAAATGGCGCACGGTCGAAAGGCGGGTGAACCCCTCCGGATAGCCGACGATCTGGCGGCCTTCGGTGATGATGTTTGCCAGGCCGCGGCCGATAGACATCATCGTTAAGGTGGCAATGAAGGGTGGCAGCTTCGCTCTGGTAATGAGAAGCCCGTTAACCAAGCCGCACGCGGTGCCTACCAGCAAGCCGGCAACGACGGCAAGTGGCAGAGGCACTCCGCGAGTTTGGAAAAGCCAGCCCATCATCATCATCGAGAAAGCGAGAATCGAACCCACCGAGAGATCGATGCCCGCGATGATGATCACGGCCGTCATCCCAACCGCCAGAATACCCAAGACGGTTATCTGATCGATGATGTTCAGCCAGTTGCGCCATGTGAGAAACACGTCTGTGCTTAGCGAAAAGGCAACGCAAAGAAGGATCAGTCCAATCAGAGGACCCTGGACGCCAAGGGCGCCAAGCGACCACTCTTTCTTCTGGTGAGTGGGCGGGGGCTGGTGCTTGACGACCTCTTCCTTAGTTTCGTTCATAATGTAATATTGTCTAAGTTAACGTTTCGGAAGTAGGCCGCGCGCCGTCATCGCCAGGCCCGGTCCGTCCATGCCATAGTGTCTGAGGATTTCGACCTGACCCCCGGTAACCGTGTATTCGTCGGGAAAGCCGATGATCTTGAAAGGAACGCTCTTGCCGGCCTGCAGGAGCAAGGCCGCGCACGCCTCGCCGAGACCTCCATGCACGCTATGCTCCTCGACGGTAATCACGCCGCCGGTCTCGCTCGCGGCGCTGAGCACCGCGGCTTCGTCGAGTGGTTTGATGGTGTGCATGCTAAGCACCCGGCATTCCACGCCCTCTTTGGCCAGCAGTTCCGCCGCATCTGAGGCCGGGGCCACGGTTTCGCCAGAGGCCACGAATGTAAGCGCGGTGCCTTGGCGTATGAGCGAGGCTTTCCCGAGCTCGAACTCTTTCGAGAGTCTGGCAAGATCCGGCATGGCCTTCTTTCCAAAGCGGAGATAAACGGGGACCTCGGTCTTTGCGGCCGCAAGCACTGCTTCCCGTGTTTCGAAATTATCCGCGGGCGCGACGATTGTGACATTATGGATGGCCCGCAATGCGGCAAAATCGTGCAGCGAGTGGTGCGTCGAACCGAGCGCGCCATAGCTCACGCCAGCGCTGATTCCCACGACCTTAACCGGACGATCTGAGTAGCAGATATCATTCTTGATTTGCTCCAGGGAGCGCGCGGTGACAAAGCAGGCCGGAGAGACAGCGAACACCGTTTTGCCTGCGGCGGCCAACCCGGCCGCTACCCCGACCAGATTTTGCTCGGCTATACCCACCTCAACGATTTGCCCAGGAACCGACTTCCCAAAGGGGGCCAGTTTGCCCGAACCTCGCGAATCGCTCGTGACCACCAGGAGATTGGAATCCTGATGAGCGAGTTCGAGCAGGGTCGACGCGAAAACTTCTAAGTTTGCTTTTGGTTTTTCCATTATGCTAAGGCGCTTTCCGCTTCCTCCAGTTCTGCCATGGCCCGGCCAAATTCATCATCATTAGGAACTCCGTGGTGCCACTTGGCTACATTGTCCATGAAGCTGATCCCCTTGCCCTTGCGGGTTTTCGCTAGAACCAGGCTTGGTTTTCCTGGGACGAATGGCACGCTGCCGAACGTGTGCAACAGTTCACCAATGTCGTTGCCATCACACTCGCGGACGGCAAAGCCGAAAGATTTGAACTTTTCATCGAGCGGCTCGAGTTGGCAGACATCTTCGGTAGATCCGGTGATCTGCAAGCCGTTTCGGTCAACGATCGCGATCAGATTGTCGAGCCGATAATGCGCGGCGGTCATGCCGGCTTCCCAGTTGGATCCTTCGGCAAGTTCCCCATCCCCAAGGAGGGTGAATACTCTGAAATCCTTGCGATCCTGCTTGCCGGCGAGGGCAAGACCTACCGCGAACGCCAACCCGTGACCGAGCGCGCCAGTGTTTTGCTCGACGCCGTTAACTTTCCGCGTTGGATGTCCTATGAAATGCGAATTGAACTTATTGAGTGTCTTGAGCTCCTCCTGAGGGAAAAATCCCCGATCCGCAAGAACCGTGAAGAGAGCCTCCGCACAGTGTCCTTTGCTTTGGACATAGTAATCGCGGTCCGGATCGTCAAACGTTTCAGGACTGACCCTTAGTATTCGGTTGTAGAGAACATTAAGGATATCAATGCAGGAGAGGTCGCCGCCAGTATGGCCGGCACCGCTAGCCTTGATTATCTCAAGGATGGTTCGCCGATACTGGATCGACTTTTGTTTAAGTTGTTTTTCTGTAAGCATAGCTATGACATGATAAGTCCGCCGTCCACGTTGATGGTCTGGCCGGTAATATAAGCAGCATCATCGGACGCCAGGAAGGCCACTAAGCCGGCGACATCCTCCGCTTTGCCCGCGCGCTTCATGGGAATGTTCTGCACCCATTCCTGCATTAATTCCCCGGGCTTATAGTTTCCCAGCAGCTTACCCCAGGCGGAGTCATTATAAGCCCACATGTCGGTCTCAATGATGCCAGGGCAGAAGGCATTGACGGTAATATTGTCCTGTGCCAATTCCTTAGCGAGGCTTTGCGTAATCCCGACGACCCCAAATTTGCTGGCGGCATAGTGGGGCGTATAGATGAAGCCTTGTCGAGCCTGGCCGGAAGCGGTGTTGATTATCCTCCCGAACTTTCGTGGTTTCATCCTTAAGGCAGCCGCCTGGCAGCAGAGAAACACACCTTTGGTATTTACCGCCATGATCTTGTCCCAATCGTTCTCCGGCAGATCTTCAATTTTCGCGATCGTGATGACTCCGGCGTTCTGAATTGAGACGTCAACTTTCCGACATGGCTTTTGTCGTATAAGGTTTCGACTTCCGCCTTATTGGTGACATCGCACAGGTAAGAGACCGCCTGCGCGCCGGAGGCTCGAAACTCCTCCGCTACCTCGTCAATGCTTGGCTCATTTGCCGCCAGCACAAGATTCGCGCCTTCCTCGGCAAACCGCTTGGCGATGCCTTTGCCAATTCCGCGGCTCGCGCCGGTTATCACCACAGTCCTGTCTTCGAATCGTTTCATTTGGTTACTTGTTGCTTAGGTGAATCGTGCTCGATCCCCAGCCCCGCTTACGCAGAGAAGAGTTTATTTGGAGTGATTAACATTTGAAGGGGACACATGACGGTTGCGAACCTTGGGGGAACACAAAGCAGACAATACCACCTCCGGCTTGTGCTGGAATGCAGAATTCTGCCTTTTGTATGTAAGATCCTGCCATAGCTCGGCGATACGAGGATCAGAAGCTAAACGAGAGCCGCGGCCGCTGGACGCTTCGCCAGTGATGAATGCTCTCGCCGAAACTGTGAGGGGCAGGCACCCGTGTGGCGTTTGAAGTCTCGAGAAAAAAAGAACGCGTCATTGTAGCCGACCTGATCCGCGATCTGCTTTATCCTATGACCGCTTTCGAGAAGCTTGCTTTGCGCGAGGTTGATGCGCTGCATCTTCAGCCAGTTGATCGGCGAAAGCCCCGTCGCCTCTTTGAATCGGCGAAAAAAGTGACGCTCGCTTAGTCCACAAAGCTTCGCCAGATCGCCAGCTCTCCACGACCGCTGAGAATCGGCAGCCATCTGGAGGAAGGCTGCGCTCAGCTCAGGGTAGTCGTCCTGAACACCCGCCTTGCCAGATCTCCGTGTCGCTTCCCTGCTCTCGAGCAAATAGCCGATCAGTTGGGCGATATGGCGGTTTAATGCGCTGTCGGCTGCCACAGGCGGATTCATCAGCAAATCGTGCACGCCATGAAATAGCCGGCGCGTCTTCTCTTGAGGCATTCCCTTGAAGACGGGCCATTCAGTTACCCCCAATACCGCCCAAGCCTGGCGGACCTGATGGCCGTCAACGCATATCCAGAGGACCTCCCAAGATTCTTTCTCGGCTGTCCACTGGCCGCTCTCCGCAAGCCAGGCCACATCGGAAGGTTCTACGCGATACTGCTTCGCGCCGCTCCATGAATAACCGCTGCCCCTTAAGCAATAAAGGATTTGATAGCCGGGAACGTCAAACCGCTCGAGACGATCGCCCCGCTTCACCCGGAAATGCCCGGAGGCCAGCACGACGTTGAAGACACTTCGCGCGACTCCGGAAGGCTGATGGCAACAGGATGTCAGAACCTCCATTCCGCCAGCAATACCTACGCCCGGCCTCCTCAACACCCCCTCAGGAAAACAAGCTCCCGCTCTTGATGAATAAATATGCATGATTGAATAACAATACATAAGGCAGGCTCTTCCTCGTGTCAAAAGGATTTTTCAAGAATTTTTTGAAGGGCCTTAACATTATGATCCTGGTGCACTCACGCAGCTTTTCCAGGGTGCTTGGGGGCATCGTCGTCCTGATTAAGACGCGGCAATTTGCGAAGAGAGGCGACGAACTCGGGCGACTTCGACTTCTCTTGCGAGAGCCGGTGGGGTGGGTGGAGGCTTTTGGAGCTGACGAATTCGTGTTAGCGTGTTCCCGTAAAAGCATGTCCGCTCTTCCGGAAACTCGGCTAATCACCAAAGTCGCTTCTCTTTATCACGAGCAAAAGCTGACACAGACGGATATCGCCAAGCGTCTTGGCATCTCCCAGGTGACCGTTTCGCGTCTTCTCAAGCGTGCCGAGGAGAGCCAGATCGTCCGCACTACGGTGATAAGTCCGCCTGGCGCTTTCCTAGAGCTGGAGGACGCATTGGAACGAAAGTTCGGGCTGGCTCAAGCGATTGTCGCAGAATCTCCGAGTGACGCTGACGAAGCGATTCAGGCGGCCATTGGGGCGGCGGCCGCGTATTTCCTGATGACGACGGTTGGCTCAGATGAGATTATCGGTGTTTCCTCCTGGAGTGCTTCTCTTTTGGCGATGGTCGACCAGATGCATCCGGTGCGAAAGATCGAGCGCTGCAAAGTAGTGCAAGTATTGGGTGGCCTGGGCAATCCGGCTGCTGAAGCGCACGCGAACCATTTGGTGACCAGGCTGGCGCGTCTTGTCAATGGCGAGCCTTGTTTCCTGCCGGCGCCGGGTGTGGTTGGTGCCGCGAGCTCGGTGAACGTTTTGTTAAAAGATCCTTATGTTCGACAGACCGTTGAGCTCTTTGGCAAACTGACGATTGCGTTGGCTGGCATCGGCTCGCTTGAGCCTTCCTCGCTGGTGGCAAGCAGTGGCAATGTCTTCTCTGCAACGGAGCTTCAGGAAATTCGCGCACACGGCGCCGTGGGCGATATCTGCCTCCGGTTTTATGACGGCACTGGCCGAGAGGTCCAAGACGCCGTCGGAAATCGGGTTATTGGGATCGATTTAGACACCTTCAGGCACGTTCCTCGAGCGGTCGGAATTGCGGGAGGGAATCGCAAGTATGCTGCTATTCTTGGTGCCTTGCGTGGCAAACACATCAACATCCTTATCACCGACCAATTTATGGCAGCAGAGCTTGCCAAAGCCGGTTCGGGAGAGTCTGGCGGGATCCGAAGCGTGCGCGCAAAAGCGCGGTATGTCTAGTCACCTAATGAACGAACTTTGTTGCGATGAGCATTTCTCTAATGACACCTTTGCGGCAGAAGCGCTTTGAGGCTTTCAATCACGGACTGGACTGAGATGGCTTCCATTGGTCCTCCGCCTTGATGCGGGGTGAAAGGAGGTGCGGTATTTGCGCGCACGATCGCCGATCTCACATGGCGCGGACGCCAGTGGTAAGGGTTTGTCGGTCCAAAGAGAGCCAACGAGGGGGTGTTCATTGCGTCAGCCAGGTGAACAGCGGCTGTGTCCACCCCGCAGAGCAATTTTCCGCCGTGAATAATGGCTGCGAGGACCGCCAGATCGGTTTTTCCCGAGAGGTCGACAAAGCTGCAGCGAAGAAGGGATTTGAGCTCCGAGAGATGTTCGTGCTCCTTGGCATCTCTGGAGCCGGTCAGCACGGTCGTGAGACCGAACTCTGTGTGCAGAAAAGTGATGATGTCTGCCCAACGTTGCGGCAGCCAAAATTTTTCCAATCGCGCAGTGCCCGCATGGACCACAACGTAGGCGTCGGGAACGCCTGCTTTCCCAAGAAGTTCGCGCGCTTCGGCGAGATGCTGGTCGGAAAGCCGCAGATCCAGCGAGACGTTCTCCCGGCGAACTCCTAAAGGCAGGAGCAAGTCGGTGTAGTGGTCGGCGGTGTGACGCTCCCTCACGGAGGATTGCACAAAGTCTGTATAGAGGTATTGGCGAAGCGCCTTTCGCCTAAATCTTTCAAAAGTGACTCTCCGTTTGGAAAACGAGAAGGTCGTGAGGAAAGCAGAGCGATCGGTTCCCGTAAAATCCAAAACCCAATCTGCACCAGACGCAAACAGGCGTCGTCCTAGCCACGCGTTCGGCCCGCGGCGAAAGAGTCCGCTCAGGCCGGCGCCTTTGGTATAGGCCCAGCATTCGTCCACGGCGATGGAATCGAGCAAACTGGCGCACGAGGAATCTGCAACAAGCGCAAGCCGTGCGTCCGGAAACTGATCTCTTAAGCACCGAACGGCTGGTGTCGTTAAGATCAAATCGCCAATTCGCTTGAGCTGAAGCAGCACAATTCTCACGAGTCGCCATGCTGGCGCAGGGCCAAATCATAGGCGCGCGCCAGGCGTTCGCGAAAATGGTCCCAAGTCAGCTCCGTTTCGGCCCGAAGGCGTGCCGCTCGACCAAATTGCAAGATGCGTTTTGGGGAGTTGTAGAGCCGTCGAATGGCTTTGGCCAAAGCGATGACATCATTGCACGGCACAATAAATCCATTGAGCCCATCCTGGACGACGTCGCCGGACTCAAATGTCGTGATCTGAGCAAGTCCAGCCGCGCACGCTTCGTAAACACATTTGGCGCTCCCCTCGCATTCCGAGGGAAAGATATGAAGGTCGGATTGGCGGAACACTTCGTGAACACAGCGTGTAAAGCCGATGGCATTTACGGATGAGCCGCCAAATTGCGAGAGGTACGGCTTCATCTCTTCATGAATACTGCCAACCAGGGTGAGTTGCGCGTGAGGCAAAGAGAGGTTGTGCCAGGCTTCAAGGAGGACATGCACGCCCTTGCGTCGAATGAGCGCTCCGCAAAAGACCGCTCGCAGGGGACGCGCGGCGGAAAAACGTCCCGGCAGGTCTGTTGGGGCATCGTTCTCAAAAAGCTTCAGATCGACGCCAGCGCCCAGGCGAAAGAGTCTTTCCTGCGGGATCCCTGAGGTCAGGAACGTGTTTGCGGAGCACTGAGAAGGAACAAGCAACAGGTCCGCCAAACCATATTCCTCCAGACTTTGCTGACGATTTACGAGAAGGCGTTTAAGGAACTTCTCCGGAAACCTGGCCTCTCTTTCGTGCTTCGAAGTCTCGACTTTCTCTCGTGGTTTGATTTTCCCTTTGTCGCGATGCCAGGTGGGTATCTCGAGGACAGAAGGAATTCCCAGTCTCTTGGCCGCGCGGAGCGACCGAAGGGAATTGCCGGCCCAGCCATGAAAGAAGTCGTATTTCCGGCTCTTCAATTGACGAGAGGCCACCCAATCGACGTACTTTTTCTTCGCATCGTAGTAATAGGGCGGACTGAGGAACGAGAGCAGCCGCACCGGGTGCCAGCGCAACGACATGATTGAACGGGGGGAGATATCCCGCTGACGATTGTCATATCCAATTGCCCGGCCGAGAAAGCCGCGATCATCAGCCAGAATGAGACTCTCATGCGCATTGAGGTCCAGACCGTACCCCCCAATGCGGGCATTGATCGAGTAGAGCAACGACTTGGGTTCCCGCAGACCGCCGGGAGCAGCGTCTTGCGCTGCTGCCGGCCTGCTTGATTCTTGCTCTGCCATCGGCTGTTCTCTGATAGGAATGCTCCAATTCAACAAGGCAAATTACCATGATTGAAGCGGCCGTTCCCGAGAGCATCGGCCTCGTTCGCCGCGGGTATTCCGAAACCGGCGGTGCGGAAGCTTACCTTTGGCGTTTGGCCTCCGGCCTGTATGCGCGCGGATATCGGCCCACCCTTTATGCGAGCAAAGAGTGGCCTGAAGGCCGGTGGCCGTTCGGCAGCCTCGTGCGTTTGGAAGCCAGCCAGCCGTTCGGATTTGCCCGAGCCTTTCGGCGAGCGCGCAAGGCCGATCAGCTCGTGCTCGGCTTGGACCGCGTTCCGGGTTGCGACGTTTTTCGGGCGGGTGACGGCGTTCATGCCGCCTGGTTGCAGAGGAGATCGCACTTCGAATCCTTTTGGAGACGATACCTGCGGTCTCTGAGTCTGAAACACGCGGCACTTCTCGCTTTGGAGCGAGAGCTTTTCAAGACGGTAAGCGCGGTAATCGTCAATTCGCGGATGGTCGCCGAGGAAGTCATCCATTGGCATGGCTTTCCCCAGGAGAAAATCCACGTGATCCCCAATGGAATGGGCGCCGGCCTGTCGAGCTTCTCCCGTCAGGAGGCGCGGGAGCGACTCAAAATCCCCGAAGGGGCCTACTGTATACTTTTTATCGGAACCGGTTGGGAACGGAAGGGATTGCGATTCGCGATTGAAGCCGCCGATTCTCTTGGCCCCAATACGATCCTGCTGGTTGCGGGCCGCGGGCGGGGAAGCCGCTATCGTTCCTCTTGTGCGAGGTTTCTCGGGCCGGTGAAGGATCTGGCGGTCCTCTTTTCCGCCGCGGATGTCTTCACGCTGCCGACGATTTACGATCCCTTCTCCAATGCTTGCCTCGAAGCGATTGCGGCAGGTCTGCCGGTTATCACAACCACGGCGAACGGCTTCTCGGAAATCCTCACTCCCGGAATTCACGGCGACGTCGTCGAACCCGGCAATGTGACCGAGCTCACTCAAGCCTTCGAAGCATGGAGGCACCGGAACACCGCCGCGACTTCTCAAGCGTGTCGTCGCTTGGCGGAGGGTTATTCCATTGAGCGGAACGTCCAGGCGACCCTGGCGGTGCTTAAGCGATTGAGATCTGATGAAACTGTGCCGCCCTTGTCAGGGGACCGCTCCGACAGACTAACGTGAAGACCGTCCCAGAGCTCGCTGCATCAGGAAAATCAATCCCACGGGTGCCACGAGCCCTTTAGTACCCTCGGAGGACCGTGATAACCGCGTCGGTGTCAGAGAGATCATCGAAGAGGAAGTCTGGCTTGTGCTCAAGCAACTCACTGCGGGAATAGTTTCCCGTAGCGATGGCCACAGTTTTTGCGCCGATGACCTTTCCGCACTCGATATCTCGGGGGGTGTCCCCGATCACGAAAACGCGCTCGGGTGGGAATTCCTCCCCGTGCGCTTCCAACGCTCGGGCGCAGGCGAATCTCGGAAGCTCGTTGCGATCGTGATGATCATCAGCAAAAGCTCCAAACTCGAAGTAGTCCCACACTCCGTAGTGACTTAATTTGATCTGCGCCCCACGCACAAGGTTGCCGGTGAGAAGAGCCACCACGCAATCTTTGCCTTGCCGCAAACGATCGAGCAAGCTGATGATGCCAGGCAGGACGTAGCCTTTGTGCTGGGTAAGCCGGGCACTCAGAAAAGACAGGTAGCCATCGAGCAAGGCCGTAATATTTTCCGGCGAGGCGGGAAGTGAATTTTTTTCCAGGATCATCCGCGCGATGTAGGCGTCGGTCGCGCCCGCGATGGTGATGCCGTGCAAGTCTTCCTGAATTCCAAAACGCTGCTTCACTGCGTCCAGCAGCGCTCCCTCTCCGGCGCCCCCGGAGGTAATTAGCGTACCGTCGATGTCGAAGAGCAGCAACCGGCGTTTACTGGCCGACATCGGACTCGATCGGTTCTGCCTCAATAGCTTCTCCAGACTTGCTGAATTTGCGTTTGCGCTTGCCAACCGGAAGAGGCGAAAGGGTCATCCCAATAGCTTTGCCAACGAGCTTCGGCTCCATATCGACGTGCCCCATGGAGGACAAATCAGTTTTCACCCGATGAACGACCTCCATCCCTAATTCCTGATGGGCCATTTCGCGTCCCCGGAATTGGAGGTGGATTTTCACCTTATTGCCTTTATCGAGGAATTCTTCGGCGTGACGGACCTTGGTGATGTAGTCGTGCTCGTCAATGTTCACGCGAAATTTGACTTCCTTGACCTTACCCGCGCTGTTCTTTCGTTCCCTCTCCTGTTTGGAGAGGTCGTAGCGGAATTTGCCAAAGTCCACAATCCGGCACACGGGGGGCTGGGCGGCGGGGGCGACTTCAATAAGATCGAGACCGATGGCGCGCGCCTGCCGGAGAGCCTCCTCGATGCGCATCACCCCCAGTTGCTCGTTGGTAACGCCGTTGATTACGCGCACCTCCCGCGCGCGGATGCGTTCGTTAACGCGAATTTCCTTTAAGTTAATAGGAACCTCCTAGCGACCCATCGGTATTGACAGTCCCGGACCTCTCTTCGGACTGCATGCAAAAATGACCACATCCCCTCATGCAGGAAAACTGACCATCCGGAAAGGACGCGAAAACTGACGGCTCATGCGCGGCACGAGTTAACTTTCGCGAGGAAAACAGTACATAAGGTTGGTTAAAATCCGTGTCATTCGCCGTGGCGAACAACTAAGTGAGCTTTTAGTCAACCTTTTCTCCTACGCAAGAGGAAATTTCCAGATAGTGGCAGGCTTCGCAGATGCTAGGGGCTGATGGAGAACACACCGGGTTGGTCCGTCGAATGAAGCTGAGGTGTTCGCCTTTCGGGTAGTCTGGCGCATTCAGGGCGAGCGATGTTCTTCTCTGGAAGGTTCAGCGGCAATCATCGAGATTGTCCGCTCATGCCAGGGAAAATCAGCATCGCGGCAGTCTCTTTGCCCCAGAGGGGTACTCCAGTCATTCAAGCTCGCGGCGTGACCAAGCGATTTGGCGACTTCGTTGCGATCCAGGAACTCGACCTCGATGTGAAGGCGGGAGAGTGTGTGGGATTGTTGGGCCCGAATGGTGCAGGGAAATCGACGTTTATCGGTTGTCTCTATGGAGTCGTTCTGCGGAGCGGTGGAGATTTGCAAGTTTTTGGTCACGATCCTGCCGTTGAGCCGCGCCGCGTCAAGCAGCGGCTCGGCGTCGTGCCGCAGGAGAATGCCTTGGATGAAGAGTTGACGGTGGTCGAAAACATGCGTCTCTACGCACGTTTTGTCGGGCTGACCCTCAAAGCCGCGCTTCCGAGGATCGATGAACTGCTGGCGAACATGTCCCTCGAACACAAACGCAACGCAACCATCCGCACGCTTTCGGGCGGCATGAAACGACGGCTCACCTTTGTGCGGGCGTTGCTTTCAGAACCCGAGTTGCTGATTCTCGACGAGCCCACCACAGGGCTCGACCCTGCAGTTCGGCACCTCCTCTGGGAAAAGATTCTCTCCTTTCGCCAAGCGGGCAAGACTACGCTGGTGACCACCCACTATATGCACGAAGCCGAGCTACTTTGCGATCATATCGTGATACTGAACCGCGGCACCGTCGCCGGGGCCGGCGCCCCGCAGGAACTGATCGGGCGCGAAACACCCGGCTATGTTGGAATTTTTGCTTTGGATCGCGAGCAGACTTTGCGTGCGCAAATGCGAGATAATTGGGATGTTTTCCACCAGGGCCGCCAATGCTGCATTCGGACACCACGCATCGAAGACCTTATTGGGTTGCAACAATCCTCCGGAGCCAAGGCGCTGCAGATCCGGCCCTGCAATCTCGAGGATGTCTATCTCAAACTCACCGGCCGGGAACTCGAAGAGAATGAGTAACCTCTCTGCTTCGCTATGCCTCGCCTGGCAGGTTGTTGTTCGCAACTGGGTCGTTTACCGGAAGGATTTTCTGGCCAATATCTCGCCCACTCTCGCTGATCCCGCTCTCATCTTGACCTCCCTCGGCCTTGGTCTCTCTCCGTTCATTGCTCGGATCGGAGATCACACTTACGCCCAATTTCTCGCGCCGGGGATGGTGGCAACGACTGCGTTGTTCACCGCGTTCTTCGAATGCAGTTATGGCTTCTACGTGCGCATGACTTTCGAGTCTGTCTTCAAGGCAATGCTCACAACGCCCGTCGGAGTTCGCGAAATCGTGCTGGGCGAGTTCCTCTGGGTTTTCATCAGGGCCGCGATGATGGCCGCGGGCGTAGGCCTTGTTCTGGCTGTCACGGGCCTCGTGCCAAACCTCTGGGCAATTTTCTTGTTTCCCCTGATCGGCGGTGTGCTTGCGGTGCCCTGCGGAGCGATCGGTTTGCTCGCGGCAGCCCACGTTCGCAATATCAATCAATTTCAGACCGTATATTCATTTCTTATCGCCCCGATTTACTTTCTTTCCGGGGTCTTCTTTCCGCTGACTGACCGGCCTATTTTGGGATCGGTCGTGCAATTTTCCCCGTTTTACCATGGAGTGCGCCTGCTCCAGATGAGCTCGTGGGGGCAGGGGTCTGCGGCGGAAGCGATCCTGCATGTCGGGATCCTGCTCCTGTTCACCGTTGTTCTGGGTGGATGGGCGTTCAGGGAAATACGGCGCAAGCTCACGAGCTGAAGTTCTCGCGACGAGCTTTTGTGCTGTATCTCTCGAGGGAGATTGGCAATCTCTGTCCGCATGGATCCTGAGTCTTGTTTGGTGGTGCACAACGAGGGCGGGAGCCGTTTCGAGGTCGCGTTTGGCGGGCAGACTGCCTTCGCTGAATATTACCTGGACGGCGATCGGATGATTTTCACTCATACCGAAGTCCCTAAGCGATTTCGGGGACGCGGGATCGCCAAGCAGCTTGTGCTGGCCGGTTTTGAGACCGCAACAAAAAGGAACCTCAAGATCGTTCCGCTTTGCAGTTATGTCGCCCGAGTGCTGGGCGAACATCCCGAATTTCGCGAGTCGGGCGAAGCTGCGGACCAACTCGATTCAAGCCTTGAGTTTAAAGCCCGACACCGCGAGAGGCGGCAGGTCGACGATAATTGAGTAGGGTTTTCCCTGCCATGCCCACTCTTCGGCATGGCGGCCGCCGAAGTTTCCAACATTGCTGCCACCATAGGTTTCGGCGTCGGTGTTCAAGATTTCCTCGTAAAAGCCGGGCTCATTGACGCCCACTCTGTAGCCTCCCCGAACGACCGGGGTGGCATTGACAATGAAGACAAGCGTTTGGGAGCGCCCCTTACGCATGAAAGACCAAACGCTGTTGTCGCTGTCATTGAAGTCAATCCATTCAAATCCCTCAGGAGAATCGTCAAGCTCGTAGTAGCCGGGCTCGTGCGCATACAGCCAATTGAGATGCTCGATCAACCGGCGCAGTCCGTTGTGCAGCGGACTTTCCATGAGGTGCCAATCCAGACTGGCGTTGTGGTTCCACTCCCGCCATTGCGCAAATTCAATGCCCTGGAAGATCAGTTTCTTGCCTGGGTGTGCCCACATCCACGCCAGGAACATCCGGACATTGGCGAATTTCTGCCAGGCGTCGCCCGGCATTTTTTCGATGAGTGATCCCTTGCCATGAACGACCTCGTCGTGGCTGAGCACTAAAACGAAATGCTCATGAAAGGCATAGACCATTGAGAAGGTTATCATCCCCTGGTCGTAACGACGGTAAATTGCGTCCTTGGCAATGTAGCGCAGGCTGTCGTTCATCCAGCCCATGTTCCATTTGAACCCAAAGCCGAGCCCGCCCGTGTAGGTGGGTTTGGAAACCGCGGGCCAGGAAGTCGATTCCTCCGCGATGGTGGCAATGCCGGGGAAGCGTTCGTAGCAGACCTCGTTGCAGCGCTTCATGAACGCGATCGCATCGAGATTCTCGCGTCCTCCAAATATGTTAGGCACCCACTCGCCCGCTTTGCGCGAGTAGTCCAGATACAACATCGACGCGACAGCATCCACCCGCAGCCCGTCGATGTGGTATTGGTCGAGCCAAAAGAGGGCGTTACCAATGAGAAAGTTTTTCACCTCATTCCTCCCATAATTGAAGATGAGAGTACCCCAATCCATGTGCTCCCCGAGACGCGGGTCTTCGTGTTCATAGAGGCAAGTGCCGTCGTAGCGCGCAAGCCCGTGAGCGTCCTTGGGAAAATGGCCCGGCACCCAGTCCAGAATCACTCCAATGCCGGCTTGGTGGCAACGGTCGACAAAGTTCCGGAATTCGTCGGGGTTTCCGAAGCGGCTTGTCGGCGCGTAGAAGTTAACCACCTGGTAGCCCCAGGAGCCGTCGAACGGATGCTCCATGACGGGCAACAACTCGATGTGCGTAAAGCCCAGTTCCTTCACGTAGGGAATGAGACGATCTCCGAGCTCGATGTAGCTGAGGTAGCGATTTCCCTCCTCGGGATTGCGCTGCCACGAGCCGAGGTGCACCTCATAGACGCTGGTCGGGGAGTTGTACTGATCACGACTCCGGCGTTCCTCCATCCACTCAGCATCAGCCCAGGTGTACCGACCGATGTCGTAGACCATGCAGCCAGTCTGAGTCCCATGCTGCGCAAAGAAGGCGAACGGATCCGTCTTGAGCATGATATCGTCGTGCGGGCCTCGAATTTCGAATTTGTAGTGGGTTCCCTCTCCAACGCCCGGCACGAAAATTTCCCAGATGCCGGAGGGGACCATCTTGCGCATGGCATGAACGCGGCCGTCCCAATGGTTGAAGTCCCCGACGACCGAGACGCGCTGGGCATTGGGAGCCCAAACGGCAAAATGGGTCCCTTGCACTCCGCCGTGCGTTACCAAATGCGCGCCGAGCTTCTTGTAGACCTCGTAATGGGTACCTTCGTTAAAGAGATAGATATCCATCTCGCCGAGCACAGGCCCGAAGCAATACGCATCCTTCTGCCGCCACGTCTGCCCGAGATGGCTTTTCATCTCCAGTTCATAGTCAAAAGGTCTCGTAACGCCGCTTAAGGTGGATTCAAAAAGACCATCCGGATGGACCTTGTTTAAGGGAAAGCGACGATTCGCGTCGCTGGTATCCACGATCACGACTTCTGCGGCATCCGGGCGAAGCACGCGAGCGAACTGGCTGCCTTGAACCTCGCGAATTCCGAGGAGCTTGAAAGGATCGAAGTGGCGAGCTTCGATCAAGGGATAAAAATCGTCATCGGAGAGCGTCGAAGGATTCACGTCTACAGTCTAACGTTCATCCTGCAAAGTCCACGAGCGAAAAAAATGGAAAACTCAAACAACTCCTCCGCTCGCTCCGGTGACCGCGAGTCCCAGTGGTTTTCATCCCCACTTGGAGGACCGGAGACTTGCGCTCGGGAGGCAGAGTGCTCTGGTCGCGAAGCGGTATCGGCTTGGAAATCTGCCGGCAACTTGCGCAGAGAGGCTTTCACGTTTTACTCGGGTCTCGCCATGAAGCGCGCGGGCGGGAGGCCGCGACGCAGCTTGCGGAAAAAGGAGCAGAAGTTAAGTAGTGATCGTCGACGTTGGCAGGCCCGCAACGTTCGAGATTGTGCGGAAGCTGATCGCGGATCGATTCGGCCGCCTCGATGTGCTCATTAACAACGCCGGCATTGGCGACCAAGAGGATTGGCAAAGCACGGCGGAGAACGTGCCGGTCGACACACTGCGGCGCACCTTTGAAACGAACTTTTTTGGCTTGGTTGATCTGACTCAGCGGTTGCTCCCGCTCCTGCCCCGCAGCAACAATCCGCGTATTGTCAATCAATCGAGCATTCTTGGCTCCCTCACGGAGCACAGTGATCCGAAGAGTGTCATCGCCGATGCCCACGCACTCGACTATGACGCGAGCAAGACGGCCGTGAACGCCTTCACCGTCCACCTCGCCAAGGTGCTCCGCGGCTCCTCGATCAAGGTGAACTCCGCCCATCCCGGCAGCGTGAGGACTGGCATGAATCCTACTGGCGACCTCAACGTCGAGAAGGGCGCGGAGACGGTTGTCGAACTCGCAACGCTCGGCGATGACGGCCCGAGTGGAGGCTTCTTTTATCGCGGGACAAGACTGCCCTGGTGAGCGGAACGCCTTCTCAATAGGGGCCGCTGATCCAGGAACTGACAAGACAAAGCGGACCGGTCGCTCATAGACCACGGAGAGATTTTACGCAGATCGGAAAGACCACGTGCGCGCCGCGGGCAAGGCAGTCGTCTGCCTTGCGCACTCTCGTCTCCCGCGAGAGCACGAACCCAAAGCCTTTGCGCGTGATGCATTCTGCAATGCGCTCCGCTATTTTCCGATCACCGCTCTCGGTGTTGATAAAAATAAGCTTTTGCGCGTGCCTTTGCGTGAATGGACGCACGCGCGGTGGCGGGGCAAATACACACGCTGCTTGACGCGTTGTTTGAACACTTCCAAGCCTTCCGCAATAACCGTGCTGGCGGAAAGGAGCTTCCGATGCTCGGCATCGGCCACACTGTTCAAATCAAGAACGGGATTTCTCCATTGAAGGATGTCCTTTGCGCGACTTGGGCCAGTTGATATTGCAAGCCGGAAAAGCCTTGCGGCAGGTCCGCCGGCTTCCTACCCCGGCACGGCGCTCAAGAGTTGAACGAAGAGCTTGCAGGTCTTAAGATCCCGTTCCACCGCGTCCTGGAAGGTTCTAACGGTATCCCGAGGGTAGTAGCTGTTGGGTAAAACGCTAGTGCCGGACTGCTTTAAGTCGGCGACAATTTCCTGGCGAAGGGGCTCCAGATCCTCGGTTACCTCTGCGAGATGAACGAGAGGTTCGGTTTGGGGTGGCGCCGCCGCGCCCTGCTGAAGTGTCTTGAGCGTGTCAGCGATTTCAAGACTGATCCGGTTAAGGGCTAACCAGTATTCGGTATCGTTTCTTTCGGGCAGCGGAAATCCGAGCGGAATCGGACGGCCGACGTCTTCTCTCCAGAATTTATATCCAATCAGATCACGAAGCGGCTCCGGTAACCGCCATCGATCGATGCGGTCTCGACACCATAAAGAGCCTCTTTAAGGCATCTGACTTTCTGTCCTGAACGGAACCAACGAGAAAGGCATTAAGTTCTTTCTGGCACCAAGCCGAGGAGAGGTAGCTCTCGGAGCCGATGAAAAGCAGAATCGCGCTGTTTGTTAGGGCATCCGTAATGGTGGGCGTAACAACCGAATTTCCGGAGAGATCATAATCCATCCAAATATCGAGCGCATTGCTGCCAATCTTTTCAATGGTGCGAACCCGTAAAAGGTTGATGAGGGTTCTGCCCCAGCCCTCCTCGCCGGACACCAGAGGCTGGTTATCGTTATGAGCATAGCTCACAAAGATATCATGCCGGTATCCTGGCAATAGCGCCATAAGCCTAGCTAAGCTACCTCCTAACCGCTTACCAAGTCAGTTCCCCGCATGTAAGAAGTAACTCGTGAGGAAATCGCTAAGATCTGTCCATGCGATCACGAAGGTCTCAGCGATCCAATGTAATCTTGAGTGAGTTTGGACCACGTGCGGAATCGTGACGATTACTCTGATTATTGCTCGTGTAACCACTCTGATAATCGCCTGGCTGGTGAGAGCTTGGATAATATGGACCCGGATAAACCGGGCCGTGGTAGCTAGGGCCATGATAGATAGGGCCTGGATGGTACGGGCCCGGATCCGAATAACCCCACTTATGACCACTCGAGCCCGCCATTGACAGTTGTCCCTCCCGATCCTTGCTGTGGCGGCCCTCGAGGGTCGCACTGCAACCGGTAAGTAGCATTAGAATGCTAAGATAAAGTATGTTCGGCGTGATTTCCTAGGGAACATTCCGTTTCGCCAGGATCCGGGAGCTTTGCCGCCCCTTGCGAACGGTTCGGTTAATCTCTGCGTTACTTGTAATTCGCCTCAGCGAGCGATTGTATCCTTCTGAACGGGATCACGGCCTTTGAAGTTACAAAGGCATGGAAGCGTCGAGTTTCGGTGAAAATTCGTTTCCGAGCCTGTCAGCGATAAAAGCGCCAGGTGTAGCAATCCCGCCGGGTTCTGATATTGACGTTTTCGCCAGCGCTCACCCTCCCTGTGAAGCCCTCCCTAAGCGTTGATGCGCGGAATTTGTCCTAACTTGCAAAATATTCGCTACTTTTTTGGAGAGTGTCCTCAAAGCGCCTCATCGCTCTAGCTCGCCGTCGTTCCGCCGGGTTGCGTTCCGACCAAATAGTCGGACCGCCGGCTACCGATCCGTAGTTAGAAGTCCTCATGGTCTGAAGGCGTCGATTCAGGCACGTGATTGCGCACCGTCGACGACACGGTGCTCACGTGATCGAGGTGCCGGGACCGGCAGGGTAAGGCGATAGTCTGGTGGGCTACTGGTTGCGGTTGCCGCTTAACCTTTCGCTGCGTCTATGTCTTGGCCGCAATGCGAGTGAGAACGGCATATTCCCCACACCATTTCAAGGCGAACTGATCTTGCTCAGCTAGACGAGTGAATGCTTCCCAACAGCCTGGTCGCTGGTAATGAAACTCGATAGCAAGCACTTTGACACGGTCGAGCCACTCCTCGGCACCATGAGACAGAACTTCCAACTCGGCGCCTTCAATGTCCATTTTCAGCAAATCCACTCCATTCCAATCGAAGTCTCGCAAGAGTTCGGGAACACTTATCCCTTCGATAGTGGCCTCTTTTTTTTCACTGGCTTCTGAAACGGTAAATGCCCACGGGTATTCTTCGGGGTTAGTGATGACCAGTTTTGCCCGACGGTTCCACAGACCTTTCAACAAAGGACAGATGCGGGGATACGAGCGAGTGTTCATCGCCAACAAATCAAAGTTTTGTTGATCGACTTCTAAGGCAAGGATCTGGGCGTCGGGAAAACGATTGGCAAAGTATACCGAGGTTAACCCAATGTTCGCTCCCGCATCGATGATCGAAGCGGCGTTCTGTCCAAGGTCGGTTTCCAATTCCTTGTAGACAAAGATCTGATCGAAAACCCATAGGTCGGAAGTACCGGCCCGCATCAAGATCGGATGGGCAAGTTCCGGAAGATCAACCTGGAAAAGGCTTCCCTTTGGCAGTTGCTCATTTTGCCGGAGTTGCGCTACGATCTGATCGCTGCCGAGCTTTTCGTATTTCGTTGAGTAAGCGTCGGGCATACTGTCGGGATTCACCTTAAATTTAGCTTTTCCGGTTCCATTCTGTTTCTCAAAGCGCAGTGTTCCTTTTGGAGAGATGTACTATATGTGGTCGGCGCGAATTTTGCAGCAGGGTGAGGGGACCTCGTCGGCAAGCCATCAGTCCTAATCTGTCCACAGCGAAGGAGAGTTGGAAATGGTGAATACGATCGGTAGATCCGGAGGGCGAGGTGAACGACATGTGAGGAGCGGAACCCTGTCACCGATCGCGCGATGCACATATTGGCTCACGAGATTCGTGATCCTGCGCTCGCTTGGGCTGGTATACTTTGTGGCGTTTCTCACAGCTCTCCATCAGAACGGGCCGTTGCTTGGGTCTAAGGGCCTTCTGCCACTTCGGCAGTTTATCGCACGAGTTCGACAATCGCTTGGATCAACCAAAGCCGGCTTCTTTCGCTGGCCCTCTCTGTTCTGGTGGAATCACTCGGACGCCGCCCTGCGCGTTACAGCCTGGTCCGGGGTTGCGTTGTCTCTCCTCCTCGTTTGCGGCTGGGCCAATGCCCTCGTGCTTGTGGTACTCTGGTTGCTGTACATGTCCTTTGTTCATTGCGGCCGGGATTGGTATCGCTACGGGTGGGAAGTGCAGCTGCTGGAGACCGGCTTTCTGGCGATTTTTCTCTGTCCGCTGAAAGATGGTCGGCCATTTCCGCAGCACGCTCCGTCGCTCGTGATCCTGTGGTTGTTCCGATGGCTGATCTTCCGAATTATGGTTGGAGCCGGACTCATCAAGATGCGCGGCGATTCGTGCTGGCGTGATCTTTCAGCTCTCCAGTACCATTTCGAGACCCAGCCCTTGCCCAACCCACTAAGTCGATGGTTTCACTTTCTGCCGAGAGAGCTTCTGCGGGCCGGAGTCGTTTTCAACCACATGGCGGAACTTGGGGCGCCGTGGCTTGTGTTCGGCCCACGAAAAGCGAGGCGCATAGCAGGCGGAATCATCGTCCTCTTCCATGGCACGCTGATCCTGAGTGGCAATTTGTCTTTCCTCAACTGGTTGACGATCGTGCCGGCGCTTGCCTGTTTGGACGACAAGATCTGGGCGACAATTCTGCCGCGTGCTTTGCTCCGTCGGGCGGAAACTGCCGCCGCGATGTCGCGCCCCTGCCCTCCGCAAGAGGCGCTGGCCTGTGGGATGGCCGTAATTGTCGCGTTCCTCAGCAGAAATCCGATCGCAAATCTCTTTTCCAGAAGCCAGGTTATGAACACCTCTTTCGACCCGCTAAATTTAGTGAACACCTATGGAGCCTTCGGCACTGTAGGACGCAGACGGCTGAACGTCGTCTTCGAGGGGACCGACGCCGAGATCCCCGACGACAGAGCTCAATGGAAAGAATATCCCTACAAAGGTCTGCCTGTCGACGTGACAAGAAAGCCTCCTCAGATAGCGCCCTATCAGTTGCGGCTCGATTGGCAGATGTGGTTCGCCGCGATGAGCACACCACAGTCTTATCCATGGGTTTATCACCTGGTCTGGAAGCTCCTTCACAACGACGAAGGCACACTGAGCCTTTTCGCCTCCAACCCATTTTCCCATCATCCTCCGCGCTATATTCGAGCAATTCTCTATCAATACGTTTTCACGGAGCCGGGGAATTCGCGGCGTTTATGGTGGAGCCGCGAAAGAATTGGTCTTTGGCTTCCGCCCTTTTCCGCCAATAGTTCTCGCCTCATCTTGATTCTCCGCCGCGCAGGATGGCTTGGCCAGAATCAACTCTAGAGAACGTCCTCCCTCCGCTGGCCCCCCAATTTAGATCCAGTCTTGTTCTTGAAGCCGTCAGCCGACTTCTTCGAACTCGCCATCAAATCCTTCCACGGCGAAGGTGACGATCGCCTCCGCCTTGCCTTTTACGTACACAGGGGGAAGTGCGCGCACGCGGAAGCGGCTGTCGAGCGCACGACAAACGTCGGCGCTGATCAGAATATCCACTCCGTGCTTACGCGTCAGGTTTTCGATACGGGCTGCCGTATTTACCACATCTCCAATAACAGTGTATTCTAGATTCTGTTTTGAGCCGACCACTCCGGCTACTACGTTGCCCTTATGCACGCCGATCCGCACGTCGAGTTTCGGGAGAGCGTGACGCGTTAATTCCTCATTGTAATCGTGGACAGCCTTGCGCATGGAAAGTGCCGCGATTACTGCGTCCAGCGATTGCCACGGGTTGTTCTCGGGCGCGCCGAAAATGGCCAAAATTCCATCTCCGAGAAACTTTGCAATGTGACCGCCGTGGTGGGTGACGGCGGTGCAGGTTGCCTCGAAGTAGCCGTTGAGAATGCGGACCAGAGTTTCCGGACCCAGCGTTTCGCTTAGCGCAGTAAAATCAACGATATCTGCGAAAAGAACCGTCACCTCGCGCGTCTCGCCGGAAGTTGAAACGCCGCGCTTGATCACTTCTTCGACCACCCGTTGGGGCGCGAACTGGTGAAATGCCTGCTGCAGGTTTTGCAAGTCCAGCGACGCCTTTTCGCGGGCAATTGTGAGCAGTTCTGTTCTTTTCCGCAGCCGAGTCAGCGCGAGGAGAAGCGCTGCGTTGACGAACATCGAGGCTAGGATAAGCCCGGTCCAGCGTACCGTTGATGTTAGCACCGGTGAAGCAAGACACTCATTCTCGCCAGACCATTGGCGAAAGAAACGAGACCGATGATCTCAAGGAGCACTTCCCGCTCAAGGCCTGCCGCAAAATTCTGTGCGAGCTCTTGCAAGCGGCGTGGCTGGTAGCGCACTGTTTCCCGAGCGAAACGAAGCACTCTAAGCTCGAAAGAATCGAGTTTCGAGGAGGTGAGATACGTTAGGAGATGCTGGGTCTCCGCGTCAGTCCACCCCTCGCGGCGAAGATTTCCAACGGCCTCGGCTTCACAAGCTGGGCAATTGAGGCCGCGTGCTACCACCCCAAAGATCAGCGCCTTGACACGTTTGGAGGTACGGCTCGAATTCCATGCTCCGTCAAGCACCGTGGCCAGCGCCGCACTAGCCGGAGAACTCTCAAATGCGTCCACAATTGCTGCACCCGGACCGGCAAAGTTCGTTGGATGCCGGACATTGAAAATGGGAGTAAGCAACGCCCGGAATTGTTTGCGTGTGAACGGCCTCTTCCACTTCTTCAACCAATTGGCCTCCACTTCCTCTAAGGGGTCAGGCGGCAGGGCCAGCAGGGTCGCCAATCGGTTGGCGGAAGCGTTGTTGCCGGCCAGATAGGCAATCTCGGCAATTTCGATCGGAGAATAGCCTGCAGCCTTGATTTCCTCCAGATCGGTTCGCGATGGGCGAGGTGCCGCGCGCGAGATCTTACGAGCAAATTCCAGGGCTGTTTTCTCCTTCTTCGGCAATTCGTTCAAAGCGAGACCCTCTTCGAGCTTGCGGATCATTTGCTCAGAGTACCCCATAATCTTGAGCAGGCTCCGGAAGGCGCCGTAACAATACCGGCAGGAGCTGTCCATCGCGACCACGAGGCTGATCAATGCAGCCAATTCTACCGAGACATTGGGCGTAACGCGCGCATGCATCAACTCGTCGGCCTCCATCATCCAGCGCACCGGAGTGAGATACTTCACAAAGTTCGATTTGAAGCCAAGGCGCTTTGTAGATTCCCTTTCCCAGTCCAGATCTGGCATCGGGGACACCAGCGGAACGTCACACCAATCAATCTGCTCGAGCGAGTACGCCATCGGAACGGAC
Source organism: uncultured Verrucomicrobiae bacterium (assembly GCA_963744345.1). GTDB lineage: Bacteria > Verrucomicrobiota > Verrucomicrobiia > Chthoniobacterales > Terrimicrobiaceae > DASTFP01. Next base: position 92,041 of record CAVUTD010000019.1, read on the forward strand.
GCATTTAACAGCCAATCTTGCTGGTCAGCAAATAGGAACACCGTCCTCCAGCACTCTCGCACGTTCCGGTCTCTCTGTTCCCGCTTCGGAATCGATAAAGCATTGATCCGGCGCCTCGAACTTGATGCCTTTCTCGAACCAAGGCAAGGGTCAGAACCTTCCGCCTCAGCGCGCAGGATAGCTATCCAGCCTCACCGCGGAGGCTGAGATGCATCGCGTGCGTGGGCCGCGGACCGCGCCCTGATCCCCAACTAATCGTTACACTCACGGTGCCCGAGCGGATCGCACAGGCGGCAAGCTTTCGTTGAAGGTGAGCATGCGCAGCCTCCAACCGTCACTTTCACGAACAAAGAGCGCCGACCAAAAGCCTCTCGCGAAAATGAATCCGTTTTCTCCTCGAAGAGTTCGCCACCATTGGCCGGCGGAGGAAATCTCCCCACCGAAAGCATTCAGCCGATCCGTCTGGTAGACATGGCTGGTCTCGGGCGATCGTTGAAACTCGGCGGACGACGCGCTTTCGATCGCTTGCCGACCGCATACGAAGCCTGCGGGCGTGACGCAAACGGCATCCTCGGTAAAGAGAGCTGCAAGAGCGGCGGCGTTCTTCTTGTTGTAAGCGTCTTCGTACTTGCTAGCGAGCACGCTGAGTTCCTCCAGCGCATTCACATCCCCTGCGAGATCTCCAGAGAACGCCCGCGCTGACGCGGCAAAGCAGATGCTCAAACCAAGGAAGGTAACTATCAGGCACGTTTTCATTGTCGTTTTGTGGTTGCTTGCGACAGCTGGCTGCTCTCTTCGCGCCGAAAATCACATCGCTTCGCTGAGAACTTTGAAGCCCCCGCCGTTGTTTGCGAATCAATATCAAAGAAAAGACGGCTCACTCTCAATGGGTGTCAATGAGAATTTGGAGGAGAATAGCCTTGCAGGGCTCTCGCCATCGGCGGCGTCCTAACGTTGTGTGGCTGCCTCAGAAACAAAGCGCGATAGCGGTTTTAGGAATTCCGCGGATACAAACGAACTGCCAGGGCCTGAGCTTTGAGAGAGAGCTCGGCCGCTTTGAAAGCATGTTCCTGACTCATCGCCTTCTCGGTTCGATTGAGACAATCCAGAATCAGTTCACCGAAAAAGGGATAGCCAATTTTTCCGGCGCATGAAATGTGATGCTCACCTGCCTCGTCAACGAGATAGAGCTGATCGCCTTGAGCATCTGACGCCGCGGGCTCGATGTATTTGCGGAGTTCGATCGTGCCCTTGGTGCCGAAGATAAATGTTCGCCCATCACCCCAGCTGCGAAGTCCGCCTGGGGTAAACCAATCCACCCGATAGTATCCCGAAACCCCATTATCCGCCGTGAGTGAGGTTTCGCCGAAATCTTCAAGCTCACGATACTCTGCGTTGTCGAAGTTCGCGACGGCGCTGAAATTTACCCTTGCATCGCTTGCGCCGGCAAAGAAGAGGAATTGTTCGGTTTGGTGGCTTCCAAGGTCACAGAGAATCCCTCCGGTGCTGTCTTTCTCAAAAAACCATCCTGGGCGCGAGGAGGCGCTTAGTCGATGAGGACCGGAGCCGAGCGTCTGAAAGACTCGTCCGATCGCCCCTTGATAGAGGAGCTGCCCCGCGAGGACGGCACATTCTGCATGGATCCGCTCGCTGTAATACACCATGTATTTCCTTTGGGTGCGGCGTGCAGTTTGCCGGGCTTCATCCAATTGAGCAAGGGAGGTAAAGGGGGCTTTGTCGGTGAAATAATCCTTCCCGCAATCCATTACCCGGCATCCGAGCGGACCGCGCTTGCTCGGAATTGCGGCCGCCGTAACGAGTTCGATCGAGGCGTCATCGAGAATCTGTTCCAGGCTCTTCGCGCGCTTAGCTTGGGGGAACTTCGCGCAAAAAGCAGTGACTTTTGAGGCATCCGGGTCATAAACCCACCTCAGATCTCCGCCCGCTTCCAACAAACCATAGCATTGTCCGTAAATATGGCCGTGATCGAGGTGCGCCGCGGCGAATGGAAAGTCGCCTCGCTCACAAACTGGTGAGGGCATGCCCTGCGGCGCATAATCCATCCCGTCCGATCGCGACATCAATCAGATCCTCGAAGCGCAAAGTGTCGGCCGGAATTGTTGGCACCGGCTGCCGCCTGTCCAGCGAGAGCGGCGTGCCCGTAGTCAGTGCCGTTCAACATGACGAGCTAGCGATCTCGACCGATCCCGCATTTTCAGAGAAAACTGAACCAGCTGATGGAAGCTCATGAGATCTCCGGTTAGCGCTGGAAAGACTTCGTAAAATCACCGAGGTGAGGCGCCGACGGGGCGGCTATCTTACTTCGAGGTGTCGACGCCGCGATCCTCTCTTGAAGAAACATTTCATACGCTTCTGCATCGAGAGGAAGTTGGACGGTTTTTTCGGTGAATGAGGAGAGCAGCATGGCGTTGGCCAATTCCACAGAACGGATTCCTTCTGCAGCCGGCGCGATCAGCGATTTGCCTCGTAAGATCGCGTCGACAAAATTCTGCAGCACCTCAATGTGCTGGCCGCCATGGCCAGGCAGTGATACCTCGACGTTCCAGTGGGAAGGCTGGCTAAATCTCTCCGGAGATTCTTTGCAGAACCTCGACATCGGGATTTCATTTCGAGTGTAGCCAAAGCGATCGTTTTCAAGAACGACGCGGCCGTTTTCGGCAGTCACTTCGAGACGGTTTGTCCCTGGAGCCTCCCCGGTCGAAGTTATAAAAACCCCGGTGGTCCCATTATCGTACTCGAGATAGGCGGTCACGTCGTCTTCAACTTCGATGTCGTGATAACGTCCAAGATGACAGAATGCCCGCACTTTGCGCGGCATGCCAAAAATCCACTGCCATAAGTCGAGCTGATGCGGGCATTGATTAAGCAAAACTCCGCCTCCTTCCCCCGACCAGGTGGCACGCCAACCCCCCGAGGAGTAGTAGGCATCAGTTCGAAACCAGTTTGTCATTATCCAATTAATTCTGCGAACCGTGCCCAGCTCGCCATTGTGGAGCAATTCACGCAATTTCAGATAATAGGGATCGGTGCGTTGGTTGAACATCGCGGCAAAGATCTGCTGTTCAGAACGATGAGCGCCGATCAAGCGCTCACAATCAGCCTTATGAACACATAGGGGCTTTTCAACGAGCAGGTGCAGCCCAGCGTGCAGCGCTTCGATTCCAATCGCCGCATGCGAGTTATGCGGCGTTGCGATGAGAGCCGCGTCAACTTGACCAGACTTAATTAATCTGGAGCTCGATCGAAATGCCCGTGCACGTGGATACCTCCTGGCTACTTCCTGATTGGGATCACAGACTGCCGCCAAGCGGCAGTTGGAAACGCTGCCGTTTGCGATGCAATCTGCATGAAATTGTCCCATGTTTCCGAGACCGACAAGTCCCACGCGAAGATCTTGCATGGCTTAATCCCTAACTCTGACTTGCAAATCCTTTGTGTCAAACTCGTCTGATGGTGGTGAGCGCCGTTCAGACTGCTTAGCAAACGTTCTCCTCATTTTCACGCAACCTTATCTTACGAGCGAGGCCTAAGGTTCTGACGCGCGGCATTATCGGTTCTTTTGGAGCTATCAATAGGCGATGAGTAGCGCAAGAGAGGCCGGAGACCTTCGACAGGAGTTATTCTCGCGCGCGTTCGACCGCGACGAGGCAGACATCATCATCGAAGTCCTGACGCGAGGAGAACGCCAGCACGTCTCTCAAGACGGCGGCAAACATCTGATCGGCGGGAAGGTCGGCGCTGCGATTGAAGGCCGAAAGGAGATTCTCCTTCCCGAATTCCTGACCCCCGGGAGAGTAGACCTCGAAGATTCCATCGGTGAATAGCACGACACAATCACCGCTATCAAAGGGGGCGCGCGAAGTCGGAAACACGGCCGAGTCGAAAATTCCGAGGGCGGGACCATTCTGTTTGCGATCTTTGCTCAGGGATTCGACTGTTCTCGCATTGCGACAAACGCGAAATGGGCCTGGGTGGCCAGCGTTGGCGTAGGAGATTTCTTTGGCGTCAGTGTCCGCGATCAAATAAAAGGCTGTTGCGACGAAAGGCTCTTCGACCCGTTCCAAAACGGCGCGCAAGCGAAGGTTGAGTGCCTCGAGAAAGCGTCCGGCCTGATGCATCATTGGTCGCAGTTCTTCGAGCAAAGCCCTTATGATCGCGGTGATCAGCGCAGCCCGAAGGCCATGGCCCATCACATCGCAAATCAGAATACCAGCGCTGGTTTGCGAGAGAGCAAAGATGTCAAAGAAATCGCCCCCGACCGCGGCTGCCGGGAAGATAGTAGTGCGCAAAGGAAAGAGCGTTCTGACCCGAAACGCCGAGACCCGTAAACATCGGGTACTCACGCGGAAGCAGAGCCTCTTGAACCTCTCGAGCCAATTGAAGGTCGGCTTGGAGGGCGGCATTTTTCGCTTCCAGCTCCTCGGTGGTTGCCTTCAGCCGATTTCGTTCCTCGGCTAAGGCATCCTGCATTTCCTTCATCGCTGTGAAATCCCTATTGATTCCACAAATTCCGATGACCTCGCCGCGCGAATTCAAAAGCGGCATCTTGGTCGTGTAATCCCAGGTGATCCTGCCATCGGGATGAATAAGTTTTTCGATCTTACCCACGAGGGGTGTCTTCGTTGTCATGATCCTCTGCTCGTCGTCCGCCGTGTTCTTCGCCGTCTCTGAGGACCAAAAATCGAAATCGCTTTTTCCGATGAGATCTTTCGGATTCGCAACGTTCATGTAATCAGCGACCGCACGGCTCGCGCGGAGAAATCGTCCGTGTCGATCCTTGAAGTAGACCTGATCGGGTATGTGCTCGAGCAGGAAGTCGAAGAACTCTTCTGGACGGGCAGCATTCGGATCAGTCGAGGACATACGTAACGGTTGACTTTAGCTGCTCTTCAGAACAATTGCGCCTGGAAAATTTGGCGTTACGTGCCGCGGTCCTCTTTCTCCGTCACGAAGAGCGCGCTACGGTGCGATGCCGTTTGCAGCATCCTGGCTGAGGGTCCTAGCGGCGCCAAGTTATTGGCTCATGGCGGCCATTCTCCTTGGTGTGCAGAAGGTTAAGAGAGACGTTTCTATGCAAGATAGCGTAGCGGGGCAGGCGAAAACTGATCGTCAACCCACCGCTCTCGCGGAAGCGCATAGACCGTAAATGACTTATGGCGTTTCACTGTGTCCAGCTGGTACGAGATTCGAGAGCCGTCTGACAAATCATCAAGTGGAAAAGCTTTCTGCAATGCTCCCAGAGAAAAAAGTGGTGATCGCCTCTTGCGGTGATTCATTATGCGGTTGCGCTCCTGAATCTCAATGTGGCAAGTCTGCCCTTCGCCGCTCAGCTCTCTTAGCGTCCGGTAAAGCGTAGCCAAGCCTATCCTCTTATTTCTCGGCGACCCAAGATTTCCCGCGTGGTCAGTGGCCGGGGTGAGCTTCGATAACCTTCCAGGTGGCACTTTTTTGGCGAGTGGTGGACCGGCATCGCTTTAGAAGCGTTTGCGCTTTTAGAATCAGGTATCGGAATGCTCTAGGATAACTGGGAGATAGCGGGAATGGCGCTTGTGACTTGCTTCCAGCGCGACCTGGCTCGATAACTTTCCTATGGCTGTCGAATACTCGCCCTTTGCTGGTTGGGAAAAGAACCTGAAACTCTCGAACGGAGTGGTCGAAGTCATCATCACTTTGGAGGTGGGACCACGCATCATTTCGTACCGACCCGTCGAGGGTCGGAGCGTCCTCAAGCTGGTCCGCGAGGAGGCGGGCGGCTCGAATGAGAAAGTCTGGAAGATCCGCGGTGGGCATCGCCTGTGGACCGCTCCCGAAGATTTTGGCAAGGAGGGGAGTCTATGCTACGCACTCGACAACTCCGAGGTGGAGCATGTCATCGAGGACGAGTTCACGGTGAGAGTTTCCAATATGATCGAAGGGCGAGCGAAACTTCGACGGGAGATGACTGTCAGGTTGGAAAAGGCAAGTCCGAGAGTGATGCTTGTTCATCGAATAATCCATGAGGGGGGCGTGCCGCTGGAGGTCGCGCCGTGGGCGCTTTCAGTCATGGCAGAGGGAGGATATGCGGTGCTCTCGCACCCCCGCTAGGCACCCATCCTGAGGATTACTTGCCAAATCGCGCAGTTGATCACTTGGCCATTTACCGATCTCTCCGATGAAAGGTTTGTTGTCGGAAAGCGATTGATCTCTCTGCGTCAAACACGCCGTCCACCGTTTAAAATTGGACTCCGCCATCCAGAAGGATGGGCTGCTTATGTGCTGGGCGATCACCTGTTCATCAAGGATGTGCCGCTCATTGAGGGAGAAACCTACCCTGACTTTGGGTCGAATTTCGAGACCTTTACGAATGCTGAATTTCTTGAGCTCGAGACCATCGGACCACTCAAGCGAATCTCCGAAGGGGAAACCATCGAACACAAGGAAACGTGGGCAATCGTTAACGGCATCGACCTTCCAAACGTAAGGGATGAAGAAGCTTTTCTAAATTCATTTGAGTCGTACAAAAAGCTATTGTTAGAAGCGTAATTTAGAAATCAACGGCGCGGCGCAGGAAAACGCGCGGCACGCCGCGAGCTTTGCCGACCGCCTTTCGTCTTCAGCCGTCATCACTCTCGAGCGCGGGCACCTTACATCTGCAGGAAAATCACGCCTAAAGCTGAGGCGGAGTTGCGGACCTGCTTGCTCGCGTTAGCAACTTGCACGCACATCGCGTTCGAACATATCGATGACGCAGATCCGATGGTGTCGTGTTGCTCAGGCCGCTTGCGATTGGATCACAGCGAAGAGTGGCACTGCTCATCAGTTGGAGAGCTGCAAAAGCACATCCATCAGATTTTGGAGGGCTAATTCACTAGGGACGAGCCTGATACGATCTTCAGGCCATTTTCGGGATCCTCCAACAGGGCAAGCTTCGAATTCTTCTCTAAACACATAATATTTGCGAGCGTCGCTTAGGTACGTCTCGCGCGTAATTTCCGGTCGCCTTTGGCGGCTGCATTAGAGGTTCAAGTCTCTGAAGACATGACGTCCCCAGTCACATGTAAGCTCCAGTGGAGGCCTCCAATGGCTTGAGCAATGCTTGCGTAATTCGCAGGTCGAATTGGCGGCTGGTGCCGCGTCACTGGAAGCTGCAAAATAGCAATTTTGGAAGGAGGAACAAGCCGGCGGCGCTTAGACGTTTCTCCAGGGCGCTTTTTATCGGCATTCTTTTCTGCCTGAGTTTTTTGGTGTGCTTTATAGGTTCCCCTGATGACGTAGCTGCTTCATCATCCGCTGAGGCTTTACCAGGTCGCGAAGCCGGCAATCAAACTGGTGAAGTGGGCAGCGCGTTGCCCTTCGGGTCTTGGCTGGGCTGGTTCAATTTCGGAAATCGCGCGGGCTGGTGTCAAAGGGAGCAAGCGGGTGAAAGCTTCCGATTTCTCTTCACCTTTGGAGTGGGTACAGCGGCACCGTGGTCCGTTCTACTCGCTGAGGGATTCCAGGTTGTCGAACGTATTTCCCGGTGCTTCCAAAGACACGGCTTATCCGGAGCCGGAGACAAAGATGGGAGGTCCGATCAAGATCCAAACCCGATTAGCTCGAGTCACGGTATATTGGCCGGGCGAGGGTGATTTTTATACCAAGCGGCGTCTGAGTTCCACAGGCGTCAAGCTGCGCGAGGGACATTGCGCGGTTGATCCCAAGGTCATCCCCTACGGGAGTGTTGTGAAGATAGCTGGCATCGGCAAATATGTCGCTGTGGATACCGGCCGTGCGGTGGTCTCTCGCCGTGCCGCCCGCGCAATCGGTCGCAACGCGGCTGAACGGAATGCCTTGGTTGTGGATGTCTTTTGCTCGAGTCGCTCGAAAGCACGAGCGCTCGAGGCAAGTGCGGCCAAATTTGCCCTTGTCACGTGGCATAGATAAGGCGGCGGATATCGGACGTTCCTTGGAGTGCTAGCCGTGGTTCGCTTCTAGTTTTTCGCTTCGAATAACGGGGAGGCAGTTGCAATTCGGGAGGGAACGGGGGGACTTTCGCTCCTGTCCGTCGGAAACAGAATAAGCTGACGGACGTCTTCGTTTCGGGCGACGTACCAAGGGACACCGGTGTCTGGATCAGCATGGAAGCGGCCAAGCATCACGACGAGGGTGCCGGGCTGACGGGACAGCCACGTGAGAATACGAGCTGCCATTGTTTGGTCCCGTGCTCGCTGGGCTTCGTAGTAGCGTCGGCCTGAATGCCCGATTTGGTGATGGCTGCCGATGGCTTTTTGAAACTGCTTGAAGCCTGCGGGTGGTTCGGGGTAGGTCGGAATGAATCGTTTCTCCTCCGCGGTTAGCGGTTGGTTGCGCGCAAGCTTTCGCGCAACAATCTCTGGCGCGTTCAGGGCAAGGACAGGTATCCTATTTCGGCGACACCAAGACAAAATGCGCTTATAGGCTGGTGATGTCCTTCCCCAGCCACGATCGAAGGCGGTTCGGCGCGCGAAGTTCGTCCAGGAGAGCCGGCCCCGGAGGTAATCATCCAGAGCCGGTTGCTGAGTCACGTCCAGCATCTCCATGCCAAGGGTAAGGGACTTTCCCTGCTGCCGAAGCATGCGGATGATGTGCTCCTGGAAGCGATGATGCGAGGCTTGATCGTGTTTTTCGCCGATGTAAACGATTCGTGCTTTGTCGAGCTTACCAAGGTCAAAAGAGCTTGATGCCATGGACGCGGAGGGGGGCTTCGTCACGCAGCCTGCCGAGGCAAGCAGCCAGAGCGCGACGATTGAAGCGAGAGTCGAGGAAAATGCCTGTTCCTCAGACACCACCATCAATTCGTCTCGCATCGAGGGGGCTCCGAAAGTTCGAGTAATGCTTGGACCGACGGGTTACCGTCAGGTCAAAATTCCGCCCTCAGGCATAATACGGTCGAAGGTATGGTGAGAGAGTTCCGACCCGCAGGTTCCTTTGGAGTTGGAGGTTTAGCTCGGGCGATCCGGCCTCCAGGGAAATGACCTCTCCCGCTTTGAGCGCGGCTATCGGCAAGCCGTCACGCAGCAGAATACGGTGGGCGGCTATGGAAGCGATCCGGGGACCCGATGCAAGTATGCCCGAGAGATTCAAGGGGTCGGCACCGCTGATCGTAATCAGGCTGGGCGCGGAACTTTCCGCTTTTGCGGCATTCTTGCGGATCGATCGAAGCAATCCGATCGCCTCCGGAAGTGCGAATTGCTCACCGCTTACGCCACCCACAAAGTAGCCGCCCCGAATTTCACCTCGAGCCTCCATTCGCCGATAAACTCGGAGAAGCTCGAGCCAGGACACTTTGAAGGATTCTCTTTCAATCAATCGCCGGAAGATTACTCCGTATCGACGAAGGAGTGCTCGCGCATAAACGTCTAGCGACTCATCGCGTTCAACGGCCGCTACAGGACTGAACGGCCGGAGCACTGACCATCGTCCCGCGAACTCGATGCTAGTGACACCCCGACGATGTCGACGGCCCTCCGAGGGTGCGAAAGGACGCCTTTTTTGCTCTGGTAGAAGCAGGGCGCGCAATCCCTCGAAGCTGTCCGCGGTGACGATGCCTTGAGCGGTGAGTTCGGCCAGCGCCTGCTCGACTCGGGAAGGCAGCAAGCTGGTTTGTCTGACGATCTCACCGAAGAATAGCGCTCCGCCGCCGTTAAGAGCTTCCAAAACTTGCCTCGCATCGGGCGAAAAGCCCTGGATGGGCGGACTTTCGGAAAGCGTGAGCCAGTGCCGGAGATTCTCCCGGTGAAAAAGTGAGACAGGACTTGAGCGCACCGGTGTGGCGGGGCGTCCTGTTGGAGTTTGCGGGCGAGTGAGTCGTCCCCAACCAATCCTCCCGGTAAAGCAGAGCTGGTCGAGCCACCCAGGCGAGTAGCCCTTCACGCGGAGGGCCAGCACTTCCGGCTCCCAGGCGGCGGCAGGCAGTTCGTAGCCATCGAGCAGATCGAGCACAGCTGTCACCCCTTCAGGGCCTTCGGCGCGGTGATCGGCACCAGCTCTTTGCCACGCCACGAGAAAGCGCTGAAAGTCCGCGAGGGAGACTGGCTGAATCTCCGCTCGCAGGCGGTTGATAGTCAGCCGATGAATTCGGGCAAGCAGCCGACGATCGCACCACTCGATTTCAGTTTCGGTGGGATGGAATGTTCCGCGTAGAACAAATCCTTCGGCTTCCAGGGCGAGTAAAGCACTTTCAATTTCCGCAGAGGAGAGTTGAAAGAGACGTGTCAAGGCGCTCGATGTGATCGGCCCGCATACTTCAATGCGACCTCGGACCAATTCTCGGATCGCCTCCGAACGCTCCCACGATGGTTGACGATCGATGGCGGGCAGGGGCACGATCGGCACGGACTCGCCGAAAATCGCCCGCAGCATCGGCAGTCTCTCTGACGCGGCCCAAAAACAGCTTGAGACCCGTGAAGCTCGCTTCTCGCTGGCGAGCAAATCGAGCCATTCTGTCGATCCCCCAGCGGTCGCTTGGATCTCACTGTCCGTCATCATGCCCATGAGCAGCAAAGCCTCGTGAAGCTCGTCCGCGTTGGCGGCACGTGGCCAGGCTTCGGCGCATACTTTTTCGATAATGACGGGGTCCAGGATTCCCAGTTCGCGGTCGGCTTCGGTCGTTGCGCGCCTCAGGTAAACGGCTTGCGTGCGGCGTTCTTCGAGAGGTGCGTTATCGAGGAAGGCGTAAGGCTTGGCATTGAGAATTTCATGGGCGAGCGGGGAGGGTTCCGGCAAGTCGCACGCAATGCACTGTACGGTGTTCGTCTCGATTTGCTTGAGCACACGGATCAATCCTTCGAGGTCCATGGCCTCTGTCAGGCAATCCTTGATCGTCTGTTCGACCAGGGGATGATCGGGAATCACGCGGTCGCCGGCGATATTCTCCAGGCAGGCGAGCTGATCGGGAAAAACGGACGCAAGCAAATTTTCGGACTCCATGCGCTGGAGCGGCGCGGCGATTTTTCGTCCTCCGCGCTGGCGCGGCAAAGCGAGCGCGCGAGTGGCGTTCCAGCGCCAGCGGATCGGAAACATCGGCGCATCCAGGAGAGCCTGCACGAGGAGCTCCTCAACGGTGGTGCTGTTTAGGAAGTGAAAGACATCGCCGAGCGGAAAAGAATGCTGCGTGCCCAGAGAGAGCACAATCGCGTCGTCCGTGGCGGCGGCCTGGAGTTCGAAATTAAACGAGCGACAGAATCGCTTCCGCAACGCCAGCCCCCAAGCTCGATTCACGCGAATCCCGCAGGGTGAATGCAGGACGAGTTGCATGCCTCCGGATTCGTCGAAGAAGCGTTCGAGAACGAGCTTCTCGCGGGAGGGAATGACCCCCAGGCTGTGGTATACGGCGACGAGGTAATCCGCCAATTGGCGAGCGCCAGGATCACTGAGACGAGCTGTGTTTACGAGCCATCTGCGCAGATCTTCCTCCGGTTGGGTCGCGTGGCTATTGAGCGCTTCTTTGATCGTGTTCTCCGCCTCGGCACGGAAGCGGGAAACCGCCTGTGACACCTCGTTGGTGCGTCCTGGCGCCTCGCCCAACCAGAAGGGGATACCTGGCGGCTGACCCTGGGCATCTTCGACCCGGACGTTCCCGGAATTGATACGCAAGATCCGCCATGATGTGTTGCCGAGTTGAAAGATATCACCGGCCATGCTTTCAACTGCAAAATCTTCGTTCACCGTGCCGATGAAGGTCTCGCTCGGCTCAAGTAGCACGCGATAATCCGAATTGTCCGGGATGGCGCCTCCGGAAGTGAGCGCCACCAGTCGTGCTCCGCGCCGTGCGCGGATGCGCTGGTTGATAGCATCATGGTGCACTAATGCTCCGCGCCGGCCCTTCTTCGTGCTGAAGCCCTCTGCGAGCATGCGCAGCACGCGATCGAACTCCGCTCGCGTGAGTTCGCGATAAGGATAGGCGGCGCGCATTAGCTCAAAGAGTTTTTGCTCCTGCCAAACCTCGCAGGCCACCGATGCAACCAGCTGCTGGGCGAGAACATCTAAGGGCTTTTGCGGGATTTCCAGGATGTCGAGTTGGCCGGCGCGAACCTCGCGAAGCATGGCGGCCATTTCGAGGAGCTCATCGCGACTTAGTGGGAACAGGCGTCCCTTCGGCAGACCACCCCGCCGATGCTCAGCCCGGCCGATCCGCTGCAAAAGAGTGGCGAGCGAATGCGTAGCTCCAAGCTGGCAAACCAATTCGACGGAACCGATGTCAATGCCCAACTCCAGTGAGGCGGTAGCCACCAGGGCCTTGAGTTCGCCGCGTTTCAGGCGATTTTCTGCCTCGAGCCGAAGCTTGGCTGAAAGGCTGCCGTGGTGTGACATGACCTTGTCGATACCGAGACGATTCCCGAGCTGATACGTGACGCGTTCGGCCAGTCGACGCGTATTGACAAAGACAAGTGTCGTCTTGTGCGCTTCGATCAGGTCCGCCAATCTGCCGTAGACTTCCTCCCACACCTCGTTCGACATCACGGCTTCAAGGGGGGAGCCGGGCAACTCGATGGCAAGATCGAACTCGCGCCGATAGCCGCAGTCCACGATCGTACACTGGGTGTCGTTCGCAAGTTTAGGCGTTCCGACGAGGAACTGCGCGACCTGCTCGATCGGCTTTTGCGTCGCAGAAAGGCCAATCCGCTGCAGGGGCTTCTTTGTGAGTGCCGCGAGGCGTTCGATACTCAGAGAGAGGTGGGAGCCGCGACGGTTCCCAACCACCGCATGAATTTCATCGACAATCAACGTGTGCACTGGGGCGAGCAGTCGCCGCCCTGATTCTGAAGTCAGTAGCAGGTAGAGGGACTCCGGTGTTGTCACCAGAATATGCGGTGGCCTGCGAGCGATAGACAGTCTTTTGGAGGGCGGTGTATCCCCCGTCCGAACTTCTGCGCGAATGTTCACTTCGTGGCCGTGCACTTCCAGCAATGCTTCTCGAATGGCTGCCAAAGGCTCCTCCAGATTCTTGTGAATGTCATTGCTGAGCGCTTTCAGGGGCGAGACGTAAAGAACTCTGGTCTCATCGGGCAACTCCCCTGCCAGAGCGTTACGAAACAGCCAATCGAGTGAAGCAAGAAAGGCCGCGAGAGTTTTTCCAGAACCTGTTGGCGCGGAAATCAGTGTGTGAGCGCCCGATTGGATGGCAGGCCAGCCGAGTTGCTGCGGTTCGGTTGGAGTTCCGAATTCGCGCTCAAACCATCGCGTGATGGCTGGATGAAACTGGAACGATTGCATCGACTGGAGCCACAATCTAGCTGGCATTTCCCCATGCGCCAGAGTTGATGATGTGCCCTTTGGATCCTGCTGTCTGGCATCGGCGCCCCTCATGAGTAACTGAGCTCAGCTCCTGCGAAGCTGTAGAACTCGCCTTCGGCATCACGCCGGCCGAACCGTTTTCTCCGCGAAAGGCTAAACCTTCAGTCGAATTCTCCTGATCTGTTCCGGCAGCAAACTGCGCGGCGCTGCCGCATCGATCAGGACTTGAGAGAGCGCGCAGGAAATCGGGTGTGCCGAATAACGAACGCCAGACGCGGTTCGAACGAGTTATCCATGCCGCGCGACGCGGGTAGAACCGGATTCCTTCAAGAGGTTCATGGCTTCGGAGGCCCGCTCGTCGTCAGTCCTGACGAGCACGAACTTCCCATTGTGCACAAAAGCAGTCGCGTACGCATTAATAACCTCTGGAGAGAGATTGTAACGGCCCAGTTCGCGCTTAAAGGCTTGGACAACCGTGTTCCGGTCCGGCTTCGGGAGCAAATTGGGTGCATCTTCGCCTAACACCATGTCCGGCGCGGCACCTGATGCGCGCACCGGACGCGCGGCATCTGCGCCGCCAGGCCTTTCTGCCACGATAGCTTCGTCAAGCACTGTGTCATCAAATCCCGCTGCAGCGAGTCGTTCGATAGCCTTCTCGACGCTCGAAGCATCGTCAAATATTCCAACAATGATCGTCATGAGGGTCAGTTCTAGGCAACCGTTGCTTTGAGTCGAGTTTGTTGAGTAGCGCGCAGAGTGTAGTCATCCCCGCAGTGACCTCGCTAGCAGAAAAATCGTTTCGAACAGCTCGATAAATCGCTGAGAACGAGAGTGGCAGCGCTCACGTAGGTGACCGCTTCAGGGCGAATTTTCGAAGATAAATCCGTTCTCTGTGCGGATCATGCGATAGTTGCTGCCCTGCTCCGTCGGGGGAAGCTCTGAGGTTGCTGGGACCGCAGGCGCGACCGGAACACTTTCTACAGCGAGCTGTGCGACCGGAGCATGTTGCGATCTCTGCGACCCGTCCGTAGAAAGTCCTGCCAGGGCGCCCCCGTGATCAGTGCAGTAATTATGAGGAATCATCATCGGAGGGAGCTGAGCCTGATACATTGTTCCGGCGACCGTACATTCGGGAGTCGCAATGCCTCCGGAAGTGCGACAGAGCTGCACGCCGCGAAGGTTCCCGGGAGTCCCAAAGTTCTGTGCGACATACTTCCATGCTGAGGCGTTCTGAACAAAATCAACCCAGATCGGCAATGCGAGTTTGCTCCCATAGCCTTTGTCAGCAATACTTTGCGGCCGATCCATTCCCACCCATGCGCCGCACGTCAATCGGGTCGTATAGCCGATAAACCAGGCATCCTTGTAATCATCAGTGGTTCCGGTCTTCCCCGCAGCTGGCACGGTTAGGCCGAATGAGGCTGCAGCTGTCGCTGTTCCTTTCTTGATGACCTCGCGCAGCAATTCATTCATGACGTAAGCCACTTCCGGAGTGATACAACGAAGCTCCGCTCGCGACGCCTTGTAAATTGTGCGACCGGATCGGTCTTCAATGGATTCGATAATGTACGGCTGCTTCCTCACTCCGTTGTTGGGGAACATCGTGTAGGCGGCTGTGAGATTTTTTAGCGTAGTTTCGAAAGCTCCCAGATAGATGGCGGGGGTATCTGGGACGTTCTCGAAACCGGCGTTTAAGGCGAGCGAACGAACAGCGATTCGCGTCGCGTACTCACCCACACGCACAGTCATGGTGTTGCGGGAACGGATAAGACCGAGCGCCGCCGGTTGGAGGCCTTGGTCCTGTCCGTCAGCATTCTCGGGCGACCAAGCGGTGGCGAGTCCCGCGATATCGCCTTCACGAATGGGCGCATCATCAACCAGTGTTCCTGGGGCCATCCCACGCGCGAAGGCCGCAGCATAAACAAACGGCTTGAATGTGGAACCGATTTGGCGCTTGGCGAGGAGGGCGCGATTGTAGCGGCTCTCCTTGAAGTCACGTCCCCCAACGAGGGCGCGGATGCCGCCGGTCTCGTTGTCGATCGCAACAAGAGCTCCCTGCACGTAGGGAGATTCGGAGATTTCATGCGCGAAACTTTCGCGAGAGTGAGGATCGAGTGAAGGAAGACGTTTAGGGTGGCGCCAACCCTTGGCGGATTCGAGCTGGGCCAGCTTTGCTTCCACCGCCTCCTCGGCAATCATTTGCAGCCGCCGGTCGATCGTCGTGTGGATCTTCAAACCGCCCCGATCGATGACCTCTTTGGGAATGAGGATGCCCAGATCACGGATCACGGCGTCCATGGCGTAGTTCTCCTGCGTAGGAGGAAGCAGCCGCTTCGTGAGCGGCATCGTCTCCGCCAAAGCGGCCTTGGCCTCCGCAGGAGTAATCATCTTTAGCTCTTCCATGCGCGCAAGGACCTGATCGCGCTGCGCGAGAGCTGTGCGAGTGTCCTCCAGCGGATTTAAGCGGTTGGGACTACGGATTAATCCAGCAAGAATGGCCGCCTCAGATAACGTAAGGTCGCTGGCGGACTTGCCAAAGCAGGCACGCGAAGCAGTTTCGACACCATAAAGTCCAACGCCAAAATAAATGCGATTACAATACGCTTCGAGAATGTTCTCCTTGGTCAGAGCTTTCTCGATGCGAAGCGCGAGCAAAGCCTCGATGACTTTCCTGCGCCAGCGGTCTTCATCAAGCGGGAAGGTATTGCGAGCGAGTTGCTGGGTGATGGTGCTGGCTCCTTCCTTGACGCCGCCAGCGCTCAAGTTGCGCACCGCAGCGCGGACGATTCCTGAATAATCGACGCCGCGATGTTTGTAGAATCGCGCATCCTCTCTTGCGAGGAGAGCTTTGATGAAGTTTGGAGAAATCTGCGCCAGCGGCACGACGTAACGGACTTCCCCTTCAAGTCTGCTGTAGCGCATGCCAGCGCAATCGAACACTTCGGAAATAGCGGGGATTTTGTCCAGTTCGCTAAGATCAAAGCTGTCTGCGATCCGCTTGAATTCACGATAGGGGGGATAGATGAAAAGAGCAGCAACAAACGCAAGCGCCAAAAGAAGCGCCAGCGCGAGCAGCATCAGCTTCTTAAAGAATCGTCCCATGGTTACGATGATTTCCGAGATTTAAGAATTTTGCCCGAAAGGTAACGAGTGGATTTTCACGAGTCTTCATCCGAATATAACTCCATCCTGCCTTTCTTCTGCCTTTGAACATTTGCTCAGAGGATGCGAGCCAGTCGAATGGTCTTTTACGCTTAGGCAATCGGAGTTGGCAGCCGTGTTCACGCGCAGGTTCTTTATGGTTTCGAAAGGTGAGCTGATAAATGCGGTAGGACCAGTTGGCTTTGACCTTGCGCCTCGACAGACTTTCCAACTGCCAGTATTCCGACGGTGATGTCTTTCTCTTTAATTAGGCTTTGAGGGAACGATGCGAAGCAAGCGACAGATAATCCCACTTGTCATCGTCTTCCCGATTTGTAGCCTTGCCGGCTTCAGATCATGACCTTGGCAAATCTTTTATCCGCCGAACAGATTGTGCCGGAAATGAAGACGACGGCCCGCTGGGAAGCTATAGGAGAATTGGTGGACGTGCTCGTGAGCGCGGGGAGGATTCGCGATGAGGAACGTGAACTGGTGTTGGAATCGATCCGGCAGCGCGAGGAGACGATGAGCACAGGAATTGGGTTCGGCATTGCGATCCCTCACGCTTCCTCTGACAAGGTGGAAGAAGTCGTGGCCGCATTCGGCCGCTCCACCGTGGGCATTGAGTTTGATTCCCTGGATGGTCAACCGGTTTTTTTTATCGTCCTCTTCGTCGTTCCAAAAGATCAATTTCAAACCCACCTCCGGACACTGGCTGCCATCGCAAAGTTTCTCAACGACAAGTCGGTGAGGGACGAGTTGAGCAGGGCGCACGACGCCGCGCAGATTCTTCGTGTTTTTGAAAGTCGTTCGCCGCGAAGCTGATGGCGACTCCGCGCGAGATCCTCGCTGAACGGCTCGCATTGGCTTTGGAGAAAACTCACCCAGGAATTGTTCCTGAGGTGGTCCCTGCCGCCAATGTCCAGTTCGGCGATTACCAGAGCAATGTGGCGATGCTCCTTGCCAGGAAAGCGAAGATTTCTCCAAAGAACCTTGCCGAACAGATCGCTGGTGCGGTGGAGGTGAGCGATATTTGCGAACGCCCCGAAGTGGCCGGCGCCGGGTTCCTCAACTTTCGACTGGCCAGCGGCTATCTCGCGCGTGCCTTGCCGGCGCTCTTCGACGACAATCGCTTGGGCGTAGAGGTCACAAAAAATAAGGAGCGGATTATTATCGATTTCAGCTCACCGAACATCGCCAAGCCGATGCATGTCGGGCATATCCGCAGCACCATCCTCGGCGATTGTCTGGCCCGCGTGGCACGATTTCTTGGCCATGAAGTGATTACCGACAACCACATCGGAGATTGGGGAACGCAGTTTGGGAAGGTCATCTACGGCTCGAAGCACTTTCTTGACGAGGCTGCCCTTCAAAACAATGCCATCGCGGAACTCGTCCGTCTCTATCGCACGGTTAATGCTCTGGAGCAGACTGATGACGGCGTGAGCGAGGCGACCCGAGAAGAGTTGGTCAAGCTGCAGCGGGGAGACCCCGAAAACTGTGCGATCTGGAGGCGCGCCGTGGAGCTCTCCTGGCACGAGTTTCAGAAGCTGTATGAGATCCTTGGAGTTCATTTCGACCAGCGGCTTGGCGAAAGCTTTTACAACCACGCTTTGGCCGCGCTTTGTGACCGACTGGCCACCCAAGGATTGGCTGAGATGAGCGAGGGAGCACTTTGCATATTTTTCCGCGAGATGCCCGCTCTGGCGGACAAACCACTGATCATCCGCAAAAGCGACGGTGGCTTTCTTTACGCCACGACAGATCTCGCAACCCTCGAATACCGCGTTGAAAGGTGGCAGCCCTCCGCCATCTGGTACGTGGTCGGCGCTCCGCAGGCTTTGCATTTTCAACAGGTTTTCGCTGCCGCGCGCCGTATGAGCGTCACTGCGGACCTGCAGCACATCTCCTTCGGAAGCATTTTGGGTGAAGATCGCAAGATCATGCGCACGCGCACGGGGGAAACCGTTGGGCTTGCTGAGCTCCTCGAGGAAGCAATCGAACGTGCCAGAGCCATTGTTATCGAGAAAAATCCGGCGCTTGATCCGAAGGAAATCGACACGATCGCGCGTTCGATCGGACTTGGCGCGGTAAAGTATGCTGAGCTGTCCCAGCATCGAATGACCGATTACGTTTTCTCATGGGCCAAGATGCTCTCGTTCCAAGGCAACACCGCACCCTATCTGCAGAACGCTTACGTGCGCATCCGATCAATTTTCCGGAGAATGAACGGAAGGTTTGATGCTCCCGCGAACCTGACGCTCGCAGCTCCTGAGGAACGCGCGCTGGCGGTTAGCTTACTGCAATTTGGCGAGATCGTCCCGCTGGTGCTCGAGGATTTCCGTCCCAATCTTCTCGCGAATTACCTCTACGATCTCGCGATCGCCTTTCACGTCTTTTATGAAAAGTGTCCGGTGCTCAAGGCCGATGAGGCAGACCTTCGAAGCTCGCGCCTGCTCTTGTGCGACCTTTCGGCTCGCGTGCTCCGAACAGGCCTCGGCCTGCTAGGAATCGAGTCCCCAGAAAGGATGTGAGAATTCATCGAGCGATTCGGGGCGAATGATGAGAAATCTCTCGCAAGTGCCGGAGATTTCGTGTAATCGCTCGCTAGGGAAAGGCCTTAAGATTCATGGCTCAACTCACATCGGAAGATCTGGTCATCCAAGCTCTCGGAGAGAGAAATATCGACTCGCCCCTCGATGCGTACTTCAGAGAGGCCGGTAAGAAGCATGCATTCTATGGCGACGATGCGCGTGTGCTTTTGGATCATAATTTAGCCAACGTTCAAGGCACCTTTGAGCGAGGTGAGGAGCCGCTTTGTTTCGAGGCCGCTGGTCCCCGCAGGCAGATTTTCTTCGATCCCAAGGAAACCACCTGCGCGATCGTCACCTGTGGAGGGCTCTGTCCTGGTCTTAACGACGTCATTCGCTCTGTCGTCATGCAGGCTTACTATCGCTATGGTGTTCCGCGTACCTGGGGCATTCCGTATGGGTTCGAAGGCCTGGTTCCGGATTATGGTCACAACCTCATTGATCTGACCCCCACCTACGTCACCAACATCCATCGTTTTGGTGGAACAGCCCTTGGCACATCGCGCGGCCCACAGGAGACCGAGCGAATGGTGGACCGACTCATTGAATTGAAGGTAAACATCCTTGTCGTCGTCGGTGGTGACGGGACGCAACGGGGGGGGCGCGCGATCGGAGAGGAGGCCATGCGGCGCGGCTACGCGCTCGCCGTTGTCGGGGTGCCGAAGACCATCGACAACGATATGCTCTATATGGACAAGAGCTTCGGCTACGAAACCGCTTGCGCGGCGGCAGTCGACGCCATTTCCGCGGCACATACCGAGGCGCGAAGCGCGCGCAATGGCATTGGCTTAGTCAAACTGATGGGACGGCATTCTGGATTCATTGCTTGCTCAGCCGCGATTTCCAGTGGTGAGGCCAATTGCGTTCTTATTCCCGAGGTGCCTTTCGTCTTGGAGGGGGAGCAAGGCTTTCTCGAGCACCTTAGGAAACGAACCATTGAACGCGGCCACGCGCTCGTCATAGTCGCCGAGGGAGCCGGACAAGATCTGGTGGAATCCTCAGGGACGGATGCCTCGGGGAATAAGCGTCTAGGAGACATCGGCGTTTTTCTCAGGAAGAAGATCGAAGCTTACTTTCATCAGTGCGGGACGGAGCTGACTCTAAAGTACATCGATCCCAGCTACATGATTCGCAGTGTCCACGCCTCGCCGCAGGACCGCACCTACTGCATGCGTCTTGGTCAGGCTGCCGTCCATGCGGGAATGGCCGGCAAGACCGGTTTGATCGTTGCTCGCTGGCACAACAGTTACGTGCATGTGCCCGTCGGAGTCGTCACCTCCGCGCGGCGAACGATCGATCCGGGTGGTGACCTTTGGCTCTCCCTTCTAGAGTCCACTGGCCAGCCGCCGCGCTTTTACTGAGTCACTGAGTCGAACTGCGAAGTCCGCCCTCAACAGACCTCTTGGCGACGCGGCATGGCGCTCTGAGCACCGGGACGAGTGATGGAAATGCCCGCAGCGCGCACGGCGCGCTCAACGGCATGATCCATGGTCAACCCTTCGCCGATCCCCGTAGCGAGCCACCCCGTAAAGCAATCCCCAGCGCCCACCGTATCCACTGGCTTCACCCGAGGAGCGGCAAACCGACGAGTCCCTGAACCATTGGCCAGTAAAGCGCCTTTTGCACCGAGAGTGATGACGACGTTGTCACAGCCAACCTCCAGCAGTTTTTCGCTTGCTCGATCCGGATTTTGTTCGCCGGTCAGAATGGCAGCTTCATGTTCGTTGGGCGTCAAAGTATGGACGAGGCGAAGCAGAGACTTGGGCAGTGCACGCGCGGGCGCGGGATTAAGAACGAAGGGTTTTTTCGCTTCGTGAGCGAGCCTGGCGGCTGCCTTCACGGCCTCCATAGGAATCTCAAGCTGACTAAGGATCACGTCGGCCTTGAAGAAATTCGGCCGAACGGCCTCAACAGACTCCCGGGAGATCAAATCATTAGCGGAACGTGCGACCGCGATCACATTTTCACGAGATTTTCCACCTAACAGAATGAGAGCAATCCCGCTTGAGGCGTCTTTATGGACCGCGAAATGCCGAACGTCGATGTTCTCTCGCTTCAATCCCTCCATGGCGAAGGTGCCAAAATCGTCACCTCCACGAGCCCCCACGAAGACGACGCGGGCGCCAGCTCTCGCGGCCGCCACGGCCTGATTCGCACCCTTGCCTCCGGCGGAGCGTTGGAAGGTTCCGCCCAGCAGCGTTTCTCCGGGCTTCGGAAGGCGCTCGCAAACGATGACCAGATCTGTATTCGAGCTGCCGAAGAGCAGCACTTGTGGTGCAAAGGCCATGCGGGCGTCACATAGGGCTACGCTCTTTTGGTTGCGTCCAGGACAGCGCGAACTTCTTGATCTATCTGGTCAAAGAGTGCCGCATCCGCCTTGAGGACTTCCTTGGCGGCATCACGGCCCTGTGCCAGTTGCGTGCCCTTGTGGCTGAGCCACGAGCCCCGTTTCTCCAGCACGCCCTTTTCCAGCGCTAAATCAAGCAGCGAACCCGTGTTCGAGAGGCCCTCGTTGTACATGATATCGAATTCTGCTTCGGTAAACGGCGGCGCCACCTTGTTCTTGACGATCTTAATCTTGGTGCGGTTGCCCGTGACGGTGCCATCGCTATTCTTAATGGCTCCAATTCGCCGGATATCCGCACGCACGCTCGCGTAGAACTTAAGCGCCTTTCCTCCGGGAGTGGTTTCCGGATTGCCAAACATTACGCCAATCTTTTCGCGAATCTGGTTGGTGAAAATACAGACCGTTCGCGCTTTTGAGATGAAGGAGGTGAGCTTCCGGAGCGCGTTACTCATGAGTCGGGCCTGCGCTCCCACAACGGCATCCCCGATCTCGCCGTCCAACTCGGACTTGGTGACCAATGCGGCCACTGAATCCACCACGATGACGTCGAGCGCATTTGAGCGAACGAGTGTCTCGCAAATACGAAGCGCCTCTTCCCCAGAGCTTGGCTGGGAAACCAGGAGATCGCCCAGACTGACGCCGAGTTTTCTCGCATAGGCGGGATCGAGAGCATGTTCCACGTCGATGAAACCTGCGAGGCCACCACGCTTTTGCGCCTGAGCTATCACGGTAAGGGTCAGCGTCGTCTTTCCTGAGCTCTCGGGTCCGAACACCTCAACCACGCGACCGCGTGGAAAACCTCCCACGCCAAGGGCGCGATCAATCAGGATATTTCCTGTGGGGATAACTTCGACGGGCGACACCGTCGCATCCCCAAGCCTGCGAATTGCTTCGCTACCGTAGTCTTTCTCGATCTGCTGAATGGCAAGATCGAGGTTTCTGGTGCGCATCGCGGCCGCCTTTTCCTCGAGAGTCGTGGCTGCATCTTCACTCTTCGCCATAGTCTTGAAGAATTACGCGGGATTGCGCCGGATGACAAGGGCGTCCCCATGAACCCTTGAACGATCGTCTAGCGTGACCGCTTGATCTACATTTCACAGCCAGCTCAGGGCTAGCGCGAGTACAGTTCGACGACGAGTTGCTCGTTAACGATTGGGTTGATGTCGCTCCTGCTGGGAACTCGCATCACCGTCCCCGTGAGATTTTCCCTATCTACGACAAGCCACTCCGGGGAAGAAATTGCCGATGTTTGATCGACGGCCCGTGAAGCCAAGCGCTTGGCGCGATCACTACGCTTTACGGCGATCTTATCGCCGGCTTTCACGTTCAACGAAGAAATGTTCGCCTTGCGTCCATTGACGGTGACGTGACCATGTGAAACCATCTGCCGAGCTGCACGCAACGTTTTTGCGAACCCAAGCTTTTGCACCACATTGTCGAGCCGGGTTTCAAGAAGCTGGAGAAGAATCTCGCCGGTCACTCCGCGTTTGCTGAGAGCGAGTTGGAAATAGCGGCGGAACTGTCGTTCAAGAACACCGTACTGATATCTAAGCTTTTGCTTTTCCGCCAGGGCCAGTGCGTAGTCGGACAGCTTACGCCTGGACCCCTTGGGTCCGTGCTGACCGGGAGGATAGTTTTTATTTTCGAACGCCTTTGGGGATCCGTGGACGAGCAGGCCGTAGCGTCGGCTTACTTTGGTTTTGGGTCCGGTATATCGAGCCATAACATTCAGTCCTTTGAACTAGGTATCTTAACCAGGTCTGACAGTGGCAGAGCGCACTCTGTGCATCAGACCCGCCGTTGCTTGGGAGGGCGGCAGCCGTTATGCGGTACGGGCGTGACGTCGCGGATGACGGTGATTTCAAGGCCCACCGCCTGAATGGCCCGGACCGCTGATTCGCGTCCCGCGCCAGGTCCTTTTACGCGGACCTCCACCTCCTTAAGACCGTGGCTCATGGCCTGCTTACAGGCGTCCTGGGCGACCATTTGCGCGGCGTAGGCAGTGCTCTTGCGAGAGCCCTTAAAGCCGCATTTACCGGCGCTGGACCAGCCAATGACGCCGCCTCGTTGGTCGGTGATGCTGACGATCGTATTATTGAAACTGGCTTGAATGTGAGCTACGCCATGGATGACGTTCTTGCTGCCTTTCGCTTTGACGACCTTCAGCGGCTCGATGCTTTCATCGAGGGAAAGCGTCACACCGGCGGCCGGCGCTCCAGGAGCGGAACCCTCCTTCTTCTCATCCTTTTTGGGAACCTTTCGAGCTGGGGGCTTGCCCTCCTTCGGAGCGCTCTCCGTTGATGCCGAGGGGGGTTTTGTCGCGGCAACTTCGGCGTCCTTCTTCGGAGCCGGTTTGGGTTTCTTGTCACCGGTTCGTTGAGCTTCACTGTCAGGAGCGCCCGAATCTTTTTTGATTTCGTCAGCCATAGGAAGGTTGTTTACACTTTGCCGGCTTTGGCGTCTGGATTGCGTTGCACGCCGACGGTTTTTCGTGGGCCCTTGCGAGTCCGTGCATTGGTCGACGTCCGTTGGCCGCGAACAGGCAATCCGCGCCGGTGGCGGATTCCGCGGTAGCAATTAATGGCTTGAAGGCGCTTAAGATTGCTTTGCACCTCACGGCGAAGGTCGCCTTCTATGAGCACCTTCTGCGAATTGATCGCATGAATAATGGCGTTCAGCTGCTCAGGAGACAAATCTTTCGCGCGGACATTCGGGTCGACATTGGCGACCTCAAGGATCCGCTTGGTATTGCTCGCGCCAATTCCGTAGATATAGGGAAGCGAAGCTTCGATACGCTTGTCGCCGGGAATTTCTACTCCAAGGAGTCTGGGCATGATGTTGGGGAATTTGTGGTTGGGATTGCCAATTTGAGATGGAAGAGAATCAACCCTGTCTCTGTTTGTGACGGGGATTCTTGCAGATGACGCGCACCACGTTCTTGCGCCGAACAATCTTGCAGCTTTCGCACAGGCGTTTGACGGAGGCTCGGACTTTCATCGGACAGTTTGCGGTCTTGGGGTGTCGGTCTTGTGTCGAAATGTAATGCGTCCCTTGGTGAGGTCGTAAGGAGACATCTCCACCATCACTTTGTCACCGGGCAGGATGCGGATGAAATTGAGCCGCATCTTTCCGGAAATGTGGGCGAGGATCCGATGCCCATTACCCAGCTCCACGCGGAACATGGTGTTGGGCAGCAACTCGACGACTTTTCCTTCTACTTCAATAGCGTCTTTCTTGGCCATGTCAATATCTCAGCGGCGCCGGCGGTCACGAGCACGGTATGTTCAAAATGGGCCGACGGTAAACCATCGGCAGTTACGACCGTCCATTTGTCCTCGAGTACGCGGACCTTTGCCTTGCCCATGTTGATCATGGGCTCGATCGCGAGGGTCATGCCGGGCTTCAGAATGGGACCGGTGCCGCGCCTTCCAAAATTGGGTATCTGAGGTTCTTCGTGAAGATGTCGCCCTACGCCGTGACCAACGAATTCACGCACGACAGAGTAGCCATGGCGGACGGCTTGTTCTTCCACATACGCACTGATATCTCCGAGTCTGCGTCCGGCTTGCACGAGCTGAACGGCGCCAGCCAGGATCTGCTCGGTAATCGTAAGGAGCCGTTCCGTTTCCGGCTCGATGATCCCCACCGGCACGCTCATGGCGGTGTCGCCGATCCAGCCTTCCCGAATGATGCCGACATCCATCTTCACGACATCGCCATAGCGAATTCTTCGAGCGCCGCCGATTCCGTGAACGACTTCCTCGTTGATAGAGATGCAAATGTACCCCGGGAATTTCTTATAACCAAGAAAGGCACTTTGAACTCCGGCTTCGCTCATAAATTGGGCGGCGGCGCGGTCAATCTCACCGGTGGAGACACCGGGAGCGACGAGATCGGACAAGCGGTTGAGGATCTCAGCGGCCATCTCGCCTGCTCGACGCATGTGATCGATTTCGGGGCCGCGCTTGATTGGGATCATTCCGATATCTCCCCGCGGATGTCGTCGTAAAGCCGGTTGAACACAGCATCGCGGCCAGCTGTGACATCGACCTCTTTCAGCAAACCTTTTTTTTTGTAATGATGGGCGACCGGCACCGTGCATTCACGAAACTGGACGAGGCGGCGATCCAGTGCCTCTTCGGTATCGTCATTGCGGCGCACGAGCTCACCGCCGCATTTGGGGCATGGGGTGGTGTTCGACACGTTGTGAAATCTCTCGTTAAACACCGAGGAACATCTGGAGCAGGTCAGGCGTGTTGTCACGCGCTCCCGGACCAAGGCGTCAGACAACGTGAGCAAATAGACAACATCCAGCGGCAACTCACGGCCTTTAAGGTCCTCGTCAAACGACGTGGCCTGCCCGAGGGTTCTCGGAAAACCGTCAAGAATGAACCGGCGGCGATGATCGAGCCAATTCCAAACGACTCGTAAAGCAAGCTCGTCCGGGAACAGCTTTCCTTCCACGGTCCAGCGTTCGGCTTCCTTGCCAGTTTGGGTGCCGCGTGCCTTCTCCTCTCGCAGCATGGCTCCCGTAGAACCTGCGGGAATACCGAAGGTCGCCGAAAGGAGGGCCGCCTGAGTGCCCTTTCCAGAGGCGGGGGGGCCAAGCAGCACGATTCGATTTCGCATATCGCTACTGGCGCGTCGCGAAGAAGATTGTCACCCCGGCTATGACCAGAATGCCAAGGCTCACATAGATTAAGACGAGCGAGCTATCGTCGAGCACCTGGCCCGAACTCAGGCGCGCGCGCTGTTCGCGTGCCCCCCGAATTCTGCCTTTGCGAAGAAAACCATCGTAATGTCGCTGGAGCAAGTGTGTCTCGACCTGACGCATCGTATCGAGAACCACCCCCACAATGATGAGCACTCCGGTGCCGCCGAAAAACTGTGCGGTCATATAGGGCACCTTCAGCGCCTGGGCCAACAACTGCGGCAAGACAGCAATGATGGTGAGGAAAATTGCCCCAGCGAACGTAAGGCGTGACATGGTGAAATCGAGAAAATCCGCCGTCGGCTTGCCAGGGCGGACGCCAGGGATGAACCCGCCGTATTTCTTGAGGTCGTCCGCAATCTGAACAGGTTGGAACTGAGTGGCCACCCAGAAATAGCTAAAGAAGAAAATCATCACTCCATAGAGCACGTAATGGAGCCAGCCGACGGCGAGCAGATTCGCAATCTCCTGTGCGGTGCGGCTCTGCGGGAACGCCATATTGATGATCGTGGACGGGAAGAGAAGAATGGCCTGCGCAAAGATAATCGGCATGACGCCCGCGTAGTTGATCTTCAGAGGCATGTATTGCGTCTGTCCGCCGTACACCTTGCGTCCGACAACGCGCTTTGCGTACTGGATGCTGATCTTGCGCTGGGCTTGCGTCACCGCGATTACCGCCGCAATGACAATGACTAGAAACAGACACAGGAGAACCAGGACAATCGGGCTGACGTTGGCTTGTGCGCCCGCTGAGGTTGGAACAAAGGTGCGCCATGCCTGAATGAGACCGGCCGGAAGCTGCGCCAGGATGCCCACCGTGATGATGAGCGAGACACCGTTGCCGATTCCTCGTTCAGTGATCTGGTCGCCCAGCCACATGAGAAACATGGTCCCCGCCGTCATCGTTGTTATTGTCATGAGCTGAAAACCGGTCCCCGGCTCAGGAACCAGATCTAGTCCAAGGCGATTAATGGTATCCATGATCCCAGGAAGGAATGGATTGGCCTGTGGATTCTCGAAGGACCTCGCGAGCAGGTAACCTTGGAAGATACATAAGCCGATCGTTGCATAGCGGGTATACTGCATGATCTTCCGCCGGCCGCCATCTTCACGCGCCAGCTTGCCGAGTTGCGGGATCACGGCGGTGAGCAGTTGCATCATGATCGACGCGCTGATGTAAGGCATGATGCCCAGCGAAAATATCGCGCATGATGAGAGAGCCCCTCCGCTGAAGAGGTTGAAAAGCGAGGCGATCCCTCCGGCCGATTGCGCATCAGCGACATTGCGAAACCATTCGCGTAAAATTTCGGCATTCACCCCGGGCGTAGTGATCGCGGATCCCGCTCGAACAATTACAATCATCGCCAGCGTAAAGAGAACACGTTGGCGCAGCTCGGGGATTTTGAAGATATTGGTAAAGGCGGAAATCATGCGAAGCGCAAACGCGAGCGAAGAATAGCGTGGCTATTTCCCAGCTTCGGTGCCGGACTTGCGGCTTATCAACGTGATCGTTCCGCCTGCCTTCTCGATTTTCTCCTTCGCCGACGCACTGATACTGTCCACTTCGAGATGAAATCTCTTCTGGACCTCTCCGCGACCGAGGACTTTGATGCCTTTGAGTGATCCACGAACCAAGCCGGCACCGCGGAGCAGTTTTTCATTGATAGCGCTTCCGTCGTCAAAGCGTTTCTCAAGGTCATCGAGGTTGACGATACCATGAATGGCTTTGAAGGCAGAGTTATTAAAGCCGCGTTTCGGCAGACGGCGGTGCAAGGGCATCTGACCGCCTTCAAAACCCGGCCGGATGGTTCC
The DNA here is from genome assembly GCA_963744345.1 of uncultured Verrucomicrobiae bacterium. Lineage (GTDB taxonomy): Bacteria > Verrucomicrobiota > Verrucomicrobiia > Chthoniobacterales > Terrimicrobiaceae > DASTFP01. The sequence continues at coordinate 119,897 of CAVUTD010000019.1, forward strand.
GCCGGAACGAGCCTTCTGCCCCTTGTGGCCTTTACCGCACGTCTTCCCATGTCCGGAGCTTTCACCGCTGCCGAGCCGCTTGCGGCGGTGTTTCGCACCCGGGTGAGGTTTCAGATCGTGCAGTCTCATAGTTCAGGCCGCGGCGGCACCAGGGTTCTCACCCCAAGCGGCTTTCCGCGGATCTTGAAGATTTCGTCCTTTGGCCGGAGCGTTGTCAGAGCTTCCAAAGTGGCCTTCACGACGTTCGCCGGGTTGCTTGAGCCAAGGGATTTCGCGAGGACGTCGCGGATGCCGGCCGCCTCGATGACCGCCCGAACCCCTCCGCCGGCGATGACTCCGGTGCCGGGGGAGGCAGGCTTGAGCAGGACGCGACCACCTCCAAATTCACCGAGGACTTGATGGGGAATGGTGTTCTCGTGAATGGCGACATTCACCATTCGTTTCTTGGCGGATTCCGTGGCTTTTCTAATAGCCTCGCTGACCTCGTTCGCCTTGCCAAAACCAATGCCAACCCGGCCGTTATGATTGCCCGAAACGATAAGGGCGCTGAAGCTGAAACGGCGACCTCCCTTGACGACTTTCGCGCAACGATTGATGAAGACCACCTTTTCTGTTGTCTCCTTAGGTTCGGATGAGTCCCCCGAAGAGGATCTGTCTTGTGATCTGCGGTGTGTGGGCATAGGCGGTTTAAAATTCGAGACCTCCCTCGCGGGCGGCGTCAGCAAGCGCTTTCACTTTGCCATGATACTTGTAGCCACCACGGTCGAAAACGACCCGCTTCACATTTTTGGAAGCGCCGCGTTCGGCGATGAGCTTGCCGACCTTCGTTGCCGTAGTGACATTGGCGCCCCTTTTTTTGCTCGAGCGGAGTTCTCCCTCGGTAGTGTGCACAGATGCGAGCGTCTTGCCCGCCCGGTCATCAATGACCTGCGCAGAGATGTGGCGCTGGGAAAAATGAACGGCCAGCCGCGGACGCTCCGTGGTCCCAGTCACCTTCTTGCGAAGGCGTTGATGGCGTACCTGGCGTTTGTTTGAGGATGCGGCCATGGTGATTACTGGACGGTCTTGCCCGCCTTGCGGCGGACCTGTTCTCCGGCGTAGCGCACTCCCTTGCCTTTGTAGGGTTCCGGTGGGTAAAAGGCGCGGATATCCGCCGCAGCCTGGCCCACGAGGTGCTTGTCGACACCTTCGATCGTGATCTTTGTGCTTTCCGCCACCGTGACTTTGATCGTTGCGGGGATTTGGAAAAGGATCGGATGCGATTTGCCCAAGCTGAGGTTAAGTTTTTGACCTTGGACGGCCGCTTTAAAGCCGACGCCTTGGATCTCGAGCTCTTTCTTAAAGCCCTCGGTCACGCCCGCGACCATATTGGCTACGAGCGCGCGGGAAAGGCCATGAAGAGCCTTGACCTGACGGCTCTCGCCTTCCCTGTCGAACAAAACAGCGCTGCCCTCCACGCGCGCGCGAATCGATTTTGGGAGGGTCCAGGAGAGCTTGCCTTTGGGCCCTTCCACATCAACGCCGCCCCCCGAGCCCACGCTCACTTTGACCTTGGCGGGTACTTCAATAGGTTTTTTGCCGATTCGTGACATGGGATCTTACCAAATGTAAGCGAGGAGCTCCCCGCCGAGGTTTTGTTTGCGTGCGTCTGTGCCGGTAAGAACGCCGCGGGAGGTGGAAAGCACCGCGATTCCCATGCCGCCGAGCACGCGAGGAATCTCGTTTGCTCCAACATAGCGGCGCAGACCCGGTCTGCTGACGCGCTTGAGACCCGCGATGGCGCAGGTCTTGTTGACAAATTTATTCCTGATCTTGAGATTCGGGCGGCCTTTTCCCGGCGTTTCGAGTTCGAAGCCAGCGATGTAGCCTTCCTTCTCCAGGATGCGAGCGATCTCGCTCTTGAGGCGGGAATAAGGCACTGTGAATTCCGGTTTGCGCGCTCCGGCTGCGTTCCGCAAGCGTGTAAGCATGTCTGCGATGGGATCGGTCATCTCTTTAAGACGCAGTTAGGCGGACGCCTCTGCGACCTCCTTTTGCTGCTCGTCGGTTTTTCGCATGGGCTTTCTCGCTTTGTCGGCGAAGGGCATGCCCAATTCGCTCAAGAGCGACTTGGCTTCATCATTGGTACGTGCAGTCGTAACGATCGTGATGTCAAAACCGATGTTGCGCTTGATTTTGTCGAGCTCAATTTCAGGGAAAATCGATTGATCAGAAATGCCAATGGTGTAGTTGCCTTTCCCGTCGAAGGATTTGGTCGGCACCCCGCGGAAATCGCGGATGCGTGGAAGCGACATCTTGATGAGACGCTCGAGGAACTCGTACATCAACCTTCCTCGCAGGGTGACTTTCGCGCCGATGGCTTGACCTTGCCGGAGCTTGAAATTTGCAATGCTCTTCTTAGCAAGGGTGGGGATGGGATGCTGACCGGTGATCATGGCGATCTCGGTCTTGGCGAACTCGAGGGCTTCCTTGCTGTCCGCTCCCGCGCCGATCGAGGTATTTACGACAACTTTGATCACTTTAGGAACCTCGTGAATGTTCTTGTAAGCGTGCTTTTCCTGCAAAGAGCGGACCACTCGTTCCTTGTACTCGACCAGAAGTTCTGGTTCCAATTGCGTAGCCATAGGTTTTAACTGATATCCGAGTGCGGGAATGGCAAGCTCGCGAGGAAGTTATTGTCGACGCCCATGCTCATTGGTGCAAATTCGCGCTCGTCTGCTACCAGGTCTCTAGGCGGCCTTTTTTCTGGTTTTGTCCTTTTCCGTAGTCCCGCGCTCGAGGAGTTTGACATTTGAAATGTGGATCGGGCCTTCGCGCTCGATAATGGCGCCGCTGGGATTGTCCTGAGTTTTGCGTTGATGTTTTTTGATGAGCCGGACCCCCTCGATAACAACCTGCCCCTTTTCAGGGATCACCTTCAGGATCCTGCCAGAGGAGCCACGGTGATTACCGGAGATGACCTGGACGGTGTCCCCGCGTTTGACGTGAAACTTGACTTTGGTCATAGCACTTCAGGCGCCAGCGAGATAATCTTCATGAAGTTCTTTTCACGCAATTCGCGCGCCACCGGCCCGAATATGCGCGTGCCGCGAGGATTGAGATCCTTGTCGATAATGACGATGGCATTATTGTCAAAGCGAAGATAGGAGCCGTCCTGGCGCTTGATGGGATGTTTGGTGCGCACCACCACAGCGCGCACCACCTCTCCCTTTTTGACCGCCCCTCCGGGAGAGGCCTCCTTGACGTTGGCCGTGATAACGTCGCCAACGTGGGCGTTCATCGAGGCTTTGCCGATAACGCCGATCATCGTAGCCATGCGGGCACCGGTGTTGTCGGCGACATCGAGACGGGAACGGAGCTGAATCATAAAGAAGGAAAGTTGCAGTTTCGTAAATCAAGGGATTCGCGCAGCCAGAGCTAATGCTTAAGCACCTCGACAAGCCGCCAGCGTTTCAGCCGTGAAAGCGGCCGGGTTTCGATAATCGAGACGCGATCGCCGACCTCCGCCTGGTTCTTTTCATCATGCACGTAGAATTTTTTCACGTGCTTCACGATTTTGCCAAATTCCTGATGCGGCACGCGAGTGACCGTGCGGACAACGATCGTCTTATCCATTTGATGCGAGACAACTTCGCCGACGCGGGTCTTGCGCAAGTTGCGTCTACTCTGCGCGGGCGCTGGGGCCGCCTCAGGCGCTCGTGGCGCCTGGGAAGCAGGAGAGTCTGTGATCTCACTCATGGCGCATTCCTCTTCGTGCGGGGCCGAGCTTGCGTCGCATTGCCCGGTGTTGCCGCGGCGCGCTTTTGCGTAAGGACGGTTTCAACGCGTGCGGCGTCGCGGCGCAAAGAGCGGAGCATATGCGGCCTTTCGAGCTGACCACCCTGCTGCTGAATGCGCAAATTGAATATTTCCTGTCGCGTCTCGCGCTTGCGCGTTTCGAGCTCTCGTATGGTCAGTTCCTTGATTTCAGCGATTTTCATGACGGTTATTTTGCCGCGTGGTGGCGTGAGAGAAAGCGCGTGCGCACCGGAAGCTTGTTGGCCGCGAGCCGGAGCGATTCACGCGCGATGGATTCAGAAACGCCGTCCAGCTCGAAAAGGACGTTGCCGGGGCGAACCACGGCGACCCAGTGCTCCGGGTTACCCTTGCCTTTACCCATGCGGGTCTCGGGCGGACGGGCCGTCACCGACTTATCGGGAAAGATGCGAATCCAGAGCTTGCCCTTGCGTTTCATATTGCGGGTCATGGCGACGCGGGCGGCTTCGATCTGGATATTTGTGATCCAAGCTCGCTCGAGGGTTTGCAGTCCAAATTCGCCAAAGTCGATCTTGAGATTGCGCGAGGCATTTCCGGCGCGGCTCCCACGCTGGGTCTTGCGGTACTTCACGCGTTTAGGCATCAAAGGCATGATTGTTCCTCCTGGGATTTAAGCGGCTGCGATATCCCCTCTCATGCCGCGATGACGATCCTTGGACTGCTCTTGCTTTTGCTCCTCCCCCTCCGGGGGTGGCTTTTTGCAGATCCAGCACTTTACGCCAATCTTGCCGGCGACAGTGGAGGCTTCCGCGAACCCATAGTCGATAGGCTGGCGCATCGTATGAAGGGGGATCATCCCTTCGCGATACCACTCCGTGCGTGCGATCTCCGCGCCTCCAAGCCGGCCGGAGGATCGGATCTTGATTCCGAGCGCACCTTGTTCCATGGCGAGCTGCACCGCGCGCTTCATCGCGCGGCGGAAAGAAATGCGCCGCTCAAGTTGCGAGGCCACATTTTCGGCGACAAGCTGCGCCTCGATGTCCGGCGTTTTAATTTCGATGATATCAATCTTGACCTGCTTACCGCCGGCCAGCCGCGAGATCTCGTCCGTCATTTTCTCGATCTCGGCTCCCTTGCGTCCGATGACCACTCCAGGGCGGGCCGTATGGATGGTTACCCGGAGGCTGTTCCAGGCGCGTTCAATGACGATACGGGATATGGCAGCCTGTCGGAGCTTCTTGTGAAGGAACTCGCGGATCTTGGCGTCGGCGAGTAAATAGTCCGCAAAATCCTTGCGTGAGGCATACCACTTTGACGACCAGTCGCGGCTGATCGGGAGGCGGAAGCCGATTGGATTTACTTTCTGTCCCATGGTTATTGCTTGGAATGGCCTTTCGGGGCGGTTGGGGTGGGGGAGGCGGACGAACGCTCAGTTTTCCTGGAAGTTTTGGTGTTCTTTGGAGTGGTGGGCTTCTTCGATTTTCTGTCGCCGTTCTTTTCGCGGTGTTTGATCTCGAGTTCGTCAGTGAGAATGATGCGGATGTGACTGGTGCGCTTGCGGATCGGTCCTGCGCTGCCGCGGGCTTTCGGCTGAAAGCGCTTGGAGGTAGGACCTTCCCCCACGACGGCTTGCTGGATCACGAGATTGGACACATTCAGGTTGTTGTTGTTCTCGGCGTTCGCGACGGCGCTGGCGAGCGTCTTTCTTACGAGGCCGGCTGCCTTCTTCGGTACGAAGCGCAGCAAATCCAAGGCGTCCGAAGCCGGAAGCCCCTGGATTTCCCGTGTAACCTCCCGGGCCTTGAAGGCCGAAATCCGGGCGAAACGGTATGTCGATCGAACCTGCATTTATGGTGTTTCCTCGTTGGGGTTAAGCTGGTCAGCGGCGGGCATCCACCTTGAGGCGGTCGCCGTTTTTGACTGGCACTTTTTCCGATTCGAGACTCTGAATAACTGCTCCGCTGATACTGTCGCGCACATCAACCACGCGCACCTCGCCGATGCGCTTATCCTCGCGCCAGACCTGAAAGGGCATGCCTATACGCACGCCTTGTTTCTCGCCGATGTTAGCAACGATCAAGGCGAGCTCTTCCTTCACGTCAACGACCATTCCATCGTCGAGGCTCGCTTCTACCGGACCCGCTTTGGCCGCCTTCGGCGCACCAAGAAGTTCGTTGGTCTTGCGGAGCTCCGTTTCGACGGCCAGGCGCGCTTGAGGATCCATGCCTTCGGAGCTCTTAATCATCACCTGCACGGCTTCGGCAATACGGACGAGCTGGTTAGTCGCACTTTCGTGTTGTTCCTTCAACACGCGCAAGTCTCGCACGGCAGCAAGCAGTCTTTGCTCCAGCTTGCTCTGGTCTTTCTCGACTCCGGCCAGGCCAAAAGCTTCAATTCTCAAGGTAAGCTCAGCGGCCTGACGTTTGAAGGTTTCGGCTTCGCTATTGGAGATGGCGAGGCTTTCGGTGAGCGACTTGATGCTGGAGCGAAGCAGGATGATTTGCTCCTGCAGCGCTTCGAGCTCAGCAGTGTTTTCCTCTCCCGGTGTAGGCACGCTGATGGTGACACCCTCTGCGGAGCGGATTCGATTATCAGAGTCTGTCAAAGATCGGTCGCTCTGCGCTCCCGCTGATAACAGGGGGAGGAGAACGAAAAGCGGCGTCGCTATCGCAGCGAGCCTCATTGTCTATTTGGTCACTTTTGCGGTGTGAGAACCGTGTTTCTTGAAGATTCGCGTCGGGGAAAATTCGCCCAGTTTGTGGCCGACCATGTTCTCCGTGACGAAAACCGGAATGAAGGTCTTCCCGTTGTGGACGTTGAAAGTGTGGCCGACGAAGTCGGGCGTGATCGTGCTACGGCGCGACCACGTCTTGATCGGCTTCTTGCCACCGGATTCGTTCATCTGGTCGATCTTGTCGAGCAGTTTCCACTCCACAAAGGGGCCTTTTTTCAGGGAGCGTGCCATAGTTAGTTTTGAACTTTGCTCCTACGTCTCTGGACGATGAAGCTGTCAGAGGACTTGTGTTTGCGGCGCGTTTTGAAGCCTTTGGCGAGCTGACCCCAGGGGCTCATGGGATGATGGCGTCCGCCTCCTCCCTTGCTCTTACCTTGTCCGCCCCCCATGGGGTGGTCGATGGGATTCATGACCATGCCACGGACGTGCGGTCGCTGGCCCAGCCATCGCGTTCGTCCCGCTTTACCGCTGGAAACGTTCATGTGATCGGTGTTTCCGACTTGGCCGATCGTCGCGTAGCATTTCTCGTTGATGCGGCGGATTTCGCCTGAAGCGAGCTTGATCAGGGCGTAGCCGCCCTCGCGATTCGCCAGAGTGGCTTGGGAGCCGGCGCTCCGGATCATCTGCGCGCCTCGTCCGGGCAGAATCTCAATATTATGAATCATGGTGCCAAGCGGGATCGCCTTGAGTGGAAGAGCGTTGCCGAGCGAAGGCTCGACCGATTCTCCCGAGCGTACTTTTGCGCCGACCGCCAGACCCACCGGAGCGAGAATGTAGGATTTCTCACCATCCTGGTAGCGAAGCAATGCTATGCGGGCCGAGCGGTTTGGATCATATTCAATGGCGACCACTTCGGCGGGCACGTCTCGTTTCTTGCGTTTGAAATCGACGAGGCGGTACTTCCTTTTGTGTCCGCCACCGCGGTGACGAGAGGTGAGACGACCCTGATTGTTGCGGCCACCGGTTCCTTTCCGCGTCGTGGTGAGGGTCTTTTCCGGGCGGTCCTTGGTAATCTCGGCAAAGTCCGGAAGCACCTTGAAGCGGCTTGAAGGGGTGAGAGCTCGAATTTTCTTTAGTCCCATGAGCTTAGACTAGGACGATCTTTTCGCCCTCTTTGAGCGTTACGACGGCCTTTTTCCAATGGCTGCGGCGGCCGAAATTCGCGGTGCGCTCCCGCTTTTTTTTCCCGGCGAAGTTGGCCGTGTTAACCCGTACCACCGTCTTCTTGAAGAGCAGCTCGACAGCCCGCTTGATCTCAATCTTGTTGGCCCTGGGGCTGACTCGAAAAACGTATTGATTATGCTTTTCGGAGAGCAGAGTCGCCTTTTCGGTGAGAAGCACAGTTTGAATGTGGTCGAAAGAGTCTTTCATTGAGCCAGTCTTTCTGAAAGAGTGGCGAGGGCCTCTTTTGTCACGATGATCTTGTCAAAAGCCAGGAGTTGCTCCGTGTTGACGTCCGCCGCGCGCGCGAGGAGGGCAGTCTTTACGTTGCGGGCAGCTCGATAGGTTTTTTCGTCGAAGGCAACGTTGATAACCAGAATTTTCCGTGCGTTGCCGGCGGCTTCAGCGAGCAGGGCGAGGAATTGCTTGGTCTTGGCCGTTTCGACGGCAAAAGCATCCGCGAGCAAGATATCGCCTGAGAGCGCGCGTTCGCTAAACGCCTTTCGGAGGGCCAGGGTTTTAACTTTCTTGGGTACTTTCTTGGAGTAATCACGCGGGTGCGGTCCAAAAGCGACACCTCCGCCGACCCAAATCGGCGAGGATTTATAGCCAGCGCGTGCGCGGCCGGTTCCTTTCTGACGCCACGGTTTGGCGCCGCTCAAATTGACATCAGCTTTCGTCTTGGTGCTGGCAGTGCCCTGGCGGCGGTTCGCGCGCAAGGCCACTACGACCTCGTGCACAGCCTGGCGTCCCTTCTTGGGGTCGGATATGAGCTCGATCGCCGCCTGCTTCGCGTCTTCGGCAGTAAGGGTTGCTACGCTCACGGGATTATTCCTTCTCTCCTTTGGCAGATCTCTTCTTGGCCGGACGGATCATGACGTTGGAGCCGTTGGCGCCTGGAACCGCGCCGCTGACCAGGATGACTCCATCGTCTTCGCGAATCTGGAGGATGCGTAGATTTTGAACCGTGACGCGCTCATCTCCCATGTGCCCGGGCATGCCCATGTTTTTCCAAACGCGACCCGGAGTCGAACGATTGCCAATAGCGCCATTACGACGGTGCATCATCGACCCGTGGCTGGCCGGTTGACCGTCAAAATTATGCTTCTTAACCACGCCTTGAAATCCTTTGCCTTTCGACTGACCGATGACATCGACGAACTGCCCAACTTCGAAAAGAGCGAGTGCAACCTCTGTGTTCTCCGGCGCTGATTCATCGTCCGCAAGTCGAAATTCGCGAACGAATTTTTTGGGGGTTGAAGAGCTCTTAGCGAAGTGACCCGCCTGCGCTTTGGTCACGCGCTGAGGCTTCTGGTCCGCATAACCCACCTGAACCGCACGATAACCGTCCTTTTCGGTACTTTTCACCTGAAGGAGTCGATTTCCACTCGCGTCAATGACTGTGGCTGTGGTGAGGCGGCCTTTTTCGTCAAAGAGCCGGGTCATCCCGAGTTTCTTGCCTAAAAGTCCTATGCTCATGACGCCTTCTGTTAGATCTTGATCGTGATATCTACTCCGGCCGGGAGATTGAGTTTGCGGAGCTCATCCACCGTTTTCGCGGTCGGCTCGACGATGTCGAGCAGCCGTTTGTGAGTGCGGATTTCGAATTGATCCATGGCCTTCTTATCCACGTGCGGCGAGCGATTCACGGTGAATTTCTCGATTCGAGTGGGAAGAGGAATTGGGCCAGTCACCTTCGAGCCGGTTCGTTTCGCCGTCTCGACAATTTCCGCGGCCGAGGCGTCCAAAATTCGATAATCGAAGGCCTTGAGTCGGATCCGTATGCGTTGGCCGGCGGGAGTGGACATGTGTTATAAAGAACGGTTGAGGGTTTGACCCTTATTATCAGACTAGCAAAGCCGCTTTCGACAACAAGGTCGTCCCGGCGCTTTGCAGAGCGTCGTCATTCTGCATGAAATCCACTGTGTCATTGTCTTCGATTTACTACCTTTCTAGAACGCCGCTGAAATCAGGAGACAAAAAAAGCACGCAGAGGTGCTTCTCACGATTCCCCGACGTGGCGCGGGAAACGACACCATAGATGTTGCTGTCAGCGAAGCAAGAGAAAAGTTGAGGAAATATCCCGGGGCTGCGGCCGGAGCGCTCCCGATGGCGTTGTCTGGTAAGCCCATCCCACGCTTTCCATCTCTGCTCGTGCTCCAGCGGGCGGTTTCTGCGCGTTAGGCGCTGTTGAAAACGAGACGATCGTCTGCTGCGTCTACCGTAATGCGATCTCCATCGTGGAATTTACCGTCTAGAATTTCCAAGCTTAGGGGATCGAGGATCTCCCGTTGAATGACACGTCTCAGCGGTCGAGCACCATAGGCGGGATCGTAGCCTTCCTTTGAGAGGAACCTCTTCGCGGCGTCGGTCAGTTGCAGAGAGATGTGATTTTTTTCCAGGCGGGTGAGCAGCCGTGCGAGCTGAATATCGACGATCTTGGTGATTTGGCGGTCATCAAGGCGATCAAAAATGATGATCTCATCGACGCGATTAAGGAACTCCGGCCGGAAATGGCCCCGAAGCGCTTCGGTAACGCGGCGATTGCGTTCCTCTTTTGGCAGATCCTCCATGATATACTGGCTCCCGATGTTTGAGGTGAGAATGATGACAGTGTTCTTGAAGTCGACTGTGCGGCCTTGGCCATCGGTAATGCGTCCATCATCGAGCACTTGAAGCAAAACATTGAACACGTCCTGATGCGCCTTTTCAATTTCGTCGAAGAGAACGACTGAGTAGGGTTTGCGGCGAACGGCCTCGCTAAGTTGGCCGCCTTCCTCGTAGCCGACGTATCCGGGAGGTGCGCCAATCAACCTGGCGACCGTGTGCTTTTCCATGTATTCGCTCATGTCCAGCCGGATCATGGCGCGCTCGTCGTCGAAAAGAAATTCGGCAAGCGCTTTGGAGAGTTCCGTCTTCCCGACCCCGGTTGGTCCAAGAAACATGAACGAGCCAATCGGACGGTTTTCGTCCTGGAGACCCGCGCGTGCTCGCCGCACCGAATTCGACACAGCCCTGATGGCCTGCTCCTGGCCGACGACGCGTTCCATCAGCCGCTCCTCCATTTTGACGAGCTTGTGACGTTCGCTCTCTTGAAGCCGGGAAACCGGAATTCCGGTCCAACTTGAGACGACCTTCGCGATGTCTTCCTCGGTGACTTCCTCTTTGAGCAAGGCCGGTCCGCCTTGTGCCTGTTTTTCCTTGAACGCGTCAAGTTGCGCCTGCAGGTCGGGAAGCAGCCCATATTGAATCTCCGAAGCGCGATGCAGGTCTCCTCGGCGTTGAGCTTGCTCGAGTTCGGTTTTCAGTTGTTCGATTTGCTCGGCGATTTTCTGAGATTTCGCAATTTCGTCTTTTTCCTTCTGCCATTGCGCTTTGAGGCGGCTCGAGTGCTCCTTATGATCGGCCAGTTCCTTTTCAAGTTTGGCGAAACGTTCTTTGCTGGCAGCGTCTCTTTCTTTCTTGAGCGCCTCCCTCTCCATTTCGAGCTGCATAATTTGCCGCTCAAGCTGGTCGATTTCCGTTGGAAGTGAGTCGAGCTCGATCTTGAGGCGTGAGGCCGCCTCGTCCATAAGGTCGACCGCCTTATCTGGCAGAAATCGGTCGCTGATGTAGCGGTGAGAGAGGGTAGCGGCGGCGATCAGAGCAGCATCTTGGATGCGCACTCCGTGATGCACTTCGTAGCGCTCTTTGAGTCCACGGAGAATGGCGATAGTGTCTTCAAGGCTGGGCTCCTCGACCATCACGGGTTGGAAGCGGCGCTCGAGGGCGGCATCCTTCTCGATGTACTTTCGGTATTCATCAAGCGTGGTCGCACCGATGGCTCGCAGTTCGCCGCGGGCAAGCTGAGGCTTGAGCATGTTCGATGCGTCGGCGGCACCTTCGGCCGCGCCGGCTCCGACAATTGTGTGAAGTTCGTCGATAAAGAGGATGATCTTGCCTTCCGAGGATGTCACCTCATTAAGGAATGCCTTGAGGCGATCTTCAAACTCGCCGCGGAACTTCGCACCGGCGATCATCGCGCCGATATCCATGGCAATGACGCGTTTATTCTTGAGCGACTCAGGGACGTCTCCCCCGACGATCCGTCGAGCGAGGCCCTCCACGATGGCCGTCTTGCCTACGCCAGGTTCCCCGATAAGGACCGGATTATTCTTTGTGCGTCGAGAAAGGACTTGCATTGTGCGCCGGATCTCGTTGTCACGGCCGATTACCGGATCGATCTTGCCCTTGCGGGCAAGCTCAGTGAGGTCGCGTCCATATTTCTCGAGAGCCTGATACTTGCCTTCGGGGTCCTGATCGGTGACGCGCTGGTTTCCGCGAATGCTTTGAAGCGCCTGCATGAGCTTATCGCGGCTGATACCCGTATTTTTCAGAAATCTTGCCGCGGGTGTGCTGGAATCCAGCAGAGCCAGGAGGAAGTGTTCGGCGCTAAGATATTCGTCCTTAAGCTTCGCCATTTCGGCTTCGGCAGCGTCTAGAGTTCTGCGGAGGTCCGACCCAAGACTTGGGGATGCGCCCCCGTGAACACTCGTGCGTCGCGCAAGCTCGGCTTCGAGCTGGTTCTCAAGCTCAGTCGGCCGAATAGCTAGTGTCTCAAGGAGCGGGCGCGCAAGACCTTCGGACTGCCGGAGCAGCGCCAGCAGAAAGTGTTCGGTGGAAATTTCTGCGTGGTTGCGTTTCGAGGCAAGATCGAGCGAGGCATTGAAGGCCTCTTGCATCTTCGCAGTGAATCTGTCAGGGCGCATGGTAGAATAAAGTTAGCAGTTTCTCAGGGCACAACGAGGTAAAAAGGGCGCCGGCACTCACTCGCCGACAACCTTTCCACTATTCGGATGAAGGCGTAATAACCAGAGATGGACAAAAATCCTCCGCTCGGATGAAGATAAATTCAGAGCTTTGGCAGGGAGGCCCATCTTAATAGTTTGTCAGAAGCCATCCGCCATCAGTTATGCTGCCGCGATGAAGGTTGAGCGGACGAAATATATCATCTGGGCTGCAGACATGACGCGGGCGGTGAGTTTTTATCGGAGAACATTCCAAGCCAGGGTTGTCCGCGAGAGCGATGTCCTCAGTGAGGTGGAGATCGCCGGAGCGGTGATTGGGATCCACAGCGGAGGCGAGGGGACACGCACCTGGACCGGGCTTAGCTTCCAAGTGGCCGACGTCCTTGAGGGTGCGCGCGAAGTTACCGCGGGCGGAGGTCAACTGCTGCGAGAGCCAATGTCGGACCGACCTGACGAAGCTCCGCATCTCGCAATGTGCGCGGATCCGGAGGGCAACGAATTCATGCTCTCCCGGAAAAGGAGCTGAACCGTTTACTCTAGCTTCGCGAAAGAGGCGTCCTTCAGCGCTTGGCTTTTGTGGATTTCCCGCTCGCCAAAGGCTTTAAAACTTTCGCAGCTTTTGTCGCGTCTGCAGCGCTATCGAAACCGAAGTAGGCCACGAACTTTCTTCCAATTACCGCGGCGGAAACGCCGCGAAGATTAATTCCGGCCTCGGCGATGGCGGTCGCCATTCGACCTCCCAGGCCCGGCGCGTCGTCTCCCTCGACCTTAAGCGTTCCGAGGTTCTTAGCAGGCGATAGAGAAGATGATTGCGCGGCCTTTCTTGCGGCGGGACCCTTTATTGGCGTTATGAACACATCCCCTGTGCCTCCCTTAGCAGGGTCGCGCCGCGCGATGACGCAATCGAGGCTCGCACTGGCGTTTCCCAAGGCTGTAAGCACGTTGGCCAAGCCGCCGGGTTTGTCCTCGATTTTACAACTCCAAATATCGACTTTTGTTACGGTGAAGCTCATAGGGGGTGATCTCCTTTGAGCTTAATCTTAGAAAAATTTGTTAATTGGGCAAGTCAATTCGAAGCGAAAGAATCAACTTAGAAAGCCAATTAGCAGTTGTGTTGGAAATTCGCGACGTTTGCGCAAAGCCAAGCCTCAGTCTGGCTTTCGAACCCTTAGGAAAGTGGGTACATCGAGGTCCTCTCCTTCAACGATGGTCGGCTCGCTCTTATCGAACCGGCCGCGCGTGGTGGATTCAAATTGCAGGGTCTCCTGTTTGGCTTTCGCTTTTGCCGCTGACTTGGCGTTGGCAGACTCCGCCGTGTCGTTGGTGAAGGCGGCCTCGGCGGGTTCAGGCGTTTCGCCGCCGATTGGCGCAGCCTCCGGTTCTTTCTGTGGCGCGGGCTCTGCTGAGGGGGCGGGCGCGGCGTTGGAAACGAGTGCCATTGCTCGGTCTCGCGCGGAAACTGGTGCGGGTTCTTCCGACAGCACTTTGGAATAATTCCCAAAGAGCGTGACAATCAGGGGTGCCGCGGGATCACTGACAGCGGTAACTCCCAGGAATAATCTGGCATCGTCTGCCGTGTGCCGCCTTACCTCTCGCATTACGGCGGCAACTTCCGAAAACGAGAGGGACGCTGGTCCGACAAGGTTCGCGATGACGGCATGACATTCGCTGATGAGCCGTCCCCGGTCGAGAAGGGGACTTTTCAAGGCGCGCTCAAGAGCCTCGTGGGCGCGATTATCACCGGTAGCCTCGCCGCGTCCGAATAGTCCGGCCGGGGCGCCGCCGCCCACGGCGGTCAGAAGGTCGGCGAGGCCTATGGGCATCGGGCTGCCTCCCTGGAGAATCGCAATAAGCGAGCCGATGCATGCCGAGAGCATGTCATTGGAGGCGGCAAAGGTTTCCTCGATCCCCATCTTTGGCGAGGAGAGCTCTGCCATCCGGTCGTTCTCAAAATGAATAAGTGCGTTGGAATGTTTGGAGAGAAGAGCGAGCGCCTCCGCAGCTTGCTTCGAGCGGCGTCGGCCCTCGAAGCTGAATGGTGAAGTGACTATTGAGAAGACCACTGCCCCTGATCCTCGGGCGACCTCGGCAAGTATCGGCAAAACTCCGGAGGCGGTCCCACCGCCAAGCCCTGCGCATAAGAAAACAATATTGGCGCTCTCGACCGCGGATCGAATCTCCTCTCGGGATTCCTGGGCTGCCTCATAGCCAATCTCCGGGTCTCCGCCGGCGCCCAAACCGTGTGTGGTATTCTGGCCTAGGGCGATCTTCTTAGACGAGATCGACGATTGCAGAGACTGGGTATCGGTGTTCATAACGAGCACGTCGCCATGGCCGTTCATCTGTAAGCGATCCGCAAGATGTACTCCGGCGTTTCCCAAACCGATAATGCGGACACTTGGCGGCCCGGCACTCTCAGAAAATGTATCTGACCTTGGATAAGCAATCATGACTCTGGCAGTTTGTCGGCTTTCAAAAGAAGGTTTTGTTGAGGTTCGAAATCCTTGGAGACAAGCGGTGCGGCTGACCCGCTCGCCCGCAACGGAAACTAGCGCCGCGGGCGGTGATAAAGACAGCGGTTCGCTCCCCGGATAAAGCCGAGCTTAAGCAAGCTGTCTGGAAGGGCGAGTTCATTCCAAGATCTCGATTTTGGAAAGATGTAATTCTTAACCAAAGCGCCACCGGCTGCTAGCCTCTTTTCCGAAAAATACCGCCGATTTTTTCCAGGACGGAGCCGATGAGTCCGGGTCTCTCCACTTCGGCGCGCAGCGCCTGGGCGAATTTAATGAGGCCAATCGCCGTGGAGTATTGCGGGTTATTCAAGACCGACTTGGGACCGGAGACGCCGGTGTCGCGTGCCAGGTGGACGGGGAGTTCGAAGATGGACTCGGCGACTTCTTTGATTCCCTTCATCAAGCTGCAGCCACCGGTGAGGATCACGCCGGCGCCTAGCATCGGGAGGGAGGCTTCAGGTTCGACCTGTTTCTTCACCAATCCAAGAATTTCGCGGATGCGGGAGTTGATGATGCCGTTGAGGATTTCGCGCTCGATCTCTTTTCCGGCGAAACCCGCATCGTTCTTGAGAACGATTTTCTCACCGGCCGTGGCCGCCCCAAGCTTCGCCGACCCTTCTTCGATCTTCAGCTTTTCAGCGCGAGTGAGAGGGATCCGCAGCCCAAGTGAGATATCATTGCTCATATGATCGCCGCCAACGGCGAGGACGCCGCTGTGCCTGACGACACCATTTTCGTAGACGATATAATCGGTGACTCCGCCGCCGATATCGATGACCACCGCGCCGAGTTCCTTTTGGTGTTCATCGAGCACCGCCTGCGCAGATGCCAGAGAGTTGACGACGATCTCATCAATCTCCACACCACTCTCGCGAATGCAGCGCAGGGTATTCTGCATGCGGGTACGCACGCCATGGACGATGTGAAAGTCAGCCTCGAGCTTCCGTCCGACCATGCCGATCGGGTTGAGAACGCCTTGCTGACCGTCCACGTAATAATGCTGAATGATGGAATGCAGAAAGTGATTCTCAGTCGGGATGTTGACCTCGCGTGCCTTCACGGCCACCTCTTGGACGTCAGTGTCGTCAATCTCGTAGCGATCGGAGGGAATCAGAATGGCGCCCCGACTGTTGAAGCTTCGGATGTGGCTTCCGGTCGTAGCGACGAAGACACTGCCAATTTCGGCATCGCTGTTCGTCTCGGCGTCCGCCAGCGCATCATGCACGCACTCGGTGGCGATAGCCAGGTCGACAATTTCACCTTTGCGCACGCCGCGAGAGGGAGCGAGTCCCACGCCGAGAATACGAAGGGTGCCCTCGCGCCCGATCTCCCCCACCACCGCACATACCTTCGAGGTGCCCACCTCAACTCCTACGAGAATGTCTGGACGGGCCATTAGTTTCTCCGTGTTTTTGGTGCTGGCTGCTGAGGGACGGGCGCGGCAGGAGCAACCGGAATCTCCGGCGGCGGCGTCGCGGAAGCCACGAAAGTCACCGGTGTGTTTCGTTTGACCATCAGGTTGACCGTCTCAAGCGCACGGCCTGACTCGTCGCAGTGAGTCAGAAGCTGTTGCAGACGGGCAAGCTGCTCTTCGAAATCCGATGTGCCGAAAAGGATGCGAGCGTTGGTGTCGTTCACGACTTCAAGGCGATAGCCTCGCGACACGTCAATGGTGCGAATGTGAAGCAGCGACTCCGGGTGACGGGAAAGGGTTTCAAGCAGCTGCAAGGCGAGGCGAAGGTCGTCAGTTGGTGTCGGTTCGCCATTGCGCACATTGTCGCCCTTCAGCCCGTAGATAACGGGCAGGTGATAGTATTCAGGGACAATTCGGTGCGGACGTAGGAGGAAACCACTGGCGTCGACCAGGAGGGACTTTTCGGACGCGGAAGGATCTCCTTTTTCGCCTTCGGCAGCGACCCATGCGACGGGTCGACGGGCGCTGATGCTAATATCAATCTGATCAGGAAGGCTTCGTTCTATGCGGACGTTTTCAATCTGCGGAATGGCGCGTAAGGCGGCCTCCACCTTCGCCAGATCGACCGAGAATATATTGACGCCCTCGCGCAGACCTGTCGCGGCCAAGGCTTCCTCACGCGTGAGGATTTCGTCCAGATCGAAGGAGATGCGGCGCAAAGTGTACTCGCTGTTCTTGAAGAAAAACTTGTCCAGGGAAGTCCGCAATCCGAAGAAGGCGCCCGTACCGATAGCGGCGACAAGGAGGACACTGGAGATCCAGCGCACGATCGTTTGTCGTCGTCTTCGCCGGCTCGTGGCGGTGCGCATGCGCACATCAAGCAGATGAGCACGCGTGAGGGTATTGCGCAGCCTGCGGTTGACCTTGTGGGGTGAACCTTGATTGGTCATCTAGTTCCGGGAGAGTTGAAGGGACAGTGAACAGTTCGGATAGCGTTGAAGAGAGAGCGAAGCAATTTGCTCGCAGAGAGAAGGAAAGTCGAGTCCAACGATCGCGGCGGCCTTGGGAAGGAGGCTGGTTTCGGTCATGCCGGGAATGGTGTTAATTTCCAGGACGTTCAGTCGCCCGTCAGCGGCGAGAAGCACATCGACGCGGCAATAAACTTCGAGCCCAAGGGCCCGCTTGGCTGACAGGGCAGCCTGTTGGACCGCCTCAGTCGCTTCAGCGCCAATATCGGCCGGAACAAAGTATTGCGATGCGCCCTTGGTATACTTGTGCTGGTAATCGTAAAATCCCTCGCGGGGAACGATTTCGACTACGGGCAGGGCCTCGTCGCCGAGAATGCCAATGGTTAATTCACGTCCGGCAAAATATTCCTCGACGAGCACCTCTTTGCCAAAGCGAAAACAGTCCTCCAAGGCCGCGGGAAGGCTCGCGGCGTCTTTAATGATATGCACGCCAACACTGGACCCCTGGCGCGGTGCCTTGACGACGAATGGTGGATCGAGACGAGGACCTTCACCGTCACTGATAACATGCCAGCGGCCCGTGGGAACGCCGTGCTCGTCGAATTGTGTTTTGCTGAGAATTTTGTCGAAGGCAAGACGGCTCCCTTTGACTCCCTCTCCGGTATACGGCACGTTGCGGTGCTCGAGAATCTGCTGGATTTGGCCGTCCTCGCCGAAGGTCCCATGAATCATGTTATAGGCAAGTTCGACGCCGGCAGGCAGCGAAAAGGTGGGAGCCCTCACGTCGACCTCTCGGACAACGGCGCCCAATGACTGCAAGGCGCGAGCTACGGCCGCGCCTGAGCGCAGGGATACTTCGCGTTCTGAGCCGGGTCCGCCCAGCAGTACCGCGACTCTCTCTCCTTTAAGAATTCCAGTCATGCGTCCACTCCAACGATCTGCACTTCGGTTTCGAGATTGATTCCGCGCTCGCGCGCGGCGGCGGCCTTGATCTCCTCGATGAGGGTGAGAACCTCCTCCGCCGTGGCCCCCCCGTCATTGACGATGAAGTTGCCATGCACTTCGGAAACGCGCGCTCTTCCCACCGTGAAGTTCTTGAAGCCGAGCTCCTGGATCAATCGCCCTGCCGGAGTTTGGGCCGGATTTTTGAAAATGCAACCCGCGCTTGCACCAATTGGTTGGGTTTCGCGGCGCTTGCGTTGCGAATCGGCGATTCTCGCGTCGATTTCCCTGCTATTTGTCAAGGCACCGCGCAGAGTGGCGGCGAGAGCATAGTTTTGGTGAAGCGTGGGGACATCTCGATAGCGAATCCTCATCTCCGCAGGAGGGCGGGTAAAGATATTGCCGTCCTGGTCACAGTATCGAACGCTTAGAACCTGGTCGAAGGTCTCCGCACCCATGGCGCCGGCATTCATGCGGAGACTGCCACCGAGATTGCCCGGGATGCCCTCCATCCATTCGAAGCCGCCGATACCTGCCTTGCGCGCGGCGGCAGTGAGCTGTTTAAGCTTTAGGCCAACGCCGGCGGTTATTTCGTTGGCATTGACGATGCAGCGGGTGAACTCGCCTTTACAAAGGTGGGCCACCACACCGGGCACGCCTCCGTCGCGCACCAGGAGATTTGAACCGCGCCCCATCACCATGAACGGGATGTCTTCGTCAAAACAAAGTCGCACCAGATCGGCGAAGCCCTCTTCAGTCTCGGGCTCTGCCCAGAATTGCGCCGGTCCGCCGACGCGCATGGTCGTATGGCGGGAGAGCGGCTCGTAGAGCCGAATCGTGCCGGGACCCATCGTGGCGATGAGTCGGTCGCGAGTGGTCAGATCGCTCGCCAGCCGTGCCGCTGCCTCATGAATGTTGCCGGCGCCAAGACTCAGCAGGAGATCGCCATTCTCGATTTCGACACCAGCGTTTTGATGAATGCGCTTGATGCTCGGTTGAAACTCAACATGGGGATGTCCATGCGCACGCAAAGCGTCGACGACCATCTGGCCGGACACTCCGGGGATCGGCGCTTCATTGGCTGGATAAACGTCGGCGACGAACACGATATCAGCCTGGTCGAAGGCGCGGCCGAATTCTTCCTTAAAGGCGAGGGTGCGGGAATAACGGTGTGGTTGAAACATCACCAGGACACGGTGCCACCCGCCGGTGCGAGCGGTGGCAATCGTGGCGGAGATCTCGCTGGGATGGTGTCCGTAATCGTCTACGATGAGGTTGCGGGGAGTTTCGTAGCATATTTCAAAGCGGCGCCTTGCGCCGCGAAAGTGTTCCAGGGCAGCGGCGATTTTGTCAAAGGGAAGCCCGATTTCGCAAGCGAGGGCGATCACAGCGAGTGCATTTACCGCATTGTGCACGCCCGGAATGTTCAGCCGGGCTGCTCCGAGCAATTCGCCTCGCCTCAGAACCTTGAAATGGGAGCGGAAGTTTTCCGCGGCGATATCGACGATGCGATAATGGTTTGCTTCCTGTTGCCCGTAGCTGATCGCACCCGGGCGGTAGGAGCAGACGCGTTCTGCCCCGGGATCATCTCCGCAGTAGACGATCTTTTCCCGCGTCTGGGTGACGAGCTTGGCATAGACGGCGTCGATTGCGGCGAGATCCTTATAAAAGTCGAGATGCTCCGGCTCGATGTTGAGGACGATCGCGTGTTCGGGGTGATAGTTAATAAGTGTGCCGTCACTTTCGTCGCCTTCCGCGACAAAATACTCACCTTCGCTGTCCCAACGCGCGTTTGTTCCGAGGATGGGGATTTCGGCTCCCACGTAATGAGAGGGTTTGAGTCCGCAGCTTCTGAGCACATGAGCGGCCATGGAGGACGTCGTCGTCTTTCCGTGCATGCCACAGATCACAATGCCTTTCTTGCAGTTCATGATGGCCGCGAGCGCATCCGCGCGGCGCACCATGGGCAAATTAAGCGCGCGAGCTTCGTTGTAGGCCACGTTGCCCGCCTTGATAGCCGATGAGTACACGATCAACTCAGCCTCCCGCACCTCCTCGGGTTGATGAGGAATTCGGAAGGAGAGGCCTTTTTTTTTCAAGCGCTCCACTTCCACCGTATTGACCTTGTCAGAACCGCTCACCCGATGACCAAGCGCAAGAAGAAGCGCGGCGATGCCGCTCATGCCGGAACCTGCCACGCCGATCAAATGCACGCGGCGCGAGGGGCCAGTGAAAAAGTCCGTCAACGCCGCCAGATTCATGGGCACGAAGCTTAAGATTTTTTCGCGGCGCGTTCTATCTCGTCGGCAACATTGTCGGCGGCATGAGGCGGGAGAATTACGCGTGCGGCGGCAGACATTTTTTCGCGCCGTTGATCATCACTCAGCAGATTCAAGATGAGGGTGGAAAATGCCTCCGGAGTAGCTTGGCGTTCCTGTTGCAATTCGGCGGCTGCCGCGTCGTTGAAAATCTTGGCGTTGAAGGTTTGGTGATCATCCGTGGCATAGGGATAAGGAACCAGGATGGAGGCCAGCCCGAAATGCGAAATTTCGCTCAGGCTGGCGGCGCCGGCGCGAGACACCACGAGGTCTGCGGCGGAGTATGCGTCCTCCATGCGATGGTGAAATGCTGCGACATAATTGGGGATGTTTTCGCGCTGGTAATTAGCGGCGGCCAGACGATCGTCTCGATCTCCGGTGAGATGAATAATTTGCAGCGGGTGATTCTTCAGGAGGGGAGCGCATCGAAAGAGCATCTGATTGATGCCGGAAGCTCCCTGGCTTCCGCCCATGATCAGCAGGGTGCGCCGGCCCTCATCGAGGTGAAAGGTGGCGAGCGCCGTTTTTCGCTCAAGAGGCGAGCCCAGCGTGCGTCGCACAGGTGTGCCCGTAACGACACAGTCTCTATTCGGAAAATGAGCAGCGCACGCTGCGAAGGCCAGAAGCACTCGGGTCGCAAAGCGCGCGGTAAGCTTATTGGCTCTCCCAGGTATGGCGTTAGCTTCGTGGATCAAAGTTGCCAGCTTGTGCTGGCGACCGGCCAAGATTGGCGCCGTCGAGGTGAAACCGCCCATGCCGAGGACAACTGAAGGACGAAATTTCCGATAGGTGCTCTTGCAATAGCTGAAGCCTTCCCAAGATCGGCGAAGAAAACGCACGAAAGCTGGAGAAAGCACGGAGGGCATTCCGATGGAAGGAACTTTCTCGGCTCGAAAATCGGGGTGTGTTTTCAGGGCGAGGGCATCGATCTCCTTTTCCGAGACGATCAGCAGCACCTCATGTCCACGTTCCTTCAGGGTCTCCGCGACGGCCAGGCCAGGAAAGAGATGCCCGCCTGTCCCCCCGCATGCGATGACCACACGAAGCGGATTCATAGCCGGCAGGGACTTCGTATTCGGCGCAGAGCCGGGGATGAGACTTCGGCCAGGGGTTTGCCGAAGCGGTGAATACTCACGAGCACTCCAATCATGAAGTAGGAGGCGGCGAGATTGGAGCCACCGAAGCTAATGAATGGAAGGGGCATGCCTTTATTGGGCAAGAGTGAAGTGGTCACACCGATATTCACGATCGCTTGCAGGGTAATCATCATCACGCAGCCGAAACCAAGCAACATACCGAAACGATCGCGGGCGTTCATCGCGACGAGAATCCCACAGAGAAAGATCAGTAAGTAACAAAAGACGATGAGTAACGTAACCCGCAATCCCAGTTCCTCTCCAATCATTGGAAAGATGAAGTCGGTATGTGCGTAAGGAAGGTAGAGCATTTTTTGGCGACCTTCACCGAGACCAAGACCATCAACTCCACCGGAGCCAATGGCAATGAGTCCCTGGAGTTGCTGGTATCCGCCGCTCGCTTGGTATTCCTCAGGATTGAGGAAGGCGAGCAAGCGGTCGCGGCGCTCGCTGATGTGAGCCGCAAGATACAGAATACCAGCCGCTCCCGCGATAAAGATCGGCGCAATCCAGCGCAGCTTCATCCCCCCGATGAACATCATGCAAAGGACCACCGCCCCGATCAACGCGGTATAGCCGAGATCTTCCTGGCGTGAGATCGGCGCGAGGATGACACCGACGATCGCCATTGGATACAAGAACCCCTTGAAGAAGCGCCCGGAATCCTCGGCGAACTTTTCAAACCACCAGGCGACAAAGAACAATACGGCCAGCTTAGCGAGTTCACTCGGCTGAAAGGTTCCGATGCCCAAGTTTATCCAGCGATTCGAGCCGTTGATCTTGAGCCCGATGGGCGGAACGAAGCAAAGGATAAGAAGCGCAAAGGC
Source organism: uncultured Verrucomicrobiae bacterium (assembly GCA_963744345.1). Taxonomy (GTDB): domain Bacteria; phylum Verrucomicrobiota; class Verrucomicrobiia; order Chthoniobacterales; family Terrimicrobiaceae; genus DASTFP01. The sequence continues at coordinate 142,453 of CAVUTD010000019.1, forward strand.
TACCGCGAAGAAGAGCCACCATGATTTCTTCCACCAGTGATAATCGACCGCGGCGCCAATCAGCGCGCAAAGGAGGGAAACTGCTAACCAGAAGGCTTGGCGCTTAACAAAAAAGTAGATGTCGCCATGGCTCTCCTGGGCGAAAGCACTTGTGCTGAAAAGCATGACGATGCCAAGCGCGGTCAGCCCTGCTACCGTCAGCAGAAGAACATAGATGGCATTGCGTTGCATTTCGAAAACGAGGCGTCACGGATGGCGGCAGCCTTAAGGGCAGCAGCTTCTGATGCACTAGTTCTTCTTGGCCGGAATCTTCAGTTTTTGCCCGATCTGAACGCGCGTTGGGTCCTTGATTTCGTTGATGGCGATTAGCTCATTGTAGCTCACCTTGAGCTTTTTGGCGATGCTGTAGGGGTTGTCGCCCTTGGCGACTACATACGTGTCGCTGTCGGAGTTTGTAGAGGGCGCTTCGGCCTTGGTTGTCTCGGCCTTGGTTGGTGATGGTTGGGGATGCGCAGGTGCCGGACTGGCGGTCGCCATCGCATGCGGTTTGCTGGGCACAGCTTTGGCGCTCTCGGGTTTGGGCGGGGCGCTCGGCTGTCCCAAATCGCTTTTGGCGGCGAGGAACGCATGCTTGGCAGCTACCGTAGCCGGATCTGTCGTCGGCTTGGCGGGTTCGGGTTTTGCCGTGACCCTCTCCGGCGCAGGGATCTTCAAGAGCTGGCCGACCCGGATCATCGAGAAGCTCGTGATTCCATTTTCTTTCTCGAGCGACTCAACAGTGACCTTGTAGAGCGCAGCAATGCGGCTGAGGGTATCTCCGGCCTGCACAGAATGCGTTTTGCCGGCCTTTACGCCAGAGTCTGGCTGCGCGGAGGAGGTCTTTGACGGGGCGACTGCCGCGGACGCGAGGCTCGCGTTCTCACTCTTGGCAGAAGCTTTCGCCGTGGAGCTTTGCCGAGCCTTGATCGAGTTGAACGCGAACACGCCACCAACGGCGATGACGTGTAGGGCGAGGACGACGATCAAGGCGTGAGAGAACTTCATGTTTGGCTCTTCGGCGGCGTCGTAGTCCTCTTCCTCATACGCGTTGGAGTCGGCAGCGGTCTTTGCCTGCAACGCTTCGGAGGGAGGCGGCCGTCGCGGTAACCGCCGAAGAGGCAATTTCAAGAATCTTTTCATTTTCGTGATGTGCGGTTTGGTTGGTTTCTGACTATCTGAGAGCGTGCACGGCCTCCTTGAAGCGGTTGCCGCGCTCGCCATAATTGCGAAACATGTCGAAAGACGATGTTCCCGGGGAAAGGAGAACGGTGTCGCCAGGGTTGGCGACTTGACGCGCCACTTCGACAGCTTCCTCGAGCGATGCCGAAACGCGGCAATCCACGCCGCGCCAGGATCGTGTAATACGCTTCTTCATTTCGCCGATTAGGATGGCCACGCGCACGTGTTCCCGAACGAGCGGCGCGATGGGATCAAATTCAAACCCCTTGTCTTTGCCGCCCGCGATGAGAACTACGGGAGGCGTCTGCGAGAGAATCGCCTTTTCAAGGGAATCCAAGTTCGTGGCCTTGGAGTCATTAATCCACCGTACGCCCTCAAGCTCCCGAACGAACTCGCAACGGTGGACCGGCGCTGTGTACTCATGGGCAGCAGCGGCCATGATCTCAAAATCAACTCCCAAAGCCAGCCCGACCCCCAAAGCGGCCATGAGATTTTCCGCATTGTGAAGCCCTGGAAGCCGGGTCGTGCGCTGATCGAGGACGGGCTCCCCCTGGTATTCGATGATACCATCCCGCACAGAGAAGTCCGCATCCTGAACATAGGCGCTGAAGGTGATCCGCCGCGCTGAGAGCGCGGGAAGGCTTTCGCGGAAATTAACCACCGCGAAGTCCTCCGCTGTCTGATTCATGAAGATCCGCAGTTTCGCCGTTCGGTATTCGTCCATATCCCGATAGCGATCGAGATGATTGGGGCTGAGGTTTAGCCAGACCGAAACGTGAGGGCGAAAGGCATCGATGGTTTCGAGTTGGAAGGAGCTAACTTCGAGCACCATCACGTCGAGCTCGTTGCTCTGGCGCACGGCAGTTGCAAACGGCACGCCAATGTTTCCACTTGCGACGGTGCGCACTCCCGAGCCTTGCAGCATGGCAGTCGTCAGCTCGGTGGTTGTCGTCTTGCCGTTGGTTCCCGTGATGGCGACGACAGGACAAATGCACTCTTCGAAAGCGAGCTCGAGCTCGCCAATGATCGGCACTCTCTTGCGGAAAACATTCTGAACCAGCGGAACGGCCGGATCGATGCCAGGGCTCAGAACGCAAACATCATACGACCCGGGATCGGTATCCGCCTGGGTTCCCAAGAGAACCTTGATGCCCTGAGCCTGCAGTCGCGCAGCCTTGGCTTGAATGGCCGGGTTCTCGTCACTATCACAAACCGTAACCTCGGCGCCTTCCTCGGAGAGGAGGAGTCCGGCGGCCTCTCCGCTGTGGCCCAGTCCCAGAACGACTGCCTTTTTGCCTGAATAAATCATCGCAGCTTTAAAGTTGCCAGTCCGAGCAAGGCGAAGAGGATCGACATGATCCAGAAGCGCACGATCACGGTGTTCTCTTTCCATCCGCTGAGTTCGAAATGATGGTGGATCGGGGACATTTTGATGATGCGTCGACCCGTCATCTTGAAACTGGCGACCTGAAGAATCACCGACAACGCCTCCATAACGAAGACGCCGCCCACGATCACGAGAAGAATCTCCTGCTTGCAGCAGATTGCCACCGCACCCAGCATCCCGCCGATCGCAAGTGAACCGGTGTCGCCCATGAAGACACGCGCGGGATGGGCGTTCCACCAAAGGAAGCCCAAACAGGAACCGAGTAGCGCGCTGCAAACAACAGCTACTTCCCCTGAGTACGGCACGTAAGGGATCTGAAGATATTCGGCCGCGCGCGCATTGCCTGCCAGATAGGCAAGCGCGGTATATGCAGCGGCAACTGTTGCCGTGCAACCGGTAGCCAACCCGTCCAGACCATCGGTGAGGTTCACCGCGTTGGAGGTGCCGACGATCACCAGCAGGTAAAAGACGAAAGTAAACCAGCCGAGGCTGAAGATGATGGGCTCCTTAAAAAAAGGGATGTAGAGTTGTTTGGCCAATTCGGCCAGTCTCGGGTTGGTAAGAAAGAAAACGGTGAAGAGGCCAGCGAGAACGCATTGGAGGCCAAACTTCAGCCCGCGACTAATCCCTTTGGAATCTCTCTTGGTGACTTTGAGCCAGTCATCATAAAGGCCGACGCATCCTAGAAAAACCGTGCTAAAGAGAACCACCCACACAAGCGGATTTTCCGGCCTCGCCCACAAGAGCGTGGAGATAAGGATCGACGCGATGATGAGCACTCCCCCCATGGTAGGAGTTCCCTTCTTCGCTCCGTGAAGTTCGAAGAGCTTATTGACTTCCTCCTTTGTGCGTATGGGCTGGCCGAACTTGAGCGAGATGAGGCGCCGGATCGTCCAGTTCCCGAAGATGATCGAGATCAGGAACGCGGTGGCGGCGGCGCAGATAGCGCGAAAAGTGATATAGCTAAAGACGTTGAGTGCCTTGAAAAAGTCACTTTCGTAGCCCATTTTGCGAGCCCATTCGCCAAGTTCGTAGAGATAATAAAGCATCAGAGGGCTTCGATGACGCGCTCCATCCTTGCGGCGCGACTACCCTTGATCAGGACAACGTCGCCCTCCTGAGCAAGCTCGCGAAGCACGTCCGCGGCTGCGACAGTATCCCGCGTAGCGTGTACTTCCGTCAGCCCTGCGGCGCGTGCCGTTTCTGAGAGTGGCATGGTCTCGGAGCCCACAGCGATGAGGGCATCCACAATTCTTGCGGCATTGCGTCCCACCCGCTGGTAACCGGCGGTTGCATGTTCACCCAGTTCGCCCATGCGCCCCAGCACTGCGATGCGTCGGCCCTTGACCGGCAGTGAGCCGAGGGTGTCCAGCGCGGCGTCCATGGAGTCCGGATTTGCGTTGTAGGTGTCATCGAGCAGAGTGACGCCTCGAACGATGCGGCGCGTGAGTCTGCCTCCGGCGAGGCGGGCTGCGGCGAGTCCTTCGGCACATTCTTCTAGTCGAAGCCCGAGTGCGAGCCCCGCCGCGATTGCCAGCAGCGCATTGCGCACCATGTGTTCGCCAGGAGCGGCTACGCTAGCGCGAACCGTTTCGTCACCAGCATGGACGGTGAACCGACAGCCTTCAGCGCTCATCTCGATGTTCGAGGCGGTGACTTCGCCAGAAGAAAGCCCGGTTGTTATCACGCGGGCAGCGGTCCGACTCGCAATCGGCACTGCGAATTTGTCTTCGGCCGGAAGAATCACACAGCCGTTGCAGCCAACCGCCTCAACCAACGCACCCTTTTCGGCGGCGATCGCCTCTCGGGAGCCCATATATTCGATGTGAGCGAGTCCGACGTTCGTTATGATCGCAAGATCGGGCCGCGCCAGTTTCGCCAGTGGGGCGATCTCTCCCGGATGGTTCATGCCGATCTCCCACACTGCGGCATCGTCCGTGACTGAGGCGGAGAGAATTGAAAGCGGAAGACCGATCTGGTTATTAAGATTGCCTTCGCTTTTGACCACTCGGAAGCGCACCGAAAGAACACTGGCGGTAAAGTCCTTGGTGCTGGTTTTCCCGCTGCTTCCGGTGACACACACCACTTTCAAGGCGAGACGATCGCGCCAAGCCTCGGCCAATCGGTGGAGCGCAGCAAGGGTGTCGCTTACCCGAATCACCGGGAAATCTGCGGGAAGTTCAGAGGGAGGATTGTCGAGGATTGCGCCCGCTGCCCCTTTTTCGGCGGCAGCTCGGCCGTACGCATTGCCATCATGATTTTCCCCGCGCAAAGCGAGGTAAAGATCGCCCGGAATCAGAGTGCGCGTATCCTTTGAAATTCGGCGCACCGTTTGCGAAGGGCTGGCGCCGTGCAGGACGCCTCCGCACATGTCCGCAACTTCGGCAAGTGTCACGGCGTCCACGATCAAGAGTCCCTCCGGGATTTGGACGCCGGATGATGCGGTGCGCTTCGGTCGACGGAGACATCCTCGTCCTTGAGATAGTCTTTTTCGTTATCAACGCGTCTGTCTTCAATGGCCCGAAGAGCAACGGCGCAGTCATCGAAGGGGATCTTGCGGTCTGCGAACTCCTGGTAGTTTTCGTGGCCCTTACCCGCAATCAGGATGATATCGCCGGGGGCCGCGAGCCTGACGGCTTTCCGAATAGCTTCCGTCCTGTCAGGGATCTCTTCATAACGATTCGCGCGAAGCCCTGCCCTCATTTCCGAAATGATCCGAAGAGGATCCTCACTGCGGGGATTATCCGATGTCAGAATTGACCAGTCGGAGAATTCTTCTGATGCCGCGGCCATCAGCGGGCGCTTGGCGCGGTCGCGGTCGCCCCCACATCCGAAAACGGTGATGAGGCGGTTTGCTTTGAACGCTTGCAGTGCTCGAAGCACATTGCGCAAGGCATCTTCGGTGTGCGCATAGTCCACGAACACCTGGAAACTTCTCTTTGCCGGAACACGTTGCAGGCGACCAGGAATTTGGGGAGCGCTGGCGATGGCGGCGACGGCGGCCCGGAGCTCCATCCCCAGCGAAGCCGCGGCGGCGAGGGCCGCCAACGAATTGTAGATATTGAAAGAGCCGATCAAAGGCAGGCGGACGAGGTAGCTGCGTCCCCGCGCCTCCAGGTGATAAGAACACCCAGTCGCGTCGAAGTGCACGTCGGATGCCCGAAAATCGCAGCCCACCCGTTGACCATAGGTGACGGTCGTGATCTTCTTTTTCAAGCGTTCGCTGAGGAGATGCCCGTAGCGGTCATCGATATTGACGACGGCGCGTCCTTTTTTCTTCTTCTGCTTGCCAAGGCCTTCAAAGAGACTCGCCTTCGCTTCGAAGTATTGCTCCATGGTCCCGTGATAATCGAGATGGTCTTGAGTCAAATTTGTGAAGACGGCGACTTCGAAATCAATCGCGTGCGTGCGATGCTGAGCAAGGGCATGGCTGGAGACCTCCATCGCCACTGCCTTGTTGCCTGCATTGAGCATTTCCTCCAGGAGTTCCTGGAGATCGAGCGACTCGGGAGTAGTGCGCGGAGCATCCCTCTCGCTATCGCCTACGCAGTATTTGACAGTTCCAATGAGGCCGCAACGGCGCTGATCGGCGTCCAGGAGGTGCTTAACGAGGAAGGCGGTGGTTGTCTTGCCATTGGTTCCGGTAACTCCCATGACCTTGAGTTTGTCAGCTGGATGACCGTGAAAGGCAGCGGCCATGTCGGCCATGGCGGCGCGCGCATCGGGCACGCGAATAAAAGGCGACGCGCAGGCCGGTAAGGCAGCGTCAGAGACGATGGCAACCGCCCCTTTTTCAACGGCCTGCGCGACAAACTGGGCGCCGTGGGTCCGAGCGCCTCGCAAGGCGAAAAACAGCGTCCCCGGCGCGGCCCGCCGCGAATCATAGCAAAGCGATTCAATCCGGGTGTGCGGTTCCGCGCTCGATTCAAAAAATTCGGTGGCGTCAAGAAGCTTCAAAAGAGATTCGCTCACTATCGGAATTTCGTAGCATCGCTTTGCCGCAGCGCAACCGGAACACTCGGTGTAGCGCTGGGTGCCGGCACGAGATCGAGGTAGCGTGCGGCTTTCTCGGCGACGCGCGAAAAAACGGGTGCTGCGACCAAGCCTCCGTAGTTCAAACCCGAACTAAGCTTGGCGTCGTCAATCAGGATAAGACAGACAAACCGGGGGTTTTCTGCGGGCATGTAGCCTACAAAGGAGACGACATACTCTCCTGGGGCATAGCCGCCGCGAGGATCGACCTTTTGCGCGGTCCCCGTCTTACCGGCAACGGCGAAGCCGCTGACACGGGCCAAGGCAGCCGTGCCACGTTCGCTGACAACTTCCGTGAGTGCTTGGTTGACGAAGCGGGCGGTTGTCTGCGGGATGACTTCCCGCACGATTTCCGGCTTCATGGAAAGGATCGGCCGACCGTCGCGGTCCTGAATTGACTTAACAATTTGCGGTCGCATGAGCTTTCCGCCATTGGCGATGACCGACATGCCCATGAGCATCTGCAGCGGAGTCACTGCCACGGATTGACCCATTGGCATACGCGTAATTGTAAGCCGGTCCCAGCGCGGAGGGGGATGAACCAGCCCGGGTATTTCTCCGGGTAGCGCGATGCCAGTACGCTCGCCAAAGCCGAAACGGCGCACGTACTCGTAGAACTTATCGTCTCCGATCATCAAGGCCATCTTTGCCGAGCCGATATTGGACGATTTCATCAAGATATCATGAACGCTCATCTGCCCGTAGCCGTGGTGATCGCGAAGAATGCGGCCACCATAGGAAAAAGCGCCATTTTCGCAGTAGATGAGCGTCTTGGGGCTGACGACGCGTTCATTGAGCGCAGCAGAAGCGACCACGATTTTGAACGTGGATCCGGGCTCAACCATGTCGAAAATGGCCCGGTTCTTCATTTCTTCTGGCTTGGCGGCGTTCATCTGATTGAGATCAAACGTCGGCCGGCTCGTCATCGCCAGGATCTCGCCGGTATTGGGATCGACAATGATTCCGGTCGCATTGTCAGGCCTCAGTTCCTCGAAAGCGCTGTCGAGCTCCGCTTCCAATATCGCCTGCAAGCTCATGTCGATCGTCAGCTGAACGTTCATGCCGTGCCGGGGCATTTCTTCCTGACCGCGGTAAATGACGATCTCGCGTCCGGTGCGGTCGCGTTCGATATGGCGAAAGCCGTCGATGCCGCGGAGGTAGTTTTCCATGCTTCTTTCGATGCCCTCCACGCCGACGAGATTTTCATCATTGGGATCCTTGCGGCCGAGGAAGCCAAGCACGTGACTGAGCAAAGGCCCATTCGGATAAGTTCGCGTGCTATTTTGGTGAAGGTATATTCCGCGAAGTGATTTCTCCTGCATGGCTCGCTGCAAGGCGAGAGCCTTCTCTTCTTCAAGATCTTGGAGCAGAACCTTGTACTTGCTGCGTGTCTGAAGTTCTTGCTCAAGGGTAGCTTTCGGCAAGCCAAGAAATGGAGCGGCGATAGCGGCCAGCCCTTCGGTATTCTTTACATGAGAGCCGTCCACGACCACCTTCCGAACGGGAATGTTGGCCGCAAGGATTTCTCCGTTGCGGTCCAGGATCATCCCGCGATGCGCCGGGGCGACGAGTCGGATCGAGTGCTTCTGGGCCGCTAACGCCGAATATTCGTCATGCTTTGCGAGCTGGAGATCGATCAGACGGGCCGAAAAGCCGGTAAAGACGATCCCGACAAACCCGCAGGCGATGCTCGCTCGGCGTCGTTCCTTCCATCTCACTGACGAAACCTTTCGTTGGCGGCTGTGCGCAACACGCCGTCTTTCTCAGCTGTCATCGGCTGGCCGATGCGGGCAATGCAGTGATCCTGGATTGGCTGCAAGGCGATGAGGGACTGGTTAAGCTTTCGCTGCAGTTCGGCGCGTGAAGAGAGGGTTGAAATCCTGGCCAGCAGCACCTCATTGTGCGCGCGCACATCACGGATCTGACGTTCGATCTCGCGAGTCTGCTCGCCAAGAAAGTGCTGCTGGTTTTTGATGGAAACGAAGAGCAGGCCGCAACACGCCACAAACGACGCAAGCATGAGCCATTTGAAAAGTGGAGCGATATGGATGGGGTTGACGTATTTGCGGTGGTTCTCGATGGGGGTCATGGCAGGAATTAAATGCGTTCGACCACCCGCAGCTTGGCGCTGCGCGCGCGGGGGTTGCATTGGATTTCTTCGCCCGATGCATCGATCGGACGGGGGGTGAGGAGGCGGAACATTCGAGCGGGATTGCGCCGTGGCTCGGGCCACTCCGGCCGATCGATCCACTCGGCGCTCCGTTCGCGGAAAAGGTTTTTTACGATACGGTCTTCGAGTGAATGGAAGCTGATCACCGCAAAGCGTGCACCGTGCGCCAACCGCTCGCTAATGGCTTCAAGCCCGCGGTTCAGCACCCCGAGCTCATCATTAACGGCCATGCGCAGGGCCTGGAAAATTCGTGTGGCGGGATGTCGGGCGCCGGCGCGTGGCACAACGGAAGTCACGGCAGCTGCAAGATCGAAGGTCGTGCGCAATGGGCGATTCTCGCGCAACGCCACAATGCGTGCTGTGATGTGCATGGCCCGCGGCTCCTCGCCGTATTCGCGGAAGATCCGGGTCAGTTCAGCGGGGCTTGCCGTATTGACAATGTCCGCCGCCGTTCGCGGGTTCTTTTGGCTCATGCGCATGTCTAAGGGGCCATTGCGCATCACCGAGAAGCCTCTCGTTGCCGTGTCTACTTGATAAGAGGAGATGCCAAGGTCAAGAAGAGCCCCTCCCAGCGACGCTATACCCAACTGATTGAGCAGAGTCCCCGCATCCGCATAGTTCGTTTCGCAGAGATGCAGCCGACGCGCATACGGCGCGAGCCGTGCACGACACATAGCGATGGCATCGGCATCCTGGTCGATGGCGATAACCTCGGCGCCGTGCTGGAGCAGCTTCTCGGTGTGACCGCCACCTCCCGCTGTCCCATCCAGAAAAATGAGGCCCTGCGCGGGACGCAGAAGCGCGATCACTTCTTCCGCCATCACCGGCACGTGGTATGAATTATCGAGCAATTCCAAAGTCTGAAGAGGGGGGTCGTCAAAATCCCAGGAGTTCATAGTTGCTGTGAGAGGGGCTATGGATGCCTGGACAACTTTAAACTTCTGGCTTCTACCGTTTTATCGACATCGAAGCTCCGTCGTCTTGGCCTGGTCATCCGAATGGTTGTCCATGTTTCTAACTGGAGGTGGTTGTAAGAGTTCATAGGCCGACGGCCTCCGCCACGCGTTTGTAGGCTTCGGAGTGACCAACTTCGGCGGCGGCGTAGCGCTCGCGACTCCAAATTTCGAAGCGGCTGCGCCCGCCCACAAAAACGACGTCTCCCGAAATTCCGGCGCGCTCGCAATGCTTGTCGCTCAAGAGAATGCGGCCCTGCTTATCCGCGCTTGCGGTGTGAGCCTCGCTGTAAAACTTCCTAATAGCCATGCGCTTCTCCGCAGCGTTGGATTGTGAGTCGTTTATCCGTTGCTCCCACCGATCGAATTCGGCCGGTGGCATCACCATCAAGTAGCCGTCGGTCGGATGCGGGATAATGTGAAACGGTTCTCCTTCGTCTCGCGAAAGCCAGGGCGCAGGGACGGCCACGCGCTTCTTTGCGTCCATTGAACGCTCGAAGGTCCCTGAATAGAGCGTCTGCGATTCCTGACTCATGCGAGGTTAGATCTTTCGTGACACTTCCCGCCACAGAACCCCACTTTTCACCACCGCCAAGCCAAAACGTCAATCTAAATCGTATGGAAGGTCGCAAATAATTTTGTACTCGGTCTCCTCCTGGGCGGACGTAAAGCTGGTGTCCGATCCTTCTACTGTTTGGCCGACCTTTTATCTGCCGTTTCCCTCGTTCGGCCTAAGGCGAGTAGAGGCAATTATATTCCTTTAGAGATTATAATAACGTTGATTGCAGTCGGAGAACGAAGGGTATAGGTCGCATACTACGATCCAAGTCCGCAGGGTCGAGCGGATGATTACTGGCTATCCCTGGCGGAGCGATTCATTGGTGGGTCGTCGCGCCAATCTTTTACAATGGCACCTACAGAGTCACAGATTCTCCGAACCGCAGTTTTTGCCATCTACTCGACCGAATCTCCGCAGCTTTGATGCCGCACCGAGCTCTTACGCGTGAACTAATCAAACTGTAGCAAGGCCTTGGGACGAGCGTTAACATCCCTTCTTCGTGACCGAGGGATACCGAAACATACGTGGACACGAGATGGAGTGGTACGCCCGCCCGCCTTTCATCAGGTTGTGGCGGGCGGACTCACCGGATCAAAACCGATTCTAATCCGTTGAAGACGCAAGCCCCACGCGACTTAAGTGACGACCTTGAGCATTCCTCCATCGACGAAATAGGTGGAACCTACTGAGTAGCTCGCGCGATCCGAACACAAGAACACGAAGAAGTTCGCCAATTCTTGCGGGGTTCCGAAGCGTGCTATGGAGGCATGTTCTTTGGCGATCGCATCAAGGTAGCCCTGCCAATCGCCGCCTTTGTCGGCTGTGAGCTGTTTGGCGGTCTTTATCCAATCCGGAGTGAGAATAAGGCCTGGGTTCACTGTATTGACACGTATGTTGTCCTTGACCAACTCCAGGGAGAGCGTTTTCGAAAACATCATGAGCGCCGCTTTGGTCACGTTATAAATCGGCTCATACCAGAGAGGTTGAACGGCACAGATCGAGGCATTGTGCAGGATGACTCCGCCGCCGCGTTCACGCATGAAGGGCACCAAGCCTCGCGCGAGCCTCACCGCTGCCATCACGTGCAGTTCCCAGTAGAATTGCCATTTTTCGTCGGGAGCCTCCATGACTGTCTCATTGGATCCGGTGCCCGCATTGTTGATGAGGATATCGGCTCCACCAAAGCTCCGCCGGGTGGCGGCGATCACTTCTTCGATCCCGGCTGCTGTCGCGACATCGCTGGAAACGCCTGTGCATCTTACGCCAAATTGGTCAGTTAGGCGCTCCGCCTCTCGTTGGAGCCTATCCTGCTGGCGCGCCACCATCACAAGGTCAACGCCCTCTGCCGCAAGGCCCTCTGAGACCGCCAATCCGATGCCGATGCTTGCGCCCGTAATCACGGCGACTTTTCCTTTCAATCCGAGGTCCATTTTTGCCTTTCTGATGCCGGTGGCGAGATTTTCATGGAAGGTTTCCCCTGAGCAAAGGTGCGCCGGGGAGATGAAGTCCCATTTTTGCAGCATCCGCACACTCTGTCGAGTCCTGGCGCGCCCTCCACCCGTTTTTCCTATCTGCACATCGATCAAAGTGGATGCTTCCGGAGATTTGACCGGCGAACGCCCATGGCTTCTGCGCAAAAGCCAAGCATCCTCAAAGGTGCCGGCTCGGGAACAGCCGTTGCCTGACACAGCCGGGGAAAATACAATTTCCAGTCGAGAACTGAGCAAGTTCAGGCGTTTCAAACGTCTCTATATAGACATTTGCTAGAGATGATCAATACGTCCCCCCGAGAGAATGAGCTGGGATACCAGCTGTATTTGCGACAGATTGCTCACATTCCTCTCTTGACCCAGGAACAGGAGGTCAAACTGGCGCGCCAGATCAAGCGCGGCAGTCAGCGAGCGCGCACGGAGATGGTGAGCGCAAATCTCAGACTCGTGGTGAAGATCGCCAGGGACTACGGGAGTTTCGGACTTCCCCTGCTCGATCTCATTTCAGAAGGCAACATCGGCTTGATGAAGGCGGTTGAGCGCTTCGATCCGAAAAAGGGCGGCAAGCTGAGCACCTACGCCGCCTGGTGGATAAGGCAATCGATCAAGCGTGCCTTGGCAAACCAGACGAAAACCATCCGCCTTCCCGTTCACTTAGTCGAAAAGATCACGAGGATGCGGCGCGTCTCCTCTCAGATGATGGAAGAACTCGGACGCGAGCCTACCGATGAGGAGTTGGCGGAGGAGATTGGTCTCTCTTTGTCGAAGGTGATTGCTCTAAAGAGCGCAGCGCTTCGGCCCGCTTCCCTAGACGAGCCAGTGTATGATGGCGAGACCTTCCAGTTCGGAGAAATGGTGAGCGATGAGGAATCGGAGACGCCATACGAAATTCTGTGCGACAAAGACGCCCTTGAGGAGATCGAAGAAGTGCTCGACGTTCTCGATTATCGGGAGCGCCTCGTCATCGATTTGCGATTCGGCCTAGACGGTCAGGAGCCAAAAACCCTGGAAGAAATCGGCAAGAAGATTGGCGTGACCCGCGAGCGGATTCGACAACTGCAAAATCTTGCCCTGGCGAGACTTCGTTCCGCGCTCAGAAGAAGAGAGCGCTTGCGGGCTCGCGCTGATTCCCAGACCAACGGCTCTTAGGCGTTTCCCTGCCGCGAGCTGCAAGAAACTCCAGATTATTCGTAGAGAATATGAGGATAAAGAGGGTTCCATTGTGTTGGGTTCGAGCAGGTCAGATCTCGTGGGAGGGAACAGCTTGTTTCCTGGGTTTGACCTGCTCCCCTTTTGTTCGGCTTCGCCGGTAATCATTTCTCACCCGGGCCATCGTTGATTTTTGCCCGTCATTGGCTCATCACAAACATCCCCCCACTAGCTACCTCAGAGAACGTGGGGCTGGAGGGTGACATCTCGCCGGAAACGCGAGCGAATCCCGCGCGAGACACTCCTCCCGGTCGTTTCTGCCGCCTCGCGACACGCGGCGATGCGCTGCCTAGGCGATCGTTTGGTCTGATCTGAGAAGAAGATTTTCTCGGCATTCGCCTCAAAGAAATGCAGTGTTCAAGGAATGAATCTTTTGCGCACCGCAAGCCTGGTGTGTGGAGCGAGTCTTTTCAGTTTCATTGGCGATCCCTCGGCTCGCGCCAACGAACTGGAATACGACCAGGTGAAAAAAATCGCGATGAAGGATCCCGGAGTTCAGGCTGCTTTCGCTCGAGCCCATGAAAAGCTGAATAAGCGCATCCTGGAAATCGATCCCTCTCTCAAGCCGTTCGTTGATGCAAGAGGCGTTAAGAGAAAGCCCAGCGACGGCGTCCGGAAACCTGCACGGAAGATTTCCGGATCCTCCGCCAGCAGCGTGCACGTCGTGGCTAAGGGGGAGACACTCACGTCGCTCTCCCGGCGTTACAAAGTGAGTGTAAATGGCTTGGCCAAGACCAATCACCTGGCAAAGGAGGGAACTCTTCAGGTCGGCCAACGGCTTGTGATTCCTGCTGCGTCGAGATAAGCGCGGGCTTGCGGAGTCGACGACGTAAGATCTTGCGAGGTCTTGCTGACTGGCTTGCGTTGAGACCCGTTGAGCATCCATGGGTTGGCAAGCGATCCTGTTGCCGGCACCGGCTGGGCTTTTGTCGAGGTTCGAAAGCGGAAGCATCTGCGCGCTCCAATTAATCGGGGCTTTCAACTTTACAGGGATGTCTTGCACCGGTAACAATCTAGCGAACCCCCAATTCGAAACCCCTTATCATGAAAAAGCTCCTCGGGATTTTAGGTATTGGAGCAGCCCTTTGGCTCGGCTTGAGCTCCGCTCAAGCTTGGTCTCTGGAAGAGGCTGCCAAGGATTATAAAGGAACAGAAATCAAAGTGATCTTTCTGGATCGACCAGGATATCGAGCCGCCATAGAGATGCTGCCGGAGTTCGAGCAAAAAACCGGTATCAAAGTCTCCTATGAGCTCGTTCCCTACGAGAATAGCAGGGAAAAGGAAGTCCTGGATTTCTCGGCGCAAGGCGACCTGGCCATTGCCCTGGTCGACCTTGTCTGGATGGGTGAATTCGCCGAATCGGGCTGGATCGTCCCGGTAGACGATATCAAGAAGAAATTCCCCAATCTTATCGATCCCGATCTGGATCTGCCGGATTTTTTCCCGCTCTTGTTGAACGCTTTCGGAAGCTGGAATGGCGTTCTCTATGGTTTGCCCTTCGATAACTATTCGGGTTTGCTCTATTACAACAAAGACATGCTCAAGGCAGCCGGCTTCGATAAACCTCCTGAAACATGGGATGAACTTATTAACGAGTACGCTCCGAAGTTAACGAAAGACGGCAAATATGCATTTGCGCTTCAATCCCGGCGCGGTGAAACGCAGTCGTGCGATAGCTTCATGCGGTTTCTCTGGCCTTGGGGTGGCTCCTTACTAGACCCAAAGTTCAAGTCGAATCTCTTGGACGTTAATTCGCAAACGGGCCTCGAATTTCGTGAAAAGCTCATGAAATACATGCCGCCAGGAATCGTCGACTTCGATCACAGCGAGACCGTCAACGCGCTTGCGCAAGGTCAGGTGGCGATGATTTGCGAATGGTCGGCGTTTTATAAAACGCTGACCGAACCAACCTCAAAGGTCAAAGACTCACTGGGAATCGCTCCTGAACCAAAAGGCCCCCAGGGCCGCAAACCGGCGCTTGGCGGATTTTCTCTGGCGGTAACGAGCCAGGTTGATGAGAAAAAGCAGGGTGCAGCCTGGCTCTTCATACAATGGGTTACCTCAAAGGCAAAGGCTAAGGAATATGTGGAGAAAGGTGGAGTCAGCGGGCGGCAATCAACTTACAAGGACCCAGAGCTCGTGAAGAAGTTTGCTTACATCCCTGCGATGGTTGAATCCTGGCAGCAAGGCGTGCCGGAATTTCGTCCACGCTTCGCCGAATGGCCGCAACTTTCCGACATTGTCGCAGAATGGGGCACAAAGATGATGAGCGGTCAGACGACGGTGAAGGAGGGATCGCAGAAGATCGGCGCTCTTGTAGAAGGGGTGCTAAAGAAAGCAGGCTATTACGACGGTAAGAAGCCGCTCCAGCAGTAATCGAGAGTCGGGGCACTTCACGGCGGCATCCCTGAACTTTCGCTTTGGACCAAGTGTGGTGTCGTCCGAGGTGACCCGAGAACCTAGCGAACTGCTCTCGGCTAGGGCGCAGATCGTTGATGATATCAACACGATCAATGCCGAGTTGGGAGAGGCGAGACGCGCTGTTGATCTGCAGGAGTTCCGCGCATCCGGCGTGTTATTGACGTCGCTCCAACAGGATGGGAGCTCCGTCGGTGCAGCGCAAGATCGTCACACGGATCTGGAGTAGCGCTCGGATGAAAACGAGAAAAGAAAAGAAAACCTACTCTTCAGGAGCGTGGTACTTCCTTGCCCCCGCTGTCATTGTCTTGTTCCTGGTGGGGATTTTCCCTTTGCTCTTTGCGGTCTGGAATTCGCTGCATCAATTCATCCTTCCGAAAGTCAAGCCGCAGGGAAGCATCCTGGGAATATGGCCTCTCTTTAATGCGCCATTTATCTGGTTCGGCAACTATACGGCTTTGCTCTGGGACCAATCGTTTCGAGAGGCGCTAGTCAGGACCTTGCTTTTTCTCGTCATCAACTTGCCAATTCAGTTGGGACTCGGCATGGCGATTGCACTTCTGTTGCATAGGCCCGGCAACGAATGGCTCAAAAAGATCAACCGCGTCGCGCTCGTTATCCCGCTTGCGACCACGTTTGCAGTCGTAGGCTTGATGGGTCGCCTCATGTTCAACCGAGACTTCGGAGTGCTCAACTATGTCTGGAGTTTGATCTTTGGCGAGAAGGCGGATTGGCTCGCTGATCCAAACCTCGCCTTTATCTCAATTTCGATCATGGAAAATTGGCAGTGGACCCCATTTTGCGCCCTCATCCTCTTCTCGAGCTTGACGATGGTTCCGCTTGAAATTGAAGAAGCGGCTCGCCTCGAAACCGAAAAATGGTGGCACATACTCTGGAGGGTGCAGCTGCCCTTTATGCTCCCGGGTATCACAATCATTCTCATACTTCGAACCGCGGACATCCTTAAGCTATTTGACGTAGTTTACACGATGACCCGGGGCGGGCCAGGATCTGCGACCGAGCTCGTTAGTGTTTACATACAACGCGTCGGGTTTCGCGTCTTCGACCAAGGAATGGCCTCTGCGCAGGCTGTCGTGCTATTGATTTTAGCGACCATCCTGTCGCGACTCTACGTGAAGTACGTCTACAAGGAAATTTGATCTTATGAAAAGCAGCGATTCCAATCGAGGAAAGGGCCTGAAGCTCGGCGATGTTCTCCACTTTCTCGCTTTGCTCGTTGTCTTAGTGATCTGTGTTTTTCCCTTTTATTGGATGGTGACAGCGTCGTTCAAACAACAACCCGACATCCTCTCTTCAACTCCTCAGTTTTTCTTCGAACCTACGCTGCAGAACTACGTCGATGCCTTTGGCAAGTTTGACATCCTCAAGAGCCTGAAAAACTCGCTCTTTGTTGCCTTAGTGACGGTGGTGCTTTCGCTCGTCCTCGGCGCGCCGGCAGCCTACGCGATTGCCCGTTTCGACTTCAAAGGTAAGAGAGACATCTGGTTTTGGTTTATCTCCAATCGCATGCTAAGTCCCATTGTGGTCGCGCTTCCTTTTTTCCTCATCGCGCGCAACTTGAAGCTGCTTGATACCCCTTGGGCACTTATTTTGATCTATCTGACCTTTAATGTGCCAATCGTGGTTTGGATCTGTGCTGATCAGTTCCGCAACATTCCGAAGGAACTGGATGAGGCGGCGACGCTGGAGGGATATAATTCGTTCGCAATTTTTTTGAAGATTGGATTACCGCTGGCCATGCCGGCCCTCGCCGTTTCAGCGATTTTCACGTTTATCTTCTCCTGGAACGAACTCCTCTATGCCCTCATTCTCACGAGAAGCGACGCGAGAACTGCGCCGGTAGTGGCGACCAGCTTCATGAGCGGCTATGAGCTTCCTTGGGGCCAGATTATGGCGACGGGCACGTTGGTGGCCCTTCCGGTCATCGTTTTCAGCATGATTGTCTCGCGGCAACTGGTTCGAGGTCTGACGGCGGGTGCCATCAAGTGATTCCTTAGTTTGGTTGAACTGCGCAGAGGCTTAGGTTTTGGTAAGATTCCGAAGATAGGGAGTTGGTCCGCCCTCTCTTTTCAGATTGTCTCACAGAACTTATAGGGAGACGGCGAGCGCGCGATCATCGGCTCCGAAAAGATGGAGGCGACTCGCGGGCAGATGCAGGGTGATCCTCTCTCCTCGTATTGGGCGGTGCGAGCCGTGCAGCTTCACCATCAGGAGTGGGGCTCCCGGGGCAATTTCGACGTGAAGGTACGTCTCGCCGCCGAGATTTTCGACGATGTTGATAACTCCGCTGATCGGGGTTGACGCTTCCGTATCCTCAAGTTCGACATGTTCGGGGCGAATGCCAACGGTGACCGGCTCGTTGGGTTTGCAGGCATCAGCATGCAAGGGCAATGTAAGGTCACCAAGTCCTTCAACGCTGCATGAGATTCCTTTGGCGTCCGACACACCGATCTTGCCGGGAAGAAAATTCATCTGCGGGGATCCGATGAAGCCGGCCACAAACTTGTTAACTGGATGTTCATATAGAACCAGGGGACTGCCAAACTGCTCGACGCGGCCGTCCTGCAAGACGACGATCTTGTCCGCCATTGTCATGGCTTCGACTTGATCGTGGGTCACATAAACGACGGTGTTGCGCGTCTCGTAGTGCAAGTTAAGCAACTCCACGCGCATCCGCACGCGAAGTTTCGCGTCAAGATTTGAGAGCGGCTCGTCAAAGAGAAAGAGCTTTGGTGCCTTGACGATGCAACGCCCAATGGCCACCCGTTGACGCTGGCCTCCCGAGAGTTGCTTGGGTTTGCGCTCCAGCAGCTGCTCAAGATGCAAGAGGGCGGCGGCACGTTCGACCCGCTGGCGGATTTCCTGCTTCGAAACGCCATGCAACTGCAAGCCAAAGGCGATGTTATCAAACACATTCAGGTGCGGGAACAGCGCGTAGTTTTGAAAGACCATGGCCACGTTCCGCTTCGACGGGTGGATATAAGTGATATCGTGGCCATCCAGCACGATCTTGCCGCTGCTCACAGTCTCCAGCCCGCAGATGGACCGCAGCAGTGTGCTCTTACCGCACCCGGAGGGCCCGACAAAGACAACGAATTCCTCCTTTTCGACTTGAAGATCGATGTTTTTCAGGGCGTGAAAGGAATCATAATATTTCTCGATTTGAGTGAGTTCCAGATAGGCCATGGAATGAAGCGGCTAGGTTTAAGATTCGAAATGGGAAATGCGAGGCTGGGGCAAGTTCTCGACGATCTCCTTGAACTCGATTGTAGCTTACTCTGCGAGTTTTTTCGCTCTTTTTGCGCGCAAGCTCGAGCGGGTGCCTATGCAAGCAGTGCGCAGTCGCCCACCGTCGTGAGCGCTCGCAATGGTGTGAGCACACTCCCCGGCGGCGCTCAGATCGGGTTGTTGGGAGTGGGACCGCGTGCTTTATTCTTGGTTCGGTGAATGCATGGATGTGGCTGTTTCTGGGTGTGTTGACTGCGGTGACCTGCGGGCAGCTTTGGTTGGCGGTGCGCCAGATTGCCCACGTCTCCGCCGGTCGCCGCGCGGTGCCGGCGATGTTTGCCAATACAATTTCTCTCGCGGCACATCAAAGAGCAGCCGACTATACCATTGCCAAGACGCGCATTGAGATTGCTGAGATCGTCTTCGGCGCTTTAGGGCTGCTCGTGCTCACCCTCGGGGGCTTGATCGACTTCATCGATGCACAATGGGCTCGTGTCTTTCAGACGCGGGCCCTCCCGCACGGCGTGGCGCTATGCGCAACCGTAGCGTTCCTTCTCGCTGCATTAGGCATTCCCTTTTCGATCTACCGCATTTTTGTCGTGGAGGAGCGCTTCGGTTTCAATCGTACCAGGGTGCGTCTTTTCCTCACTGATCTTGTGAAGCAGACCCTGCTTGGCATCGCCTTGGGTATTCCCCTCCTGGTCGTCGTCTTGTGGCTGATGGAATCCATGGGCCAGCTTTGGTGGTTTTACGTCTGGATTGCCTGGATGACTTTCAACCTGCTCGTGCTCCTGATCTTCCCAAACTGCATCGCGCCGCTTTTCAACCGGTTTAAACCGCTGTGGAATGCGGACCTCAATGAACGCATCGAGGCGCTTCTCCGGCGCTGTGGATTTCGCTTGAGCGGCTTGTATGTGATGGACGGCTCCAAGCGTTCTAGTCACGGCAACGCCTATTTCACCGGTTTCGGCGCCTCCAAACGCATTGTGTTTTATGACACGCTCCTCGTGCGTCTCACTCCGCCCGAGATCGAAGCTGTTCTTGCCCATGAGCTCGGACACTACAAGCTTCATCATATCTTTAGGCGGCTGGTTCTCGTGTCCGCGATTTCGCTCGGTTTGCTGGGGATTCTTGGGCGGCTGATTGGCGAACGCTGGTTCTACGAAGGGCTCGGCGTTTCCACACCCAGCACTGCGGCGGGGCTGCTTCTCTTCATTCTCGTCGTGCCAATATTCTTGTTTCTCCTGCAACCCCTCTCGAGTCTCTACTCACGCCGGCATGAATTCGAGGCAGATGCCTACGCGAAAGTGCACACAAACGCCTCCGACCTTGGAAGCGCCTTAGTAAAACTCTATAAGGACAACGCCTCGACGCTCACGCCCGATCCGTTGCACTCAGCATTCTACGATTCCCATCCGCCGGCTATAGCGCGGATTTCTCGTCTGCAAACGACCTAGGGAGTTCACAGGAAAGCGGAGGCCTGTCGTCCAGGAGAAATTCAAGAATAGAGTGTCATCGTCGCCTCAAACAATAAGCAGGTGTCAAGGTGAGCAAGATGGTGATAATCACGGCTCCGGCGAAAAGTCCGGCGATCAGTCGTGGGAAATCGCCTTTCGCAGCGCATCGGATGAGCCATGCCCAAACCATCAACAGGTTCAGCGTTGCCAGCGTGAAGAACACGTTGATCAGAAAAGCGTGCGAGTCGCCCCAATTTCGATAAGTCCAACCGAGCACTTCCAACCGGGGGTTGCCAGAACTCCGAGGGATCAGTTCATAACCCATGAGGAGTCCGATTCCGATCATCACGCCAAAGCTCAGCCAAAGCAGGATCCTCAGGAGTCTCCAGATCGCCGTTTTCATGGGATGTACTGAAGGCCTTTAGCATCAGCTTCCTCCGCGCATAAAGTCCAGACGCCAAGCTCATGCCGCGGCGAATGTCCAGAGAGCTTGGCGTGTGCCGCGACATCGCCAACAATTTCCCGCGTCTCGCCGGACTACTCTGTCCGGGAGACGCCGAACACCATACCTGACGACGCACCGCTCCTTGCGGAGCACCCGCCTCAAAATGAGTGGCGCTGGCTGCCTGGCTCTTGCAGCAGCGCGCCTACAAGCGTCGGGCAAGGCACATAGCACACTTGCGGCAACAGCCAGAACGCGAAGCCGAAAAACCCGTGCTTATGACAGGGATTTGCGTGCTTTGATTTCATTAGCCTTTGAGACTTCGACGCCTCAGGCCACAATGGCAAAAGAAGTCGCTTCATATCTAGATTCCGAGTTAAAGAGTTCCGCGGACGATCGCCTCCTCGGCAAGATCCGGAAGAAACAAGTGCGGGAAAGGCGTGCGCCAGGCCGCCGCCTCAGCCCGTTCGAGCGCGTGGCGAATCCGAGATCCTTCTCCAGGTAAGCGCTGTTCATATTGCTTTTGCAGCCGAACCTTCAAATTCCGCAGCGCAACGCGCAACCTTTGGCAAAATGCGTCGACAGTGTCGGGCTGAGCACAATCCGGCATCAACAATGATTTGTTCATCTTCTCATTTTTCCCCTCTGAGCTATTTATATTTGACTGGACGTCTATAACTTGATCGAAAAAGTTAGGGTGCGGACTGCACCGGTAGGGCTCCCAACACGTCGAGGGCACGGGAGTGAAGGTCTCGCAATACCTCCAAATTATTCTGAATGCGAGCCTGAGTGAGTGCGCCTTGAATGAACATGAAGAGGGTCTTGGCTTTGGCTTTTGCATCGGGGGCTACGATCAACCCTTGGGCATGGGCATCGCGAATTGCCGATTCGAAATACGTCACCTTTTGATCAAGGATTTCCTGGATCTTGTCTCGCAGGACAATGTCTTGCGTGCAGACTTCACTACCGAGTGCATAGAGAGGACATCCGAGAACGGCGCCACTCTCCTTTTTGATTTCGACCAGGCGGTCATAACTGAAATCAAGATAGCGCTCCAACCGCTCCAAAGGCGGGACCGTTGGGGAGAAGATGCCGTCAAGCCGAGCTCTATGCCTCTTCCAGTCCGCGTCCAAGGCCGCAACCGCCAGGTCCGACTTGGACTTGAAAAAATAGTAGAAGCTGCCCTTCTTCACCTTGGCCTGCTCGCAGATTGCATCCACGGAGGTGGCTCCATAGCTGTGCCCCCAGATCAACTTTAGGGTGGCGTCGGTAAGACGCTCTTTCGCCGTGCTCGTTCTCGGCATGATTGAACAATTTCATAATTGACTAGATAGTCAACTATTTTGTGAACTTGGCACAGCCTCAATTCGCCTGCTCCTGCGGAGCTCTGCCGGTAATTGCTCAAAAAAGCCACGGGATAAAGCGCTTTACGCGGCGCTCATAATCGCGGTACTCCGCAAATCTCCTGCGCAGCCATTGTTCCTCGCGTCGTGCCTTCGCGATGAAGAATGGAACGAGCGCGAAAGCCATCAGCAGAGCTGGTCCGCTTTGCCAAATCTGTGTCCACCCGAAGGCCATCAGCATGACACCTGTGTAAACGGGATGCCGAATCGTCGAGAAAACGCCATCCTGAACGAGACGTGCTTTTTCGGACGGCTTTGGGTATGGGGTAAGATTTCTGCCAAGCGCAATCGCGCCAGCGAAAACGAGGACTGCTCCAAAAATTAAGAGAAAGATACCGGGAATAATTATCGCGGCGTTCTGGGTATGACCGCGAAGTCGCACAGCCAGCAGAAACACGGCGGTCAAAAGTATCGCTTGGGACACTACCCAGAGGCCGCCTCGTTCGTGGAAGTTCGAAATGAGGTTCACTAAGTCTTTAAGGAACTCAGTGCCGATCCGTAAACCAATGCAATAAAGCTCTAAGACTGTCCCGAGGTTTCAAACGGCAAACGCACCCTGAAGCTGGTGCCGTCCGGACCGGTCTCGAATTCTATTTTCCCGTGGTGTCTTTCGACGATAATCCTATGGCAAATGACCAAGCCAAGTCCTGTTCCCGAGCCGCCTTTGGTTGTGAAGAATGGAACGACAAAAATATGTCGTTGCGCTTCGGGAGGGATGCCGCCTCCATTATCGGAAATTTCAACGAGAAAGAACTCGCCGTCGCGACACGTGCGAATATCGATGCGACCCGTTCCGTTCACGGCATAAGCGGCGTTATCGATGAGGTTCGTCCATACTTGGTTCAACTCGCCGCCATAGGCACAGATGCGGGGAAGCGAGCGGTCAAAATCGAGGGAAACGGTGAGGTTCTTAAGCTTATACCCCAGGATGATCAGTGTATTTTCGATCCCGTCGTGCACGTCGATTTCTTGCCAGGGCGCCTGGTCCATGAACGAATACGACTTCACCGCGCGCACCAATTCCGAGATGCGGTCGGTGCTGTGGGTGATCGATCTAAGCAATTCGCGCGTGGTGGCGTTTGCCGCGAGCCAATGTATCGCGTTTTCAAGATCTTGTGCCGGCACGGTCCGCTTCAAAGCTTCCAGCTCTTCCTGATCGATGCGGGCGTTCACCAGCGCCGACGCCACCTCCCAAGCATCAGCGATATTCTGCGCATCGAACCAGCATTCGATAGCCTCCTCGCGATCGCTCTGTTCGAGAGGATTCCGTTTCGGTTGGGATGTGGCGCAACGCGCGGGTTCCTGGGAGATGGTAACCAATCGCTGCCACTGCTCGGCGCTAAGCGACTGATTAAGCTCGCATGCGTAGTGCTGAACCTTCTCTATGCTCTGACGCAGATCGCGGGCGGCGCAGCGCGCAGCCGTCGCGGGATTGTTGAGTTCATGGGCGAGTCCAGCCGCCATTGCACCAAGTTGCGCGAGTTTTTCGCGTTCCTGCGAGTAACTCTCCACGTTGCGTACTCGCGTCGCGAGTGTGCGCATGATTTCTATCGCCACGGAAGATGAGCAGCGCAGCAGATCCCAGAATTCCGCGCGTGGCAGACGAAAAAGCCGGCTATTGGCGACTGCCCGAATGAGCACTGAATGCGGTCTCTCGATCAGCAATTCAATCTCGCCAAAGGAGTCCCCCGGAATAGATTCCGCCAGGAAAATCTCCTGGTCGCCGTAGAATTTTGTCACGCGCAGTTCGCCTTCCAGCATGATGTAGAAAGCCTCGGCCGGATCGCCGCCGCGAATGAGCGTCTCCCCGGCCTTGAGACGAACCTCAGTCCCTGTCGAAAAGCACGCACGCTGGGAATCGTCGAGTTGCGCGAAGAGCGGGATGTCAAAAATCGTCTTGAACGCTCTGTCCGAAACTGCCGATTCATCCGAAATAGTGGCCATACCGGCCATATCCGAACGCCTCAAGCGGATCGAGGAGGCCTGGGAAGACAGACCAGGCAGGGCTTCTTCGACACCATCTGTCAGTTCCGCCATGGCAGCGTGACTTGCGACGATTGTTTCGGCGTCTTCATTTCTTTCAACGCGCCGCTCGGGCAAGCGCACGATGAATCGCGTTTTGCCGGTTTTCGATTCGACCTCGATCTCACCACCATGCCGGTCTCCGACGATCGCCTGGCTGATTGTCAGGCCGAGCCCTTTTCCCGAACCGACAACCTTTGTCGTGAAAAACGGTTCGAAGATGTGGGAGAGATTCTCGGGTGGGATACCGGGTCCGTTGTCCGTGATTTCCACGACCGTTTGATTGTCGTCGTGCCGCGTTCGAATGAAAAGCTCGCCACCGCCGTTCACCGCATCCGCGGCATTATCCAGCAGATTCACCCAGACTTGCGCGAGTTCGCTCGGATAGCCGCGGACGCGGCCGCAGTCGACCGCAAAGTGCCGGGTCACGTGAACGTTCTTGAGCTTATGATCAAGAGTTGCGAGCGCACTTTTGATTTGCTCATGAACGTCGATGTCCGCGGCATCCGCGCTCTCCTGCCGCGCGCTGGAACGCACGGCATCAACCAAACTCGCGATGCGTCCGGTGCTTTGTCCTGCCTCCTCGAGCAATGTGCGGATTGTCAGCCGCAGCGCGATCCATCGTATCGCATCGGCGAAGGCACCCGGCGGGAGGTCGGCACGCAAGGAAGCCAGCGCCTCCATCTCCAATCCCGCGCTGACGAGCACAGGAGCGATCTTCCATGTTTCAGCAACGCCACCTTCTCGCAACCAGATGCCGAGCACGTCCTCCGAATCGCTTTGCTCGATCGCGTGGTCGCGCCTGCTCGCCGGCAAGACTTCCAAAGCATCATCCGCAAACGTGATTAACCGATCCCAGTGCTCTGGCTCAAGCGTTTGATGCAACTGATGGGCGACCGATTGAATCTTCTGAACCACCTCTCCGAGATGCACCGCACTGCGCTGGGCGGCGGAGGAGGGATTGTTTAATTCATGGGCGAGTCCGGCGGACATCGTTCCGAGCGCAGCGAGCTTTTCCTGCTGTTGTCTTGAGCCTTCGAGATTGCGAAGCCGTGACGCCATCGTGCGAAAGATCTCACCCGCAATCGACCGGCAGAGCCTCAGCAGTCGCCAAAACCCGTCCTCCGGAAACACGATCAGCCGGCAGTCGGAC
Organism: uncultured Verrucomicrobiae bacterium; assembly: GCA_963744345.1. Taxonomy (GTDB): domain Bacteria; phylum Verrucomicrobiota; class Verrucomicrobiia; order Chthoniobacterales; family Terrimicrobiaceae; genus DASTFP01. The sequence goes on from CAVUTD010000019.1 coordinate 167,615, forward strand.
TCCGTGCGCGCGGTCAGAATGGAAGGCACGCCAAGCAGCAGGGGCACTTCGCCGAAAAATGCGCCGGGCCTGTAGCGCGCGACAACAATCCGCTGATGGCCATCGGACTTCGTGAGGCTAACTTCGCCTTCGAGAAGGACAAAAAAATGCTCCAGGGGTTCCCTTTCCCTGACGAACACCTCCCCCGCAGGCAGTCGCCATTCTTCAGCCTGCTCGATGCAAACGTCATCCTCGTTTTTGGTGTCCGCAAAGAGGGGGACCGTGCGAAGCTGGGTCATCAGCCCTTCGCGGTCCGTTATTTGTGTGATAGCTCTCAAAATCGGTCCAAATATTGATGCACAAGTTCAATAGCGACCCGCCAACTAGCGAGCCCGTAGCACAAGCTGTCTTCCTTGCCAAAGTCCTCCGGCAGTCCATTGCCCATGTTGTCCGCGGATCCTCAAAGCTGTCTCTTTGACCACAAAAGCTTACGGGTTTTCGAACGACTCGAATGGCAAGCGCACGTTAAATTGTGTGCCATTTGGACCTGTGCTGAAGTCGATTTTTCCATGATGCCGCTCGGTAATGATTCGGTGGCTGATCACCAAGCCGAGTCCGGTCCCTGAGCCGCCTTTGGTGGTGAAGAAAGGCACGAAAAAGATATGTGGCTGCGCCTCAGGCGGAATGCCGCTGCCCTCATCGGCAATCTCAACGAGAAAAAACTCGCCGTCGCGGCGGGTGCGGATGTCGATACGACCCGTTCCACCGACGGCGTAAATCGCATTGTCGATGAGGTTCGTCCACACCTGGTTTAACTCGCCGCCATAGGCAGAGAGGCGCGGCAGCGTGCGATCAAAGTCCCGGGTGACAGTGACGTTTCTGAGCTTATGGCCAAGGATGATCAGGGTGTTTTCGATGCCCTCGTGCACGTCGATCTCCTGCCATGGCGCCTGGTCCATGAACGAATAGGACTTCACCGCGCGCACCAATTCCGAAATACGCTCGGTGCTGTGTGTGATCGACTTGATCAAGTCGCGCGTGGTGAGGTTCGCCGCCAGCCAGTGTATCGCATGTTCAAGATCCTGCGCCGGCACGGTGCGCTTCAAAGCTTCCAGTTCTTCTTGATTGACGCGGGCGTTCACGAGTGCGGGCGCGAGCTCCCAGGCATCCGCGATATTCTGCGAATCAAGCCAGCATTCGATCGCCTCCTCGCGGTCGCTTTGTTCGATCGAGTTCAATTTAGCCTGGCTTTCGGTGCAGTGTATAGCTTCCTGGGAGGTCGCAAGCAGTTGCTGCCACTGCTTGACGCTAAGCGATTCGTTAAGCTCGCATGCGTAGTCCTGAACCCTCTCTACGCTCTGACGCAGGTCGCCGGCCGCGCAGCGCGCAGCTGTTGCGGGATTATTGAGTTCATGGGCGAGTCCGGCCGCCATCGCGCCAAGTTGGATGAGTTTCTCGCGTTCCTGCTTATAGTTCTCCAAGTTTCGCAACCGTGTTGCGAGTGTTCGCATGATTTCCCTGGCCACCGCAGGCGAGCAGCGTAGCAGGTCCCATAATCCTGCGCGTGGCAGACAAAAAAGCCGACTCTCGGCGACCACTCGAATGAGCACCCAATTCGGAATGTCGAGCAGGATTTCAATCTCGCCAAAAAACTCCCCAGGGACTACCTCCCCAAGGAAAATCTCCTGAGCGCCGTAATATTTTGTCGTACGTAGCTCGCCTTCCAGCATGACGTAGAAAAAATCGGCCGGATCGCCGTCGCGAATAAGCGTCTCCCCGGGCTTTAGACGAAGCTCCGTCCCTGTCGAAAAGCAGGCACGCTGGGAGTCGTCGAGCTGAGAGAAACGGGGCACGTCGAAAACGGTCGCGAAGGCTCCATCAGAAACCGCAAGCGTTGGTGGCGGAGGGCGAGATTCCCGTTCTTCGAGCTGCTCCGTCAGTTCCGCCACATAGGCCCGAGTGGCAGCGATTGCCTCGGGACCTTCGTTTCTTTCAATCTGCCGCACGGGCAATCGCACGATGAATCGGGTTTCACCTGCTTTCGATTCGACCTCGATCTCACCGCCATGCCTGTCTCCCACAATGCCCCGGCTTATCGTGAGGCCGAGGCCTTTTCCCGAACCGACGCTCTTCGTGGTGAAGAACGGCTCAAAGATGTGCGTAAGATTCTGCGGTGGAATGCCGGGACCATTGTCAATGATCTCAACGACGGTCTGATTGTCGTCGCGCCGCGTTCCAATAGAGATTTCTCCGCCGCCATTCACCGCATCCGCTGCGTTATCGAGCAGGTTGAACCACACTTGCGCGAGCTCGCTCGGATAGCCCCGTACTTGACCGCAGTCGCTCGAAAAATTCTGCGTGACGTGAAGCCCCTTGATCTTGTGCTCGAGAGTACCTTAGCGCGCTCCTGATTTGCTCATGCACGTCGATATCTGCGACTTCGGCGCGCTCCTGTTTCGCGCTGGAACGCACCGCATCGACCAGGCTCGCGATCCGTCCGGTACATTGTTCAACGTCATCGAGCAAGGTTTGGATCGTTATCCGCAACGCGATCCATCGGACCGAGTCGCCGAAAGCGTTGGCTGGCAGAAATTCACGCAGGGAAACCAGGGCACTCATGTCCAATCCCGCGCCGACGAGCACGGGAGCGATTTTCCAGGAGTCAGTGACGCCTCCTTCTCGAAGATGCGCTGCCAGCACATCCTCCGAATCGCTCTGTTCGATCGAGTGATGTTGTTTGCGAGCCGCGAGGCTCTCCAAGACCTCGTCGACGAGTGCGATCAACCGCTCCCAGTGCTCATGTTCGAGCGTCTGATGTAACCGATGGGCTACCGATTGAATCGTCTGAATCAACTCTCGAAGATGCACCGCAATGCGCTGGGCGGCCGCGGAAGGATTATTCAATTCATGCGCCAGGCCGGCGGACATTGTGCCGAGCGCCTCCAGCTTTTCTTGCTGTCGCGCTGAACCTTCGATGTTGCGAAGCCGCGTCACCATCGCACGAAAAATCTCACCGGAAATCGCCCGGCAGAGCCTCAACAGCTTCCAAAACGACTCCTCGGGGAAAACGATTAGCCGACAGTCGCATTCGGCGCGGGCGGACAGCATGTAAGGCGTGCCAAGCAACAGCGGGATTTCGCCGAAAAAGGCACCGGGTCTGTTGCGTGCGACAACGCCGTGTTTCTTGGAGACGCTGATTTCTCCCTCAAGGAGAACGAAAAAGTTCTTCGCCTGCTCCCCTTCTCGGAAGAGCATTTCACCAGCGGCAAGCCGCCATTCTTCGGTCTCCTCAATGCAGGCCTTATCTTCATCCTTGAGGTTCGCAAAAAGGGGAACCTTGCGGAGCAGGCTCATCACTGCCTCGCAATCGGTCGGTTGTGTTACGGTGGTCAAAATTCGGTCCGGTTATTGAGGACAACTTCGATCGGCGATTGAACCCTCGCCCACTGCAGAGGCGACGTCCTTGATCGAGCCGTGACGCACATCCCTGCCTCGAAGATACCAGGGACGTTACTCTCCAGCAAATAGGGATTGCGCTGCAGAGACCAACTCAAGACGACTGCCATTCTCGATCAAGGAGGTTAAATGCCATCCAATAACGCCGGGTAAGTTCGTCGTCACTGCAAGACATTTTCTGCGATGTATGCGCAACCTGCGCAGCTGACCGTCGCTAGGCTCCCAACCGGTCGCCGAGTTGTCGTTTCGGCCGTCGTGTGCGCATGTGCCGATCTCTAGCAAGCCGCTGGACTAAGCATTTGGAGAGGATTCAAAGGGCAACCGCACGTTAAATCGCGTGCCGTCGGGACCTGTTGCGAAATCAATTTTGCCGTGATGCCTTTCGACGATGACCCTATGGCTGATGATCAGACCAAGCCCCGTCCCTGAGCCGCCTTTCGTGGTGAAGAAAGGCACGAAAATATGTCGCTGAGCCTCCGCCGGAATCCCGCTCCCATTATCGGCAATCTCAACGAGAAAAAACTCCCCGTCACGACGTGTGCGGATATCAATGCGACCAGTGCCACCTACCGCGTAAATCGCGTTGTCTATGAGGTTCGTCCAAACTTGGTTCAACTCGCCGCCATAAGCGCAGATCCGTGGAAGCGTGCGATCAAAATCCCGCGTGACCGTGACGTTCTTCAGTTTATGGCCCAAAATGATCAGCGTGTTTTCAATTCCTTCGTGCACGTCGATTTCCTGCCAGGGAGCCTGGTCCATGAACGAGTAGGACTTCACCGCCCTCACCAGGTCTGAAATGCGGTCGGTGCTATGGGTAATCGACTTGAGCAAATCGCGCGTCGTGACGTCCGCCACGAGCCAGCGGAGAGCATTTTCGAGATCCTCCCCCGGCACAGTTCGTCTGAGGGTTTCCAGCACTTCCTGATCGATACGAGCGTTGACCAAGACGGGTGCAAGCTCCCAGGCGTCCGCGATATCCTGGGAGTCGAGCCAGCATTCGATGGCTTCCTCGCGATCGCTTTGCTCGAGGGGGTTGAGCTTCGGTTGGGATTCAACGCAATGAACGCCTTCCTTGGAAGTCGCAACCAGTTGCTGCCACTGCTCCGGGCTGAGCCTTTGATTGAGTTCACACGCATAGTCCTGAACATTCTCGACGTTTTGGCGCAGGTCACTGGCCGCCTTGCGTGCAGCGGTCGCGGGGTTATTCAGCTCATGAGCGAGTCCTGCCGCCATCGTGCCAAGTTGCGCGAGCTTTTCGCGTTCCTGCGTGTAACCCTCCATATTGCGCAAGCGCGTCGCCAGCGTTCGCAAGATTTCCGTGGCCACAGTCGGCGAGGTGCGCAACAACTCCCAAAACCCGGCGCGCGGCAGCCGGAAAAGCCGACTGTCGGCAACCGCTCGGATGATCACCATGTACGATATGTCCAGCAGAATGGGGATCTCCCCGAAGAATTCCGCAGGTTCCACGATGCCGAGAAGGATCTCCTGATCGCCGTAGAACTTCGTCACGCGCAGCTCGCCTTCAAGCAACACGTAAAAAGAATCTGACCAATCGCCCTCGTTGAGCAGCGTTTCGCCGGCCTTCACCCGCATTTCCGTTCCCGTGGACAGACACGCCCGCTGAGCAGGATCAAGTTGGGCGAAGAGCGGCACATCAAAAATGGTTGCAAACGCTCCGTCAGGAACTGAAGGCAGCTGAGTCGGGGCTGGCGCTCCTATTTGGAAGCGGTCGGTCAGTTCCGCCATGACGCCGCGGTTTGCGGAGATCGCCTCGGGACTTTCGTTCCTTTCGATTCGTCGCACCGGCAATCGCACAATGAAGCGCGTTTCACCGGCTCTTGACTCAACTTCGATCTCACCGCCGTGTCGATCTCCGACAATGCCCTGACTGATCGTCAGCCCAAGACCTCTGCCTGAACCGACGCTTTTGGTGGTGAAAAACGGTTCGAAAATGTGGGAGAGATTCGCGGGGGAGATTCCAGGACCACTATCTATGATCTCCACCACCGTTTGATTGTCATCGCGGCGGGTGCGAATGGCGAGTTCACCGCTGCCGTTCATCGCGTCCGCGGCGTTATCGAGCAAGTTCACCCATACCTGCGCGAGCTCACAGGCATAGCCGCGCACGCGGCCACAGTCAGAGGAAAAATATTGCCTCACCTGAACATTCTTGAGTTTGGGATCAAGCACGGTCAGCGCGTTTTTGATCTGCTCATGGACATCGATATCCGCGGTTTCGGCGCGGTCTTGTCTGGCGCTGGAACGCACGGCATCGACCAAACTCGCAATACGTCCAGTGCACTGTTCCGCGTCGTCCAGCAAGGTACGAATCGTCAGCCTCAAAGCGATCCATCGCACCGCATCGATGAAGGCCTTCGAGGGAAGGTCTTGCCTGAGTGAAGCTAGTGATTCGGTGTGTAATCCGGCGCCGACGAGCACAGGAGCGATTTTCCAGACGTCAGTCACTCCATGCTCCCGGAGCCAGCCACCGAGCGAGTCTTCTGAGTCGCTTTGCTCCATGGAGTGCTTGTGCCCGCCTGCGACGGAGGTCGTCAAAGCATCACCTGCAAATGCAATTAAGCGGTCCCAATGGTGCGCTTCGAGCGTTTGATGCAGCCGGTGGGCGACTGCTTGAATTGTCTGGACCACCTCTCCGAGATGCACCGCGATGCGCTGCGCGGCCGCGGCGGGATTGTTCAACTCGTGGGCGAGACCGGCAGACATGGTTCCGAGCGCAGCCAGCTTTTCCTGCTGTCGCGTGGAACCTTCGAGATTGCGAAGACGTGCCGCCATGGCTCGAAAGATTTCACTTGCCAACGTTGGGCAGAGCCTCAGCAGAAGCCAAAATCCTTCATTCGTGAAAGTGATGAGCCGAGAGTCGGTTACGGCGCGCCCGCTCACGATATAAGGCACACCGAGCAGCAGCGGCACTTCGCCGAAAAAGGCCCCCGGCAGATAGCGCGCCACGATGATCTGCTGATTACCATGTTTCTTTGAGAGGCTGATCTCGCCCTCGAGGACCACGAAAAAGTGCTCCGCCGGCTTCCCTTCCTCAGCGAGGATGTCCCCCGCGGACAGCCGCCACTCTTGGGCTTCTTCAAGGCAAGCCTTATCCTCGTCTCTGAGGTTCTCAAACAGGGGAACTTGACGCAGTTGTGTCATCAACTCCTCGCGATTAGAGATTTCAGCGGTGTTACTCAAAATCGGTCCAAATATTGATGCACAAGTTCGATGGCGATTGACCCTTCTCCCACGGCGGAGGCCACCCGTTTGATCGAGCCGTGGCGCACGTCGCCCGCTACGAAGATGCCAGGAACGTTCGTCTCGAGCAAATATGGATCTCGTTGTAGGGACCAGTTGCGCGGACGGCGGCCCTCGGCGATCAGATCGGGACCGGACAAGATGAAGCCGCGCTCGTCGCATTCGATCAATTCCGCAATCGCGCTCGTATGCGGCATCGCGCCAATGAAAATGAAAAGCGCAATTGCCGGGACGGTTTTGGCTTCGCCCGTCCGATTGTTGGCAATGGTGAGTTCGTCGAGCCTGCCGTTGCCCTTCGCCTCGATCACTCGCGAGTGGAACTGTGCGGAGATATTCGGCGTTTTTCCAATTTGATCGATAAGGTATTGCGACATCGTTTTGCTGAGCGAGTCACCGCGCACGATCAGCGTTACCCTCTTTGCAAATCGCGAAAGATACATGGCCGCTTGGCCGGCGGAATTTCCTGCGCCGACAATGTAGGCTTCTTCGTTCTGACACGACAAGGCTTCGGTAGCCGCAGCGCCATAATAAATCCCGGCTCCAGTGAGTTTTTCGATTCCGGGAATCTCCAGTCGGCGATAAGAAACGCCCGTGGCCAACAGCAGTGCTTGGCAACTGATTTCGCTGCCGTCGCTTAGGGTAATCACGCGGTACGGCCCATTGAGCCGAATCTTCGTCACCTGCTGCGGAGTGAGTATTTCGGTGCCAAAGCGTCGCGCCTGGGCAACCGCGCGGCGGGCCAGATCGCTTCCGCTCAGTCCGGAGGGAAAGCCAAGGTAGTTCTCAATACGCGAACTTGAACCTGCTTGCCCCCCGGGCGCCTCACGCTCAATCAGGACAGTCGTTAATCCCTCGGAAGCGCCATAGACAGCCGCGGCCAGTCCAGCCGGCCCTGCGCCAATGATTGCCAAATCGTAGGACCGCATCTGCGCTCGCGTCCGAAGTCCCACTTTTTGGGCCAGCATTTCTGCTGTGGGCTCTCTCAGGTGCGAACCATCAGGAAAGAGAACGAGCGGAAGGTTCTTGCCGTCGCCGGCATGTTCGTCCAGCTTGCGCGCTTCGCGGTCGAGTTCGACATCCATCCATTGGAAGGGAATGAGGTTTCGCGCAAGAAACTCTTTCAAGGCGTGCACTTGCGGGGACCACTTCAGACCGATCACGCGAATTCCTTCAAAGGGAGGGTGGAAGCCCGCCAGCCAGTCATCGAGCAGATCGTCGAGCACCGGATAGAGCCGCTCCTCCGGAGGATCCCACGGTTTCATGAGATAATAGTCGATCTGTACCGAATTGATCGCGCTGATCGCCGCATCCGTGTCCGCATACGCCGTGAGTAACGCGCGTTTGACTTTCGGAAAATCTTTCAGCGCCTTCTCCAAAAACTCGACGCCCGACATGCGTGGCATGCGTTGGTCAACGAGGAACAAAGCAGGCGCTTCATTGCGCAGCTTGAGTTGGTGCAGTAAGTCCAGCGCTGCTGCACCCGAATCTGCCCGCATCACACGAAAGCGCTCGCCATACTGGCGCCGCAGGTCGCGTTCGATTGCCCGAAGGACGTCTACGTCATCATCGACCGTGAGAATCACTGGCTTCTTCATACCTTCGTTTAGCGCAGGGTGATTCGTGGCACGACGATTCTTTGGCAGACATTGTGCCAGCAAGACGTCAATGCGGCGATCTTCAAGCAGCCAGACGGCCTCGAAGCCGACGTGAGTCCCCTTATGCTTGCTCCGATTTCCATAACTCTATGCCCAGATAACTTCACAAAATCTCTCACTCACTCCGCAAAAGCAATTGGCATCCTTTTATTCTTCTCTTTAATAGCCCCAGTCTGTTTTTCACGACTGGGAAAATCCTCCGCAGTGACAAGCGAAGTCGCTTGCCAGATAATCCGGCTCATGAAAATCGCTTGGATCGCGTGCTTGCTTGCCGTCATTGTCGGATCGGAGGGCTGTAACCTTAAAGAGAAATATGCGCGCAACAACCTGGCCGCTGATCAGTGGCTTCAGGCGAATCGCGGCCCGGCCAGTGTTAAAATTGACGGGGCGTGGCAGGCGGACGAAGCCGGCTGGGGGGACATCCGCTTTCGGCAAGTCGGCTCCACTCTGGATGGTGCGATGGGAAATTATTCTGCTCGAGGGGTAATCCGAGGTTCGCAAGTCCTCCTGGCGTTGAGTTCCGGCGGTTACGTCTATTACACGGTCGTCCTCAGAGCCAGCGGCGACACTCTGAGCGGATTCTATTCCTCGTCGGTTCCCTTCCATTCGGCCGATCAGGCTAGCGTCACTCTGCGGCGTCTCGAAAACTAAAAGAGAGTATCCTCAGGGAGCCGTGCTGCTTCCTGTGGGATCTCCTGGGCGAGGAACATATCGCGTAATCGGTGTGCAGCAGACGCGGCACGGATTGAAGACTATCCGTCCACCGCACTTGGCGGTATGGTACCGGACGCGGCTGCTTGACTTCTCGGTTCCGCTGTCGACAATAAATTTTTGTAAACCGTTTCTCGACTGACAACCTCGGAGGCGGGTACGTGCCACCGATAGCGTATTTGCGGCGGTTCCATCAGCTCTTATGTACCAGCATCAGTTACACCAGCAAATCAACCAGTGCGTGAGGGAAAAGAGTCTTCCGGACGGGGATGCGGGGATTCTCTTTCACACCCGCTTTATTGCCAACGCCGCGGCCATCAAGGCTCTTTATGACGAGATCTATGCGCATCATCCCAAAGGGAGAGCAAGCTTTGACGGTCTGCTGAAGCTGGTCACCCAGGCTTTTATCGATCGGCCCGACGCCCTGAAAGATAAGGATGATGAAAAGTTAGACCAAGGGTATTGGTTCCTAAGCAATAGCCTCACCGGCATGAGCCTGTATGTGGATCGCTTCAGCGGCAAACTCAGGGAGATGGAATCTAAGCTCGATTATCTTTGTGGCTTGGGCGTTAACCTCCTTCACCTGATGCCTATTTTCGAAAGCCCCTGGGGCGAAAGTGACGGCGGCTACGCCGTGTCGGATTATCGCCGGGTGGATCCTCGCTTTGGCACGCTCGAGGATCTTAGATATCTGCGGGAGCGAATGAGCGAGCGTAACGTGTTGCTTATGCTCGATATTGTGCTCAACCATACTTCGCATCGGCACGAGTGGGCGACCAAGGCCAAGCAGGGCATCGAAAGCTTCCAAGATTACTATTACATGTATCCCGACCGGGATGTGCCGGATCGTTTTGAGCGCAGTATGCCGGAGATCTTCCCAGAATCCTCACCCGGCAACTTCACGTACTGCGAGGAAACTGCCAAATGGGTGATGACAGTTTTTCACTCATATCAATGGGACCTTAATTACACCAACCCAGCCGTCCTGCTCGAGATGCTGGACACCATTTTCTTTTATGGAAATCTCGGCGTCGATATTCTTCGCATTGATGCCCCGGCGTTCATCTGGAAGGAACCGGGCACAAGCTGTCAAAATCTGCCTCAAGCTCACACCCTCCTCAGGCTCATCAAGCAATGCGTTCAAGTCGCTATGCCTGGAATGGCCATCCTTGGCGAAGCGATCGTCGCTCCGCGGGAAATCATGAAGTACTTTGGCACCGGACTCTTTACCGCACGCGAATGCGACCTCGCCTACAATGCCACGCACATGGCCTTGCTGTGGGATGCGCTGGCCACCGGTGACACGCGGGTGATGCTCGCTGCTCAGCACGAAATACTTCAGAAACCCTACGGCGCAACTTGGATCAACTACACGCGTTGCCACGACGATATCGGTCTCGGCTATGAAGACTATATGATTAGGCATGCCGGATATGATCCGTTTCAACATCGCAAATTCTTGATGGACTACTACTCTGGGGGCTTTCCGGCGTCTCCCGCAAGCGGCGCTCTCTTTTCGGTCAATCCTAAGACCAACGATGCGCGGATCAGCGGATCGCTGGCTTCCTTATGCGGGCTGGAGAAAGCCTTACTAAGCAATGATCACACCGCGATCGACATGGCCTTAGGCAGAATCACAATGTTGCAGGCACATAGCTTTCTCCTGGGCGGGGTTCCGATGATCTTCTACGGCGATGAGGTCGGATACACCAATGACTACTCCTACCTGGAGGATGTCGCAAAGGCCTATGATAATCGCTGGATGCATCGCCCAGTTATCGATTGGGAAAAGAACAAGCGGATAGAGGAAGACGGCAGTATCGAAGAGCGGGTCTACTCCGCCACGAAACAGCTGATTGCTCTTCGTCGGAAACTTCCGATGATTGCCGATGCTAAAAATTTAACCTGGCTTCCTCCTCATAACGCGCATGTGGCGGGCTATCTCCGCACGCTCGAAGATCGTCGGGTCTACTGCCTGTTTAACTTCACCGATGGGCAACAAATGCTCGGCTGGCACATTTTTAAACAACACGGCCCAATTTCCGAGCGACTTCTCGATCACTGGAGTGGACGGGAGCTTACGATTGGACCCGATCATGAATTCGCGACCCTGGCACCTTATCAGTTCATGATCCTTGAACCCGCGCGGATCGGCTAAGAATAGTCGATCCAGAAGTAAAAGAATTGGAACAGGCGAACTAATTTTCTACCCGCGTTGAGCGAGACGGTGCTGTCGGCAGTCACCGGATTTCCGTTCGGGCCATGCTACACGTACGGAACCGCCAAATCCGCCCGGACTCATGAATTTTATCATATAGTTGAATCGCGTTACGCACTCAAATCCTCTTGCTTGGGTGCCCTCGCATTCCGCCGCAGAAATTGACTCCTTTGGCTGAGACGGCTCATTCGGCGCCGACACCTCTTACTCGGAACATTCCGTCTTCAGGGGAGGCGTTGCCGGTCATCGGGCTGGGGACGTGGCAGAGCTTCGATGTCGGCCGGTCGAGGAGCTCGCGTGCGCCTCTGGCGGATGTTCTGCGTACGTTTGTGGAGCTCGGCGGCAAACTGGTTGACTCCTCTCCAATGTATGGACGCTCCGAGGAAGTGATCGGCGATCTATCGAAAGAACTCGACTTGCAAAACAAGCTTTTTATCGCCACCAAGGGTATGGACCTCCGGACGAGGCGAAGGGATCGCGCAAATGGAAGATTCAATGCAGAAGCTGCGTTCCGATCGAATTGCCCTTATGCAGGTGCATAATCTCGTCGACGCAGACAGGCAGTTGTCGACGCTGCGGGAGTGGAAACAATCGGGACGGGTGCGCTACATTGGTGTTACCCACTACACGGCCGGTGGTCAGGACGCGGTGATGCGCATCATGGAGACCCAACCGCTCGATTTTATACAAATTAATTACTCCGTTGGCGAACGAGAGGCCGAACGCCGCCTCTTGCCGCTTGCCAGGGAGCGTGGAGTTGCCGTTATTGCGAACCGCCCCTTTGGCGTAGGCCGCCTCTTCAGCCGTTTGCGTTGTCGAACGCTGCCTTCATGGGCCGGCGAGATCGGCTGCGACAGCTGGGCAGAGGTGCTCCTCAAGTTCATTGTAGCGCACCCGGCAATCACCTGCGCAATTCCCGCGACCTCTAAAGTCGAGCACCTCCGCGATAATATGAAAGCAGCTTACGGAACTCTCCCGGACGAGAAACTCCGCGCGCGTATAGCCACCGACGCGGCCTGACTGTCCCCGCTCGGCATTTGCTGGTAAACGCTAAGCCGAAGGCCATGCTGTCGGGTCCCAACGGTGACAATCCGCCTATCTTGGGACCAGCCGGCGCTCTGCACATGTCCGTCCTCGACTTCGCAAAGTGGGCAGCATGGCCCGCCGCGACAAGGCAAGTGTCCTCCCGCCCTGGTGTCTCCGGATGTCGTGAAAAAACTTCACAGGCGCGGTGATTGAAACCGATGTGCGCGAGAACGCACCCCAACACTCCAAAGATCGGAAAACATGCGCTTGCGCGGGAAAGTAAGGTTCGACTGGTCGCCCGCGGTAGCGATGACTCATACCGGATCCAGCGGGATGAATCTGGCGTCGGTAATCTTCTGGCCGGAGCATATTCTGGAGTCGTGATGACGACGAACATCGCGGGACGCCAGCCGATGAAGCCTTAGCAAAACTGGCCGCCGAGCTTTACGAGAAATTTTTGAGCCAACCGGCTTCATCTGCCGATCAGTAGACCTCAAGCGTTGAACCCTGAACTTTAATTGAGAGAATGTGAGAGCGCGCGAGGCCTTTTCTTCATGGCTACTTCCACTCCAGCGGAGTGCCGGCCGGTAACAGACGGACGGCCCGGGCAACGTCCCAATTCGTCAATCGAAATCCTCCGATGCTCTCCGTCGTGTGCATTTGGTCGGGCATGCTTGTGCCGTGGAGCCCATAAGGGAGGGGTTCCTTACTATCGGATTTTGCCAGATTGATCCAAAGAATGCCAACCGGATTCCGGGGACCCGCAGCAAGATACTGTTCGGAAGACAGGCGCGGCTTGAGCGGAGTTCTGGCCGGCTCCGGAGTGCTAACGCCGAAAAGTGGAGCGGCCGGCTGGGCGCGTTCCGTCTTCTCTTCTTGACGAGTGGCAAGCCGCGGCCGTGCGATGGCGTCAAGAATTGTCCAGAAGCCACGGCCATGAAGGCCGGGACGAGCCGGAGAAACTGGCAGAACAGCCAGGAGTTTGCCGCCTCTGGAGATACTCAATTGCGACAAACCGGTCACCGTTGCCGTCACTGGATTTTGCGGATCGATTTGCGGTTGGAGTGGCTCCTCAAGCGCTTTCTCGATTTCGAACGGAATTACGTTAGGTACTCGAAATTCCGCTCCGATTGCGGGCACAGTTGGCAGATTATTGTTCAGAGCGCGCAGGTAAGATTCCTGGCAATGAAAACGTTCGGCAACGAACTCCCATGGCGTGAGATAGGCCATCATCGAATTTGCAATCAGCTGCTCGTAGCTTCGCGGAATTTTCGTGACTGCGGGAGAATTCGGGCGGATTTTTTGTGAAGCCAAAGGGGAAGGCGAGTAATCTGGCCTTGAGACAGATGTTTCCGCCTTGGGCGCCGCGATGAACCGAAAGTCTTCCACCTTCAACTTGTACTGCGTGAAAACATCCGCCAAGGCGGCTTCAGCTTGGGCTTGAAGGGAGCGTTCGTCCTTCGCCTCCTCATGAGTGCTTTGATACAGGAATACCACTTTCCTGAATGCCGCACTCGGCTTGCCGCTGATCGGGCCGGCTGAAAACTGTTGCCGATCCAAGAAAACTTGAAGCCGCACATCCTTCAACTCGCCATCATTGAGCACCGTGAAAGTGGGACGGCGTGATTCCCTCGAAGTCTCTTTGTCGGCCGTCGCGCTATCTTGCGCTGTGGAAGAAGCCGTAGCCACGAGCTGGGAGCCACTCGGGATTTTCAGAACCTGACCGATGAGAATCTTATCACTTTGCAGGCCGTTAAACTGCTTGAGCTGAGCAACGGTCACCCCAAATTGCTTAGCGAGAAGAATGAGGGCGTCACCTCGTTTCACTTCGTAGAGGACGGCGTTGCTTTCCGATTGAACTGGAGACTGCGGGGCGACCGACGGCGGTTGAGTGAACTTGGGCAATTCAAGGCCCCAATCCTTTTCCTCAGAGGGAGCGACACGCCACTTCCACTTCACCGCGTTCTCCAGACCTGGCTCAACGCCACTCAATGGCGGCCTCTCGGGAGCTGTCTGTGCGAGCATGTTAAGACAGCAGACGCCAGAGAAGAGGAGGAATAGCGGAAATCTCGTACCAAAAAACATGGAATTGACTATTTCGGTGATCGCCGCGCAAAGCAGCAAGAGCAAATCCCGGAACCAATTTGCTCCAGGCGAGGAAGCTTCATCTAGGTTGTCGGGCTCAAAACCAGCAAAAGGTCTTTCGCGTCGACAGTTTCGCCAACCTGAACGACTCTTTCGACGACCTTAGCAGACATCGGCGCGTAGACGTTTGTCTGCATCTTCATCGCTTCAATGATGAGCAAGCGATCGCCCTTCGATACGAGTTCTCCACTTTCGACAGCGATCGTGGTCACTGCGCCAGGGATGGGTGCGCCCACGTGGCCCGCGTTGGTGGGGTCAGCCTTTGCACGCTCCAATTTTTGAACCATGAGCGATTTGTCCTGGACGGTCACCTCGCGAGGCTGACCATTAAGTTCAAAGAACACGACACGCTTGCCGTCGGGTTGCGGCTCGCCCACGGTGAGAAACTTGATGATAAGTGCTTTGCCGGTTTCAAGCTCCACACTTATCTCCTCGCCCGGTCCCATCCCATAATAGAATTGAGGTGTTGGTAGCACACTGACATCCCCGTAAAGCTGACGGGTTTGCTCGAAGGCAAGAAAGACTTGTGGATACATCAGATAGCTCATCAAATCTGTGCGGCTTGCTTCAGTGCCGATCTTCGCTCTCAGGGTCGCCGCCGTTTCTTCGATGTTCACTGGCATGAGATGCTCGCCGGGGCGTCCCGGCTTCGGTTTGCGCCCTCCGAGCACCACTTCCAACATTTTCGCAGGCCAGCCCCCCTCGGGTTCCCCAAGAGCGCCGGAGAACATTTCGACGACGGAATTCGGCAGCGTGAGAGTGTGGTTGGCACCCAACTGCTCCAATTGTTGGATTGTCATTCCATGACTGACGAGAAAGAGCGCCAGGTCTCCAACCACTTTGCTCGAAGGGGTTACCTTCACGATGTCGCCAAAGGCCATGTTGACTTCCGCGTATGTTCTCGCGATCTGGGGCCACCGATTGCCAAGACCCATGGCCTCCGCTTGCTCCTTCAAATTGGTGTACTGCCCGCCTGGCATCTCATGGAGGTAAACTTCCGCGGTACCCGACTTGGGGCTGCTGTCGAAAGGGAGGTAGTATTGACGAACCACTTCCCAATATTCACCGCATCGATTAAGACTCTCGAGGTCGAGATTGGAGTCGCGCTCCGTGTTTGCCAACGCGGCGACGAGCGAATTGAGGTTTGGCTGGCTGGTCGTGCCGCTCATTGGAGCGATCGCGGCATCGACGACGTCAACCCCCGCTTCGGCAGCCTTGAGCAGGGAAGCGGCATTGATGCCGCTTGTGTCATGCGTATGGAAGTGAATAGGCAGGGCGATCTCCTCTCTAAGGGTTTTCACCAGTTTCTCCGCAGCGTAAGGCCGGCAAAGGCCTGCCATATCTTTGATCCCGAGGATGTGAGCGCCCATGCGTTCCAGCTCCTTAGCTTTCCCTATGTAATAGTTGAGCGAATACTTTTCGCGCTGAGGATCCAAGAGATTGCCGGTGTAACACACGGCTGCTTCACAGACTTTGCCGCTCTCTCGCGCCGCCTCAATGGGCACCTTCATGTTAGGAAGCCAGTTGAGCGAATCGAAGATGCGGAAGATATCAATTCCCGCTGCCGCAGCCTCATAGATAAATTCCTTGACGACATTGTCTGGATAAGCCGTGTAGCCCACGGCATTGGATGCCCGGAGCAGCATCTGAAAGCAAATGTTGGGAATGGCTTCTCGCAAACGCTGCAACCTCTCCCAAGGATCTTCGTGCAAGAAGCGGAGAGCGACATCAAAGGTGGCGCCTCCCCACATCTCCAGACTATAGAGGTTGTGCAGTTTGCTCGCCACATAGTTGGCAATCGCCAGCATGTCGTAACTGCGCATACGCGTGGCTAAGAGCGACTGGTGCGCGTCCCGAAAGGTCGTATCGGTCAGCAACAATTGCTTTTGTGCTCGCGTCCATTTGGTGAAGGCTTCGGCGCCGAGCTCGTTGAGCAGTTGGCGAGTGCCGGACGGTGGCGGGGAAGCGTCGTGTTCCGGAACGGGCGCAGCTCGCAGGTTCACCGGCTTTGCTTTGTTTGCGACTTCACTGTTTCCGTTGACGATAGTCTCTCCCAGATACTTAAGCAGTCGTGTGGCTCGATCCTTGCGTGGTGTGAACTGGAACAATTCCGGGGTCTCGTCCAGGAACCGCGTCGTCGCATCGCCCGATTGGAAGGTGGGGTGGTTGACCACGTTTTCGAGGAAGGGAATATTGGTTCTCACGCCTCGAATGCGAAACTCGCGGAGCGCACGATCCATCCGCTGGCAGGCTTCCTTGAAAACTCCACCCCAGCTCGTCACCTTGACGAGCAGCGAATCGTAATACGGCGTGATCACTGCGCCGCCATAAGCTGACGCCCCGTCCAGCCGAATTCCAAAGCCAGCCGGGGAGCGATAGGTGTGAATCTTACCGTAGTCCGGGACGAAGTTGTTCGACGGGTCCTCCGTCGTCACACGGCATTGCAGGGCGAAACCGTTAACGGCGATATCTTCTTGCTGAGGGAGATGCATTTCAGTGCCGTGCAGTGCATGCCCTTGAGCGACGAGGATCTGGGAGCGGACGATATCAATGCCGGTGACCACCTCCGTAACGGTGTGCTCAACTTGCACCCGGGGATTTACTTCAATGAAGTAGAAATCCCCAGTGTCGACATCGACGAGAAACTCGACGGTTCCGGCACTAAAGTAGTTGGCCGTGCGAGCAATCCGGACCGCCGACTCACATAGTTCTTTCCGAATTCTGGGCTCAAGATTTACCGCTGGAGCCAACTCGACCACTTTTTGATGGCGTCGTTGAACGGAGCAGTCGCGTTCGAAGAGGTGAAGGATGTTTCCGTATTGATCACCCAGGACCTGCACTTCCACGTGCTTTGCGCGAGGGATGAAGCGTTCGAGAAAAACCGCATCATTCCCGAAAGCTGCTGCCGCTTCCTGGCGCGCTTCGCTAATCTTCGTTTCGAACTCCTCTTCATGGAGCACAATGCGCATACCGCGACCACCTCCGCCGAATGCAGCCTTCACGATAAGCGGGAAACCGATCTCCTTACCAATTGTGCGGGCCGCTTCGAGGGTCGTAACTGGCAGTTCCGCGCCTGGAATTACCGGCACGAGAGCTTTCTGTGCCAGGCGCCTCGCAGCCGTTTTATCCCCCAATAATTCCAGAAGCTCCGCTGAGGGACCCACAAAGCGAATTCCGGCTGCTGCGCACGCTTTGGGAAGAGCCGGGTTTTCCGCGAGAAATCCATATCCTGGGTGGATTGCGTCGACGCCTTTTTCGGCAGCCATGGCCACGATGCCCTCGGCGTCCAAATATGCCTGCACCGGCCCTCGGCCCTCGCCGATAAGGTAGGCTTCATCAGCCTTGAAGCGGTGAAGGCTCAGCCGATCCTCCTGTGAATAGACCGCTACGGTTCGCAAACCTAATTCCGAGGCAGCGCGAAGTATACGAATGGTGATCTCGCCTCGATTGAGTGCCAACAGTTTTCTCATCGAATTCTTATCATGAGAGGGTTCAGGTCTGTTAAGACCCCCCAAGCGCGGAAGCTTCGCGACAAACGAGGTTCCTCTTTAAGTAGCCCGTCACCAAATTGAATCGTGGGTCATGCACAGGCAAGCAGCTGGACGCCATTTCTTCCTGAAATGTAAGATTGCTGGAGTGAGTCATGATTGGTGGTATTAAGCAACGCCGACCTGTATCACTCAAGCAGCGAGAAGTTGAAAGGGCTATTCGTCTGGAAAACTCACTTGCCCGTTTTTGTTCATTTGCGGAACCTTCATCAGAACGTCTCGACGAAGGCAGAATGGCACATCCTCCCTAAGTTCTGGGTGCGAGAGCAACCTGCGTCCATTACGTGATTGCGAAACAGCGGAGAGCAGGTCGTCTTTTTCCTGGCAGAACAGCTTCCGCGCCATCAGCGCCGCATCAGACATGTTATTCGCCGTCGATTGTGTTCCAAGCAAATCGCACAGCGCTCCCGCGCAAAGAGCATCCTCATACGCTGCTTCTTCCCTTGTGCCACTGCATACGAGAAGGAGGTGACTTGCAGTTTCTCCCTCCAAGAAATCCCTGGTTGCCCTGAGGTTTAGGAATGAAGAGATAAGAATTCTCTTGGCATGAGCGCACGCACGCAAAGCTCGCGTGCCATTGGTTGTCGTCATAATGATGGTTTTTCCTGCCACGACTTCCCTCCCGAACTCGCGCGGCGAATTGCCGAGAGTAAAGGCGACGCTTCCGGTCAGATCCGAGAGAATGCGCAACCCTTCCCGTTCTCCAGCAAGAAGTGCATCAGGGTGTGCTGTGTGCAGGGCGATCGCTTCGGGAATCCCTGTCACCGGCAAGATCTGTTTCGCCCCATTGTTCAGAGCGATGACCATGCTGCTCGTCGCGCGCAACACGTCGAAGACCACACAGATTGTTGTGCTCAAATCGAGGTCTCTAAGCGCCGCGAATTCGGCCGGCGAAAACAACACGTCAAGACTTCGGGGGGGAGCGGGATTGGCGTTGCATGCAGTCATAGATTTCAGCGTTTGTATCTCAGCGCGGACGCTGTTCAATGCTCGGAAGACAACTCCGCGATTAGACTTTTGTGCGCGCGCCAGGCTTAGTGGTGCAGTCGTGAAGCTGCTCCAATGAGAACTACGCTACAAATTGATCAATCGGTCTACGCAGAATGAAAGAAGCCGTCCTGAGCGTTTTCAGGATCGAGACAGCGAAGTTTCGACTTGGACGCCATCGTTCGCGGAATAATTTCATTCGCTGCTGAACGATCTCTTCTCGAGGCTGCCGAGACATTTGCTCATGCCATGCTCGGCTGCGCTATTCAACCCTGAGTTGGGCTTCGCGCGCGGCGCCAAGTGTATCAATAGAAGTTGTGGGGCCAGCGATGGTTTTTCAGCTTTTGCACCATTTCCTTTGGAAGTCCGTCGCCGTCTCCTACTCCACAATTTCGTTCGACATTTGTGACCGAGCGCATCCCTGGGATGACTGTGGATACGGCAGGGTGGCTTAGAACATAGCGCAGCGCGATTTCCGCAGTTTGCTCAAGAGTGATGTCGAGATCTAAGGCAATCCTTTGCACACGCTCATAAACCTGCTCCTTTCGGTCGCCGCGGAAGTATTTGTTGCGGAAATCCCCTTCCTCAAAGGTGGAATACGGCGTAATCTTTCCGGTCAATGCTCCTTCGTCGAAGGGTACTCGGACGATCACGCCAATGTCGTGACGTTCGCACGCAGGAAACAGTTTATCTTCGGGAGCTTGTTCGAAGATATTATAAATGACTTGCACAGTATCCAATACTCCAGTCTCGATCAATTTGATCGCGTTCTCCGGCTGAAAGTCGTTTATTGAGACGCCGAAGTGTCTGAGTTTGCCCTGCTGCTTTAGCTTTTGCACGGCTTCGAGCCAATCCCCTTTGTCGACCCATTCGTCGGACCAAACATGAAACTGCTCAACATCGATGGTGTCCAAACCAAGATTTTTCAGGCTTTGCTCCGTGCAGGCAATCACATGTTTGGCCGGAAATGTCTCTGCTACTGGTACGCCCGATTTGGCAGGCCAATCTTCGTTCTTCGGAGGGATTTTTGTTGCGACAAAAATTCTTTCCGAGCGTTCTTTGACGACCTGTCCGACGAGTTTTTCGCTATGACCATCCCCATAGCCCAAAGCCGTGTCGATGAAGTTCAGACCTAGATCAATCGACCGATGAAGAGCCTTCACTGACTCGTCGTCAGAAGCGCCAATCCACATTGTCTTACCGATGCCCCATGCGCCATAACCGATCTCCGATACCTTCAATCCTGTCTTACCGAGCTTTCTGTAGTTCATTTCGCTGATGTTCTTCGTGCCTTACATGTTTGTATCTCGTGCTAGCGGCCTTTCTGCTGGGGCGCGTTCATGCTTCATCTTTTCGAAGTTCCCGATCCAGCCAATCGCCCACGCATTGAAGCGTCCGCCGTTTATTGCTGTCATGGAGAAGGTCATGATAACCATCTTCGAAGCGATGTCTTTCCTTTGTTTGCCCTGGAATTCGCCGCATGAAACGCGCAAAAGTCCGATGGCCGACGCCGGCGGTTCCGATCGGATCCTTCTCACCGGTAAGGACCAGGACAGGTACATCAAGCTGGGCAACTGCTTTGCGCGCGCGCATGCCCAGCTTGAGGGTTTCGTCAAAAAATGACCAGGTGAAGCCCGGCCGAATGCGATCCTCCGATCTTCCCCAGAAGCGATCGAACTCCGCACTGTTGGTCAGGGCTGGCTTATCTCCGGAGATGAGACCGACGTGAAAAAGAAGTCCTTCCGGGTTGAAACGCCGCAACTCTGCAATAGCGAGGCGCAACACGGGCGAGGCGTACATCATTGCAACGGCTGGGGAGTGCAAAATGAGTCCGAGCGGCCTGGCGCCGCCTGGGAAAACCCCGGCTCGCGAGACCAGGATTGCGGTGAGTGAGCCCATGCTCTGACCATAGAGGAAGAGCGGCTTCTTCGGGTGACGTGCTTGGACCCATTCGATAAATTCGATGAAGTCTCGCTCCCAAACTCGGCCATCGGTGGAATGTCCTTTCGTTCGCTGCGAGGCTGCGGTGAGGTCGCCGTGTTGCCCGCGAACTCCCGTTGAGTAAACTCGAATACCGATACCCGCCAAGTATTCGGCCAGCGGCGCAATGTCGCCGGCGGTACCATTCCAGCCCGGAACTCCAACCATGATCGCGCGAAGCTTTTTACGGCCAGGTCCCCACGTGCGATACATGAGGCGCTGACCGTCGCTGGCTTTCCAAGCAGGTGGTCCTTCCTTGCACATTGCAGGACCCAGTCGGCGCGCGACAGGCGGCGCCTGAGGAGCGCAGCTGGCTATGAGAGCCACACCAATCGTGAGGAGGAGTATCCGCAAAGCGGCCATACGCGCTTTCGTAGTGTCTCGTTCGCGTCGCTGAATCGGCTTCAGGGAAGCGGGACTCAACACTGTCAAAGACACTTTCTCCTGAACTTCATTTTGTCAACAGGCCGCACTTTGGTGCTATTTCTCAGAGCATTGCGGCCGCCACGCCCCATCAAACGGTCTGCGTCATCGGTGTCGATGCATTAGACGCAAGCCACTAGTTTCAAGATCGCCGCAACGAGCGGACAGGAGAGCAAGACCGACGATGAAGAACGGTGGCGGGCAGTTCTTCGAAAGGATCACAAGGCCGATGGCCAGTTTGTCTACGCGGTTAAGACCACGGGAGTATACTGTCGTCCTTCGTGTCCGGCACGTTTGGCACATCGCGAAAATATCGCGTTTTATACCTCGCCTCAGGAAGCTCAGCGCGCGGGTTTTCGAGCCTGCAAACGCTGCAAGCCGCAGCGGCCTCCACTCGCAGAGCTTCACGCCGCAACTGTAGCTGCCGCTTGCCGTATGATGGAAACGGCGGAAAAATCGCTTAACCTCAACGCTCTGGCGAGTTCGGCTGGAATGAGCCGATTTCATTTTCACCGGATGTTCAAGGCTGCGACCGGCCTCACTCCGAAAGCTTACACGGCGGCCTGCCGCTCGTCCCGGATGCGGGAGGTATTGCCAAAGAGCAGCACAGTGACTGAGGCGATCTACGAAGCGGGATTTAATTCCAATGGCCGCTTCTATGCCAAATCCTCCGACATGCTCGGCATGAACCCGAAAAATTATCGTGGAGGCGGGAGCGGGAGCGACGATCCGTTTTGCCATTGGTGAATGCTCGCTCGGTTCGATCCTGGTTGCGGCATCGGGGAAAGGTGTCTGCGCCATATTGCTTGGCGACAATCCAGAGACCCTCGCAGTGGATCTCCAGAATCGCTTTCCGCAGGCGAACCTTGTCGGAGGGGATCGAAACTTCGGGAATTTAGTTGCGCGAGTGGTTGGCGTCATCGAGGCACCAAAGATCGGAGTGGACTTGCCACTTGATGTGCAGGGGACCGCTTTTCAACAGAGAGTCTGGCAGGCTCTTTGCGAGATTCCGGCGGGTTCCACATCAAGTTATTCAAAGATTGCCGAACGTATCGGTTATCCAAGAGCTGTGCGAGCGGTCGGGCGGGCGTGTGCTTCCAATGCGATTGCGGTAGCAATTCCCTGTCACCGTGTTTTGCGAAATGATGGAAATCTTTCCGGCTACCGCTGGGGCGTCGAACGCAAGCGTGCGTTGCTGGAGCGGGAAGGGGTTACCGTATGAACGTCGCACGCGCTTCTTCGCCAGCCATCGCCGGTCGGGTGGCAGCAACTCAACTGGCAGGGAATTACCGACGATCTGAACAATCTAGGTTGCGCTACCGCCAAGTCCGTTCTATCGCCCGACGAGTGCCGCTCACTGGCAGATATGTATGACGTCGAAGAGCGTTTCCGCAGCCGAATCCTCATGGCTCGACACGGTTTCGGTCGCGGAGAATATCAATACTTTGCCTATCCGTTGCCCGAGATCGTTGCCCGCTTGCGGGCGTCGCTCTATCGGGGGCCTTGTGCACGTGGCAAACCGCTGGAATAAAATCCTGGCCATCGATGAGAGCTACCCGGCCGCACACACCGAATTTCCCATGCGCTGCCACCAGGCAGGACAAACCAAACCAACGCCCGTTCTTCTCAAATATGGCGCCGGCGACTACAATTGCCTGCACCAGGACCTCTATGGAGAGCACGTCTTTCCACTGCAAGTCACCTTCTTGCTCTCAGTCCCCGAGGAGGATTTCACCGGCGGGGAGTTCGTGCTTGCCGAACAACGCCCTCGCGTGCAATCCCGCGCAGAGGTTATCCGATTGCAGCAAGGAGACGGGGTGATCTTCGCTGTGCGTCACCGACCCCTTCAGGGGACACGCCGGCCCTATCGGGTTAATCTGCGCCATGGCGTAAGTAGACTGCATTCCGACCGTCGCTATACACTTGGCATCTTCCATGATGGCAAGTGAACTAAGGCCCCCCAGCAGGATTCCCGAACCGCAAAGCATTGCAGCTGCCATAACACAGCACATGACCTCTCGCGCTTCTTAGGATTCGCGAAACCACCATCCTGAGAAGAGGCGGTACAGTGGTGTCCTCTCAAAGAGAAAAACAAGCAAAGCGGTCGTAGCGATACTAAAGAAAATGACCGCATAAATCAGGTTGTCCGCTTCGTTGCCCTTGGGAAAGTTCGGCGTGGCGGCGGCCGCGGCGGCCATTACTGCGGCCGCCAAACCCTTTGGAATCAGGCTTGCTACGATGGGAGCATCGGCGCGGCCGCTAATGATTCCCGCCACTAAGAATCGCACCATAACGAAACGGACCAGCAGGAGCAATCCCACGATGGCAAACGCAATCGGCGACCATAGATCGGCGGGCCGCATGCTGATCCCAAGGAACACGAAGAAAAACGTCTTCAGCAGAAACACAAGCTCGCCGATGAATGCCATTTCCATGCTCTCCACCCGTGCCGGTGCGCCGTCGTCGCTTGACCAGTTGAATTGCTTTGCGAGACCTTCAAAGTTGCCGAGCACGAGCCCAAAGGCGAGCACCGCCACCGGCCCGGAGAATTCGAGATAGTCCATAAGTCCAAAGACGATGAAGACCAGGGAGGGAGTAAGAATCATCGAATGCTTAAGTTCGCGCACCTGCTTGAGCAAGAAGGCCCAGCCAATTCCCGCGATCAGGCCGAGAACTATCGCGACGATAAAGGAACTCAGGAGTCCGGCGACGAGATGGCTGGCAGTTACGCCCTCGGCGGCGGCCAAACGCAATAACGCCAGGGCAACGACGAGTCCCAGCGCTTCGCCGAGGGTTGACTCAAGGGTCACCGTTACTTGAAGATTTCGCGGCAGACTCGAGTTCCGCAGCAACGGCAGGATTATTGGCGGCGCTGGGGTGGCAATCACCGCACCTACAAAGATCGCGGTGATCCAGGGAAATCCGGCCAGAAATTTAGCCATCAGCATTACCGCGACGAGAGAGGTCAGGTAGACTGCGAGCGTCAGCATCACGGCGTTTCCGAGGGCTGCCTTGAGATCGTGAAGACGAAGCTCGAGCCCTGCTTCGAAAAGGATCACGGCTAATGCGATTGCCGTAAGCGCCGGACCGACGATCCCAAAATCCTCGGGCTGCACCAGGCCCGTCAAGGGTCCGACGACGAGGCCAATGCCGATAAGCCACAACGTGTCCGGCACCCGGAATCGCTGGAATACAAATTGGAAAAGATGGGCCAGGAACACCAGCGTCCCCACCGCCATTAGCATTACCGGAACGGTAACGGGATTTTGGCTGTTTTCCATGTCTCGCAAAGACTCAGCGCTTAGAGCGATTCAGAAAGCCTTTCCCATGTCTCCCGCGGGAAAGGTTGATCGCATTTATTAACTAATACTTGTAGCGGAATAGTATGAGGTAAGAGCTCAGCGAGCTAATCAACAAGCGAGCCGCATGTCAAGTTCGCGGCGGGTAGCGATCAACGCGTTGACGTGATCCGATGGCCAAGAACGTCGCAAACTTTCCGACTTCGGTCAAAGTCGGTAGACGCTTCAACAAGGTGGCGGTTCGCGCACGTTCTGCCGCACGTGGTCTGTGGAGGTGCCAGCTCCCAGGCCTCCCGTTTTGAGAGTATTTCTTTCCGGATGAATGATTAGCATAACGTCGCGCGCGCGTGTATCCCATCTGCAAGAACTTCCTTGCCATATCCATCCCGACGAAATTTCTCTCGAACTTGTAGGCAAGGAATATCTGATAGACTTTGATGGTTGAGTGCTGCGCGATCTCCGGCGTTCTGAATCTCCAATGAGGAAGAATTTCGCTCTTGTAAGGTTCGACAAGCAAGACCCCTTGCTCTCCTCGGCCGATACAATAGAGTTCCGGCTGCTTTCGAAAGCTTATGCGCTTCAAATCGAGTGAATACTCAAACTTCCTCACTATTCTCCTCTATCACCAGATCGACCATAACCTTTGCCGTGATAAATTGGGTTGACACCAATCAAGGGCAACTACTAGTCCCAAAATAAGCGAAAAAGCGGACTCGAAACGCGGCGGCGGCATCTGAGTCGCATTTCGAGATCTTCGCGGCCGAATTTTGCGACCGAATCGCACGGAGTCGCAGCACGAGGGTTGCGAATCATGGGCCAATTTCGACTCTTGGCCTTCGGCTTTGTCCAAGAGGCCGATTGTAGCAGTAATAGGGACATAGTTCACCTCATGTTGACACAAGTTGTAGGGGGTTAGCCGGATCGGTTTTTCTTTGCTAAGTGGCATCGAGCCTCCGCAGATGCTCCCAGCTCGCGAAGAGGTCTTTCAGCCAGTTGTTATAGCTCATGATGCGGTAGATGATGCGTCGGCCGGTGCGCACGATCTGGGCGGGCAATAAAACGATGGCGTGCAAAAAGCGCCGGAACTCCATCTTGATCAGCTCCGCTCCTCGTCGACCATCGGGCAGGAGCAGCCCGAACCACGCCTTCAGATTCCAGGCCAGGGAGGTCATGACCATGTAGGCCCAGTTGCTCAGCAAATCGTCCACCGGCATGCGCATGGCGTTGACTCCGTTTTTGAGCTGCTCGATGACGTTCTCCTGATGGCAGCGCCCGTTGGCCAGACTGACGATTTGCTCGGGGGCATAGTCGGCGCGGTTGGTCAGGTAGAAAAAGTAACGGATCTCCTCGAAGAGGGCTCTCTCGCCCTTTTGCACGCTGATGTTCTTGCGCACGACGATGAGCCGATAGGGCCGCGAGCATTTGCGGGGCTGATATTCTATCTCGGTAACGTCCTCACCGATGAGCACCTTGTTCTCATAGCCCTTGAAACGAACAATGCTTTCCTTGACTCGTTCGGGCTTGCGTCGCGCCGTGGTCGCAATCTCGTAGCGCGGGAGCCGCGCCAGAGGCTTCCAGGCCTCCTGCGGCAAGGCTTCGGCCAGGTTGACTACCTTGGGATGGGCATCCATCCCGAAAATGAATTTGATTCCTTGCTCATCCCAGCGGTCCAATTCTCCCGTCAAGGTGAAGTCAGTGTCCCCGCGCAGGGTGATCTGGCCGGCATGCGGAGCGACCAATTTGATCGCCCGATCGATCCAGGGCACGCAGCCCTCGTGACTCACGATGTTGCCGGGACGGTTGACCAGGTAGAGCACTTCGTGGGTGTTGGCAAGCGAGACCACCAGCGGGGCATAACCCCAAATGCCTTTGTAGGAAAGAGCCATCCCGCCTTTGCATTCCCCGAACGTCGGAGCAATGGTGCCGTCGGTGTCGATAAGAGCCTCGCTCAAAAAGCCCTTGGGCCGCTGATTCCAAACCCGCTGTCGCACCGTGTTGGTTATCTCCATCAGAGCGAGGATGTCCGCTGGCGCAAAGCGACGAGTGAAATCCCCGCTGGTGGTCGGGTCCGGAATGCGTTGGGCGCCCAACCCATCGAGGAAGGCCTCATCATTGCGCCGCAGCTCAATATCCTCCAGCCGTATTCCCTCGAGCAAGGCGTTGTAGGTCAGATTCAGCACGTGGTCACTCTCATGATAAGGCAGGTGCTTCTTAAGCAGATGCAGCCGGGAGTCGATCTCCTGTCGCAGCCCCAGTTTGTTGACCATCAGATGGATCGCGCCGATGCCCCCGCAGTTGACCGCCCTGGCTTTCTCGGCCATTTCATAATGAATATTGCCGGCCTTCATCATCGGCTCAGTCTGATCGCTCCATCTGCGCTCGGCGTTCAAACGACGTTGAATTCGGCGCTTGCGATTACGCAGGATCTTCGGATAGCTTCTGCTCACTCGAAATGACCTTTCTCCTTGGGTGGCTTTGGTTTAGTCACCGCCATCAAACCAAGGATTTAAGGGCATTTCGAGTCTTTTGCGTTGTCCCTCCGATTAAAATCGCGCTTCTTTAGGGACTAGTGCGGTTCCTCGGGTGATAACGCCCATCTGCTCAAACATCGAGAGCAAGTCGTTGTGCCTCTCTTCGGGCCAAGGGCGTTGCAATAGGCTGACTAGTTCTTCGTCGTCCGCGCGAATCCATCGTGGAAGCCACAGCGCTCCCCGGTGTAACCATTAATGTAGTAGGCGCTGCCGTGGTCAAACGCTTTGCCTCCGAAGGCGCGGACGAAGAGGGGGAAAGATTCGAGATACCTATGTGGGATGCGGCCATGTCCACGCACCGCAGGATCCGCCTAAACGCCAGGACGATCACGTCAATGGCCACAGATCATCTGAAACCGTGGCGATTGCCATATACTTCCTTGGGCGAAACGATCAAATTTCCAGAAGAGTCGCAATGTTGAAGTCCCGCAACCGCCTTGCGGGAATCACTCCAGGCCTTAGTGCCGCTGGCAATCAGAACATCCCATGTTCATTCGGTGAATTCTCTGGCGCAGCTTGTCCGATATCCCAAAATTCTGCGATGAGATCTTCCTCAAACCTGAAAATATGGACGACAGCTCCCCCTAGATCGTCGGACTTTTGTCTCACTCGCGAGTGAAGCGCCACCAGGTCCCCGTCCTGGAGTGCGTGTAGTATCTCAAGAACCTTGTCTGGATTATTGGCGGCGCTCTCTTTCATTGCGGACATGAGTGATTGAGCGTCACCGGCAAAAAAAGGGTTATGGTGGCGAAAAGCGGGGCTGAGGTGCTTCCGATACGCCTCTTGCACGTTCCCTGAGGCGACGAGACGCAGGAACTCCATCGCGACCTCCTTGTGCGATTGTTCTCTCATCAACTTCTCAGAAATATCGACACAAGGGCGCTACTTGCAAGGGGGACAGTTCCGGTCGCTTTCAAGATCGCGATGAACTTCTCCTCTTCGTGCCCGAAGTGCTGGCGAGCACTCTATTAGTCGGCTGTTCGCGCAGAATGCTGCTCCAGGCGTCGAGCTAGTGAGGCGATTGCTTAGAGCTTGTTCTTGTTGTAAACGTCGAAAATCACTGCGGCGAGGAGGACAAGGCCCTTAATGACCTGCTGCCAGTCGATGCCAATTCCCAAGATCGACATCCCGTTATTCATCACGCCCATGATGAACGCTCCTACCACCGCGCCCAGGACCTTGCCTACTCCGCCAGAGGCGGATGCGCCGCCGATAAATACGGCCGCGATGACATCGAGTTCGAAGCCCACGCCAGCTTTGGGTGTCGCGGTATTCAGGCGAGCGACAAAAATGAGCCCGCCCAACGCAGCCAGGACCCCCATCGTGATGAAAGTGATAAAGGTGAGCCTCTCGGTGTTGACGCCGGAGAGCTTGGCGGCCTTTTCGTTGCCACCCAATGCGTAGATTCGCCGTCCGATTGTGGTTCGCATCGTCACAAACGTAAACAATGCAATGAGGATGCCCATCACCACGAGGACGTTGGGTATCCCTTTATATGAGGCAAGCAGATAGATTAGATACAGGAGCAAGCCTGCAATGACAGCCTGCTCGAGAACAAAGATCCATAAAGGACCGCCCTCAAAGCCATGCTTCTGACGATTGAGCCGGGTCCGCAGGCTTGTGTAGAACATTGCCGCAGCGACCAGCACACCGATCAACAGCGAGGTAAGGTGAAAGCCACCCGAGCGCAGGAAATCAGGAATAAAACCCGAGCTAAGCAGCTGAAACTGCTTGGGGAACGGCCCAATCGATTCGCCTGCCAGCAATGCGAGTGTAAGCCCTCTGAAGACAAGCATGCCCGCCAGCGTGACAATGAAGGAAGGTATCTTAAAGTAAGCGATCCAATAACCTTGTGCGGCGCCAATGACGCCACCAGCCAGCAGGCAGAGAAGTGTAGCCGATACAAAGTCCAAGCCCGTTCGCACCATCAAGACTGCCGCAAGGGCTCCAATAAAGCCGGCGACCGAGCCGACCGAGAGATCAATGTGACCCGCAACAATTACGAGCAGCATACCGAGCGCCATGATGACGATGTAACTGTTTTGGAGAACCAGGTTAGTCAGGTTCAAAGGCTTGAACAACGTGCCGTCAGTCAGGATCTGAAAGAGAACCATGATGACGACCAGCGCGATCATCAGTCCGTATTCGCGCAAATTACTTCGGGCGCGGACTCCAACGGTCTTAGGAGCGGCTGCGGGGGCTGTTGCTGTCGTGCTCATTATTCTTTGTTCCCACTGCGGATGATTGCGCGCATAATTTTGTCCTGAGACGCCTCCTTGGCGAGCATCTCGCCGACCAACCGGCCCTCGTTCATGACGTAAATCCGGTCACAGATCCCTAAGATTTCCGGCATCTCCGACGAGATGACGATGACTGCTTTATTCGAATCGGCTAGCTGATTGATGATGGTGTAGATCTCGTACTTGGCGCCGACATCGATTCCGCGGGTCGGCTCGTCCAGGATGAGCACCTCAGGATTTACGAAGAGCCATTTACTAAGCACAACCTTTTGCTGATTGCCTCCGCTAAGATTTCCCGCCGTTTGATACACTGAGGAGCATCGGATATTCGTCTTTTGCCGGTAATCGTTCGCAACGTTAAGTTCCTGAAGGTCGTTGATGACCCCCGTCTTGGAAACGCCGTCAAGGTTGGCCAGCGTGATGTTATGCTTGATGTGATCGATAAGATTGAGTCCAAAAGTCTTGCGATCTTCGGTGACGTAAGCGAGACCGCTGTCCACGGCCTTGCCAATGCTCGATACGTCGACCTTTTTCCCATGCAGGAGCACTTCCCCGCTGATGCGCTGTCCGTAGGCTCTCCCGAAAACGCTCATCGCGAACTCCGTCCGACCAGATCCCATCAACCCGGCGATGCCCACGATTTCGCCCTTCTTGACGTTGAGGTTAATGCCCTTGATGACTTGTCTCTCAGGTTGAAGCGGATGATAAACGGACCAGTTCTTAACTTCAAAAATGGTTTCGCCCAGACGAGGTTGGCGCTTGGGATAACGATCCTTCAGCTCGCGGCCTACCATGCTCTTGATGATGCGATCTTCACTGATCTCCGGAGTGTCCAGTGTTTCTATGGTAGCGCCGTCGCGTATAATCGTGATTTGATCCGCGATTTTCTTGATCTCGTTCAGCTTGTGCGAAATCATAATGGAAGTGATTCCATGCGACTTGAACTCGAGCAGGAGCGCCAGGAGGGCCTCACTATCATTTTCATTGAGACTAGCGGTCGGCTCGTCAAGGATCAAAAGCTTGACTTTTTTGGAAAGCGCCTTGGCAATTTCGATCAGTTGTTGCTTGCCGGTTCCGAGATTCATGATCAGCGTCTCGGGCGATTCGTGGAGGCCTACCTTTTCCAGGAGAGCTTTCGTCTTTCGCTCGGCTGACTCCCAGTCGATGACGCCAAACTTTGCCTCCTCATTACCGAGGAAGATATTCTCGCAGATGGACAAGAGAGGCACGAGCGCCAGCTCCTGATGAATAATGATAATGCCTAGCTTTTCGCTGTCGGCGATGTCGCGGAAGTGACGTTCTTTCCCCTGATAGAAGATCTGTCCCTCGTAGCTGCCAAATGGGTAAACTCCGCTCAAGACCTTCATGAGAGTGGATTTACCGGCGCCATTTTCACCGCAAATGGCATGAATATCGCCCTCACGCACGGTCAGGTTCACGTTATCGAGCGCCTTAACGCCCGGGAACGTCTTCGTGATCCCTCGCATTTCGAGGATCACGTTGTTTGTCGTTGGAGTCTCAACGGAAGACATATCAGGCGCACCGTTTCACGGAGCAAAGCAACGCACGGTGCACACGGTGCTAACTCTCCTGCAGAGGATCGACGACAACAAATAACTACTCCAGCTGCTCAGCCTTATAGTAACCGGAATCAACAAGTACCTGCTTGTAATTCGACTTATCCACTAACACTGGCTTTAGGAGGAATGACGGCACGACTTTGACGCCGTTTTCGTAAGTCTTGGTATCGTTGACTTCCGGTTTACTACCGGTGACGACCGCATCAACCATGCCGGCTGCGACCTTGGCGAGTTCGCGGGTGTCCTTGAAAACTGTCGACCGCTGCTCGCCTGCTATGATCGACTTCATGGAAGGGATCTCCGCATCCTGACCGGTGACCACGGGCATAGGCTGATCAGGAGTGCCATACCCGACCCCTTTGAGCGATGAGAGGATACCGATGCTTAAGCCATCATAGGGCGAGAGAACGGCATCGATTTTTTTGTCGGTGTAGTGGGCCGAAAGGAGGTTGTCCATACGCGATTGGGCCACGGCGCCATCCCACCGCAACGTGCCGACCGTCTTCATGCCCGTTTGACCGCTTTGCACAACCAGCTTCTTGCTATCGATGTAAGGCTGTAAAACAGACATGGCCCCGTCGTAGAAGAAAAAGGCATTATTGTCGTCGGGGGATCCGCCAAACAGTTCGATATTAAAGGGACCCTTGCCTTCTTTAAGCCCGAGTTCCTTTTCGATGGACTGAGCTTGCAAGACACCGACCTGGAAGTTGTCGAAAGTCGCGTAATAATCGACGTTCGGCGATCCGCGGATCAGGCGGTCGTAGGCAATGACGTTGATCTTGGAATCCGCTGCCTTCTGGAGAACATCGGAAAGCGTCGTTCCGTCAATCGCGGCAATCACGAGGACTTTTGCCCCCTTTGTCACCATATTCTCAACCTGCGCCAATTGATTCGGAATCTCATCCTCGGCATACTGCAGATCTGGTTTATAACCTTTTTCCTTCAGAACCGCGACCATGTTGTTGCCATCCATAATCCATCGCAACGACGATTTCGTGGGCATGGAAATTCCGATGGTGCCCTTTTTCTCCGCTGCATTAATCTGGGGCACCAGCCACATCGTGGCCATCGAGAGTGTGGCTAAAACAAGCCTACATGTTTTCATATTTTTCTTAGTTACGGGGGTTAATTCGCCGGCAAGCCTTTCGACGTTCGGGCGGGTCAACGTCTCACGTTTACCTGCATGTTTTCAGCGAGTGCGTCCACGAAGTTTTTCTATTATCGAGAATTTCTGGGATAGAGACTCACTCCGGCTCACGGATAGATTCGGAGTCCTATAAAGTCAACGTATTTTCTTTCGGAGCACCCGCTTTGTGAACACCGCATTTGACATGTTATCAGTGTGTTATAATGATCCAGTCGCAGGGCGTTCAGTTAGACTATGCAACTTTGTCGGGATTTCGAATGTCTTGTCGCGACCGCAGGGGAAAACGGGCTTGGCTCCGACGCGGAAATCTTAGGACATCCGGAAACGGTTGTCACGTAGAGGGCGTGGCCTCCGCTGTAAGGAATGACATTTAGAATATGCATAATGCCGTTTGCAAGGGCCATTGACCGCATTAGCTCTTCCAGGACCATCAAGCCTGCCTGGTTTCGACTGCAGGCAGAAAGATCGACGGTTTAGCCGCGACACCCGTTTCGGCCTTTCAGAACTCCTTGAACCGCCGTCGAATCCGCAGGCGGATACGAGCGCGAACTCTTTCATATGACCGCTTTACGGGTTGGCAAGAGTCGGCTGCGCCAAGATCTATGGTTGCGTTGCAACTGGTCCTTAGCCGCATTCGCTTGCTCCCCGATGCGTTTGGACGCACTCGCAAACGCCGGCTTTTTCGAGGACTGCGGGAACTGGACATCAAGGAAGAGGCTGACAAACGAGGAAATAGCGGGCAGAATTCTTCAGAATGAAAAATCTCGCGACCCCCGAAATTTGGTTTGTCACCGGCAGTCAGCATCTTTACGGCGAAGAAACCCTTAAGCAGGTTGCTGCTCACGCTCGAGAAATCGTGGGTGAGCTCAATAATTCGAAAAAGATGGCGCTTCCGCTCGTTTTTAAGACCCCGGTCACCAGGCCCCAGGAAATCCGCCGAGCCTGCCAGGAAGCGAGTAACGATCCGAATTGCGCGGGCCTCATTTTATGGATGCACACATTCTCGCCTTCGAAGATGTGGATTGGGGGCTTGAGTGCACTGAGCAAGCCGTTTCTTCATCTTCACACGCAGTTCAATCGGGATTTGCCCTGGGGCGAGATTGACATGGAGTTCATGAATCTGAACCAGGCTGCTCATGGTGATAGGGAAGCTGGATTCATTCATACCCGCCTGCGCCTCAACCGCAAGGTGGTCGTCGGGCACTGGTCAGACTCCGAAGTGCAGGAACGCATTGGCGTCTGGATGCGTGTTGCTCGAGCCTGGCACGACTGGCAGGGGGCGGAGTTCGCCCGCTTTGCCGATAACATGCGTTACGTGGCTGTCACAGAAGGCGATAAGGTAAGCGCTGAAGCTCGCTTTGGTTACTCCGTCAATCACCATGCAGTCGGCGATCTCGTCCAGCACGTCAATGCGGTAAGCGACGCCGCCGTGACCCAACTCTGTGAGGAATATGAGCAGCGTTACTCCGTGGCCGCGTCGCTTCGCAAAAACGGTGAAAGGCACGACTCCTTGCGCGATGGAGCACGAATTGAACTGGGTCTCCGTTCATTCCTCGAAGACGGAAATTTCAAAGGTTTTACGACCAACTTCCAAGACCTGCACGGTTTGAAACAACTTCCCGGGTTGGCTGTTCAGCGTCTGTTAGCCGATGGATATGGCTTTGCGGGTGAAGGGGATTGGAAGACAGCAGCCCTGGTCCGCGCCATGAAGGTCATCGCAGCCGATCTGGAAGGCGGCACCGCCTTCATGGAGGATTACACCTACCATCTGGCTCCCAAGGGTCATCAAGTGCTTGGGTCACACATGCTGGAGGTTTGCGAGTCCATTGCCGAGGGCCAACCAAAGCTGGAAGTTCATCCGCTCGGCATCGGCGGAAAGGAGGATCCCGTGCGTCTCGTCTTCGACGCTCCGGCGGGGAATGCCATCAACGCCTCGATCATTGACCTGGGCAATCGCTTCCGAATGATCGTCAACGAGGTGAAGGTTGTTAAGCCCCAGAAGCCGCTGCCAAAGCTGCCGGTCGCCCGCGCCGTTTGGGAATGTCTGCCCGATTTTAAGACGGCCTGCGCGGCTTGGATCTACGCGGGAGGGGCGCACCACACTGGCTTCAGCTACTCGGTCACCACGGAGCACATGGAGGATCTCTCGGAGATCGCCGGTATCGAGCTCGTGGTCATCGATGCCAAGACCGAAATCCGTGACTTCAAACGGGAGTTACGGCAGAATGAAATGTATTATCATCTGGCCCCGGGATTGGGGCGCTTATAGTGGCGCAACAGCAAGACAAGACCCGCTTTTCGGGGAGCTCACCCGTGTCCGCGTGTGATGCATGCGTCACCGCGAGGCAGAACGCGGAACTTCCATTCCACGCTCCCTTCGGCAGGACGGCGACGCCCGATTCCAGACGCGGGTGCGCCCCGGAATCATACCCGTTTTTGAACCTATGAGTTATCAGGCGATCCAGCAAGAGTGCTACGAGGCAAACCTTCAATTGCCGAGGTTCGGCTTGGTGGACCTCACCTTCGGCAACGTCAGTGTGATCGATCGGGAGAGCGGACTCTTCGGGATTAAGCCGAGCGGTGTGGACTACGCAAAACTAATCCCTGATGACATCGTGGTTGTCGATCTCGAGGGCAAGCAGGTAAGCGGGGCAATGCGGCCATCTTCCGACACGCCGACTCACCAGCGATTATTTCAGGCATTCACGGGCATCCGCGCCGTGGTGCACACGCATTCGCGCAACGCGGTCTCATTCGCCCAGGCCGGCAAGGCCATCCCGTGCCTGGGGACGACACATGCGGATTATTTCTACGGTGAAGTGCCTGTGACCCGACCGATGACCCCCAAAGAAATTCAGAGCGCTTACGAATGGGAAACCGGCAATGTCATCGTGGAGCGATTCCGCGACCTCGACCCTGAGCAGGTCAGTGCTGTGCTGGTGCATGGACACGGGCCTTTTGCCTGGGGGCCCTCAGGCTCCAAGGCAGTCGAAAACGCCCTCGCGCTCGAAATCATTGCGGAAATGGCTCTGAAAGCCCTCCAGCTTAATCCTGGAGCGAGTCCAATTTCGCAGGCATTGCTCGACAAGCATTTTCTTCGCAAACACGGAAAAGATGCTTACTATGGCCAAAAATCGTGAAGATCGGCTTTTTCCCTCATCAGCTTCTTTCAGATTCCAAAATCCCTACGGAACAATGCACATTGACTCTCAGATCGTTGTCATAGTGCCTCTTCAGCACGCGGACGACCAAAGCTTCTTTTCCTTGTGAGTACAGCTCGGATTATCGTCGATCCTGATTTTTGTATTTCCCACGTCGATCGCCGTCTCTTCGGTTCATTCGTCGAGCACATGGGCCGGTGTGTCTATACAGGCATTTTCGAACCCGGTCACCCCACAGCAGATGCTCGCGGCTTTCGCGGTGACGTCCTTGAACTGGTTCGGGAACTTGGTCCGACAATTATTCGTTATCCCGGAGGCAACTACATGTCTGGTTGCAATTGGGAAGATGGCGTAGGCCCGGTGAACGAACGGCCACGCCGTCTGGACCTCGCCTGGTTGAGCACGGAAACCAATGCGTTTGGAACGAATGAATTTATCGAGTGGTGCAAGCTAGTCTGGCACCGAGCCGATGCTCGGGGTTAACCTCGGGACTCGCGGGCCGCACGAGGCCAGAGAATACCTCGAGTATTGCAATCACCCGGGGGGAACACGGCTCAGCGATCTTCGCGCCTCCCACGGCTACAAAGAACCTCACGGGGTAAAGTTCTGGTGCCTTGGAAACGAAATGGATGGGCCATGGCAGATCTGTAGGAAAACATCGACCGAATACGGCCGCATCGCCGCGGAGACAGGCAAGCTTTTGAAATGGGTGGATCCGACGATCGAAGTCTCGTCCTGTGGCTCTTCCGCTCGCTCGATGCCAACCTTCGCGGCTTGGGAGTACGAGGTCTTGGAACATACGCTCGATGTGACGGACTTCGTCTCACTCCACATGTACTACGAGAACCCGCTTGAGAACGTGCAGGAGTTTCTGGCAAACGTCGAGATCATGGACCGCTTTATCAAGGAAACCATTGCTGTCTGTGATGCGGTCGCCGCCAAGCGCAAGTCCATGAAGCGGGTCATGCTTTCGATGGACGAATGGAACGTATGGTACAAGGCGCGGTCCGCCGAAGACTTGGCCAAGCCCGGTTGGCCCGTTGCGCCGCCATTGATCGAAGAAATCTACGACCTGCAGGATGCGCTGATGGTTGGAGGGGCACTTATCACGCTTTTGAACAATGCCGATCGCGTGAAGGTGGCTTGTCAGGCGCAGCTCGTGAACGTGATTGGTCTAATCTTCGCTGAAGCGGGGGGGCCTGCCTGGCGCCAGACGATCTTTCATCCCTTCAAAATCGTGACTGAGCACGCCCATGGCAGCGTCCTTGAGGCGAAGGTCCAGTCCGATCAGCACGAGACGAAGACTTCCGGTGTTGTCAATGACATCGTCGCCGCGGCGGTCCACGATGCTGCGAAAAATAAGGTCGCCTTCTTTATACTTAATCGCGACGCGAACGGCTCAGCCGAGGTGTCGCTCAACTTGCGCGGATTCCCGCCGGCAACCGGATGCACCGCCCTGGCAATCTCGGGTCCGGATCTTCTCGCCACCAATTCGGCGGACCTGCCCAACGCCATCGTTCCCAAGGAACATAATGAATTCTCCGTCAACGCCGACAAAGTTGTCGCGAAATTGCCTCCAATGTCGTGGAATATGTTCTCCGTGTCTTATTAGTCCCTATCTGTTAACTTAGACTCAACCTCCAACATCTCTATGAAACGACTCCTATTACATGTGGCAGGATGCCTTGCTTGCCTAACGCTGGCCCAAGCTGCTCCAGTTGAAATTACTTATTGGGATTTTCTCGGTGGCGGCGATGGCATCCGGATGAAGCAGATAGTGGAGGAATTTAACAAGAGCCAGCAAGAGGTCCGTGTCACTCAGACGACACTTGCCTGGGGCGAGCCATTCTACACCAAGGTTCATACGGCGGTCGTCTCTGGCGAGACCCCTGACGTTATGACCTACCATCTGTCCCATTTTGCGGCCGGGATTCTTGCAAAGGACCTGAGGCCGCTAACAACCGATGAACTTTCACAGGCGGGGCTCAAGCCGGCTGATTTCCAGAAGTCCCTCATTGATAGCTCGCTGGAGTTAAGCAAGAAATATGGCCAGACAGACCAGCTGTTCGGCGTTCCGCTCGATATTCACACCCTGGTGTTATACTACAATAAGACAGCGCTTCAAAAAGCGGACATGCTGGACGCGGATGGAAAGCCGAAAGGCCTCGATGGTATCGAGGCCTTCACAAAGATGTTAACCGCAGTCAAGGACAAGACCCGTGTGACACCCATTGCCGCTGAAAGCGTTGCGGCTGGTCCGGCCGGAACGTGGCGCGCCTGGTACTCAATGTTCAAACAGCAGAAAGGGGATCTTATTAAAAGCGGCCAGTTGTCTTTCGAAGACATGCCAAACCAAGGCCGCAAATCCCTTCAGGTCCTTGCGGACTGGACTCAACAAGGATTGTATTCGAAGAACACCACGTATTCCGCGATGGTAGCGTTGTTCAGCGTCGGTCGCAGTGCGTTCATGGTTAACGGTAACTGGGAGGTTCCAACCCTTGTGGATCTGCAAAAACAAAAAAAGCTCCCCTTTGATTATGGCATAGTTCCCTTTCCGAAGCTGTTCGAAAATGAGGATACCTGGGGCGATTCTCACCAATTGGCGATCCCGAACAATCAGAAAACCCCGCTGTCTCCGGAAAAGGTCGGCGCGGCGCTGAAATTCATCGCCCATGTCGTTAAGCAAGTGGCATGGGCGGGCGGCGGTCACATCCCTGCTTATCTTCCTCTGCAAGAGAGCGATGCTTACAAGCAGATGTCGCCAAATAACCAGTACAGCGTTGGGGCGGCCAAAAATGTCGTGTTCGATCCGCCGCTACCAATCTTTGGCGTGGGCAGCCCAAGTTTCGGCGCGATCAGCAATTTCCTGGTCCCCGTGGTGAACGGTCAAATGCCTGTCGACCAAGGAATCCAGAAATTTACAAGCGAACTTGAAAAGTTCGCAGCGCAACAGCCCTAAAACTCGCGAGTAAAAGCGGCTAATATGTCAACAGTTGCGCCGCTTTCAACGCGGAGAAGATTTGCTTGGCCAATCGGTTGGCTCTTTGCCGCTCCGTTTCTCTTCTTTTACGGGGCGTTTTTGATCTATCCAGCGATCCAGGTTGCCTATCTAAGCTTAACCAACTCCGACATTACAGGACAGGGCAGCTTTGTTGGACTGCAAAACTACGTTGAGCTAATAGGCGACGCTGATTTCTGGGCATCCTTGTGGCACACCCTCTATTTCATCCTCCTTACTGTCGTCCCCAATACAGCTGTCGCGTTTTTGCTTGCACTTCTGGTCGTTCGTTTGAAGCGCCTGCGTCTACCAATTCTATCGGCATTCTTTCTGCCCTTTGTCCTGCCCGTGAGCGTGGTGACAACTGCCGCGCTATGGATTTTCGACACAAATTTCGGAATTGCTAACTATTTGCTTAATACTACGGTCTCCTGGTTTCAGGACCCAACGTGGGCAATGCCAGCCGTAGCCGCAGTAACAATCTGGTGGACGGTCGGGTTCAACATGCTCCTCTTTCTTGCAGGCCTCCAAAATATCTCAGCAGATGTCTATGAGGCTTCGTCCATAGACGGAGCGAACGCCTTTCAGCAGTTTATTTTCATCACCTTTCCGCTGATGTGGCCTGTTACGAGCTTGGTGTTGGTCCTTCAGCTTATTGCCCAGTTCAAAATCTTCGACCAAGTGTACCTCTTGACACAGGGAGGACCCTATAATTCCACGATGGTGGTCCTTCTCTATATGTATCGTCAGGGGTTTCAGCAGAATCGAGGCGGCTATGCCTCCGCGGTGGCTATCGTGCTAGTTGTTATCATGCTAATTGTCTCGGCAATACAATTTCGAGTCCTGCAGGGGAGGCGTAAGAAATGAAAGAGAAACGAATTTCGATATTAAAGGGGGTTCTCACCGGGTTAACGGTGATTATGGCCTTGGCGTGGCTTTTTCCACTCTACTGGATTGGCGTCACGGCTTTGAAGAGCGAAACAGAGACCGTGGCGCTTCCACCTACTTACCTGCCGTTTCCGCCGGATTTTGAGGCTTTCACATACGTGATGCAAAACAGCCCGATTTTTCGCTGGTATCTGAATACGATTTTCGTCTCCACGGTGATCACAATCATTTCCATTTCGTGTGCTCTAATGTGCGCCTACGCCCTTTCGCTTCTTGAATTCAAGGGCAAGGCGCTCCTTAACGTGGCGCTTCTGATAGGATTCATGCTTCCTTTTGGGGCGATGGCGATTCCGCTGTTTATGCTGATGAATAAATTGCATTTCGTAAATTCCTATGCGGGGATCATTCTGCCCCAGATTGCAACGCCGCTATCGGTCATCGTTTTCAAGCGGTTCTTTGACCAGGTTCCCAAAGATTTTCGCGATGCTGCGGTCATTGACGGGGCGGGGCATTTCACAATTCTGCTTAACATCTATATCCCGCTCAACTGGAGCATCATCTGGTCGATGGCTATCATCACTTTCATCGCGGCCTGGAACAACTTTTTCTGGCCCTTTATCGTCACCAACTCGACACCGATGCTTACGATTCCGGTTGGTATGACACAGGTGCAATCCGCTTATGGCGTCGCCTTTGCGAAGACGTCAGCCATTGCTGTGTTAGCGTCTATTCCGACGGCAGTCGGCTACCTTCTTTTCCAGAGGCGGGTGACGCAAGGCGTCATGGCATCGGCCGGTATCAAGGGCTAGCTTATAGCGTAGCACCTGGGAGAGTGACTTCGATCTCCTTGGTGCGCTCAGCGCTCAAGTTGAGGGCGCGACTCAGCCAAGTGGCTCTGCTAAGCGCTTGGTTGCCTCCCATTCGACGGTGAAAGGGGGCTAGCTAGCGTCAATATTGACTATTCTGTCACAATCGCATTGCGGCTGGTCATAGAGGCTCCCTCAAGATAGTGGAGTGGCAATCCCGTCCCACGGAAACTTGGCAGCTTCTTGCGTTTCTTCGCCGGTTCGCTGCATCCTTATCTTGTCTCGCCATCTTGGCCGGCTCGCTCGAGGCGCAGCACGACTTTTCCGTGCAGCTTGAGCAAAGGGGTATGACGAGCGCGGGGATTTTCAACTTCAACGGGAATATCGTCCGAACCTTATGGGCGCTAGAAAGCTTGAATGCAGGAGATTCAAGCGCCAGCTGGGATGGACTGGACGACTTTGGAAACCCGGTTCCTCCGGGGAGGTACACCTGGAAGGTGCTTCGCAACGACGCCGAGTATCAAAACATTGGCGTGATTGGAAACACGGGACTTCCGCCCATTACGTCCGGACACGTGCCCTTTCTCATTGAGGGGGTGGCGGTGGATGCGCAGGGGAATGCCTATACGGTCCATGACTGGAACGAGCCTCATTTCGACATCATCCGCTGGTCGGCCGTAAACGGTCAGGCGGAAATGAACACGGGTCATCCGGTTGGCGAGGCCCTGCTGAAGGCCATCGCGGTGGAAGCGGACGGTTCGTATGCCTACGTTACCGGCTACGGAGACAGTCTGACAGACCGCACCAAGTCGAAATTCTCTATCTGGCGCATCAGTTTGGCTCCCGGGCTGGGGGAAAATGAGCGTGTGGTCAATTTCACGCAGCAAGGCCGGAGCATCAAAGTGTACGATGGAAACGTAGGCGGACATCCGAGTGCCGGATATCCAACGCCAGCAATTCCGGAGGATGCTACTGAAGCCGACAGGGAGGTAATGACGGTGCCGCTAATCTCGATCGTAATCCACGGCGGCAGCCTGTATGTCACCGACGCGCTCGGTGGTCGGATCCTCCAGTACGATAAGGTCTCGGGCGAGCACCAAAGGTCGATCGGTCCGATCCCCTTAGCGTGCGGATTAGACATCGCGAAGAACGGAAATCTGTGGGTCGGCCACGAGCACACGAAGGTGAGCGTGTATTCCCCCGCCGGCGTGAGGCTCGCCACGCCAATCACCGATTTGACAGAAGTGCGAGCGCTTTCCATCAAGGGAAACACGCTGGCGGTCGCGGACCGCATTGGGATGGTCCGAAAATACACCATCAGGAGCGGCAACCGGCTCACGCAAACAGTTTCTTATGGGTTGCCACAACGGCCGGGGGACCGTAAACCGAAGAGGTTGTCTTCCATCCACGGCATGGCACTGGACGTCGCTGGCAATGTAATAATTTCCGACCGCATGGGAGACGGTTCGCGGCTCCAGAAGATCAATTCTCAACTCAACCTTGTCTGGCAACAGATGGGTCTGGAGTTTTCAGGATCGGCCGCCTACGGCGTGGCCAATCCCGACCTATTGATCTCGAGCTATCGGAAGGCATATCAGATTGATAAGGCAACGGGGAAATGGAGCTTGTTAGGAACCGCGAAAACTGATGCGAGCAAGGAGTATTTCGGCAACTACGAGACCACGCATCTTGGCCCGCCTCAGGTTGTCCGATTTGGCAGCAACGATTTCTTTTACTATCCCGCTGGCGATTCACTGGCGATTTATCGCGTTGAACCTCCTGCCGGCCCGGATCGGGGGCCGATGCTGAAGCTGGCGTCCGTCCTCGGCAGCTCCCAGCCAAGTCCCGATGGTGTCCACCGCGAAGAGACATGGCGGCCGGAAAACAGATACCTTTGGAACTGGAACGATACCCAAGGGGACGGCCAAATTGAATATGCACCGAGAACGACGACGGGCCAGGCTGGCGAAGTGACACTGGTTGGTCTTCCGGGTGTTCCCGATGCCAACTGGTATTGGTTTCGCCGGGCATTCGAGG
Organism: uncultured Verrucomicrobiae bacterium; assembly: GCA_963744345.1. Classification (GTDB taxonomy): domain Bacteria; phylum Verrucomicrobiota; class Verrucomicrobiia; order Chthoniobacterales; family Terrimicrobiaceae; genus DASTFP01. The sequence goes on from CAVUTD010000019.1 coordinate 209,691, forward strand.
TGGATCACGCCGGCTGGTTGTGGATGGCTTCCGCCAATCGTAATCGCATTCCCGAGGCTTCTTATCCGTTCGAAGGTGAAGCGCTGTATGCCATCGCGCCGCAGGGCCTCAATGCCTTGGGCAACCCCATTTACACTTGGTCGGATGCCGTCAAGGTGATGGACGCCGATACCGGCCGAAATGCCCTTGCCCTGGCAGGCGAAGAGGCTTTTGAATGGAAGATGGCCGGGCGATCCGACGAGATGGTCTATGCGCTCGCGTGGTCGAACAAAGTCGGCCTTTCACAAGATGGCGGTGCGTGGATGGGAGGGAATGTGCTCTTTGGCTTTCAGCAATCGGATTCCCTGACGCCTGCTCCATTGGGAACTCCGAAATGGCGGGTTCCTCTGCCGAAAAAATGTGTCGGCATGGTGCCCATTCCCGGTGGTTCGGGAGGTGTGCTCGTGGGCATTGACCCAGGTCGCGGAACCGTAGGTCACTATACCAAGGAGGGTCTTCTGATCGGAAGTATGAAGACTTCGTCGGCATTCAGCGATCCAGCGAGAGAACCGTGGGTCGTGGGCAGGCTGGACAGCTATCTAGCCGTTAATTGCAATCGAGATCCACGGGATGGCCTCATCGACGTTTTTGTGGAGGATAACTTGAACCAGCGAATCGTCTGGTATCGCGTGAAGGATACCGACATCCAGACCGCTGGGGAGGGAGCTTTGGATGTTTCCGGCGGCAGCGGAACACGGAGCGTTTTGAACGTGATCAATGGAGTCGGCGATGGCAATTATCCGCCTGGGACAAAAGTCAATGTGACGGCGACGGCCGCGCCGGCAAATCAGGTTTTTGTGGTTTGGACAGGAGACGTCTCCGGTATGTCTGATGTCAACTCGCCGAATACAACGCTGATCATGCCAGAGAAACCCGCCACCTTGGCGGCGGAGTATCGATCGATTTCGGCCGATGCACGCCTGGAAAGCAGCTCAGAGGCATACACGCTGACAGTCAAGAACGGTGTGGGCAGCGGGTCCTACACACCCGGAACCGCCATTTCCGTGAGTGCGCATGCGCCTCCAGCGGGCCAGCATTTTTCTGCCTGGGAGGGCGATACGGAAATTCTTGCCAATCGATTTCTCGCGACGACATCGGCGTTCATGCCCTCAATGAATGCCACCATCGTGGCGACCTATGCCTTGGATACGGCAGAAACCGGACTGCGCCCGGAGTAGTGCGACATTCCGGGTGCCTTGGCCAAAGCCTTGAACGGCACGCCGGCACTCACGCTTGTCAACGCCGCGGTAGATCTCAACTGGAGAACGAGGCCGGCGGTTTTTTAGCGATGACCGAATTGTGCCGGCGCAGTGCTTTTGCACCCTCGCTTCGCTGCGTTTTCTCCGTTTCCCGGGCTTCAGCTTACCGCAAGCCGTCGTAGCGATTCGAACTCCTGCAGCGCGCCGCATGTTCGCTCGGTAGCGCCACGGTGAGCCTGTAGGCACCTCGTGCCCTTCGCGGCGAGCGCAGTGCGTTGTTGAGGGCGGGAAAGCAGTTCGCGCAGCGTTTGTTCGAGTTCTTTCGCGTTGGCGACCTGCAAGGCTCCCCCCTCTCGAACGAGCTGAGCCGCCAGGGAAGAAAAATTCTCCATGTTCGGTCCAAAAACGACAGCCTTACCCGCGGCGACCGCTTCGGCCGGATTTTGTCCTCCATGAGCAGTCAGGCTCTTGCCCACGAAAACAACAGTCGCTTGGTCATACCAATCGCGGAGTTCACCAGTGGTATTGACCAGGAGAGAATCGGCCTCTGTTGGGCTTTGTTCTTCGCCTGTGCGCAGTGCCACTTTCAGGCCTAGTTGCTTAAGGGATTCTCGCACCTCTTTCCAGCGTTCGGCGTGCCGTGGAACGACGATGTAAAAAAGGCCTGGGAAATCCTGCTTGAGGCGGATCACAATTTCCCCGATCAGACGTTCCTCTCCACAATGGGTGCTTCCCGCAAGAAGAACTGGCGCCTCTTCGTTCACACCGAATTCCTCCAGGGAGTGGCGAAAGTTGCGGCGAACGCGAGTGTCCTCTGCCTGATCGTCGAATTTAATGCTTCCCGTGCAGAGGATCTTCCGCGCGTCAACGCCCAATGATTGCCAGCGCTTTGCCTCGGCAGCTTCTTGCACGCACAGCAGGTCGAGTTGGTTGAATATCGCCGAGGCGAGCGGCCGAATCATCCGGTAGCGGGATTCCGATCGGCCGGAGAGGCGCGCATTAACAAGCGCCAACGTGGCGCCGCGAGCTTTTGCCTCCGCCGTAAGATTCGGCCAAACTTCTGCTTCGACAAGAATCAGGCGCCGTGGCCGGATCAAGCGAACAGCACGTCGCGCCGTCCAGAAAAAATCAACCGGATTATAGATAGCTTCTAATCGCTCGCCTTGCTCTTTGCTGGCCAGCGCGAAGCCCGTGGAGGTAGTCGTGGAAAGCACGACAGGGATCTCCGGATCGCGACGCCTTAACTCGCGAATGAGTTTTAATGCAATCATCACTTCGCCGACGCTTACCGCGTGCACCCACGTCCAGCCTCCTCGCGAGAGTTTTCCTCGAACTCGTGAGGAATAGATGGCAAATCGTTGGCCAAACTTGTGGCGGTACTTGCCACGTTTGAGCATGCGGTAGAGAAATCCAGGCAGGAGCGCTAGTAAGACGAAAGGGAAGGCAAGATTATAAAGGATGCGGACGGCTATCATTCTGCCGGGATGTTGTAGGAGGCAATTTCACTGTCGCCGTAGCGGCGCAGCCGGAAAAGCGAGAGAAGGCCGGCTTGCGGTTCTTTGCTGCGAGCGCGGCGTTCGAGAACCAAGATACCACCCGGGCTCAGCGCTGCAGCGAGAGAAGGAAGTTCGAGCATTTCCTTGGCGAAATCCCGTATTCCCGGGCGTTTGGCATATGGAGGATCAGCAAAAATCAGATCAAAGGCTCCCTCGGCATAGAGTTCGAGGAACTTAAAGGCATCCATAGTTTGCACCGAGGCCTGCAGATCGGCGCGGCGAAGATTCTCGCGAATGCATGCTGTGCAGCGCGGATCGGAATCGACGAAGACGACCGAAGCCGCGCCCCGACTGAGAGCTTCAATTCCCATCGCGCCTGACCCGGCAAAGAGATCGAGCACGCGAGCTCCTGGCACCGCCTCTCCAAGGCTGGAAAAGATCGCCTCACGCACGCGATCCATAGTCGGGCGGATACTCGGCGAGGGTGTGCGTAATGACACGCCGCGAGCTTCGCCAGCTATGACGCGCATGGAATCAGTTTTCGGCGGTCTGCTCCTCTTTTTTGTCTTCGGATTTTTGGGGCACGTTGGCGCGCAAGATGTTCATGAGAATTCCGCCGACATCCTGGCCCACTTTGACTCCAATAAGCTTATCGAAAAGGTCAGTTTTCGGATTATCAACCCTGCCGGTTACCGTAAAAGCGACCTGGCGATAGTTAGGGTCCTCCGAATCAACAAGGTTCTGCCCCAGCACTCCCTTGAGCTGATTTTGAAGTTTCACATTGAAGAGCAATCTCGCATCGAGATTCATTTTCCCATTGAAACGAACAGGTCCCGTTCCAACCAGGATGAGGTTGTTCGATTTCAAGATAATGTTCTCCACTTGCACGCGCTCTCCACCGATCGTCAGGTCAACTCTCGCATCGCTGAGCTCCAGGAGTTGAAGCTCGTCGATTTGGAGCAATTCCCCCAGTTTGACCAGAAATTCCATGGGTTTGAGTTTCGCGGAGACCAATTGCACGTGGCCCTCTCCGGAAATTGAACGGCTATCCCTCGGATCGCCCGTGAGATTAATTGAACCTTGCAGCGAGCCTTCGGTTTTTCCAGGCTCCACTTGGGCCTCTTCAGCGAGCTTGCGTAAGAGAACGCCGGTGAGCTGCATGCCGAGAAAGAACTCTGGCTGCTCGTTCGTCTCAACGCGGTACTTGCCCGCGAGCTTCCCTCCTGCGAGCGAACCTTGAATGTCTGGTAGATCGAGCACCCTTCCGTCCCAGGTAAACGAGCCGCCAACTTTGCGTGGCTTGAGAGAGTTGAACAAATCCGTCCTCCCGACTTCGAAAATGCCGGCAACTGCGTTATCGGATGCAATCTGGCCGCTGATATTCACGCGCTCGAGCGTGACAATCGCGCGGTTCTTGGCATTGAGAAAAACAGCGTTTCCGCTGCGAAGTTGAAAGCGCTGCAGTTCGGCTCGAAAGGAAGCTCCTCTTCCGGTCGCGACGGAACGGTCCTTAGCAGTTTCGGCAACTCGTGACCGGGGAGCCGGCAGCGGCATGAGCCAATCGCCGTTCTCGAGTTGGCGAATAATAAACTTTGGCTCAAAAAGGGTGCATTCTGTGATGGCAAAACGCCTGGCGAGAAGCGGGGTCAAGGCAAAGCGAACCCTGAGAGCCGCGGCTTCAACAAAATTGAGCTTCGGATCGATGGGATCGGGAATACTGATCCCGCGAAGGACAAGTCCGTGCCATGGAGTGTATACGGTGCTCCGAATGTTGACCTCACTGCCAAGCGCTTGAATGGCCGCATTGCGGATGCGCTGTTGAACGCCGCTCGATTGGAGGTAGAGGTTGATGCAAAGAAGCACCAGTGCCGCGGCCACGATGAGGCCGGACACAAGAAGAAGAATTCGCTTGGCAAAAAGGGGCACGCGGGGAAGCTACGAAACTTTTCCGGAATGTGAAGCGTGAACAGAAATCCGAAAATTCTCGTCATTTTGAACCCTGCTGCCCGCGGTGAGCGCGCGAAGGCCCTGCGCGACAGGATCGCCTCCCTCTCGCATCAGGTCGTCGTGCGAAGTACCGGCTCCCCCGGTGAAGCAGGGGCGCTGGCTGAGCGGGCTGTTGCACAAGGATACGGGACGATCGTGGCTGCGGGCGGCGACGGGACAATTAATGAAGTGGTCAATGGAATGGGCGGCTCGCACGTCACCTTCGGGATTTTGCCTGTGGGCACCATGAATGTTTTCGCAACGGAGTTGGGCATTCCGCAAAACAATCTTGTGAAGGCCTGGCAGGTGATCAAACAAGGCTGTATACGTCAGGTTGATCTCCCCAGGGCCAATCAGGAATACTTCGTTCAGCTTGCCGGAGTAGGCCTTGATGCGGAGGTCGTGCGCCAGACAACGCCGGATTCCAAGAAAGCGCTCGGGCCGATGAGCTACTTGCTCACGCTCGCCCAGGTGGCGGCGCGACAGCCGCCCAAGATCCGCATTGAACCGGTGGATGGAACTGCGCGGGAGGGCAGCTTCGTGCTCGTGGGAAATGGCCGGTTGTACGGAGGTCCCTTTGTGCTCTTCAAGAATGCGAGACTCGACGATGGACTGCTCGACGTTCTGGTGTTTCAGAATCAGAGTCATTGGGATTTAATCCGCTACTTTCAAGCGATTGTCTTCGGCAACCACCCGGCTCTTCCTGATGTGGAGTATTTTCAAAGTCGCGCTCTGCGACTTACGAGTCGCGAGCCGGTGCCCGTGGAGATTGATGGAGAATTAAGCGGCACTTTGCCATACGAATTTGGTTTTTCAATTGGCAAACTCAACGTTCTTGTCCCTCGTACGTTGGACACTCGAAGCAAATCTGGATAGCGTTTAGCGATGATGGGAAAGCGGTGGCGCGTGAGCGCAGTGGTCATTCTGATCGCAATCAACACGGGAATCTTCATTTATCAATGGCTAAATCCCGACGTTAAGGATCATTTGCAGGACTTCTACGGCTTGAGTGCTGCCGGGATGGAAGAAGGCAGATGGTGGCAGTTGATTACGCATGCATTCTTGCACGCAAACATCTGGCATTTGCTTTTCAATATGCTCGCACTCTGGTTTGCCGGTCAGATCGTCGAGCGAGTTATGGGCACCGCTCGATTTCTCGCGCTCTACATGGCGTCCGCTGTGGCGGGCGGCCTCGCCCAGATTTTTTTGCAAGGGGGCAATACTCTGCTTCTGGGCGCATCCGGGGCCGTTTGCGGAGTTATTCTCGCCTTCTCCACGATGTTTCCTGAGGCCGAAATTGTCCTGCTCCTATTTTTCGTCATCCCCTTGAAGTTTCGGGCAAAGTACCTCGGCTGGGCCTTGGTCGGATCTTCGATCATTCTTCTTCTTCTCGGATTCGAACCATGGATCGGACACGCCGCGCACCTCGGCGGGTGCGTGGCAGGATATCTTCTTGCCCGGCTTAACGGCTACGGCATTCCGAGCGCTCCGGAGCGTTTGCTCAGAAAATGGCTTTCATGGAACAGAATTTGAAGGCCCACTTGGATCATCTGATCTCCAGGAACATCCTGCAATGCGGAAGGAGTCAGGCGATGCATGTGGACTACCATGTCATGCTGTCGAGTTCGCTACGTTGGCACCGGGACGCAGGCGTCGTATGATGAGCCCGGCGCCCCGCCACAGCCAATAAGGCACATTCACAAAGAAGATCCAAAGGAGCACTTCGTGGCTTTCGAAGTTGAGGCCCATAAGGAGGTCGATGGCGCGATGAAGGGCGATCGCGGCCAGACCCATTGCAGCCGACCATCCGCGTCCCATCAATCCGAGAAAAAAGAAGAGTTCGATAAACAGGGCCGGTGCGAAGAAGATCTGCGCTAACTGGGGGTGTGCCGCAATAATATCGGGTAGCTTCTCCGCGATGGCTGGTTTGATGGGTTCAAGCGTGTTGTAATAATCGTTGGCTTGGGTCTTGACTATTTGAACGGACAGATTCGGGGTGTCTAGAAGCCATTGGCCATGGCTGCGGTCGATTTTACTGATTGCCGTGGTCAGATAAGCGGCCGCTATCATCACCCGTGCGGCATGGATCAGACGCCGCTCACTTGGCGTATCCGTCCTCCAGAAAGCCATGGTTTGGCGGCCTTTTATGACCATGTCAATGAAGCTCATGCCCCACTGTGCGAGCATGACGAGCGCAAGAAGCTGCGTACTATGTCCGATTGCACCCTGAGAGTTTCGAAGAGTTCCGAAGGACACGATTAGCGCTAGAAGATACGTTAACGCGAGAAGGTTGAAGCGACCGAGAGTGTAGGCGATCAGGCACGGGATCGAGAGTCCCTTGAGCATCGGCCAGAGCCCGGGCTCCGCGAGAAATGTGAAATCGATCAGGTGTCCCAAACCATTAGGAAACGGCATCGTGGCAAAAGGAATTCGATCGGGAAGCGTATCGTAGAAGTGAACGCTGCAAAGCAGTCGCATGAGAACCATTTCCCAAGCTGCGAAGGGGAGGACGATTTCGCGCATCCGCTGCAGGCTAGCGAGAAGTTGCTTCATCGGCCGGGCAGCTCAGCGACGACCCAAGGCTTTCTGATCAAGCGATTCCCGCTGCGCTCCACAAGGACGCGATGAAGTCGGAGACCCTCCGAGATAAGCCTTGCTTTTTGATGCTCTTTGCAGTGCTCCATCAGATACCGGAGTGTGTCCTCTCCAGCTTGCCTGATCTGGTCCGGCGTGGCGTCTTCAATATTACCTCCGCCGGTGATTTTCTTGAGCCGGCTGTTGAGCATTTTCTTCGTCCAGCTAGTGGAAAAACCAAAGAAGCGAACCTGGGGGATAGCTTCCCCTCGGGAAGTGCTCAGGTAGTAGTATTCAACCGAGGGGGTTAGGTCCGAATACATCGGATAATTCGAAAAGGGGTAGAACTCCTTTGTTGCCTGCATGAGCAACGCCAGAGCGAACACTCCAAAGAAGGGGATGCTGACTATCCTTCGAGACCAAGTCCGAAGCTGATCTATGGTCAAACCCGGCAACATCGACTCAACGATACACAGCAGCCAGCTTCGCAGGGCAACTCAAAGGAGGCGCTGTCACCGGAGTCCCGCCTGCCGTCCCAATGAGGTCTCAACTGCTACGCAACCTGGCGTAGCTGAATTGAATCATAGCGTTCGCCTCCGGTCACGATATCGGTGAGAACGACGAGCTGCGTGCCGAGCTGAATCAATCCGCGGTCCAGCAAGAGTTTTTCAGCTCCAGCAATCGTATGTTCGGGGTCCACCTCGAAAGGCATCACGATCGGGATGGTTGCCCAATTTAGGGTCAGGCGTCGGGCGACTTCTTCGGTGGGTGTGAAGGCGTAAATCGGGGCCTTTTCGGGTCGGAATTGGCTGAAATGGTCAGCCATGAAGCCGCGTCGGGTAAAGACAACAATCTTCGAATCCGGAAGAGAGTTCGCCAGGTCGACTGCTGATCGGACGGCCTTGTGGCGGATGCTTAGAGTCTCGGCTTCCCTGTGAAAACCCGCGCCGCCGGCTTGCTCAAAGCGACGCGCAACGCGATCGAAGATTTGGACGCATTCGATGGGATATTTGCCGACAGTCGTTTCGCCGCTCAGCATGATCGCGTCAGCCTGTTCAAACACAGCATTGGCCACATCGGTGATCTCAGCGCGAGTCGGCAGGGGATTATCAATCATCGACTCAAGCATGTGCGTAGCAACGATGACCTGCCTGCCTTTCTGGATGCATTGCATAACGATGCGCCGCTGGATGATCGGAAGCTCTTCCATTGGACATTCGATGCCCAAGTCGCCCCGGGCCACCATGATCGCGTCGCATTTATCAATGATGTCGTCGAGAACGCTGACGGCGTGTTGGTCCTCGATCTTCGCGATAACCCTCGCCTGACTGCCAAGTTCTCTGAGGACTCGCTTGAGGGCCTCTATATCCGCTGCTTGACGACAAAAGCTTAGAGCGACGTAGTCAACGCCAACGGAAACTCCCACTTTCACGTCGGCCAAATCTTTTTCGGTAAGGGGCGGCAGGTTCACTTTGACTCCGGGCAAATTAATGTGGCGCCTCGAACCAAGAACACCCTCGGTGAGGACCTCACAACGGATGCGGTGGAAGTCCTTTGACAAAACTTTCATGTGGATGACGCCGTTATCGACGAGCACGACATCTCCAACGGAAATGTCATTGACGAGCCCTTCATAGTTGACGTCCACGGAATGCACATCCTCGCTCTGTGAGCCGCGAACCGTGAGTTCGAAGATGTCGCCCGGCTTAAGATTGAGGTTTGTCTTCAACTCCCCGGTGCGGATAGCAGGACCCTGCGTATCCAACAGGATACCAGTGATGACGCCGAGTTCTGAGGATATGCTGCGGATATTCTTCACCACCGTGCGCACCCAATCGTGCGGAGCGTGGCTCATGTTAAGTCTAAAGATATTGGCGCCTGCCAGGATCAGAGCGCGAAGCTTTTCCGGCGAGTCAGTTGCGGGGCCGAGAGTGCAGATGATTTTGGTTTTTCGCATGGGGATGTTGGGGATCCGGCTTAGGCGCGCCGGTGTCGCGGCTGGGTGATGGGGGAAGAAAATCTATTCGGGGCGCTGACGCCTTGTGAGCCAGAGCGAAACAAAGAAGATGATAAGCAGCAAACAGCCGAGGGCGGCGCCGAACGGCTGATTGCGGCCGGAAGTATATTGTTTGTAAATGACCTCCCCGATCGTAGGAGGGTCGCCTCCCCCCATCAGGTTTGTGATCGCGAACATCGCAATCGACGGCACAAAGACGAGGAGCGCGCCGGCGATAATGCCCGGCTTGGTCAGCGGGATGATGACTTGTGAGAAGGCGCGAAGAGGCCCTGCGCCAAGATCGTATGCAGCCTCAATGATGGCATTATCCAAGCGCTCCACGCTCGTGTAGATAGGCAGTATCATGAAGGGTAAGTAATTGTAAACCAATCCCAAGACTGCCGCGAAAGGTGTGTAAAGAATCGTCACGGGTTCAGGGATGATCCTTGCGGAGACAAGAAAGGCGTTTACCAGACCCTCCTTGCTCAAGATCGTCATCCAAGCGTAGGTGCGAATGAGAAAGCTCGTCCAGAAAGGAATCATCACGAGCGTGAGGAGAAGATTGCGCAATCTCTCAGGCGAGCGCCCAATGTAGAAGGCTGCCGGGTAGCCGATGATGACGCAGAGAATGGTTGTGAGAAGAGCGTACCAGATCGAGGTGAGAAAAACTTTAAGCCAAATCCAGTTGAAGGCTCGCAGGTAGTTGTCGAGCGTCCATGTAAAATGGACCGTTCCAAGACCTTTTTGCTCGCCGAAACTCAGCACGATGAGCATGGCCGTCGGCACCACGACGAAAAGCGCTAACCAGGCAAAGAGGGGCGCAATAGTGACCCAAGCCAACACACCGGCGGGCCGTTGGTCGGCAATTTTCGCATTCAGCGATGGGGGTGCTGCCCTCCCGGCCATGTCATTGCGCTTTCAGTGAAGTGACCAGTTCGTCGATCTTTGTGGCCTGTTCGCCAATGTCCTTGAAGGTCTGCATTTTTGAGAGCTCATCGGCCGTGGGGTAGCTGGCAGGATTGCTGCGCTGCTCGGGGGTAAGAAGTTCGCGCGCAGCGGCGTTGGGGTTCAGATACGGGAAAGCTTCCGAAATTTTGGCGCTCATATCAGGGCGCAGGACAAAGTTCATGAAAAGCTGCGCATTCGTCGGGTGCGCGGCTGCTTTGGGAATGGCGAGGTTATCCACAAACAGGTGCGCACCCTCTGCCGGCATCACCCACTTAAATTTTTTGTTTTCGTTGAGGAGAATGGCGCCTTCCCCGCCCCAAACAACGCCGAGGGCAACATCTCCGTTAAGAAGGGAAGTCTTGGGGCTGTCGGAATCGAATACCTTAACGAGCGGCAGCCATTTCTCCAGCAGCGGTCTGACTTTGTTGAGGTTTTCCTCCGAAACTTCATTGATGGGAATACCAAGCGTGTCGAAACCCCAGCCAACGATCTCCCGCGCATCATCAAGAACGACGATGTTCTTCTTGAACTTGTCTTGGAAGACATCATTGAAGCTTTTGATTTCATCTTCGACCAACTCGGTATTCACCACGATGCCGACGGTCCCCGCCATGTAAGGGATCGAGAACTTGTTGCCAGGATCGAAAGACATATTTCGAAACTCCGGGGCAATGTTCTTCATATTCGGAATCGTCCCGTGATCGATCGGAGCAAGCAGGTTTTCCTTGATCAACCCCTCGACGACGTACTCGCTGGGTTGAATAAGGTCATAGCTTCCGCCACCCGCCAGAAGCTTTGCCAGCATCTCCTCGTTCGATGAATAATTTTCCACCGAAACTTTGATGCCGGTTTCTTCGGTGAAGGTATCGATGATTTCCTGCGGGACGTACTCCGACCAGCAGAAGATATTGAGCGTTTTCTCCGGATCGGTAACCGGCTCGCCTGGGTTCTTCTGAGAAACAGGGCGCGCTGGTCGGCGAAGGGGTGGAAGAAGATTGACTCGATGTTGTCCCATCGGGCGGTCTTCCGCAGCCGCTTATCATTAGCGCCATCAGAACGGCGAAGATCAGGGAATGGCCGATTTCTTTCATGGATTTCTGGAACGCGTCAGCAATTGACTGAACAGAACAAGGAGAATCGTGGCGATGACAAAAATCGTACTCAGGGCGTTAAGTTGCGGATTCAAACCCACCTTGGCCATTCCATAAACCTTCAGCGGAAGCGTCTGTGATGAAGGCCCTGAAGTGAAGACCGAGACAATGTACTCGTCCAAAGAGAGGGTGAAGGACATCAATGCACCCGAAATGATCGCCGGCATCAGGTAAGGGATGATGATCAGTCGAAACGCCTGGACAGGGGTCGCTCCCAAGTCCAGGGCGGCCTCTTCGAGGTAGGGATCCAAGCCTTGCAGTCGAGCCTGGACGCCGACCAGCACGAAGGGAAAGCAGAACGTGGTGTGCGCGATGATCAGCGTGGTATACCCAAGGGGAAGCTTGAGGAGATGGACGAATTCCACGAGGAGGCTTAGACCCAGAAGGACCTCCGGCATCACCATAGGAATAAAGATGAGAAGGCCGATGGTGCGCTGGAAGGGAAATCGGTAGCGGTAAAGCATCCAAGCGCCAAGGGTGCCGAGAAACGTTGCAAGAATCGTCGTTGCCGATGCGACGATGAGACTGCTTTTGAACGCCGCGAGCAGGGTCGTGTTTTCCAGGATTGCTCCGTACCATTTCAGGGAGAATCCCTCCCAGCGGATATTGAGGCGCGAGCTGTTGAAGGAAAAGATGATGAGCAGGAAAATCGGAATGTAGAGGAATGCAAAGACAAGGAGCGTCCACGCCCCAAACAGTCGGCGTTGCATCTGCGCGCCAGGAGACTTCTTGAGAAACGTGCGCTGTGAAGGAGTCACAGCGGCGAGCGCTGCCATGTGGCTGCTTCTAGCTGATCTCCTCCAAACGTCCAGAGCTTGTCGATAGTGGAAGCCAAACCTCTCGAGTTCTCTGCTGTGGTAAGATGCTAAGCCGCCGCCAGGGAAGCACGCAGACGCCGCAAGCCCTCGTCGATGGAAACGGTCGGCGAATAGTCCAAGTCGCGCCTGGCAGCGTCGATGTTAAACCAGTGAGCGGTGCAGAGTTCCTTCGCGAGAAAACGCGTGAGCCTCGGCTCGCCCTTAAGTGGGAGAGTTCGATAAACGAATTCAAGCAGCATGGCCGCAGCATATGCGAGGCGAGGCGAGACGATACGTTGCACCGGCGGGAGCGAACCGGCCTCCAGCAATCGATTGATAAAGCTCCAAAGGGGCACTGGTGTGCCCTGCGAAATGAAATAGGGCCTTCCGGAAATATTGGATCCGCACCGCAGTTTGTCGGAAGCCAAAAGGTGGGCCAAGGCAGCGTTCTCGACATAGGTGAAGTCAACCAGAGGGTCTCGCCGGCCGATCCGCGTGAGTGTGCCAGCGCGACCTCGCGCAAGGAGGGACTTGGTGAGCTGGGTATCGTTTGGCCCCCAAAGCAAGTGCGGCCGCAAGGCGACTGTTGCGAGCTGACTTGAGTTTGCGGCGAGCACTCGCCTCTCGGCGAGCGCTTTCGTGCGCGGGTAATGTGCGTGGTAGGTTTTGGCATACGGCACCGACTCATCAACGCCCTCCATGTCGCGGCCGTCGAACACGACGCTGGGCGAACTGGTGTAAACGAGTCGGCTGATTCCCATCCTTTGACACGCCCGAATCACGTTCTCGGTACCCACCACATTGGCCTTGAAAAAATCGGTGGCTGCCCCCCAAAGCGCTGCCTTCGCCGCCACATGGAAGACGACGTCAATTCCCTGGGCGGCTCGAAGCACCGCCTCAGCGTCGACGATATCGCCCTGAAGCACCTCGACCTCCCGACGGGAAAGGTCCGGATAAATTCCCCGCGAGAAGCTTCTCACCTGGTCCCCGCGTACCAGGAGTTGCTCGATAATCGCGCGACCCAAGAATCCTCCTCCACCTGTGACAAGAGCTCTCATGAAAGCTGCCGCGTGGCCCATGCGGCGAGACGCTCGCGAAAAATCTTCGCATTATGCCGGATATCGACGGGAAACTGCCGGTGAAAAAGAATTGTTTCGATCCTTCGGGTGAGTGGGCACGCTGTGGCCAGCGCAAGGAGTTCGCGCGTTACTTGAGAACGATCTACGCCGCGGTCGCCATCCAGCTCAACACAGAGAGCGGGTCGCTGGTGGGGAGGCGCTCCAATCCCGACGAGCGCGGTTCGCCGCACGCGCGGATGCTGATTAAAGACACCTTCGCACGCTACGCTGAACAGGGTTTCGGAGGGTGCGATCACCCGGTGGGACTTGCGGCCGCAGAACCAGACGCGTCCCTGCTCGTCGATCGATCCCACGTCCCCGGTGCGATGACCGATCTCTCCTTCCGCTGAGAGGATTTTCCCCAGCCGCGTTGCGTTTGGCCGGTTCCAATATTCCTTCGAAACATTAGGCCCCCAGACGACCAACTCCCCCACTTCGTTGGCTGCCACGCGCAGAGAGTCCGACCAATGCTCGATCGCAGAATCAGTGATGCGAATCGCCGCGAGCCTCATCTGCGGCAAAGGACGTCCGATGCACACCCCGCGGCCTTGCGCTGTCTGCTCGGCAATTCCCGCGCGAAGTTCCTGCAGCGAAATCGAACATATCGGCAGCGCTTCTGTGGCACCATAAGGTGTGTAAATTTCTGCATCAGGTTCCAGAAGCTTGGCAAAACGTTCGAGCACTCGGCCCGAAACCGGCGCTCCCGCCGAAAGCACGCGCTTGAGGGTGGGCAGCTTTACTCCACGCGGGACGCCCCAGCGGCTGACGCGATCCAGAAGTGCAGGCGAGCCAAAAGCATGGCTGACTCCGTGCTCGAGCACCGGTTGAATAATGCAATTCGGATTTACCGAGCCTGGCTTGGTGAAGTCCATCCGCGGAATGACACCGGTTACCTGCCAAACGGGATCGAAGAATGCGAAGAGCGGGAAGGTGGCCAGATCGCGCTCGCCCGGTCGGATACTAAAGTGGTCACGCAGGAGGAGCGCTTGGGCGACGAGGTTCTTGTGGGTATATACGGCTCCCTTGGGCAGACCTGTGCTGCCAGAGGTGAATGCGATGGCGGCACATCCGTCGGGCTCGGGCGAGGGAAAGGTCCGCGGCTGCGCGCGGGACCCCGCTTCCATCACCTCCCGGAACGAAACACCGCCCCAGAACCACCTCCGTCCTACCGTCACGAGCGTGCGAACGGAATCTCTTGCCCAGCCTAGCAGGACGCGCGCTGCATGGGCGATGGACACACCAATGAAGGCAGTGGGTGTTGCCTCTGCGAGGCACCGAGCGAGCGATGCTCGCCCGATACCGGGGTCTATGAGGACGGGAACGGCGCCGCATCGCAAGAGGCCAAAAGTGAGCACGAAAAGCGGTTGACTTGGACGAACCATGAGCGCTACGCGGTCGCCACGCCCGATGCCGACAGCAGCCAGCCCCAAGGCGCATATGTCACTCTGCTGATCGAGCTCGTCGAATCGGATCGACCGATCTGGGAAGATATAGGCCGGTTGAGCAGGACGATCGGCTGCTGCGGTTCGCAGAAAGGATCCTAGGTCGGTGGACCAAACGCCCTCTCCGTGGCTCATATGCGCTTCTTCTCCGGCTGCGCGAGAAACGAATGAACCAGCGGGACAATGCGATCGGCTGCGTCTTCCAACACGTAGTGGCCGGCGTCGCGAAAGCGATGCACTTCGGCGGAGGGGAACCTAGCGATCCACTCCTCAAGAAAGTGGTTGTCAAATACGAAGTCTCGCTCACCCCAGCAAATCAACATCGGTCGAGAACGGAGTGTTTTCAGAGCATCGGCGGTCTCTTGCACAAGAGCGAATGACCGATCTTTGGATTCCAAGGGTATGTCCTGCACGAAGCGAAGCGTGGCAATCCGATTGGCCCAGCTGTTGTACGGGGCAGTGTAGGCTCGGCGAACGTCAGCGGGGAGTCCGCGTTTCGATCCAATGCGGCTCGCTATCTCTGAGAAGGCGTTGAAGCGGCGCACGAGAAATGCTGCCAATGCGGTGTTGCGGCAGAACCAGATCGAGAGAGGCAGCCGTTTTTGTGCGGGAATCGGAAAGGCGGCGGTATTGAAGACTATGAACCGCTTCACCCTCTCCGGATGGCGAACTGCCCAAGCAAATCCAATCGGTCCTCCCCAATCGTGAACGACCAGGGTGACGTCAGTCGTTACCGCAGCGCTCTCAAGGAGGGCGGTCAAGTCGCGGACACGCTCCTCGAGCTTGTAGGCATAGCGATCGTCGTTCGGTTTGTCAGAAAGACCACACCCGATATGGTCGGGCGCGATGACCCGATACGAGCTGCGCAAGTCGGCGATCAGCGCCCGATACATGAACGACCAGGTAGGATTGCCGTGCAACATAACGATAGGGGCGCCACAGCCTTCATCGATATAGTGCTGGCGCAGTCCTGATTGGTCGTAGAAATGACTCTCAAAAGGGAAGAGGTGCCGAAATGGCTCCAGGCGCACGCCGAGTCAAGCCTCGTCAGTACCGGAACGCGCAGAACGCCGAGGTGACCCCCGCGCTGCCCATGGCGAGCAGCACCTGCATGCCGCGCTTGAGGCGACCCTCTTCCTCCGCGATGGAGATGTTGAGCGGCAACGAGGCTGACACCGTGTTGCCGAAGCGCGAGTGGGTCGAGAAGACAATGCCCGGATCGATATTTAGCAGCTTCGTGATCATTCGCGTCATTGGCTGACTCACCTCATGACCGATCACGAGGTCATAGGCACGGTCGCGCAGCGTCGGCGTTTCGTTGAAGTGAGTACCCAACATCGAGGTCGCCACGGCCATAAGCTCGCGCGGTGAGGTGTAGAAAGACATCGGCTTGAAACGGTCCGTCGCGGAGGTCGAAACGAAATCGTCAGCGTGGGAAAGCGGAATGTGGCACAGGTTCCACTTGTCGCCTGACGTCCTGAAGCTCAAGACGACGTCATCGCTGCTGGGTGCGCCGACCAGCAGCGTCGCGGTTGCTGCTTCACCGATCGTAAAGGCCGAAAACGCGTACTCGAGATCTTCCATGCGCTCGAACTCGAAATTGGCATATTCGCGGAAGTTTAGCTCGCAGTTCAGAATCATCACTGTGCGGTACGTGTCCGCGGTAATGAGGGCCTTGGCGAGTTGCAGACTCCGAATCCACGAAGCGCATGCATCGAGAACGTCAAAGCAGGTTGCCCGTGTGAGGCCGAGCTCCGCCTGAAAAATGTTGGCCATTGCGGGCTCAAGCCAGCCACGACCAACGCCCGCATAGATGAGTAGATCGACGTCAGCCGGTGCCACGCCACTGCGCTTCAGCGCGAGTTGACCCGCTCGCAATCCGATTGTAAAGGCCTTCTCGCCTTCGGCGCGGTGGTAGCGAACTTCGGTTCCCGAGAATCGAAACGAGAGCTGCATTCGCTGCTGGAGCTCCTTGAGCTCGTTGTCAGAAAACCGCGCCCGGTTGCGACGCAGCATCTCGTCGATGAGATCCTGATTCGTGACTTTCTTGCTCGGAAGGGCGTGAGCGACGTGGAGGATTTTCATTGGCTAAGCAGCAGGCATTGGGCGAAGCTCAGAAATTATGGTAAGCGGTTGGGCTTAAGACAACAGCAACTGAAATATTGAACCCCGACCGAAAACAGAGATAGCATAGGAACCCAAGAGATCAAAAAGTTCATGGCGATGACAGGGATTTTTGCGGACCAAAGCGAATCCCATGCATTGATCTTGCGCGCGAGACCTCGCCAGTATTTTCGGACGGAACGGACATGTCACCCGTTCACGAAATACTGCATCGCCCCATCGGCCTTGACCTCTCTGGCCCTCTTCTACGATCATCTGCCCATGAACGTCATTCCTGAGCCAGTCTCGAGGGCAAGTTCCCCAACCGCCCGAAAAGCGATTTCCGATCGTAAATCTTTGCACATGGAAATGGGATGCCTCTGATGTTCAGCGCCACGACGCTTACCGAGCTCATAGAATCCAATCGCAACGTCTCGCGCAGCATCACTTACGTAGAGGGCGAGGAAAGCGAGCGCAGTGTCGCGTTTGGAGAGCTGTATCAGCGTGCTCTCGGTACGCTGCATGCATTGCAGAAGCTCGGCGCAAGGCCCGGCGACAAGCTGATTCTTTCGCTTGCGAGAAACGAGCAGCTAATCGACGCTTTTTGGGCTGCCATCTTGGGCGGCATCGTTCCCGTTCCCGTCGCGCCCGGTATTAGCGACGATCATCGCCGCAAACTCCTGCGCATCGCGCGCAAGCTCGGAAAGCCCTTTATTTACACGGATCGTCGCTCGCTCGAGCGCATGGAAACCTTTGCTAGGCAGCCCGAAGAGCAAGCGGAATGGGGGGAGATGCTCAGAAACCGAGCGTTACTGGTCGACCACCTCGAGAACGTTTCGGGTGCAGGCGATGTTTATTGCGCCCGGCCGCACGACGTGGCTTTAATCCAGTTCTCTTCAGGCTCGACGAGCGAGCCCAAAGGCGTTGTGCTGACCCACCGCAACATCATCGCTAACGCGCTTGGCGTTACGGAACGAGCGGGGTTTGGCGAGGAGGATGTGAGTCTATCGTGGATGCCCCTTACACACGACATGGGTCTTATCGGCTCTCACATCTACATGTTCGCGAACCGGCTGCAGGTCAACTTAATGTCCACGGAACTCTTTATACGCCGTCCGCTGTTGTGGCTCACTTTAGCCATGCGCAAGCGCGCGACCCTCCTGTGCTCGCCAAACTTCGGATACCGGCACTATCTAAAGGGCCTCGATGAGCGTGCGGTCGAAGGGCTAGACCTCTCATCAGTTCGCCTGATATTCAATGGCGCTGAGCCAATTTCGGTTGAGCTATGCAACGAGTTCTTCGAGCGTTTAGCGCCTGCGGGGCTCGCGCGCAGTGCAATGTTTCCGGTGTACGGCCTCGCGGAAGCCTCTCTGGCCGTAAGCTTCCCACCTGTCGGTAGGCCGTATCGCTGCGTCACGTTCAATCGTCACCGCCTCGGCAGAGGCGAGCGCGTGGAGCCCGTGGCGGCCAGCGACCAGCACACTGTAGTATACATGGCTGTCGGAAGCGCCATTCCGTACTGTCGCGTTCGTGTTGCCGATGATGACGATCACGCGCTTTCCGATGGGCAGGTCGGGCACATTCAGATCTGTGGGGAAAACGTCACTAAGGGCTACTACGAGGATCCGGAGGCGGATGCAGTCGCCTTCACCGCTGACGGCTGGCTGCGCACGGGCGACTTGGGCGTCGTCCACGAGGGAGAGCTATATATTACGGGCCGCGCCAAGGAGATTATTTTCGTCAATGGCCAGAACTACTATCCCCAGGATCTTGAGAACATCGCTCAGCGCGCGGAAGGTTTGGGGCTCGGGAAAGTCGTTGTCGCAGGCGTGCGTTTACCCAACACGCGCGCCGATCAGCTTGTCGTCTTTGTCTTGCATCGCAAAACACTGCGCGATTTCGTCTCGATCGCCCTGCAAGTATCTCGCCTCATCAGTCAAAGCGCCGGATTGGAAGTTGCCGAGGTCGTGCCTGTCAAACGCATTCCGAAGACGACCAGTGGCAAGATCCAACGCCATCTGCTCGAGCAGCGCTACGTCGAAGGGGAGTTCGCTGCTCCCCTTGCCGAACTGCGGGAGCTCCGCGCGGCGGCAAGCGGCACAAAATCGGCGCTTCGCACACAGATCGAAGAGAAGATCGGGAGCATTGTGCACGCGGCGCTCGAGGGGAAGAAAATTGACATCCACGATGACCTTTTTGAAGTGGGGGTAAGCTCTCTCAAGCTCGTCGAGATTCATGATCAGATTGAACGCGAATTTCCCGGCCGGATCGATCTTATGGAGCTGGTCGACTTCTCGACGATTGCTGAGCTTACGCACCGGCTGGAAACCAAGCTTGCCGGCGCATAGAGTGGACGGCTCGCTGAACTGAGGATCTCCTTCTAAGTGGCATAGCCTTCGCACGCGGTGGTGGTGTTGGCCATGAGCATGGCAATGGTCATCGGTCCGACACCTCCAGGCACCGGTGTAATCGCGGCGCAGCGTTGGGCGACAGCCTGGTAGTCTACGTCGCCGACAATGCGTTGCCCCCTGGGAGAATCAGGATCCGCGATGCGGTTGATGCCCACGTCGATGACGACGGCACCTTCGCCAATGTGATCCGAGCCGAGAAAATGCGCTCGGCCAATCGCCGCAATCACGATATCCGCAGCGCGTGTGATCGCAGCGAGGTCGCGGGAGCGCGAATGGGCAACCGTCACCGTAGCGTCGCCGGCATGTCCGCGGCGCATGAGCAGAAGCGCCATCGGTTTACCGACCAGGAGGCTGCGGCCCACTACCACCGCGTTCGCGCCGGTTGTTTCGAATCCCATCTCCTGGATTAAACGGAGGCAGCCCAGGGGCGTGCAGGGCACGAAACCAGTCGGGTCATCCATCGCGAGCTTGGCCACGTTTATGGGATGAAAGCCGTCCACATCTTTTCTGGGATCGATGGTGTCGACAATTGCCTGTTCGTTGATGTGAGAAGGGGGCGGTGATTGGACGAGGATGCCGTGAATAAGCGGGTCAGCGTTAAGTTCGCGCACCAGGTTCACCAGCGCTTGCTCCGAGGTATCGGCGGGAAGTTCATATTTCACCGAATGCAGCCCAAGCTCGGCGGCCTTCTTATCCTTCGAGCGCACATAGGCTCGGGAGGCCGGATTTTCACCAACCAGAATGACTGCGAGTCCGGGGCGCAATCCTCGCTCTGCCAGCGAGGCGATGCGCAATTTGGTTTCCTCGTGAACCTTCTGCGCGATATTGGCGCCATCAATCCGCTTCATTTCTCAAAACGGTTTCCACTCGCGAGCGCACAACTTCAAATTCGGCATTTGTGAGTTCGCGTGGAACAAGAATCGGATTGTCGACGATGACAGAGATCGTGGAAAAAGGCAGTGGGATGATAAATCCGTCCCAACTCTTCATACGCCAACAATACGAAAACTTCGCATGCATCGGTATAATGGGTGCAGCTGTCAATTGTGCCACTGAGATTGCACCCGGACCAAAAAAATAGCGCGGTCCGCGCGGGCCGTCCGGGGTAATGGCGATATCGTGTCCGCTCGCAACCAGGTCGACCAGTTCGCGCAAGGCGCGCGATCCGCGTCGTGAGCTCGATCCTCGGACCGCTCGCATGCCGAACTGTCCAACCAATTGGGCAAGCACTTCCCCGTCGCGGCTCGCACTGGTCAAAACGGTGACGCCTTTGCGTGCCTCTCCCGGGTAGCGCCGGATGAAACAGAGGGTGATGCCAAGGATGCGGTTGTGCCAGAAGCAAATAACGACAGGTCCTGCGGGAACGGTTCTTCCCAAACCCGCGCGGTCCTCGAGGTTAAGGCGCAGTGTCGAAAACAGCAGGCGCAAGATGGTCGAGCCAACGATGGCGAGAAAGCGTTCGCGACTCACCGTTGTTCCAGGAGTGCCTCCCGAAGAATCCGTTGCAAGACAGGTCGTGCCAAATCGGCGAGGGCAGGATTTGCATAGGCGACCCACGCGATGCCGCTTTGGGTATCGAGCGGCGCATCGGGAAAGCCGCCGAAGGGATGCTCATAGATGATGCCGGCCTCTCTAAGCAAGGACGCCGTGACGACATCGTAAGGATGGCAAACGAGGGAAGTCTCCAGATGAAGTTTCCGCAAGATCAGCGGACGCAAGTCAGCTATCATGCGATCGTGTCCGGCAAGCAGTTCGTAGAATGATCCCCCGCTGCAAATGTATTGATCGTCGAAGACGGTCGGAGAAGCGTCCCTGCCAATGCCGACCAGCTCCTCCCAGAGTTGTTCTTCGATCTGCGCTGTGAGGGCTCGCCCTTCCGGGAAGAACTTCGCCATCCAGGCAAATCCATGGCGAAAGTTGGTAGCCTTGGAAGGGGCGAGCACAAGGGGACCCACTGTACCGTCCAGAACGTTGATTGATCCTGCAACAATTCCCCCTCCGGCTATTGCGCTCACTTGGTCGGCACGCCACTGTTTGGTTGTTGGCAGCTCCGTCATCGCCGACACGACGATATCGGACAGCCTTGTTTCCTCACCACGTTGCGGAGCGATGCCGGAGAGCGCCCACGCACTTCGTTTGTCATACATTATTCCGCGCGTTCCGTCGATCGGATCGAGCAGACATTTCCATTTCGTATCGCGCGGAAGCGTTCCCCTGGGAAAGCACAGCGATTCCTCGGGTCCTTCCATAATCACTTCAACCGGCTCGGAAGCTGGCCAGTTAACTTCAAACCAGCCTTGGATCGCCTCTTCTCCGAACTTGTCAATGGCGTAAATCGTATCCGCGGGTGAATGCGCCGCCACCTCCGACAGCGATTCCATGTTTAGCGAACGCCTCCCTTCCATCACGCGCTCGCGGATGGCATCGCCCAACGAGCAAAGAAGCTGTCGGAAGGTCTCGAACAGGACATCGGTCCTTGGCGGCATGTCAGCGAGAAGCGCCTCCGGCGGGGGCGAAGACCTCCGGAGCATTTGGTGAAAGTTTCGTAGCAGGCGGCGGTGTGATTTCCTGAGAAGGGGCGCTCGTGCCGGAACCTGACGCATCGGGTGGTACCAAGACTGCTGGAGACGGCGAAGGCGTAAGATCCGGTTTGGACCTCGAAGCATCCGACGTGGGCGTGGAAGATAGAGCCGGAGTGGACGTGGGCGTCGGTGCGGGAGACGTCACCGGGGAAGTGGAAGTCGAGTCAGGAGCAGGGGGCGTAGGCACCGGGGCGGGAGAGAACGGCGCCCCTGGATCGGGAGAGCTCGGCGCAGCAGAAGGAGTCAGGGTGGGCTCATGAATGGGCGATGTCGGTGCTGGGGATGAAGTTGGTGTCGATACAGTCACGGGAGATGGCTGTGGAGACGAAAGAGGCGGCGATGGGGCAGGACTTGGCGAAGCCGGGGCGGGTGAGGGCGCCGCTGAGGGCGTAGAAGTAGGTGTGGGGGTTGGGGTTGGGGTTGGCCAAGGTGGAACGATATCTTGCCACGCATAAAGGTCCGGGATTGTCCCGCCGATTTCGTCCAAAAGCTGCTTGCACTTCATGCCCCAGCGAACGAGGTCCGGCGGCCCAGGTTTTTCAGCAGTACCCGGGAAGATAAGGTAGGTGACCTTGATACTATTCACAGCGCGGTTAGCGCCCGAGGCCTTGGGATTGACTTCTTTGCAAATCCGCGACGATGCTTCACCAACTTTGTTCGATGGTCCGATGTCCCCGACAACAGCCGGATAGATTTTGCCATCGTAGATTACGGCCGCGTAATCGCCGATCGATGGCGCGAAAGCGTCGCTGTCGTCGCCGAGCATGAAACCCGGCACCACGATGGAGGGGTCCGCGTCGGCGATCAGGAAGCTCTTCGATTTGAGCTCAGCGATGATACGGGTTGTCTCGTCCATGGATCGTTTCAATTCACGGTTTCGTTCCGGAGGAAGTCCCCTGAAAGAAAACTCCTGCTTCAGACTGGCCAGCCTCTTTTCGTAGAGTGCAAGGACAGGGTTTGGACGTTCGGTGAGCTTCGGCCAACGGTAACTGGTTTGCGGCTGAAAAGTCGGAGAGTTTGCGTCGACTGGAAAATTCCGATCTCCGTCGGAACCGTCGCTATTTAAGTCCATATCACCCTGGATGAGGAGAGCTTTGCGTCCCGTATCACTGTCTTGCAGCTCGAGAATGGTCTCGCAATCGTAGAAATTATGCCGGGAGAGAAGCAGGTCCAGGCGGTTGAGGCGTTCACGTAAATGGGCAACTTTGTTCTTGTAGAGCTTCTCAAAATTGGGGGAAACGCGTGCGGTTTCCAGGAGTTGGCTCAACTTGCCAAGAACCTCCACGAGCTTTGGGTCGTTTCGGGCAAGTTCTTCCAAGGTGCGGCTCGGATTAGGTAAGCTCGCGGTGACGGTGACTTGGACCTTGTAGCTGTCTTCCTGATCACGCTCAATTGATGCGGGTTTTTCACTTTGAGGGGTCTCAAATTTGCTGAAAAGGGTAATTCCGTTGAAGAGCTGGGCAACATCGATGGGCTTTCGTGGGATCGTGGGAGTAGGTGTCGGCGTGGGCGGAGGTGGCGGCGTGGGGGTCGCGGCAGGCGTGGGCGTTGGAGTAGGGATTGGCGTGGGAGGGGGCTGGAATTTCGGCGGTTCGCAAGCGCCCAGTAACAGGAAGAGCCAAGGAAAAAACTGGCGCATCGTTACGCGTAAGTGATCATGTGCGAGGCGGCTCCCGCAGGCAGAGCGAATAAGAGCCCCGGCGAGCTAGGTCGAGGATTCGCGGTGGATATTGGCTGCCACGATCACTGTGGTGGATGAGGCCAGCGAGCGGTCGCTGACGGGTCACTGCATGCTTGAAGGTGGTCGTGGTCAACTCACCGAGCATGTCTTGCCCGCAGGCGTGAGCAACGCAGCGGCGCGAACAGCCATCGAGAGTAAAGGCCAGATAAAGCCAGCCCTCCTGGGTCTCGATGTAGGTGATATCGCTTTGCCAAAGCTGGCCCGGGCGATCCGGCGCCGGTACCTTTGCCAGCCAGTTTTCTGCGATCTTGTGATTATGGCGGCTGTCAGTGGTGCGAGGCCGGAAACGGCGCTTCTGCCGGGTGCGCAGGCCGCTCTCCCGCATAAGTCTGGCAACCCGGTTCTTGCCACAGCGATGGCCCAGCTCGCGCAGATCAAGCCGCACGCGCGGGCTGCCGTAGGTGTTTCGGCTTTGCTCAAAGCTCTGAGCGATCAAGACTCGCAACTCTGCGTCTTCTTTCCAACGCTGACCATTCTGCTTGCCCCGATGCGCAGCAAAGCCGCTTTCGCTGACTTCGAGGGCTTCACTCAGAGCGTCGGCGCCATATTGATGCTCGAGCTTTTCCATCATCGTGAAGCGTGCGGTGGCATCTCCGCCAACAAGATGCCCAAGGCTTTTTTTAAAATGTCACGCTGCCGGCTCACATACTCCAGCTCCTGACGCAAGCGGCGCAGTTCGCGTTGCTCGGGCGTCTCTAAAGCCAGCGTCTTGGGTTCGCTGAGCGGCTGGCCCTCCTCGGCCCTCCGCACCCAGTGCCCGAGCGACCATTTCGAGACTCCCAGATCGCGCGCCACCTCGGTGATCGTTCGCCCCCCACGCACCAGCGCGACGGCATTGTTCTTAAACTCGCGGTCGTAACGCCGACCGCTCCTGTTCCTGTTCATGGCTGTCTTCTCCTTTATCACAGCCCAGCCCGCAAAATCGAGGAAACCTCAAACCGCCCCGGACCCTTCCGAGAAGGCAGGCGAGCACTGCAAGAAAGTAGGGCGCATTCGTCGCGGACAACTAACAGCTCACCGGCAAATCACGCAAGCTGGTTGGACGGAACGGATTCTTTGCGGCCCCGGCAACACGTAGTGGACGGCCGGCACACCCGACTTCCCTTCGGGTTCCTTGCTTTTGTCTGTGAACTCCTGTTGATTCTGCTCCCGTTCATGCCCGGCCGCTCGCTTCAGTTTCTAACGATTTTTCTTACCTGCTTTATCGATATTTTGGGTTTTGGGATCATCATCCCGATTCTGCCGCTCTACGCTGAGCATTTCGGGGCAACTGCCGTGCAGATCGGGTGGCTGGTGGGCATTTTTTCGCTGGCGCAATTCTTCTTTGCGCCCATTTGGGGCAGGCTATCAGATCGGGTGGGACGCAAACCGGTCTTGCTCTGCGGTGTTCTTGGCACGGTAGCGGGTTACCTTCTGATGGGCTTGGCCAACTCTGTCGCCATGCTTTTCGTCGCACGATTGATCGACGGAATTTCCGGTGCGAACATTGGCGTTGCCCAGGCTTATCTTGCCGATATCTCGGCACCGGAAAACCGGGCCCGGGCAATGGGCCTTCTCGGCGCCGCCTTTGGCTTGGGATTCGTTTTTGGCCCGGCGCTTGGCGGTTGGGCCGGAGTTACCTTCAACTATTCCGCACCGATGTTCATCGCTGCGGGGCTCGCAATGGTGAATTTTGTTTTCGTGATGTTCTGTCTGCCAGAGTCTCGTCCGGCGCAGGCGGGACACGCCAAGCGCGAACCGCTCTTCCCTCATCTCTTTGAGCACGTCGAGCGGAGGACCTACGCGTGGAGTTTGGCGAGCTACTTTCTCGTCATCGTGGGCTTCTCCATGATGACGGCAATTTTTGCGCTCTTACTTCTGCACCGGTTTGGCCTGGACGCTTTGCACACGGGGTACATTCTGGCCGGAATTGGGCTTCTTGGAGCCATCATCCAAGGTGGATTGATCGGCCGCCTGGTGAGAACTTTTGGTGAAGCGTCCCTGGCGTTTGCTGGTGCTCTGTTTATGTGCTTGGGCCTTTGCACGCTGGCTCTGAGCGCGGGATTGGTGTGGATGGTTGCCGCCACAGTAGCAATCGCAACTGGCAATAGCCTGCTCATGCCAACCCTTTCCGCGCTTGCCTCACGAAGTGCCGATGCGGGTTGGCAAGGCCGAGCTTTGGGAGTCATGCAGTCGAGCGGCAGTCTGGCGCGATGGGTTGGACCGATGATCATGGGATTTTTGCTGAGCGCTCAGCTCCATCGTGGCGGCGGAGTGTATGGTCTTTGGCCACTGCTGGCCTCATCGGCCTTTCTCTTTGCCGCCGCGGCGGCCTTATTTGCGCTCGCGGGGCGCAACGCGCGCCCGAGCCCGCTGGGGTGAGGCGGAGTCTTTAAGCGCGCGCAGGGGACAGAGCTTTAGGCGTGAACGCATCGAGCGAGATTGCCTGTTCTGCCAGACCAGGAGAACTCCAGTTGAGTGAAATGAGAGCTCTGTTACGTTCCCCGAGTGCTATGGGGTGCAATCAGTCTGTTTTGGCTCGCGTTTCTTACTGACGGGGTCTTCTCGCTCACCGACGCGTTGCTTGCGGGAGAGTCTCCTGCTTTGAACAACCTGAGAAATTCGGTCGCCTTTCTGGTATTGGTCGCGAGCGTTCCCATGGCTGTCCTATTAGGGGTGACGCGGAGGGCATCGAAGCGTGTGCTCATTCCGCTGATCCTTTTCGCGTGGTGGGCCGGTCCTGCCATGGCTTTCCCCTTGGCCCGATGGAAGGTGCCGCATCTCGCGCTGGCCCTCGCCATCGTGCAGGTGTCACTTGGGGTATTGGTCTGGCTCGCTTTCCGCCAGGACTTTTCAAGGCGGGAATCTCAGGAGAATGAACCACCGGCATTCTCTTGGAAGTATCTGCTGTTCGCGGGTCCGTTGGCCGGTTTGTTTTTTCTGGTTTTAGTCGGGACATCAACGCTCTTGGGACTGGTCACACATGTCGAGTTGCTGACCGGAGGATATGTGCGAGTGCAGCCGGACGGAGTGTACTTACTCGAGCGCAAATTTCAGTCCGGAGAGCGCGAAGTGCGCCTCACCGGCATGATGCATATAGCCAGCCGTGAATTCTATTCTGGCCTGCTCTCAGGGGTCGACAGCGCAATTCCATCGATCGTGCTTGTGGAAGGGGTCACCGACCGCAAGCGACTCTTAGGCGCTAACACACTCAGCTACGAACGACTTGCAAAATCTCTAAACCTTACACCCCAGTCAGACAGCGTCTTTTCCGAGCAGGTTCTCGCCGGATTGGGAGGGTGGAAAAGCCAACGGAGGCATAGCGCTCAAGGTGACGCACACGGAAGAGTCGCGGGCATCGAATTCCGGCATGCGGATGTCGATGTCGAGAGCTTTCACCCGCAGACCATTGCCTTCATCGTGGCGGTGATCGGCCTTTTCCAAAGCGCAGATTTGCGTCAACTCCTGACAACGCTGATTGACCCATCCTCGCCGATTACAAACGAAAGTGCGCAAGCGCAGATCATGGAGGACATTCTTTCTGCGCGCAATCGGCGCCTCTCTTCGGAGATCGAATCTTCCCTGAAGGACTATCGCCAGGTCATCGTTCCCTGGGGGGCAATGCATCTCCCGGAAATCGAAACTTGGCTGCAGGAGCGCGAATTTGTGATGAAGGATGAGACCAGGCGCAAAGCGCTCTCCTTTTGGTAAAACACTTGAATACCGCACGCTGCTCGTCTAATCGGGTGCCCCGCCCAACTTTGGCAACCAGGAGCAAAGAGATCGAGGCGTTGTTTGGATGAAAATCATTGACCGATACATTGGCTTCAGCGTGATCGCGACCGCCATCTTCGGCGTGGTGGTCCTCAGCCTTGTGCTTGTGTTGGGTAATCTCTTCAAGCAACTGCTGGACGTTTTGATCAATAATCCGGACGTGCCGATCTCCACGGTCCTCGCTTTTATGGCCCTGGTGCTTCCGTTTTCGCTGACCTTCACGATCCCATGGGGCTTTCTCACTGCGCTCCTGCTCGTTTTTGGGAGGATCTCCGCCGATAATGAGTTGGTCGCCCTGAAGTCGAATGGCATAAGCGTTCCGCGCATTTGCATCCCTGTGTTCGTGCTGGCACTCGCCCTTTCTGGTATTTGCTTCTGGATCAATATCGAGGTGGCTCCCCGCGCCGAACAGCAAATGACCCGGACGATTGTCGATATCGCCACGAGCAATCCCGCAGCCTTGTTTCGCGCTGACCAGGTGGTCGATCAATTCCCAGACCGTCGCGTTTATGTTGGAGCTAAGGATGGCGATCGGCTGAAAAATCTCATCGTTTTCGAGCTTAACGAGAGCAATGAACCAATAAAAATGGTTCATGCAAAAGAAGGAATTCTGAGCCCCGATCCCCTCAACACCCGCCTCCTGCTCAAATTGTTCGACGCGCGTTTCGAGGAGCGGGACAAAAACGATCCTCGGGACTTAACAAAAATTCGCCAAGGAATCGAAGTGAGCGAGGGTGTATTTCCCATTTCGCTCCAGGAATTCTACAAAGAATATCTAAGCGGACGCAGACTAAGCTCCTACACGCTTCCGGAGTTGATTGCCTACTTGAAGAACCTTTCTGGAGAAGAAGAATTGAAAGCAAATGTGGAGCTTCACAAGCGCTTTGCCGCCTCTCTTGCTTGCGTGGCGTTTGCGTTGATCGCCGTTCCCCTCGGCATTACCGCCCATCGCAAAGAAACGTCCGTGGGCTTTGCCTTGAGCTTGGTTATTGCGTTCACTTACTTTTTCTTCATTATCATGGCGGACACCTTTCGGGGCAACGAAGCGGCGCATCCGACCATCCTGATCTGGGTTCCTAACTTTTTGTTCATAACCCTTGGCAGTCTCCTGTTCTGGCGGCTCGCCAAAAAATAACGAAAAATCACCTTGCCCGGGCATCGGTTCCGTGATTGCTTCGTGGGCCGTTTCCCGCCTGATTCCGGGGCTCTCACCTATGGCAAAAGAAATCGTCGGACAGATTAAATTGCAAATTCCCGCAGGGCAGGCGAACCCCGCTCCTCCTGTCGGTCCTGCCCTCGGGCAGCAAGGCGTTAACATCATGGCCTTCTGCAAGGAATTTAATGCTGCGACGCAGAAGCAGGCCGGGGATATCCTCCCCGTCGTCATTACCGTTTACAAAGACAAGACGTTCTCGTTTATCACGAAGTCGCCTCCCGCCTCCGTCCTCCTGAAAAAAGCTGCCGGTCTCGCCGCCGGCTCCAAAGAGCCTAATAAGACGAAGGTTTCCAAGCTCTCGAAAAAGCAGGTCATGGACATCGTAAAGATCAAGATGAAGGATCTTAACGCTCGGAGCGAAGAGGCAGCGTTTCGCACCATCTGTGGCACTGCCCGCCAGATGGGCATCGAGATCGTTGAATAGTAGCGATAGAACTTACCCTATCCGTCGCATGCAAGTGGCTGGGGATTGCCCCCGCCGCGCGAAAGCTAAACAAACCTACGGACCCACGAGAGCGAGTAGCTCCTCTGCCCCCATGAGCATAAAGCTCGTGAGGGCGGCTACACCCCAGCGAGACACACCGCTTCGACTTTCGGGTTACCTCCGATCTCGATGTCCTCCGCTCTTGCCGCCACCATGCTGATGGCGCCGTTGTTCACCTGTGCCTCCCCCGAAGTCGCGGCGCGGCGCGGCACGGTCTCCGCGGGGCCGCGCTTCGTTGACGATGAGATTGCGTCCCTCAATATTGGTTCCATTGAGCGCTTCTATTGCCTTCTGGCCCTCTTCAGCCGAACTCATAGTAACAAAGCCGAATCCACGCGGACGGCGTGTCATCTTGTCCATGATAAGCACGGCTTCCGTTACGGTGCCAAATTGAGCGAAAAGTTCTTCGAGTGCTCCTTCCGTCGTTTGGAAAGAGAGATTACCTACATAGAGCTTCATGATGTTGCGATACGATTCTTGGTGGGGCCATTTCTCAGAGCATCAGGCGCAGACGGCACATCGCTACACTACCTTTCAAACTTCGAAAAATCGCGGTCAACCGGATGTCACATTCCGAATTTCTCTGGGAAAGTAAAGCGAACTTTTTGCTCATCACGCTTGAGTAATTCCCCTAGTAGCGAACGTCTTCGCGCAGCCAGGGCGATTCCCATGCAGCGACTCCGTGCAGTTTTTCACTCGCAAAAGATTGACGTCCATCCCCAATCGTGTAGTGTTTAAGGTTCGTCCCTGTTTCCTTTGAAGTAGGGGTGGGAGCCAACCTTAAACACGCAGGAGAATCGCGTCGCGGTTCGTTTGGACTGCAGGAACATGCAGAAACATCGCAGCAAACGTTATCGGGCTGCCGCCGCGAAGGTGGATGGCAAACGCAGGTATCCGCTCGCGGAAGCGATCAGGACGTTAAAATCTCTCGAGGCGGCAAAATTCGATCAGACCGTTACTTTGTCCTTCAAATTAGGCGTGGATCCCAAGCAGAGCGATCAAATGGTACGTGGCACCTGTGCACTTCCGCATGGTAGCGGCAAGGCAGTTCGTGTCCTTGTTTTCGCTACCGGGCCTGCCGCCGAGGCAGCCAGGGAAGCAGGAGCCGAATTTGTCGGCTATGAAGATTTAATCAAAAAGGTGACTGCAGGGTTTTCGGATTTCGATGTGGCCGTAGCCACGCCGGCCGCGATGGCCGAAGTGAAAAAGCTGGGTAAATTGCTTGGTCCGCGTGGTCTGATGCCGAATCCCAAGACCGGGACAGTGACCGAGGACACTGCCAAAGCGGTCAAGGAAGTCAAGGCCGGGCGGGTGGAGTTCAAGCTGGATAAGAACGCGAATATCGCGGTGCCTGTGGGGAAGTATTCATTTACTGAGGATGCCTTGGTCCAGAATGGCAGCGCGGTCATCGAAGCGGTCGTTAAGGCCAGGCCTGCGACGGCGAAGGGCTCATTTGTCGAAAACATCACCCTCGCTGCTACCATGAGCCCCGGGGTTAGCGTTGATCCAGCCCCTTTTCTGAAGAACTAAGATCCCTTCTATCATGAGACCTGAAAAAGCCACGATTGTCGCCGATATTCAGACCAAGCTTAAGAATTCACCCTTTCTCCTCATTGCCGACTATGCCGGTATGCAAGTTAAGCATTTCGAGGAACTGCGCGTGCGCCTCGCGCGCGTGGACGCAACCATACACGTCATTAAGAATACGTTCATCAAACGCGCGATAAGCGCTCTCGGCTTGCCGGAGTTAAACGGCGCTCTCACGGGCCAAACTGCTATGGTCACAGGCGAGAATGACGTTTGTGCGGCGGCGAAAGTCCTCAAAACCTTCGTGGCGGAATTCGAACGGCCGCCAGTCAAGGCGGGCATTCTTGACGACACCATCCTCAGTGCCGTCCAGATCGATGTCCTGGCCGATCTTCCTACCAGGGATGTTCTCCAAGCCAGGCTCCTGGGACTCTTGTTGGCGCCAGCCACCAAGCTTGTCCGTGTGCTCAACGAGCCGGCTTCCGGCCTGGCCCGTGTTCTGAAGGCCAAAGCGGAAGCGACAGGCTAATTGCAAACCACAAACTGGCGAAAAAAGCGTCCGCCTTTTCCTCTCCCAAGCGAATTTCCCTCGGCGTTCGAAGCCGCGCCGCGGGCAGCAAATAAAAGATGGTTCCTTGTCGGGCTGGCGGCTGTCGGCCTCAAATGCCCTGAGGCTTCGGGGTGCGACAATACCGAACATAGAAAATCATGGCAGATACACAAAACCTGGTCGATCAGCTCAGCGCGCTCACTGTTCTTGAGATTGCTGATCTGGTGAAACAACTTGAAGAAAAGTGGGGGGTGAGCGCCGCTGCGCCCATCGCGGTCGCCGCAGCGGGAGCTCCTGCCGCAGGCGCGGCCGCGCCCCCTGTCGAAGAAAAGACCGCCTTCGACGTCGTTCTCAAGGAAGCTGGTCCCAACAGGATAGCAGTCATCAAGGAGGTGCGCGCAGCGGTGGCCGGTCTCGGCCTGGCCGAGGCCAAAGCGCTCGTGGAAAGCGCTCCCAAAGCCCTGAAAGAAGCTATCACCAAGGAAGAGGCTGAAGAAATCAAAAAGAAAATCGAAGCCGTCGGCGCCAAGGTCGAGATCAAATAGGCTTCTTTTCCCGCTGTCGGAGACGCACGGCTAAAAATTTCTGCGATTTTGGCTTGCGTCCCTGGCATCAGGGTTCAGTATTGATAATTCCGCCGATTCACGTCTCAGCCATCTGCACCGTCCGGAAAAACGCTCATTATTTCCGTCCCTGTTCGAGCCGAAGAAATGGTTTTCCGGTTCGCAGGGCATCGCTTTGCCCTTGTCACTTTTAGCAGCCGGTGCCGCGCATAGAACGGCACCACATCTTCACTCCATTTCATAGCCATGTCTGAACGCATTCACTTCGGGAAGCTTAGGGAAGCGATCGAACCGCCGAATCTTATCGAACTTCAGATTAACTCGTACAACGAGTTCTTTCAGAAGGAGGTTGAACCGTCGCGTCGCAAGAATGTGGGACTGCAGGCGGTATTCCGGGAGTTTTTCCCGATCTTCGGCTTCGAGGAAAAGTCAAGTCTGGACTTTGTCAGTTATGAACTGGGCGAGCCGAAGATGTCGGCGATTGAGTGTCAGCGTGAGGGGCAAACGTACAGCGCTCCCTTGTACGTCACCTTTCGCTACAAGGACGAGAAGAGCACCAAGGAGGAAAAGGTCTACATGGGCGAGATTCCGCTGATGACTCCGCAAGGCACTTTTGTCATCAATGGGGCCGAGCGCGTGGTGGTCAGTCAGCTTCACCGTTCACCGGGAATTTGTTTCGAGACGAGCGTCCATCTTAACGGGAAGCTTTTGCACGGCTTTCGCATCATTCCCGACAGGGGATCATGGATCGAAGTGCAATTCGACACGAGTGATTTGCTCTATGTTTATCTCGATCGTCGGAAGCGGCGCCGAAAATTTCTGGCGACCACGTTTTTGCGCGCGCTTGGCTACCCCTCCGACGAGGATATCATCAAGTTGTTCTACGAGGTTATCGAGCTCAATTTGAGTGAGAACCTTGATGAGGATGAGATCAGCACAAAGGTTCTCTTTGAAGATATCCGAGATGGCGAGATCACCGTCGCGCGGGCTTTCGAGCCGCTCAATGCGGCGACCATCCGGCAGCTTATGTCCCTCGGTCACCAGAGTGTGAGAGTGGTCGATATGAAGCAGGACGACACGATTATTAAGTCGCTCAAGAAGGACCCTGCGCACGACGAAGAGGAGGCTCTGAAGGATATCTATCGCAAGCTGCGCCCGGGTGATCCGCCGACGGTGCAGAATGCGCGAAGCATGCTTAAGAGGCTGTTCTTTGATCCAAAGCGCTACGACCTCGGACGTGTTGGCCGCCATAAGATCAATCAAAAACTTGGGCTCCAGATTAGCGAGGAGGAGCGGATCCTCGTAAAAGACGACTTTATCGCCGCCATGAAATATCTGGTGGAACTCCGCAAGGGAGAGGGGATGACTGACGATATCGATCACCTGGGCAGCCGTCGCGTGCGTACTGTCGGGGAGCTCCTGGCTAATCAATGCCGGGTGGGACTCGCTCGCACCGAACGTCTCGTCCGCGAGCGGATGACCCTTTTTGATGCGGGCGTGGACCAGATTACTCCGCAGAAGCTTATCAATCCGAAATCGCTCAGTGCCGTCGTGCGTGACTTCTTCGGTCGTTCGCAATTGAGCCAGTTCATGGACCAGACCAACCCGCTTTCCGAACTCACGCATAAGCGACGCCTTTCGGCGCTGGGGCCAGGTGGCCTGAGTCGGGACCGGGCAGGCTTTGAAGTTCGGGACGTTCATCCCTCTCATTACGGGCGCATCTGTCCGATCGAAACACCCGAAGGTCCGAACATCGGACTGATCAGCTCGCTAAGCACGTTTGCTCGGGTCAACGAATTCGGCTTTATCGAGACTCCCTATCGTAAGGTCATCAACGGTCGGGTGACTGATGAAGTGGTTTATCTCAGCGGAGATCGGGACGAAACCTTTTACATTGCTCAAGCCAATGCTTCCGTAGATTCGCAAGGACGCTTTACCGAGGAGAAAGTTTCCACGCGATATCGTGGAGACTTTCTGGAGGTGGAGCCGGACAAGGTGCAGTATATGGACGTCTCGCCCAAGCAGTTGGTGTCGGTTGCTGCGGGTCTCATCCCTTTTCTCGAGCACGATGATGCCAACCGTGCGCTGATGGGCTCGAACATGCAACGCCAAGGCGTTCCACTCCTCGTCTCCGAAGCGCCCTTGGTGGGCACGGGCCTTGAAGCTCGGGTTGCCCAGGATTCGAAGGCAGTCGTTCTGGCGGAAGCGCCGGGCGTCGTCGCTTCGGTGACCGGCAGCCAGATCGTCGTTACGTCGGACGGTACACTGCCGGACAGCAAAAAGAAACTGAAGTCCGATGCCGCCAACGGCGTGTGGGTTTACGAATTGCGCAAGTTCATGCGCTCGAACGCGAGCACGTGCATTAACCAAAAGCCAATTGTCCGTCGGGGACAGCAGGTGGATAAGGGCCAAGTCATCGCTGATGGACCAAATACCGAGAACGGCGAACTTGCTCTTGGCCGCAATGCCCTGGTCGCCTTTATGCCTTGGAATGGGTACAACTTCGAGGATGCCATTCTTATTTCCGAGCGGGTGGTCAAGGAAGACATCTACACGTCCATTCACATCGACGAATTCGAGATCGGCGCGCGAGACACCAAGCTCGGTCCTGAAGAAATCACTCGCGATATTCCCAACGTCAGCGAAGAGGCCCTGCAAAATCTAGGCCCTGATGGCGTGATTCGGATCGGAGCCGAGGTGAAGCCGGGAGATATTCTCGTGGGCAAGATCACTCCGAAGAGCGAGACGGAATTGGCGCCCGAAGAGCGTCTTCTGCGCGCTATCTTCGGTGAAAAGGCCGCTGACGTGAAGGACACCTCATTGACGGTGCCTTCCGGCACCTACGGTATCGTCATGGACGTCAAAGTGTCCTCCAAGAAAGAGATCACTCGCAACAAGATGACGCCGACTGAATCAAAGCGTCAGCAAAAGATGATCATGGAGGACTACAAGCGGCGCAAAGACGAATTGCACGAGCAACTCACTGCAGCGCTTTCGAATATCCTGCTCAACGAGAAAATTCCGCTCGACGTCGTCAATGCACAGACGGGCGAGATTATTATTCCGGCAAATCGCAAGATCACCAAGCAGCTTCTTCGGAAGTTGGCCGCGGTTTACGATCACATCGAGATCGACCCGAGTCCCATTCGGAACAAGATCCGCGAGATCATCGGCCAATACGAGCACCGCTTTGAAGACCTGGATCGCGAAAAGGATGAAAATCTCGGCCGGATCGAGAGCGGGGATGACGTTGATCCCGGAATCATCAAGCAGGTGAAAGTTTATGTCGCCAGTAAGCGAAAGCTGTCCGTCGGCGACAAAATGGCTGGACGGCATGGCAACAAGGGAGTGGTTGCCAAGATTGTTCCCGAGGAAGACATGCCCTTCTTGCCGGATGGGACGCCGGTGGACATTGTGCTTAACCCTCTGGGCGTGCCCAGCCGGATGAACGTCGGCCAGGTACTGGAAACTCATCTGGGCGTCGCCGCCAAAGCTCTGGGCTTCAAGGTCGCAACTCCAGTCTTCGATGGCATTCCCGAGGAAAAGATCAGAGAATACCTTCGCGAAGCCGGAACCAAGCAGAACTTTACTTGGGTCACGGAGACGGGCAAATCGACAGTTTATGATGGCCGGACGGGAGAACCCTTCGATCAACAGGTTGTCGTCGGTTACATCTACATGCTCAAGTTGGGCCACTTGGTTGCAGACAAGATCCACGCGCGCGCTGTGGGTCCCTACAGTTTGGTCACTCAACAGCCGTTGGGAGGCAAGGCTCAGTACGGCGGTCAGCGATTTGGCGAGATGGAAGTCTGGGCGCTGGAAGCTTACGGTGCTGCCTACACGTTACAGGAACTGTTGACCGTCAAGTCGGACGATGTTCAGGGGCGTACGCGAATTTACGAATCCATCGTCAAGGGAGACAATTCTCTCGAGGCAGGCACGCCCGAATCGTTTAACGTTCTCATCAAGGAAATGAAGGGCCTCGGCCTCGATGTGCGAGTCGGCGGAAAGGAACCCGTCTTTAGTGGCGCAGCAGCGTAAAGGATCCGAGAAAGAGCAACTAGCATCAGAAACTTTTCATGAAAGAAGTTAACATCGGCGAAATCTTCGGAGAGCAACGCGCTGTCGGCTTTGACGAGGTGGCTATCACCGTGGCGGCTCCTGACAGCATACGGAGTTGGAGCAAGGGCGAAGTAAAAAACCCCGAGACGATCAACTACAGGACGTTCAAGCCGGAAAAAGGAGGCCTCTTCTGCGAACGCATCTTCGGGCCGACACGTGACTGGGAGTGCTCCTGCGGTAAGTATAAGCGCATCAAGCACAAAGGCGTGGTTTGCGATCGTTGCGGCGTCGAGGTGACGCTGAGCCGCGTCCGCCGCGAGCGGATGGGCCATATCGATCTTGCGGTGCCGGTCTCCCACATCTGGTTCTATAAGTGCATGCCCTCGCGTATCGGCCTGATGCTCGATATGACGAGCAGACAGCTTGAGCGGGTTATCTATTATGAGGACTACATAGTTATCGATCCTGGAAATACCCCGCTGCAAAGGTGCCAACTCCTGACGGAGGCCGAGTTTCGGGAGGCGGAGGACCAATACGGAGACGTGTTCGTCGCCGGCATGGGTGCCGAAGCAATACAAAAACTGCTCGAACAGACGGACCTGCAGAATCTTAACGATGAAATCGAGCAGCAGATGGGGGCAACGCGAAGCAAGCAGCTTCGCAAGAAGCTCGCCAAGCGGTTGAAACTCGTGCAGGGCTTCATGAATTCGAAGACTCGTCCGGAATGGATGATTCTCAATGTTCTGCCCGTCATTCCGCCAGACCTGCGCCCGCTTGTGCCGCTTGAAGGAGGTCGCTTTGCCACCTCGGATCTCAACGACCTTTACCGCCGCGTCATCAACCGCAACAATCGACTGAAGACCCTGTTGCAGCTGAAAACTCCGGAGGTGATCATCCGCAACGAAAAGCGCATGCTCCAGGAGGCCGTCGATGCGCTCTTTGACAATGGGCGTCACGGCCGCGCCGTCACAGGTGCCGCCAACCGACCTTTGAAATCGTTGAGTGACATGCTCAAGGGCAAGGGCGGACGGTTCCGTCAGAATCTTTTGGGCAAACGGGTGGACTATTCCGGGCGTTCGGTCATCGTGATTGGCCCCGAACTTAAGCTGCACCAATGCGGTCTGCCGAAGAAGATGGCGCTGGTTCTTTTTGAGCCGTTTATCATACGTCGCCTCAAGGAGCAGGGTCACGTCCACACCGTGCGCAGCGCGAAAAAGCTCATCGAGCGTCAAACTCCCGAGGTTTGGGACATCCTGGACGAAGTTACCAAGGGTCACGCCGTCCTTTTGAATCGCGCTCCCACCTTGCATCGTCTGTCCATCCAAGCGTTCGAACCGCAGTTAATTGAAGGTGAGGCTATTCGCATTCATCCTTTGGTTTGCACGGCTTACAACGCCGACTTCGATGGCGATCAGATGGCAGTTCATGTGCCACTCTCGGTGGAGGCTCAACTGGAGGCTCGCATGCTGATGTTGGCGCCTAACAACATCTTCTCACCCTCGAGCGGGAAACCCATTACAACGCCTTCACAGGATATTCCCCTGGGCTGCTATTATCTCACGCAGAATACCCGTGCCGATAAGGGCGACCAACGGTTGCCGCTGTTCTCCACCGCTTCGGAGGTCGAACTAGCGATTTCCGAGAATGCGCTGACGACCCATAGTCGGATCCGCTTCAAGAACCCTGATCTCGGCCTGAACACCATCTACGGTAGCAAGGAGGCGAAGGTCCTCGAAACCACCGCGGGAAGGGTGATTTTCAATGAGATCTGGCCCCACGAACTCGGCTTTTACAACAAGGTGTGCGGCAAGAAGCAGCTCTCCGACGTTATCTGGCGGTGCTACAAGGCTGTGGGGCAGCAGCGTACTGTCGAAACTCTTGATCGTCTCAAGGAGTTGGGTTTTCGCTCCGCGACCAAGGCTGGCATTTCCATTGGTATCACGGACATGATCATTCCGAGGGAGAAATCCACGCAGTTGGAGAGAGCTTACCGGGAAATCTCTGAGGTGGAGAAGCAATATCGTCGCGGTATCATCACCGACGGAGAGCGCAAGAACAAGGTGCAGGATATCTGGACCCATACCGGAGAAGAGCTTGCCAACGCCCTGTTTCGCACTCTTGAGTACAATGACGGCCGCAAAGACATGAACCCAGTGTTCATGATGGTTGACTCCGGGGCGCGCGGCAACCGCACACAGGTTAAACAGCTCGCCGGAATGCGCGGCCTCATGGCCAAGCCTTCGGGCGAGATTATCGAGCGACCAATCATCTCGAATTTCCGCGAAGGTCTTTCCGTGCTCGAGTATTTCATCTCAACCCACGGCGCGCGCAAGGGCCTGGCGGACACGGCTCTTAAGACCGCTGACTCCGGCTATCTCACGCGCAAGCTGGTGGATGCCTCGCAGGATGTAATCATCACGGAGGATGATTGTACCACGATCAATGGCATCGTGGTGCGTCCGATCTATGAAGGCGATGAGGAGGTCGTGAGCCTTTCAACGCGAATCATTGGGCGGACAAGTTGCGAAACCGTTAAAGATCCCGTCACCGGCAATGCTGTCGTCAAGGCCGGGCAGATCGTTGACGAAGAAATCGCCGCGGCACTCGAGAAGATTGGCCTCGAGCAGCTCAAGATCCGATCCGCGCTCACCTGTGAGTCCAAACGCGGGATTTGTGCCAAGTGCTACGGACGCAACTTGGCAACCGGCCTCCCGGTGAAGCTCGGAGAAGCGGTCGGAATCATCGCGGCCCAGTCGATCGGTGAGCCGGGAACCCAGCTCACGATGCGCACTTTCCACGTCGGAGGCACCGCCAGTCAGACTTTCAAGCAACCCATCATCAAAGCGAAAAACGACGGGTTCGTTCGCTTTAATGATCTGAAGGTCGTCCAGAGTACCGAAAGCAACTTCGTTGTCCTCAACAAGAACGGCACGGTGAGCGTTCACGCGAAGGACGGACGCGAACTGGAAAGCTATAATATCGTTATCGGGTCGGTGATTGCGGCCGCCGATGGCGCTTCCGTCAAGAAGGGGGAAACCTTTATCCAATGGGACCCCTACAACGTGCCGATCATCACTGAGAAAGCGGGCAAGGTCGAATTTCGGGACATGATTCAGGGCGTCACCATCCGCAAGGAGGTTGACGAAGCCACCGGCGTCATGGGTACTGTTGTCATCGAACACAAGGAAGACCTCCATCCCCAGATTGTGCTTGCCGGAGACCACAAAGAGATCTTCGCGAGCTATTCAATCCCCGCCGGCGCTCACATCGAGGTGAAAGAGGGTCAGAAAGTGCTCGCCGGCACACGCCTGGCGCGTACTCCACGCAAGATCGCGAAGACGAAGGACATCACAGGCGGTTTGCCACGGGTGGCCGAGCTTTTCGAAGCCCGACGACCCAAAGACGCCGCCGAGATCGCGAAGATTGACGGTATTGTCGACATTGGCGGCACCGTACGAGCCAAACGCCGTTTGATCGTCACCGATGCCGACACTGGCGCTGAGGAGGAACACCTCATTCCGCTCTCCAAGCACATCATTGTCTTCAAGGGCGATTTCGTGAAGAAGGGTCAGCAACTTACCGAAGGTCCGGTCGTGCCGCACGAAGTGCTCGACGTCTGCGGACCTCAGGAGCTTCAGGAACATCTGCTCAATGAAGTGCAGGAGGTCTATCGGCTGCAAGGCGTCGAAATCAATGACAAACACATTGAGATCATCGTGCGCCAGATGCTCCGCAAGGTGAAAATCACCGATCCAGGAGACACTGATCTTCTGTGGGGCGACCAGGTGGACCGGCTCGAGTTCAACGCGGAAAACGAGCGCGTTATCGACAAGGGTGGCAAGCCCGCTGACGCCAGTCCGGTTTTGCTCGGCATAACCAAGGCATCGCTCGAAACGGACAGCTTTATCTCGGCGGCGTCATTTCAGGATACAACACGCGTGCTCACCGAGGCCGCAACTCTAGGCAAGGTAGATAGGTTGCGGGGCTTCAAGGAAAACGTGATCATGGGTCACCTCATTCCGGCAGGTACCGGCTTCAAGAGAAATCGTGAAATCGAGATCGCCCACATCGGTGATTCCTTGCAGGCAGAAGCTGAACCGCACAAAGCTGCAAGCTGATTATGGCTGTGCCAAATCTCGAAATTATGACTGAACTCCTGGAAGCCGGGGTGCACTACGGGCATCAGACAAAACGCTGGAATCCTAAAATGAGGGATTTCATTCTCGAGGAAAAGAATTCCATCTATATCATAGACCTCTCCATCACGGTCGAGCAGCTCGCGCGAGCGGCCGCCTATCTCGGCGAGATCGTTAATGGCGGTGGCAAGATCCTTCTCGTCGGGACAAAAAAGCAGGCTCAGGAGGCGGTAAAGGAAGCGGCAGAAGTCACTGGGCAATTCTTCGTCAACCAACGCTGGCTCGGCGGCACTCTGACCAATCTGCAAACAATTCGGCGGAGCGTAGCTCGGTTGCGCGAATTCGAGGAGCTGGAAAAGACGCCCGTCTTCGCTCGCATGAACAAGCAGGAGACCTCGGCGCTGCGTCGTGAAGCCACCAAGCTGCGCCGCAACCTCGAAGGGATCATGGACATGGACCGTCTGCCCGACGCGCTCGTGGTCATCGACACCAATCGCGAGGAGATCGCCGTAGCTGAAGCCGCTCGCCTGAAAATTCCGGTGGTGGCTATTGTGGATACAAATTGCGATCCGGAGAAGATCGCGTATCCCATCGCCGGCAATGATGACGCGATTCGCTCAATTCGCGTTATTTTGCAGAAGCTCGTGGATTCTATCGTCGAGGGCCAGGGAGTTCGTGGTAAGAGCGAGACGACGAGCGAGCTAGCGGCGGTTGCCGAATGAATTCCGCTGCGCGGGATTCGTAGATCAATTCTCCTCCTAAAGAAATATGCCTGATACTTCTCCAGCTCTTGTTAAAGAACTCCGCGAAAAGACCAATGCGGGGATGATGGACTGCAAGCGCGCGCTCGATGAAACAGCGGGCGACATGGCCAAGGCCGAAGAACTTCTCCGCAAAAGAGGCATCGCTAGTGCCAGCCGGAAAGCTTCGCGCGTTGCGAAAGAGGGGATTGTCGCATCCTATATTCATCTCCAGGGAAAAGTTGGCGTTCTCGTTGAAATCAATTGCGAGACCGATTTTGTGGCGAAGAACGAAGTCTTTCGCGAGTTCGTTAAAGACATCACCTTACACATCGCCGCTTCGCATCCCCTTTACGTTTCCCGCGAACAAGTCCCAGACACCCTCGTCCAAGCGGAAAGGGAAATCTACGCTGCCCAAGTGACCGGCAAACCAGCCAAGATCATCGATAAAATCGTGGACGGAAAGATCGACAAGTTCTTCGGGACCGTTTGCCTCCTCGAACAGGCCTTCATCAAAAATCCCGATCTCACGATTAAGGATTTCCTGAATTCCAAGATTGCCGAGCTCGGCGAGAATATTGTCATCCGTCGTTTCGTTCGTTATCTAGTGGGCGAGGACGTGGCAAGCTAGCTGAGCTTAGGCTTGTCGGGGCGGTTTTTCCACCTCTGTGCTGATCGGGTCGATGAGCCCAGCATTTCGGAACTCCCATTTGTAACTCTTTTGCAATAATGCTTCACGCTAGAGGCTTGGCATTTCGGCCTCAAAGTAGAATATGGTGCTTTAAGGAACTCTCATGAATGACCCAAACTATGCACATCCCGAGGCGCTCGTGACGACCGAGTGGGTTGCGACGCATCTAAACGAGCCAAACATACGTCTGGTTGAAAGCAACGAAGATATCCTGCTTTACGGCACGGGACATATCCCTGGAGCCGTCCACATCGACTGGAGGGCAGATCTGCAGGACGCAACGATTCGTGACTATATTTCGCCAGACGCCTTCGCAGAGCTTTGCTCGAGAAATGGTATCGCGAAGAATACAACGGTCATTTTTTACGGAGACAAGTCGAATTGGTGGTCGTGCTATGCCCTCTGGGCGTTCCGGCTCTTTGGACATGAAAATGTGAAGATCATGGATGGAGGACGCGACAAGTGGATTGCTGAAAATCGGCCTCTCACGCGCGAAGTTCCAAGTTATCCGCGAGTCGAGTATCCCGTGCCTGCAAAACGGCATGATGAAGACATCCGTGCGTTCTACGAACAAACACTGAAGCACAGCCAAGATAAGAACCCGTTGATCGATGTCCGTTCCCCGGGCGAATTTAAAGGTGAAATCACTCACATGCCGGAATATCCCCAAGAAGGGGTTTTGCGTGGAGGTCACATCCCGGGGGCGAAGAGCTTCCCCTGGAAACGCGCGGCAAAAGACGATAGTGACTTTCAAATCCGCAGCGGATCTTAAGGCTATCTATGAAGGGGAGGCTGGGTTGAAACCGGAAGGCGACACGGTCGTCTATTGTCGTATCGGCGAGCGATCGAGCCACACGTGGTTCGTGCTCACTTACCTGCTCGGGCACCAGAAGGTTCGCAACTATGACGGTTCGTGGACGGAATGGGGAAATCGCGTGCGGGCTCCTATTGAAAAAGGCTCGCTCGCGTGAGTTATTGAGCTGAACCAGCCGCTCGCCTCACCTGCCCGTTCAGCTATGTCGTATCCAAACAAACTTTCTGAGATCATCTCGCTTTTCGAAGCCTTGCCAGACGCCGAGAAGCGCGACATGCTGATTGTTTACGCGGATACGGCCGCCCGTCAGACCCCTCGTGAGGGCGAAGTTTTTGACCTGGAGGACGTCAGAAAAGATGAGGAGTGCACCGATACCGTGGGCGTTTTCCTGAAGGTGAATGCCGACCACTCTTCCCATTTTCGAGTTACCCTGGGGCCGCAGGTCCAAACGCTGACGAAGGCGATGACCTCGATCCTCTGCAAGGGACTCGAGGGCGTAACCCCGCAGGAAGTCCTCGATGTGCCCGCTGATTTCGTGCCGAAGATTGTCGGAGCAGACCTCGTTCGACAGCGAAGTCAGACAGTTTACTACATTCTGACACGCATGAAGAGCGCGGCGAAAGTGTGGCTGAACCGCCAGCGTGCGCTCAGCGTCGGTGCAAGTGCTTGAGACGCTCGTCGAGGTTATGCCCGGCCATCTCGATTTCCTCCCGTAGCTGGCGGGCAGACATCGAGGATCCGCCGAAGCTAGCGACAGTGGTGCGCTCCATCAAATCGTCGGTGGCGACTGTGACGTCGTAGCGCTCGGAATACTTGGCCGCCAGCCTCTCGATAACACTGTCGGCTGTTTTCTCAGCCGTGGAATAAAACACTTGAATTCCATGCGATCCGGACGCCTCCGTCGGTTTGACCCCGTTGCCGTCGAAAACGACGGTGACGTTCCAGTCGGAATTATCTTGAAGTCCGGTGAGCATCCTGATGAGGGATTCACGGGCGACCGCGGTGCGCCTGGCGTGCTGAAGTGTCAGGTCGGGCCATCGGAAAATCATGCTGTGTCCGTCAACAATGAGCACTCGCGGTTTCATGGGAGGTCAGCCTACGCAAACTTATCAGTCTGCTGGTCCTCCGCAACCGAGCTTTTCCGGAACATTATTGTTGAGCGCGGTGCCAGGACTCGCTGAGCGGCCGTAAGGAGCGCTTTTCAGCAGCTGCTTCAAGACCCGCAATCAAGGACCTCAGATAGCTCGCCGCAAAAAGCCTTACTCAGAGAAATCGTGGGGTTTCGTCCTGTCAGCAAGGAAGCGCTCAAAAGCCGCCAGCGTTTCGGAGCTCACGTGGTGCTCTATGCCTTCCGCATCCGCTCTGGCGACCCCTGATGAGATTCCCAGCGCTTCGAGAAACGCCACGACGGTTCGATGCCGGGTCCTCGCTCTGGAAGCCAGCTTACGCCCTGCCTCGGTGAGGAAAATCGACCGGTACGGCAGCGAGGTAACCAATCCATTACGCTGCAGGCGCTGGACGGTGCGGATCACCGTGACGTGCGTCACTCCGAGCGATCTCGCCAGATCTGTCGCCCGAGCTTCGCCATGCGCGGAGATCAGGTCCGCGATGGCTTCGACATAGTCTTGCGCTCTCTCTTGCGCATGCTGCCGGCGGGTTCGACGCTGATTGGCGGCTGTTTCCTTCTCGCTCACGGGCGCAGCTTTGGCCGCGCCAGGTTTTGTATGCTTTACGACCATAGACTTATCTGACAGAAAAAAGGGACGTTGACAAATGCCGGGTACCTGAAGTAGCAGTTACAGCAAATTGTATTGTATGCTACAAACTGGAAAATCGAGTCTGTGGAAGCGAATCTGGGTCTTACTGCCTGATCGACATGCACGTCCCTCCCGGCGGTGGGTATGGGGGTTGGCCTTCTTGGTGGTGTTCGCCACCGAAAAAGCGTTCGCGCAACCAAAACTGAAAGCGGCGGCCACGACGGGAATGGTCGCCGATTTGGTAAAGCAAGTTGGGGCCGAGCGGGTGGAGGTGGAGCATCTCATGGGTCCTGGAGTGGACCCGCATCTCTATAAGCCGACGTCCACGGATGCGAGCCGCTTGAGCAGGGCTGACGTGATTTTCTACAGCGGCCTCATGCTCGAAGGCCGAATGGCCGACTTGTTCGCGAGGCTGGCGCGCTCCGGGAAAAGAGTTTATCCTGTGACGGAGAGTGTGCCCGAAGACCGGTTGTTGGAGCCCAAGGAATTCCAGGGCCATTACGATCCGCACATTTGGTTTGATGTGAGCATGTGGGCGCAGACCGTTCCGACGATTGTTAAGGGTTTGAGTGAGGTTGATCCCGAAGGCAAGGAAATCTACGAGAAGAACGGCAGCGCGCTCATCGAACGTTTGGATGCACTGCATGGTTGGTGCAAGGATCTCGCGGCGCAGCTTCCTGAGGAAAAGCGAATCCTGGTGACGAGTCATGACGCCTACAATTATTTCGGCCGGGCGTATGGTTTCCGGGTCGTCGGCCTGCAAGGTGTATCGACCGTATCGGAGGCGGCACTGGCCGACATGGCCAACTTGGTCGACTTTATCAAAAAGCAAAACGTGAAAGCGATCTTTGTGGAAAGC
This sequence comes from uncultured Verrucomicrobiae bacterium, assembly GCA_963744345.1. GTDB lineage: Bacteria > Verrucomicrobiota > Verrucomicrobiia > Chthoniobacterales > Terrimicrobiaceae > DASTFP01. The sequence goes on from CAVUTD010000019.1 coordinate 254,426, forward strand.
AGTGTAAACCCCGCCGCAATTCGGCGGGTGGCGGAAGATGCTGGTGCAAAAGTCGGCGGAGAATTGTATTCGGACGCGATGGGGAATCCCGGAGAAGTGCGTGCCGGTTTTGACGTCGGCACCTATGATGGGATGGTGCGTTACAATCTCACGACAATCGTCGGCGCGCTTCGATGAATCCAAGGAGAATCCTCATTGGCAGAAGGGCGAGATGCTGTTCTGCCTGAGAGAAAGGAAAGATCTTCATGAAGGAAAATGCGTTACCCCCGCCCCCGCTCGAGGTTCATGACCTGACTGTGGCTTACCACAGGCGGCCGGTGATTTATGGCATCGACGTGGTGGTGCCAAGGGGAAGCCTCGTTGGCATCATCGGTCCAAACGGCGCTGGCAAATCCACCTTCATCAAAGCGATCATGGGATTGTTGCCACTTTCAAGCGGTTGGGTAAAGGTCTTCGGCAAATCCTTCCGCGAGAGCTGCCGGAGGGTGGGCTATGTTCCTCAACGTGAATCGGTGGATTGGGATTTCCCCGTCAATGTGATGGACGTGGTCCTCATGGGCCGGTATGGCCGACTCCGGATCGCTCAACGTCCGACCAGGCAGGATCGGGAGATTGCCCGTGAATGCCTTGAGAAGGTCAAATTGCTCCCTTTTGCGAACCGCCAGATCGGCAATCTCTCCGGCGGTCAACAGCAGCGGGTCTTTCTCGCGCGGGCGTTGGCTCAGGAGAGCGACTTGTATCTGATGGACGAGCCGTTTGTGGGTGTGGATGCGGCGACGGAAACAGCCATCATCGCGCTCCTGCGCGAGCTCAAATCTCGGGGCAAGACACTGCTCGTCGTGCATCACGATCTCTCGAGCGCCCGCGAATATTTTGATACGTTGATGCTCTTGAATATGCGGCTGGTCGCCTTTGGACCGACCAGCGAGGTCTTCACGCCTGAAGTGCTGCAAACAACCTACGGCGGACGTCTAACGATTCTTTCCGACGTCGTTCAGACCCTCGGCAGCCAATGAGAAAATCCACTGGTTTGCTGTTGGCGGCTGTTTGTTTCGCCCTGATTGTGCCCGGAATGGCGGAAGCTGCGCGCATCAATGAATTGTCCGAGTCCACTTTAATGGAGCGGGCGGCGAGGTTTTTTTCCTTCCGCGACCCATCGTTGCGAAACGCGTTGGCAGGATCGATGCTGCTGGGCATCTGCTGTGGGCTGATGGGTGCCTTTCTCGTGGTGCGGAAGCTATCTCTTTTGGGCGATGCTCTCTCGCACGCCGTGTTGCCGGGAGTTGCCCTGGGCTTTCTTTGGAATATGTCCAAAGATCCGCTCGCCATATTCGTGGGCGCCACTTTGGCGGGGTTGCTGGGAGCCGGAACCGTGCAGCTTCTGCGCGCAACAACAAGGCACAAAGAGGATGCCGCCTTGGGGTTTGTGCTCGCTTCCTTCTTCGGCGTGGGGATCTGCCTGTTCACGATGATCCAAAACCTGCCGGGCGGGAACAAAAGCGGATTGGACAAATTCATGTTCGGGCAGGCGGCCGCACTTGGAAGAGGGGATGTCATTCTGCTCGCGGTTGTGACCGTGCTGGCGCTTGGGGCGATTGTGATCTTCTACAAGGAATACACCATCACGAGTTTCGACGCGGGATTTGCTCGCTCAATGGGTTTGCCTGTGCAGCTCTTTCATTATAGCCTCATGTTGCTGCTCGCCTTTGCCATAGTAGCCTCGCTTCAAGCGGTCGGAGTCGTGCTGGTCTCCGCAATGCTCGTCGTCCCCGCGGCGGCGGCCTTCCTCTTAACCGAACGCTTGGGAAGAATGCTTGTTTACTCGGCAGTTTTCGGAATGGTTGCTGGCGGGGCGGGTGCGTTCTTTTCCTTCGTTGGGCGTAATTTGCCCACGGGACCTTTCATGGTGCTGGCCGGCGCGGCAGTCTTCGCGGTGGCGCTCTTTTTAGGTCCGCGGTACGGGATTCTTACCCGGTGGTGGCGGCAGCGCTCCCGATCCGCGCGTATTTCGCGGGAGAACACGCTGAAGGCGCTTTACCATGTTCTCGAGGATCAGAGCTTCACGAATGAGCAGGTGACTACGCGCGAGTTGGCGGAACGGCGTCGTGAAACGCTCGAAGAAGCACAACATCAGCTTAACACACTCCGCCGTCACCAGTATGTCACCCTGTCTAGTGAAGGCGAATCGGCAGCTCTGACGCCGGAGGGATGGCATCGCGCCTGTGAGATTGTCCGCAACCATCGCTTATGGGAGCTTTACCTCACCAACGCTGCGCATATTGCGGCCGATCATGTCCATGAGGATGCTGAAAAAATTGAACATGTTCTTGGCGAGCAGACCGTTCACATGCTCGAAAAGCGGCTCAACTATGCCAACCGTGATCCGCATGGCAGACTGATTCCTGGATTGGGGGACATGCAGTTGACGCGGCCTCGACGCGCAGGCCCTTCCCGCGCTGTTGGCTTCGGAAATGCCGCGAAGCGGTGAGTGTTCCATGAGCGGTCTCATTCCTTCTTTCGACTGGCATCGAGTGATCGTGCAGCCCTGGCTGGAGGATTTTCCCATTACCGTCTGGATTGTTTTGATGGGCTTTCTGGTCACCGCCGCGTGCGGACTGGTCGGCAATTTCCTGCTTCTTCGCCGCATGGCGCTGATCGGTGACGCAATAAGTCACAGCATCCTGCCTGGGCTCGTGGTTGCCTTCATGATATTCAAGACAGCTGCCACCTGGGTCGCGTTTACGGGGGCTCTCGCCGCCGGGATTGTCACCGTAGTCATCATCGAATTCATTCACAAGCAATCCCGCGTCAAACCGGATGCGGCGATCTGCATTGCCTTTACCACGCTCTTTGCTTTGGGAGTCGTGCTCCTCAGTATGCTGGAAAGCGCGGGAAGTTTTCACATCGATGCCGATTGTGTCCTGTACGGCGAAATCGCTTTTGTGCCGTTGGAACCGCCGGTGGTCTGGAACGGATATGAGCTTGGTCCTCCCTCCGTATTGCGCATGGGATTTGTTTTGATGACGGTGATCGGGGCCATTTCAGTCTTCTATAAGGAATTGCTTGTCACCTCTTTCGATCCAGGACTTGCTCAATCACTTGGTATGCGCATCGGGTTTTGGCATTACGGGCTCATGGGCGCGCTCGCGCTCGTCGTCGTGTCAGCTTTCGAATCCGTCGGAGCAATCCTTGCGGTTGCCATGCTCATTGTGCCGGCAATGTTTGCGGCGGAGCTTTCTGAAGAGCTGCCCGTCCGGCTCATTGTGACAGTCCTGCATGCTGCCATGAGCGCCGTCTTGGGGCTGCATCTTTCCGTCTGGCTGAACTGCTCCGCCGCAGGAGCCATGGTGGTGGCTGCGGCTCTGCTCTTTGCGGGGGCTTGGCTTGTTTCGCAAGTGCGGCGGCAATTTCGCAGCAGGATCCCTGAATCGCGAACCGCTGGCATTCCAGCGGCGGGTGCGTCCTCTTGAGCCGGGAGCTCGCCGAGTCCAAGCTTGTTGGTAAGGCGCGGAACATTGCACGCCCTCGCGTGCGTTTGCCAAACAATGTGATGACATGGGAGGCCGCGGTCGCGCTATCATGACGATCCGGAGATGAGCGATTCCCATTCGAGTTGCGAGGGCGAGTCCCAAGATCACCACGAGCACGAGCATCATCATCAGCTCGGGCCCGTTAAGGAATGGTTCTGTCCGATGTGTCCGGGCGTGGCAGCGGATCAACCAGGCGCGTGCCCGAAGTGCGGAATGGCGCTCGAGCATAACCCGGCTTTCATCAAAGACAAGGGAGCGACGTATACATGCCCGATGCATTCGGAGGTTCGCCAGGACCATCCGGGAGTGTGTCCGATATGTGGAATGACGCTTGAACCTGTGGAAACGACCGCAGCGGAGGACGACACCGAGCTTCGTGACATGGTGTGGCGTTTCAAAGTTGGATTGCTGTTGGGTCTGCCCGTGCTCATGTTGGCTATGGGAGGCCATTTTCCGCCGTTGGATGCCATACCCGCCGAGGATCTCTGCCTGGATTCAGTTCGTCCTCTCCACCCCCGTGGTTCTTTGGTGTGGATGGCCGTTCTTTGAACGGGGAGTCCGCTCGGTAGCGACGCGGAACCTCAACATGTTTACTCTGATTTCGCTGGGGGCTGCTGCGGCGTACGTTTTTAGCGTTTTCGCTTTGTTGTTCTCGGGATGGCTGCCGCACACTTTCACACATGCCGGGGCAGTGCCGGTTTACTTCGAAGCGGCCTCCTTTATCATCGTGCTGGTGCTGCTTGGGCAGGTGCTGGAATTGCGAGCCCGCGCCGGAACCGGAGAAGCGATCCGTGCTCTGCTCGGACTCGCCCCCAAGCTCGCCCATCGCGTGGAGAACGGTAGCGAGAGAGATGTCGCCCTTGATGTAGTGCGCGTGGGGGATGTGCTTCGAGTTAAACCTGGCGAGAAAATTCCGGTGGATGGAATAGTTCTCGAAGGACGATCTCTCGTGGACGAATCCATGCTGACGGGAGAGCCAATGCCTGTCGAGAAGACGGGAGCCGACCAGGTAGTCGCTGGAACGTTGAACGGCAATGGAAGCTTCTTGATGCGAGCGGACAAGGTCGGGTCCGAGACGATGCTTGCGCAAATCGTCCAGATGGTCTCGGCAGCCCAACGCAGTCGGGCGCCTATTCAGCGACTGGCCGATGTCGTTTCCGCATGGTTTGTTCCGGCCGTTGTGCTGGTTTCCATCGTTACCTTCCTCGTGTGGCTTGTGGCAGGTCCTCGGCCTCCACTGGCCTATGCTTTGGTGAACGCTGTGGCGGTGCTCATCATTGCGTGCCCCTGCGCGCTCGGTCTGGCGACGCCCATGTCAATCATGGTGGCGGTGGGACGAGGTGCTGGCATGGGCGTGCTCTTCAAGGACGCACAGGCGCTCGAGATTCTGGGCCAGGTGACGTCACTAGTCGTCGACAAGACCGGCACATTAACTGAGGGGCGGCCCAGCGTCACGCGAATCATGGCAGCTAAGAACGGTGGAGAGTCCGGGGTGCTTTCCTTGGCGGCGGCTCTTGAAAAAAATAGCGAGCATCCTCTGGCCGGCGCGGTCGTGCGAGCAGCGCCCGTCGAAGATGCCGTGGAGGTAAATAGCTTCGAAGCGACACCCGGCGGAGGCGTGAGTGGAACAGTCGATGGGAAGTCGCTCCTTTTGGGAAAGCGTGAATTCCTGGAGGCTGCGGGAGTTCTCAATCTCGCGCAATTCAATGATGCTAGCGCACTCCAACGAGAAGGGTTCACCCTCATCTGGCTGGCAGTCGATCACGAAGCCGCGGGCGTGCTCGCTCTTTCGGATGCCGTCAAAGCAAGCACGCCTGAAGCTATCAGCAAACTGCATCGCGCCGGCTTAAAGCTGATAATGCTGACCGGCGATAACAGGGAAACAGCCCGTCAGGTTGCGGCAAAGCTTAAGATTGACGATGTTATTGCGGAGATCAGTCCGGCTGATAAACAGGCGAAGGTTCAGGAACTAAAAGGCCGCGGAGAGATCGTGGCGATGGCTGGTGACGGCGTCAACGATGCTCCGGCTCTCGCCGCAGCTCACGTCGGAATTGCCATGGGAACCGGAACGGATGTTGCAATGCACAGCGCGGGTGTAACGCTCGTCAAAGGTGACTTGCGAGGCATAATCCAAGCCATCGCCCTGAGCCGCGCCACCATGCGCAATATCCGGCAAAATTTGCTCTTTGCGTTCCTTTACAATGCATTGGGAGTTCCCATTGCCGCGGGGGTTCTCTATCCGTTTTTGGGCATCCTGCTTAGTCCCATTGTTGCGAGCGCTGCGATGGCCCTGAGCAGCGTATCAGTTATCGGCAACGCGCTGCGGCTGAAAAGGGTGCCGCTATGAGCAGGGTGATGCTGAATCATCGTGCCGGGCACCTCATTGGGCATATCGGTCGCGCAGCCGGGTCAACGATCTTACCGTTCCTGTTGCTCCTTGGAGTGCTTGTCTCGTGCTCGAAGAGAGAGGATGAAGGTCCGAAAGCCAGGTTTTATCAGAGCCCGATGCATCCCTGGATCACCTCAGACAAGCCGGGCAACTGCACAATTTGCGGGATGGCTTTGGTTCCTGTTTACGAGGGACAGGCGCCGAGGGAAGCCAGAGAAGGAGTCATTCCTTTAAATCCTCGTTCGCTTGACGTCCTGGGGGTCACGACGGTGCCAGTTCGCCGTCTGGAGTTGACGAAATCGCTTCGCTTCAGCGGTATTCTTGAGGATGACGAGAACATTCACCGCATCATCGCTGCCTTTTACGACGGAAGGATCGACCAGATCTATGTCGAGCATGTCGGCAAGTATGTGGAGAAGGGGCAACCGCTGGCGGCCATCTACAGTCCGGAATTGCTTTACGTGGTTCGAGAGTATCAAGACGCGATGCCGGGGAGGAAATGATTCGGTGGCTCAGAAACTCGGCACAGCGCCTCGTGCAATATGGCTTAAGTGCAGAGCAGGTGGCTAATTTGGCCAAACAACCAGGCAAATGTCTTTACCATCGATTTGCTGGCGCCGATCAGCGGCACAGTCGTAACGAAGAAGGCCTTCAAAGGCCAATACATCAAGACGGGCGAACCGCTCTTCGAAATGGGTAATCTTTCGAGGCTGTGGTTTCACGCCGAGGTTTACGAGCGCGACCTGCCCGACATCCGCATCGGACAAAAGGCCATCCTTCGAACTCCAACAGTGCCCGGGCCGCGAATTCGAAGGCGTTGTCACTTTCATCGACCCTAATTTCGACCCACGAACGCGCAGCACCAAGGTGCGCATCGAAGTCGACAATCCGCTTGCGGAAGGTGATGCGCGTGGTCTTCTCCGCGTTTTGCCGCACCGCGCGTATGCCGAAGCGGAGATTACGGCGGATCTTGGTGAAGCCTTAGTCGTTCCAAGATCGGCCGTGTTGCGCGATGGCCGACGGTCCGTCGTTTACATGGAGAGTGCCTCGGGCGAATACGAGCAGCGGCCCGTAAAAACCGGAAGAATCGGAGATGAGGGAATTGAAATTCTCGAGGGAGTCAAAGAGGGCGAGCGTGTTGTGGCGCAGGGCAACCTTATGATCGATGCGGAGGCTCAGTTGCGCGGCTCAATTGCTCCAGCGCAACCAGGGACGACTCTCAGCAAAGCGGTTGGGGAACAGTTCCTCAAACAACTGGCCGAGGTTTCCAGGGATTTGGCAGCGGACGATGCGGTGGCAGCCGTTAAGGCTGCACAGCAGTTGCGGCAACTTGTCGACGGGATAGGAGAGACAGGAAACAGTCAGGTCGATCAATTGCTGGTGGGATTGCGACAAATTCCGAAGAATCCCGCGGGGACCGACCTCAAGGCTCTGCGTCAGTCATTCCTGCCATGGAGCACCACGGGCGCGGAGCTGGCGCTGGCCTTAAAACGTGGCGGACAAGATCCTGAAGTGACCGTCTTTGAATGCCCGATGACGGGCGATAGCTTTCCGGGCGCGCCCTCGAAGGCGAAGTGGGTTCAGTCCGGCTCCGAAATCCGCAACCCGTATTTTGGCGCGGAAATGCTAAGCTGCGGGGCGGAGGTAAAGCCTTGAGCTCTCGCATGGAGGGCACGGCGGAGATATCTGGCGAGCCCGGGAGGGACAGAACGCTGAGGGCGCCAGGCAGCCTCATTTCCTGGCTGATCGATTGGTCTCTGCGGAATCGCTTCCTGGTGGCGTGCGGCACGTTGCTCATCATCGCCTGGGGTATCTGGGCCATTCGCCACACCCCGGTCGATGCCATTCCGGACCTAAGCGAGAACCAGGTTATCGTCTTCGCCGACTGGTCCGGGCGCAGTCCGCAGGAAGTGGAAGATCAGGTGACCTATCCGCTCTCAACCAATCTTCAGGGACTGGCGGGAGTCAAAGAGGTGCGTGCCTCCTCTATGTTTGGCTTCTCGCTCTTGACAGTGGTCTTCGAGGATAAGATCGATAATTACTTCGCTCGCACTCGGGTCCTTGAGCGGCTAAGCTTTTTGCAAACTCTGCTCCCCGAGGGCGTCACCCCGCAGCTAGGACCTGACGCGACGGGACTGGGTTGGGTCTTTCAGTACTATCTCAAAGTCGATCCCTCAGCCGCGGTCAGCCGCCGGGGCCAGCGGCTTCGATCTCGGCACGCTGCGCTCGCTGCAGGATTTCTTCATCCGTTACCAGTTGGCCGCAGTCGAAGGCGTTGCAGAAGTAGCGAGCATCGGAGGCTTTGTCCGGCAATATCAGGTGGCTGTTGACTCAGGGAAAATGCGTCAAGCCGGGGTGAATTTGCGTGAGGTGATGGATGCGCTCACCGCCAGCAACATCAACGTCGGCGGCAAGGTCATCGAAGAGAACGGAATGGAATTTGTCGTCCGCGGCATCGGACTGGTCAATAGTCTCGATGAGCTCAGGCGTATTGCCGTGCGCACTCGGGATAGCGTTCCCATCTATCTGGAAGACATTGCGGAGATCTCGATCGGAGGGGATTTCCGCCGCGGCGCGCTGGACGTTGATGGCCGGGAAGTCGTGGGCGGAGTCGTGATCATGCGCACGGGCGAGAATGCCATGCGGGTGATTGAGCGCGTGAAGGAAAAGCTCGCTGCGATCGCACCCAGCCTGCCCAAGGGTGTTACGATTGTTCCCTTCTATGATCGAAGCGGCCTTATTGAACGCACTATCGAGACGCTGCGCCATGCTCTCCTCGAGGAGATCCTTCTGGTTACCTTGGCTCATATCGTCTTTCTCTGGCACTTCCGCAGCATTCTCATTGTGACGCTGCCGCTGCCGATATCGATTCTCATATCGTTTATTCTCATGCAGGGATTCGGGATCACTTCGAACATCATGTCGCTCTCCGGCATTGCCATTGCCATCGGCGTGCTCGTGGACGCCGGCATCGTCATGACCGAAAACGTGATTCGGCACTGCGAGCAAGCGGAGAAAACCCTCGCAACGCGCTCGGAAAGGGATCTCCGCAGCGCTCCGAGCGCCTATCTGGAAGTCATTCGCCACGCTGCTCATCAGGTGGGACGGCCAATTTTTTTCGCGATGGCGATTATTATCCTGGCCTTCTTGCCGGTCTTCGCGCTTACGGGACAGGAGGGAAAGCTGTTTCATCCGCTCGCCTTTACCAAGACATTCGCTATGATCGGCGCGACTCTCTTGGGCGTGACTCTCGTTCCTGTGCTTTGCACCTGGCTGGTGCGGGGACCTTTCCGGGCTGAAAACGAGAATATCATCATGCGTTTCCTGATGGGACTTTATCGTCCCGCGCTGGAGTTCGCCCTGCGGCATGGCCGCATCATTCTGGCTGGAGCCGCGGCGTTGCTGGCGGGGGCAATCTTTCTTGCGACGCGGATCGGGAGCGAATTCATGCCCCCTCTCAACGAGGGAAGCCTCCTCTTCATGCCGGTGCTGCTGCCGAGCACATCTCTCACTGAGGTAAAGCGCGTGATGGCGTGGCAGGATCGCGCGATCAAGCGCATACCCGAAGTGCATTCGGTCGCGGGAAAGCTGGGGCGCGCGGAAACGCCCACCGATCCGGCCCCCGTCGAAATGATCGAAACGACCATCATGCTCAAACCGCAGGAACTCTGGCGACCCGGAATGACAAAGGAAAAGATAATCGCCGAGCTTTCGGAAGAGCTAAGTCTCATTCCCGGCTATGTGCCCGGCTTTCTCCAGCCAATTGAAAATCGCATCCTTATGCTCAGCACTGGCATTAGGGCGCAGGTGGGAATCAAAGTGCTTGGGCCGGATTTGGAGACCATCCAGGAGGTCGCTTACCGGATAGAGAATCTGGTGCGCAGGGTTCCCGGCGCGGCTGGTGTCGCAGCCTCACGCACCCAAGGCAAGCCGTACGTCGAAGTCCTGCCGGACCGCCTCGCCCTCGCCCGGTACGGCCTGAGTATCCGCGATCTGATGGATGTCGTCGAGATCGGCTTGGGCGGGTTGAATGTCAGCACGACGATCGAAGGCCGCGCGCGCTACCCTATTCAGCTTCGGCTGGCGCGCGACGAACGCGATGATATTGAAACGATCGGCAGCATTTTGATTCCGACGAAGGAAGGCTTTAGCGTGCCGGTAGGGCAGGTGGCTTCGATCCGGCGCGCCAGCGGCGCAAGCGAGATCTCGAGCGAAGACGGCCTGCTCCGCGTGTTCGTCCAGAGCAATGTCCGGGGCCGGGACCTCGGCGGATTCGTTAAGGATATTCAAGAACGTATCGCGCGAGAGGTCGATCTTCCGCCTGGGGTGACGCTGAAATGGAGCGGCCAGTATGAAAGCCAACTCAGCGCCCAGCGAACGCTTATGCTCATAGTGCCGGTCGTTCTGCTCATCATCTTCATGCTGCTGAGCGTGGTGTTCCACTCCGTCACGGAAGCTGCGCACGTGATCCTCGCAGTGCCCTTTGCGCTCACCGGTGGAGCAATCCTTCAGTACTTACTCGGTTACAACTTCAGCGTGGCGGTTTGGATCGGCTACATAGCCCTCTTCGGCACTGCGATTCAGACAGGCGTCGTCATGGTTGTCTATCTGGAAGAGGCTCTCCAAAAGCGGCTGGAGGAGCGAGAAGGCTCTTTTTCCCTTCAGGACCTGAAAAGTGCGGTGATTGACGGAGCCATGTTGCGCTTGAGGCCCAAGGTCATGACCGTAGGTACTGTCGTTGCGAGCCTTCTGCCGATCATGTGGAGCACGAGGACGGGAGCGGAGATCATGAAGCCTCTGGCCACGCCAGTCATCGGCGGCATGTTGAGCAGCCTTATTCACGTGCTCATTGTTACGCCTGTGATCTTTTACTGGCTCAGGCGCAGGGCTTTGAAAGTTTAGAAGGGAGGAATTTTCTGGCCGCGGATAGGTAGAAAACCCTTGGCGAATGCGGTGAAACCGCTATGTTGGCCGCCGATGTTTCTCCGCTGTGCCTTGACCCTTCTCATATCTGTCTCTCTAACCGCGGCGGCGGATAAGACTCCGTTGATGACGCGAACGACTCTCATGGCGGCGGCCGTCGAAAGCGCCACCGACCAGATCGGCTCGGGTTGGTGCGGGCGAGGAATGCTTTCGATCCTCAAGAACGCCGGGCTTGGCAAAGGCCTCGCAGGCGGCAACGGGCAGGATTGGGAATTAATCTTGAATCGGGCAGGGTGGAAGCCAGTGCGATGTAATTCTCCACAGCGCGCTCCGTTGGGAAGTGTGCTCGTCTATTTGGGCGACGCGAAAGTCGGGAAGCGTGTGCGCGGAACTCCAGGAGGCAGCTTCGGTCACGTCGAAATGGTTGCCCTCGCCACAACGGGTCAGCGGCTTTATGTCTCCGACAGTCCGCGGGCAATTCCGGGGGGAACGGTTCCTGATAATTTTACGGGACGCGCCTGGGTCCCGCCGGGGCGGCATCTTTGGAGAACGCCTGCCGTTGACGAAGACATCAACACGATTCTCGAGGAGCGCAAGCGTTTGGCTCTGCAGCACTTCAGCCGTAAGGGGCAGCAGGTGGTCACGCTTAGCCCGGCTTTCGGTCAGTAGGGCAGACGCGCGCTGCGGTCAGGCGTCAGAGTGCACTGGCGGTAACTGGGGGGCGAGTTGTGAAGCTTTGATCCTCGGGCGCTGGGCCGCCCTGGGTAGACCGGCTTATGACGCTGGCACGTCGCTCTTGGTCTTGCGAGTGGCTGATGTGTCCGAGGCTTTTCCGTGTATGGCTGCCGATGCCCTGGTGGTATTTCGCTCCGGCTTGGGACTATACTACGTGCCTTGGGCGCGCCGCCGGTGAACGTCGAACAGGAGCGCGTCACGTTTTAGAAGTGCCGCCGCAGTTCGACGGTGTGTAGAGCGCCCTCACGCGATAGTACGCTGGAAAACATGACGAAACCGGTCACCTTCCATAGGCCGAACTCTGTCTTTGCATGTCGGCGCAAAAATGGCGATAGTGCCGCCGCTGATACCCCGTTCCCGCGGGCCAGAGTGATGTGCGGATGAAAGGGCTTCAGGTCAGGTTCCAATCCCGCCTGGAGCACAGCGTCCTGAACATGTTTGTGAAGCGCGAACAAGTGTGGGTGAGCCCTTCCGACGCCGGCCCAAACGACGCTCGGCCGGCGTCCGCCGAAAGTTCCGACTCCTTCTATCGGCAGGAAAAAGGCTGGAACTTGCACCTCCATTAACGCCTCGCGTAAAGGTTCTTCTTCGGTTGCGTTCACCTGGCCGATAAAGCTCAGCGTCATGTGCAACTGCTGCGCGGACAGCCAGCGCAGCCCTTTCACGTTAGGATCGAGGTCCGTGAGAGTCTGGCGAATCGTTTCCGGTACTTCGAGCGCAATGAAAAGGCGCTTGGCCATACCGGAGGTTAATGCGGTGAGCAAGGGCAGCAAGGCACGAGCGTGGACACTTTGCTGGAGAAAGCTGCGCCCCTGAGGCGCAAGCAATATAGCCCGAGGCTGCGCGGCGAAGGGCGAGCCTTAAAATTAAGAAGCCCCTGGTTTATTGCCTCTGGTTCGACACACGATCAAAAAGGCCCTCGCCATGAAGGTTTAAGTTCTCTACCAAGACGCGCTGCGCCTTTCCATCGGGTCCTAGCATGAATGTAATGCCGGCGGTGCCCACCCCGGATTCTCCCTCGGTCTGGTAAGTGAACGTATCGCGATTCCAATGCGTCATGAGGAACTCCATCTTCTTAGGTCCTTGGACGATAAAGAGGCTGCCCTCCTTCTCCATCACGGCGATCTCGCCGAAGAAATCGTTGCTGTAAGTGGCTAAATAAGCCGTACTACCCGCCGGCGGCGAGGGCGAGTCGGGCGGCGAGGTGTAGTTGCCGACGTGCGAAGTTTCTGCCTTGAGCATTTGCAAGAACGCCTGCTTGTAAACTGCGAGCCAATCTTGGGTTGGTTTGCCGTGCAAGGCGTAATCGAGAAAGGTGCTGGCAACTCCTTCCGCGACTCCAAGCGGCGATGCGTTGGTCAGGACGATGACACCCAGGTCCTCCGAAGGGACCAGCGCCACGTTCGTGGCCGCGCCGAGACCAAACGCTCCGGAATGGGAAAGGCGAAGTCGTCCTTCTTCGTCGTAGTTAACGTTCCATCCCAGCCCGTAGAATCCTGGGAGCCCGTTGAGCGGGCTGAACCCTGTTAGGATGTGCGGGTGGTGGGTTTCTGACAAAGGTTCGCTTTTTACGATCTCCTTTCCCTCGAATTTGCCGTTGGCGAGCTGAAGGCGCATCCACTTGGTCATGTCACGTACCGAAGAGCTCACGCCTCCAGCCGGCGATTGGGCATCGGGATCACGATGGTATTTTTGCACCCATTTCTCTCCAATCTTCACGTGGCCTAAAGCGCGATTTTTGCGTGCCACGAAATCTTTGTACCGCGAGCTTGTCGACGTCATACCCAGTGGCTTGTAGAGCTTCTGTTCCGACACCTCCTCCCAATCTTTTCCGGCGGGTTTGGCGGCGGCGACCGCGCCCTCCGTCATCCCGAAGTTTGTATAAGCGTAGCCGGATCGGAAGCTGGTATCCGGTTTCAAATAGCGCAAACGGCGAAGAATTTCCTCCCGGGCAAAGCCGAGATCTTCCACCAGGTCGCCTGCGTGGTCGGGCAGTCCACTGCGATGGCAGTAGAAATCCCGGACCGAAATTTCGCGCGTGACCCACGCCTCGTGCATCTCGAAGCTGGGATCAAGATCGCTGATGCGTGAATCCCAGGAGAGAAGCCCTTCACCCACCAGCGCTGCAACCACTGTCGAACCGACGGGCTTCGACAGAGACGCAAGTTGAAACACCGTCTCGGCGTCCACGGGACTTGGATCGCCCACTTCGCGCACCCCGAACCCTTTTTCCAGGACGACTTGATCTTTGAAAACCACGGCAACAGCGATGCCCGGAATGCCGGTCGTTTTCATCTCCTCTTGCGTGAGCTTCTCCAACTCCGCCGTGGCAACCTTTACTTGTTCAAGGGTGAGTCTGTCTCCCCAAGTCGATGATGTCAGCAGAATCATCGCGGTAAACGAGATGGAGCATTTTGCGAGGGAGAGGTTCATGCCCGGTCTTATAAAAGTTTCCAAAGTGTGATGGGAAGCCGCGTCTTTAGCGACCGTTAGTGGTGAAAATCTGGAGATGTTCTCTGTGTTCGAATAGTTTTTTGCTGGGAGTTATTGACATGATCGAGATGGCCATTGCTAAGGGTTTTGTATTTTGAGGACCGCAAGAGCCGTGCCTGAGCTGGTTGCGAGCGTGGAGTTCGGCATCATAGGGAGTGGGGGTCTGCCACATTTTCCAAAGGATTTTTAGCCAACGTTGGCCAAGGCAGCGCAGGGCACAGGCATGAGCTCTTGCCAAGTGAGCGGAGCTGCTGGTAATAGAGAGCGGCCCAGGGGGAGGATCTTCGACTGAGGTTGGTCCAGAGATGGACAACATGGCGCAGCGGCTTATTGCAGTGTCGCCGGAGATAAACCTTGTGGATCTGTCCAGATTGATAGCTGAGGGGAGCTGTTGCGGCTGTTGCGGCCAGACACTTTGCAGGAGTTGCTCGACGACAAAAACCCTGGCTGGTCTCCACGCACGCCGGCCAACCCAGGACCCAGAGCGCCGACTTGCTCGCGCCAACGCCCCCAGCCTTCTGCGGTGTGCTCGATCTGAAAATGCGCTACGATCTGGCCCGAGCGATCTACGATGACAACCTCATGGTGATCGCTTGCCCAATCGAAGCCCGCCTAGTGAGTGATCTCGCTCCATGATTGCATTTTCAAGATTCTCCTTCCTTGAGGTTGACCTCAGATAGGCGGCCTGTCGCTGGTCGAGCTGATACAAGGATCCTCCCGGGATGAAGTTCTCTCAGACCTTCGGACAGCCGCTCGAGAATCGGCCGGTGTTCTCCAGATAACCCTCGAAGGGATAGCGGCGCTCAACCGTGCCGACCTCGGCGCTTTGCGCTCCAAACCATCATGGCTGGTAAGCAAACTCTTCACAATGCCCTTCTCCTTGGCGGCAAAGTTATTCACAAGCTGCGCAGGTTGTCGCGCAGGGCCTTCCCGGAGCCTTGTTGCGCCGCTCATGAACAACTTTGGAGACGGTATCAGCGGCGGTCTGCGACCGCTGGACGAATAAATCGGAGATTCGCGAGGTCATAGACCGCCGCT
>CAVUTD010000020.1:0-43800 GCA_963744345.1 uncultured Verrucomicrobiae bacterium
TCCAGTGGGTAGCAACATTTACTGAAGCTTTGTTTTTGTTGCCCGGCACAAATGGGGTTAAACCAGCAACTGTGAGGGGCTTTGGTGCGGTTTTTGCGCAGGACGTTGACCAGCCAGATGCAGGAGTGGAAACCGTCGCGGCGAGCACCGCTGATTCGATCTTTCGGCATTGACAACAAGGTGCTGTTCAGCAGTTTCGTTCCGGCTTCGCCGGGCGATGGGAGCCTGTCCTTCTTCGGCATCGTGTTTGACAACGCGCGCATTAAGCGGGTCCAGATCACAACGGCGACGTTACCCCGGGGCCGGATGATGATGGGCAAAATGACATAGTGGTGATGGACGACTTTATCTACGCCGAGCCGGTGGAAAGCGCGAAGGGATTCATCACCCGTGAGGTGTCAACGGGGACCGGCGGCGAGTCTGTGTCGAACGTCCCGGTGGGTGCGCCGCCGAATCTCACTGACACGCTGCCGAGCTTCGAAGCGCCAGCCAACTGGGCTGATAACTACGGCACGCGTATGCGCGGGTATATCTAGGCACCCGCGACCGGCAGCTACACGTTCTCGATCGCGGGCGATAACAATAGCGAACTGTGGCTTTCCCTCAACGATAACCCCGCCAACAAGGTGATAGTTGGCTGGGTCCCGAGTGGACGGCTCGCGTCAGTGGGATAAGTATTCCACCCAAAAGTCCGCAGCCATAACTCTCACTCAAGGTCAGCGGTACTATGTGGAGGCGTTGCAAAAGGACGACAGCGTTTAGACGACCTTGCGGTGGGGTGGGCCAAGCCGGACGAATCGACCTCCGCGCCGAGCGAGGTCATTCCAGGTTCGGTGCTCTCGCCATTCAGTGCGGGGAGTCTATAAACGGCGGCCCCGAGCGCGAATGTCCAAACCCCACTCCGGTCACTTGATTCGCTCGAACGCGCTAACAAGGCAGTTTGATATTGATGGTACTTCTCCTGCGGCCGATCCGGTCAGCATGTAGAGTGGCCGCCGGTGCCGTCCGGTGCTCGCTCATCATACAGCAGCGGTGAGGCGAAATGCCGGCGATCATTTTTCCTTCACCGGGTTATCAGGTATAACGCCTCCCGTTTTGAGGGGTAGGCCCAGCGGCTGGGCCGCGATGCAACGAAGAACAGGGGTTAGGAGCCAAATCTTGCACACTCTTGCCGACCTTACTTCGTCCTCACGGACTCCTAATCTGCGGGTCAGATGAGGGCATCAAATGGCAGATGCAAGAATGGAAGGCGCTGCACTGCGTTGATCCGCTAATCCCACAGCAAGAGATCACAGAGTCTGTTTCTGGCTAGCAGCATCCAACCCGCACGGCGATTTCCTTTCGGTCAGTGTTTCGATCAGGCGAGCCCTGTCCAGAAAATGCTGTAATTACATGACGATGTCATCCTCTGTTCACTCTTGAGTATACTGATGCGATTTCAATAGCGCAATCCCACGTCTCTGCTGCCTCTGAAAATGTAACTGCTAGGGCCTCCATCCTCAACCGCGTCATGGGGTGAAAAAGCTTGCGATCAGCAAACCGCAATAGAGGATTAAGCGGCCCCCGCAGCACTTGGATCGATCAGATATAACCAGCCAGGAACTATCGAAAAGCTGACCATACTTGAATCGTTCCCGTCGAGCACGACCGATTTGTCTCTCATCTCTATCAATCCAAGAGGGAGTATCGTCGGACATGCGAAACGGCCGGAAAGTCGGGCAAGCAAATCGAACGCTCTCTCATCTTAAGCTTTCAAAACGCTGAGAGCATGGGATTCAAGGGCGACTTCCGACAATGGGAGGAGCTGCTGCGAATCGGAAATGTCGCGGAATTTTGCATTTCGAGTCGGCTTCGCCAGGCCAATGGGAGCCTTCTTCGGCATCGTGTTTGACGACGCGCGCATCACCGTGTCCGGATCACAACCGGCGACCTTGCCCCGGGGGCCGCACGATGATGGGAATGGCTTTATCTATGCCGAGCCGGTGGAAAGCACGACGATGCAAGGAGCGCAAACACACGCCAAGGACCTTTTAGCGACCGACGAAAACGCTCGCTTGGAAGCACCCGCGCCCGGGACGCATACCCTGGAGGCCAACAACGGCCGCTGGAGCGGACGACATGCTGCGGCACAATGGTCGCGGTGACCGCTGATGCACCGCCCCTCGGACAGCAGTTTGCGGATCGGACTGGGGACATTCAGATCCTTGCGAATCCGTCGCGTCCGCCCACGACGGCGACTATGCCTTCGACTGAAGTCACGATCATCGCAGCCTATCGCCAGCTCCCCCTTGGTTGTCGTGTGGGCGCTTCGTTTGGTGCCATCGCAGCGCTGGTGCGGCTTTGCCAGGTGCTCGACGACAACCGTGCCCGCTGGCGATTCGCCTGAAAGCGCCAAGGAGCCGGTGACGGCCCCCTCTGCTCGCCTTCACGTCGTCGCTCCTTGGACCTTCCTCCATTGTGCTCACCTTCACGATGTTAGCCCCGTGTGGGGAGTTCTTCGTGTGGCCTTGCCGCTCATAGCGGTTCGTGGACTCGGCTCGGAATTGCAGCGTTTTAGGGTTGCACTCGAACGGTGAGGACATCGACGAAGTTCGAAGCAAAGTTCGTGGCGTCATTTTAAGGCAACGCATCCTGCTCCAACTGCTTCCGGCTGTAGCGGCTCATTCTTAAGAAGGTGTCGTTTGCGGCGTTAACTCGGCCTTCACGTTGAAAAAGACTCTGCCGACCGTTTCAACGGGATCGTCGCATCCGCTCTGCCGATTGGCGCAATGCATGCGATTGCCAATACTCGACGAGGTGGGCAGCCTCACGCGCCAGAAGCACGAGAAAACGTAGTTCGTTCGATAAGGTCGTGACTCGAACCAGTGAGTGGAAAGACCCGATCGCCTGACCGGAGCGGGCGATCAGCGACATCGAGCGCGCAGAGCGCAGCCCCTGGCTCCAGATGTAGTCGATCGGAGTCGTCCGAATCCGGGCGCTTAGCGTGTAAAAGAAAACCGTTTCGCAATTGCCTCTTTTAGAGAACCACCATGGCCGGATACAGCCTCGTGAATTTGCATCTGAGATGATCAGAAACATCGACTATTTTCCCTTCTTTTCGCCGCCTTTCTCCATCATGATTTTAGCCTTCTTCAGGTGCGCTATAACTACTGGCGTATCCGCTGAGGGAACGCTTTCATCTCGGCGTCTTTTGCATTCTTTGAGGCCTGTGGAGCGCGCTTACATCCTTCGTGTGGGCTTTCACCATCTCATTGACATAAGCCGTGTCGAAAGCAGCACCTGTGAGCTCGTAGTCTGTCCCTGATGCCAACCTCACGGTTTTCCTGAGACTTCTGCCCTTGCGTTCAAAGCTGACCCGAGTACAGCACGCGGGGTGAAACAAAGGGAGGTAAAAGAAGGTCACGAGAAGGCCATCGGCCATCAGTTGCTGAGGGCGCTCAAATTGGACGCCAAGTTTCTTCGCCACGGCGAAGCAGATCTGCTTTATTCACTCGACGGCAAAACCGTGGGGGAAAAGTTTCCGGCATCGATGGCATGGCACCTGCTCTGGTGCCGATACCCTTTGAGGAGGAAAGCACTATGCGCCTATTACACCCAATTTTGATCTTGATTGACTTGAGACTCCGGGCCAACGCCCCGGAGGGCCAAAAGCGACTGCCTATCAGTTTGGTTACGACGTTCGCGCTCGTCGCGGGGTTCCTGTTGTTTCCTGCACGAGCCAAAGCCGCGTATGTGGCAACCGAACTAGCCGTGCTGACCGAAGCGACCACCCGCGTAGTGCGAGAAGTGAATGGCTCCACGGAAGTGGTAGGCGGCGCCCGGCAGGGCCGTGGTCATCACCAAGGCTTCCTGTTGGATGGCCGTGTAGTGCCCATTGGTAGCATATGGGGGAGGGACCTTCGGGGGAATGATAGCCCCTCGAAGATTAAGAGCCTTGCCTCGGTGGAGCCCATCGACCCGGGTAGCGATTACAGCACTGCATACGGCATTAATGATGTCGGCGACATCGCGGGAACGTCCAATACTGCTACCGGATTGCGAGCTTTTAAGTCCCACCGAAATACTGCCTACATTGAGCTCGGACCACTTTCCGGCGACACCGGTAGCGGAGCCTTTGGCATTAACCATCGCGGAGAGGTAGTCGGCTATTCCAGTGGACCGAACGGGACTCGAGCGGTCATCTGGAACCCTGGCGGTATAGTCCGGCCGTTACCGGCGCTTTCTGGCACCAACGGGAGCCGGGCTCTCGCGATCAATGATCGAGGAGATGTCGTTGGAGTTTCCGAAATGGCGTCGGGGCGGCATGCAACGCTCTGGGCCCGCGGCGGCACCGCGCAGGATCTCGGGACGCTTCCTGGGCATGGCGTGAGCGAGGCGCTGAGCATCAATGAGAGCGGCGATGTCGTCGGGTCTTCTGGGAATCCACAACAACGCCGCGCCGTGCTCTGGGCTCAAGGCGGCGCAATCCGAGATTTGGGGACCCTTCCAGGCGGCGCTTCGAGCCGGGCGCTAGGCATCAGAGAAGGCGAGGTCGTAGGGACCTCGGAGATCAGCGATGGAGAACATGCGTTTCTGTGGACGGAGGCAGGTGGCATGCAGGATTTGAATAGCCTGCTGACGTCACGCTCAGGGTTCGTCCTCACTCAGGCAGTCTCGATCAATAGTCAGGGGATCATCCTGGCAATCGGTCAAAACGACGACTCTCTCGCAACCCACGAGAAGCCTCTCCGGATCTTCATTCTTGTCCCAACACCTTAAGCAATTCTATGTGGCTTTCAGCAGATAACGAGACTAGCCGGCTCATGGCAATGAACACCAAGCCCAGGCTGTGCCAGCGGCTCGCATTCAACCTCATTGTCGCCGTAGTGATCGGGGTGTGCTTTGGCGCACGGCAAGGGGTCGCACAACAATCTGTGGTAGGAGAATGGTCGACGGTTAACCCTTTGCCTTTTTTTCCAGTCCATGCGCATACCTTGCCCACGGGTAAGGTGATGATCTGGCCCGGCGACGAGGGCATATCGGGCAACGATCCACGATCCTGGGATCCCGCGAATCAAAGCGTCAGCCCCCTTTCCCCGCCGGGCTTCGACCTTTTTTGCACGGGCCACTCGTTCCTGGCCGACGGAAGGTTATTCGTTGCGGGTGGCCACATCCAAAATGGCGTTGGGCTGCCGAACGCAAGTATCTATAACCCCTCCGTGAACGCCTGGACTGCCTTGCCCGCCATGAACGCCGGGCGTTGGTACCCTACCACTACAGTGCTGGCGAACGGCGACGTTCTGGTGGTCTCAGGTTCCATTGACGGTACTTTCGGCACTAACACAGTGCCCCAGGTGTTCCAGGTCGGGAGCGGTACGTGGCGTAACCTCGCGGAGCTGGGCATGGACCTTTACCCGCAGATGTTCCTCGCGCCAAACGGCAAAGTCTTCAATCCGGGACCGGCGGGGACGACCCGTTATCTTGATACGGCCGGGAGCGGTACGTGGAGCTTTGTCGCGAATCGAGTTATTTTTCCCGGCAAGACAGATCCCATACACCGCGATTACGGATCAGGGGTGATGTACGCCCCCGGGAAAGTCCTCGTGATGGGAGGTGGTGAGGACCCGCCGACGAATACTGCCGAGGTGATCGACCTCAATCAGGCCTCACCGACCTGGCGCGCTGTCGGGTCGATGGCCTTTGCCCGGCGTCAGCTCAATGCCACGCTCTTGCCCGACGGCACTGTGCTCGTTACCGGTGGCACCAGCTCGCCCGGGTTCAATGATCCTGCGGGCGCGGTCCACGCCGCAGAGCTCTGGAATCCGACGACCGAACAGTGGACAACGCTCGCCAGCAGCTCGGGCATCCCTCGCGTTTACCACTCTACTGCACTGCTGCTGCCCGATGGCCGGGTCTTGAGCATGGGCGGCAACGGTTTCGAGGAAACCGAGATTTACTCACCGCCGTATCTGTTCAAGGGAACGCGGCCCACGATCACGTCAGCGCCGGCCAACGTCGCCTACGGACAGTCCTTCTTCGTCGAAACGCCAGACGCCGCAGCAATTTCAAAGGTCACGATGCTGAGACTCTCCTCGGTGACCCATGCTTTCAACATGAGCCAGCATATCAGCACGTTGAGCTTTTCGCAGGCCCCTGGGGGCCTCAACGTTGTGGCTCCTTCGGGAGGCACTGCTGCGCCTCCCGGACCCTACCTGCTCTTCATCCTCAACGGAAGCGGAGTACCGTCGGTCGCAAGTATCGTCCAAGTCGGCAGTGGCCCAACATTGACCTCCCTCTCGCCGACCAGCGCTGCGGCGGGGGGAGCGGCCTTTACGCTCACGGTGAACGGAAGCAATTTCGTGAGCGGTTCCGTGGTGCGCTGGAATGGAGCGAATCGCACCACCACCTTCGGTAGCCCGACCCAGCTTACCGCGGCGATCACCGCGGCGGATATCGCTGCGGCGGGCAGCGCTTCGGTCACGGTGCAAAACCCAGGCGGAGCGGTCTCCAACGCTCTGACCTTTACGATTACCGGCGCCTCAACGCCCACTTTAACCTCGCTCTCGCCGGGCAGCGCTGCGGCGGGCGGACCGGCCTTTACGCTCACGGTGAACGGAAGCAATTTCGTGAGTGGTTCGGTGGTGCGCTGGAATGGAGCGAATCGCACCACGACCTTCGTTAGCGCAACCCAGCTCAGCGCGGCGATCACCGCGGCTGACATCGCCCCGGCGGGCACCGCTTCGGTCACGGTGCAGAACCCAGGCGGAGCGGTCTCCAACGCTCTGACCTTTACGATCACCGGCGCCTCAACGCCAACTTTGACCGCGCTTTCGCCCAGCAGGGATGTCGCAGGCGGACCGGCCTTTACGCTTTCGGTGAACGGAAGCAATTTCGTGAGTGGTTCGGTGGTACGCTGGAATGGAGCGAATCGCACCACGACCTTCGTTAGCGCAACCCAGCTCAGCGCGGCGATCACCGCGGCTGACATCGGCGCGGCGGGCAGCGCTTCGGTCACGGTGCAAAACCCAGACGGAGCGGTCTCCAACGCTCTGACCTTTACGATCACCAGCAGCCCGGAGGCGATCACCCGTGAGGTATGGATAGGGATCAGCGGCACCACCGTCGCGAACATTCCGGTCGGTGCGGCGCCGAATCTCACTGACACGCGGCCGAGCTTCGAAGCGCCATCCAATTGGGCTGATAACTATGGCACGCGTATGCGCGGGTATATCACGGCACCGGCGACCGGCAGCTACACGTTCTGGATTGCCAGCGATGACAACAGCGAACTGTGGCTTTCGAGCAACGATAACCCTGCCAACAAGGTGAGAATCGGCTGGGTCCTAGACTGGACGAACTCGCGTGAGTGGGATAAGTTCCCAAGCCAAAAGTCACCAGCCATAACTTTGACAGCGGGTGAGCGCTATTATGTGGAGGCGTTGCAAAAGGAGGGCGGCGTTACAGACAACCTTGCGGTGGGGTGGGCCAAGCCGGGCGAATCGACCTCCGCGCCGAGCGAGGTGATTCCAGGTTCGGTGCTCTCGCCATTCAGTGGGACCGCTGGTCCCGCTGGTCCGGAGATCAATATCCTGGGCAATGGGACGACTATCATTGACGGCGATACGACCCCGAGCGGTGCGGACCACACCGACTTCGGGAGCACCGATTTTCCCAATGGAACGGTGACGCGCACCTTCACCATTCAGAACCTCGGCACGCAGTCCTTGTCGGTCAATCCGGTCACGTTATCCGGAGCGCACGCCGCGGACTTCAGCGTCATCGCGCAGCCGGCGAGTGCAGTGGCCGCGGGCGGGAACACGAGCTTCCAGGTTCGCTTCAATCCGAGTGCAGTGGGCACGCGGAGCGCGACCCTGAGCGTGGGCAACAACGACGCGAACGAGAATCCTTACGACTTCGCCCTGCAGGGGACGGGAGCGACTCCGGGATCGGGATCCATCACCCGTGAGGTATGGACGGGGATCGGCGGCGAGTCGGTGTCGAACATCCCGGTGGGTGCGCCGCCGAATCTCACGGACACGCGGCCGAGCTTCGAAGCGCCAATTAATTGGGCTAATGGCTATGGCACGCGTATGCGCGGGTATATCACGGCACCGGCGACCGGCAGCTACACATTCTGGATTGCCAGCGATGACAACGGCGAGTTGTGGCTTTCGAGCAACGATAACCCTGCCAACAAGGTGAGAATCGCCTGGGTCCTCGAGTGGACGGACTCGCGTGAGTGGAATAAGTTGCCGAGCCAAAAGTCCGCCGCCATAACTTTGACAGCAGGTCAGCGCTATTATGTGGAGGCGTTGCAAAAGGAAGGCGGCGGTGGAGACAACCTTGCGGTGGGCTGGGCCAAGCCGGGTGAATCGACCTCCGCGCCGAGCGAGGTGATTCCAGCTTCGGTCCTCTCTCCCTTCAGTGGGACCGCTGGTCCCGCTGGTCCGGAGATCAATGTCCTCGGCAACGGGACGACTATCATTGACGGCGATACGACCCCGAGCGGTGCGGACCACACCGACTTCGGGAGCGCCGATTTTCCCAATGGAACGGTGACACGCACCTTCACCATTCAGAACCTCGGCACGGAGTCGTTGACGGTCAATCCGGTCACGTTGTCCGGAGCGCACGCCGCGGACTTCAGCGTCATCGTGCAGCCGGCAAGTGCAGTGGCGGCGGGCGGGAACACGAGCTTCCAGGTTCGCTTCAATCCGAGTGCAGTGGGCACGCGGACCGCGACCCTGAGCGTGGGCAACAACGACGCGAACAAGAATCCTTACGACTTCGCCTTGCAGGGGACGGGAGCGACCAGCGCTCCGGAGATCAATATCCTGGGCAATGGGACGACTATCATTGACGGCGATACGACCCCGAGCGGTGCGGACCACACCGACTTCGGGAGCACCGATTTTCCCAATGGAACGGTGACGCGCACCTTCACCATTCAGAACCTCGGCACGCAGTCCTTGTCGGTCAATCCGGTCACGTTATCCGGAGCGCACGCCGCGGACTTCAGCGTCATCGCGCAGCCGGCGAGTGCAGTGGCCGCGGGCGGGAACACGAGCTTCCAGGTTCGCTTCAATCCGAGTGCAGTGGGCACGCGGAGCGCGACCCTGAGCGTGGGCAACAACGACGCGAACGAGAATCCTTACGACTTCGCCCTGCAGGGGACGGGAGCGACTCCGGGATCGGGATCCATCACCCGTGAGGTATGGACGGGGATCGGCGGCGAGTCGGTGTCGAACATCCCGGTGGGTGCGCCGCCGAATCTCACGGACACGCGGCCGAGCTTCGAAGCGCCATTTAATTGGGCTAATGGCTATGGCACGCGTATGCGCGGGTATATCACGGCACCGGCGACCGGCAGCTACACATTCTGGATTGCCAGCGATGACAACGGCGAGTTGTGGCTTTCGAGCAACGATAACCCTGCCAACAAGGTGAGAATTGGCTGGGTCCTCGAGTGGACGGACTCGCGTGAGTGGAATAAGTTGCCGAGCCAAAAGTCCGCCGCCATAACTTTGACAGCAGGTCAGCGCTATTATGTGGAGGCGTTGCAAAAGGAAGGCGGCGGTGGAGACAACCTTGCGGTGGGCTGGGCCAAGCCGGGCGAATCGACCTCCGCGCCGAGCGAGGTGATTCCAAGCTTCGGTGCTCTCTCCCTTCAGTGGGACCGCTGGTCCCGCTGGTCCGGAGATCAATGTCCTCGGCAACGGGACGACTATCATTGACGGCGATACGACCCCGAGCGGTGCGGACCACACCGACTTCGGGAGCGCCGATTTTCCCAATGGAACGGTGACACGCACCTTCACCATTCAGAACCTCGGCACGGAGTCGTTGACGGTCAATCCGGTCACGTTGTCCGGAGCGCACGCCGCGGACTTCAGCGTCATCGTGCAGCCGGCAAGTGCAGTGGCGGCGGGCGGGAACACGAGCTTCCAGGTTCGCTTCAATCCGAGTGCAGTGGGCACGCGGACCGCGACCCTGAGCGTGGGCAACAACGACGCGAACAAGAATCCTTACGACTTCGCCTTGCAGGGGACGGGAGCGACCAGCGCTCCGGAGATCAATATCCTGGGCAATGGGACGACTATCATTGACGGCGATACGACCCCGAGCGGTGCGGACCACACCGACTTCGGGAGCACCGATTTTCCCAATGGAACGGTGACGCGCACCTTCACCATTCAGAACCTCGGCACGCAGTCCTTGTCGGTCAATCCGGTCACGTTATCCGGAGCGCACGCCGCGGACTTCAGCGTCATCGCGCAGCCGGCGAGTGCAGTGGCCGCGGGCGGGAACACGAGCTTCCAGGTTCGCTTCAATCCGAGTGCAGTGGGCACGCGGAGCGCGACCCTGAGCGTGGGCAACAACGACGCGAACGAGAATCCTTACGACTTCGCCCTGCAGGGGACGGGAGCGACTCCGGGATCGGGATCCATCACCCGTGAGGTATGGACGGGGATCGGCGGCGAGTCGGTGTCGAACATCCCGGTGGGTGCGCCGCCGAATCTCACGGACACGCGGCCGAGCTTCGAAGCGCCAACCAATTGGGCTGACTACTATGGCACGCGTATGCGCGGGTATATCACGGCACCGGCGACCGGCAGCTACACGTTCTGGATTGCCAGCGATAACAACAGCGAACTGTGGCTTTCCGTCAACGATAACCCTGCCAACAAGGTGAGAATGGGCTGGGTCCTCGACTGGACGGACTCGCGTGAGTGGAATAAGTTCCCAAGCCAAAGGTCTGCCGCCACAACTTTGACAGCAGGTCAGCGCTATTACGTGGAGGCCTTGCAAAAGGAAGGCGGCGGTGGAGACAATCTTGCGGTGGGGTGGGCCAAGCCGGGCGAATCGACCTCCGCCCCGACCGAGGTGATTCCAGCTTCGGTCCTCTCTCCCTTCAGTGGGGGAAGTCCATAATCGGCGGCCCCGAGCGCGAATGTCCAAACCCCGTCAGTTGATTCGCTCGAACGCGCTAACAAGGCATGGTTTGATACTTCGTCTCACGTACCGAGCATGGGCTTCAATGGCAAATTTCGCTAATGGTAAGATCTACTGCGAATCGGAGATTGATTATGCTTAGGATCCTCTATGATGGCTCTGAGAACAAGCTTGGTGAAATGTTCATAGCAGGAACGGGAGTGGTTTTTCCTCCGCGCTCTTGAAAGGCACCGCAGCGAAGACGATCTCATGCTTCCCTACGCTCCGGGATTCACGGTTCTAAATTCCGCGCTTGGCTTCGCCATAACGCTTGGACATTTAGTTTACGGTGAAGTCCGTCAATGCTTGAGGTACTCGCAGATCAGAAAGCCCCCGAGCAGACTAACGCCATTTTCCTGGCATCCCGCTGCTCCAAAGGTGAACGCAAGAAGTTTAGCCATCCCCGGTGTCTTCAAGACTGGGACAGACGGCAGACTGCTCTACGGCATCGCAGACCAGGCCCGTCACTGCTTCCAAAATAGTCCTGACTTCCTCAAGATTGACGACTCGATTCGTTTCCACTCTGTATCAACTGGCGTCGAAGGCTATTCCAGCAACGACGGCGACCGCCACCGCGTTCTTATGTGATCTTAACGCTCGATCGCCCGGAAACCGTCGCCGCGCTCCGAGCATGAGGCTACTCTCGCAAACGCTCTTGGGGCGATGCTCCCTTCCAATGAGGACCAGAGGGTTCGGCTGACCGCGGCCGATGTTATCGCAGAAGCATACGATGCGAGTAAGCCACGGTCGCAAAATGCGAAGGAGGGCAACCTTACTCTACGGCACATCAACGCAAGCCCGCAAGCTAGGGATCTCTTCCTCGCTATGTAGGGTGTTTCCTCTCTCTCACCATCTTGCCCGCGCGAGAAACCAGCTCAAGTTGGCGATTCTCACGTTGTGGGCGATTTTGGCAGGGGTTAGTTGCGGAGCCTACCGGATGGAGACGACTGAGCGGAAGGGGAGAATTTATGGTGCTCTTGAGGATTTTCATGGTTTCGGGCGTGACTTTGAAGGCTCCTTTTCTCGGAAAACGCCCTCCCTGCAGACTGACAAAACTGACTAAAGGGATTTTGTCGGTTTAGTCAGTTCACTCCGAGTGCGTTTAACAAAAAATCCTGAACGGCATCAGATGCGTACTTTCAGCTTCGGGATCTCCACAATTTTGGGCGGTTTGGTAGGTTTTTTAGCCGCATTAAGCGATCACGCGAAGGGGGTAGATGGAGAAGCTTTCGAGGCCGTAGGCGCGGCGTGGGAGGAGTTTCATTTGCGATGGGAGCCCTAGGTAATGCAGTTGTCTTGGCAGAGCGCCACATGGCAACCCGGCGTTCTCGCCAGAGCGAGAGGTCTCAGCCAAAGTCAGCATGGAGGAGAAGCAAGCGGCTTTGGGCTCAGCGATATCGTGGCCAATTGCTTCGATGTCATTCGCACCGTCACTCCTATGATCGAAAACCACGTAGCTGGGCTCGCTCATGAGCTCGATGCGATTGCCCCCGACACCAGCTCGCAGAGACTCGACGCCCCGTCGATCTCATGCCGGGCGGGTCCGTCGTTCGATGTGATCCCGACTTCTTTGGCTAGTTCCGCGACATCGAAGAGGTGTTGCGCGGATATCTGTCGGCTGCGGCACGATGCAGGGCCGGCACATAACCAGAGCAGCGGTTGAAGCATGACTCCAATCGCAGACTCTGGCGGTGCTAAATACGAGCTTTCTTCAGATCTCGGAGACACCCCTATCCAGGGACAATCAACATCGCACGACGGTTCTCGGTTTTTTAAGGGGACTTGTTCCGCCTGCTCCTTAAGCCCTCTTCTTTTTGGCAGTGCCGGTATCGCGACCAGCAGAGCCCTCCCCGAGGCCTGCTATTCGCGCACTTCTGGTCGTGGCCTCGGTTTCCAGTTGGGGGATTTGAGAATAGTTGCCCTTCTTCAAGAGGCTGCGGACGCGACTCAAAACTTCGGCTCGTGACATGCGATTGCCGGTTTCACGCATGACTTTGCAGAAGTAGTACGAGAAAGCCCCGTTGTAGCTGCCATCGATGAACGCATCGGCACAGGTTTGATTGTCCATGCATCCGGCCCAAAGGATGTGATGCACTGGCGCGCGAGCGGCCCCTTGAAACAGCTTCTTGCGTTTGAGTTGGTCTTCCTCGCCCTCGAATCGAGCAAGCAGATCGAGTGGCGGCTCGATATAACGGTTGAACGTGGGGTGCGGCGGACCTAGTTCGGAAGGGCGTCCCAAATCAAGCACTCTAAGCCCGGTTCCCGAATTACAGGAATCCAGGTACACTTCCAGCAGGACCCCTGCTGGCAAAGTGGTAAAGATCCTGTTGAGATCATCGTCGGTAATATAAGTGCCACCCCAGTCCATATCCCAAGGGCAGATTAGCTCGTCCAAACTATCGGATAGCTCGTCGCCCTCCCGGTCGCGAATTTGCGACCCGTGCCCGGAGTAATGAAAGATAAGGTAATCCCCGGATTTGGCGCCCTTAACCAGCCAATTGAGCCGGTCCAGGATGTTGGCCTTGGTGGCCCGTTCGTCCGTGAGGACCCTAATCTCCTCGTTGGTAAATCCGAGCAAGCCCTTAAAAATGCCCCGCATGTTGGTGACGTCATTAAGACATCCGTTCAGATCGCTGATACTCTTGTAGTTATTGATACCTACCTGCACTGCTCTTCTTGCCATAATCAATCCTTTCTGTTTGCCTGTTTGTTGTTTTCTTGAGGTCGGAAGACCTCAAACCTCGAACGAGGAAAGCGCCATAACGATAGGCGATCGTTTTAGCCGTTCGGGGGCCTTGGACGAGCCTTAAACTGAAAGCCTGCGTTTCCATCGACTTAGTCATTTCTAATGAGCGTCCTTAGCCGGCCCGCGACCATTCGCAAACTGGAGGAAGCACGATCCTACACGGGCATTAGAATACTTGCTCACTCTACGCTTAGTGTTCGGTCTTTGCGCGTGTCCCAAAGACGTGTGGATGCTCATATCGCTCCTCGCAGCGTCGATTCGCGAGAATCTCAGCTGTGCCCCCTTCTGTGGCAAGGTCACAGGCGAAAAGCCTCATGGGCGATCCTATCTAATGTGAAAGGTTCAGAAGACTGAGGATGTCGCAAAGCACTGCGTGCCTTGCCTATCGATCTCATAATCGTTTCTTGCCTGCAGAGTCAAGTCTTATGTTTACTGGAATGGCTGCCTCGCGCGCGCCCGAAGCTCGAATCTCGGTCGGTTGGTCCAGCCGCAGCAAACCGCGAATGATCCTATGCGAGTAAGGGAATTCTTTCCGATCTTCAGCTGCCGAGGTTTTCCTCCTTTCAAAGGGGGCTGCCGAGCGGTTGCAAGTTTGAAGTCAATTAATAATGGTCGAAGCGCCGTTCTAACGTGCGCGGACGCTTCATCCTCAGCCAAGCAGGAAACTCCCGTCGAAGGCACACGCCCGTCGGTCAACTGTCGTCACCGAAACAACTTCAGTTCCACCTATCACAGGGCTTATTGCTTTGCACTCAGATTCTTACCACCGCAGCGACAGCGCGATGCGATCACTCTCAACAATGCTCCATTTTATGCCGATGCAGAACGCACAACCGCCGGCGGCCTTGCCACGACCACCGTCGAATGTCCTTCGAAGCTTGTCCTTCTAACAGAAACCTACGCTGTGCAGATCCTGGCCTCGCAACTCCGACCTAATCACTCGCCTCTTCAACCCGCCTGTGGATGAGGAATTGTCTCAAGCGAACCGCCGTAAAGTGCCTTTCACTCCGCTGCTCGCGCGCTGGTTAATGGGAAACAGCTTGTCTCATTCCCTCCGCATCGCACTTGAGAGTAAGTGGAGAGCGCCAGTCCTGATTCTGGTTATGAACCTGCCGCCCATTCGAGTCGGATTCGCCGGGTATGGTGGTTTCGCGCAGTTTCTCCACCGGTCATGGAGTTCTGTGGAAGGAGTGCAAGTCGTGGCTGCTTCCACGCGGCACCATTGGGCGGAGAATTTACGGATTTACGAGCATTGGGATGGTCTGCTGACCGACAAGGAAGTTGACTTAGTGGTTGTCGCTACGACGCCAAACCTCCATGCGCCAATCGCTGAAGCCATGATGCAAGGGGGCAAAGAAGTTATTATCGAGAAACCCGTGGCGACCTCCATGGGCGATGCAAATCGACTCCTTGAAATCAGAGATCGCACCGGGCGTGTCGCCGCCGTCAATTTCATGATGCGCTTCACTCCAATTCTGGAAGTCCTCGCTCTCTGGACGCAGGAGGCGCCTTTTGGACGTCTTTGGCGAGCCGTCATTGAAAATCACGCGCCAGACGTGGGTCTCCCGCCAGGCCACTGGTTTTGGGACACGGCACAAAGCGGAGGAATATTGGTGGAGCATGCGGTGCATTTCTTCGATCTGGTTGCCTCCTTTACAAAGGCGCACCCTGTGAGGGTTCAAGGTTGGTCGCACCTTCGTTCGGTCGGCATTCAAGATCGCGTGTTTGCAACCGTTTTCTATGATGACGGGTTGGTAGCAACGCAGTATCATACGTTCAGCCGCCCGGAGTTCTTCGAACGAACCACCATAAGGCTATGGTTCGATTTGGCCGAGGTGGAACTGGCAGGATGGTTTCCGCTGTCCGGCAGCATCCATGCGCTCGCCAACGCCGCGACAGAGCCAGCCTTAGCGATGTTGCCGAATTTCCGCGAGACAGCGCGCCGGCCCGTCCTCGGCAGAACTGATGCCTTGCCGCGACAAATTAAAATTAGCGGTCAGCCTTTCTCTGTCACCGATGAGATCGAGGGAACATTTGCTATCGGCCGTCCGAAAAGCGAAGTCTATGCTGATGCCGTTCGCGCAATTCTTAACGATGTTCGTTGTGGCATTGCCGATTCTAGCCATCGACTTCGCGTGCCGCTAGAGGCTGGCGTCGACGCTCTGCGGTTGGCGGTTGAAGCTACTGAACGAGCCGCGAGTCCCGCGTGAAAAGCCGTAATGTCCTCTCAAGTAATCCTCGCCGAGCGCGACCGCTTGAAAGCGTTCGTGCGGCAGCGCGAATAGCGATGAAGAACCAAGACTTCGGCCGGTCCCGCTTGCCATTTCCTTCCGCTAAGCGCATGTGTCGGATACCTGACTCGCATACTGCTCGATCGGCAGCTTCCAAAGGACTCGCCTCTTTAGCTCAGAGCTGCATTTTCGCGGAAAGTCGAGCTTGAGTATAGCGGACAGCTGGGTTTCTGAATTGCCTTGCGTTCTGATGTCGGTTTGCTCTATCGAATCTCGGATCGATCGGCCGGCCAGTCTGAAGAAAATCAGTTCTCCGGTTTCGTAAGTAGCAAGCGAGCAAGCTCCAAACCGCACCTAGTCCGAATCACTTATTCTCAAGAATACTCCGGCCCCCGCGCGCTCCTCCAATACACAATTCCATTCCCTTGGCGTCTTGAACAAAGCTTCATCTGGGCCAGATCCTACCGGTGTCAGCGGACCTCATGCGATCACCGGGAAAATTTCTGTTCTCATCATCTGCTCGGACCGATTCGATGAATTGATTCGCGGTCTTGCCAGTCTCGAACTCCTCGGTGATCTCCTCCTGGACGTGCGTATTCTAAAAAATGCGCCTTCCGTTGAATGGACCCAGGAGCGCTTCGACAGCTTGCCCGCGGTCGTTCGGGAAAAATGCGTCATTTTCCCGAGCGAGCAATCTCTCTTCCCAACCGCGGGCCGTAATCGCCTGGCCGAGGAAGCCAAAGCCGACGTCTTCTTATTTCTTGATGATGATTCCTATCTTCTCGAATTAGAAGGAATCAAAAAGGGCTTGGAAATCCTCAAACGCGATGAGTCTGCAGGTTCGATCGCCTACCCACAGTGCGATGAAAAAGGAGTGATCATTCCCAATTTTGCGCAACCAGCCCCAGTCCAATACCCATGCCTTACTTGCGGATTCATGACGTGCGGGGCGCTCGTTCGCGCCGATGTCTATCGAAAGTTGCGCGGTTTTCAGGAAATTCTCGAAATGGCACACGAGGAGAACGAATTTTGCCGTCGACAATGGAATCTAGGATACTCCGTGATTTACCTGCCGACGCCGACCGTTTGCCATAACCCGAGCGCTGGCGGAAGGAACATGCGTCAGCGGGCAAAATTGAATACAAGGAATGTCTGGTATATGGCAGTGCTTCATGAGCCCTTCTGGCTCTTGTGGTTTTCATTACCACGGAGAATCTGGAGCGGCAGATCCTATCTGAAGTGGGTCAAGCATTGGACAGGAGGTGAATGGCCGTCCCTTTATCGCGAAGCTCTCCTAGACTTCTTCAGAGATTTCGGTGAACTGCTCCGACGCAGATCGCCGCTGAAATTTTCCACCTTGAAAAAGTGGCAACGTATCAAGAAGACCTATCCACGGTATCCCGAAGTTAGCTCGGCTTGATTCCATTGAGGGACATGCCGCGCCGGTGTTACGGCCGGTGCCAAACACGGCCGACTGCGATCGCAGCTTTCAAGGCCAGGTTACGTTTCCGAACAACGGATGCGGAAAAAAGTCGTATGGGATGCTCGCTATTCTCCCAGAATCCTTTATCCGACAAACTCGGCGGGCGGCCTTCTAAAGCGAACTTCAAATAGTCTCTCGCCCACGGTTTCGGCGAGTTCACTGCGTGGGACATCACATAACCGCCGGGGCGGAAATCCATCCCCTCTGGGCCAAGTGTGCTGAGCGGAACATCGGTCGTCATCACCAAAACGTTTAGGAGATCCTGGTCTGATGCCTGCCAGGGCAAGGTGCGGTCGGTGCCGGTGAACGTCGTACTGTCGTACCCGAACACTCGTGCGGATTCCAGCAGGGACTCCCATAGAGGAAGGAGGTGTCGCAACCTCCCCGGCACGCCAACGAAGCCGCTGTTATAATAGCGGCCAGGCGCTCGCTTCTGGATCAATCCAGCACTCTTGGCCATCTCCAACCAGAGATAGCGCAGCGGATGATCACTTGGCATGTATGGGAAAGTGCAGTCCTCAACCAAGGCGAGCCCGTTTTGCACCCATTGCTCAAAGAAACTCCACCGGCACTTAATTGTGATGTCCGGGTCGAAGTAACACAAAATGTCTTCGGGCTGTAAGAACTCCTCGAAGACTTGCCGCATGAAGATTGGTTTATAACTGGCGAGATGCAGAGGCGTATCAAGTGAGACAAATTTAATGCGGCATTCCTCGCCAACGGCAAAATCCGCAATCTTATCTTTGGTCGACACAGGTGCCGCCCAGGGCGGCAAGGAACCACGGTAACCTGCAAATAGAGTTGCTCGAAATCCGTTGCGATAAAGCGAATTCACCAGCGCGCCCAGACCCATATGATAAGTGCCTTCAAAAAGAGTGCACACGTATCCCGTCATGTCGGAAGCTTCTACCCGGCAGGCAAAATGCAGTCAACCTGGCATCTACGACATGCGGGGGGCGGACTTTCGACGTCATTCACAGCGGAGCGGGTTTGAGACTGGAGTTTTTTCGCAACTGCTGCTTTATAAGCGCTTATGCGTCGAACTAAGATCGTAGCGACAATCGGACCAAACAGTAGTTCACCGGAAGTCATTCGCCAACTCGTCACAGCCGGTATGGACGTGGCGCGCCTAAACTTTTCCCACGGCAGCTACGAACAGCATGCTCAAGTTATTGCCAATTTACGCGAAATTTCCCGCGAACTCGATACCCCAGTAACCATTCTGCAGGATTTGCAGGGTCCGAAAATCCGGGTAGGGCAATTGCCCGGTGGGGAAACGAAGCTCGATGCGGCCTCGGTGGTGGCCATGATCCCGCAGGCGGAGTTTACCGGTCAACCGTCAACCATCCCGCTCGATTACCCCCACGCCGCGGAAGAGGCCAAGAGCGGAATGCGCATCCTTCTCGACGATGGTTTGATGGAACTCGAGGTTCTTGAAGCCTCTGGCCATGTGCTGCGTTGTCGAGTCATCGATGGCGGCGTGCTCAAGAGCCGCAAGGGTGTTAACTTTCCGGAGCTGAATTTGCGCCGTTTGCCTTCGCTCACCGAAAAGGATAAGGAAGACCTCAAATTCGGAGTATCTCAAGGTGTCGATTGGGTTTCGTTGAGCTTTGTCCGCAGTGGGACCGATGTGCGCAGTTTGAAGGAGTTGATCTCTGCGGAAGGGGTCTTCAAACCAGTCGTAGCAAAGATCGAAAAGCCGCAAGCGATCGAAAACCTCGAAGAAATCCTCAAAGAAGCCAACGGTGTGATGGTCGCCAGAGGAGATCTTGGCGTGGAATTAAATCCCGAAAAGGTGCCGATGCTCCAGAAACACATCATCGAAAGCTGCAATCGCAAGGGTCTCCCGGTCATCACTGCCACACAGATGCTCGAGAGTATGATCCGCGAACCGCGCCCCACTCGAGCGGAGGCTAGCGACGTGGCTAACGCAATCATTGACGGGACAGACGCGGTAATGCTGTCGGGGGAATCGGCCGTGGGAGCGTTCCCCGTCCGAGCGGTCAAAATGATGGCTCGGATCGCGCTGGAAGTCGAAGCCGCCATTCCTTTCAAGTCGTACCCGGTCGAGGGAGGCGGCAATGCCTACGCTCTGAGCCAAGCCGCGAAGGTAACCGCCGAGACAGTCGAGCCGGCTTGCATCGTCGTCTTGACCACCACGGGTCATACGGCGCATTCGATCGCCCAGGAGCGGCCAAAAACCAACGTGATCGCGATGTCAAGGAGCGAGCAAGTGTATCATGCGCTCAACCTATTTTGGGGGCTAAAGCCGCTCCTGGTTCAAGAGTCGCCTTCAGATTTCGAGGGTTTGGTGAAGCTGGCGGAAGCGACCATTCTTGCGAAGGGCCTCGCCGTCCCGGGAGACAAAATCCTGGTGATTGGCGGAGTGCCCTCCCGATCACCGCTCGGGGCGAATTTTCTAAAAATCCACTCGATTAAGAAACCTTGATCCCCCTGGTGAGTAAGCCGTAGCGCGGCTCCCGACGAAACAGCGCGAGCTCCGAGCACCGTTCGTCTTCCGAACCACATACGAAAAGCGGGCGGTTGGCCGATAAATTCCGCTTGAGATTCCGTTTGAGATAGTACACCTTATTTATCGTTCTGGGGGGAACAGCAGGCCATCGCGGCTCTCGTCGCGGTGGCCTGCACTTTTCGTAAGGCTGTTGATGAGCGGCGGCTCGCTTTCGGGAAAGCAGATGTTTGCTGACCTCTGGAAACAGCGCAATTGCTCCGACCGGGCATTGCTTTTGAGAACACGCAAGATTGCGGTTTAGAATTATCGAGACCATGTGTCCAGTTGACTCGGGAGTCTCGCTTTCTAGCTTTAATCCATGATCATATTCTGCCTCAAAGCACTGCTCGCTGTCGGCACAGGCCTGCTTATTACAGCCCTTCTGTGAGGTCTTTTCGCTACGCTCTTGACCCATTGTGCTTATCAGTTTGTTTCCTGTACGCGTTCAATCGATGGCTCATTAAGCCGATTTACGCCGGCTCATTGCTTCAGGGATATTTTAACGATTTGCTCCTCATTCCTGCCGCTCTCCCCTTGGTTCTCTGGCTGCAGCGACGGATCGGACTGCGAAATCATGATCGCGCCCCTACGCGCACTGAAATTTTTGGGCATCTGCTGGTTTGGTCGATCGTGTCGGAGCTAGCAGCCCCAGGCATCTTCCCTTGGGCGACTAGCGACGCGTTCGATGTCCTGGCTTACTCAGTCGGCGCACTCGCGGCCACGGTGTGGTGGAACTACCCCTCGTTCGCTGAATGACACAAGCAACCCCACAGCCTTCGCCGAGTGCGCGATTTGATAACCTCGCCAGACATTACGATTGGATGGAACGCCTGCTAGCCGGCGGCAAATTGGAAAGGTGTCGTAATGCCTTTTGGAATGACATTCCTTCGATAAGAAACGCCCTTTTGGTAGGGGAAGGCCACGGCAGATTTCTTGCGGCGTTGTTGAAGCGCGATCCCGGCGCCCAAGTGACATGCGTCGACGCCAGCGCCAAAATGCTGGAAGTTGCTCGAGAGCGCCTGCTCCGCGCTGCACTGCCGGTCACGCAGGTCGAATTCATCCACGCCGAGCTCCCGGCCTGGAATCCACCGATCGAACGATACGATCTCGTCGCAACGCATTTTTTCCTCGATTGTTTTCCCTGCGACCAACTAATGCCGGTCATCAGGAGTCTCCACAAAGCCGCTCGGCTTGGTGGCTATTTGCTGATGTCGGACTTCCAGATACCGCAGGCGGGCCTTAGGCGACTCCGCGCGCGAATCATCCACTGGCTCATGTACCGCTTCTTTCGCGTGGTCACGAAACTTCCCGCTTCCGCCTTCGTCTCACCTCAGCCTTTTCTGCGCCAGGCCGGCTTCATCAGAGTCAGGCGCGTAGAATTCGATCGGGGTCTACTCTGCGCGGAATTGTGGAAGCGTGCCGGGGAGGAAGTGACGTCTTACTCAACGGCGAAAAACGCTGTGAGGTCAACGCCATCAGCTTGCGCTTGACAAAAGATTACGGCCGGTCATTTGCGCGGGTTGGTCAAGTTCGAGCAGGAAAAGCAAAGTGGGCGACACATCGGCGAGAATGCCGCTTTCCACCTTGAAGCTCGTGGCGCGTTCCGCAACATAAAGGAAGTGAACCAGGTAAGTGGTATGAGCAGTGTTCGGTGAGCCGTCGCGATTGCGCATTTGCTCGCAATTGCCGTGATCGGCGGTGATAAGAAGCTGACCACCGAGCGAGAGGGTCCTCTCGACGACCGCTTTAACGCAACCATCGATGGTTTCGACAGCCTCGATTCCCGCCTCGACCACACCGGTATGGCCGACCATGTCAGGATTTGCGAAATTGAGAATAACCAGATCGTAGTTGGGCAGAGCTTCAACCACCTTGGCGGTCAGTTCGGGCGCGCTCATCTCCGGCTTGTAGTCGTAGGTCGGCACATCTTTGGGCGACGGCACAATAATGCGATCTTCTCCCGGATACTGCTTTTCCACACCGCCGTTGAAGAAATAGGTGACGTGGGGATACTTTTCTGTCTCGGCAATGCGAAGCTGCGCAAGACCGGCGCTACTGACCACTTCGCCGAGGATATTAGCCAGCGACTGAGGCGCAAAAACGACCGGGCAGCCGTAGGTCTTGTCATACTCCGTCAGCGTGACAAAGTGCACTGCGGGAGTAACTTCTCGATCAAAGCCCTTAAAGTTTTTATTCAGAAAGGCAACCGACAATTGACGCGCCCGATCGGCTCGAAAATTAAACCAGATGATGACGTCGCCGTCACGGACGCGCTGCTCATTGTGATCCGAGAAAATTAGCGGCTGCAAGAACTCATCGCCGCGGTTCTCATGTGTATAGGCCTCCGCGACCGCGGCGGCAGGCGCTTGGTCGGAGCGAGCGCCACGCCCAAGAACGATCGCGTCCCAAGCAACTTTATTGCGATCCCAGCGTTGATCGCGGTCCATCGCGTAATAACGGCCGATCACCGTGGCAATCCGAGCGCCAGCCCTGCGGGTCTGAGCAGCCACCACGGTGAGATAGTCGGCAGCGCCGGTGGGCGAAGTATCGCGACCGTCTGTGATTGCATGGATCAAAATGTCGTCGACCCCAAATTCCTTGGCCGCTTTTACGAGAGCCATCAGGTGATTCTGATGGCTATGAACACCCCCGTCCGATACCAGCCCAAGGAAATGCAGCCGATGGCCGCGAGCTCTTGCGAAAGCTTCTTGCAAGATTCTGTTGGTCTTTATCTCCCCGTCGGCAATCGCCTTGTTGATGCGGGTTAGATCCTGATAAACAATGCGGCCCGCGCCAAGATTCAGGTGACCAACTTCCGAATTGCCCATCTGGCCTTCGGGAAGACCGACATCCATTCCGCTGGCGCTAAGCGTCGCTCGGGGGTAGGTCGCGTAGAGGTGATCATGAAACGGAGTCTTCGCAAGCAAGGTGGCGTCGCCGTTCTCCTCGGCTTTCTCTCTGCCCTGCGGGTTTATTCCCCAACCGTCGCGAATTATCAAGACAACTGGTGCTTTGCTCATCATGCTATTCGACTCAATAATCGCGGCCAATGCGACAAAAATGAGGAGAAAACCATAAGCTCACGTGACTCTCGCGAGCCGGCGCGGACGCGTCACGTGAGACGCCTGGCATGCCGTCAGCGGCGGACGCTCAAAACTAGATCCCACCGGGCAAAGAGCGACCCTGGCCGACGCCTGCTAGCCGCTCCGTCCGACAGCTTTGTAGCGAACGACCCTCACCTTCTCCAGGATCACCAACCCTCCACTCATCATCTCATCGAGAATCGGCATGAAACGATCGATTTGGTCCTCGGTTCGACAATCTCACAACAAATGGCAAATGTATGGAGAGCTGAATGATCTTGGCCGTATGAATTCGACTGCTCGCTCCAAAGCCCATGGAGCCGCGCAGGACTGTGGCACCTGCCATCTGGAATTCGCGAGCCGGCACCACGATTGCCTCGTAAAGAGGTTGGTGGCGGAAGCGGCTCTCGCCCAAAAAGATCCTCAAAAGGACAGCGTCTTCCGGAAGTTCCATGATTGGGATCGAGATTTCATCCGCGGATAATCTGAACGGCGATGGTCTGGCCAATCCACACCGCCGCCAGACATAGCGCAACAGATAGAATGATATTTAGCGCGGCATAGCCCCATTCCCCATCGCTGAGGAGAGATTGTTTGAAGACCGAAGGACGAAAACGTCGTAAAGCCACCAAGAAATCCGATTATCACGGCTTGGCGAATCACCGGATGCACCAGAACACCGCCGTCCGGACGAGTGATTCCGGCAAAGACTCCAATGATGAAGCAACCCAGGACATTGACGGCCAGCTGCCTATTGGGAAAGCAGGACCATACTTTTCCTCAAGGAGATTGGAGAGCCACATTCGGGCTGCGCACCCGAAAGCGCCAACAACCATGACCGCCAAATATACTTTCAGCATTTGAACATGCCTTCTGAGCGTCCCAAGAGCTTTGGGCTTGGATAACCGGTCTTCTGGACAAATACAACGCGCAACAAGGAGCATCAGCCGGGAGCACTTTGACGGGCAACTCCCGACGGCAGCGGGAATTATTCGTTGGGCAGAGGCGTGAAAACTCAGCGCCGGAAATTGCTCGCGAAAGTCCTGCGGCGAATGCCACGCTCCCGCTAACCAAGGACGCATTGCTGTGAGAGCAGCCGGTTTTCTTGATCCGGCCAGGAACTGGTTTCACTGGGTATTCGTTCTGCGTTCTTCGCCGGTCTGACCGCGATCCTCGCTGAGCTTGGAGTCGAAGAGGTTGACTCCAGTGTCGCCAAGCGGTGCGAAAGACCGCGGTCGTCGGCTTCAGCTAGCCTACCGCGCTTTTCTCCAGATTTGCGCGCGCCCGCCTCGCAGCTTGAAACGGTCGTCGGCTTGTTGTCGGCAGCCGCGCTGCTTTACGCCATCATCGGTTTCGTCTTCGCCATCCCGTTTGTCTTGCCGAGTGTGGACTCATCGACCTGCTGCGCGGCATGGCACCTGAGCTTTCGCCTCGCAATTCTGCGCGGCACGATTGAGTTTGGCCGCTAATGGCTCTGAAAAAATATCGTCTACTCTGGAGATTCCGATTCCTCTTCCAACCCTCTAAGGTAAGCTGTGAGCTGGACAGCTACTGCAAGGTTCCTGGGAAACGGTAATGGCAGACTTACGCGACCTTATGTAACAGATCGACCAAGTCTAAGCGGATTGACGCTGTGAATCGCGGAGCGCGCGAGCACGGCGACCCGGCAATATAGTACGTGGATGCGATCGACCCGCGCACATCAATCTCTGTGTAGCTTACTGTACAGGCATCGTTCTGATGCATGCACCACGAAAATGGACCTGTTTTCGGCGAATGGCTACGGTGTAGCTTTCTTAGCGTCTTCGAATCGAGGCAGCCGTGTGCCCGCTCGCACCTTCGTCGCCTGATTTCATTCGCCTTTGCTTCATCAAGACCAGATGAAAACCAATGGTGACGCCTCCACGGCAATTCCAGGCGCTTCAAGTTCCCACCCCTGCTCTGCCACTCGCTAAGCGATCGCTGCTTAAAGCTGATGACCATCAAGCGGAAGGGATTCATGCGGCTGAGTGGCAAACCTGTGAGCAACGACGCGGCGGCCGTGCTTCTCCGGCTCGCAAGGAGCGTTCGGACAACCTCGCCGCGACTCACAGCATTAGGGTGGTCGCAGCCCGGTTGGGAATACCAGTTGATTAGCGCGAATGCCATCCCGGCGCTATTAATTCCGACCCAGGTTCCGCCGTTAAGCTCGCGCGGATAAAGCATCGTTAGTTCATCACGCCGAAGCACCTCCGGCGGCAAGGCGGGAAGCCGCGAGCGACTCTCGTCCCGGTTCATTGCCAACACAAAACCATCTGTGTGCGGGAGAAAACTTACGCTGCACATAACTTTATCGGCCAGAGGGTGATGAAGGCGCGTTTGATAGCTTCGCCATTTCTGAAAGGATCGTCGCCAATGAGCTCCTCGATGACCCCCACCGTCGATTCTCGTCTCAGACGGCAAAGACGGCTCCCACTGCTGAAACAGGCTTCGGTAAGCCTGCAGCAACGACTTGTGAGAATCATAGGCACTCGTAGCCTCGGAAGGAGCGCCGTTCAACTCCGGAATTGCGAATCCTTCACCATGCCTAAATTGTTCAATCGAACCGAAGCAAACGGCGTATCTGCCTATGAAAATCTCGGGATAGTCTCTGAGATGGTGCAGCAGTTCGCGACGCCAAGCGCGTTGAGAACCCTTCCCCTAAAATGCCCTTCCTTAAATCATAGCAAATCTCAGATTTGCCCCAGATGGCGAAGGCGTCATTGGCTCTATTGCGGCAGCGGCCAATCCCTACTGGAAGGAGGTCGAAACCGCTTCCGTGGCATCGCCTGCCTCCGCTCGGCTCGCCCGAGGAGACCCGGTGCTGCCACACTTCGGAAATTTCCTAGGAGAACCGCTCCAGGAACACGCCTCATTCGATGTCCGCCCTGCTTGAGGCATCCAGCTTACTACTATTAAGAGCGATAAGCGCTATGAAAGCTGCGCTGATTATGATGAGACACAGGATAATTGAGCTGGCGAGAACAACTGGGTGCTTCATATCAACGACAAGTGTAAACTAAAGGTCAGCTTGCTGTAAAGGTTGTCGGCGATTCTCGAGAGCCGGAGGGTATGGCTCATCCACCTGCGAATAAGAGTTCTCAGGCGATATCCTGGGCAACCTTCGAAACGCGACTTACTTGCCTTTCTTTTCGACGGTCGCGCGCCATAAAGAGGCGCCTTGCACCGATGTAACGCGAAATCCGAATGTCAGTCTCCGTTGGGAGCCTGTCAGGGACGGAAATCTAATGATCAGGGGACGGCGAAGACAGCTTGTTGATTGGTCGGGATGATTTGCTGCTAAGGCGCCGTTTTATGCGTTGCGCGGAAATCGAGGGCATTGCTATTTCTAAAGGTAGATCGTCAGCTTTACTCATCCAGCGAACCCATCTTCGCAAACGACCAAGCTGACGGACATAGCTTCGGCAAGGGTCGCAAAGCAGAAAATGCAAAGTTAGCTTGAGTCGCTCGCGTAGGGCCAGCGAACTATCCATCGCCCTGGCTGAAAGCCGGATCGCCTCGCGGCACGAAAGGCCTTGAGCATTCCAAAGCCACACGCTCAAACGCCGAATCATCTCAGTAGCCTCGCCTGTCCGTACCTCCAGTATCTGGGCTTCGAAGCTTTCGTGTTCGGCAATTTTCTCTGGCGAGAAAACTCCGAAAAGTCTGAACACATTTCATCGAAAGTAAGGTCGCGCGACGGCGCGAAACCTTACACGCGTTTGCTGGGTCTTGAATTGGCCTGATTTCTCGAGCGCGTCGGCGGCTGTCCTTAAGTATCGCTCTCTTTGAGCACCTGTTTGAGGCGCGCGCGCGTGTCTGAAGATAGGCTTTCGGGACCGCTTTCACACCCGTCTTTGGCGAAGCCGGAGCTGTATCTTCGCAAAAACTTAAGCTGTTCGCCATACCGCGTACACCAAACGCAAATCGTAAAGTGAAGGCGGATGAGCAAGCGCGTGCGGAGAGGCAACGGGTGTTCCATGGACTGAGACAGCAAACGAGTGATATCATGGCAATGGGGAGTCACGCTCGCCACAATCTCCACGAACTTCTTCGTTATCCTGTTAGTCGCCTTGATCATCGATCGCGCTAGCTAAAGCACGAATCGGTCGAACTCGATCGACAAGCAATAACCAATTCGTCATCAGCTCATGAACGAGGCGCCTGGAGGCGAGACGTCCTCGTCGGGATGAAATGTCAGCTTGGCCTCCAGTCCACGAGAGGGTGCGAGCGGGAACAATGCGGTAGTTGCACTGCTCAGCATTAGTGTCCCTTCGGTGGATTCACCTTATCGAACCAATTCATTTCCAGACACTCGCGTAACGCCATCCGCGCGCGATGAAGCATAACCCAAAGGTTATTCTCAGAGACGTTCAGCGTGAGGCAAATTTCTTTACTGGGCATGTCGTCGATCTCACGCAGCATGAAAACATCCGCTACGCGTTGAGGCAGCTTCGCAAGACAATCTCTCAACGTCTGCCAAAATTCTTCTTTGTGCATCACCTCATCCGCTTCCGGTCGCCACTCATGTGGTCCAAAGTCATGATTCCAAAAGCCCTGTTCGACAAATTTATGGGAGCATTCGTCCCGGAGAAACTCCATATCCGTAAACGAGGTCTCCCGGCCGAGCTTTCGATAATAATCAACAATCTTGTTCTTTAGAATACCAACGAGCCAGCTTCGCTGCGACGAACGCCCGGCGAACCGCTCATATGATCGAACAGCAACCAGCAACGTCTCCTGCACAAGATCCTCCGCGACTTCCGGCGAGCGCACCCGGACGAGGGCGTATCGGTAAAGGCAGTCTCCATGTTCATCCACCCAGCGCTCCGGGTCGATTTTGCTCACCTCTGCGGACGCCGGTTTATGTGCAGGCTCCATACACTATCCCTTCGGCTGGGTAACCAAGCCATCTGCCTCTGAAAAGACGATTTCCTGATCGAGGACTGCTGTCTGATGCAGGTGCTCTTTTCGTCGGCGGAGATGTTTAAGCGCTTTAATGGTTTTGCCGACAGCGATCGCACAAGAGCGGACGATCTCTCAAACCAATCGCTCGATTTGCGACCGACTTTCCAGAATGTCGAAGGCAAATCGGACATCGATGGACGCCCCGCGCGACGGCGAAGGCAGGCTCGTCCAAAGGCTTCCAACAAGCTTGTTCGAGGAAACTCCCGCTTTCGAGTCTCAGGCAGCAAACTGCCAGAGGCCGAAGACGGCGCCTTGAGGATCGGAGAGAATGGCGAAGCTGCCCATCGGGATTGTCGTCGTTCCTTTGTGGAGTTCCGCACCGAGCTCGACCGCCTTTGCTATTGAGGCTTCGAGATTCTCAACCGTCACATAACCCATCCACATCACAGGCATCGACTCCGCCTCTGGGGGAAGCACAACCATTCCGCCAACAGGGCGCCCCTCCGTCTTGAACAGGGCGTAGGTAGACCCCCCCATGTCCTTGTCTTCGCGCGTCCAGCCGAAGAGTGCGGCGTAAAATTTCGCACTTGCCTCCGCATCGCGCGTCATCAGCTCGTTCCAGCTGATTATTCCAGGCGTAGTATCCATTTCGTTTGATGTTTGTTCGCTCATATTGGTATTGGCTTGATCGTTGATTGGCGGATTCCGAAACTCCTAAGAGGCGCCCAGGTGACCTACCCGCCTGTGCGGGGGTCTCCGCTCTTGCGCGCCTTTGTAAGATATTGCCATAGCTTGCGACAAATCGAGCAAATCGAGCAATGAACAACGGAGGTCTTGCAACTGAGGGCGAGTTTTTCCGAATCGAGGAGGAAAAGCGTTACCAGCCCCAAAATGGGCTTTGGCGGAAATGGGGCCCCTATCTCAGCGAGCGCCAATGGGGAACAGTGCGAGAGGACTATAGTCCAGACGGCAACGCATGGCAGCATCTTCCCCACGACCACGCCCGCAGCCGCGCCTACCGATGGGGCGAGGACGGCCTCGCAGGATTTGCCGACCATCACCAGAGGCTCTGCTTGGCTCTCGCGCTTTGGAATGGTCACGATCCCATCCTTAAGGAGCGGCTTTTCGGCCTCACCAATGGGGAGGGCAATCACGGCGAAGACTGCAAAGAGATCTATTACTACCTCGATGCCACCCCCACGCACGCCTATCTGAAGATGCTTTACAAATATCCGCAGGCGGAATTTCCGTATGCGCATCTCATCGAGATCAACCGTTCCCGAGGAAAACACGAGCAGGAATATGAACTGCTCGATACTGGTATCTTTGATGGCGACCGCTATTTCGATGTCTTCATCGAGTACGCAAGAGTCAACCCTTCGGACGTGAACATGCTGATCACCCTCCACAATCGCGGCGACGCAAATGCGGTTATCCACATTCTTCCGCAGCTTTGGTTTCGGAATACGTGGTCCTGGAAAGCCGGGACAGCGAAACCTCAGATTTCCGCACGAAACGATCACTCCGTTGACATCAGGCATCGTGATATGGGCGAATTTCAGTTCTTCGTTGAGAACGCGAATGAATGGCTTTTCACGGAAAATGAAACCAATGTCCGGCGTCTGTACGGTCTGGAAATCGATGGGTTCTTTAAGGATGCCTTTCACGAATACATTACCGATGGCAACACCGCCGCGGTCAACCCGGCCCAGAA
The DNA here is from genome assembly GCA_963744345.1 of uncultured Verrucomicrobiae bacterium. Taxonomy (GTDB): domain Bacteria; phylum Verrucomicrobiota; class Verrucomicrobiia; order Chthoniobacterales; family Terrimicrobiaceae; genus DASTFP01. Next base: position 29,667 of record CAVUTD010000020.1, read on the forward strand.
AGGGACGAAGGCCTCGGCTCATGTGGTTCGCGATGTTCCAGGCGGTGGTTCCGTCAAGATCCGAGCTTGCTTGCGGGCGACTTCGCAGGGAAGTGCCTTCCACTCCTTTGATGAGCTGATGCTGACCAGGCGCGCGGAAGCGGATGCCTATTATAACGAGTTGCAAAAGGACCTCCAGGATCCGGATGCACGTCTTGTCCAACGTCAGGCTCTCGCCGGCATGATCTGGAGCAAAGAATACTTCTATTATGACGTTCCGGAATGGCTGAATGGTGATCCGCAACAGCCACCGCCTCCGTCCCAGCGTCGGCATGGACGCAATTTCGAGTGGAAGCATCTCAACAACGCCGACATTGTCTCGATGCCCGACAAATGGGAGTACCCATGGTACGCGGCATGGGATCTCGCGTTTCACACGATCGCCTTCGCGCTGGTGGACACTGAGTTTGCCAAGTCTCAACTCCTGCTCCTGACGCGCGAGTGGTACATGCACCCGAACGGCCAATTCCCAGCCTACGAATGGGCCTTCGGAGATGTAAATCCTCCTGTTCATGCCTGGGCGACATGGCGGGTCTTTCAAATGGATCGCGAGCGTCAAAAGAAGCGCGGCGAGGCCGGCCCTGGCGACTTAGCATTCCTGGAACGCGTCTTCCACAAGTTAATGCTTAACTTCACCTGGTGGGTAAATCGTAAGGATACGGAGGGTCGCAATATCTTCCAGGGCGGATTTCTCGGTCTCGACAACATCGGCGTTTTCGATCGCAGCGCGCCGTTGCCGACTGGCGGATTCATTAATCAAGCTGATGGCACAAGTTGGATGGCGATGTATTCGCTTAACCTCATGCGCATCGCCCTCGAGCTCGCACAGCACAACCCGGTTTACGAGGACATCGCAACCAAGTTCTTCGAGCACTTCCTCCACATCGCCGAGGCGATGAATAATATCGGCGAAGCCGGTATTGGCCTCTGGGACGAACAGGACGAGTTCTATTACGATGTTCTGAACCTTCCTGATGGCCACATGGTCCCGCTTAAGGTCCGTTCGATCGTCGGTCTGATTCCGCTCTATGCCGTTGAGGTTCTCGAACCGGAAACTCTAGAAAAGGCCCCCGGATTCGCCCGGCGCCTCAAGTGGTTCCTGAATTACCGGCCAGACCTCGCCAGACTGGTTTCGCGGTGGGAAGACTGTGGTCGCGGCGAGCGTCACCTGCTCTCCCTTCTCCGCGGCCACCGAATGAAATGCTTGCTCCGCCGGATGCTCGATGAGACGGAATTTCTTTCCGACTACGGCGTACGGGCAATCTCCAAAGCCCACGGAGCCCAGCCGTACATCTTTGGATGCTGTGGAGACGAAGTTGAGGTCAGATATGAGCCGGCCGAGTCCAGCTCGGGACTTTTCGGCGGAAACTCAAACTGGCGCGGCCCAATTTGGATGCCGGTCAATTACCTTCTCATCGAATCACTTCAGAAATTTTATAAATATTACGGTAGCGATTTCAAAATCGAGTGCCCGACGGGCTCGAAGACGTATTTGACAATTCGCGAAGTCGCCAATGAGCTCGCCCGACGTCTAACTCGCATCTTCCTGCGTGATGAGTCCGGCCGCCGTCCGGTTTTCAATCACAGTGAACGGATGGCAAACGATCCGCATTTTCGCGATTATATTCTTTTTTACGAGTATTTTCACGGCGACAACGGCCGCGGAGTTGGCGCGTCGCACCAAACCGGCTGGACCGGTCTGGTTGCCAATCTGCTCAAGCCTGATCAAGGAGGTCTTCAGCTGTGACCGCGGAGATCGGGAGGGCTTGACGATCGTCTTATTGCCTGAAGGCACCCGTTCCGATGCGCTATCGTTCGGCCCTTTCGAAGTAGCCTGCAATCGACTATGATATGGCAGACGGGAGCGCTGGGAGGAAATCTGCTATAGGAAAGACATGGTCTCCGCCTCTCATTTCTGGAATCTCTTGGGCCAAGATGTATAAACGCGACATTCTGCTTCGGAGCAGCTCAGCCATCGTAGAGCGGCCGGAAGAAACACACTTGGCGGCTTTGGATCGCGGTCAACTTCGAAATCAGCGACCGCAGGTACTGAGATGCAGCAGGTCCAACCCGCGGACAACAACGGCAAGACTTCCGAAAGCCCTTCCCTGAACGTTCAAGCTCATGGCCTCTTCCGTCTTTGAACCGGACATGCGCGGACTTGTGCGTTCATGTCCGCAATGTGGACGGCGCAATCGTTTGCTTTACGAGCGCCTTGGAAGTGTTTTCCGCTGCACCCAATGTCATACCGAGCTGTTACCGCCCTCTGAGCCTTTCCCAATAGGAAGCTCTGCCGCGTTTGAGGCATTCATCGGCCGGTCTGCCCTGCCCGTTCTGGTGGACTTCTGGGCACCATGGTGCGGACCCTGCAAGATGGTTGCACCCGAAGTGGCTAAAGTGGCATCCAACGGCGCTGGACATTGGCTCGTTGCTCAGGTCAACACCGAAGACCTCCCCGAAGTGGCATCCCGGTTCAATATCCGCGCCATTCCGACCTTGGCCGTCTTCCGCGGAGGACAGGAGGTTGTGCGACAATCAGGAGTCATGCCGGCCTCGTCCATCGAGCAATTGCTGCGACAAGCATCGCCCACCTAGTTCCCCTTGCCACCTCATCGCTACGCGGCGTTTAGTCCTGTGACTGACCTGCGCAGGGCGCCCGGTTATCGCACAAGGCTGCCACATTGAAATTCGCCGCGCCTTTCCGCCAATTCCAAGCGGCTCGTAGCTGTTGGGAAAACGTCTATATGCCGGCAAAGGCGGATTTGTTTGCCCTGCAGCGCGAGTAGGGCATAGTAGTGCCGTCTTGTTGCGCTACAGATGTGTTCGATCTTTCCCAATCCGATTGCGTTTCGCGTGGACATGGGCCCGCGTGGGCAATCCCGATGATCGGCCATCGGCGACAATCGCAAAGGACGGCACATCAGGATCGGCGTAATTTCAGCTTATCGGGGCGTAGCTTAGCTTGGTAGAGCGCGTGGTTTGGGACCACGAGGTCGCAGGTTCGAATCCTGTCGCCCCGACCATTCTCTGTGTTGTGACTCTGTGCGACAGAAAGCGTCAAATCGCGTCCAGGGCCTTTATTAATCAGGGTCTTCGGGTCATGCGGATTTTGAGAAATCGCGTCAGCCTGCGACACCGAATGACAGGGTGCGACTGGTTTTAGTGTGTCTATGGGTGTGTCTGGTGTGTCTATAGGTGTGTTAGTTTTGATCTTGGGCAGGATTGCTGGCACACGTCTTATCGCCTCCGCAAGTGGCAGTGAGGCTGAGCTGATATAGGTCTTGGCGGTCAGGTTTACAGTACTGTGGCGCATCAGGTGTTGTGCCACGGTTGGAACAACGCCATTCTCCTGCAGACGATGATTCATGGTGTGTCGCAGCGAGTGAAAATGGAGCTTTCCCGAAGGATCTTCGATATTCTGGATGCCCGCCCTTTTCAGGTCATGGCGGAACGTTTCTCTCTTCGGAAAAATGCCGTAAAACACCCGATCCGTCGGTGCGGGACGCCTCTCTTCCTCAAGCTTCTTAAGTGCTGCTATGACCTCCGGGTGAAGCGGAAGAGGTTGCAACTTGCGATTCTTGGCGTTCCTCGCCTGCACTACAACCTGCGGACTGGGAGAATCCAAGAAGACATCGGCCCATACGAGAGTGCGAAGTTCCTTTCGTCGGAGGCCCGTATGCGCCGCAGTTAGGTACACGACAGAACGATAGGCGGAAACTGCGATCAGGTTTCGCAGTTCTCCATCGGTGAAAGGTCGCCGCTCATAGGTCTGCTGGCCGACGGTTGAAATTTTCTCGACGTGTTCGAGGGGGTTTTCAAAGGAGAGGCGCTTGCTGCGCTTTAGAAAGTTGATGAACGTGTTAGCTGCGGAGAGATATTCGTTCAATGTCTTCGCACCTGCTGTGCACTGTCGGCGCCATTTGAGGAATTGGTCCGGGTTGATTTCTCCCAAGGATTTCCAGCCGCATTCTGCGAACAAGCGGGAAAGTGCTGACTTCCGCTGCTCAACGTATCGTCCGTCTCTTCCGAGCTTCTGAAGCTCGGCGATGAATTCTCTGAGGTGGATTGCGAAAGGCGTTGTAAGCGCAGCACTCAAACGTCGCGGTGGGATAATTCCATACCGCTCCTGTTGCGCCTCGCGGACAAGCCGTTCCATCTTCGCCAGCGCAACCTGCTTATCCGAGACCTTCAAGGCGACTTCAATCGACTTGGAGTCTTCTTCAAGCTGGTACCGCCCGCGATACAGTCGCCCAACAAGAACCTTTCCGTTCTTCTTTCTCTTAGGTTTGAAAACGAAAAATTTCATATGGTCTTTCTCCGGGCCAGTAATGCTTGAACGTAGCTCTCGACCTCGGACAAGACAAAGCGCGTGCACCGTCCGACTTTCACCGGTTTGGGAAAATTCCGATCGCCAGCCATCAACCGCCAGATAGTGCGCACATTGACTCCAAGTCGGGCTGCCAAGTAGCGCACTGAAACAAGATTTGTTGAATTCGAATTCATAGCCTTATGCCGATGTTCCGAATATAGTTCTTGGCTTGCTTCACGAGCGCAGCGGCTTTTGCTTCGGGCTTCAGCTCCGGGCTGATAGCAGCTTTTAGGCTCTTGACCAAGTCGACCTGTTCGGACTTCTCGAGCCAGGTTTTGACCTTTGCGTCATACCCCTGCTTGCGCTCATGATCCTGCATTTTGCGCAGCAGGAACTTTCGTTCGAGCTGTTCGCGCGGCAGGTCCTTGACGAACTGCACCAGGCCGGGTTCTGCTTTCATGAAGGCGTCAAGCCTGGTGTTGACTTCGGGGTTGAACTTGAAGTGACGAATCACTTCTTCTTTACTTTTTGGAGATGCTATTGCCATAGGAAGTAGACGTTTTTCAGTGCGCAGCAGTCTCGGTGGTCCCGCTCTTAGCTGCGCTGGTTTCGTGTTCGTTCCGCGGAAGAACGGATTACTCCGGTGTCCGCGCGGAAATGATGGGAATCGGGTCCTCTTCATCTTGCTCGGGATCTTGATCGGCGAGAGCGCCGACCTGCTTCATGAGGGATTTAAGAAAGCGCTGAGCGATCTCGCGGGCCGAAATCCGAGAGATCTCGGCGTTTAGCATGGTTTGGACAAGCTGGCCGGTGGGTACACGGATTCCAGCCTTCGATACAATTTCGGAAGCCGCCTGGAAGACCCCATAGGCGTCCTCATCGAGGGATACAGTAACAGTGGTGGACTTGCTCATGAGATTAGCTAATTTCCGCCGTAGTGGATCTTGGCGGCGTGATCTCGGTAAAATGCTCGGCCCAAATCGAATAGGATTCACGATTCGTTTCCGGACTCTTGTAGTAGGAAAGCTGTCCCTCCACTACAAACGCCACGCCTTTCTTCAACTCATCCACCAGCGTGACAGCTAGTTCTCGGGAGGCCTTGACCGTGATGGGGAGTGTCTCCTCCTTGCCCTTTCTTGTGTTGCTGTGTAGCGAGAAAACGGAGGCGAAGGTCGGCACGCCGTTTTCTTCCTTGATCGTGCGCGGATTGTCCGCCGCGCGAAGACTAAGTCTTAGTTCGTTCATGGTGCGTTGTGGGTGATGAGCGCGAGGTAGGCGCGCGATGGAAAGAGCGGCAAAAGAAGGCTCAGGAGTTTGCGTCGCTCGAGAGTCTCGAGTGCGCTTGCGAGCTCCTCGTTGAGGCGCATTTGCGAGACGAGAAATGCCTGGCAGTCGGCTTCCGTCCGAGGAAAGAGAATGGTTTCTCCTGGATCGGAGATTTCGTCCTCGGCGCGATTCGGCATGACGCGCCAGAAGGAAAAATCATTCGATGGGTCTGCCTTGTTCTCCGCGGCAGGCGCTGATTGGTTTCTAGAATCGAGCTCTTTCTTCAGCCGCCCGACCTCGCTCTGAAGGCTTTGGATTGTCGATTCGTTCTTCTGGAGCGCGTCAATGCGCTCTTTCATGATACGGTTCTGCTCCAGCAATGCCTCGGCATAGGCTTTCTGCTGGGCATTGACCTGCTCGGCGTTAGTAGTTGCGTAGTAGGACGGCGAAGGGTCAGAGACAATCGTGACTGGTCCAAGGGGCAGCGAATGGGGCCGCGCGGGGCGGTAGTTCCAGTCCGCGCCTTGCTCCCGGCGATAAAGCGTATGCCGTTCGTGCATTTCGTCTGGAAAATTTGGATCGGTATAGCGGCCTACGGGATACGCCTTTACTGTTTCCGGCGTGCGGATGTGCGGCATTTCTTTCGCCGAAACCGTTGTGCCAGACACTTGCAGCGGACGTCTTGACCACTCTTCTTTCTTCGTGCTGCATCCGGCAAGCAGAGAGATGAGGATAACGGCGCAAAAAAATTTCATGGGTGCGTTGGTCTATTCGGCGGTGGAATCGAAGCGGAAAGCCCGACGGTGGCTTTGCTCAGATCGACCGTTTGGGTGACGTAGAGGTAAAACGTGGTGCCCGCGGGAACGCGGACGTAGAAAGGGTCTTGGTCGAGTTGTTCCAGAAGGCGCCTGGAGTAAAGTTGCCCTCCGGCATGCAGTCCTGCGGAAAAGGCGGCGTCGATTCCACCATTGTTGAGCCGTGTCGCGCCCCCGAACGGCGACATAAGCGTAGTCGTTTCGGGGAAAGCGCCCGCTCCCGCGGAGATCATCGCGGCAAGCATGGCTTTGGCTTCGGCGTATTTGTCAGTTTTCACGACAAACCCGCGCAGGCCCGCCGAGCCATCCGATTCCGCCCAGGAGTCCGGATTCTTTGGATCGGGCGCATAGTCCAGCGCGGTTCCGGAGACGGAAAGCTCCCGCCCATCCTGAAAAACGAAAACCCACTCCCGGCCGGAACCAATCCGCTCCCGTAGCGGGAACTTCTGCGCTATGCCATGAACCTCTGTGCCCGCCGGGATGATCACACGCCCATCGTTCCATGCGTCTTCGATGACCAAGCCAATAATCGGCGTGTCAATGTTTGTGGATTCGACTGTGTTCACCAGCTCGCAGCGAAGCAGCCGGCCATACGGGAGAAACCAGTCGCTGACAGATTGCTCTTTGGTCGCGAAGATGGTTTGCGGAATGGCCTGTGGCGGCTTTGGAGTCGGTGTGGCTTGCGCGGCGACCTTTTGGACTTCGCGAGGAGCTGGAGTGGCCTGCGTTCCGGAGAGTGGCTGGATATCCTCTTTGAAGGAATAGCTCTTCGCCTGAGTGGCCTGGCTGGCAATCGGCGTATTGTCCGGCTTCGGGTGCGGCCTCCGCCGAGTTAAAATGAAAGTCAGAAATATCCCGCCGACGAGTAGGAAGAGCACGAGCCGACCTGCGGGCTTCTGAAAGAGTTCCGTCCAGATTTTGCGCACGTTCATTTGTTGCCCTCCCGCTCGCCGTTCACTCGGACGACAAGCACGTTCCATTTGTTGTCAGGGGCGAGATTGTTGCGGCCCCCGCTTCCGTTACCGGTGATCGCGAAGAATGCCGGAGTCGTAGTTTTGGGCAGCATCACACCGGAGGCATCGGCCAGAGACTGCGCGTAAATTCGGTCTTCCAGCCGAATGGCCAAATCCTGAGGTTTGTAATAAATGGGGCTGTCGGACGCATTTTCGAGATCGATGCGGAAAATCAGCGTGTCCTCTTCCTCGAACCGCCAAACGTCTCGGGTGATCACCTTAAAATTCTCATAATGAGTCGTGGTATTGGGCGCCGCGTGGAGAACGCCCGCTAGCGCGTCCGGGTGGTCTTTCTGGAAAAGTGGATAGGCTTTCGCTTTGTCTAGAAGCGAAAGCAGCCGCTCCGGAAAAACGGGCCTCTTAGGGGCGCGAGAGTTTCCACCTTGAAAGAAGGTTACCGAGTAGAACGGCTTTTCGGACGCCGCGAGGCGTAGCACATATGCCTTCCTGTTGTAGATGACGGTGAGATGGTCTTCTGCGTCGTTCTTGAGTGCGCGTACCGTGAAGTAAAAATTCCCCGGCGTGAACGAGAGCAGGAAATCGGCGTTTGCCTGCTCCTGCACCGCGACTGACTTCGCGTAGAGGCCTGAGATCGCGGAGGGGAAAAGGACGATCGTATTGCCGGACTGGCAAGCCACAGGAATTTTGTAAATCACGAATTCATCGAGCGGTTTTTGCACGATCTCGCCCGCGCTTAGCGGCGATCCGGTCGTGAGCATAGCCAATAGGAGGGCGCGTTTCACAGCGGGGTCTCCTTGTATTGGAAATCCTGGACGACGAGCGGGAGCCGCCCGTTGCCCAGCAGATCGGGATTGCGGATGAAGAGGAACTCGATGGAGAATTTCGCTGGTTCCCGAAATTCCATTTCGTTGAGGGTGCCGGTGCGGATGAGATTGCCTTCAGTGGACACATTAACCGCTACGTAGGAGTGCCCGGCTCCGTCCTTGAGTCGGCGGGTGTCGAGGATATTGATTTTGGTGACTTCGACCTTCTGATGAATTTGCCTCTCCTTGAACTCCGGGTTCCGCCCCTGATAGATTGCGGCCGCTTTCTTCCTTGCCGGTTCGAGATAGAGCCGTTTTAGAAGATCGGACAAATCCGGTCCGATTGGATTGCGCTGCAAGAGCGCGAGACAGGCAAGGCGGACGTGATACGCGTGGAGCTCACCTGCTTCTTCAAAGCCGAGCAAAGGCGCGTAGATCAGGGTGCCGCCGGGATCGAGAATGACGACCTTCTCGCGGGCGCGCATGGCAGTAACCGTGAAATAGGGCGAGGCGACCGCCATACCCGCGAAGAGGACAGCAAGGATCATCCAGAACCTGGCCGCGATCAGGTTGTTGGTAATGGCAGCGACGGCGGAGAATTTCATACGGGTTTGTGCGTCGGCAGCGGCGGCGGTCCCTGCTGCGCCTTCGAGGAATGCGAATTGAAGGCAGCTTGCGCTGTGTACGGCGTGTGGATGTTGCCCTTGTGGTAGGAAATCGTGCCTTGCGCGGCGTCGGTTACCGTGAACGAATCTGGTTCGGTCTGATGAGCGACCTGGGCGGAGTTGGACTGATTCTCGACGCTTTCGCCAACGGTGGCCGCACGGCGTAGCGGGGGAACATTGCTATTGCTAACTCCCGAACTCTCCGCGCCCGGCGCGAAGCCGACCGCTCCAGAAAGATCGTTGGAAATCCGCCCCGCAGCCGTCGGCCCTTCCGTAGCCGATTTCATTGCCTCGAAGCTCGTCTGGACGGCAGCGGAACCGCCAAAGGTGGCCGCGGCTGCCGCGGCTGTCAGTCCCGCGCCCGCCATCATTCCCGTGGTCTGCATTGCGCTCTGCAGCCCCGCTTGCAGGCTAGCGGTTGTTCCGCTGAGACCTCGCATAACTGCGGACGCCACGAACGGAACGGAGAGATAGAAAAAGACGGTTATAAAGGCGGCAAACGCCATAATGAACGGGAACATCAGCCAGTTGTTCACGAGGACCAGGTTCGAGCCGAGCAGCACGAGATTGGTCGCCGTGATCGGCGTGAACAACACGTCACTGATCGCCTGGATCACGATATCGACCAGGCAAATGGCAACGTGCCAAAGCAGCACCGTGAGCGAGGTCACTCCAAACTGAATCCCCAAAGATTGCGTGTAGGAAAAGAACAGGAAACCTATGAGAAGTGGAGACACGGCGATCAATCCAGCGATGGCGAACTCCTGAAAGAAGCGCAGGAGGATGAGCATGAACCGCCCGATGCCCTGAAAGAAGTATCCGATAGCAGCCGGCACGATCTTCCCGAGATTCGTCCATGAGTCAGATGGCTGGTTTTGAATGCGTGAGCTGAGCAACTGGACGAACTTCGCGTCGCGAGTCGTCGTGAAGTTGCCGCGCATTTCCACAAACATCTGCTGGCCCGTCTTCATCGCCGACGGATATCCCGCGATCAGCGTCACAACGATGATCGTTCGCAGCAGAGCGCCGAGAACCGCACGCGCGTCCGAGCCCGCCCTCCAACCCGTCTCTCCAATTCCCAGGACACACAGTAGAAACGCGAACGGCATGAGAAGGGTCCGAATGTCCTCAGCGGCGGCATAGAGGTTGGAAAGCGCGGACATCGCTTCAGAATCCAGGTGGAAGATCCGGATTCGGCTCGTTGAAGTCCGGCAACTCGGCCTCAGCCTGCGCAGCGAGCCGCGCGAGCTCCCGGTTGCGATCCCGGCTGATCTCATCCGCCGCGATCTCCTCCTGCTCCTTCCGATTTTCGTTGAGCACTTGAAGGGACTGCGTCTGATGGTGAGCGGTGTCGACCATGTCATCGAGGTCGTTGAGAGCCGTTTCCGCTGTCTGGAGCGAACCGGCGAGCTTTTGCACCTCAGCGTCGTCCTTTGCGTTCTTTAACTGCGTGTTGAGCCCGGCGATTTGGCTTTTGAGCGTCTGGCGTTTGCTCCGCGCCTGCAGAAGCAAGAGTTCGAAGCGCGAGTAGCCGTTTTCGACAGCGCGGAACCGCCTCAAGGGGTCGCCACGATCGCGGAACGACGCGACGCCATCAAACGGCGAGGAAACATCTGTCCACCTCGAAATGTCGATCGGCTCAAACAATTGCCGGATGGTGGCTGACAGCTGCACTCCCTCCGCCGCGATACCGGCCAGGTCCGTCAGTGTGTCCGAGATACCAGAGTCGTGCAGGAAGTCTGAGAACAGCCCGCTGTCGATCAGGGCAGCCGCAGCGAGAGGGTCGCCAATGGCTTGCTTGACAAGGTTGGCAGTCTGCAGGTGTTCCCGGACCGTGCTGAGCGTGTTGTGGAGCGTGGCCAGCTTATCGGCCCATTGCGCCTGTTCCCACGCGTATTTGAGCGCATCGAAGATGTTCTTGTGGTCCTGTCTCGCCTCCACGCCAGGTGCGGCCACAACGAATTGGCAATGTACAATCGGAGCGGTCAGAATCGCTAGCGCCGCACTTGCGACAACTGTTCTATTCATCGTTGTGGTTGCACTCATTCGTAGATCGGAATGGCGATATCTCGGGGAACGGTCTTTACTGGGGCGCTCGGATCGGGCGGAACCGTGAAGCGGTAATAGGTCAGCCGATAGGCGGGCTCCGGTTTGCCATTCTGCAGGTTTTGCAGAACCCAGTATTGCCGCTTTACGGTATCGGATGCTCCCTGGTCATAGCCCTGCTGAAACTGCTTTCTCTGCCCGCTCTTTGCGGAGTTGATTGCGAGTAAGGTTCCGAGGCCTCCGATGGCTGCCCCGCTCGCGGCACCGATGATCGGAGCGGTAGGATTGTTCGAGGCTTTTGACCCGACCAATCCGCCCACGGCTGCTCCCCCGCGGAACCGCCCACCGTGTAAAGCCCGTCCGTCACACTGCATCCGGAGAACAGCGCTCGCAGCGCGCTAGCGACGGCAATCACGCCAACTGTTCTCTTCCTAGAGGCAAGGAATCTTCACGCCGCAAGGGGCGAAGAGGTTTCGGCAAGAATCCCGCGAACGATGTCCTCGTGCTTGCGCAGTTTCCGGCTGCGCTGATCGAAGTCCTCGCCCGTCGACGAAGCACAGAAGAGCATCTCCGGAGAGACACGGTTGTGGATCGTTCCGCAGAGCGGCTGCTGAACGTCCAAATGGTAATACGTCAAAGCCGCATACTTGTTGTGAGGAGGAAGATGTTCCGGGAGTGGATAGCGCGTGATCGCCTCCTTGGTCGCCTGGGACAGCTCGATGTCCCGCGCAAGGTCGTCCACGTCGCGCCGGTCGTTCATCCTGGTGAAGAAGAACTGCTTGGCATTACCAAAAACGATCGGGCGGATGCGCGACTGCTGAAACCGGCTGTATTGCTGGACGATTGCAATGATCCATGTCGAGAACTTCGAGAGCTGCGCGTAGAATTCGCTCACAAGTTGTTCACCTCCGGGAACGTCGAGCGTGCGGGCGACTTCCTCGAAGATGACACGCTTCCGCTTGCCCCGCGGGAGGGTGATAATGTGCTGACGGCCGTAGTTGGTGATGAGGAACCCCGCAAGTTCCTTCAACTGCTTGTTAGATTCGGGGATATAGGTCAGGTCAAAGTGGGCGATCCTGCCGGTGAGCGAGAGGGTGGAGTGCCCGCAGACGAGCCGCTGCTCATTCCACGGCGCGAGCAGTGTCGCTATCTGATTGATCTCGTGGCGGTCGTGTTCCGGAAACGGAGCCACGAGCATCATCTGCTGAAGCATGTCGTGGGTCGGATAATCCTCAGGCCGAAAGAATGCAAAGGCCGCATCACGGACGAGGCGTTCCGTTGTAGGCGACTTCAGGAACTTGGAAACCTCCTCCGGTTTCGATCGGCTAAGGAGCGACTGCCGCTGGTCCTCTGAAACCGCGTGTTGGAATTCCGTCCAGGCTTCGAGAAATGTCGCGCTCACCGGCAAGTGCGCGGTCTTGTATTCGGCGACCGCCATCGCGTGACGCGCTACGAGGTCGAGACGCGAAGCGTCTTCGGAAATCCATTCCTCAAAACGGTCGCTGTAGAGTTGTTCGACATACTGGGTGATCTGGGCAGCCGCAGGCTTCGCCTGTCTTCGTCGGCGGGGTGTCCCGCCATCTTGGCCACGAGTGCCGCGGCGGAGGTGATTTGCAGATTGGTGAGTGGTGCACCTTGCGTATCGAGGTAGTTGAAGCACACGTCACCATCGGGCTGAATCACAATGGGAGTGCCTCCCTGCGCTTGCGTCCAGATCCCGTGGGAAAGGCCTTCCTCGATGACAAGCGTGAAATCGTAGTATGGATCGGTCTGCGAGAGCAGGTCGCACATGAACGCGACTTCCCGGCGCGGGTCATTCCGAGCAAGACCGCGAGCTGCGGCGTGCCCGAGAGAAAATTGCGGACACCAATCAGGTTGTGATTCGATCCATCGTAAAGGGCCTCCGCTCCGTCGAGATGTCCCGTGAAGGTTGAAGAGAGCGGAAGCAGATCGGCCAACCATTCGTCCAAGCCGTGATCGGAATGATGATCGTAGGTTCCCCATATCCAGCCCGGCCATGTCTGAAACCAGATGTTCTTGGTCGTGGCCGCCGAGAAAACTGGAGGTCCAGCACTGGGCGTCCTCCATCTGGCTGAAGGCGGCTTCGATCTGCCGCGTCTTGGAGATCAGCCCGTCCTCGCCTGTGTCCCAGACGTGAACGACAAAATCGTATTTAAAGGGAACCGAATCGCCCTGAGTCAGCTGCCGGATTTGCTGCTCTTTGACCTCTCTGGCCGTAAGTAACGAATGCTTGCCTTCCGCAAGATAATCGCCGCGCACACGTTGAGCGACTTTTCGGTCCGATTAATTTCCTTGCGTACATTAAGTGGGTAGAGATTGACGGTGATCGAATAATCGAGGAACGGCAGCGAGGTCAGCGCCCAGAAAAGGCCGCGCCGCGTGCGCTGCGGACGTCGCTTGAGAATGATGAGGTTGTGAAAATATCCATCGGCGAAGAACCCGAAGTTCCGCCCGGCTTGGAGGCCCTGGTGCCAGCAGTTCTGGTGGATGGTTTCCTCCGGCTTGAACTGGCGGATCGGGTCGTAATTCTCCCGCTTCAGGTAAGAGGGATTCAGAAATATGGCGAAGTAGCGGAACAAATCCTCGGTGGACATGGCGGTGACCCGGCAGCCGTGCGGCTCGAAGGGAGGCAATGACGCGCCGATGCTGCTCGAACGCTTCGTTGAACTGATTCAGAACGCGCCGGTAATGATCGGCAAGGAGTTGCTTGTCTGCGCTCGCGGGCGCATTCGTGGTTATCCGCTTTGAGAGAAAGAGAACGAGCTTCTCGCGGCGAAGCTGGCCGGACTGCATCGCCTTCCAGTAGCGGTTGAATCGCTCATTCCGAGTGATTGCCGTCCAGGAATCCGGCTCGCAGCGTTCGTCGGTGATCCGCTTGTATGATAGTAAGTCCTCTCGGTAGTCGGTATCCACGGACCAGCGGAATTGCGCTCGCGTGGATTCCTCGAGAGTGTGAAGAAACTGGCGGACGTTTTCATAGAAGCTGCTGAGTGCGTGGTCGCTCCCGTGCCGCAGATCCGGAATTTCCAGCACGAATCCTTTGGAAACGAACCCGCGCCAGTCGAGTTCGTTCCAGATGAACAAATCGTGCGAGATCCAACCGTTAGGCGCCTTCATGGTGGTGAAGCGGGTGGCGCGGCTGCCAGCGCGGCGCAAGCCAGGCACGGCCAGTGAGAAGGGTCTCCAGAAGATCGGT
>CAVUTD010000021.1:0-292314 GCA_963744345.1 uncultured Verrucomicrobiae bacterium
GCCGAGCGTCGAGGCGAGAGGCACGCCATCGAACGCAATCGGTTCTGAGTGATGGCCCGGTAGAATGAGGGTCGACGGTTGAAGATTGAGCAAACGTTGCAGCGACTTATAAAGCATGGTTGCGCGCTTGCGGGCACCGCTTTGATCTGCGCCGAGGTCCGGCCGTCCCACGCCTCTTAGAAACAACGTGTCTCCCGTGAAGAGAAGCTGTCCTTCGAGAAGATGAGCGTCCGGCTCCGCTTGCCCTTCGAGTAAATAGGAAGTGCTCTCAAGGGTGTGGCCCGGTGTGCGAAGCGCTTTCAGTCCCGTCGCCCCGACCGGTATGAAGTCGCCATCACGAATCGCGATGAAGGGGAATGAGACGCGATCTTGCTCAGGCAAATGCAATTCTGCTGCGCTCACCTCGGCCAACCGCCGCGACCGCGAGAGATGATCGGCATGAACGTGCGTTTCCACAACCCGCGTAATTCTCCACCCGCGATTCGCCGCGAGTTCGCGATAAACGTGAGGCTCGAGGGAAGCATCCAGCACGGCAGCCTCCCGCCCTGAGCCGATGAGATATGAGAGGCAGCCTTTGCCGGTACGACGCAATTGAATGACGTACACGTCCTTTGCCAGGGCGATGTCCGCGGTGTTCCATGCGGTACTCCATGCCGTCATGCCCCCTTCGAGGGTAAAGGCGTCTATGCCTCGCGTCGTCAACTGCTGCGCTGCAACACTCGAGGTTCTGCCCATACCGCAGACGGTGACGACCGGTATCCCTCCCGGCAATTCGACGTGGGCGAGGGCGTTCGGATCGTTTGCCTTCAGCGCGTCGTAGGCATCCACGTGAATGCTGCCGGGGATGAACCACTCGGCACGGTCCGACGGTTTCCGAATGTCGAGAACAGTGACCTTGCGCCCTTCCGCCAGCCAGCGACGCAGTGTTTCGGAATCGATGCTTTGCTTTTCTTCACTCATAGCGTTTGCGCGGTCGTAGTCACGGGCAGACCAAGCGCTTTCCAATCCGGCAGTCCGATCTCAAGACGCCGCGCCTTGAACCCGTGTGTCGTCAACTCCGTAACAGCGTCGCGGGCATAGACGCAGTAAGGGCCTCTGCAATAGGCGACGATTTCCCGTTTCCGCGGCAGCTCCTTCAGGCGCCGCTTGAGATCGCGAATCGGAATCGAGATCGCCCCTTCGATGTGACCCGAGTCGAACTCATTCTCCGGGCGCACATCCAAAACAAGGACATCACCGTCTTTGATCCGCTGGCTCAATTGTTCCGCGCTGAGTGGTTCCAGCTTTTCGCGATCACAGAAAAAAGATTTCACGACTCGATCCACTTCCGCCAATCGCTCTTCGCCGAAAGTCCGTATAGCGCGCCAAATCTCGAAGGCTTTTCCGTCTGCCACCCGATAAAATTTGCGGGAACCCTCCCGGCGAATCTCGACCATCTGGGCCATTCTCAAAACTTGAAGATGCTGTGAAACATTTGCCACGGGAAGGCCAAGCTCGGAGGCCAGGTCTTCCACACTCCGCTCGGCCTGCGCCAGCAGATCGATCAACTCGATGCGGTGCTGATGAGCAAGGGCTTTGCCGACCCGCGCGAACTGTTCGTAGAGCTGATTCTTGAAAATGCGTTTTGCCTCTGTCCATATTCAATGATTCAATATACTTATTGAATACAGAAGTCAAGTATGCTATCCATATTCATGAGATCGGCGTCGGCTTTTACGCTCGCGCTTTTCGGCACTGCGGCGGCTCAGGAGGTTCAACTGGAAGCGGGGCAGACCTTTGGCCACTCCGCCGCCCGTAGCGCTTCATTAAGGATACAAACCCCCGGAGGGATAAATCTATGAAACCCTTACCACTCACCATATTATCAACGCTTGTCCTCGCACTTGGTGCTCTCGGCCCGACAGCTGCATGGGCGCAGGACCCATCCCACACCGATCACATCATGGTCGTCCCGGCTGATCTGAAATGGGCCGATGTGCCGTCGCTGCCAGCTGGTGCGAAAATTGCCCTGATTGAAGGCCCGTTAAACGAGGCAGTCCCGTTTACCTTCCGCCTCAAGTTTCCCGCCAACTACAAGCTTCCGGCCCACTGGCATCCTGCGATCGAGCATGTGACTGTAATATCGGGCACCTTCAATATGGGGACGGGAGACAAGCTTGAAATGCAAAAGACAAAGGCACTCACCCCCGGCAGCGCCGCAATCATGCAGCCCAAGACCAATCACTTCGCCTGGACAGACAACGAAGCCGAGGTTCAGGTCCATGGTGTAGGCCCTTGGGCGATCAATTATGTAAATCCAGCGGATGATCCGCGGAAGAAGTAGCGTCGCGGAACGCGGAGCACGAACTCGCGACCTTGATACGGCAGCGACGCCGGAATGCGAATCGCCTCGGCTTTGCGGTGCATCTCGCCTACCTGCGATTTCCTGGGCGGGTGCTTGGCCCGAAGGAACATCCTGGCGTTTATCGCTGATCGTCTGGATCGACCCCGACGGCTTCAGGGACTATGCGTAACGCGAGACTCGCCGGCCCCATGCCAACCTTGACGCCGAACTTCGTCCAGGAGGTGGCAAATGCGCGCGTGGGAGCACATTAACCTAACCGGCGATTACACCTGGCGCACCAACAAACTCTGACGGCTCATCCGCCAGGACCTCTCGACGACCAGATTTGTCAGTGAGACAGTCTGCTCCCCTTGAGGAATCTCCTCCGCACGGGCAAGCCAAGGAGAATCCCACCTAGCAGAGCCACTCCGAAGAGCCAGCCCGAAAGCGATGAGGCGTGAATCCCCGAAAGCAACGTGCCGATCGTACAGCCAAAGGAGACCATTGCTCCCCAACCCAGAAATACGCCTCCCAAGAGTGCCAGAAAAGCCCCCGAGGGCGAAGGCCATTCGAATTCAAACTCGCCCGCCAGGAGTGCAGACCCCAGCGAACCAAGAACGAGGGCGCATACAAAAAGAAATCCTCGCGAGAACAGACCTTCCCCCGGACGCGACGCGCAACCACGAATTGCGTCAAGCCCCTCCATCCTCTCGGGAAGCAGCGCAAAATGGTTACCGAGAAATCGCGCCACGCGCGACAACTCGGATGTCACACCCAAAGGCTCGGTCCGCAACAGAACGGCAGCAGCAAGAAGACCGACAATCAGCCCTCCGACCCATGCAGGCCAGCGGTTGAAGAGAATCTTCCGGAGAGTGGATTCGGCTGGAGTTCCCGGCCCCTGAGCCGGGTTCGATGCAGCCCGCCTTCGTACAGCCCAAACAAGAAAACCGAGCGCTGCCAACTGAAGCAACAACGCGCCACCAAAACCGAATTTGCCGGGCAGCCAGACAAGAGGTTTCGCGCTGACAAGCGCAAGATAGAGAGGATTCCACGTCAGGAAACCCGCAAGAAATCCCAGAATGCTGCCGATCAGCGCGAAAAGGCAAACCAGAGAACCTTCGCCGAGCCGGTAGAAGTGCGCGCTGATGCAGGAGCCGCTCACGCCCATTCCGAGCCCAAAGGCCAGCCCGCCAAGGACTAGATTCCAGCCCACAGGAACAATGTGCGCCTTCGGCGGAAGGTGACCCGCAAAGGGGTCCACAATCCATGCGCCAGTGACGACATGATAGCCAATCAACCCGACGCCCAATGCCAAGAGAATGGCCAGCACCCCACGAGGTTCCCGCCGTTCGAAAAAGTCGCGGAAATTGCAGAGAAAGCAAAACCGGGTCCGCTGCAAGACCCACCCGAACACCGCACCGGCGATCCAGGAAAACGCCGCTTCACGCCCCATCGCCGCGTGAATTCCATAAGCGGCGACGATAATCCCTAGAACGATCAGCCCACCCGTAGCCCGAACAACAGGGCGAAAACGCGGCGCTGAATGGGCGCCCTGCACCGCATCTTTACATTCTACCCCGGATGGAATCCTATTTGCCTGTCCAGACAGTGCCACTTGGGTTGTTTATGGGCACCCCCACGGCGTTGCCATATTCGGTCCAAGAACCGTCATATTGCTTGGCATCGTAGCCTAAAAGCTCGCTCAGAACGAACCAACTATGCGCTGAGCGCTCGCCAATGCGGCAATAGACGATCACCGGCTTCGATCCGTCCACCCCTTTTTCCCCGTAAATTTTCTTAAGCTCCTCGACACTCTTAAATGTGCCGTCCGCGTCATTGACAGAAGTCTTCCAAGGCACATTGATCGCCCCTGGAACGTGCCCGGCCCGTATCGCGAGTTCCTGAATTCCCGGAGGCGCGATGATCTTTCCAGAGTATTCATCTGGCGAACGAATATCAACCAACGTGGCGCCTTCTTTGCCCTCGGCGATTGCCACGACTTCGGGCAATCGAGCCCGCAGGTTGCCGTTCACCTCTTTGACCGTGTATTTCGTCGCGGAAATGCTGGGTGCGGTGGTATCAAGCGGTCGCTTTTCAAGTTCCCACTTTTTGCGGCCGCCATCGACAAGTTTCACGTTGTCGTGGCCATAGAGCTTGAAAATCCAGGCGCCCCAAGCGGCAAACCAGTTGTTATTATCGCCGTAGAGGACGACTTCCGTTTCGGGCGTAAGACCAAGCTTCGACGCCAAAGCCTCAAATTGTTCCTTCGAAACGATGTCCCGCCGAGGATTGTCCACCAAATCGGTATGCCATTTCACATTTGCTGCCCCGGGAATGTGGCCCTGCTCATAGACACCCGGCTCAACGCTCACTTCTACAATGCGCACTTTCGGGTTTTCGAGATTCTTCGAAAGCCACTCTGTGGTCACGAGCGGGCTTTTTTCACTGGATTTCTCGGCTTGAACGGCCGTTGCCGCCGCCAGCGCCAGAAGGGATGCTAGAAGGATTTTCATGGTTTGTCTTGTTACGCCGCTCCACTGGCCCGGATGCATCATTAGGTCTGGGTCGCCTCCGGGTAGCCAACATAGGGTAAATCGAGTCTTCAGGTTTTGTCGAAACGGATCTTCGTTCTTGTTTCAATCTGCACCAAACGATCGTCATGCGATCCGCACCGAACCAAATTTCAACCCGCGGACCTGGCGCCGGACAATTTCCAGCCAAGCCTCCGAGTCAGATATGATGAATGCCGAGGTCTCCCACTGGCCCGCAATGGTTGCACCATTCGCCTCTCAGGATGTCACACGACGACGGCCCCCGGAACGCAGAACAATCGTATTTGACAAAAACTCAAGAGATAATTGCCGTCGCGATATAGAATTTGGAAGCTTCGCCTCGGAGTTGAAGTCGGATCAAAGTCCGGCAGCAACGGGAAGCCCCTTTCAGATGAGCCACGCCCGCCTTCGTTCAGCAAGGTACATCGTCCGGAAAGCCGGGACGGCCGTCTGGCTTTCCCTCATGATCTTGCCTTCCGTTGCAAGCTCGGAGAATCGGCTCGCGGAAGAGAAGTCACCCTATCTTTTGCAGCATAGGGACAATCCGGTGGATTGGTACCCGTGGGGAAAAGAGGCGTTCGACCGCGCGAGACAGGAGAACAAACCTGTCTTTGTCTCCATCGGGTATTCGACCTGCCACTGGTGCCACGTCATGGCCCGCGAGTCCTTCGAGAATCCGCAAACCGCCAAGCTGCTCAATGAACACTTTGTCAACGTGAAGGTGGACCGCGAAGAACGTCCGGACGTGGACCGGTTCTGCATGGCATTCGTGCAGGCGACCAGTGGGTCCGGGGGCTGGCCGATGAATGTATGGATGACTCCCGAAGGCGAACCGTTTTTCGGCGGCACCTACTTTCCGCCGGACGATCGACCTGGTCAGCCGGGTTTTCCGTCCGTAATCCGCCGCGTTGCCGAGGAATGGAAATCCAGCGAGGTTGAGATTCGAGCCCATGGCGGGAAGGTGATCGACGCGCTCCGAAGCAGCGCCGCACCTCCGGCTTCCGAGGGATCAGAAGACATCCTGCGCTCCGCGTACGAAGAATTCGTCCGCAACTACGATCCGGAATGGGGCGGCTTTGGAACAGGGGAACAATTCCCGCGAGCCAGCGTATTTAACTTTCTTCTGCGGCTGCACGCGACCGCCCCGACGTCTCCAGAAGGCAAGGCGGCTCTGGAGATGACACGGAACACCCTGCACAAAATGGCCAGCGGCGGAATCCGCGATCATATCGGCGGAGGTTTTCACCGCTACGCGGTGGACAGAGCCTGGCGTGTCCCACATTTCGAAAAAATGCTCTGCGACCAGGCCCAACTCGCGGTCACCTATTGCGAAGCCTGGCAAATCACCGGCGATCCGCTTTTCCTGGACGTCGCGCGGGGCACACTCGAATACGTGCTACGCGAATTGACTCATCCCGAAGGAGGTTTTTTCTCAGCCGCGGACGCCGAGAGCCTTGTCGCACACGGCGGCGCCAGACACGCCGAAGGCGCGTTCTATTTGTGGACCGCCGCTGAGATTAGCGATGCGCTTGGCCCCGAGGAGGCGCGAATATTCGCCTTTCACTACGGTGTGCAATCCGCGGGAAATGTGCCCGATCCCTACGATCCGCGCGGCGAATTTCGAGGCAGGAACGTCCTTATCGAACGCCAGTCCGTCGCAGAATCCGCCCGGCAACTCGGTCTTACCGAGGATGCGGCCAGACAGTCGCTGGCCTCCAGCAAAGAAAGGCTTTTCGCCCTTCGCGACAGCAGGCCGCCTCCCGGCCGGGACGAAAAGGTCCTGGCCGGCTGGAATGGTCTCATGATTTCCGCTTTTGCCCGGGTTGGCGTAGCTCTCAACGACGCGCGATACGCCCGTGCAGCCGCGAGCGCCGCACGGTTTGTTCGCAATCGTCTTTACGATGCGAAGACCGGAACCCTGCGCCGATCCTGGAAGGAGGGGACCGCCCAGATTCCGGGCTTCGCGGAAGACTATGCATTTCTTATCCAGGCGCTGCTCGATCTTTACCAAGCCAGCGCCGATTCCGAAGCACTGGAATGGGCCATCGCGCTTCAAAGAAAGCAGGATGAGCTCTTCTGGGATGCCACGTCCGGCGGCTACTTCGAGAGTTCAGCTGAGGATCAGCTTGTCAAAGTCCGCCTCAAACAGGATCACGATGGCGCCGAACCTTCCGCGAACTCGGTTAGCGCGCTCAATCTGCTGCGCTTGTCACGCATGCTGCATGAAGAGCACTATGCAAACCGCGCCAAAGACATTTTCTCCACCTTCTCCGCCGCATCGCAGAACGCGCCCGCGACTGCCCCTCAAATGCTTGCCGCATTGCAGTTCTCACGGAGCAAACCGCGCCAAGCCGTGATTGCAGGAGACCCGCAGCAACAGGCAACCAGGCTGTTTGTCCATAGCATTCTGCGCGATTTCCACCCGGATCTCGTGGTGCTCTATGCCGAGGACGCCAATGCGCTTTCCGGAGACGCTGCACAAGCCCTCGCCGCCATGCGACCCATCCAGGGAAGGCCTGCTCTCTACCTATGCGAAAACTTTACCTGCCGCGCGCCTGTCACCTCGCCGGAGGACGCGCGCCGACTACTCGATCGCATTCGGGAGAAGAGTTTGGACTAAAATCTTCGATTCTGTCACCAGCGGCGAAGGCATGGCCGATCTTTTCCCTCTTCTGCGCCGTTGGCTCTCGTTATATAAAAGCTCACGGATTACATAGCTACGAAATACCGGCTCATGAAGAGATCTACGGGGTTTGGCCGAGAATCCTTGCCAGCAGGCCGAGGTGAGTTCCTGCAAGACTGAAAGCTGATCTTGCTGATCTCGCGCTGCCGCAGCAATCAGCCGCTCCACAAGCGGATCCTCACTCACGCCGGCGCTCCCTCCACTTCCTTGTGGCTTTTGTCCCGGTTCGACCGCCGGAGCAAAGCGGCTACTTCTCCGCCAACAGCTTCTTGGCTTCCTTCAGCTCGGCGGTGCGCGTCTCGTCCGGGTTCGCGCTCGCCAAACGCGCTTACTTGCTCGACTTCGAGGTGAATCGTGAAGCCGCGGCGCGCTACGGTCTGCGCGTCGGCGACATCAACGACATCATCGAGAGCGCCATCGGCGGCAAGACGATCGCTACGACCGTCGAGGGGCGCGAACGTTATCCGATCAACGTCCGCTACGCCCGCGATTTTCGGGAAGAACTCGACGCTCTCAAGCGGGTGCTGGTGCCGACACCCACCGGCGCGCAGGTGCCCATCTCGCTGCTTGCGGACATTAGTTACAAAACTGGCCCGCCTTCCATCCGCAACGAAAACGCGCAGCTTGTGGGGTTGTCTTTGTGGACATAACCACCGACGACATCGCGGGCTACGTCAAAGCCGCCGCCGAGCGCGTCCGCGAACGTGTGCAATTTCCGCCCGGCTAATACATCCGGTGGGCGGGGCAATTCGAATATCTCAAAGCCGCGGAAGCTCGGCTCGAAGTCGTTGTCCCGTTCATGCTGCTCATCATTTTCGTTCTCATCTACATGAACACGCAGTGCAATCCATTTGCTTCAGCAGAAGGGCCGAAGCATTTCCGACGAGCTGCTGGTTCATCTCTCACCTTTGGGGTGGGAGCACATCAATTTGACCGGAGATTACATTTGGCACGCAAATCGACGGGTTGCGAAAGGTTCTTTCCGACCACTAAGGCAGCCACGGGAGACTGCCGCTCGCTGGTTTGAAACCGTGCAACAAACTCGTAGCGTACGTAAATTTCCGTTTCCTGAGCCGACCCGTAGAAGGCTGCGAGTAAATGCTCGAGTGACCTCAGCAATATGCTCATAGGATTTGGAGTAGCGCGCATCCGCATCATGGGCAACCGACCAATCGTGACCAATCGTGATTTCCCTGGAGGAACCAACCTCCCTCTTGGAACGTGACGGATGCCAAAGCGATACATTCGATGGGCTGCGCCATAGTCAACCAGATCTCCGAGACAGAGGACGTTCTCGCAGTCGGGTTCGGCGACGAGAACTGCCTGTAAAGCAACCCGATTCGCATGAAAGTCAGAAACGATCAGAATTTTCATGCTCTACTCAACGAGTGCCGGAGCCTTGACGAAAAAGAAGGAGGTGCTAGACGACCGCTCCAAACAAGGCTCCCACACCAGCAGTCAACGCCATAGCAAGTGCTCCCCAAAAAGTCACACGGACAGCCGCCCTGAATACAGGGGCTCCTCCTGCCCGTGCAGCCAACGAACCTAGCAATCCCAAGAAAAGCAAAGAGGTCACAGAAACCGCCCAGATGGTTGTAGGCACAGGCGCCACCATGGCGACCAAAAGGGGCATTGCCGCACCAATCGCGAACGTCCCGGCGGAGGCAAGAGCCGCTTGGACGGGTCGGGCGCTCAGAGCGTCGGAGATGCCGAGTTCGTCGCGAGCGTGGGCACCGAGTGCATCATGCTCCATCAGTTGCACTGCAACCTGCTTAGCGAGGGAGGGATCGAGTCCTCTCTGCACGTAGATCGCCGCCAATTCCCCCTGTTCGAAATCGCGATCAGCCGCGAGTTCTTCGCGCTCACGATCCAAGTCGGCCCTTTCGGTATCTGCTTGGGAGCTCACCGAGACATATTCTCCTGCGGCCATCGACATCGCTCCAGCGACGAGGCCGGCTACGCCCGCCACCAAGACGCTGCCGCGAGTAACCTCCGCCGCTGCAACGCCCACGACCAAGCTCGCTGTAGAGACAATGCCATCGTTTGCTCCGAGGACAGCGGCGCGTAACCATCCGATACGGTGTGTTCTGTGTCCTTCGCTATGCTTCGTCATGTGGGTTCATTACGACGGATTTCCTTCGATGGCTCTGCTGGGCTATCACGGCTCGAATCTTCTTTAATATTAGTTTTAGAAAAATCCATTACGCCTTGTGAGGTTACACACCCTTTTCCGGGGTCGGACACACGCGCACCACAGCGGTGCCGAGCAAACGGATATGCTCGCGCAGGGATGCCTCGACTTCCTTGGCCAGAGCATTGGCTCTATCCACAGAAAGGAGTGGATCCACCTCGATAGTCACGTCGCCATAGACCTTGTGCCCCATCCAGCGGGCGCGCACCTCGCGCACGGCCCGCACTCCGACGATGTGCATGGGGGCGTGCTCGATTTCCGCCAGGATTTCTGGTTCGATCCCGTCGATTAGGCGGTTCCAGATAGCGATGGACGCATCTTTAACGATGAAAAGAATGGCTATGGATATGGCCACGCCGACCAGAGGATCAATGATTGGAAATCCCAACCACGCCGCGACCACGCCGATCAGCACCGACAGGCTGGTGAAGCCATCCACGCGGGCGTGCTTTCCATCCGCGACGAGGGCGGCAGACCCGATTTCCTTACCCACTTTGATCCGAAAAATGGCGACAGCCTCATTACCGACAAATCCGATGACCGCAGCGGCGGCGACCCACCACAGATGCTGCATTGGCTCAGGATGAATAATCTTCGTCGCGGCCTCATACGCGGCGACGCAGGCGGAGAAGAAAATGATTAGCACAATGATCACTCCCGCCACATCCTCGATCTTGCCGTAGCCGTAGGTGAACCGGCGATTGGGCGGACGTTTAGCCAAGGTAAAAGCCACCCAGAGCGGCACGCTGGTCGCGGCGTCGGCGAAATTATGAATGGTATCGGCCAGCAACGCTATGGACCCCGAGATTAGCACCACGATGACTTGCAGCAGCGCTGTTACGCCAAGGCCGACCAGCGAGATTTTCAATGCCCAGATGCCCCGGTCGCTGCTCTCCATGGTAGCGTCCACTTTATCCACCACGCTGTGCGAATGAGCGAAGCTGCCAGGCAGCCAGCCCAGAATTCCGGTGCCGTGGACGTGTCCATGATGTCCATGACCGTGTGCACCATGATCATGCCCGCCGTGACTGTGTCTCTCCTCGGTGAACTCGATTTCGTAACGATGCTCATGGCCATCGTGCGAAACGATCAGGTAGGCGGTAAATTCATGTGGCTCGGGAATGCCCGTCGTCGATTCGAGATAGGCGAAGTCGTCGCGAAAAGTGAAAGTCTGGCGCTTGTCACCGACGCGGATCGTCTCAATCCGCACCTTATCGGGTAACATCGGCGGCATTGGCTTTTTATGTCGGTCAAAAAAATACAGGCGAAAAACCGGGCGCATCCCCGTCTCGGAAACACTCAGTTCTACGAAACCGGATTCCAACAGGACAAAAGCGCCGCGGTGGGGACCAAGAACTCCAGCGGACGAATCTGCAGATTCAATAGCTTTCATAAATTGGCTGATGGAGTATACCCCCAGCCCCCATAAGGCCACAACGTCTTTTCCTCAATTGAAATATGCTGCTGGATTTCTTATGCTGCAGCGGCATGATACCAGGCGAACATCATCATCCCGAGGCAGAACGAGAAGCCCTGCGCCTGCGACTTCGGAAAATCGCGGGGCAATTAAAGGGCATAGACCAAATGCTGGCCGAGGATCGCGACTGCGCCGAAATCCTTACGCAACTCGTTTCTGCCCGCCGAGGCATTAAGTCTCTATCGGAGAAATTAATTCATTCCCACATGCAACATTGCATTGAGCACGCCGAGAATCAGAACGAGGCGAAAGCCAAACTCCGGGAGCTCGTGACCGTCTTGCAACGCTACGTCGAGTAGATGGCGCCGCATCTTGTCTAGTCGGATAAGGAAAACCGCCCTTACAATAATACGCTATTATTGTAAGCTGAGCGTAGTTCTCATGAAGCGCTCCGCCGATGGGCAGACTAGCCAATCTCTTCTACCCTGTCGTGCGGCTCTCTGAGGCTATCGCCGCGGATCGCTGGGGATTCTTGAGTCGGGCGGCAAAAGAAAAGGGAGGGAAGTAGTCGACTGATTCGCTCCTCTAGCGGGTCAGCGCGCCGAAGAATCCTAGCTTTCCGGGGAACGGGCGAAAGCGAAGTTCGGTAAATGGTTTTCGCAAGATCGGCGTTCTTCTCGAGTTCTGCGTAATGATTGCTTCGCTGTGGTTCTAAAGTTTTCAACAGCCAACAAGTTCGGTGATCATTCACGCCCGGCATCAGTATGCGGAAACACAACCGCTTTCGCTTCGGAAGGAAGTGATGGTACAAGCCAGCGAAAAAGAACTGTTGCAGTAAAGGCGCCAAGGATCTGTACAACGATGAAGCCGGGTACATCGGTCGGTCGAATCCCGGCAAATGTATTTGTGAATGCTCGCGCAAGCGTTACTGCTGGATTGGCGAAGGACGTGGAAGCCGTGAACCAGTATGCGCCCGTAATGTAAAGACCGACCGCTAGCGGGACGGCCTGGGAGCGCAGACGAGCACATCCCCAGATGACACAAAGCAGCCCGAAGGTTGCAACAAATTCGCTGAAAAGTTGCGCGCCACCCGCTCGGGCATGCTGCGAGACTTGTAAAACGGCTTCATCAAACATCAGGTGCGCCGCGCCGACGCCGATGAATGCACCCGACAACTGGGCGACAATGTAAGCGGGGACATCGCTCCAGGCAATTCCGCGCTGAGAGGCATCCGATAGCGTCACCGCCGGGTTGAAGTGCGCACCCGAGATCGGTCCAAATGTGAAAATAAGGGTCACTAGCATAGCGCCGGTTGCCAGAGTATTGGCAAGCAAAGCTATCGCAACATTGCCGCCCGCGAGCCTTTCGCCCATAATGCCGGAACCTACGACCGCCGCCAGAAGGAATGCGGTTCCCAAAGTTTCCGCGGCGAGGCGGCGCGATAAAGTCATTGGCTCTTCAAGAACAGCAGCTTGGAGCGCAGCACGACGCATTCTGCGGGCTTGCTAGCCCGGATAAAGGCGCTCATGAATTTGCCTTCCACTTCTTTCGCCAGCGCGTCGACATCGAGGCCTTGATCCGAAAGAAACGTCCTTGCGTCCTCGATACGGTAAACTCGCGTGGGCTCGATCTCGATATTCTCAAATCCAGCTTTAGCGAGTTTTGCGACATAGTCATAATCGCTCAAGGCCCCTGCGACGCAGCCCACCCACAGTTCCAAGGCTTCTCTTGATTTCTGCAGGGACATGATCCCTTACAACAACATCGGCGACCGCGAAGCGACCGCCCGGTTTGAGCACCCGAAATGCTTCTTTCAGCACGCGATCCTTATCGCCTGAGAGATTGATGACGCAGTTCGAGATGATGACGTCCACAAAACTACTCGGAAGCGGAATGTTTTCGATTTCGCCTTTGAGGAACTCGACATTACTCAGGCCGCTCTTCCGCTTATTCTCTTCGGCAAGCGCCAGCATTTCATCGGTCATGTCGAGACCGTAGGCTTTTCCTGTTGGGCCGACCCGGCGGGCCGAAAGCAGCACATCAATGCCGCCGCCGGAGCCTAGATCGAGCACCGTTTCACCAGGTTTCAATTCGGCAAGCGCGGTGGGGTTGCCGCAGCCAAGAGAGGCATTGAGCGCCGTGTCGGGAACTTCGCTTTCCTCTGTGGCAGTGTAGATATTGGCGGTGATTGGATCACAAGAGGCTTCCAACCCAGTAGCATTGCAACAACTGCCGCCGACCCCTGATTGGACGCGCAAGGCAGCCTGTCCATACTTCTCTCGAACGACTTCTAATATATTCGCGTTACTCATGGTTAATTCTTTCGTGTTTTTTCAGCTGACGGGTCGTGCCGGCTCAAGTGACGCGTTCCGGTTCGCACCCTCACGCAAACCGGCGGCGTAAGCCTCGAAGACAAGTTTGATTTGATCACGCACACGACGAAACTCGGCATAAATCTCTTCCTCGCTTCCCTTCGCCTGGGCGGGATCGTCAAAGCCCCAGTGGTAGCGGTTCACCTGGCCGGGAAACATCGGGCACGCTTGGTCGGCATTTCCACACACCGTGACGACGGTATCGACCGTGCGATTCAGAAACTCATTCATGTGCTTCGAGATATGAGTGGAAATGTCGATTCCAATTTCCTTCATCACTGCGATCGCTTTCGGATGAACGTAACCCGCAGGCTTCGAGCCGGAGCTTTGCACCTCCATAAAATCACCTGCAGCTTGCCTTAGAACTCCTTCAGCCATGTGACTACGGCAGGAATTTCCGGTGCAGAGTATAAGAACGGTTGGCCTATCGCTCATAAACACTTCGCCGTTGGAGATCAGGCGGGCGTTTGATTTCCTATCTGGATTTTCTCTCGAACGCCAATTTCCTTGGTCGCCGCTTCCAAACGCAGAGCGTCAAGCTTCTCAAACGGCAGCGAAGCTAGGAGCTCGAGGCGGCGTTTTATTTGCTGGGCGATCTGCCAAAAGGCGCGCCGCTTTTCGGAATCCGAACCTTCCACCGCGGCTGGATCAGGAGAGCTCCAATGCGCGACAATCGGTTGGCCTGGCCAGATAGGGCAGGTTTCCCTGGCATTATCACAGAGCGTGATGACGAAATCGAACTGTGCGTCTTTGAACTCTTCCCACGACTTGCTGTACGCGTCCGACGCGTCGATTTTGAAATCCTCGCGGAGAATTTTGAGCGCGAGCGGATGCGGCGCGGGTTTAGGACTTGCGCCAGCGCTGTAGGTTTCGAACCGAAGCGGTGAAATCGCCTTCATTAGGTATTCGGCGAAAATGCTCCGCGCCGAGTTGCCGGTGCAGAGAAACAGGATTTTGAAACGGGGTTTGTTTGGATTCATAGGCCTAGCAGGTACAGCTACGTTTGTTTTCGAGAGCTTCACCAATCCATCCGCAATCAGCTCGCACCTTCTCAAGCGCCTTGAGATCGGCACGGAACCGCTTGTCGGTAGGCGCACAGTCTTGAAGGCATTTGAGATTGGCCTCCAGCTCGAGCGGGCGTTTTGACGGAAGGCTATAAATCATCCATGTCCCGTGCCGGGTGCATTCAACCATGCCTTTCTTGCGGAGGTAGGCGAGATGCTGGGAAACCTTGGTTTGCGCAATGCCCAGAATTTCCTGGAAATGGCAGACGCAAAGCGGGCCTTTGGTAAGCAAATGGACGATCCGCAGCCGCGTGGCATCGCAGAAGCATTGGTAAATCTGGATCAACTCCACGGGCGAAATATCGCAATTGGCGATATATTCGTCAAGTACTATATTCGCTTATACGAATGTATCAGTTGCGCGCAGAGATTGACAGTCGACCGATCGTCCGCGGGATATCAACCCGCTAGTTGCTCATAGCAACATCGCGGTAATGCGGCAAATTGTTGCCCTCACCGTGTTGATGCGGCCTCTTGCGGACTGTGTCTAGAATTAAGGTAAGTGTAAAAAAGAAGCAAAACGCCGCCGAGAAGATGCCGACCGCCGTGCCCGGCATGTCTATCACAGAGGCAACAAAATTCTGCAAATCCAGGACCGCATCCTACGCAAGTTTCCAGAAGTTGAGAGTGTCTTCGGCAAAGCTGGCCAGGCCGAGACGCCAACCGATCCCGCTCCACTTTCGATGTTTGAAACCGTGGTCATGCTCAAGCCCTTCAAGGAATGGCGGACCGGAATGACGTGAGAAAAGCTCCTCGCCGAGATGAACGAGGCCACCAAGACACCAGGCATGGCACAGATCTTCTGGATGCCAATTCAAACGCGCACGGAGATGCTCACCACGGGCTTTCGCACCATCCTTGGGATCAAGGTCTTCGGCCCTGACTTGAAGGAGATCGAAAAGATCGCCGTGCAGATCGAGAAAGCTCTCAGCGATTTTCCCGACACACGCAGCGTCTTTGCCGAACGCACGACGGGCGGATATTTTCTCGACTTTACCGTAGACCGCGAAGCCGCAGCCAGATATGGCCTCCGTGTCCAGGACGTAAACGACATCATCGAGAGTGCCATAGGCGGCAAAACCATCGCGATGACCGTTGAAGCGCGCGAGCGATATCCAATCAACGTGCGCTACGCGCGCGATTTCCGGGGACCTCAATTCCCTCAAGCGCGTTCTAGTCCGACGCCCACGGGTGCACAGGTGCCCAAATCGATGCTTGCTGAGATCAGCAATAAGACCGGCCCGCCTTCCATCCGCAATGAAAACGCGCAGCTTGTCGGGTTCGTCTTTGTGGACATCACTACTGCCGACATCGGCAGTTATGTCAAAGCCGCCTCGGAGCGCATCGGTGAACGGGTGCAATTTCCGCCCGGCTATTACATCCAGTGGGCAGGGCAGTTCGAGTATCTTAAGGCCGCCGAGAAACGCCTCACGATCCTCGTTCCCTTCACGCTGCTGACCATTTTCGTGCTCATTTACATGAACACGCAATCAATAACGAAAACCCTCATTGTGCTCCTCGCCGTGCCTTTCTCGCTCGTGGGCGCGTTCTGGACACTTTACTTGCTCGGTTACAACATGAGTGTGGCCGTCTGGGTAGGTCTTATTGCGTTGGCCGGACTCGATGCGGAGACAGGCGTCGTGATGTTGCTCTACCTCGATCACGCCTGGGAAAAATATCGTGCCGAAGGCCGCATGGCCTCGATGAGCGACCTTTACGCCGCAGCCAAGGAAGGCGCCGTCCAGCGCATTCGGCCCAAGATCATGACAGTCTGCGCGATTCTTTTCGGCCTGCTGCCGATCATGTGGTCGCCGACCTGGCAGGCGGGCGCTGACGTGATGAAACGTATCGCAGCACCCATGATCGGCGGCGTCATCACCAGCGCGATCTTGGAGTTGCTCATTTGTCCGGTGATCTTCGTCATTTGGCGGCGACGCGCTCTGCCAAAGGACGCGCGCAACGAGGTTTCCGTGACTGTCTCTTAGACTAAATGACATCGCCTTCTTCCAACCTTCGAATCACGAGGAACCAGGTCTGCGCGATTCTTTTCGGCCTGCTGCCGATGATGTGGTCGCCGACCTGGCAGGCCGGCGCTGACGTGATGAAACGTATTGCAGCACCCATGATCGGCGGCGTCATCACCAGCGCGATCCTGGAGTTGCTCATTTATCCGGTGATCTTCGTCATTTGGCGGCGACGTACTCTGCCAAAGGACGCGCGCAACGAGGTTCCCGTGGCTGTCTCTTAAATGACACCCACTTCTTCCAACCTCCGAAGCACGAGGAACCATTCAGACACGCGCTGGTTGAATCGCACTGTGCTTGGCATCGGGCTGGCAAGCTTGTTCTCCGATTGGTCTCATGAAATTGCCACGACGCTCATGCCCGCATTTCTGGCTTCAATGGGCGTCGCGGCAGCGTGGCTCGGCCTGATCGAAGGCGTGAGCGACGGCTTGTCGAGCTTCGCCAAAATGGGATCTGGCTACTACACCGACAAACTCTGCTCGGGCTTGGTTGGGTGGGCTAAGACGAGGGCTGCCGATGGGTGGCGATCTGGGAACCCTTTAAATGGAAAGAAGCCCAGTCCTGGTGACGAGGGGCGATCTTGTCGCGGCAACCTCGACCGCATACAGATTGTCAAGAGGTCACTCGATGCAGTCGGGAAATCCAGCGAGAAGCAGCCGCCGGTTTGCAACACATGGATGTGAAAAACGCGAGCCGGAAAAATCATCGGTTCGCCGGAACTGATGACGGTTTGGGAAGATTCGGCTTTCAATCCGGCGGGGAGCGCCTTCTATTACACCCGAGTGATCGGAGTCCCGACGCCGCGCTGGACCGACTACTACGAAGCGAAACGTTTTCAGATCAACATGCTCAAGGAAGGACCGATGAGCATCCACAAATGCGCATGCACCTCGCCCATCTGCTACACACCGTGAGTTCTTGCGAATCGCCAACTCGCTCCTCAAAGAGATTATGAAATCAAACACGAAAGTCGCAATCGCACTGGCGCTAACCGGTCTCAGTCTGACTGCCTTCGCGCAGGAAACGGCTACCACGGACATCGGCACGCTCGACAAGGCGACGGCGGAGAAAGTCTTTCCCGCCAAGCCACCGTATTCGCCGTACGCGGGACGGAACTTTCCCACGCGCCCGTTCTTCGGCGACACGCACCTGCACACGTCGTTCTCGATGGACGCGGGCGCGTTCGGCTGCCGGCTCACGCCGCGGGACGCCTATCGTTTTGGCAAGGGCGAGGAGGTCACGGCTTCGAGCGGCCAGCGCGTGAAGCTGTCGCGCCCGCTCGATTTCATCGTCGTGAGCGATCACTCGGACGGTTTCGGTTTCTTTCCGCAATTGATTAGGCGGCGATCCCCGACTGCTCGCGACGCCGCAAGGGCGCAAGTGGTACGACGAGATCAACTCCGGCAAAGGCGCGCAGGCGGCGGTCGACATCATCACCAGTTTCGGCAAGGGCCAATTGCCGAAGGGATTTCCGCTGCCCGGGACACCGGCGTATCGCTCGGCGTGGCAGGAGACGATCAAGGCCGCTGATGAGTCGAACGAGCCGGGCAAGTTCACCGCGTTCATCGGCTTCGAGTGGACCTCGAACGAGAAGGGCAACAACCTCCATCGCAACGTCATCTTTCGCGACGATGGCCGGCAAGGCGAGCCTCATCGAGCCTTACACTACGCAGCCTCCGCTCGGCAGCCCCAATCCGCGCGACCTGTGGAAGTGGATGGCGATGTGCGAGGAGAAGACCGGCGCGCAGATTCTCGCCATCGCGCACAACGGCAATCTGAGCAACGGCCGCATGTTCCCGATCATCGAGTCGTTCACCGGCAAGAGAATCGATCGCGAGTACGCCGACAACCGCGTGCGTTGGGAGCCGCTCTACGAGGTCACGCAGATCAAGGGCGACGGCGAGACGCATCCGTTCCTTTCGCCCAACGACGAGTTCGCGAACTTCGAGCGTTGGGACAAGGGCAACCTCGATTTAACGGAGGTGAAGAAGCCGGAGATGCTTGAGGCGGAGTACGCGCGCGCGGCGTTCCGCAACGGGTTGATGCTCGAAGCGGAACTGGGCGTGAACCCGTACAAGTTCGGCGTCGTCGGCAGCACCGACGCGCACACCGGGCCTGGCGGCCGTCGAAGAGGACAATTTCTTCGGCAAGACTTCCAGCTCCGAGCCGAGCGCCGACGCGTGCCACGCATCCGTTCGTCAAGACGGATAAGGCGACGATCATGGGCTGGGAACAGACCGCTTCCGGCTATGCCGCCGTCTGGGCGACGGAGAACACGCGCGAAGCGATTTTCGACGCGATGAAGCGACGCGAGACTTACGCGACCACCGGCCCGCGCATGATCGTGCGTTTCTTCGGCGGCTGGGATTTCGAGTCGAGCGACGCGAACAATCGCCTGCCCGCGCGAATTGGTTACACCAAAGGCGTGCCGATGGGCGGCGACCTAAGCGATGCGCCGCAAGGGCAAGTCGCCGACGTTCCTGATCGCCGCGCTCAGGGACCCGATCGGCGCGAACCTCGACCGCATCCAGGTCATCAAGGGCTGGCTTGGCAAAGACGGCAAGACGCAGGAACGCATCTAGGATGTGGCCGTGTCCGGCGGACGAAAGATCGAAGCGGATGGCCGTTGCAAGACCGACGGTCGGCAACACGGTGGATGTGCCGAACGCGACCTGGAACAACACCATCGGCGCGGGCGAATGATCACCGTTTGGAAGGACCCGGACTTCGACCCGGCGGTGCGGGCCTTCTACTACGTGCGCGTGATCGAGATTCCGACGCCGCGCTGGACGGCTTACGACGCGAAGTACTTCGGCATGAAGATGCCTCCCAGGAAGTGCCCATGACCACGACCGGACCGCGCCTACACCTCGCCCATCTGGTACACGCCATGAAAAAACTCATTCGCGAACCACTCGTTCATTTCCTGCTGCTCGGCGCCGCCTTGTTCGGCGTCTATGCTGCGCTCAACAAGGACAAGCCAGCGTCGCGCGGAGGAGATCGTCGTCACGAGCGGCCAGATCGAAAATCTTGTCACCGGCTTCACGAAGGTCTGGCAACGACCGCCACTCGGATCGGAGTTGAAGGAGCTGATCGATACCACGTGAAGGAGGAAATCCTCAGCCGCGAGGCGATGAAGCTCGGCCTCGATCAGAATGACACCGTGATCCGGCGTCGCCTCCAGCAAAAGATGGAGTTCATCGCCGAAGACTTCGCCGCTGCCAGCGAACCCACGGACACGGAATTGGCGGACTATCTCGCGAAACATCCCGACCAGTTTGCGCAGGAACAGCGATTCACTTTTCGGCAGGTGTTCCTCAACCCGGAAAAACGCGGCGATCAACTTGAAGCCGACACGGCCGCTTTGCTGGCGAAACTGAAACAGCACGCAGACGCCGACATCAGCGCGCTGGGTGACAGTCTGCTGTTGCCGCACGAATTCACCGGCGAATCCCAGCACGCCGTCGCGTCGCAATTCGGACAGGAGTTCGCCGCTGCACTCGCGAAATTGAAGACGGGCGAATGGAGCGGGCCGATTCAGTCGGGCTACGGCGCGCATCTGGTGTTGGTCACACAGCGCACCGAAGGCCGGTTGGCAGCGCTGGATGAAGTCCGTGATCAGGTAAAGCGCGAACTCATGAACACGCGCCGTCTGGAAGCGAATCAAAGATTCCTCGACAACCTGCTCGCCAAATACCGCGTCACGATTCAACAGCCTTCACCCGAACCGCACCGGCTGTCGGGAAAACCGCGATGAACCGATGAGACGCTTGCTCCCATTGTTGTTGCTGGTTTGGTGCGTCGCATTCGCTCCGAGCGCGACCGCCCACGAAGTGCGACCGGCCTACCTTGAGCTGAGGCAAACCGCGCCCGACACCTACGACGTGCTGTGGAAAGTCCCGGCGCTGGGCGACGACCGGCGGCTCGGCATCTACGTGCGATTCCCGTCCGATGCCAAAGAACTTTCCGCGCCGCGCGGCTTCTTCGGCGGCAACGCCTACATCGAGCGCTGGCGCATCCAGCGCGCGGGTGGGCTCGATGGCCAAAGCATTCACATTGACGGCCTGGCCGCAACGAAGATTGACGTGCTCGCCCGCGTCGAACGCGCCAACGGTGTGACGCAAACGACGCGGTTGCTGCCGGACTCGCCGAGTTTCCTCGTGGAAGCAACTCCGTCGCGCTTGGAGAGTCTCCAAAACTTATCTCGGCCTCGGCATCGAGCACATTCTCCTGGGCATCGATCACCTGCTGTTCGTTTTCGCGCTGGTGCTGCTGGTGAAAGGTTGGAAGCGATTGGTCGGCACGATCACGGCCTTCACGGTGGCGCACAGCATCACGCTCGCCGCCGCCACGCTGGGCTTCGTGCACGTGCCCGGCCCTCCGGTGGAGGCGTGCATTGCTTTGAGCATCATGTTCGTCGCAGCGGAAATTATCCGTGGTCGTCAGGGCCAGCCAGGACTGACCGAACGCGCGCCGTGGGTGGTGGCATTCGCGTTCGGCCTGCTGCACGGATTGGGCTTCGCCGGCGCGTTGAGCGAAGTTGGACTGCCGCAACAAGCGATTCCCCTGGCGTTGCTGTTTTTCAACGTCGGCGTGGAACTTGGCCAACTGACATTCATCGCTGTGGTGCTCGGACTCGCGAACGCAATGCTGTCACTTGCCGGTTCGCGCGCCGGCGTGGGGTTGGCGCGTGATGCCTTACGCCATCGGCTCAGTGGCGATGTTCTGGGTCATTCAGCGCGTGGCTGCATTTTGACGCGGTATTGCGATGAAGAGACGAAAGTGCGAAAATAAGCCTGCTCCCATAGCGTCCTATCCTTGCGAGGCGACTTGCTTTGAGTTACAGCTGGCCTCGTCTTCTGGGAGCCCATGACAAAGCACCGTACTGATAGCCATTAACCGATACAGCGCGGCCGGTAATGGCCTGTGCCAACTCGCACAGCGTCTGCAAAGCTCAGTGGACGGCCGACGAGCTTCGGAGTCAGCTGGAATACAGTCGCTCCGGCTGCTGCCTATCGCCCTAACCTATGGTGAAGCGTATTAGGGAATATGAATTCTTCCCCGAGGAGCTGGAGCCGCTGCCAAATAAGATAGAGGCGATTTCGATGCGGCTCGGCGGTTTGAGAGGGACAAGGCGAAAGACAATCCCGGCCTTGCTGCGAGTTATAAAAGTATGCCCTGCCGCGAGCGGCCGGGAGTGAACTCGTCAAAGAGTTTGGCCACGTCTTCGAGTTGCTTGAGATAGTATCTAACGTCTTCATCGCGCGAGAGTGGGTTCCAGTCAGACGCAAGACGGGCGCGATCATAGGAGGGACCCTTGCCAGCGGTAATGTAGTAACTCACGCGGTCGCCGACCGAGAAGGGGGTTGCGGACTTGAGAGCTAGTTCGAAGGCGGCCTCGCGGTTTCGGGAGCCGGCTTTGACGGCGAGCCGGTAATCTTCCAGAGTGGTATGCAGGGTCTGAGATTTGCATAAGTCTTCGATTGGCAACGTGCGGCTGCTGATAGCCTGGGTGTAGGAATCGAAGAGTTTTCCAGCATCGTCTTGCCGGCGTTCCAAGAGCATACGCAGGGTATCCTGCAAGTAGCGGCGCAGCACTGGTTCGCGGCCGCGAGAGCGCAAGGCGCCGCCTTTGACTATCACTCGTCCGTCTTCCAGCAAGAATGCGGCGTTCTTGGCCTTGTAGCTGAACATGGCTTGGTATTGTGAGTCGAACTCGACTTCGATGCCTGGTGGCAGCTGGGCAGAGAGTCCACTTTGAAGGCCCTCGATTGTGATGCCATTGGGCGGACTAAAATAGATGCCGTCTGTGTCGAGCTCGATGATTTGAGCGCCCTGAGACATGAGCCAATCTCTCATGGTGGCAAGAATTTCGCGGCCGATAGCGGTAACGCGTTCTGCGGCCTCGAAGTCGGCGAAATGGCCGAAAGGGAATGCCAAATAGCCGTAGAGGCTGTTGATCAGAATCTTGAAAGCGCCTTGAAGAGCGGTGAGCCGGCTGCGTTCGAGCGGGTCGGCTGCCAGTTTGGCGGCTTTCTTTGCGTCGAGACGGTAGGAGCGCAGATCGGCGACCATGCGCTTAAAAATACCGAGGGTGTCGCTCTTTGGCACGCAGTCGAATGCCAGGATTGTCGAGGGATACAGGCTGGCAATGTCGCAATGCCATACGTTCTCGATCACGCCAGTGACGAGAACCTCACAAAGGGCGCCGGTGAATTCCCGCTTGGGTGGCGGCGGTGGGATGGGGTGGCCGCGGCGTAGATATTCGCGTAGGAACAACGAGTCGACTTTGGTCGCGGCGCCGCGGGTAATCACGTTCTGGTAGTTGTAAGGGAACATTTGGCTCTGGACGAAGTAGCTGCGGGACAAGAGAGAGGCCACCGCGCGTGTCTCGCGCACGTCGGCCAGCGCGTAGCGGCAGAACGCGTCGCGGTTATTGTGGTAGGCGTGCATGATAGATTCACCGCCAGCCAACAGGACGCGGTTCTTTTCAGCGACGCCAAGAGCCCGCGCCACATGTTTGAGCTTGAAATTTTCGAGCGAGCGGGCCGCCTGATCATATGACTGGGCCAACAGATATGTGTCGACGATATGCCGGCCGCGAATGCGGTAATTGGGAAACTCGACGTAATGGCCGCCTCCCACCGGCAATTTGGCCGGCCGAGAGTCTACCGAGAGCAACGACCCGTCTCGCCCCATAAACAAGCTGATCCCGAGCTTGCTCGCGCGTGCAGATAGATATGGCAGATCGAATTTGAAGATATTGTGTCCCTCGATCACGTCCGGGTCGCGTTCGATAATGAGAGAGCAGAGCCGTTTGAGAGCCGTGGGTTCCGAGTCGGGAGATCCGGCTTCGACAACAATAATCTCTTCCCATCCGGTCGAATCACTCAGCGTGATAGCTAGAAGCGGGTCGCGCTCCGGATTCGAGAACGCGTAGTCGGCAGATAGAGAAGTCTCGATGTCGATCTGCATGCGGCGCAGATCCTCGAAGCGCATTCCCTTGAAGAGCGTACGGCCTGACTGGGTCAGATACTGCTGAACCGGGTCGTGAAGAGCATGCTGTGGACGGCTCGGCTCGCGCGCGGCCTCTAGAAATCGCCGCCAGGACCCGAAGTAATACACC
The DNA here is from genome assembly GCA_963744345.1 of uncultured Verrucomicrobiae bacterium. Taxonomy (GTDB): domain Bacteria; phylum Verrucomicrobiota; class Verrucomicrobiia; order Chthoniobacterales; family Terrimicrobiaceae; genus DASTFP01. Next base: position 23,753 of record CAVUTD010000021.1, read on the forward strand.
ACCATGTCGGGACCGGTGCCGTTCTGTTCCCAAAGGAATGGCATGAACGTCTCGCGGTGCCGGAACGTCCTGCCATCCGCCGGACTCCGAGTGTATATCTGCACCGAGTTCGGGGGTGAAAACTCTACAGCCACGATACCCGGCGTCTGGTCGAAGCCGAAGAGCAGTTCGTTGTCCGTAAACGGGTCGGCTTGCGGGCCGCTCTTCTGCCCGTTGGGTGTATCGGTTTTCATATATTTTTTGACGGTGAATTTGCAGTTGGCGGCCTGCCATTTCTCGGGTTACTGGCCCTGTTTTGAGGCGTTCGCCCGAACCCCGTTTTGGCCAAGAAAACGCGAGCGCGAGTCCGATTGACATTTTTACCCTGGCCACCCTGGCCCATGGTCCACAAGACCTTATAAATAAGTGGTTTATCGGTGGGCAGGGTTAACTGTTTCATCTCTTTGTTTTCTTGAACCCTGCCCGCCCGCCAACCCGCATGAATACTTGATCTACGGTCGATGGGCTAGGGTGGCCAGGGTAAAAATGTCAATCGGGATTTCGCGCGTATTGTTGGACGGCTTTTTCGATTTCGTCTGACCAGTAACCTTTGCTACGATCTGCCCCTTCTCTTGCCCGTTTCGGAACGATGTCATATTCTTTTAGCGCCTTCGATAGTCGAAGCGCATCAATGCCATCGGGCTTGTCTTTCCAGGGGGCCTCCTGATCCTGATTCAGCTCATTGCACAGATCCAAACTTCGCAAAAAGATCTTCTCAGTCGGCTCCAGATTCTCCTTTTTGCGCTTCTCCTGAATGATGTGGTCGAGAGACTCGAGCAGATAACGTCCAAAACCCTTCATCTCCTCTGCGTCCTTCTTACTAATCCGTTGAGCGGCTAACTTGGCTTCTTGCAACCATTCCTCGCCCGCTGCTGCGGCGATCGCGAAAAGAGGCTGCCAGTTGTCGCCGGCCCGATTATCCAGAGACTCATCTTTGAACGCCTTGACATGGCCTCGAATGTCATTCGCGAGACGGGAGATCTTCCGCCGCAAGTCTTCGAACTCTGTGATAATGCTCTTCCTTTAAGCTTCTCTGTCTTGATGTCCTTGGGTTTGCGGCCCAGCCGAATGTGAATGGATCGGCTTAGAATGGTCCTTTTGGGAAGGCCGATCATGGCAATGACTTTCGGACACCAAGTGGAAAATTGTCCCGTATCGCCCTTGTCGTTAACGACCCGAATCACAAAAGCAAATTTTCGCTTGTGTCCTGAATTAATTACCCCGCGCAGTATCTCATCTTCCTTGAGATAGGTGTCCGCCTCATCCAGAATCAAAGTCGGACAATTATCTTTGATCGTTCGATAAATGGCCGCCGAGCTGATGTTGCTGGCAGCCAATAGGACGATTGGAGAGATTGTAAATTAACTCCGCCAGCGTGCTCTTCCCGCATTCTTCCTCGGGCGAGGTGATTAGGAGAAGCGGAAGGATGTCGACCACGTCGTGCAGATAGGAGAGCACAATCCACAACGCCACCGCTCGACATTGAGAAGGTTTCATCCAGACAAAGCGATCTTATCGCGGCGCAAATCAGATCGAGCACCTCTTTTGCATCCACCTTTCCATCCCAGGGCGTTGCAGTCGGCGGAATGTCGACAGGCTGCGCGCCACCCATATCATGCCCGGCCGTTTCCTTTTCAGGATCTCCGCGAAAGGCGCCCAACCCGGCTTTGGTCGTCTCAAGTGGTTTGGCGATCAGGCTGGCGAGTTGCTCGAACTTGGCGCGATCACTCTGCGTCCTGTGCAACTCCTTTTTCGCCAGATCGATGTCGTGACGGGTGAGGGTTTCATGGAAAGGCGTTGCTCTCCTGAGCAACTCAGCGAAAACCTCACGTTGCTTTTCCGGGTCCGTTCCTGCCCTGCCGGCCAGATAATCGTCAACTCCCTTTGCCTTCAGCCAGCGGCCACGAAATTGGAAGACATCGGCGCCGGCCGCGTGGAAAAGAAGCCAGGTGCGAATCTCGGCGTGGCGAACTTGCTTCTTTAGTGTGCTATCGGCGTCGAAGCACAGGAAAACCTTACGTTTCCAAAGCGTGAAATTTTCCACGATTGCGGGGTGCAGCTTTACGAACTCGCCGTTGCCGACGGTCTGGGCGGACGCATCATCGTCGTCTTCGAGTGGATTGGCCTTTTTTTTAGTCTCTGCCGACATCCAGACGCCGACAAAGCCGACCGGGAAGGCACCGGCTTGAACGAGCGCCATCCCTTTAATCGGTCCTTCGGTAAGGACAAGCGGGACGGCCGCATCTTTGGCGACCGCCCGCGTTTCGTGCGGGATCCATGGGCGACTGTCACTGCCGTTGGGTGCCAGAAATTTGGCCCCCTTAAAGCCGTTCGGTAGCGCTCTGGCGATGTAATGCGCGAGTTCTCCGTTGAAACTGGGAATCCTGAACCAGAGGATTGACTCCAGCTCATTCCACGCGGGGTCGCAGCGACCCTTGCCGTCGCTACGCTTGAGCCGTTGGCAAAATTGACCCCATCCCAGCAAGTAGTCGATTTCGCCGCCGTGCGACGTGAAAGTTTCCAGCAAAACCCCGCGCTTGCGGAGATAATCTTCCGCTCGCGCGCGGCATTGCGCTGAATAGGACGGAGGAGTGGCTCCGTTCGGGTCCGGGGTGTTCATGTGCTAGGACGAACGCGTTTCACGATGCCCATCCTCTCCATGTTCTCGCCGCTGCTGGCCAAGCCACTGACGGAGTTCGTCAAATGAAGTGCCGCCACGCCATTCGCAACTTACTTGCCTTTTGGCTCAGCACGGCGTAGTGAACGCAAGGATCTAGTTTGGAGGGCGCTCTTTTCAGCAAGGAGGGAGCGCCCCCTTCGCTTCCAGTCGGGGGCCTCATGAGCACGGCTTAGCTGGTTGCCTCCTTATGCCGGTTTCCGCCCTCGGCCTTCTTGCGGACCTTGTAGCGTTTCTCCAAGGCGGCGCGCACCTCCGAGACGTCGAAGCGCACGAACCGGCCACCAAACTGAAGAGAGGGGATCACACCACGTTCGCGCCAGTAATCGACCGTCCGCTCGGACACGCTGAGCGCCTTCGCCAAGCCCGACTTGGTGATTAGGAGAGGCGCGATTGTTGCCACAGGGATCAGCGGGATACGTTGCTCGTCGCTCACAGGGCCTCCTTTGCCACTTGGCCGGCGTCAAGCGGCTCCTGTGGTCTGCGCCGTGAGTTGCGGTTGATGAAGTCGCGGACGCTCTGGGCGCGGTAGAGGCGGATGGCTCCATTGATCAGGCCGGCGCGGCGCACCTCGACCATCTCGATCTCGCCCGCCATAGCGAGCATACGGGCGCGGTCGTCGGAAATGCCGAAGATTTTCTCGACGTTGCGGGGTCCTACGAATTCGACGACGCCATCGACCACGCGCAGGGTGACGCCGTCAGGGAGGGTTGCTCGGTGCATAAGACACCTTCCCACGCGCAAAATCCCCCAAAAGCATTACCTTTTTGGGGGAAATTTCTTTAACAGTCGCCGACTTACGAAGGCTGATATTTACAGGCTTCGCGGGCCGAAAATATCTTTGCAAATTATTCGGGAAGTGCCGCCAAACCTGCCTTTATGAACAGTCTCGCCCACTTGACCTCTTGGTCCTTTGACCTCGCGTAGTCGACCCCGATAGCCACGAGCGCCGTCCGCACTCTCCCGCTTCGTTGGCAGCCTGCGGTGATGCTCGCAAAAGCCCCGCGCAAGCCAAATCGCCAACACCGCTTTGGGCGGATAGGAACGATTGCCTCTCCCGCCGCTTGGAAACTTCTTATGTACAACGGCAGCCATGGCGCGCCTCATCAGATTGACTGCGCCTTGCGCCTTTAGCGCCGCCTCGTGCCTGGTTTTTGCGCTCCATATCTCAATGAAGATCCTCCCGAACTCGCTGGCGATCAGGTCTGCCACCTGTTTCCTTAAATCCTGGAACCCGAAAGAACCATCAACGCCCTCGTTAATACCTTGGCAAATGACTGCCGCCAGGAAGAGCGCCGACTTTATGCTCGCGGCGGCCTTGTCCCTTACTGAATATCCTTGAAGAAGCGCCGCCTCTATGGCGTTAAGCTCGGGCGAAAGCTCGGCACACGCCTCCCCATCCCGCGTGTAGAGATCAAATAACCCCGGCCACGATTGCTCAAGAACCCATCCATGCGTGCGCGGATCGAGGAGCGATCCATGATACGGTCTTTCCTCCTGGCTAGGGGGATTCACGCTAGCTTCCTCTCCAGCGCGACCACCTTACCGTCCTCGCCCTTCCTTGGCGCTATCTGCCAGAATGCTTTCGCGTCTTCTGGACGAACCAGCTCACGGTAATGCTCGAATAGGGTCCTGCTCTCGGTGTGTCCGAGTTGCAGCGCAGTCGCCGCCGCGTTCTGGTGAAAGGCCAAATGGTAGCTTGCAAATGAATGCCGCGCCGCATTATGCGGCCACTTCTGGATCCCGCTCGCTTTCACAGCCACGGCAAAGCGGCGCCGGTATGTTGAATGTGTGGGAGACACAGTCCCGGCCAGCTGGCGGTGAGGGGAGAGCCATGCGCGCAGGTTGGGCGAGATCTTCACGAGCCGCCTTCTCGCGCTCTTGCTCTTTGCGGCTTTCACCTCGATGTGACCTCGATCTAGGTCGATCTCCTTCCAGTCCAGTCTGGCAATCTCCTCGCGCCGCAGGCCAGCAAACAACCCGACTGCCACGGCAGGGAGGATGTCTTGCTGGCACTCGAGGAGTAGGCGGTGAGCTTCACTCACACTTAAAACGCCGATTGAACCCGGCGGCACCTTGATCTTGGCAGCCTGAGTTACTGGGTTGCTGGCCGCATAGCCCCGCGATACGCAAAACGAGAACAGATTGTGAATTGCGCAGCGGTGGTTCTTCCTCGTCTGCGGCTCACACTTTATTCCTAAAAGCCATGCATTGACGTCCGCAGTGGTGATCGAAGCAGCGAGCCGCCCATTATGCGCCCGGGCGAACCGCAGGAGTCTACACTTGAGGTCGGCAACATGGGCACGGGACTTCCCCTCCGCTTCCCTCAACTCGATCAACTCCTCGGCAGCTTTTTGCACCGCCCTCGATATTGCCAGCGCCTTTAGGTGCGAGGAGTAGTGATCGATGGCGTCCTTGAGCGCAAATCCGTCGATTCCGCTCTCGCTTAGGTGTTCCTCCAGTTCACTAGCGGCGAGAACCGCACGGCGCTCTTCATCTGTTATCTCGCCATGCTTGCGCCCCTCATTGACGAGTTCCACCTGCTTCTGATTCGCGAACTCCTTGGCGCTCTTCTGGTCCCTGAAGTAACGCGCCTGCCGCTTGCCGCCCTGGCGATAGACGACGACGTGTTTTAGATCAGGCTGGCTGTCCCATTTTTTGATTCGGACCAGTGCTCGCATGAAGCACAAGGATGCACGAACTCGCACGGTTTAACAAGCTGCAACTGCATATAAAATGCATACGACGCCCAGTCACCCGCATGAATACTACATAGAGCATTGGTTTGAGTAACCGGCTTCAATTGCGATCGTGATCACGCTCTTTTTCGTTTCGCGCAAGAGACGTCGCGCGGCGTCCATCCGGAGTTTGATTTGATATTGAGATGGCGGAACGCCCGTGGCGCGTTTGAAGAGGCGGTTGAAGTGGAACTCACTCATGCTTGCCTGCTCAGCCAGTCGCGCGAGGCTGAATTCCTCCGCCATGTGCTCGGCCATCCAATCGGTAATCCGGCGTAGCTTGAATCCCGGCAGCGATGAGGTCTCCCCGCGCGAGGCTTCAGTGAGCGCCACGTAGTTCCGCGCGAGGTGGACGGCGATTGCTTGAGCGATGCCGCGGACGAACAAGCGGCTGGCCGACGGCCTCATCGCCTCCTCTTTCAATTTTTGCAGGAGCGGAATGAGGTGCGGGTCTTCGAAGCCGGAAACGTCCCGAAGGCGAGCATGCTCGGCATTTGCACCAAACACATCCTCCAGCGCCTCGTTGAAAAGCGGCAGGCTGAGAAGGACGAGCACGACCTCAAACGGCTCCGAGGTGAGCGTTCTCCAGCGGAAATCGTAAGGTGCGCCGGCAGCCGTCAGGAACAACGAGTCTCTTTTCAGGCGGCTCGTGACCCACGGCCCGTTGTTCTCCCGCTCCTGAGCCTCAGCCTCGCCGGCAGTAATCCAGACAATGAAGGGTTCGGTTACGGCCGGCATGGTGAAAACCTCGGCGACCGGTGGAAGCGAGAAGACGGAGAACTGAACGTCCCTCCATGCGGGTCCTCTGCTGGCGGCGATTTTCTTGCCTAACACATAGCGATCTAGCGCTTCAACGGAAGTTGTCTCTGGAACCGGCATGTTTTCGAACGGCTTCCAGTAATAAGGTGGCGGTCCGCCACTTACAACCATTGCGGATGCCCGTCGCAACGGGCGCGAACACCTCGGCGGAGGAGGCGCCGCCCGCAAAATGGAGTAATTTCAGAACAGGTCGCGCAAAGCCACATGCGACGCGCCAGACGGCGCCTGCTAACGTGGACCACACCGGCGATCACCGCGCCGCTTTATCTCAAACCCAAAGAGAGGACTTCATATGAAGAAACGAAAACTTGGAAACAGCGACCTGGAGGTTTCGGCAATCGGGTTCGGTTGCATGAACATGAGTTTCGCCTACGGCCCGGCTGCCGATAAGCAACAGGCAATCTCAGTCATCCGCGCGGCCGTGGAACGCGGAGTCACCCTCTTTGACACCGCAGAGGTCTACGGCCCGCTCACCAATGAGGAAGTCGTCGGCGAAGCGCTTGCTCCCTTCCGGGGCCAAGTGGTGATCGCTACGAAGTTCGGCTTCGACCTTGCCGCGTTCCCTGGCCTCAACAGCCGACCGGAGCACATCAAGCAGGTCGCCGAGGCGTCGCTCAAGCGACTAAAGACCGACGTGATCGATCTGTTCTACCAGCACCGTGTCGATCCGAAGGTGCCCATCGAAGAGGTGGCAGGAGCGGTCAAGGAGTTGATTCAGGAGGGTAAGGTCCGGCACTTCGGTCTTTCCGAAGCGAGTGCCAAGACCATCCGTCGTGCCCACACCGTCCAGTCCCTCACTGCCGTCCAAAACGAATATTCGCTGTGGACGAGAGATCCTGAAGCGGAAGTGCTGCCGGCCGTCGAGGAACTTGGGATCGGTTTCGTTCCCTGGAGCCCTCTGGGTCAGGGATTCCTCACCGGGAAAATCGATGCCCAGATGACCTTCGACAGCAACTCGGACCTCCGTGCCGCTTTCCCGCGCTTCACTCCGGAGGCTCGGAAAGCGAATCAGCCGGTGGTCGATCTTCTCAGCGCTATCGCGAAACGGAAAAAAGCGACACCGGCTCAGATCGCGCTCGCTTGGCTGCTCGCGCAAGAGCCGTGGATCGTTCCGATCCCGGGCACCCGAAAGCTGGAGCGCATGGTCGAGAATATCGGCGCGGCTGAGATCGAACTCACCTCGGCCGACCTTCGTGAGATCGAAAGCTCTTTTTCAGAGATCAAGGTGCAAGGGGCGCGTCTCTCGGAGGAACACATGCAGCTGATCGATCGCTGATCGACCGAGAAGGAGTTCCTTGCGAGTCGGCATTCTCGGTTTCGGACTGATGGGCGGCAAACTTGGCACGCTCTTCGCGCGCGGGGCCATGAGGGTTGTATTCAGCTACGCACGCAGCAAAGAGAAGCTGAATCGGCTTGCGCGGGACGCCCGCGATAACGCGCGAGCCGGGACTCCGAAGGAGGTTGCCCAGGGAGCGGACGCTCTCTTGTTGGCCGTCCATTGGTCCCGCATCGACGACGTATTGAGTCAGGCCGGCGATTTGGCGGGCAAGGTAATCGTCAGTTGCTCGCTGCCGCTGAATGTCGCGAACACCGAACTCGTCCTGGGCCACACGACCTCGGGTGCCGAAGCGCTCGCGAAAAAAGCGCCCGGCGCCCAGATTATCTCGGCCTTCAACAACATTCCGAGCGAAATGCTCTTCGGGGTGTTCGAGGCGCGGGGGAAAGCGACTCCGCCGAGCATGGTGTATTGCGGTGATACGCAGGCCGGCAAAGACATCGCCGCGACTCTGATCCGCGATGTCGGTTTCGACCCGATCGATGCCGGCCCTCTCAGGAACGCGCGATATACCGAGCCGCTCGCGATGCTCATTGCTCACCTCGCGTATGGAGGAACCGAAGGCCCTGGATCTCTCCAGTGTAGGGCTGCGGCAGCTTGACCGAACTGGCTTGCCGTTTCGAACGGTTTGGGCAAAGCGACTAACTCAACAAAAACCAAAAACGAAAGTCATAATTATGAACAATGGCATCGCGGGAAAAGTCGCCGTCATCACAGCCGCGAGCAGTTTGCCCAAACCTGACCCTCACCCTCAAGTCGCGAACAAGAATCTGGTAATGGTGACGTCTTGACACGTGGGCAGAAGAGTCACGCCTTGACATACAGGTGAGTGGATCGTCGGGCGAGACGGTGGCCACTGCTATAAGCGGGCCCCAGTAAAATCATTTCTCAAAGATCTTACCCGGTTTACTTGTGTCCGCAGCTCTGGCCGCGTTTCAGGACTTTCATGCCGAGGTTCACTGGCAGCTTGCGGGACGGCGATTGCGTGACCACCTACAAAACTATCACGGCACGCATGAAGCGCCTTTCCTGGACATCGCTCCACCCCGTCGCAAGATCCGCTTCGAAACAGTCGATGTCATGCGGATCCGTAACGGGAAGATCACAGAGCATGGGGGGTATGGCGAATCTTTTACCCCTCATGCAACAGATTGGCGGGTGGACTCCGTCCCCATCTGCTGAGATCACTCCACAAGAGAGGAGTTATCCCGAAGATCGAACTTGTCGAACCCAATGATGCCCCTCCATTCGGGGAGAGTCACTGCCCAATTATCTTGTCGCTTTCTGCACTCGAGTTTCTAAAAGTGATGGCGATTCCTGCACGGGACATGCGGCTGCTCCAACTGAGTCATCTGCGGCTGCCGTTTGGAATGTCCATAAACTCGCCATTCGGAAGCAAACTTGGTAATCGAAGTCTTTTCCGTTGATTCGCACATGAGCTACCTGAAAGCATTCATCGCTGGCTTTGTTTCCACACTCGTGTTTCACCAAGGGCTGCTGTGGCTGCTGCACATGGGCGGATTTTCGCCACGAGCACCTTGGAACATGGCGCCGGTCCCGCCTCTCCATGCACCTGCAGTGATTTCCCTGGCATTCTGGGGTGGAGTGTGGGGCATTGTGTTGTGGACTCTGATCCGCCATTCCCGCGGTGGCGCGTATTGGGTATGGGCGCTCGTGATTGGTGCGCTCGGTGCCAGTTTGGTCGCGTGGTTTGTAGTGATGCCGATCAAGGGCATGGGGCCTGCTGGCGGCTGGGACGTGAAAGTCATCGTTGGCGGACTGCTGCTAAACGGCGCTTGGGGACTCGGCGCCGCGCTGCTCATGCGACTAATGAACCAAAGTCAGTCGTCGACAGAAAAATCATAGCGGAGGCTGAGGTCAACTGTGGTCGGAGCGATTCTGTTGTCTTCGTTATACCCCTTGATTCTGACGTTTTCGGGAAAATGCATAATTGTGCCAACCATGAAGATGATAAGTGGCATACATTGGATGCCGCACATAACCATAGGCTCTCAATCATTCCGCCTGCGCATTCGTGGCTACTTCATTAAGCATATTGACCATCCTCAGACGCAAATCCTGAGCTCCGTGCAATGGTAATCGCAAAAATAGTGAGCGCCGCTGCAAACGACTGGCTGCGAAGATGAGCGTCGAAGAAGGCTGGGAAAAAGTAGACGCCGTTTCCCCACCAATAGACGTGCAGATGACTCCGATCTGGCATGATATCCGCGAAGACAGAATCACTTGTTGGGCGGACAAAGCGACTGCGGGCGGGGAGACGATGGAATGATCACTAGACAGCCGGACCGCGACTTCTGGCGCCGCGGCGTTCCTCGCACCCCAGCCGTGGTCGAAATTAGCGCGCCGCTTGAATTACAGCCAGACATTCTCGACGAAGCCCAGCTGCCGCGCGAGGGAGTCTTCCGACTCGGGGATTTGCCATTACAGTCCGGAGCAATTCTGCGGAATGCACAACTCGCCTATAAAAGCCACGGTCGACTTGATGCGGCCAAGAGCAATGTTATTCTCTACCCGACGCACTTTGCTGCGCATCACGGCGACATCGAGTGGATGATCGGTCCAGGCAGGGCGCTGGATCCCGATCGGTATTTTATCGTCGTTCTCGATCAGCTCGGTAATGGCTTGTCGTCGTCCCCCAGCAACACGGCGCTACCTCAAGATCGGATGCGCTTTCCAGGTATTACCATCCTGGACGATGTCGCCGCGCAGTACCGGTTAGTCACCGAGGGATTCGGCGTTCGACGGGTGGCTCTGGTTACGGGATATTCGATGGGCGCCCAACAGGCGTTTCAATGGGCAGTGAGCCATCCAGAGATGGTCGAGCGTATCGCTCCCTTCTGCGGCACCGCGAAAACGACTCCACACAACGTCGTCTTTCTCGAGGGCGTCCGGGCCGCGCTCACGGCAGATTCCGCGTGGATGAAAGGCGACTATCATGACCAACCCGCTGAGGGACTGCGTGCGCTCGCACGCGTTTACGCCGGCTGGGGATTCTCGCAGCAGTTCTACAGACAGGAGCTATACCGGCAGATGGAGTTCAGCTCACTGGAGGAATTCATACCTGGGTTCTGGGAGAAACGCTTCGTGCGTCGGGACGCGAACAACCTGCTCTCGATGCTTCGTACATGGCAGCTTAACGATTTGGGCACAACGCCGGGCTTTGGCGGCAGTCTTGAGCGGGCAATGAAAGCGATCAAGGCAAAGACCACCGTCATGGCGGGGCGGACCGACCTATACTTCACGCCCGAGGACATCGAGGCGGACACGTCACGTATCGCCGGCGCCCGTTTCCGAATCATTCCGTCCCTGTGGGGTCACATGGCCGGTACCGGGCTCAATGCCGAGGATTCACAGTTCATCCAGGATGAGATCAAGGCGCTGCTTGCTGTATAGATGCGTTTCAGCATCGGCTTGAGGATCGCCGCAACTGCTTCAGCTCTGCTTCTGACAGTGTGCTGGGGTGTCAACGTATGGTTTCTAGTATCCACCAAGGCGACTCGCTGGAATAGCTGCGTAACGATGATGAGATAGCCTTGATCCTGGGCTCCTCCGGTCCTGCTGAAGCAAGTTGGCCACGCGAAAAGAATAAACACGAAAGCACATCAAAAGAGTTTTTCTGAGTCGAGAAGGATGGTGACGGGGCCCTCGTTGGTCAACTCGACCGCCATCATGGCTTGAAAAACTCCGGTCTGCACATACACGCGGAGGCTGCGCAGCGCAGCACAGTATTCTTCGTACAGGCGGTTGGCTTCGTCAGGCGGCGCGGCCCTGACGAAGCTGGGCCGCCGCTGGCCACGTGCGTCACCGTAGAGTGTGAATTGCGACACCACGAGTGCAGCGCCGCTAACGTCTAAGAGAGAGCGGTTCATTTTGCCACTGTCATCGGCGAAGATGCGCAGCGTGACGGTTTTTTCGGCGAGATACTTCGCCGCGTCCGACGTGTCACCCTTACTCACGCCGAGCAGTACCTACCAAACCGGTGCCGATCTCGCCGGTGACACGGCCGTCCACCAACACGCGAGCCTTACTGACACGTTGGACAACTCCCCTCATGGTCGAGAACCATTTCTGCCAAAGCAGGACAAAGAGAAATTAGAAAACACGACAAAAGAAACAAACTCTGGCTTCGGGCCGAGCTGCCTTCGGCGTTCTTGCGGCGGGAACGGACCTGTCCCAATGCGGCACTATTTCCTTGCTGCCATTGCAGCAACCGCAATTTGTGCGACAACGACTCCGAGGTGTGCTTAGCGCACCAGGTCTCCTAAAAGCCTTGCGCGACAGAGTTGGAGGGCAAGCAGGGGGAATTCGCTTGGCTGCGTCGAGCTTAACGCCCAGGGCTCGCTTGAGCCTTGTTTGATCTGGCAAGACGGACCTTGAATCGAAGGATATTCGCGGTCAGTTGCCAAACTCGCCAGCAAGATCGCACCGCCCTAGACAAAAACTTATGCATAAGTCCGACCATGTCTTCTCGCTGGGCAAGACCTCGCCGCAATTTGCGAATGAATCTGGAAGCCGGACATCGGTGAATCGCAAGAATTTTCCCATGTTGAGCGGAATGGCGCTCTACCGTCTCTTGCTGGAGACCGGGACGTTCCGCGAGCCTCACTGGCATCCCAACGCTCACGAGTTAACGTATTGCGCTAAGGGATCTTCGTTGGTGACGGTTTTCAGCAACGGAAATTTGCATGATACATTCACCATTGCGCAGGGTGAGATGTTTTTCGTGCCCAGCGGCTACTTGCATGCCATCGCGAATACTGGCGAGGAAAGCGCAAGTTTCTCATCGCCTTCTCTCATCATGAACCGGAAGACTTTGGCATGTCTGGCGCCGTCGGCTGCATGAACGCTAATGTGATGGGAAATACCTGGGGCGTTCCGGAGGCGGCGGCCAAGGGGGTTCGATACTCGCCGGAGGATATCGTCATCGGCAAGTTTCAGGGCACCCTGGACATCCCGAGGACGGCAGGATTTGCTAATCATTACAAGCTGGGGGTGGAAAGTCTGCCACCGATGCTGGCGACTGACTTTGGCTCTGCCCGGACCGCGCGGAAACAGTTCTGGCCGGTTTTGGAGGGTCTCTCGATGTATTCCCTGCGACTTCTGGGCACCGGTATGCGGGAACCTCATTGGCATCCGCAAACCGCTGAGATGGGTTACGTGCTTCAGGGAAATGCTCGCATGACGCTCCTAAGTCCGGGTGCCAGCGTCGACACCTATCTGCTCGGCCCCGGCGACATGTATTTCATTCCTAAGGGGTATCCTCACCATATCGAAAATCTCGCCAACGAGGAGATTCGCTTCCTTATTTTCTTCGACAAGACGACACCTGAGGACATTGGCTTTACAGGCGCTCTGGCCGCTTTTCCCCGGCGAATCATCGCGCCAACTCTCGGCTGCACGGAGGAAAGCTTGCCACAGGTTCCGGCCTATCCCGCAGACCTCCTGATGGTCGAAAAAATCAATCCGCCAATACCATAGCGTCGTAGTTCCCCGCGCTGTTTGGACCAACGAGCATCAACTGCATTTCGTTGCGAGTATCTCTCTCCAAATTGCCACCTGGGCCTCGCGCCACCGCGGGTTCGAATCCCAGTCTGCGTTGATCAATGGATATAGCAACATCCGACTGTAAATGGTCGGCACCAGCGCCCTGTAAATTGAGTGACAGCCGACAAAAGGTTTACATTCGGCACCTCTTGACCCATGGTGAGTATAACCAAGGGAACAGAAATGAGCGCAGGTGAAGGCAACGACATTCTGGCCGAGACTCAATTGCCAGCGCCAAGGACTGTCGCCGATTACTACCACCTTCGGGAGTTGCTCGAAGCCTTGATCGCCAAGGTGGGCGACGACGAGAATCATCCACAGGCGGCGTTCTTGGACCGGCTAGGGGAATTGATTGAGGAATACGAAGCTTCCCATGTCCCGGAGATTTTAGAAGCCGCAGCGGCATCTCGCCACCAGTTCAAGCCGGCGTCGTAAGAGCCTGCCGACACGGCGTTCGCCCCACGGTCGCGATGTTGTTACATGGGCGGACCTCTAGTATTAGGTTGCGCTTGGATTCGTCCGTTGAAGACGATTGCGGGTAGCGCACATCTCGGAGCCAGTTACGCTGCGGGGTGGCTATTAGGTCAGATCTTTAATTATGACTCGAAGGTCGGCCGCCAGGCCCGCGTCGGGATGAACCCAGCAGATGGCCGATTCGCCGGCGATCACGCCCGGCAGGCCCGAACTGTAGGCTTCTTTGACCTCGTCGCTCATGAGACACTCCCTGCGGGAACGTCGCCCCTGAATGGATTATCGCCAAGTAGTTCATGAGCGATTAGATCCCTCTATCGCGTCAAAGCTCGTGACCGAGTTTTCGATCATGATGATCGCGAAGATCCACAAACATCGGAAGTGCGAGACCGTAAGCACGGCGTAAAGTCTCACACCATGAAATTGATCGAAGCTCGCGTCCCTGCCGGCCAGGTGAGGCGGGAGGGCAACTCCCCGCCAACGTCGAGGTTTGCGAAGCACCTGAAGCGCTACACGGGTGACGAAGTTTCTCCAATAGTATCCGCAAAATGAAAGGAGCAGGCCTCATCGGCAGTGACACCATGCAACTTCACGCGGTTTTCATCTTGGCGATTTTCGCATTGCCGGGACTTCTCCGCGCCGGTTCGGCTGCGGAGGAGGCTCGATTTATTTCCAACCCGCGCCAGTTGATCTACGAGGGCAAGCGCAGCGGCGAAGGCTATTTCTCAAAGGACGGCAAGATGCTCATTTTCCAGAGTGAGCGCGAAGAGGGAAATCCGTTTTACCAAATTTATCTGCTGGACCTCGAAACAGGGGATGTTCGTCGAGTCTCTTCCGGCGTCGGTAAGACCACCTGCGGCTTTCTTCGACCCGAGCGCGCGGAGGCGATTTTCGCCTCAACGCATCTTGACCACAAAGCAATGGAAAAGCAGCGCATCGAACTGGAGTTCCGCGCCTCGGGCAAGCAGCGCCGATACGCGTGGGATTACGATGAAAGCATGGATATTTTCGCAGCGGCGCTCGAGGGCGGAGCAACACACCGTCTGACGGATGTGCCCGGCTATGACGCGGAGGGCTCTTTTTCTCCCGACGGAAGACAAATCGTCTTTACCAGCCTGCGCGACGCCTTTCCCCTGGAGAAGCTATCGCCGGAAGACCGAAAGCGGTTTGAGACCGATCCGGCCTACTTTGGAGAAATCTATCTTATGAATGCCGATGGCTCTGACCAACGCCGGCTTACTCAGGCGCCGGGATACGATGGCGGCCCTTTTTTTTCTCCCGATGGCCAGCGCATCATCTGGCGGCGTTTCGATGCGAGCGGAATAAACGCCGACATCTACACCATGAAGACGCATGGCTCTGATGTGCGGCGTGTGACCGATTTCGAGTCAATTTCCTGGGCACCGTTTTACCATCCGTCGGGCGAATATGTGATCTTTACGTCTAACAGACTCGGGTTCTCGAACTTCGAGTTGTTCATCGTCGATGTCGAAGGAAAGCGCGAACCGATCCGCGTCACTTTCACTGATGGCTTTGACGGCTTGCCGGTTTTCGCGCCGGACGGGCGCAAGCTCAGTTGGGCCTCCGGACGGACGGAAGACGGCAGCGCGCAAATTTTCATCGCCGACTGGAACCATGAAGCGGCCCAAGGGGAGCTTGCCCAAGCTCCCCTCCGAGGCGCGGCCAGCCGCTGATCCCATGAATAACAGCCGACCCGCGGTGGCATTTCTGATCCTGTGGGCATCGCTCGCGCTGCTCTCCGGTCGCGAACCCGACCGCACGTCCGCCCCGGCTTCGGCGGTCGACCTTCGCCGCACGGTGGAGTTTCTCGCCTCAGAAGATTTGGCCGGCCGCATGACCGGTAGTGAAGGATCTCGCGGGGCAGCAGACTACCTCGCCGCTCAACTGGAAAGAGCTGGGCTTCAGCCCGGGGGCGATAAGGGGACATTTTTCCAGGAGTTCGAGTTTTCGAAGGGCGTGCGTGTCTTGCCGGAAGAGAACTCGCTGCACCTTCAAACCAAGGAGCGCGAGGCTTCCGTCTTCATCCTGGAAAAAGACTTCCTTCCGCTAGCCTTTAGCGGGAATGGCTCGGTGAGCTGGAGAGGTCGTCTTTGCCGGATACGGTCTTCGTGTTCCCGGAAAGGAGGGCAAAGGATACGATTCTTATGCGGGACTCGATGTAAAGGACAAGATCGTCCTGGTCTTTCGCTATGTGCCCGAGGATGTCTCTCCGGAACGCCGCGCCGACCTCAACCGTTACGCCGGATTGCGCTACAAAGCACTCATTGCCCGGGAGCATGGAGCCAAGGCACTGCTCGTCGTTACAGGTCCAAATTCGCCTGGAGCCGGCGAACTGGTTTCGATCGCCTCCGATGCCGGAATGACCGACTCAGCGATTCCTGCCGCCTCGATCTCGCTTGGCACAGCTGAGGCTCTGTTCGCCGCCGCGGGGAAGAACCTCAAGGTCATCCAATCCCAATTGGACAGCGAAAATCCCCATGCGGAGAGCGGGTTTGTTCTTCCCGATGCGACTGTCAAGCTGACCACGGCAGTTGAGCGCGTTCGCAGCACGGACCGCAACGTGATTGGCATTTTGCCTCCCTCCGATTCAATGGCGGGAGAGCCGCCGCAATATATCCTCGTGGGCGCTCATTATGACCACCTCGGCCACGGCGAAGTCGGAGCCATGAAACGGAAAGGGGAGGAGACCGCCATTCATTATGGCGCCGATGATAATGCGTCGGGCGCGGCGGTCGTTCTCGCGATAGCTCAAAAAATCGCCGAACAGCGCAAAGACAACTCTGGCCAGGAGCGCGGAATGATCTTCGCCTTCTGGTCTGGGGAGGAAATCGGCCTCATCGGCTCATCCTTTTACGCCGAACACCCTAAAGTCGCCCTCAAGCAAATCGCTGCTTACATGAACTTCGACATGGTCGGCCATCTGCGCGATAACAGACTCAACGTCCAGGGCGTCGGATCTTCGTCAGGTTGGAAGAAACTTCTCGAAAAACGCAACGTCGCGGCGGGCTTTCACCTTATGTTACAGGACGATCCCTATTTGCCGACCGACAGCACGGCCTTCTATCTCAAGGAAATTCCCTTCATCAATTTCTTCACCGGTTCTCATGAGGATTATCACCGGCCCACGGACACGGCAGACACTCTGAACTACGAGGGATTGGAGCGGATCACTCATTTCGCCTGTGTCTTGGCTTCCGATCTCGCTGGCGCAACGACCAGACCAGATTTTGTGAAAGTCGAACGAAGCAGTCCGGGCGGAATGAGAGACAACCTGCGCGTCTACATTGGCTCCATCCCGGATTACACCACCGAAATTTCAGGGGTAAAACTCGCGGGAGTCCGCGGCGATAGCCCCGCCGATCGGGCAGGCCTTAAAGCCGGGGATGTGATTGTAGAATTCGCCGGACAGAAGATCACGAACATCTACGATTACACCTACGCTCTGGACGCGGCCAAAATCGGCCAAGCGGTCAAAGTTGTCGTCCAGCGCAATGGCCATCCGCAGACTCTAAGTGTCATTCCGGAAGCGAGGAAATGATGCCGCTGGCTTCCGGTGCGAACGATTAGCGGTCTCCGCGGATCTATCTTGTTCAGTGCTGGGACGTAGTTTTAGTCAAAAGGCTTTCTGGAGATGAAGGGGGGAGGTGGCTGGTTTAGCCCTATAAGATACATCTTCCCCTTGTGAGCCAGCAGATGATGGCGACTGTCCAGACGGTGAAAGGTCCTCATCGCGGACGACTGCGGCAGTGATCAACGGTTGGATCGCGCAACACTTCCAGGCTTATGAGTGATTACGCGCGCAAGGGCCGGCGTCTACGGACGCCGGCCCCGGTTCTGAGCGTTTAGAGATTCTTCGCCTTTTTGTAGAGTTGCTGGGCGATTTCCATGACCTCTTCCGGCGCGTAGTTTGGAGCGAAACTTGCGGCAATGCCAGCTAGATTGGCCAGGTTGCCGCCCCCGGGAGGCGCGTCGATGAACTCGAGCTGATTACTTGGTCCGACGCCCTCGACGTAAACCTCAGGAGCCGTGCCGGACCAGAGCGTGGCAGATTCCTTGTAGTCTTCGGGCGAGAACCGGTAGAGCTTCAGATGAAGGCCCTGTTCCATAAACTTGCGCGCCTCCGGAAAAACCGCGTTGCCGATATTTGGAATCGGCAGCAGGTCGCTCATCTTCACACCAGTCAGAGACTCGATGGCCCGGGCGTAGGCCAACGCATGGACACCGCCACGAACAAAAAGATATCCCAACATGGTGCGCGCCGCAGGATTGTCCGTCATCTCGTAAACCCGAAGCTTTTGCGTGCGCGCGCCGTTCTCGAGGAAAAAATTGTGCAAAAGGTCCAGGATCAGGTTGCCCGAGGAAAAGACATAGTCGCCGGTCCAGCCCATTCCGCGTGAATCCACGGGAACGGCGGTCTGCGCCGAGGCGATGTAGTGGCCGCCGAAAATGCCACCGGGCAAACTTTTCCACGGAGCGTCTCCGGGCTTGACTGAGTCGTCGAAGTCGGTGCGTGGACCGTTCAGACATGAGTTGATGGCTGCGGAAACAATCTCAATGTGCCCGCCTTCCTCGGCCGCAATATTTGAGATCAAAGCGTAGAAGGGCCGGATCTTTTCGCGTCCCCGCATCGCAAACGACTGGTAGGTGTAGTTCATCAGCGTGGACATTTCTCCAAAACGTCCTCCCAGGAGCTCCTGGACATTCTTGGCAGCGACAGGATCGATTTCGGGCGAGGCGGGCAATTCAACAGGCAATTTGTCAATGCGTAAAAACATAATATTGGTTCGATGGTTTTTGTGTTGCGGCTGGCCGCCGGAGAGTCTGGTTGATTCTCGGCCATCCAACCGTGCCCCTTGACAGTACAATTCTGCTTCCCATAGAGAAATACTTAGTTCTTATTCGAGCTATAGGAAAAACCTATGGAGATTCACCAGCTAAGGTATTTCGTGGCCCTGGCCGAGGAGGGCAGCTTTTCGCGCGCGGCCGAGCGCATGCGTATCGCCCAACCCTCGCTCAGTCAGCAGATTCAAAAACTCGAGGGAGAGATGAATCAGCAGCTCTTCGACCGGCTCGCTCGCGGGATAACGCCGACCGCAGCGGGGGCGAGCCTTTTGCCTCTGGCGCGAAAGATTCTCAATGATGTGGGGGATGCCCGGCGCTGCGTCGAGGAACGCGTTGGCGCGATCGCCGGGATTGTGAGAGCCGGCATTATTCCGACGATCGCGCCCTATATCATCGGGCCTTTGCTCTCCGACTTTCGGCGGCAGTATCCGCAGGCCGCAGTTCATGTTGTGGAGGATGTAACGGAAAATTTGGTTCGCCTGCTGGACGTCGGCGAGCTTGACGTCGCCGTGGTCTCGACCTGCCGAAGCGCACCCGGCTTGCAACGGGAGTTGTGGACACGCGAGCCGCTTCTGGTCGCTCTTCCGAAAGAGCACCGCCTGGCTCGGCGGCGGCGGGTGACCTGGCGCGATCTCTCGGCTGAAACATTCTTGACCCTGCAGGAGTCTCATTGCCTTTCACGTCAGATCAGTCAGTGGTGCCGGCAGCACGCTATCCGGCCGCAAAGGCCACTGCCCCTCGTGCAGCTTTCTACCATACTGGCGATGGTCGCCTCTCACCAGGGGATCTCGTTGGTTCCGGCTCTTGCGAAAAGTCAAGAGACCTGGCCGCGGTGCACCTTCCTCGCACTGCAAGGCTCGGCTCCCTCGCGCGAGATTAACGCGGTGCGCAATGCAGCTCGATACCGGAGCAAATCGTGCGCAGCTTTCATGGACCTCGGCCAGAAAGTGGTGCGACGGCTGATCGCGTCGGCGGAATGAGCGGGTATGGAGAGAGCTATTCTTGAGAATGAGTGTCCGACGATTCGGCATCGACGGCACGATCTTCCTCCTCTATCGCGTCGGTTCCCAAGGGATCGAGTATGGGTCGTTGTCCGTTTCTGCATCCGTTGTGTTGGTGCCTTTGGGTTCATCCCGCAGGCTCGCGAATTTCCTTTTTCCTTGTGTCAGTATCGGCCGTTGCTTTCTTCCTGCTTGCTGGTGCTGGAGGCCGAACTCGCAAGGCTGCAAAACTTATTCGTTAAATAGCGGCGGTTCCACAAGTCTCGGTTGAAAATCCAGCAAAGCATGTTGGGTAAGAAGCAGGAAGCTGTTGATCGTTAGTCAGTCCCTGATCGGGCGAGGATCAAGAGTGACCGGACAACGACCTTTTCTCGGACAACGATTCGCTCATGAGAATAAAATGCAGAGCTCTTCCTTATGTGTTAGAGCAACGCTCCGATGCTCTCCTCCTCCAGGGTAATTTCTCCCTCTTGCGGCTGCTCAACGATTGCCGCTTTGATTCCGAAGTGCGCGGCCACGTCGGGAGCGATCCGCGCGATATCAGAGCGAAGACGCAGCAGCGCGAGGTCTTTCGCCTTTGCCTCAAGCATCACGTCAAACTTAATGCCGTCGAGCTGGCGCATCATCGTCACAAACTCGAATGGGTTGTTGTAGTCGGCATGGCCGGTGAGCAGGGGCGGGAGCAGAACGGCTTCGCGCCTCTTGGTTTTGCGGTTCTTGCGCTTCATCATCCGCATCTCGGTGCGTGGCGAGGAAAAGTGCAGCTTCGGCCGAACACCCGCGGGCCAGGTATCCACGAACTTTTCGACGGTCTCGCGGAGCTCGAGCCGTTCCGGGTTTAAACACCAAAAGTGCTGATGGTCGAAAATCAGTGGCACCCCGCAAAGCCGATGCACCTCCAGGACGTCAGCCGCGCTGAACGAAATGTCGTCGTGTTCGAGCACGAGCCGACTGCGCGCCACGTTCGACAGCTTTTTCTCGAAAGTGCGCGCCCAGCGTTCGCGCGCGGCGACACGATCGCCATAGGCGCCGCCGACGTGCACCACCACGACCGCCTCAGGCCCAAGCTCCATACAGTCGAGCATTTGCGCCTGGCTCTCGATGTCGTGAACACTCTGCGCCGTCAGCTTTGCGTCCGCGCTATTAAGGATGATGTATTGCGAGGGGTGAAAAGAAAGTCGCAGATTCTGCGCGCGAGCGGTGGCGCCCAGATCGCGCAATTCAGCCGCGCATTCGGCGATCTGGTTCCGGAACTGCGGCATGTCCGGATGCGTGAGGTAGGGCGCCAGGTCGGACGAGAGGCGATACATGGTAACGTTCCGTTCTTTTAGATAAGCGAAAATCTGGCGCACATAGCCGAGTGAAACACGCAGGTGGGGACTCTGCTGCCAGCGGCGCGTATCGTTGCTTTTCAGACCCGCCCGGCCGAGCACCTTTACCGGAAAGCCAAGCCGCAAGGGCGCAGCGCTCAAGCCGCCACCTCCTGGCCGAAGCCCAGCGCGGCAGTCCACGCATTCCACACGGCCACTGGCAACGAACCGCCCGCTGCCTGCGGGTGGCCACGACCATAGTTCTCGCCTGGATTAGCCGGCGCATGATCGCGGAGAAATGCGATGAGGTCCGTGCCTTTGCCGCAGCGTCCGCTAAAGTGGACAAAGCCGCCGCGGTATCCGCTGTTGGCGCAGAAGACGATGTACTTGGGTAGACGCGTTCGCCAGATTTGCGCAATAAGGGGGTGGATCTGACACGGTGTGTGGATGCGCAGAATCGCCAGGGGTCCACTGAATTTCGGCGCCGCGCGCTTCGCTTCAGTGAATGCGCGATGCACCTCCGCCTGCGCCTGGCGCAAGGACAACGCTTCTGGTGAATCGCCGCGCGAAATTTCCTTCGGCGATGTTGCACGCAGCAACAGATCGAGTGCCGGCCCTGCGTTACCGCTCGAGGATCGGCGCGCTGCATTCAGTAGAGTGGTGGCCTTCCGGAGCACGGTGAGGCCGTAGCTGCTTTTTGCCGAAGCGAGCTCTGGAAACGGCGCGCGTTCTCCGATGTCGCTGAGCAGCGAAATTGCGGCCATCCATTCGAGATCATGCACGTCGCCAATCCTGCTCGCACACCAGAACGCAATGAGGCCAGACGTCGGGCACGGCTCCAGGCCGAAGCCGGTTATCACGACGTCATCAGATGGCGCATCGGAGAAGTGATGATGGTCGACAAAGCATGTCGGCACTCCATCGGCGACCGGCCGCCCGCGCACGCCGAGATCACAGACAATGAGTGCACCCGACCCGGTTGCATTCACGCGATCGCGAACCGTATCGCTCCACGCATTCTCGAATTTTTCTGTCACGATCATCGCCACCTCGCGCCCCGCCCGCTTTAGCGCACGGTGGAGGATCGCTCCCGCCGAGATCCCGTCCGCATCGCTGTGACAAAGCACACCGATCGTGGCACTGAGGGGAACGCAGCCGAGCCACGCCGCGAACTTTTCGCCAGCGATCTGAGACGTCAGTTCAGGCGTAATTATCATCGCGTAGCGATACGTTCGCCACTGCACCGTCGGATTCGCAGGCTCGAACGAAGCCTCCGAGCCGATTAACAACAAATTTTCAAAGCATGCACGCAAAAAAAGGTCTTTACGCCAACATTAACGCCAAACGGAAACGCATCGCCAAAGGGAGCGGCGAAAAGATGCGCCAACCCGGCGAGAAAGGAGCTCCGAGCAAGAAGGACTTCGAAGAGTCCGCCAAAACCGCGAAGGCTTCCAAGCGTGCCTGAGTTGGCGGAAGTCGAGTATTTTCGCCGACGCTGGGATGATGGCATCGGCGAGCGCGTCGTGCGCGTCGAGTTGCATCGAGAGAAGCGCATCTTCCGTGGCAGCGATCCGGATCTTATCAAAAAGACACTGCGCGGCCAAAAGCTGCTTGGCTCGGAGACGCGCGGGAAACAGATCGCGCTTCGCTTCTCCAAAGGCGCGTGGCTCGGAATTCATCTTGGCATGTCGGGCAAACTCCGCGTGGAAGCGGCGCATTTTGCGCCGGACAAGCACGATCATCTCTCGCTTTTCCAAAAATCTCGGGCGCTTATTTTCTCTGATCCGCGAATGTTCGGACGCGTTCGCTTTCACGTTGGAAACGAAACGCCGCCTTGGTGGGCGAGTCTGCCACCGGCGGTGACCTCGCGCGAGTTTACTGCAGCACGGCTAAGCCACATTTTGCTGCGGCGACGGCGCAGTCCGCTGAAGGCGTTGCTATTGATGCAGCAGTTCTTTCCCGGTGTCGGAAACTGGATGGCCGACGAGGTCCTCTGGCAGGCACGTCTGCATCCCCGCGTTGCCGCCGGCGCGCTCGATAATGCCGCCGCGCGCGAGTTGTGGCGCGTGATGCGTTCGGTCTGTCGCGTCGCGCTGAAGACGATTGGCGTCGACTGGAGCGATCCGCCGGCCGGCTGGCTCATCCATCAACGGTGGAAGGGCAACGGGCGCTGCCCGAGGGACGCGATCCGGCTGAAACACGCAACCGTCGGCGGACGCACTACTGCCTGGTGCTCGCGTTGTCAAAAGCTGGCACGAAGCCAACGCGCAGGAGCGGCTGCCTAGTGCAGCGGAACGCATGATTCTGACGGGTTGATTTTGCGGACTCCGCATTGCAGCGGCTGAACTCACGCAGCATAGCATCAGGTTCATCCGTTACACTGCACGAGTAGAACGCTGTGACAAACTTGGGGCGCAGGCTGCGGATTCGGTCCAGCTGCGTAGGTCCTCATTCCGCCGCAGAGTTTCGCAGCTCCAGGCCTCTGCGGGCGTCATTGTTGAGGCTTCACTCGAAGCGGCGACTGTTTCGAAATGGTCCAGGAATGCTATAAGTGACGAAAGCGTTGCTGGCCCGTATAGCGGTCCGCGATGTGGTCAATAGCTTCCTCGCTCTGTCAGCTGTTATCCGAGGTCTTCACAGGGCCCAAAGGTTTTGAACACCCGGATTTTTTAAATCTTGGGCAATTTGTCGAAACCCGCGTCGGATAGCTAGACATACAAGCTTCCGATCCGCCGCGCCGGTGAGACGGCAAGAAACAGCCTAACACTACGGAACCGGCGCGCTTGGGATGGCCGGTTCTTCAAAGGCACCAAAGGGCGCCGAAAACTGACTGTCCATCGGGGGGATCAATTGAAAAATCGGGACACGTCCGCGAGGCGGCCCTGTATTGGCGTCTTCCTGCACATAATGCCATTGGCCGGTTGTCGGGAAGTAAATGTAATCCGGCCGGTTCCGGGGAAGGAACGCCTCTTTGTTGTCCCACTCGAGCAGGCGAACCGTTAGGCCTCTTTTCAGGTGGTCTCTGCGCACTTTGACTGCACCAAACGGATCGAGTTGCCATTCGTTCACAGTGCCAGGCACCCGGTACATCGTTCCCCATTCCGTGTCCATATGTCCGTAGCTCTGAGCGAGCACCTGCTGGCGGAGATGGAACCTACGGAACAATGGATTCGCCCTGGCGTAGGTGGAGGCCAAAGTGGCGTAGCCCTCGCTCACCGCCGAGACGTAGGGCTGGAGAGGCGTAAGACTATCCGGATTTGTCGGATCCGGATTTTGGGGTGCCCGATCGTTCACTGCCACCCGATAAAGTCCCCAGCTTTCTTCGGGCCAGTCAATACTTTGGCCGCCGTCATGAGTGAACGGGTAGCCTGGATAGGCCAGCGTTCCGTCTTTCATCGTGACCTGGCCCGCGGTGTTCGTCTGATACTCGCCCGTTTGCGGATTGAAAGGCGAAACATTGGTATCGACGTTTGCCGGATTAAATTGGGAGTTCTTCCACCACTCGTCGGAATACTCAAAGTAAAATGCTCCGGCAACGAAACCGAGATTGGTATGCATGTAGCTAATATCCGCGTTAATGCTCTTCACGCCGTTCGCGAGTTCACTGGCCGAAAGATCCCCGGCCTGAGCATTGCCCGCCGTGGGGCCGGATACACCGACCGGGATGTTTTGCCCGGCCGGAGTGCCCCATTCTGTCAACCAGAGCGGCCGTCCATAGGCGCCCTTTGCGGCGAGGATCACGTTCGTTTCGTAGTCGTCAAAGTCCCCGCTCATACCCGAATAGATATTCAATCCCCACACATCCACCACCGTCGAGATTGCTTTCTCGACCGGAGCATTATTGAAGATCGTGGGCGGGTTCTGTCCCGCCATATCCTTCACAATCAGCGAGCCGTTATATAATGTGCGGTCGTCTTGAAAGGCGATCGTGACCAGCTTGTCGGGAGCCACCGCTTTGATCGCCTGATACATTTTCAGGTAATACAGCCAGACGCGCGAATCTGCATTCCACGGAGGCTGGTTTTGCTCGTTCGACATGCAAAAACCGATCACTGCCGGGTGTCGACCGTAGAGCGTGGCGATTTTTACGGCCGTTTGCAGGTAAAAATTTTGATAGGCATTCGAGATATCCGGGGCGCCAAAGTTGAAGCAATTTCCTCCTTCCAAAGCGATGCCAAGCACCACGTAAATGCCAGACCTGTAACACGCGTCGAGAAAAGGAGTGTGATCGAAAAAGACCGTGTAAGGGTACTGCGTGTTTGTATACACCGTCATGGGTGTATTCTGCGTAATGCTCTGAAGGTAGGAAATGTCGTCCTGCTTCATCCAGTACCACGTGTAATAAGTCCGCAACGCGTTCACCCCGATTCCGGTGAGAATCGCCGTATCACGCCGACCGATGTCATTGGCATTATTAATGCCGTCATAGGTCCACCAAGGCGGAGTGAACCAATCTCCAATCCCGGGCTGAAAGGTTGCCCCACCAATCGGCGTGGGAGAATAATCGACGCCTTTGGCGAAGAAATTCGCGCCGTCCTTCTGAACAACGGTCCCATGGGACTTCCAGGTTGTCGTCGGGAGGATGACCGGATTTGGAGGGATCGTGAGGCTGATGGTGTAATCCGTAGCGCTCGAGGGAACCAGAACGGAGGGGCTAGCAAACGGTCGGGTGGTGTTCAAATTATATGAGACAATCCCCTGACCCGGCCCCGCGCTTCCGAACACTTGAATGAACACGAATGCCGTGTTGGCAAAACTGCCGTCCAGTTGCAGGGTCACCGAAATTGGTCCCGTGGTCGGATTGAACGACACCGACACCTGGTCGTTCGTGCCGCTCGGCGCCACGGTGATCGGCGTAGATCCGGGGGTCAAAGTCGCCGTGCCATTGCCCGACGGTGTGAGCACAGTCAACTGCGGTGTGAAGGTAAGCGTCTGATTGGACAGGTTGTTTACCACCAGGGTGACGGTCTGTGCTGTGGCAATCTGAACGACCGCTCCGAGAAGACCGGCAGCGAGAGCGACGATACGGCTGTATCGAAGGATAACGGTATTCATAGATGATCTTCGAACAATCGGGGGAGACGATCCCAGGTGGGATCTCTTTGCAGTGATTCTCCACGCGGGCAGCGGAGGCCGAATCGTCTCGCTACGGACGGTTTGGCACAATCGGACCGCAGAGGCAAGACTTGCCCCGGCGCGCAGCGATTCAGCGAAGCGGCAGCAGGGGCTAGACTGTTGCGCCGGAATTCGGCTTGGAAAGAGGTGAGGCATGAAAATGCCATCCCTAGCCTTTTTTGCCGTGACGCGACTTAGTGACCGCTGTGCGGCGGCACCACCCAATAGTAAATCCTGTGCTGCTGGAGCACCCGCACGTTCAGCGTCTTGAACCTCATGTCCTGACGCACGCGCACGTTTAGAGTCTTGAGCGGCGTCCAGTGACCCAGGTCGTGGTTGTGGGAAACCACCCGGCTGCCCGGCTTCAGATCGCTTAAGAGCTTAGGTCGAAGCCGCCGGTTCATCTCCGGCCCCAGATAGAGAGTGACGACGGTCGCCTCACGGATGTCAGTCTTGAACAAGTCTTGTTGGAGGAACTTGACCTTGTCGGCGACACCGGCTTCGGCGGCATTCTCGCGTGCCTCCCTGATCAGGGCTGGATCGATGTCGACTCCGACGCCGCGGGTGCCGAACTTCTTGGCGGCGGTGATGACGATGCGGCCGTCGCCGGAGCCGAGATCGTAAAGGATGTCGTTCTTGCCCACCTTGGCCACCTTCAGCATCTCCGCGACGACCTTCTCGTGCGTGGGCTCATAGGGAACTTCCGGCTTCTTTTCAAGAGGCTTAAGAGGTTGCTGCGCCATCGTCGAGACGACGGACAGCGGGACCGCCACAACGAGAGTCAGGGCAATGAGCGGACGGTGAAGCCGCATCTCAGGATCTCCTTTGATCAGGGGCACCCGGGAAGATGGGCGCGTGGATCGGCGTCAGCGCCGCGTTCAGCGGCATTGGTCTCTTAAATTCCATAGCGTAACGCATCGGCATGAAGACAGACCTAAGCGTTAGGTCCGCTGGCCGCAAGGGCATAAGCCGACAAATTACTTTCATCGCCTCCACTCTTTGGACCACGCGGGATAACCCTGAAAACAGGCACAATTAGGGGCACAGCAGCTCTAGGAGTCAGTGCGCAACGGGCTGTTGCCCAAATCGGCCCCGATTCTGGCGTGAGAAATGCTTAGGGATGGAGTTAGCTATGATGGGCCATTGGCAGAAGCAGACCGAGCTGTGGGTGGAACCGATAAACTTAGGCCGACGAATTCCGTGAGATCATTTGCTAAGAAAGATCAATAAGGTACTCGACCTCGGGTTCGTGCGCCGCGAAGTGGCGGGCTTCTACGGGAGCAATGGCCATGTGTCGGTCGACCCGGTGATCATCATCAAGCTCATGCTCCTGCTCTTTCTCGACGATGTGCGGAGCGAGCGCGAGCTGATGCGGATTGTGCCGCTGCGCTTGGACTATCTGTGGTTCTTAGGCTACGGGCTCGAGGATGAGATCCCCACTGACAGTGTTTTGAGCAAAGCGCGCAAACGTTGGGGAGCGCAAGTCTTTGAGCGGCTCTTTGCTCGGAGCGTCGAGCAGTGTGTTGCTGCGGGCCTGGTCGATGGCAGCAAGCTGTATCTTGATGCCTCTCTGGTAGCCGCGAATGCGTCCCGCAACTCAGTCATCGAGGTGGTGGTTCGGCGCGAGGTGAGTAAGCTTGAGGAGCAGGAGCAAGAAGAATGACCAGGACTGCGGCAGCAGCGGGGGCTCGGTCAATCGGAAGCTGCGGAGCACCACCGACCCAGACTCCACAGTGGTCCGGCACCAGCAGGGCAAGCCGACTCCCTCCTATAAGACTGCGCAATCGCGCAGCCAAGGAGTCTATCCGCCAGAACGGACCTTGATTGTGTCCGTATTGCGCAACGGTCTGACCCTCTCCGGCATTGACCCCCTCTGGCAAGATCTGGTCACTGGCGTCCTGGTGATCAGCGCCGTCGCGGTCGATCAGATCTCTAGAGGGAGGCAGCGATGAATGTCGCGGTCGAGAACACCAACGCCCCCGCGCAAGGTGAAATCGTACTGGAGGCGCGTAATATCGTCAAACGCTACGGGCACGTGACAGCGCTCGATGGCGCCAACCCCTATGAAAGGTGTCAAGTGAGCTGTGGAAAGATTTATTGATTTAGATGAGATCGTTCTTTGGGTATTGGCCTGCCGGGGTTGTTGCTGTTTGGTTCTTTGGAACGCGTCCCCTTCGAGGGATTGGGCTTACAGGTCTACTTCAGCTTCCAAACTCCTATCCGTGCATCCGAACTTCAGAGAACGGAGCGACAATTTGACTTATTCGTCAGCGTGAAGGGAAACGTGGACGCGGTCCAATCTAGAGCAGCGAGCGCCCTGAATGGGAGGCTCAGCTTGGCGCACGAACACGCGCCACGTTCCAAAGGGTGAATGATACAAAGTCTTAAAGAGGTTAATTTGTTACTTAAATCCGAGCATAGCTGGTGTGCAGCGTGCGGTATGAAGTCTCCAAAGATCGACAGCGACCTGACGAGCCACGGCGACAATGGCCTTCTTGCGCTGCGCCCTGGTAGCTTGGGCTCCTTGTGCTAAGACAGTGAGTCGCTTTTGGACCGGGTGATATCCGGGCTGATAGCGCACCAAGCGCCAGGCCAGCTCAACCAAAGCCGCCCGTAGCCTGCTATTGCCATGCCTTGTGATGGAGCGGGACACTCGTTTCGACCCCGAGCTATATTCTCCCGGACAAAGTCCGGTATAACTGGAGACCTGCCGACGGTTGTTGAAACGCTGCCAATTGCAGATCTCGCGGCTGATGATCACAGTGCTTAACGCGCCGATACCCTTGGGCAGTGCGGCGGGCGCCGCTCTTTCCAACTCGACAGTAAGGGCGCGGATTTGTTGATCGAGGGCTAAGAGCACCGGTCGATAGAGTTCAAGGTGGGACAGGATCCAAAGTGGCAGAAGCGTGCCGAGCCTTTTCCAGCTCTGCGGTCTCCACCAGCGCGCCGGCGCCGGCAAACCATGATCAACCAGCAGACCGCGACCCTGAGCCTCCAGCTTCTGTCGGTGATGGACGAGCTGTTCACGTTGACGCACCCAGTGTCGGGCCCGCTCCTCTTCTTCATCAGGCACCCGAATCACCGCCAGAGAGTTTTTGTTGCCAGCCAAGTAGCGATCCAGGCGCAGGCAGAGTGCGCGACTATCTCTGCCGTCAGTCTTCACTCGGGTATTGGCTTCGTCGAGCTTCTGCGGGGCAACGACGTAGCAGTAGGCGCCAGCCTGCAGCAACCCGCGGTAGAGCCCGTAGCCAAAGCCACACGCTTCATAGACGACATGGACTTCAAGGCCTTCTTGCACGCGCGCTTGGACCCAGGGCACGAATTTCGCGGGAGCAAAACGCTGCGGTGGGCGTGGCGTAGCATGGTCATACTGAGTTACCACGACTAAGTTCTCCCGATGGATGTCGACTCCAATCTTGAGTAACGAGCCGCTCTCCTTTACTTTCGATTTAGCCGCCGCGGGTGCCGCGGTCACACTGTGGCAAACGGTGTACTTTTTCATAGAGCGGGTGAGTCTACCAAAGACTCGCCCGCGTCCTTTACATGCCATCTGGAGCTGCGAGCAGGCGAGGTGCTCGCGATCATTGGTGACAACGGCGCGGGCAAGAGCACGCTGATCAAAGTGCTTTGCGGCGCGGTGATACCAGATGAGGGGGAAGTCTTGCTGGACGGGGTGCCGGTTCACTTCCAGAGCCCCCTCGACCCGCGCAAGCGCGGCATCGAGACTGTATACCAGGATCTCGCCGTCGCTCCTGCCCTCGATATCGCGACCAACCTCTTTCTGGGTCGAGAAGTTCGCTGCCGCGGGCTGCTTGGTTCCTGGTTTCGGCTGCTGGATAAAGGCCGAATGAAGCGAGAGGCGCAGAAAGAAATGGAGGAGCTGAAGTTCCATCTTCCGTCGATCGACAGCGCGGTTGAAGATCTCTCTGGCGGCCAGCGGCAGGGGGTAGCGGTGGCTCGTTCGGCCATTTTCGCTCGCCGCTTGGTCATCATGGATGAGCCGACCGCCGCTCTCGGAGTCCGCGAGTCCGGAGAAGTGCTGAACCTCATCCGGACGATTCGGGACCGGGGGCTTCCGGTGATCCTCATCAGTCACAATATGCCGCACGTTTTCGAGTTGGCAGACCGTATTCACATCATGCGTCTCGGGCGACGCGCTGCTCTCACAACCCCGCAGCAACATTCGATGGCTGAAGTGGTGGCGATCATGACCGGCGCTGCGCCCGGCGACGAGCAGCCTCGCGGCTAAGGCTGGAGCGGCAGGGTTCCGATGCCGCAAAATACATGACATTCACCACAAGTTTGGGTGCAACGTCTCTTCGTTGAACGCAGCCTTGAGCACGTCTTTGATGAAGGCTCTCTCAGCCCCGAGAATTCTCTCGCTCTCCATGAATTGCGGACCACTCGGTTAGCCGCCACTGCGGACACCGATCCCGACACCATTCCTGCCCGCAGGTGCATTCGCTTGATGGATGTTACCTGGGGCGACCTGGAAGACTGAATCTTTTCGACCTAAAATCTCAGAGAAAGCCTTCGCAAAGCCCACGGCGACGCCGAGCGCGAAAATCAGCGGGAGGTTGGTAAAGACCGCTCCTCCGGCGTCTGCGAGCCATTTGATGTTGAGCAAGTCGGGCTGTCCCAAACGGAGCAGAAGTCCGGCAACAGGAAGCACCGCGATGGGCAACATCAATGCCCGACCGAGCTTCTAAAATTTTAGCAAATGAAGTTGCACTCAAAATCGTTGAGAGCCTTTCTACTGTTTGGTAGTTGTCTTAGATCGTACTAACTGGGAAAGCTTTCTTTACCAGTATCCGGACTCGGCAGCAGTGTCTAACTCAAGCGCTTCTTCGGCCAGCTTCCAGCAACTTGCCGGCTCCATCGGAGTCGTCGGTTGAAGCGGTCGTTATTCCCGCCCCATGGGGACGAAACCCGACGATCGAGCCGGTCTATGGCGGAACCGTTGCTGGATATTCGTTGAGCGAAGACCGGATCCGGTATTTACTCAAGTGGAAACAACGCGTCCGGATAAGAGACAATCGATTATGACACCCATTAGCTTATAACTTTCTATCTAACAGCTTCTGGGTTTTCGCGAGCCTCGGATCATCCGTGGTTGATAGCAAGGTCATACTGATCCGACTACACAGGTGATGATTGAGGTGATCGCGGGAAGGAGTGTTCGTCCCTCGCGGCCACTCCGGTGTTCCTCGTCCAAGCTAAACGTTCGACACCGTGACGTGATCACGCCGCATAGCTGTAGTCTCAGAATATTCAGGAAAGATGATGTGCGAGAGCGTGCTTGACTTCTTCTGAACATGTCCTGTCGTCGGATGCCGCTCGCGCCGGCAAGATAAACGATAGCGCGAGCTCTCGCGTGACTCGTCATTAATAATAATAGCGGTAACCGCGTCGATGGTAGTAACGAGGACCCGGACGGAAGTAATAGCGTCTAGGGCCCACGTAATAAGCGGGTCTGCCTCGATGAATGTAAACTGGACGGTTACGATAGTAGTATCCCGCAGGAGCTCCATAGAAGCCAACGCTGACCACGGGGCCGGGAAGTAGCGGGGGTGGACCGACCGCCACTGCCGCTCCTCCCACCGGATAGACACACCCCGTCATTGCAAGAGCATCCAAAAGGCAAAGCGCCCCCAGCAAGAACATGAGAAACTTCGATTTGACTAGCCGCAGCACTCTCATGTCAATAAGTAAGGACCAGGCAAGGTGCTTGTCAATGAGGTTCAGGCAGACCTGATCGTGCTCTCTTGGTGGCAGGCTATGCGTATCTGAAAAGCTCTTCGGTGGTTGCCGGCAATGCGAAATGAAGCTCGAACTTTATTCCACTCCTGCGGCAAGATTGACTTTCAGTTTGGAACTCTTCCCAATCTGCATTCAAGGAGAGGTGGACACATGGAATGATCGGTTGTGTGGTCACGAAAGTTAGCGCCCGGACAAGAGCCACAAGATCGTGATTCCTACGGCAACCACGTTAACCTGAGTCTTGAACACGTCTTTTCCTGAAGATTCAATCGGTGGGACACCGTGTTATGCGTCAGCATTGCGATAATATTCTCCCCCTTGGCTATCGCTGAAGGAACCGAACTTCGGGGTTAACCTGGAGAGGCGTCTCCGCCTGAATTCTCTTCCAGCGTGATGCGCCTCCAGGCTTTGGATATCTCTCGCTGAACTCACGTCTGGCTCCCTGGTCCAGCAATGCGGCGCACGGCAATCACGCGGGCGGCTTGGGTAACCAACAAGAAACTGAAGATTATAAAGTCAAGACGTCCTCGTGCCGAGCTTGACATCGGCTACTGTTTCTCTAGAGCGCTACGAGCACTCACATCCTCACGTTATAGAGTCTCGCAACAGATATGTTCGATCCCAGCCGTTTCAGAATTATGCTCCAAGTCGCTCCGGGCGAGGACGCTCACCTTTCGGATGAGAAGGCCGAAGAACTACTCCAAGCTGCAAGCCGATTTCGCGGCGAGGTCATCAACCAAATAGTCATTATTGAAGGCAAGCTTGACCAATATCTCGGTAACTATTTCTGCGGCGATCAGCAGAAAAAGGATGACTTCCTTTGGCTCGTCTTACGTCAGCGCCCGATGAATTTGAGCAGCAAACTTCGGATACTCTACGCGATTACTAACGATACAAGCATCCAGGCTGATGCGGACTATCTTAACAGTATGCACAATGCCTTCGCACATAGCGTTGCCGTGGACAATGTTCCTAGCGATCAGTTGAAACTCTGGGGCCCAGGAAATTTAGAGTTTGTCGTTCTCAGCGACGATCTAAGGGCTGAAATCGACGAATACGTCACACGTGTCGATGAGTTTTTGAACCGTCTGCTTACTAAGCAAGAGACCGAACACTCGGACTCAAGAGCGTAGTTGGCAACGGTCGTGCCCGCCTCGGCTCCTCTCGACTTTGCGAAGATCGTTTGCGGTAAGCGTGACGTCGATGCTCCTTCTCTCCTCCGGCAAGAACGAGCTGTGGCGCGAGCTTTCTTCTTCCAGCGCGTTAACTCTCGTTTAGCCGGATCGGGAACAGAAGGCGTGGGATGGCCAGCGCGGTCCCAATTCCGAGGAGGGTGAATGCCACGAGCATCAGGTTCTCCATGGCGGCAGTAGTGGACAGAAGCCCCTCGCCAGGAGTCGCCTTCAATAGCTCGAAGAGGTTCATCAAGCCTTTCGCCGCGAGGCTTCCGGGAATCATTGGGATGCAGCCAACCACTGCAAGCACCGAACTGCGCGGCGAATCCGGTTGCTCCAGAATACGATGCAAAGCCGCCAGAAAGAAAGCCGCCATGAACGAAGCTGCCGGAAGGCCCAGGCCGCCAATCTCCTGTGCTCCCGTGCGCACCGCCAGCGCGAGGGCTCCAGAGGCGAAGCCAAGCCATAAAAAGCGGGGCGGACAGTTAAAAAGGACGCCAAAGCCAGCCGCAGCGATGCCGCCAAAGAGGGCCTGACGGAGTAAATGAGCGGCGAACGGAGTCATGTTTGCGGCACGACCAACTGTTGCGCAAGGACCAGGCCAAGCGTCATGAAAAGCAACAGGTAAGCGACTCGCAAGCCCCGCGCAGCGGCAAGGTTCGGCTTGCCATCAATGGCATCGAGTTGCGCGTTGAGCACCGCCACGCCAGGCACCAGGAGGAGCACCGCAGCCACCGTCGCAATCTCTGGATGTGCGCTTCCGAGCAGTCGACCGCCTAATCCTGCAACGACCGCGGAGACAAAGCCCACAACCGCCAGCCACCAGAAACACGTTCTGCTTCCGTTCGAGCAGCGAATGGCGAAGCCACTGACCTACGGCGGCACCCGCAAGCGTCGGAACAAAGGAGAGCCATGTCGCATTTAAGAGGCATCCGAACGCCGCGCAGGCAATCCCAGTTGCCAGACAAACAACCCAAAGCGGATATCGTGGTGCAGTTCTTGGCACATTGTTGACGGCTTCCTGCGCGGAGGCGCAATCCATCTCTCCGACAGCAACACGGCCCACAATGTTGCTGAGCGCCTCTGCCCTCCGAAGGTTAACTCCATGTTCACCGACCTTTCCCATCTGCACACAAGACTCCTCGCCACGGCGTAGCATTACGATAATGGCCGCATGCTGGCAGTAAGTCTCAGCCGTTTCGCAACCGAAGCCTCGCGAAATTTGTTCCACGGCTTCATGCACCCTCCGCGCACTGGCACCCGACTCCAAGAACAGTTTTCCAACGGACAACGAAAGCTTGGCGACTTCATCCAATGAAGGCGTAGGCATCGCAGAAGAATTCAAGGGATCATCATTGCCGTGCCAAGATTATCACCACATCTCGCCCAGGCTGTCACGATGTAGGATAGCGAATCGCGCGACCATACTCACGCCATATCCGCTGACCTCTCCCTCGCAAGCTGAATCCTGCGCGAGCTCAGGCAAATCTTGCCGAGAATCACTCGCGCAGGAAGTCGAGTATGCCCGGCCAAAGCAGCTCGCTGGCAGACGCTCATCCGGA
Source organism: uncultured Verrucomicrobiae bacterium (assembly GCA_963744345.1). Taxonomy (GTDB): domain Bacteria; phylum Verrucomicrobiota; class Verrucomicrobiia; order Chthoniobacterales; family Terrimicrobiaceae; genus DASTFP01. The sequence continues at coordinate 58,184 of CAVUTD010000021.1, forward strand.
TGGTTTGTGCGATATTGAAATGGAAGAACCAGGGCTGCCAGCGCCCGGAACCAGCGTCCGCTGGCTGCGTGGGGGGAGTAGCTTCTGTTATTAGCCAGACCCGCAACTCTGCTGCTCGCTCGTCAAGCCTTGCCCGCAGGTCTTGCCCCCCTAGCGTTCAGAATCTTGTTCCTAAAGCCAGCCTGATCGCTTGAACCCCAACCATAAGCCGCTGCACACTACGGCCATCCCTACAAGCACTGCCTCATAGCCGTATTTCCAGCCCAACTCAGGCATATGTTCGAAGTTCATCCCGTAAACGCCAGCGATCATTGTGGGGGCGGCGATGATGGCAGCCCACGCCGCCAAACGTTTGGTGTCTTTGTTCTGCGACACCGAGATGATCGATAGATTCGCGTCAAGGGCTGTCGCCAGCACTTCGCGAAGGGTGTCCGCCCTTTCGTTGATGCGCATTGCGTGATCATAGACATCGCGAAAGTATGGCTTGGTATCTTCCGGCAATAGATCCAGATCGAACCGCATCAAACGACTACAAATATCTACGAGCGGCGAGACGGCACGTCTGATGGAGAGAAGTTCGCGCTTCAGGTGGTAGATGCGACCCGTTGTCTGGTGTATGAATTTTTCGTCGAGGACGACCTCTTCCAGCTCAACCACTCTCTCTTCCAATGCCTCGAGGATGGGGAAATACTGGTCGACGACAAAATCCATCAACGCGTAAAGAACAAAACCTGGACCCTTGGCGAGGAGCTGCCGGGAAGCCTCGCAACGAGCACGCACACCTACGTGGGACTGGAGCGAGCCATGCCGGACGGAAACGACAAAACGCTTCCCGACAAAGATATGGGTCTCTCCAAACTCCACATGCTGCGATTCACCAACCAGTTGCGCCGTGCGCAACACGACGAAGAGACAATTCCCGTACTGCTCGACTTTTGGCCGCTGATGCGCGTCATGGGCATCCTCGATCGCCAAATCGTGAAGCTCAAATTCTTCCTGAATTTCGCGCAGCAGCTTCTCGTCAGGTTCGAACAAGCCGACCCAGACAAACCTGTCTTCGTATTTGAGCTCTTCGCTGATGTCCGCAATTACCACATTGGCCACGCGCACACCTTGAGCATAGGAGGCGCAATTAATGACTCCGGGCCGCTTCGGGACTTCTGCTAGAGTTAAGGATTGAGGAATGCCTTCCTGCATGCTCTTGGGATTAGTTTATTCTAACATAATTACACCGGAAACATAGAAGGCGTAACCGTGTCGTACCGAGAAACATGATGGCCTTTACGCAGGACTTTAAGCAGCGCGTTCTGCTCCATATCTCGCGCGTAGTCTCCACTCCATAACTCCCAATGTCACTCTCAATCTAGACTTCCCGACTGCCCGACGCGCCAATCAGAAGCGAGTGAACATCGGGTAGCGTCTCCCAAGTTATGTTCGCCAAGTTCTCCCTTCAAGGTTGCGCCAGAACCTCCCTTCAGCGACGAAATAAGGGGGTGGAGATATGCGGGATGTAGCTGAAGGTAGGACTTCGGAGTTAAAGCGGAGACCCAGGATGGGCGTCATGAATTCTCTTCGCGCTTTAGATCGATGTCGTAGCTCCTATCCTGAGTCAGAGCGGCTTTTGACGGTCAATATCCATCGCGACAAGGCAGACGTCATCATTGAACTGCTGGGTCGCCGAGAAATGTTGTACCTCGTCGATGAGGCTGGTGCATAGTTCCCCCACCGAAAGGTCGGTTCGACACCCGACCGCTTTGGAAAGTTTCTCATAATCGTAGAGTTCGCCTTCCGAGCCCTCCACTTCGAATAAGCCGTCCGTGAACAGCAGGAGGACGTCGTGGTGGGAAAGCTTGGAGCGGAAAGTTTCGTACTTCGCTTCGTCGAACAGGCCGAGCGCCGGACCCGAGCGGGCCGCCAGGGAGCAAGCGCTGGCGGCGGAGCCATCGGATGTTCGCGTGAGATGCAGCGGGTGAGGATGGCCCGCGTTGGCATAGCGTAATTGCCCTTTGGCGAGATCGACCAGCACATAGAATGCCGAAGCAAAGAGCGTGATCTCGCTATTCTTAATAGCCGCTAAGAGGGCGCGATTGATTGCAACCAGGAGCTCCCCGGGTTTCGTCCATAACGCACGCAGTTCGCTTACGATGGAACGCACGATGGCGGCCACGAGCGCGGCCCGGACACCGTGCCCCATGACATCGCAGATGAACAAGCCGGCTTTGTCGTCCGAAATGTCCAGCACGTCAAAAAAATCTCCACTAACCGTCATGGAGGGCCTGAAAAAAGGGTGGAATCGCACGGCGCTAGCCTGCCCTGTGGCGTGATGCGGGAAACTCGGAAAATGTTGCGGCAACAAGGCACTCTGAAGCTCGCGTGCCATTTCCAAATCCTGTTCGAGGAGTTCGTTTTTCGCACGGAGCTCTTCCGTGAGCCGCGCGAGCTTCTCCGCGGCACGCTTCTTCTCGGTAATGTCACGAGAAATGCCAAAGGTTCCGATGACATTGCCCTGCGGGTCGCGCAGTGGCATTTTCGTCGTGGAAACCCAGGTGTCTTCACGATCGGGCCAGGTTTCCTTTTCTTCATAGTCAACGATCGGTTGGCCTGTGCGGATGATTTCGCGCTCGTCGGAGAAGGCAACCTCCCCGTGCTCTCTGGAAAACAAATCCAAGTCACTCAACCCAACCAGATCTGCGGGATCCGTTCTTCCGTGTGCTTCGGCGCAGGCCCGATTGACCTTAATAAAGCGGCTGTCGAGATCTTTGAAGAAGATCTTATGAGGCAAATTCTCCATCAACGTTGTCAGCAAATTGCGCTCTTCGGCCAAAGCAAGTTCGGTCTGGCGCTGCTCGGTGATGTCCCAGGCGACGCCGACCACTCGAGGGATCTCTGCATTTTCTTCGCAGTGAATTCTTGAACGCATCCTTACCACGTGCTCGCTTGCGTCGGCGGGCCAAATGACGTGAAATTGAGCATCCACGCCAGTCCGGGTTGCGATGCCGCGGTCGAACACTTCGCGGATCTGTTGCCGATCTTCTCCCTGGACGAGTGCCAGAAAGTCGTCAAAGCCCCCTTTAAATGCGCCGGGAGCGAGCCCGAAGAGGGCATGCATTCGTTCATCCCACCACATTGAAGCAGCGGGCACATCCCAATCCCACATCCCCATCTCCGCGGAACTCAGCGCGAGATTCAATTGCTCCTGTTCGCTGCTAGGATGCACATCGCTCATGCAAGAAAAATAGGGGCGCTTCAGCGTGAGGAAAGCTCTTTTGAGTCAGCGTTCTTTCGGGCAATTCGAGTCGGAAGCGGCTCAATCGAGATCTAGGAGGAGCCATCTCAGCCCACGCACAAGTCGAAGCTGCCGGGCGCAAATTCAGGCGAAGCCAACCAACCCGACTCCCCTCGATCGGCTGATAGAAAAGATTTATCGACAATTTCGCAGATGCAATCGCCGATCGAGCGACACCTGTCGAGGGACGACTTGCCCATTTCAAGAGCAATACGCTTCCGCCGGCAGGAGGGCGAAATTGCCCGCGTGAACTTTGGCAGCTACTCAGCCAAGCCGGCAGCGGAGAAGTCGATCCCGATGCTGCGGCGAATCATGTCAAGAGTCGTCATGGTGTCGAGTGAGGCATCGAGCGGGCGGCGCGGCGTCTCCAGTTCACCTGCCGTGATGCAACGAGCGACCTCGGCCGCCTCGTGGTACAAGCCCTCGAAGTGCCGTCCGGGAGTTTCCTCATAGCGGAGGGTCTGTGACCCGTCGGCTGAAGTTACTACGAAGGGTCCAGGAAGGTGAAAGGGACTGTCAAATCGAATGGTTCCTTCGGTGCCGACGATGATGGCGTTGGTAGGCGTGAAGCCATAGAGGGTCGTCGAAAAAACCCCCTGATTGCCCTCTGCGTCAGTCAGGATCGCTGAAAGTTGGCCATTTACACCGCTTGGATCAGGCTGCCCCATGCCGACGACTCGCTCGGGAACCCCGAAAATTTCCGTCAGGAATGACACCTGATATGTTCCCAGATCGAGGAGCGGACCGCCCGCGAGTTTTGGATTAAAGATGCGGTGACCGGGTGCAAAGTACTCACCATACTCCGTATAGACGGACTTGATTTTACCTATCGCCCTGCTTTCCAGGAGCTGGAAAAGCACATCAAATTTGGGAAGGTAGAACGTCCAGAGCGCTTCAGCGAAAAAAAGCTTCTTCTGCCGCGCCAGCTCCACCATTTGCGAGGTTTGGGCACGATTGAGAGCGATAGGCTTCTCCACAAACACGTGCTTGCCGGCATTCAGCGCCAGCATGACCCCCTCATGGTGCAAATTGTGCGGCGTGGCCACATAGATAACGTCAAGGTCGTTGGCGGCAACAAGCTCGTCGTAGTCGCCATAGGCATGCTTGAGCCCCATGCGCGAGGCGAATTCCTCGGCGCGGCTTTGGCTGCGAGAACCGACCGCGGCGATATCCTGCTTGGTGTGGGCACGGACCGATTCGATAAATCGCTCGGCGATCCAACCTGAGCCGAGAATTCCCCAACGTACGACAGGCGCCTCGCTGGCCGGTTTAATTCGGGATGCTGGTAACGATGTTGGGAAGGACATGGGTATTTTGCGTAAGGTCCAGGGGTTGCGGAGTTACCTCCTTTTACCCGGTAGCACTATCCAAGCCAACACATGCTTTCTGGATTTAAGTCCGTGTTTAGCCCCCGATATCGCATCGCCGGATTTCTCATTCAATGGACGCCGCACCCGGCGTGAGTTCCCGGATGATCTCTTGGGCGGCTGGAGCGCTGCCCTTCGCGCGCCACAGCCAACAAAGCGAAGCGACGATGTACACTCCCCAATAGGCGGCATAGACCCGGTCGGCATTGCCCAGCGGATGGAGCGTGAGCAACCAAGCGAACAATCCGAGGCTCGCCGCTGCTACGACGATCCACCACGCCGGCCTGTCCTGTCGCAACCAGAGGAATACTGCATAGCACCCGATGATTTCAGCAACAGCCGTTACCGGGTAGAGCAAGAATGCCTTCATTAGCCCAGCGTAGCGGCGATGACCGGATTCCAAGTTTCTGGCAAGCTTAGATAATTTTCATCCTGCTGTAAGGGGCGATCCCTGTTCGAAATTCTACGTCTCCACCGAAAGTCAGCGACATCTGGAGAAGGGTCTTTGACTCATGGCTTTAGTTTAGAGGCCAGACGAGAGGGACAAGCGTGATCGACACGATATAGATGAGCACTGTGAGAACCGAACCTATCTTCACGAAATCTGCAAAGCGGTAGCGGCCCGGCCCATAGACCATGAGACAAGAAGGTTCAAGCGGAGTGAGATATGAGCAGCTTGCTGCGATGGCCACCATCATCGCGAACGTGCGCGGATTCATGCCGAGGTGGAGCGCAGTCTCGATCGCAATCGGCAGGACGACAATGGCGGCAGCCTGATTCGACATTGGCTGGGTGAGAAAAACAGTAAGCGCAAAGAACACTGTTAAGAGAAGAAGCGGCTGGGTCGTGCCGGTGAAGGATACCAGTTGCCACGCAAGATATTTAGCCGCACCGGTATGCTCCATGGCTGCGCCGAGACCGAGCAACGATCCGATGAGAATGATGGCCTTCCACTCGACGCGCGCATACGCCTCCTCGGGCGTAATGCAGCGGGTGATGAAGGCTACCAAGACGCCAAGCATCACCGCCAGCGGAAGCGAAAGGACGCCTGCCGTGACAAGCGCAAGCACGCCGACGAAGATGCCGATGGCAAGAGGTGCCCGTCCCATGCGTGGGCGAACGTTTTCCATCGACTCCGACGCGCCGAGCACGCGCACGATGCGGCTCTCGTGGAGGCGCGCGAGATTGTCGCGGGGCCCTTGAAGTAATAACAGATCTCCAAGCCGCAGGGGCACATCCCGCAGTTTTTCGGTTAAATTAGCGCCCTGGTGGTTGATGCCGAGCACCTGCGCTCCATGACGCTCGCGGAAGCGCTGCCGGCGCAACGTGCGGCCGAGCAGAGGCGATCCCGGAAGTAACACCGCTTCGACGAGCGCGCTGTTTTCCGCAGCAAGATCCAAATCGGAAACCTTCGCATCGGCCACGATCTCCAAACCGGCAGTGTCTTTGATTTTCAGGATGTCAGCCTGACTGCCCTCGACGATAAGGGTGTCCCCCTCTCGCAACATCGTGTCCGCACGAGCTGGAAGCTTTTGATCATTGTTCTTTCGCACAATGCGGAGCACCGTGAGCCCAAGCTGTTGCGCGAAATTGGCCTGCCCAAGCGTCTTTCCGGCAAGGCTGGAGCCTGGTTGAACGACCATTTCGCTCAAGTAGGGGCGAACGCCAAATTCCTCAATCAGCTCAGCGGGAGCAGCTCGGTCCGGAATGAAATGACGCGCCATAAACATGTAGACGAGTCCAACGGCGGCCACCGGCAAGCCGACCGGTGCCAACTCGAACATGCCCATAGGTGCCATGCGGTACGCGCTCATCATGCCGCTCACCACCATATTCGTCGATGTGCTGACCAAGGTAACCGAGCTGGTCACGATCGAGGAGAAAGCCAGTGGCATGAGGAGCTTCGAGGGACTGATGCCGGATTTTTTGGCGATGCCAAGGACAACAGGCAGGAAAAATGCGGTTGACGCGGTGTTGCTAATGAAAGCGCCCAATCCGGCGGACGCCAGCATCACAATCCAGAGGAGGCGATCGGGGCTGGCCCCGGCACGTCGCAACACAGCGCGCCCGGCGAGGTCGGCAACGCCGGTTCGCTCAAGCGCCGCCGTTAGGATGAGCAGCCCAAGGATCATGATGACGGTGTCGCTGCCAAATCCCTTGAAGACTTGCTCTGCCGGCAAAAGTCGTGTGAACGCAAGCGCGAGGAGCAGGCCCAGCGCGATCACCTCGGCAGAGACGCGCTCCCACCAAAACAACGCTAGGGCGATACCGAGCAGAATGAGCAGAAGCAGGATTTGGGGTGTCATAAATCGACTACGTGCCCGCCGTTAGAGATCGCCTTGCATTGCTCATCAAGAGATCGGTCGACGCAGACTGGAGAGCGTATTTGTTGTTCGTAGCGAATTTGCCTGCAACAATGAGAAGTACACAGGCACTCACGCCTGAAAGGCATACGGCTTTGCCCTCAGCTCTCAAGAAAGGAGTCGTCGGACGCCTTGACCTTTAGCTGAAACCAAGTCCACCGTAGCTCCGAAGAACCTCCTGACCCAGGTTTCTTGTCTGCTTTCCAGTTCCTGCTCCTTTCTCTCCAAAGTTCCGAGGCCAGAAAACTGGCAAAGACGTGTGCTTGTGAAACCGGCCTTTGTCGATCTCCCGAAGAAATTCAGGAGGCCTCTAATCGCACCCCCGGGCGCCTTTTAAAAAGGCCGGGCTTCCATGGTAGAAACGCGAGCCCTCTCCAAAGGCAACGAAGGCCTTTGGCAACATGGGGCCCTATTACGTTTGCCGTGTTTGTTCGCGTAATTTGATGCTCATGACTTGTAGAGCGATCGCTTGCATCACGGTGTCCGGTCGCGGGCAAAACCACACTCGGTGAGGATTGACGGGCTTGAGTAATCAGACTGATCCGCTAGCTGGAGTAGAGCTTGGATCTGTCGAGGAGCGGTTGCGCAATCTGCGGGAGATCGTCGTGTATGACGAGCCGCGGCTTTGTTCATCTCCAGCCTACCTGCCGCGATAGTGATATTGTCCTAAAATGAAGGCGCTCAAATTCATCGGTCACCCCGGCGGAATTCTGCTTTGCGAGGAGGACCTGTCTCAAGGGAAAGAAGTGCTTGCGGATGAAGACATCGTCGCGATCGCGCACGATCCGCAAGACTCAAAGGTGATGCTGGCGGGAAGTTATGGTCGCGGTCTTTTTCGATCAACGGACGGCGGAGCCAACTGGTCGCACGTTGAGCTGGATGTGGCCTTCGTCCGCACCATTGCCTTTTCAGACTATGAGGTTGGAACGGTCTACGTGGGCATCGAACCCGCTGAGCTCTTTCGCAGCAGTGACTCCGGCAGAACGTGGGAATGCCTGCACATCCGCCGTTTGCCGGAAGCTGCTACCTGGTCGTTGCCCTACTCACCGCGCAGCGGTGCGCTGCGAACGATCGCCTTGCACCCGAGCAATCCACGAATCCTTTACGGTGGCGTTGAACAAGGCGGCGTGGTGAAGTCCACGGATGGCGGAAAGTCATGGATACTCTACCACGGACACGTGGATAAGGATGTGCATTGGGTGGCCATGAATCGTGCTAAGCCAGAGGTGCTGCTTGCCGCCACTGGCGGTGGGCTGTTTCTCACGAAGGATGGCGCCTGTTCATGGTCGAAGCTTATAGACGAATATACGCGCGCCGCGATAGTCCATCCAATGAAGGACACGATCGCATTCGCTGGCCCAGCGCACGAGGTGGGTGAGCACGGGCGGATCATCCGGAGCCACGATGGCGGTGAAAATTGGGGGCCTGCCAGCGAGGGGCTCAAGCTGCCGATGAACGACATGGTCGAATTCTTTGTGATCGATCGCCATTCGCCGGATACGATCTTCGCGATTTGTTCCGAAGGTGGAGTGCTGCGTTCGGACATTCACAACGTCCGCTGGGAGACCGTGCCCTGCACCGCGACCGTTCAGTGCCTCGACTTTGTTGAGAGAGAAGAATGAAATGCCTCGGGCGATTCACGCTCGCTCGGCAAAGGCTTTCCTGTTCCGCAGGGGGCGCATTTCGGAATCACGCTCTCCAGGCGGGCGGATCGGCACCGGCGTTCTGCTTTTTCAAAGGCGATCGCACCTGATCTACCACCGCGCATTTCGAAGTCGGAAATGCCGCTTCATTGCCAACCCGACATCCATCCACAAATTTGGGTTATAAAGCCGAGTGCTTTCTCAGAAGCGAACCTTGGGTATGCCTGCGAAATCAAAAAAACAGCAGATGGCCGCGGGAGCTGCTCTTTCGGCCAAGCGCGGTGAGAAATCCAAATCTTCGCTCAAAGGTCCTTCCAAGCAGATGGCCGAATCGATGAGCGAACAACAGCTCAAGAAAATGGCCGGCACCAAACGAAAGAATCTGCCGAAGAAGAAGAGCTCGAAATAGAGCCGGTCTCTCCGCGGGGCATTCTGGCGTTGGGGCAAGTGCCCTGCATCGCGAACGCGGCACCACATCGGTTTTCGGCCACCGGTTCCGCTGGTGCCGAACGAAAACTGGTTATGAACAAATTCACATTCAAAGGCACTTGGAACGAGGTGAAGGGAAAGCTGAAGCAAAAATAACGGAGAACTCACAAACGACGACCTTACTTATGCCGAAGGCAAGGAAGCGAACTGCTGGGCCGTTTGCAAAAGCGCACGGGCCGAACACAGGAGGAACTTCGGCGAGAGATCGAAGGCTACTGAGCTACGGCTCGTCAGATCGCTCGCGGTCACAACTGATGAAACGTGTCCAAGTGAAATGTCAAAGACGTTTCGTATCGCGCAACAGGCGCAAAAGCGCATCAAAGGAACCGCTGGATTTGCCGCCGACTTCCTCGATCTTAGCATCTGGGACGGCGCGTCTTTTCAGTCATTGCCCTTGGCGACGCTCAAGGCGCGGGTATCATGCGACGTTCGTTGCACGACTGGCTAGTCGACATGCAGCTCATTCCCGCTGGGGCGCTTGGCGTGTTTGATCGTTACATCGGCTACTACGAGCCGTATCCGACCAGTCACGACGCGCTCTTGGGTGACTTGCCGGTGCAGTAGTTAAGCTTGTTCACGAGAGCAATATCCTTTGTTCTTTCGCGGTGCGGTCGAACAACTTTACTCCAATTGTGGGTTCTTGCTTCGAGCGGCCGGCCAGTTCACTTTCTCAACAGAGATTGTTCCACTTTTACCTGGAGTTTCGCATTACCCGCTCGTTGTTTCTTTGGCTTATTAGCGCATTGCTGGCGTTCGGCACAGATGTGTCCGTGCTGCTGGCTCAGCAGCCGGCAGGGTCGGCCGATGTCCCTCCGTCGGTTATCCTGTTGGAAAACGTTCGAATCTTTAACGGCAAGGATTCTGCCCTTTCTGATCCGCGGTACGTGCTCATCCGCGGCAACAAGATCGAGAAAATCTCGCCCACGCCCATCCCAACCGACGGCGGGACGGCCACGGTGCTCATCGACGGCGCTGGCCGCACACTCATGCCCGGCCTGATCGATATACACTGGCATGCGCTACTCGTCCGTCCCACGCCCGCAGGGGCAATCGCGGACGATATCGGCTACACCAACCTGCTGGCGGCAGCCGAGGCGACCGATACGTTAATGCGCGGATTCACGACCATTCGTGACCTGGGCGGGCCGGCATTCGCGCTTAAGCGCGCCATCGACGAGGGAATCGTCGTCGGGCCTCGCATTTATCCGTCCGGCGCGGTGATCACGATTACCAGTGGTCACGGGGATTTCCGCCAACGATTTGAGGTGCCGCGGGTGCTGGGTGGTTCTTTGACGCGGATGGAGCAGATCGGCGGGAGCATCGTCGCCGACAGTCCCGATGAGGTGCGCGTTCGCGTCCGCGAGCAGCTAATGCTGGGCGCAACGCAGATCAAACTGACAGGCGGCGGCGGTGTGGCGTCGCCCCACAGCCCCCTAGATGTTTCGACTTTCACCGAACGGGAGCTGCGGGCCGCGGTCGAAGCCGCTGAAAACTGGGGCACCTACGTCACCGTTCACGCTTATACTCCCGCCGCGATCCAGCGGGCAATCACCGCCGGAGTCAAATGCATCGAGCACGGCCATCTGATGGACGAACAGACCGCCAAACTCATGGCCGAGCGTGGTATCTGGCTCAGCATCCAGCCTTTCACCGGCGTTGACGACACCTTTCCATTTCCGCCTGGTTCGTCGCAACACGCCAAGATGCAGCAAGTCGTCGCCGGTACCGAAACCGCTTATGCGCTTTCGAAGAAGCACAAACTCAAAACAGCTTTCGGGACCGATATTTTGTTCGATCCCCGGTCAGCAAAGGGACAAGGCCAACAGTTGGCGAAGCTAAAGCGGTGGTACCAACCCGCCGAAATTCTGAAGATGGCCACGGCAGACAATGCGGAACTCTTGACCCTGTCAGGCAAACGCAATCCCTATCCCGGCCTTCTCGGCGTGATCGAGGAGGGTGCTCTGGCCGACCTTTTGCTCGTTGATGGCAATCCGCTGGAAAACATCGACCTGATCGCCGACCCGGCAAAGAACTTCTCCGTGATTATCAAAGACGGAAAGATCTGTAAGAACGCACTGGCAAGATAGTTTGGAAACTGTGTTGATCGCCGTTGCTGCACCCCGCCGAATTGTTGAACATTTGAGGTGATTCGCGCGAGTTCGCGCCGGGCAAACGATTTTTCCGCGTGATCACGCAAATTACGATCGAGTTTTGAAAAACTTCAGGTCGCGTTCGCACAACGCACCTCAACAGTCCCTTAGGACGTCGAGATCGCGTCGGTGGTATATTGGGGCACCTGACCGTCAACCGGTTCCATTGTCACTTTCATGGACAAAAACTTGACCGGACCAAAAAATGTCGCGAACGAAGTGTCCGCCGCATCGCGACCTGTTCCGATGCGAATCAAACCGGTCTGCGGCGCGAGGCGCGTCGAATCGAAAATATACCAGCGTCCGTTCAGATAAGCCTCAAAGTAGGCATGGAAATCCGGCGGTTCGAGCGCATACGCGTAGCCGGCGACAAACCGGGCTGGAATGCCGACCGCTCGGCAAAAAGCAATCCCAAGATGGGCAAAATCGCGGCAGACGCCAGCGCGCTCGGTCGCGGTATCGAAGGCGGAAGTGAGGGGATTGGTGCTGCCTCGCAAATACTCGACGTTATCGTGAATCCAGTTGCAGATCGCCGTCACGCGTGAAAAGCCTGGCTGCAATTTGCCGAACTCATGTTGCGCCAGGCGCACAAGCTTGTCCGACTCACAGTAGCGGCTTGGGTAAAGGTAGGGGACCACGTCAGCGGGTAATGCGCCCGGAGGGGTTTCCGGCACATTGGCCGCCGACTGGATTTCCAGCGACAGCTCGATCGTTGCCGAGTACCGCACGCACAAGGGTCCGTAAGCAGCGGCGAAACGGTGGTGGCGTTTTTCTTCGATCGCCGAACGCGATTCCTCCAGTTGCAGTTGCGGCTCAGTAGTGAACTCCTCGGCGACAATTCGCTGAAAGGAGTTATTGATCACGCTGACATTGAAGATGAAGGCGCTCGGCCCGGAGACGTTGTAGCGCAATTCGCAGCCGACGCGATATTGGGAAGTATTCATTTTTTCAAGGTGTCAAGGAACCTCCGTAGGGGCGAGCGGCTGTTTACCCAAGGGAGCTCACCGTGCTCACTCGGCAAGCTTGTTGCCGCAAGACCCGCAGAAACGGTCGGTCTTCTGCGCGGGTTTTCCGCACTGAGTGCAGAAGCGCTTCTCCGACTTGGGTTCTTCCTCCGTTCCACCCATGCTCATTTGCATGTTGCCCATCCGCATTTCCATAGGCCGCATCGAGCGCATCGGTTTCATCGGCTCCATGGGTTGCATTCCCTTCATTGGTTTCATGGGCTCCATAGCGAGAGTTTCCTTCGACTCCCTCAGCTTTAACTCTCCGGCGTCTTCGAGATCCGGCTCGCCGCGCATGCGCTGGATGCCACCGCCGCGAACGCTGAAAAACTCCGCGCCGCCCTTCGACTCAATGCGGAGCACCAGACCTTCCTTCGTCCGGAAAAGCGCGGGCGCATTGGTCCACTTGCCGGTGTCAAATCCCGTCGCTTGACTCTGCTGTTGTCCTTCTCCCCCGCTGCTTAATGCGACGAGAGTGTTCTCGCCATCGTTCTCGACAACAAGCCGCTGGCCGTTTTCCAAGTCATAAGCGTAAGTCATAAGTTTTCCTCTGTAATTATCATTCAAAGCCGTCGAAGACGTTGCGTGCCTTGATCGATCAGCTCTCTTCTCTTGTCCGAGACCGCCAGCGCGAGCGCTTCACGGCAGTCGTTGGCGGTGTTTTGCGGGACGCTGACCATAGATCAAGTCCTCCTCATGCGCAAGGCAACGGCAGTGTTGGGCCCTCTTGCGGAAAGCGATGGGGGGATTCATGGACACGCTTCACCAGATCTCAATGTGCACGTTCATCGTGGAAAAGGCCTGATTGCTGCAAAAGGCACCGCTGATTGGCGCGGCGCCAATCGCCTTCCAGGAAGAGGCGACGGCGACGTGCAAGTCGGATATGGCAAGCCCATGCGTCGGGTCGTAACCACGCCATCCACCTCCCGGTAAGAACACTTCCGGCCACGCGTGCATATAACGCCTGGCGGGATCACTGCCATATTTCTGATACCCACTAACAAAACGCGCTGCGATCCCGAAGGCGCGACATGCTTCAATAAAGAGAACCGCCAAATCGCGACACGAGCCTCTTCTTTCTCGAAGCGTCACTTCTGGCGCCTGTGGTCCGCCCTTTTCGCGGATAATCCTCGGGCAGGTTGCGTGGATTGTGGCGCTAAGGGCCGTGAGAAAATCGAGCGTGCGCCAGCCGGCAACTTCTGCGATTTCGCCCGCGAAGTTCAGAACCGTATTATCACTTTCCACCCGCGAGCAGTAGCAGGCGAGGCTGCCACGCAGATCTTCAGCATACGCAAATGGAAACGTCTGCGCCGACGAATCGAGCAAATAGTCAAAGGGGTTGGTGCGCAGCGTTTCAACTTCGAATTTGCTGGTGATTGCGAGGCGCTCGGTGGTGCCGGTGAACCAAGCATGCGTGACGGAGTTTCCCGCCGCATCTAAACAATCGGCGAGGGCGACCGGCTTCGGCTCGATCTCCAGTTTGCAGTCGAGCAGCCGCAGGGCGCCGTCGCATCGCGGTCTCAGACGGAGGACGTGCGGCCGCAGCGAGACGGGAATTGAGTACCCGGTATGCGGTGGTATGGGTGACCGCGAGGTTCATGAACGGTAACGCCGCCGTTTTTTGTGATGGCTTACCGCGCTTGCGCTCACGTTCATGCGACTTTCCGGCTGGTATCAGCGAGGCGCATCACTTCCATCCCTACGAGACACACGTCGTCCTCGAATTCGCGCCACACACACCGCTCCCGAACTTCCGCGAGCACCTCGCCGAAGAGTTCCCTGGCGGGAAGGCGCATCCTGTCGCGCACCGCGGTCAGCAGCCGCTCCTGTCCGTAGAATTCGCCATTGGCGATCTCCACTTCGAACAAGCCATCGGTGAAGAGCACCAGCAGATCTTGCGCGACTGTCGCGCAGTAGCCCATGCAATAATCCGCATCTTCGAAGATCCCGAGCGCTGGCCCGTGGCCTTTAGCGCAACCCAACGCTTCCACGATGCCCTCCCTGCGCCGCACGTGAAACGGCGGCGGATGGCCCGCATTCGCGTAGACGATCCGGCCATTATCCGTGTTGACGACAAGGTAAAAGGCGGATGCGAGCATCGGAGTTTCCGTTTGGCGGAAAATCGCGCGCAGGCTGCGATTGATCTGAGTCATAAAGCGCCCCGGGTCGAGAGCGATGGGTGTGAGCTCTTCGACGAGTCCACGCACGATCGCTGTGACAAGTGCGGCGCGGAGCCCGTGCCCGATCACGTCGCAAATTAAAACGCCCGCCTCGTTGTCGGAAAGCGGGAGCACACAGAAGAAATCGCCGCCCACCCTCTGCGCCGGCCGATAGCAATGACAGAAACGCAACCAGCTTTCCTCCGCCGTCACGCCCGGTGGAAAGCTCGGATACGTTTGAGTGAGAAACACCTGTTGGATGTCGCGCGCCATCTCGAGGTCGGCCTCAAGCTGCTCGTTCTTCGCGTGCAGTTCATCGGCGTAGTGGGCGAGTTGATCAGCGATGCGATTGCGCTCGATGAATTGGCCGATCTGGCTGCCGAGCGCGACCATCATCGAGAGCAGATCGTCATCCGGCTCACGCACGCAACGGCTGAGAAACTCCATCACCCCGATAATTTCGTCGCCGAGCGGAATGGGAAACGCGAACGTCGCGTGCAGCCCGTTCTTGGCGGCAAATGCCGCTCGCGGAAAACTCGCTTCGGCTACCACGTCTGTAATCCAGGCGGGCTGACCACTAGCCCAAACACCGCCCGGCAAGCCGAGTGCCGCGAGCAAAGGTGATCGCACTTGTGGCTTCGGCAAATTCCGCGACATCCAGTTCCGGCAAATGCCACATGTCCACGCAGCGCAGGACGCCCGCAGTCGTATCGACGCACCAGAGATCACCGAAATCCCAGCCTACGCCCTCGCAAATGGCGCGCACGATTTTTCCGGCTGCCTCGCTCAGATGCCGTGCCTCGGCGAGCGTTCGTGTCACGGCGTATTGGGCGTCCTTCCGAGCTTCGGCTTGCTGGCGCGCTTCTTCGGCGCGTTTGCGACGGGTAATGTCTTGCACCAGGCCCTCATAGTAGAGCAGTTGACCGCTGACCTCATCGTGCACAGCTCGAGAATTTTCCGAGATCCAGATGACGCTTCCATCGCGACGATAGATCTGCGATTCAAACTCAGCGACTCTTCCGTGTTCGCGCATCAAGGCGATGAACTCGGCACGGCGATGCGGCTGGACGTAAAGTTGATGATCGATGTCGGTCAGGGCAGCGATCAACTCCGCATTCGAAGCGTATCCGTACATCCGCGCAAGAGCCGGGTTGGCGCTGAGGTAGTGCCCGTCGGGTGTAGTTTGAAAAATACCCTCGATCGCATGTTCAAAAATGCTGCGGTATTTCTGCTCAGCGCGGCGCAACGCCTCGGTGGCCTCGCCGATTTTCCGGTCCGGTCTCGTTCTTCTTGTTTGCCGATAGCTGTTTCGAGATTTTCATCGTCCGCATGGACAATTTCCGATCGCCGGGTTCACGATCGGCAGGCGACATTGGCATCGGCGAACGTGGTTGCATCGCCTCTCAAATCCCCGCCCCCCGGGACAACCCTCCGCGTCAGGTGGGAAGTGTTCAGCGGACGTGTCGAGCCAGCTTGGGTACTCCGCAATTCGCCGCACGAGAAGGATCTTGAAGGTGTGCATGAAGGTCTGCTTCGGGCTGCGCCGGTCCTGTGGCAGGCGCGAAAAGTCCGAAGGACAAAGCAGATTATCTGTCATCACGTAAATCGTATCGTCGCGCTCGCGCGAAAGATCGGGTCGCCTGCAAAAGGGTTGATTGTGGAGAATGGACGGTATGGCTTTGCGCGAACTGACATGCGCAAAATACCCGCTCGCCGGCGGGCAGTTCGCCCAGCCAGCCTCGATATTTCGGATCGCTCATAACCCTATTGGCCTAGGCAAACCACGAGCATTAGGTGTGCCGAAGCGGGCTCTTGCTGCCGAGCCGAGAAGACTTCCTCAGTAAAAGCCACAAATCCCGTGCTCCCCTTCGGTCAAAGCCGTCTAAAGGTTGTGCAGCCTGTCACGATTCGTGCAGCCTTGGCGATCTTTCGTGCTTGTCACTTAACAGGCTGCCACACGGCGTAGCAGACAGCGATTTAGGCTCAGCCGGCCTTTGCAGCATTCTCTGCGAGCGTTCCTTTCCGATCGCTCCGCCCCATCCCTGAAATGATGCGCCGGGAGACCTGGAGGAACCGCACGCGCGCAGCTCGCCACGCCATTGGCGTTCGTTCAAGCTGGATTCGCCGTGTCAACCCGCCCGAGACGCCAAGCCAGCCTCCTTTGAATGAGGGGCATCGCTTTGGCGCCGACCCTCGAAGGTCATCCGAGTTGCGAATCTCCTGTATGAAATCCCAGCAGACGCTTTCCGGTCGAGTCGCTCTGGTGACGGGGGCGGGTTCCGGCATTGGCGAAGCCACGGCTCGCCTGTTCGCTGATTATGGAGCCAAAGTCGCTGTCCTTTCGCGGACAGCGAGCGAGGTCAAGAAGCTTGCGCGCGAAATAACGAGTAATGGTGGCGAAGCCATGCCCCTGGTCGCCGATGTGGCAGATGCTCCAGAAATGGGAAGCGCCTTTAAAAAGCTGCACCGCAAGTGGAACCGTCTGGATATTGTCTTCGCGAACGCCGGAGTCAACGGTGTCTGGGCGCCCATCACTAAGCTTAAGATCGAGGAGTGGGATGAGACCGTTCGAATCAATCTCCGCGGCACTTTTCTGACGATAAAACTCGCTACACCTTACCTCTCGGAGCATGGAGGCTCCGTAATCGTCACCTCGTCGGTTAATGGCACGAGAATGTTCAGCAACGTCGGGGCAAGTGCCTATGCAACGACCAAGGCGGCACAAGTGGCGTTTGCGAAGATGCTTGCCGTTGAATTGGGGCAACAGCACATCCGCGTCAACGTGATCTGCCCGGGAGGGATCGAAACGGAAATCAGTGAGAATACCGAAATCCGTGGGACCGGATTGCTAGCGCCAAGAGTCGAATTTCCTGAGGGAAAAATTCCGTTGACCGGAAAACGGCCGGGCACCGCAAAACAAGTTGCGGAACTCGCCCTTTTCCTCGCTTCCGATGCCTCGAGCCACATTACTGGTGCCGAGATTTTTATCGATGGGGCGCAGTCGCTGCTTCAAGGATAAGAGCCCGGGAGCAGCGAGAATCCCTTTCCACTGCTTTCGTCGAGGCGAAAGGCGTCTTGTTGGTTGAGCAGTGGCGAAGACTTTCCAGGAAAACTCCTGCTCCGCTCAGATCTTTGAAGTCCCATGATATACTGGACGGCTGTGATATCCGTGAATGACGGGCTGGTTATGACCCCTCACCGGGGTGTCTGCCGCAATCGATCAATCGATGAATGATCCAGCTCGTCCCCCTCTGAACCGCACAAACTACAAAGCCGGTCCCAAGGCGCCGGTGCGGATCGTCCACCTTGGGCTCGGCGCGTTCCACCGAGCGCACCAGGCCTGGTATACCAACGCGGTCGACGGCGCCCGTGAATGGGGCATCGCGGCGTTTACCGGTCGCTCCCCGATGGCGTCCAACATTTTATCGCGCCAGGATGGTCTCTACACGCTGATCGAACGCTCAGGGAAAGGTGCGACGTGGCAGGTTATTGAAAGCATTGTCGAGGCGAACGACGGCGCGAATCTGCCGCGGCTTGTGGAGCTGGTGGCCGCCAAAACAACTGCCATCATCACGATAACGGTCACGGAGGCGGCCTATTACATGCGTGCTGAGGGCGGACTGAACCTCGAAGCCGCTCCGGTCGCGGCGGACCTGAAAATCCTGCGCCGGCATTGGACCCGCGGGGGAGTGGGCCGGGGTGCGCAGGAGTCGCCGAGCACAGCAGCGGCACGCCTCATCGTTGCGTTGGAGGCCCGCCGCAAAGCAGACGCGGGACCGATTGCGTTGGTCAGCTGCGACAACCTGACGGCAAATGCCACCGTTACCCGACGCACTGTCTCCGATTTGGCGCAAGCTCTCAGTCCGGAATTGGCAGGCTGGATTTCCCGCCACGCGAGCTTTGTGGGCACCTCCGTGGATCGCATCACCCCAAAGACAACGGCAGCCGACATTGATTGGGTAGTGGAGAATTGCGGCTTCCGGGATGCCTTTACGGCGGTTACCGAGCCTTTTCACAGCTGGGTGCTGAGCGGCGATTTTCCCGCCGGGCGGCCCCGTTGGGAAGAGGCCGGTGCGCAGTTTGTGGAGAATATCGAGCCGCACGAGAACCGCAAGCTCTGGCTGCTTAATGGCTCTCACTCGCTGCTGGCTTACGCCGGCCAGCAGCGTGGTCACCGCACGGTCGCCGAGGCGCTCGCGGATCCACAATGCGCCAAGTGGATGGAGGCATTCTGGGACGAAGCGCAGGCACACCTGCCCGCAGATCTTGACCTCCCCGGCTACCGCGCAGCCTTGTTGGAGCGCTACAGTAACGCGCACATCGCACACCACCTTGCCCAAATTGCCATCGATGGCAGCAGCAAGCTGCCGATACGCATAATTCCGGTGCTGCGCGCGGAGCGTGAAGCCGGGCGAGATGGGGCAGCCAGCGCGCGGCCGATCGCTGCCTGGATAGCATTCCTGCAGTCCGCGCAGGCGGCAGGCAATAAAATCAATGATGCCGGGGTCGCGAAGATTGATAAAGCACTCTCGCTTGCGAGGCGGGAAAGAACGAACGCCCTGGTCGGTTTGCTCGATCCATCCTTGGCGGAGGACGAATCGCTCGTGGAGTTGATCGAAGGGCTGGTTCCATCTCACCTGCCAGAAAGCGCACGGTAATCTCGAACAAATTGCAAAT
Organism: uncultured Verrucomicrobiae bacterium; assembly: GCA_963744345.1. Lineage (GTDB taxonomy): Bacteria > Verrucomicrobiota > Verrucomicrobiia > Chthoniobacterales > Terrimicrobiaceae > DASTFP01. Next base: position 77,322 of record CAVUTD010000021.1, read on the forward strand.
TTGCTTCTCAATGATCGAAAGACAGGCACATGCGACCGTTGCGTGGATGCTTTCGTGTTTGAAACGGTTAGTATCTCGCCCATGAGTAGCCAAGTTCTCACGGCATTTGGCACTCCCGTCACTGAGGCGCAAATCAATGAACTGGTGGCTCAAGCCTGTCCTGCGACGGAATACAAGGACAAGCGCATTTTGCTTATCGTGCCGGATGCAACACGCACGGCCCCGATAGATCTTTTTTTCGAGGCGCTCCATCAGCAGATCGGCTCAGTCGCACGGGCTTTTGATGTCATGGTCGCACTCGGCACGCATCAGCCGATGACCGAGCACGCCATCTGCAAGCGGATCGGTGTTTCGCTCAAAGAACGCGGCGAACGTTACCGAAACGTGCAGTTGATCAACCACGAGTGGGACAATCCGCAAGCGCTCGCTTCCATCGGAACAATCTCTTCAGAGGAGATCAACGCGCTCTCGGGCGGCTTGTTTGCCGTGGATGTCGAGGTGCGGGTGAACCGCCGGTTGTTTGACTACGACCAGATCATTATCATCGGGCCGGTGTTTCCCCACGAGGTGGTCGGATTTTCCGGCGGCAACAAATATCTGTTTCCCGGCGTTTCCGGTCCCGAAGTGCTCAACTTTTTCCATTGGCTGGGAGCGGTGGTGACCAACCCGATGATCATCGGCAACAAATGGACGCCGGTGCGAAAAGTCGTTGATCGCGCGGGCTGCATGGTCACGGTGCCCAAGCTTTGCTTTTGCCTTGTGGTTGAAGGCACCGACCTTGCCGGAATCTTTGTTGGCACTCCCGAAGCGGCGTGGACGGAAGCTGCCGAACTTTCTCGCCAACTTCACATCACTTACAAAGAGCAACCTTTTCACACCATCCTTTCGTGTGCGCCGAAGATGTATGAGGAGCTGTGGGTCGGGGGAAAGTGCATGTACAAACTCGAGCCCGTCCTGGCAGACGGCGGCGAAGTCATCATCTATGCCCGCCATATTCACGAGATCTCGGTAGCACACGGGCACGTCATCGAGGCGATCGGCTACCACTGCCGCGATTACTTTCTTAAGCAATGGGACAAATATAAGAGCTATCCGTGGGGCACACTGGCCCACTCCACTCACGTTCGCGGCATCGGCACATATGAGAACGGCATCGAAAAATGCAGGGCGCAGGTCACGCTGGCCACGAGCATTCCGCCGGAGAAGTGCGAGCTGATCAACCTCGGTTACCGCGACCCCGATTCGATCAACCCGGAAGATTATGCTGATCGCGAGGACGAAGGCGTTCTTCTCGTTCCCAAGGCGGGCGAGATGCTTTTCCAATTGCGCCAGCCAGCTCCATGGGCAAGGGGCGCATAATGAAAGCAGGACGCAGGGGCCAGTTGGATACCGGTCGAGGCGAAACCTTCAGTATTTCCAAAGGGCGCCCCGCTTGGCATCTGCGAAGACTCTCGAGCTGAGCATGTAGGACAAGGGAGGATCCTGCAGATTGGTGTCGTCGAGGACCGGGAGGCTCTTGCCGATGGTATTGTCCCAAGGCTGACTGGAAGCGATGTTAATCGGGGTTCCGATGCGGACAAGCTCGAAGGTCTTTCGGGCCGCATCAATGGGCATCCGAACGCACCCGTGTGTGCTCGGAGTCGCTTTCACAAAACCCCAGTGCAGACCGTAGGCGGGCTTGAACTCCATCCAATATGTCATCGGATAGCCAGCTCCCGGGCTGCTCTGGCGGCGGCGGTTGGCCACCTTGGAATAAATTGTGAAGTTGCCCCGCGGTGTGGGTGAGGCGGTCGTGCCAACGGTCACCGGTGTGGCAAGAAGAACGGTGTTGCCCTCGACGACATAGAGCCGCTGCGCGCCGGTGCTGAGCTTGAGCTTCACCGCAGAACGATTTGTCGGCGTTGTCACCGGCGGGTCGAAGGAAAACGAATTCTGCGTGGAAGACAAGGTCGCGCACCCGCTAAGACCAGCGATCAGTCCGGTCAATACGACGGCAAAAAGGAATTGAGCTACTTTCATTCTGATTGAAAACGGTCGCCAACCGTGCAGCATGGATGGCGACTGTGCAAGGGGATGATGAGGCTCGAATTTCGATTCAAGGGAGCCGAATGTCTTCGATAGGGTCAAATAGGACCTCAGAAGACGACCTTTGCAGATCGGATATTGCCGGTCCTCCGGATGCACAAATTTCTTGTTCACGCGTTCCGGACGAGTCGCGCCGGATTCACAGGAGAAAAGTAGCGCGCCGCCATTTCACGGATGAGTTGAATTCGCCGCGAACTCGGGTGACTGTTTCGAGGTCGTCTTTGTCTGTCGGCGCAATCCTCCAAATGAGAACCATTTATATAGCGCATTAGCCGAGGAGCTTTAGACCTGAAGGAGCATCTAGTGAGTAGCACGAGCAAAAGCCAACTTGAGAGCCAGCCAGTGTATGTCATCGAAAACATCCCAACCACCGGCGACCATGAACTGGAACCCCGTGAAATCGAAGCCGAGGGCATCCCCATACCCGCACACCTGCGTGTGTACCGCGAACTCGGTCGGGGCGCCACCGGCTGCGTTCATCCAGCATCGGATCGCAACTTGCTGCGCCGCGTCGCCCTGAAGCGGTTGGACAAGGAACTCGCCCGGGAGCCGATGTATCGCGACGGCTTCATCGCGGAAGCGCAGATGACCGGGCAACTGGAGCATCCCAACATTGTCCCGGTCTACGAGCTTGCCGTCTCGAGCAAGGGAATTCCTTACTTCACGATGAAGCTGGTGCAAGGCACGGGACTCGACGAATGGCTGGAAGACGACTTTCACAGACCTGGTTCACGGGAACGCTTGCAGGATGGGCTCGATATTTTTCTGAAGGTCTGCGACGCGGTGGCCTACGCGCATCATCGTGGCGTCATCCATCGTGACTTGAAGCCGGAAAATATCATGGTGGCTTCTTTCGGTCAGGTTTACGTGATGGATTGGGGTCTGGCCCGTTTAACCAAAACACGCCCGGCTTCCGGCGCCTACTCGCAGATGGAGGCTCCAGGAGAGGTGGGCACGCCGGCATACATGGCGCCGGAACAGGCGCGTGGCAACCCAGCCGATATGGACGAAAGAAGCGACGTATTTGGCCTGGGCGCAGTGCTCTACGAAATCGTCTCTGGTCATGTTCCGTATGGCGATCTTGACAATTCTGATGCCATTCTGGAAAGAGCGCGCGATGGCCAGGTTATCGCTATCGATAGGGTCGCCGAGCGGTACGGCATTTCGAAGCGCTTGCGGGAAATTGTGAACAAGGCCATCGCCCCGTTGCCCGCCCATCGATATCAACGCGTCGTGGATCTGCAACGAGATGTGCGCGAGTTCTTGCGCGGCGGCTTGCATTTACCCCACAGGACCTTCGCGCCGGGTAGCTTGATCATTCGCGAGGGGGACCGGGGCGTGAGCGCCTATGTGATTGTGAGCGGTCAATGTCGCGCTTTTCGCACTGTCGAAGCTGGGCAAGAAACGCTGGCCACGATGGGGGCGGGCGACGTATTTGGCGAGATGGCACTCATTCTCGATGAGCCACGAGCGGCCAGTGTGGAAGCCGTGGATCAGGTGACTGTGCTCGTGCTCGACAAGAAAACCATGGTCGAGGGATTTGGCATTGACAGTTGGACGGCTTCGCTGGTGCACGCTCTGGCTCAGCGCTTCCACACCCTTGAGCAACAAATGCGGGCTTCGGGCATCCGGCGAGGATAGGCGCCATACCGGCCAGACTTCGCTGCAAGACAACCTGCGGGTTTATCGAGAGCACAGCTGTCACGAAACGCAAACAAGCGTCAATTTATTGCAATCCTTCGTCAGCTGAAAGGTCACCCGTCTGTTAGCTTTGTTCGAAGTATGATGAGACAGGGCCGTTCCGCATCGGAAGACGCTGCACGATGAGTGGACTTTGGGAGCTTTTCCTCAAGGGAGGGCCGATCATGTGGCCAATCCTCTTACTATCCATCATTACCGGAGGTGTGATTCTCGAACGTTTATGGTTTCTTTTGACGGGTGGTCGCCGTTCAGGATCACGAGCATTGCAACAGGTTTTTACCGCGGTGGAGCATGGCGATTTGGAGGGAGCTGCTCGCGACGGGCGGCGATCTGCCGACCGATTGGCTCAGATCCTTGCCTACGGCTTGGAGCACCGTGACATTTCACTTTCAAACTCTTTGATTCAAGCTGCCGGACGGGAGCTCGATCTCTTCAACCGTGGCATCACGGTGCTGGACACCGCGGTGACGCTGGGTCCATTGCTCGGACTGTTAGGTACAGTGCTTGGCATGATCCGCGCTTTCGGCGTGCTGGGAACCGAAAGCATGGCCGCAAAAACGGCGGCGATCACCGGCGGCATCGCTGAATCCCTGATTGCCGTGAGCTTCGGACTCGCCGTAGCGATTCTCGCCATCATTCCACTCAACTATCTTGGCAGCCGACTTGAGAAGCGGCGACGCGAGATCGAAGAAGCGACAAACCATCTCGAGCTGCTCGTCGGGAAACACGCTCAAAGTTCGATGCCGGAGGCGGTATTGACCGGCCAAGGGAGCTAAGTCATGCCTGCCATTGCCTCTCCGCGGTCCGGCCGGAAGCCGCGCCTGGAAATCATTCCCTTCATCGACATCATGTTCTTTCTTTTGGCCACCTTCATGATGGTTTCCCTCTCCCTGATCCATAATCAGGGCATTGAGCTCAACCTGCCCGCAGCCACTTCCGCAAGGCCGCAAGACCAGACGGACCACACCCAGACGGTGTCGGTCGCCAAGAGCGGCGAGCTGTTTCTTAACAAAGAGCCAATCACTTTACCGACTTTGCAGGAAAGATTCAGTCAGCTTATCGCCGGCAATCCAGAGACACGTCTGGTCCTGCAAGGCGACTATGATTGCGCCTACGGACTTGTCGTCGAGGTCTTCGACAGCGCACGCGCGCGAGGACTGAGCAAGTTGGTCATTCGAACGGTCCGGCCGGAGCCTCAGTAACCCTATGCCGTTCGAGGGCGCAGAGTCCTTTCGATGGCGTGCTTGGTTTTGCCAGGCGCTGTCAATGACATTGCACGCAGCGCTCTTCTTAGCTGGCGGATTTCTCCTTACGGTCGCAGCAGAGTTTGGAGTCGATGCTGGAGCCGGAGGGCGCGCAGTCAACGAGCCGCAGGAAATGCAAGCTGAGGTGGAGCTTGTGGAATACGAGACCATCCCAAAAGTGCTGCCGGTAACAGAAGAACCGGTGGTGACAGAAGAACCGGTCGTCACAGAAGAACCGGTCGTCACAGAAGAACCGGTCGTCACAGAAGAACCGGTCGTGACGGAGGAAACTAGCATCCAGGAAGAACCGCCGCAGCCTGAGAGGTCAACCACGGTCGAACCAACACCTGCGGCCACGCCCGAGCCAGTCGTTGCGCAAGAGCCGGATCAATGGGCGCAACCAGCACCTCTTCCCACTCCCGCTGCTAAGCCGCCGAGGCGAAGGGCTGTGGCTGCCGGCACGCCAGGCAGCTCGACGCGGAGGGAAAAAGCAGCCGCGTCCAGTCCTGCGGTAGCAGCGAACGGGGCTCAGTCGGCCCGTGCAGATTACTTGCGAAACCCTCCTCCGTTCTATCCCGCAGAAGCGAAGCGAAACCGACAACAAGGAGTAGCCCTCTTCCGCGTCGTCGTGAGCGCTGCTGGTCAGGCGGAATCGGTGACTATGATCAAGAGCTCCGGTCATAGAATTCTCGATAGTTCCGCGCTCGACGCCGTGCGCAAATGGAAATTCCATCCGGAGACCCTGGGAGGTGTCAAGGTTTCCTCCACCGTGAAAGTTCCCGTTCGATTCAGGCTCGAGTAGAAGCGAGAAGATGATCCATCAGAACTCGATGGTGAAGCTTCCCAGGACGTTGAAGGGAGCGCCTGGTAAAACATAGACTTCATCGAAAGATCCAACGAAGTAGCGGCTGTTGAGAACATTATTAAAGTTCACCTGGGCGCGGTATCGTCCTCTTTTGTAATAGATCGCCGTATCCATCACTCCATAGGCTGGAAGATCGAAAGTATTCGCGATGTCACCGGATTGGCTGGAATAATAAACTCCACCGAGACCCAGGCCCAAGCCTTGGAGAGGCCCCTCTTGGATCGTGTATTTCACCCAGGCGCTAAAGCTGTTCGCCGGGACTCCCTGCAACGGCGTGCCGATCGGAATCACATTATCTTTGGTAACCTCTGCATTGATGAAAGTGTATGCCAGAACGATTTCCAGTCCTGGAATCGGATTGGCTGCCAACTCAAGCTCGAAGCCCCGAGCTCGCTGCTGCCCGGTGACGATCGAATCAAAGGGATCGGGGGTGGAAAGGTTTTCCGTGGCGACGTTGGTTCGCGTGAGTTGATAGAGGGACATTAAGCCGACCAGCCTGTTGTTGAAGAGAGACCATTTGAGTCCGGCTTCAAAGTTCTCCCCTGTCTCCGGCGCAACTGGTTTTCCGTCTGCATCGGTAGAGAACCATTGCGGATTGTAAGATTGGCTCCAGTTGAAATAGGCGGCAGCGCCGGGGAAAAATTCGTAAGTGATACCCACTCTTGGCGAGAACGCATATTCCGAGTAATACCCGCCAGGCCCATCCGTGCCGAACGCTATTGGGATGTCGAAGTAGGAGTAGTCATAGCGAATACCTGCCGTGAGCGTGACGTTCTTCAGGAGCTTTACCTGGTCCTGGAGATATATCCCCAAGTCGCCAATGGTTTCTTTGCTCGTCATCTCAGGGCCGTAGACGTAGGCTGGCAGCGCGTCATAGTTCGGCGTGAAGACATCGAGCTCGATTGTGTCGGCGTCTTGGGAGATAAAAAGCTGAGTCGTGCTTCGATAGTCGACCCCTAACAACAGCACGTGATCAAACGGGCCAGTCCCGAAAGCGAAATCGCTGGCGGTATCTATTCGCCAACCATGATAATTGCCCTTTGCTCGATATCCCTGGAGAGTCAGGATGCGGCCGTCTTCGCTAAGGAATTGCGGATAGGAAAGATTGTCGCTCGTAAAATCCAGCCAGAAATAGCGAAAGTTTTGGACGAGCCCGATGGACTCATTGAAGCGGTGGTTAAATTCGTATCCGACGCGGATGGTGCGCTCCCATTCATCATTGGGATGCGCCGGGTTGCCGATGTACCGGCTAATGGGAATTTCTCCATTGGGATTGGGTAACACCGTGCCGCGCGCTGGCAACGGAAAGGCGAGATTCATCCAATCGTCGCGATAACTCGTCAGAATCGTCAACGACGTCACTGGGTCGATCTCCCACGTAAACGCCGGCGCAACAAAGATTCGCTTGGATTCCGCAAAATCGACAAATGAGTCCGCCGAGCGAAACAGGGCATTGAGACGAGCGTAAATCGTCCGATTCTTGTTAGCGGGAAAGTTAACGTCCAAGGCCCCTTGGTAGAAATTGAATGAGCCGGCGGTAAACTGAACTTCGCCAAAAAAATCCGGCCGGGGCCGTTTGCTCACCAGATTGACGAATCCTCCGAGTGGTCCCTGCCCAAAGAGAGTTGAAGCGGGTCCTTTGATGACTTCGATCCGCTCAAATGCCCATAGCTCCTCGAAGGGTGCGCCGTCGGCAAGTAAGCCGTCCAGATACGTATTGGCGTATGAGGCGTCGAATCCTCGGATTCGATAGTAATCCCATTCGTTGTAATAGCCTCCAACACTGACACCCGCCACGTTTCTCAGAGCACCTTCCAGATCCTGGACTCCTTCGTCTTCAATGAGCTTGCGCGTGACCACGGAAACAGCTTGAGGTGTTTCCAGAAGCAGGGTCCGCGTTTTGGTCGCGATTCTTGATTCCTGCGCAGCGTACGCTGTTCCCTCCACAGCGCTTTGGCCGGTGACGACAACTTCTTCGAGGGTTGGAGCCTCCTCCGGAACGATGGCCGGGCTTGCGGCGAGTTCTGTCGACGTTCTCTGAGCCAGTGACGCGACCGGATAAAGGAAGGCATTGGCGGCGAGAAAGATTCCCAAGCTGGAAAGAAATCTGGACTGCGTGAAGAAGAAGCGCATTTGTGGATCGGTTGGCCCGCCGACCCTGCTGAGAACACGCGATCTCGGCTAACGGGTGCTTGCTAAGAATTGTCGCCAATTTGTTATAGGACAAGCGGCCGCTAGAAAAACGCAAACCTCCGCCAGCGTTCGGTAGAGAGGCGCAGATACATTTCGATCCGTGGGCAAGTCGCTGGGTTCTTCATTTCGGGATTGATGAGGCGTTTTCTCTTCCACCTGCATTCCTGGATGGGCTTGATTGCGGGCTTAGGTCTCGTCGCTATCGGTCTCACCGGCAGCGCCTTGGTCTTTCGTGAGGAGATTGAAAATCTGGCGATGCCGCAACGAGTGCTGACGTCAGATTCGTCGAAGATGCGTCTTGATCTCGATGGGCTACTCGCGCATCTGGAAAGGCAATTAAAAGGCTACGAGCCCGTAGGCTGGCGCCGCTCGCCTTCTTCGGGCAGGAACGACGAACTTTTGGTCTCCCTGCACGTTGGCGGCGAATCGAAGATGCTCTGGATCGATCCTGGCACCGGAGAAATCCATGGAACTCCTACAGATTCAAGCCAGACGCTCACCGGGTGGCTCCTCGAACTGCATTATACGTTGCTTGGTGGTCAGATAGGAACATTCCTGGCGGGCATCCTGGCAGCGCTCTTGTGTTTGTTAGGAATTTCGGGGCTTTGGATCTACCGGAATTTCTGGACGAGCGTTATGCGGCTGCGTTGGAAGCTTAGCTCCCGAATTTTCTTTTCCGATCTGCACAAGATGATCGGGATCTCCTCAGTGGGGTTCAATTTGATTCTGGGCTTCACCGGAGCCTATCGGAACCTCACCAGTGTTGTTGGTCATCTCCTCAACGGTCCTGATCCCGAACCGCCTAAGATAGGCGGCCGGGTGATGGGGGAAAACGTGTCGCTCGACGTGTTACTCAAGCAAGCGCAAATAAGTCTTCCAGGTTTCGAGTGGACCTATATTTCGCTTCCAGCCGAGGCTGATGAGCCCGTCGCCTTTTACGGGCGGCTGAAAAATCAACATGTGCTGCGGGGGGAGTTTGGCTCGTCGGTAACATTCAATTCGCAGACGGGAACTCTTGAAGGCGTGGTCGATATCCGAACAACACCTTTCTGGAATCAGGTCACCGATGCGTTCATGCCGCTGCATTTCGGCACCTTTGGAGCCTTGCCCGTAAAGATCCTCTGGTGCGTCGGGGGTCTTGCTCCAGGCATTTTGGCAATCACGGGCTATCTCCTTTGGTGGAAAAGAAAACATCCCTTCCGAGGCGTCCATAGAGCAAAGCTCTTCGCAGGGCTTGCCTAGCCTCTGCTCAAACGAGAATTGACGAGGCTGGCCGCTAAGGACGAAAGCGAACCGACGGACCCTCCCTTTTCGCCTCCTCTTCGAACCATCCTGGGGACCCTCCGCCGCGAGATGGCAAGATGAGAAACTAATATATGCGATTTGTTAGTTTTTGCTTATTAGCAGTGTCAGGTGATCACGCGAGCAACTAGTCATAGAACTTTGGAGAAGTTTAGGCAGCCTGCTCAGTTCGCGAGGTCCCTGTCCAATGATCGCATACGTGAGTAACACCGCCGGTTCTGTCGAAACCAAAGCCGACGCAAAGTGACGTGAGTTTCCTTTGCGGAACGGCAACCTTGTGAACGGGCCGTATCTCCCTGCTAAGCAAGCGTGGAGTTCTCGTTCCCGGCCATCCTTCGTAAGTCCATGGCTGTTGGATTTAGGCTTGCGTTTGGGTACTCGCATGTCGTAAATGACCTAGCCACCGAACACTTCGACATCGCGTCATGGAAAGTCGGCTTGCAGCAAACCAGCTTTCGAAGCCCAGAGGCATCAACGCGCACGCTCCGAGTGGATCGAGAGATCTCCTGTTTCGCAGGCGCGTGTTTCCCCTGGGGCAACCACTCCAGCATGACTGCCATCGCCACCACCAAGATTTCGAACGACTAATTCCATGCCTTCCTCAACCATTCCGATGTTTCGAAACCTGCTCGACTCCATCCTGTCGATTCTCGAAACAGTGTTGCCGGACTTCCTTGAACAAGATCTGAAATCGCCTGCCGTCCGAGACAGCATCGTTACCCTTGCCGATGCAGCGCTCACGCGCCAGTTCCCACTCGCGCGTTTGCTGCCCCCAGAGCATCGGCGCAATGTGATCCGCAAAGCGCTCGATTTGATTCTTGATGATCTGGTGTTGCACGAAACCGCTGCCGTAGCGGAGTTGACCGGCAGCGAGTTTGAAGGCCTGATCGTGACCGCGGCGGAATCCGGGCCGGCGGGACTTAGCGCGGTGCAGCAGGCGGTGGCGGCGACACTCGGTGGCGCATGGCACGTCAAGTCGCTGCCCGTTTCGGCGGATAGTTTCCATGTGACGAGTGCGAACAAGACCGTCTCCGTCGGAGAAGCATGGGAGAGTGTCTACGCCTTGCGCTCGGCGCCGGGCATCGTGGCGGTGGAGCCAGATTTCACGTTGCCTGCGCCGGTCGATGTGGCTCCCGAGGCGGCCTTCGACATTGCCTCAGCTGGCGGTGGCAATCTGCCCGAGAGCGATGATTGTGAATGGAGCCTAAAAATCGTTCGGGCGCGTGAAGCCTGGCAATTCTCCGAGTCGCAAAGCCGGCCGTCGCGCGGCGAAGGTATCATCGTCGGTCATCCGGACACCGGCTATACCCCTCATCCCGAGAATTGGCATGATGACCCCGCGCAAAATCGGCTGCTGTTTCGGAGCGGCTACGATTTTTTTCGCAATGATGCTGACGCGGTGGATGATTTGGATTCGCCGATCAGCTCCGCGGGTTCCGCAGGATTTATCGGCTTTCCCGGGCATGGAACGGGTACCTCGAGCGTGATCTTCAGCGGTGAGGGGCCCTTTGGGGCCGTCCATGTCACGGGCACCGCGCCCGCGGCGAAGCTGATTCCTTTCCGCGTCGCACCAACGGTGGTCCTGTGGAATCAGCGGCGTTTGGCGGATGCGATCAAGCGTGCGACCGACACCGGCTGCCATGTGATTTCGATCAGCATGGGCGGTTTGTCTTCCAATTATCTTCATAAGGCAGTGCAATATGCCGCCGCCCACGGGGTAATCGTCTGTTGCGCAGCAGGGAACTATTTTGGCGCGAGCGATCTCTTTTCCGTCGTTGTCTGGCCTGCCGCTTACGAGGAATCCGTGGCAGTGGCTGGGAGCAATTCCGTGAACAAATCATGGAGCGGTTCTTCACGGGGAAAGCAGATAGACATCACCGCTCCTGGAGAATCGGTCTGGCACGCGAGTGCAAGCAAAGACCAACCGCTGCGCGATATCTCCAGAAGTAGCGGCACGTCATTTGCCGTGGCTACGCTCGCCGGGATTGCGGCGTGCTGGTTGGCACATCACGGGCGCAAGACGCTTATCGACCGGTATGGTGCCGCGTCTGTCCCCAACGTGTTCCGAGAACTGCTGACAACGCACGGACACGATCGTCCCGTTGAATGGGATACCAGGCGGTTCGGCCCGGGCATCGTAAACGCGGAAAAGCTCTTGCGCGCTCCGCTGCCGCCCGTCGGTGCAACGATTGAGTTCGCAATGGCGGAAGAAGGTCCCTCCGAGCGTCTCGGTAAACTCTTCGAAGGAGTGCCGCGGGCGGAGTTGCGCGCCGGCTTTTCCCGGCTCCTCAAGACGCCCGAACCTGCTGCTCAACGCGCGCCTCGATGAGCTCGGCGATGAGCTTGCCTTTCATTTCTTCAACGATCCTGTTCTGCGCCAACGCTTCCAGCAGGAGCTTACTGGCGAGAGCGCTGAACTAACCGCAGCCACGGCGGCGGAGGGTCCGGATCCCAAGACCTTGCTCAGGCGCAACGCCTCCGGGCAACTCGCAGCAGCCATCGCCGGATTCTGATCTGTCCTCGCTCTTGGAACTCGGAGACCGCTATCCGAAGTCGAGAATCGGGGCGCCTGAACTGGTTTCTGGAGCGCGCGAAAAATCAATCCAAGTGGGCTGCGCAAGCGGCTCTCTTATTGGATCGAAGAATTGCCGAATAAGCTTCAATTTTGAACAGGTGCGTTCGTCGTGCTGGTGCTCAGGTGCGGAGTTGTTCCTCGCCGGGGATTGCTCTGCTCAACCTTCTTGATCGAAGGCGTCATTTCTTCTCCCTTTCGAGCGTAGATGCGCTGGAGATCCGCCGTTTCGAGGTCAGGTGGCTGCGAGCATCCTGAGAGAAGAAGACCGGCAAAAAAAGAACAGACCGGGCGCGTTTCATATCCATTCGTTTTCAAGCAGCGTCAAGGCGGTGGCAAGGCTTAACTGCCATCGATCTCTGAGATGTGCAATCGTTCGACACGCCTAAAGGGAGCTACAACCCGAAACGACTGCAGTCACAGTGAGAATTTCTCGGATCCATATTCTTGAAGAAAAGGCCTATTGAAAGCAGGACGGGTCGTCGAGCAATCGCCCGATCAAGTCTACTTCAAGCGGAGGGCAATCGCCTAGGCCTCAAGGCTTTCACGAGCGAACTCGACCTGTTGATGTCAACGTGCGCCGAGGGCACGTTCCAGCGCCTGCTGGATGAAATTTCCCATGCCCGATCGCAACAAAGGAAAAAGAGGACGCAGCCGCTCGTGAATCAGTTTCCGCTCTGCTGCCGAGAGTCGTCCGAATGCTGTCACAAAGCTTTCCTCGGTGAGGATCGGGTAATTGACTGCCACGCAGAAGCCGTGGGCGTGATAGCCGAGGTTCTCCCGCCGCAGATCGATCGAGAAGATCTTCTCAGTGCTGTCGCCCAGCGTTTGTGAAATTGCTGCGATCTCAACTTCTTCGTAGGCGAAAGGGTCGGTAGACCGCACACGATACAGGACATCACCAACCGCAAGCCGACCAATCTCGAGATCCGGATTGATGCGCTTGGCCGCCGCCGGTGAAATCGCCTTCCAGCCTTCTCGCGTGAGGAACGGGTGAGAGGCGTTGAAGAACGGGGGAATGTCATTGATCCCGTAAATCAGTTCCCCCTCTTCCAGATCCCACGTGACTTCGTGCCGGCTCCGATGGACGACCACTCCGTTCCTGCCGCGCAGTGCCTCCCCAGCCGAAACTTGCTCGATGGATTTGCTCGTGCTATCGGCCATTAGCACTGGTGTGCCTCGCACGAAGCAGCACCCGCGGGGCCCGGCTACATTCTCCACGTTCGCCGGAGCGTTCCCGGTAAAGAACGGATAGGATCCACGCACACCATTGAGCCACTGCGCTACGGGAATGCCGTATGTATACTGGCTCGGCACTTCGCCGGTTCGGCGGGCTTCTGTGCCCGCTCCGCCGCCGGGGCCACTAGACACGCTAGTGGCATAGGTCGTGCGGGTCCCCGTTAAGGTCTGCTGATTGATGGCACCTAGCACCTCTTGCAAGAACGTTTGTTCGCTGAAGCAGTCGGACTGCATGGTCTGATAGATTGTCCAAGGGAACGATGGTCCCTTGTTCTGTAAGACCGCTGCCCAGCGCTTATTGGCTTCGTCGAACTCGGCCGGGTTCAGGCGCTGCACCTTGTAAAGCAGCAGAGAGATCTTTTGATAGAAGCCTGCTGGATCGGCTGTGAAAGTCAGCATCTCCTTGGAGATGAAGGCGTCCGATTTGATGGTCTTCGCGAGCGCCGTTCCCAGGGCCGAGGCATTTGGGCCGAGGAAGCTCTGGAATGTGATCCCTTGCGCATTACAGTAAGCTGGAAATAGGGCATCGTAATTGGCTTTGGCCAGGGCCTTGAAGCTGGGGTTGGACGGGGTTAGCGCGGCGGCCACTGCCGCTTTGGCCTTTGCGCTGTCCGCACAGGCCGCGAACCCATGCTGTGAGGTTTGCGACATCGCCGAAGCAACTAGAGCAACAGCGACTCCGCTTACCCATTCATTGCCCGGAGGTAGAGGCACAGGAGGAGCAGGGCGACCGGCGAAAAAGGTGTAATACAACGCCGAGTTAACTGCCTGGAGTTGGGCCAAGAAACATTCGCCCACGTGCCTGCGCACATCGTTGTCGGTCATCGCGATCACCGTCTGTACCGGAGCATCACCGTTGCTTGCTGCCGTCGCCGTCTGCGGGCTGGAGATAAGCAGGTCGTCGAACATAGGCCTTCCTTTCAGGGTTGCTGAACTTGACGAGTGCGCGCCAGGATGGCAATCATACGCTGCATTCCTAGCGCATGCTCGGGCTGGAGGACCGTGCCAGTCCAGCCGAAGGGCTTTGGTCCCGAGTGGCTATCGCAGGTCGAATCCACGCTGCCGTTGAAACTATCGCCAGTCGCGTTCACGACGGCTGTAGCGCGCAGGTAGAGCTGTTTAGGCCCTGCACAGACCAAGGTTACGAGGCTGCTGAGATCGATCTTTACGGATAGTATATCGCCCTCGCCGACAGTAAGGCTGGTCTGCGGGGTGACGTCCTCCCCGCCCAGCTTCACTACTGGCACAGGCAGTTCCCATGCCTCTGACCACACATAGCCAAGCGTGAGGTCGAGCCCGCGATTCCAGTCGTTTCCGCCCCGCGTAGCCGTGATGCGGGTCGCGAAGATGCTGGGTGGCGGCGGGTTATCCCTCTGCAGCGACGGCTTCACGCAAAAGCAAGCGCGGGCTGCGGCAGTCCTTTGGCGAACTCAATGCCGTACGCCTTCATCCATTCTTCCACCGGATTTTTCGGCTTGTCCACGAACTGCGCGATAAAGGAGGCGATGATACCGACAACAGCCAGTATCGCACCGATCACCGGAAGCATTGTCGATACGACGAACAGGTTCGCAACCAGGCAGATGGCTGAGAGGAAAGTGGTTGCAAACACGATCGAGTCGAACACGATGGTGCTGACCGATCCGTGTGTTTTGATGTCGTTGATGAGTTGCCAAAGCGAGTAGGCTGCCATTGCTACGGCCGCCGCTGCGCCTAATATCTTCAGAACACCCACGCCTACTCCCTCGCCGAACAGCCGAGTATACACAGTACTCCGGGCGACTCCAGCGCCAGCGCCAATTAGGCCGTTTGTGTTCTCGGCCGCGACATATGCAAAATCCTCTTCCCCCGCAGCTTCCTGGCCAATCTTCCCGGTGGCCTCCTGGTTTTCCGGGGCTTGCACCTTTACTGTTACCTTGTTCCAAACCGAGATGCTGACGCTCTTGAGTCCGGTGAAGATCTCGGGAATCGCCTGGAAAGCCTGAATGACCGACTGGGCGCAGCTAGTGACGAACTGCGCCTTCTCCGGATCCGTCATCTTGTTCCAGTCGCCCTTAACAAGCGCATTAATGATCGAGGAAAGGCTGCCGATCCACCCGATGACGAAAAGGAACCGTCCGGCCTTGGCGAGCTTCGGAAATTTCTCCCCGATCGTCTCGAAGCCTTCCTCGGCCTGTTTTGTTCGACCCATTAGGTTCATGGCCGAGAGTGACTGCAGTAGATCTGCAATGTTCGAGGCGACCTCCTGCGTATGCTGAAGATAGAACTGGTACATCTCCTTCGCTTCAGTCTGGGAGATGTCCACCTGGCCCGGAATCTCGCCATCGGCGAGCTTGCGCAACAACTCCTGCATGGCCGCTGGCAGCCATTGCATGATGAGGTCCTTGTCCTTTTGGTTGCTCTGGGGCACCAGTGTTGCAATCACGCCGGACAGAACAGCGTCGAAGTAGGTTTTTGCTTTTTTCCCCGACGGATCCAGGGCGGTAAGCAGGCAGGCGAAGTTGTTGACGGGACCCATCGCGGCGGGGTCTCCGGCCGCTCCGGCCACGCGGTTTACGGTAATTATGAATTGCGGTCCACCGGTGAGCTCGTCAAAGACCTTCTGCGCCCAATCCGTGCCGTTTTTCTTAGTGTCCGCCAGGAAATCGGCGAGCCGTGGCTTCGCGCCGATGTAGGCATCAACGTAAATACCCTGATGTTGCACGTTGAAATCAGACGACTGCCCAAGGCCTTTTCGTAGGAAATTGTCCAGGCGTCCAGCCTGGTCTGTGTCGAGGCGAGTCGAGGGTTGGTTGGGTCCCGTATAGGTGTTGAACGCCTGGGTCATATAGGCCTTGGCGAACTTATGCTGATACCAGTCCAGACTCTTCCCGATCAATTCCTTCTGATTCTCCGGAACGAAAGGTGGCGTCTGGCCGAAGAAATCGGCGAGCCATCCGCGTTGCGTACCATCTTGTCCCATCGCCCACTTCATGTTGCGTAGCAGCATCGAATTAGCGTCCCCGTTCACCTGGTCATCGGGCAGCAGTGTGATCAACTCGCTTACGCGAAGCGTGTCATCGGCGGCAACCAACTGCAGGGCGGCAGCAACGCGCTTTGGTATGACAAAACGGGAGGTTTTAAGCTGGGGCTCGGCGGTCCACACCAGCGCCGTTCCGGTTGGAGAGGCCTCTTTGCAGGTCGCCTGCACGATTCCTGCGCCGCGTGCCTTGAAATCGTACGGATCGAATCCAATCTGAGCGGTGCGATAGAGCTCAGGCGCAAGGGTGCAGAACGTATCGTCCAGGGTGAACTTGAGGACCGTCCGTCCTTTCTGATCTACAAGCCAGGTTGTCTTGGGTGTGATGTCCTGACCGCCTAGGGAAACAGTCGGGCTCGGTCTGAAACCGCCGATTTGCGTCTCATATCCGATCTCCAGCGGAAGGCCATCAACAAACTCTGCGGCAGGGATCTTGCCTGGATCGGTCCCGAGTGGTTGCGGCGACTTGCTGATGCGCGTTCGGTAGGCGATAGGCTTGATTGCGGTGCCAACCACGTCAAATTGGGATGCAGTGCGTGCGTTAGCACCGTGCGAAATCGCGCCGTGAACCGATAGTCCGTCTTCATAGAGGTATACACATCCGGCGCTATAGCCGTGGGCGGTGTGCTGTCGCCAGGAAATATGATCGGGAGTGAACTTTGGCGCATTGACGGGAATGCCGTTGATCCACACGTTGCCGCCGTCAACTTCGATGGACGTCATGTTTGAATTGGCAACGAATCCTTCAGTTCCGGCGTGGACCAGAAGATGGTAGGTGGCGCGTGTGCTGCGCAGGGCATGCTGGTTGCGGACAATGAACTTCGTCTCGATCGGTTTCATAGGGCGTATGCTTCTTGCAGGCAGGAAGGTTGCACTCGTTCTCAAACCCTAGCTCCAGCCCGCTCTTCTCTTTAGGGCTTTCACATAGAATTAATTAACTGTGCATTGGCGACTCTTAGAGCTGTCGCTCTTCAAGCGACCCTTCCTTGTCTCTAACGCGCCAAGGTTATCGACCGCTCGGGCGTCCCAAGATTTAAATGTGATTAGCCCGCCAAATCAGTTTATGAGCGAGCCCTGGCAAGGTTGGGAGCAGCCCTGTGGATGCTTTACTGACCGATCCGCCCATACCGCACCGGACAAGCTCCTGGTCGGTATCGTTGCGCTTGGGGATCTCGCCGGCAAAGCGACGGAAAGCGTGCTGGAGAAGGGGAAAGCCTTCCGAACCTCCCTGATCAGCGGACTGAACTTAGGTGATCGAGGTAGTCGCTCAAGAGACACGTCCTGAGGAAGGGCTCGTTGCGCACATGCTCGGCGGAACTGACACTCATTCGACCGCCACGGCATGAGGAGATGGTCTGGCTGGACGCTGGTTTGAGCGAGCAGTTCTTCGGAGAAGTGCGAGAGGATCGTGCCACAAGCATAATCACGCTCGCACTTACAGAACTCCAAAGAAGGGCGACAAAGGTGATAATTACGTATCATCACGTGACGCTGAATGAAGCTTTTGTCCGTAAATGTGGGCGCTCCCCGCGAGCTTGAGTGGCGGGGAAAACTTGTCCGCACGTCGATCTTCAAGTCGCCAGTAAATGGCCATGTTCGCGTAACAAGATTAAATCTTGAGGGCGATCAGCAGTCGGACCTCTCGGTTCATGGTGGTGTTGACAAGGCCGTTTATGCCTATCCATCTGAGCACTACCGGTTTTGGCGCAAAGAACTTCCGAATTTAGAGCTAGGGTGGGGAGCATTCGGGGAAAACCTTACGATCGAGGGCTTGCTCGAAGATGCTGTCAGGATCGGTGATCGCCTTCGGATCGGCTCCGCTCAGTTTGTTGTCACACAACCTCGGATGCCTTGCTTCAAGCTTGGCATCCGCTTAGAAGAGCCAGACATGGTTAACCGCTTTTTGCGAAGCGGAAGGAGTGGCTTCTATCTTGCTGTGGTTGAGGAGGGAGAGATCGCCGCGGGAGATGCCATTGAGTTGCTTACGCAAGATGGCCAGGCTGATGAGGCCGTGACCGTGGCCGATGTGGTGAGCTTATACAGCGGGAAAACAAAGAGCCGCGACCTCTTGCGCAGAGCGAGCGAGTTACCCGCGCTTCCCTCATCGTTGCGAGATCAATTTCGCAGCCGATTATAAATCTGCTGCCGCGACGCGGCGCAAAGGCTTGCGCAAATTCCACGCCGGAAATATCGGAGCCTGGCAAAGTCATTTCTCCTCCAAAACACGACGGATGACTTCATTAAGCCTGGCCAGTTCGACGGGTTTGACGAGGTGTTCACTAAATCCCGCCTCCTGGCTTTTGCGAATGTCCTCCCTCATTCCATAAGCGGTTAGCGCAATGCCTTTGATCCCGTAAGATTGACGAAGTTGCTTCATGAGCTCATAGCCCGTTTTATCCGGCAGACCAATATCACTGATCAGAAGGTCAAACGGCTCCTGTGCGGCAAGCTCTAGAGCGGTGGCGGCATCCCCCGCGCTCTTGACGAGGTAGCTTGAGCCAGCGAGCAGCAGCCAGAGCATCCTCGCGGTGTCACGATGATCTTCCACGACGAGCAGTCGAATCTGACCGCTCGATGGCGATGAAGAAACAGAATTGGGTTCAGGCAATCCCAAGGCGGTGATCTCCATGGCCGGCCAGGTTGGCGGTGAATTGCTGGGTGGCTAGCCGAGACCCCCCATTCCGGTTCGCGTGAATCGCGTTCACGCCCGTCTAGTAGCCCAATACGCAAGTGTGGTCAATCGCCGCAGGAGCTCCCTCGCGTCGCTCTGTACCCTGCGCCAAAATCGATCAGCAAATGCGCGGAAGTTGCTCGCCTGAAAGCATGTCCACCACGCGGGTGCCACCAACTCGAGTTTTCATCAGGACATAGCCGGGATGATCGGAGGTCACTTCGCCGATGACCGCGGCTGCTTGACCCAGCGGGTGGCCGCGCATCTCTGCAAGGACGAGATCGGTCTTCGCGGCAGGAACGATGGCGAGCAACTTGCCTTCGTTAGCGACATAAAGCGGATCGAGACCCAGGATCTCGCATGCGCCTTTGACTTCCTCGCTGATCGGAATTCGCGCTTCCTCGAGCAGCATACCCACCTGAGCGCTCTGCGCGATCTCGCTTAAGGCGCTGGTGACGCCTCCGCGCGTCGGATCTCGCAGGACGTGGATGTCTTCACATGCGTCCAGCACGGACTCTACGAGACCATTGAGTGGTGCGGTATCGCTCGCGATCTCCGTTTCGAATTCCAAGCCTTCCCGCACGGACATGATGGCGATGCCATGCACGGCGATCTGCCCGCTGATGATGATCATGTCGCCGGGTTGCGCGCGGCTTGGCTGGATATTTATCCCCTCGCGCACAAGGCCAATGCCGGCGGTGTTAATGAAGATCTTATCGGCTTTGCCGCGATCGACGACCTTCGTGTCCCCGGTGATGATCATCACGCCCGCCTCGTCAGCGGCATCGTGCAGCGATTGCACGATGCGTCGGAAATCGGCCATAGGCAAACCTTCTTCGAGGATGAAGCTTACAGAAAGATGAAGGGGTCGCGCTCCGCACATCGCCAGGTCGTTAACCGTTCCGTGGACAGCCAGCCTTCCGATATCTCCGCCCGGAAAAAAGATCGGGCTGATGACATAGGAGTCCGTGCTAAAGGCCACGCGGGAACCGTGGAGCTCAAAAATGGCGCCGTCGTGCAGTGAGGCGAGCAGTTCGTTTCGAAACTGTGGGAACACAACCGATTGCAAGAGTCGCTGGCTTAGCTTCCCGCCGCTTCCGTGGGCGAGGACGATCTCCTTGTAGTTGCTGAGCGGTGTCGGGCATGAGTTAGCGAGCCCGCTCGCGTCGCTCGTCACATCCTCTGTGGAAGTCTCAAGTGACATCTTCAGCACCAAGCGCAATGTGAACCAAGTCCCAAACAACGTGCACCACCGTAGCGTGCACCTCCTGAATGCGATGAATGCTGTAGGATGGCACAATGAAACAGTAATCCGCCACCTCGGGGAAACGCCCGCCGTCCTTGCCGGCAAAAGCAACCGTTAACATCGGCAATTTCCGCGCCGCTTCGAGCGCGTAGATGAGATTCGGCGACTTGCCGCTCGTACTGAAGGCCATCGCGACGTCGCCCGGAGCGGCGAGCAGGCGGAGCTGATTGACGAATACGCGTGAAAAATCGAGATCGTTTCCGATGGCCGTCATCGTGGCTGTGTCCGCCATCAGCGGGATGACCGGGAAGGCCGCACGCTTTTCAATGATTGGATGATTGAACTCGACGGTGATGTGCAGCGCGTCGCATAAACTCCCGCCGTTTCCCATCGCGAAAAGCCTCGCTCCTTTCTGAAAACGCGCGGCGAGTGCTCGCGACATCGCCTCGAGCGACTCAGCGTACTTCGAGAAAAAACGTTCCTTCATCTCTACGCTTTCGCCGCACTTACGGAGAATCTTTTCGCGAAAGCTCTCCGTGAGCTTGTCAAGCACGGCCGTCTGCGGCGAGATCATGCTGCCTGCGCCGGTTGCTTTTCCAGGTGCCTGCCGTAGGCGTAGTAGGCCGCGCAGGCGCCTTCGGCGGAGACCATTGTCGCGCCCAGCGGATTTTCGGGGGTGCATTGTGTGCCGAAAGCAGGACAGTCGTGCGGCTTCTTCACGCCTTTCAAAACCAGGCCGCTGATGCAGACGGAAGGCTCTTTGGTATCGATCTCCTTGACATCGAAGAGCCGCTCCGCGTCTTGATCCCGAAACTCGTAGCGCAACTTGTACCCGCTTTTCGGTATCGAGCCGACGCCGCGCCATTTACGGTCGCAGACTTCGAACACTTTGTTGACGAGGTTTTGCGCCACCGGGTTGCCGGCGCGTTTGACCACGCGCGGGTATTGATTCTCCACCTCGTGCGTCCCCGCTTCGAGTTGGCGAATCGTCATGAGAGCGCCTTCCAGGATGTCGATCGGCTCAAATCCGGTGATCACGATCGGCACACGGAATCGCTCGGCAATAGGTTCATATTCGCGGTAACCCATCACGGTGCAGACGTGGCCCGGGCCCAGAAAAGCTTGTACGCGATTGAGCGGTGATTGGAGAATCGAGGCGATCGCGGGCGGCACGAGGACATGCGAAACAAGCACGCTGAAATTCTGCACCCCTTGCTCCTTCGCCTGCCAAACAGCCATGGCGTTTCCCGGCGCAGTCGTTTCGAAGCCGATTGCGAAAAAAACAACTTTTTTCTCCGGGTTGGCGCGGGCGATCTTGAGGCAATCAATGGGCGAATAAACGACGCGAACATCGGCGCCGCGCGATTTCAGGATGAGCAGATCGCTATCGGAGCCGGGCACACGCAGCATATCGCCAAACGAACAGAAGATCACGTCCGATCTCCGAGCGATCGCGTGCGCTTTGTCGATCATCTCCAGCGATGTCACGCACACCGGGCAGCCAGGACCATGCACGAGCTCGACTTCAGGAGGCAGCAGGCGATCGATGCCATACTTGACGATAGTATGCGTCTGTCCACCGCAGACCTCCATCAATACCCATGGTCTCGTTACGATCCGCCGAATTTCGCCGACGATCTTCTGTGCGAGCGCCTCGTTGCGATATTCATCGATATACTTCACGGCGAACTTCCTTTCTCAATTGCGGGCTCCTCCACGCCGGGTATGTCGAGTTCCTGCAGTTGATCCATCTCCTCGAGCAGCTTGTAAGTTCGCTCCGCCTCGGCTTCATCGACTCTTCCAAGGGCGAAGCCCACATGCACGAGCACATAATCGCCGGGGCCAGCCTCCGGCGTGTATTCGAGACACACCTGCTTTACGATGCCACCAAAGTTGGCTCGGCCCATCCGCACGCCATTGGCGTCCAGCTCAACATTTAACAGCTTACCAGGTATGGCCAGACACATCTTTGAGCTCCGGGTTGGTCGACGGTTCGACTCTCGCGATTGCGACGCCCTCGCAGACAAGGAGACGATCTCCGCGCTGAGCATCGGCGAGTAGGTCAAGGGGGACGTTCTTGAGGGCGCCTCCGACACAGATTTTCCCCATCCTCATCCCATCTCTGGTGAATATCTCCGTGAGATCCGCGTACATGAGGTTCATGCAATCGAGACTTCCTTAACTTCGAGCTTGTGATTCGCAGCCGCAAGTGCTGCGGCAACGATTTGACCCAGGGCGATTCCGCCATCGTTTGGCGGAACGCGTTGATGCCAGTAGGTTCGAAACCCAGCATTGGTCAAACGCTGCACACAGCGCTCGGTGAGCAGACAGTTTTGAAAACAGCCGCCGGTGAGCACAACGCGCTCCTGCTCGATCCGGCGTGCCACCGCCACGATCATCTCTGCGAGTGTGTTGTGGAATTTGGCGGCGATCACTCCCGCGGGACAGCGAGCATTGAGCTCCACCACAATCGCCTCGATCATCGGCCGCCAGTCCACGATGAACGGTTCGCTGCCTTGCACGAGAAATGGGTATGCGTTGTCGATTGCCGGGTCGATCGCGAACTCCAGTTCCATGGCGGCCTGACCTTCAAAGGAGGCACATTGACGCAAGCCAATCAACGATGCTACGGCATCAAACAATCTTCCGGCACTCGAAGTTATGGGAGCATTGACTCCTTTGCTCAGCATCTGCTGAATCACCGCGAACTCGTGTTCCCCAAAGTCGCGGACCGGTGCCATCGTGCGGAGCTCCGCGCTTTTGCTGTCCCAGATTTCATGCAGTACCCCGAGCGCCGACCGGCGTGGTTGCTTGATCGCGGCTTCCCCGCCGGGTAGGCGAAACTGACGCAGGTGGGCCACTCGTTGGAACGCAGCCTGCTGCGCGAGCAGAAACTCGCCCCCCCAAATGGTGCCATCAAGTCCGTATCCAGTGCCGTCCCATGAGACCGCGAGCGCTGGCGACTCCAATTCGTTTTCCGCCATGCAGGCCAGCGCATGGGCCCAGTGATGCTGGACCGGTTGGGTCGGAACGGGCAATTGCGCCGCGTATTTTGTGGAGAGATATTCCGGGTGCAGGTCGCATGCGACCATTTCGAGTGATGCGCCGAAGATCCGGGGCAGGTCCGCAGCCGCCTTTCGGAAGGCCGACCATGCCTGACTCGTTTCGAGATCGCCGATGTGCTGGCTGATGAAGACATTACTGCCCACGCTAAGAGCGATGCTGTTCTTGATATGCGCCCCTAGCGCAAGCACGCACGGCAAGGGGGTCCGCAGCTGCACTGGTAAAGGCGAGTAGCCCCGGGCCCGGCGCAGCACGAGCTCACGTCCTCCCACGACGCGCACAATTGAGTCGTCCACATGCCGCACGATGGGACGGTCGTGCACGAGAAACGCATCCGCGATGCCTGACAAGCGGTCCAGAGCTTCTTCCTCCGTAGTGCATATCGGCTCATCGCTCAGGTTGCCGCTGGTCATCACGATCGGGCAGCCGAGCTCGCGCAAAAGCAGATGATGCAACGGCGTATAGGGCAGCATCACGCCGAGGTTGGGGTTTCTCGGCGCAATCGAGGGAGACAGGTTAGATTCGGCTTTCAGGCGCCGCAGCAGCACGATCGGCGATTCAGGCGAAAGCAGGAGACGCTCCTCCAGCTCCGAGACCGCGCAATGCTCGCGCACCGCCTCTAGCGACGGATACATGACGGCAAACGGCTTTTCCTCGCGCCGTTTTCGAAGGCGGAGCCGCTCGACAGCACCCTGATCCCCGGCGTCCACGATGAGCTGGAAGCCACCGAGCCCTTTCAGGGCGCAGATGTTTCCACTTCGAACCAACTCGGAAGTTTGACGCAAGGCGGCATCAGCCCCTGACAGTATGGCTCCCCGCGCATTTAACAACGTCAGCTGCGGTCCGCAGCGAACGCATGCATTTGGCTGTGCGTGAAAGCGGCGGTCGCGCGGGTCGCGGTATTCCCGTTCGCATTCAGGGCACATTGCGAAGCTCTTCATTGAAGTATTCGGCCGGTCATAGGGCAGGGCTTCGACGATGGTGAAGCGCGGTCCGCAGTTCGTGCAGTTTGTGAAGGGATAGCGATAACGTCGATTATCGGGATCGAGAGTCTCGCGTAGGCAGTCTGCGCAGGTTGCGATGTCCGGCAGAATCAGGACTGTCTTGGGCCCGCACTCATCGCTTTCTCGAATCGCAAAACCGGTGTAGCCGACCGTATCAAGCAAGGAAAACTCAAGACTTTGGATCACTGCGCGCGGCGGTTTTTCTTTCTCCAGCCGAAGGAGAAACTGTTGTAGCGTGTCGGGCGCACCTTCGGCTTCGATAAAAACCCCTTGCGAGGAGTTGAGCACCCAGCCGTCGAGGCGCAGTTCAGTAGCCAGCCGAAAGACGTGCGGGCGGAATCCCACACCCTGAACCGCGCCACGCACAGTAACTTTGGCTCGCTCAGCGTTCATTTGAGGACGGACGTGAAGAGTCCATCAACGAAGCCCACCTGATAGGCGAGGAAAACGCCGAAGCTCGCGCTGAAGATTCCCGTAGTGGCAGCAATCCAACGACGGAGCGGATGGGGGTGCGCCTGCATGTAGAGAAAGGGCGCGGCGATGATCGCCGTAATCAACAACATCCCCGCGATCGTCCCCACGCCGAAGATTGCCAAGTAGGCCATCGACCAAATGGGATCGTGAATCACCGGGAGCAGCAGGAGCGTCATCGCCGCCGATCCGGCCAGCCCATGCACAATCCCAATCGCCAGGGGACGGACGGCTAGAAATAAGCCGAACTCCTTGCAAGACGCTTCCGGGCGGCGTGAGTTGCCGGCAGGTCCTTGACCGTGGCTGCTCGCCGAAAAAGTCTCGCGAGCCTCGCGCCAAAGGCCGCCCACATTGACAACGCCCAGCACGATGAGCATCAAGGCGACGACAAGCTCCAGACTTAGTCCGAGACCTTTAGGAACCGCAAAACCAGACAAAACGATTGCGCCACCGACCACCAGCATTGTGAATCCGTGACCTGCGCCCCAGCAAATGCCAGTCAGCGCGGCGGCGCCGATACTGCGCTTGCGACTCACAATGGTTGAAACCGCGGCGATGTGGTCGGCATCGAAGGCATGCCGCATTCCGAGCAAGAAGCCGAAGCATAAGATGGAAAGGAGTGTTAGCGACATTGGTATCATCCCGCGGGCGCGAGCCCCTGTTCAGAAACATGATGCTGTGCGGCGCTGTCACGCACGTTTGGCAAGGCAATTTTCACGCTATCGCCGTGGTTCAGCAAGGGGAATGGATCAAGGTGGAGGTTCGCAGAATCCAAGGCTCGGCCAGCCCGCGGCACGTCATATCGGTGGCCGGCGCGGCAACTTAGCAGAGTGCGATCAAGGACGCCGAGGTGGAGCGGCATGTTGCAGGCCGGACAGCGATCGCGGTAAGCATAGAGTCGGCCCTCCGTTTTGCAGACCACGAGCGGAATTCCCGCCGCGTGAATGGGAACCAGTTCGCCATCTTTCAGTTCGTGCAGCTCCACGACGGTCCAACTCGGCGCCGCATTCGGAGTGTGCGACTCCTCATGAGCGGGCGCCGGCGCGACTCCCTCACAGTCAAAGCCCAGCAGGTCGGGACACGCTTCCTCGATGGCTTGTTTCAGCGCGAGTTCCAAAGTGACGGCCGAGGAGGGACAGCTTTTGCAGTGACCGGCCAAGCGCAGGCGGGCCGTATCGTTGTCCAAACTGAGGAACTCGACGTTACCGCCGTGGCTTTGCATGTAAGGCCGCACCTTTTCCAGGGCTTCACGCAGGCGAGTCTCGAGAGGCACAGGATGAAGTCCGTGAATCAGCAACATGCCACGCACGATGCTGTCGTGGACCAGCCTGTCATAAGGCTCCTGTCCGCCTGGGGCACTCCTCGTCACTTCCAGCACGCGATCCAAGCCGATCCCATAAAAGGCGAGCACCTCCTGCAAGCATTCCTGAAGAAGTTCGCGAGCGTTCGGGTCGGGCAGGACGTCGATCTTCGCGATGAGCTCCTGCATGCGTTGGCCATGCCGATTCAGCTCGTCGCTGGCTGGCCTTGAACCGTTACGCGACATACTTGATTGATTGGATTGTGCAATCGTTGCCTTCGACGGCTTCGACGGCGTGTCCGCATCGCGGACATTGCAAGGTGGGTATGCCGACGCTGGAGAGCCCCCCATCCCAGTAATTCGGTGGGCCGTGGAACTCACAGTCAAGACATTTGACCGAAGCCTTGATCTGCTCGATCTCCAACACAGACTCGGCGATAGCCGTGCCCTCGGTGACGAGGTCGTAGCAAAAACGAATCTGCTCCGCTTCCACACAGGTAAGCTCGCCGATGCCCAACCGCACGGCAATGACCCTCTTCACCGGCTGCGTCTCGACGAAATTCAACACGCTTTCCACGAGTGATGAGACGATCGAAAGCTCATGCATGCGCCTCCTTAGACGGCTTGGATTGCGGCGACGACTTCGTCAATCCCCGCGCCGGTCTTGCAACTGGTTTCGATCACCTCGACATCGGGCTTGAGTTTGTGAACGTCGACGGCGAGAGCGTCCACGCTGACCTCCATCGCGGCGGCGAGGTCGCTTTTGTTGATCACCACAATGCGCGCGCCGAGAAACATGTGCGGGTGCTTGCGCACGCTCCATGGCCCTTCGGTAACGCTAATGACAACTACGCGGGCTTTGGCGCCGAGCGGAAACTCCGCGGGGCAGATCAAGTTGCCGATGTTTTCGATGAAAAGGAGGCGAAGGCCGTCGAGGCGGATCTTCTTCAGAGCCTTGCCAACGAGGTTTGCGTCGAGATGACAGCCGTTGACGGTGGCCACTTGCACAACCTGAACGCCCGCCTTAGCCACCAGATTTTGGTCCTCGCTGGTTGTCGCATCGCCGTTAAAAACTGCAACGCCAGCCTGGCCCTTCAACTTCTCGACAAGCCGCGCGATGAGCGTGGTTTTGCCCGAACCGATTGCGCCCATGAAGTCGATGGCCGTAATGCCGTGACGGTCGAGCAACCTCCGATTTTCGTCAGCGAGTTTGGCGTTGGCTTCGAGCAAGCTATGCTCAAGCTCGATGTCGTAGATCTCTTCGGGCGAAGCTTCGATTCTCGGAATGGCAACGGCCAAGTCTGAGGATTGAGCAGTGCTCATCGTTTTGCCAGGCCCATCAAGGCGCTCGGGGTGTGCATTTGCTTCAACGTCTTGCCACCGCCCAGATACATATGGACTCCGCAAGGCAGGCACGGATCGAAGCTGCGCACGGCGCGCATGATATCGATTCCCTTGAAGTTATCTGGTCCGTTCTCCTCGAAAATCGGTGTGTTCTGAACGGCGTCTTCGTACGGTCCAGGCGTTCCATAAATGTCGCGTGGGTTGGCGTTCCAAGGAGTGGGTGGATACGGGTGGTAATTCGCGATCTTGCCCCCACGAATTACCAGGTGGTGCGAAAGGACTCCGCGAACGGCTTCGTGAAAGCCGCAGCCGATGGCTTCATCGGGAACCTTGAACGGGGTAAAGGTTTGGGTCCTTCCGGCGCGCACGTCGTTGAGCGCTTGCTCGCAAAAGTAGAGCGCGCACGCGGCGGCGTAGGCCTGGAAGTATGTCCGGGCGCGATCGCGCTCGATAGCGTTGCTCCACTTCGGGATCTTCCACTCGAGCTCGACCTCCGGTTTGGTCGCCGTTTTGGGCAGCAGAATTTTCACGCTGTGACCGGTAGCCTTGACGTAACCAATGTCGACAAGGTTTGCGAGCGCGGTGACCCAAAGCCGTGCGATAGGGCCGCCGCCAGTATCGAGCGCGAGATGATCGCCGGTGCGTTTGTCATACCACCGGGGCGACATGACCCATGTGTAGTTGCCACCGAAGTCGCGTCGCTGCGGATGGGGAATGGTCGTCTGGTTCCACGGATGCTTTTTGTCGATCGGATTGCCGAGCGGATCATGAGTGACGAAGGTTTCCGAGTTATTCCAATCTTCGTAGTAGGAAGATCCGAGCAGGATACGGATTCCCAGATTGATATCGACCAGGTTGGTGGTGACGAGCTCGCCGTCCACAACGATCCCGGGTGTAACGTACATCGCCTTGCCCCATTCATTCATGGTTCGGTAGTCATAGGTACAGACCGCCGGATCTTGAAATGAGCCCCAACAGCCGAGCAGAATACGCCGCCGGCCCACTTCCTCGTAGCCCGGAAGCGCTTCATAAAAGAAGTCGAAGAGATCATTATGAAGCGGCACGACTCGTTTCATGAACTCGACGTACCTCATCAATCTCACGAGGTAATCCGTAAAGACCTGAATGCTTGGCACAGTACCCACGCCCCCGGGGTACAGCGTGGAAGGATGGACGTGCCGGCCTTCCATCAGGCAGAACATCTCACGCGTGTAACGACTGACCTGCAGCGTCTCACGGTAAAACTCTCCCTCGAAGGGATTCAGCGCTCTCATGATATCGCCGATCGTCCGATAACCATGATCCGCCGCATGGGGCGCCGGCGTATTCTTGGCCTTCTCCCAGACTCCCGGATTGGTTTCCTTGACCATCATCTCGCAGAAGTCCACCCCGACCAGATTGTCCTGAAAGATGTTATGATCGAACATATACTCCGCGGCCTCCCCGAGATTCACAATCCACTCGGCTAATGGAGGTGGTTTTACGCCATAAGCCATGTTCTGCGCATAAACTGAACAGGTCGCGTGGTTGTCACCACAGATGCCGCAAATACGGCTGGTGATGAAGTGACTGTCGCGCGGGTCTTTGTTCTTCATGAAGATTGAGTAGCCGCGGAAGATCGAAGAGGTGCTGTAACACTCGAGCACCTTCTTCGAGTCGAAGTCGATTTTGGTATAGATGCCGAGGCTGCCAACAATGCGTGTGATCGGATCCCACGACATCTCAACGACATTGCCCCCTTGTGGGGCGGTTTCTTTCTTAGGCAGAGTTGCGGTTGACATTGGAGTACCTCCTAGGAGCGCTTAGTTCCGTAATGGGTGGGTGAGTAGCCGGTAGTAATTTCTCGTCGCGGGTGCCGCCAGGTGGGCTCCTTGTTTACCGACCTGTTCGTGAACCCTCGGAGCAGTCTGACTGTGCCTCCCCAGATTCCGGCGATATTGGTCGATACCTTGGAACCGGGCGGGGCATCCATGAACGGCATGAACTTGTCGGGAAAACCTGGCATGGTGCAGCCGATGCAAATGCCACCGACGTTGGGGCAACCGCCGATGCCGTCCATCCAGCCACGTTTGGGAACGTTGCAATTTACCACCGGGCCCCAGCAGCCGAGTTTCACGATGCATTTCGGCGAGCCGTATTCGTGGGCAAAGTCGGCCTGCTCGTAATAACCGGCGCGATCGCAACCTTCATGAACGGTTTTGCCAAACAGCCACGTTGGACGCAGTTGATCATCGAGCGGGATCATCGGCGCCAGACCGGCCGCTTGATAGAGAAGGTACAACAGGGTCTCCATCATGTTATCCGGCTGGACGGGACAGCCGGGCACATTGATGATGGGCAGGCCGGCTTTCGACCGCCAATTCCAGCCCAGATAGTCTGGCAATCCCATGGCACCGGTGGGGTTGCCTTGCATGGCATGAATTCCTCCGTAGGTGGCGCATGTCCCGCAGGCGATTACGGCCAGCGCCTTGGGAGAAAGCCTGTCCAGCCATTCGTTAGTGGTTATCGGCTGGCCAGTATCCGGGTCGGTGCCCATGGCGGCCCAGTAGCCCTCTTTCTTGATCGACTCGTTGGGCACTGAGCCCTCGAGGACGAGAACGAACGGATCGAGTTTGCCCTCGGCCGCCTGAAACCAGTACTTCATGAAATCGTCGCCGACTTCATAAGCAAGCACGGGGTTGTGAAGGTGTACCTTGGGTAGGCCGGGAATGGATCCCATGACGACCTCCTCAACACTTGGCAGAGTGGCGGCGGTTATTGAGACGGAATCCCCGTCGCAGCCAAGGCCAGTGGTCATCCAGACGATGTGAATTTCTTTAACAGCAGGGGGGCGATGAGCGCCAATTTCAGTGGCTTGCATAAACTTGTTCTCCGATGTGAAGGTAATGCTTACGGTTTCTTTATATCGTGTGGTGGCAGGCTTAGATACTTGCGGATTGCTATGGATTGAGATGGTGCCTCCAGCCGCTGATTACATACTTCGGATCAGAGCGTAGCGGCGAAGCTCGGGAACGTTCGCGAGGATCATGAAGCCGGCGATGAGCAACAGTCCCGTGAACAGGGCCTTCCAAACCAAATATTCGCGTGACGAGAAAGACATAAGGCTCACCTCCCTTCGACCGAGGCATGTTCGGCGGTGCAATTTTCGTGAAGAAGTTCATCCAGGAGCGTTCGGAGCATCTCGATTGCGGTCGGGATGGCTGCTTCGATCTGGTCACTGAGGCCGAGTTGGCCCTCCTCGGTTTCGAGGACTGCCGGCTCGCACGCTATTAAATAGAGGCGTCGAGGTTGACCTCCGAGAGACGAAGCCATCTGCAGCGCACGCACCGGGTTCATGCTGTGCGCATCGACGGGACCGACATCACTCGTGTTCGACCCGCTGATGTCCGGTTCGATAAGAGAAACTGTTCCTGGAGGTTGTCCTTGGGAGATCGCGTCCAGGAGAATGGTGACGTCATAATCATCCGCCATCGCGTAGGCGAGGTCGAAACTGCGAATTCCGAAGTCGGCTAAGGTCACTTGGGGCGGCAGAGGCGTCGCGCTTAGGCGCTGGACCATTTCGACACCAAAGGCATCGTCGCCGAGGAAGATATTGCCGATACCAGCAACCAGGATTTTCATCGAAGGGTTGCCTCCCGCAGCGGTTCGATTTCGTCAGCGCCGTAGAAAAATCTGTGGCCCGGCTGACGCATCAGACCGAGGTCTTTGCCAGGATCTTCATCGAGCACGAGCGCCAGATGGACACGAGCCTCTGAGTCCTGCTCGATCGCCTCGACGACGGCAGCTTTCCCCGCGAGTGCGAGGTCCATGATGTCGGCGCGACCTTTCGGATGGATGCGCACGCGGTCACCGGCTTTCACGCTGACTCCTCGCACGGACACGCTCTCGAGGCGGGTGTTGGTGGAAAAATCTTCTTCGAATCGATGCAACTCGCGAATCGCCCCGTGCATCTTCATCAAGTGGTCGCGTCCGAGCGACTCGGTTCGTTCAAGAATGCGGCGAGCGAAATCGTCTACCTGCCGCATCTCGGATTTCTCGGCGTCGGTCATCGCCATGACCCGCAGGGTCAGGATCTCATCAATTTCCGTGCTGTCGAAGAGGTCGCCAACGCTTTCCGGCGCGATGCGCGGGTAATCGTAAAGAATGATCGGCGAAGAAAGCATCGTGTCGCGCTCGCCGCGTTTCTCCTCGCCAACCAGGACAGGGTAAGCACCGACGTTCTGACAGCTTCCGGCAGCTTCAAGGTATTGCGACGGAGGATCGAGCAGCGAAAGAAACTCGCCGCCTTGCACAGACAAGATCGCGTGCGTTGAAGCGAATGTGCGCATGATGACCGCATCCTGTTTGTTCAGGTCGTTCTCCGACACCGGCGTTTGATTGACCACTCGGACACTAAGTTTCGAAACCTCCGGATCAATCGATGTGGCGCTGACTTCCAGGCGGCCTTGCAGCGCTTCCTGCCGTCTTAGCACGAGCCCCACGATCTGACCGGCGTCATTGCCAATCGGTTCGGTTGTGCGCGACGACGGGAACGAAAAGGGCAGCTCCAGCGAACGCTCGGCAAATGCTCGGAGCGGCTGCGAAGGAATGGCGACGGTTCGCTCAACTGCTTCTTGCCAGCTTTGATAGAGTCGGTCACCCACTCGCAGCTCCGGCACGGTCTTCAGGTGCACATCGTCCAAAGGTTCGGCTGATTTCCGTGGGAGAGCTCCAATTTCGCGCGCGAGCGGA
The DNA here is from genome assembly GCA_963744345.1 of uncultured Verrucomicrobiae bacterium. GTDB lineage: Bacteria > Verrucomicrobiota > Verrucomicrobiia > Chthoniobacterales > Terrimicrobiaceae > DASTFP01. The sequence goes on from CAVUTD010000021.1 coordinate 109,372, forward strand.
TGGAGAAAGCGCACGTTGACCTCAGCCGACGGCGCGCCGGTTGATCGAACCAGACACTCGGTCTGCATGATGAAAGGCTCCGCGCCGTTCTGGCTAATGCTGTAAGCTTCGGGATAGACGCGCCCGAAGGTAAACCGTGCGCGATTCTTCACGGATGACGCTCGATACGGGTAGAGAATGTATCCTTCATAAAGAACGGAATTCACCACCCGATCGACCAGCGAAGTGTTCATCTTGGAGGGCCGCTTGATTGTAATTCCGGTAGCAAGCGTTCGAGGGTTGCCTCCCACGTCGGCAGCCCCTGCTCGCGCTTGTAATCGAGCAGGCGCTCGAAAACGTCGCGCTGAAGATAAATCCACGCGCTGTTGGGATAGTGCTCATCCATCATCTCGCCCCACACCGCTACCGGCATTCGAAAGACGCACTCCTTGTCCCAGGACACGCGCTCGACTTGAAGACGATCATCCTCCGTCGCATAGAAGACCGTGCCGCTGAACAAAAAGAGTAAGGGAACATCTTCTCCTTCCAGCGCGTGGAAGTATTTGGTCGCCGCAACATTCAGATCGTACGTGCAGGGCACCGGCAGAACCGTCTCAACGTGGCCAGCGAACTCGCTCACTGAAACAGTGGCATGCGCCCAGAGTTTGTTGCGCAAGGTTTGCCCCCACCGGTCAGGTGTGCTGAAAAGCTCTACCAGTTTTTGCTTCTCCCGAGGAAGGTACGAGCGTTGTGAGGATTGGATTTGGATCTGCGCCTGCAGAATCACGGCATGAATGGTTTGCTCCGCAGGCGTATTCGTAATCTCGAGCGCGAAGTGCAACAATGGCGTAACTCCGCGCGTAGCGGCTCGCACACCAGTCACGCGATAGTCGAGGTCAGGCATCGCTCACCTCCAGCGTGCGCGCACGTTGTTTCAGCGCGGAAAAAAAGCGCGCAATCTCCTGCCAAACAGCCTCGCCGCCGGACAGTCCGCGCCAGTGCATACGAATCAGCCCGACCAGTTCGTAGCACGCATCAATCGGTGCAAGGAACGATTCGCGAGACTCACCCACACGGTTGACCAGCAGCGCCTCAACGTCTGCTTGAAGATGGCGGAGAGCAGGATTGTCAGCCAACAAAGTCCTCCACGCAGTCAGTGGCAGAAGGGATTCCGTGGCACCCGCTGGGCTTGGGTACATAGCCGTCGTTTTTCCCAGCGGCGTGCTGAAGAAAAAAAAGGCCAGATCAATCGGAAGTGCGAGACTCTCCCATTGAGCATCTGTTAGCTGGAACTTCGGTAACAAACGAGGATCTCGCGGGATTAACTTGAACCGTCCGCCGACCACGTCCTGAAACCGCAGGGCACACGGATCACACGCGCAGACCACTTTGCGCTTATCTACTTCGAGGAGATGCCGATGGGTCGGTGGCAGTTCTGCGCTGCACAGCTCGCACCGCTCGGACTCAGCACGTGCAACGGACGACTCCGTGGCAGCCCGCGCAAAACGCCGCAACGCAGCCACCGGGTTGTGCGCTCTGGCAGCCACATCGCCTGCCAGGCTTGGGTCTGCAATCATGCGCGGCATTGGAGCCTTTCACGCAGGCGGAATATTCGGCATGTCAGGGTGGATCGGACGACGATCGCGCGGAGACACTCCAGTCGAATCCCTTTCTGTTCGATAGAATTTTTGACCGCCGCGACCGGCTTCGATTCCTTTCTCGAGCGCCAGTCGCTCGCCTCTGGTAGTGCCCGGCACGTGCGCGGGATTTGGAGGTTTTGGGGTATTCATTTCCTTCTTGGTAGTTTGCGGATGACGCGAGTCTGACGGGCTGCGCGGATCCTCATTGTCTCAGTTGGTAAAAGCCGGCGCTTTGCAGCATCTGTCGAAATAATCTCTCGCTGCGATGGGTGAAGGGCGGTTTGGATCTATCTCGACCACTCCGGCGGCCAAGCCGCTTTGGGCCTTCACTAATTCATCATCGCAAGGTGAATCGGCCATATAGGTGTCGGACCACGGCACGAAGTGTCCGCTGGCGAGCACACAGCGAGTCTGGAAACTCAGGATTTCATTCCAGGGGGACCGCGTTCGTGCAAGTTTACAGTGGCACCTGAGAATGAGCGGGTCAAGTTAAGTGAGCTCCTCAACCCTAATTGAGATTGGGTCTCTAGAGTCCGCAGCTATATCGCGGGCGCCGGCCCGGCGGGGTCGAGCGGCGAGGAGCCCGCTCTGGAACGCCTTGGGCAGAGTTTGGACGTCAGTTCCTCAGTCTTCCCGCTTTATCGTTCGCGAGCTAAGCATGAGGCCGCGCGCAGTATCGCGCACGAATAGCTCGATACTTGTGAATGACAAAGGGGAAACTTCCGGAGCTATTGTGCTCTTGAAAAGACACATCAAATTAATGCTGGTCTGCGGAGGCGAGCTTCAGGCGAGAGCACTTTCTTGAGTTCAGAGCTTCGCAATTTCCAAAACAAGCTGCGCGCGCTGCTGCACCGTCCTTCCTTCTGGTTGTCGGGGCTCATTGGCGCAGGCGCTTTGCTGGCGATTACGGTTCTCCTGATTAATCCACGTCTCACCAAGTATGTGGAGAGTGACGCGTTCCGAAGAGAGCTCGACAAGCAGACGTCCAAGGGACTGAATTTGGAGGGAAGTTACCAGACGATTCGGAGGACAGGTTTTCTCACGGCAACAGCGGAGGGCTTCACAGGAAAGAACGGGGTAAAAGCCTTCAAAGCGATTTCGACCGGCAAAGTGGATGCGAGGTTCAATCCGTGGGGGATTTTTCTCCGGCGTTGGGAGCTGGACTATATCCTGATTCCGTCGGGCAAAGCGGAAATTCAAACCTATGAACCAAAACCGGAAAATAAGCCGCCAAAACCGTGGTATTCGATCTTTTTGCCGGACCGGGTCTACCTGCAAAAAGTTGTCTGCGATTCGGCGGATGTAACCTGGCAGTTGCGTGAGCGCCAGGCAGGCTTCTTTAAGACGAAGTTGTTGATTACGCCGCATGGCCGCGATTTCGAGTACAGAGCGACCGGCGGGATGATGAAGACAGGCATCGTGCCTGATCTCGCCCTTCGCCAACTGCACCTCCTCATTACCAAGGAACAGCTTACGCTCTATGACATGGAACTTGCCCCAAATGAACAGAGTGAGGGTCGCATCCGAGTCACTGGCCACGCGGGTCTGAAGCAAGACAAGAGTCTCTCGGCGACGATGACTTTTTCTGGAATTCCTGTTGATCCCTGGATACCCGAAGCGTGGGCAAGTTTAATCAAAGGCAGAGCACGGGGCGATGTCACTTTGGAAGGTCAGGATATGAGGATGGAAGGCTCCTCCGGTCGCGGAGCCTTTCGAATTGAGGGCGGCCGCGTTTCTGGCGCGCCCTTTCTCGAGGAGGCCGCGACTTTGACCGGGAAGAAATCGATTGAGGATATTGAGCTCAGTCAATTCTCGCTCGCCTTTGATTGGAAATATCCCCGTGCAGAAATCAAGCAGATCGAGATCGAAGCGGAGGGGGCCTTTTACATCAGAGGCACGGTTGTTATCGAAAATAAAAGGCTCGATGGCTCGCTGAAGTTGGGCGCGACGCGTGAATATCTGGAGTGGTTGCCCCGCGCCAATGAAATCTTCTCCCGGCAACAGGATGGATACCTTTGGACGGTCGTCAATCTCGGTGGCACAGTCCAAAACCCCAAAGAAGATCTGAGTCCCCGCATTGCTGAGCTCTTGAAGAAATCGCCCGGAGCGGCGGTGGGCATCTTTTTCCGCAAATTGGGCGAGTGGTTCGAAAAGAAGCGGGGCGCTAGGTAATAAACTTCTTCCAGGGAATCTGATCCCCAGACATCGCGGCGGCGTTCACCAACCTCAATCTGGATCACGACTGGGCGGTATCTTCCTCTGACGCTCGGCTATTCTCAGATGCGGCTCCGCGCCCCGTAAGTTTCTGCAATTCTTCAATTCTTTGCGACGCTTGGGCTTTGCTCAGGTTTTCCTCAAATTCGACTTTGGCCTCCTGGCAGAGCGTTTTGAGATAAGACGCTTGTGGGCCGGTCATAGGTTCATCGCCCGTTGTCCAGTCGCTCGGATCCTTTTCCGGGTTTGGCTTCACCTCTCGCTTTGTACTCATGTTCTCAGATCGGTATTCGAGGGCAGATTGGCGGTAGCGACTTCCCGACAATACGACCTTGCCACTGGGAGAAGCTTGGAAAATCAACAGCCCTGCGTTTCAGCATGCTTGTTCCATGCATTCGCACTTGCCTTAAATTACTGGGAGTCCAGATTTCGAAAACGCGCAACAAACGGGGAGATCAAAACAACCATAGTGACTCCTTAAACGAATCTTCTTATGGGCTTCCATTTGGAAAAAGACGAATCGGTAGGATCCGGGTTTCAGCGGATCCTTGTCGAGCAAACGACCCGCCTTTCCGAGGATTTAGCCTCGGCAGACAAAAATCTCGAAAAGGCGATTCATGAAGTGCGCAAGCGCTGTAAGCGCGTTCGCTCCGTGGCGAGGCTGCTGCGACCTCATGCAAAAGCTCTCCACCGTCAGGCAAACGCCGCTTTTCGCGACATGGCCCAGCGATTATCTCCTCTTCGAGATGCCCACGTGCAATTAGCGACGTTTGACGAACTGGTGACTCGCACCGATAACGCCGAGCGATTCGGCCACCTGAGAAATCGCGTGGTCGAGAGCAACCATCAGGACGATCAAAAGCTGGTCGCAGAACAACTCGCTTCAACCGCAAAAGAAGTCCAAGCCGCGCAAGAGCGCTTCAGGAATGCCAAGATACCAAACGAGACGGCCTTCGAGCTGATTAGGCCGGGATTGCTCTTCACCTACAAGCAAGGCCGGCGAGCGATGTCCGAAGCATACGACCAACCACAAGCCGCGGCTTTTCACGAGTGGCGCAAGCGGGTCAAGGATCTCGGTTATCAAGTGCAACTCCTGCGGGACGTCTGGCCTGCTCTGCTCAAACGTATGCGCAGGGAAGTCGACAAACTTGGAGACCTGCTCGGCAAGGAGCACGATCTGGCGGTGCTTCGAGACACTCTCCTCAAACACGAAGACGACATCAACCAGGAGGATTTGCACGCTTTCCTGTCACTTCTGGAACGTAGGGATTGGGAGCTTCAAGCGGAAGCGGAGACAATCGGGCGGCGCATTTACGCGGAAAAGCCAAGAGACTTTCTAAGACGAATATCGGTCTACTTTGAAACCTGGCAGGCTGAAATTCCGGTGCCAGGTGATGCCGAAAACAAAATCTTGGTGCCGCAGTTAGTTGCATGAGCTCCTCGGGGAAACTGGTTGTGCTCAGCGGGCCCTCATGCATTGGCAAGAGTCCGCTGATAAAGGCGTTGGGACAGTTCCACCCGCACCTGCACGAGAAACTGCAGCCCCTCGTTCTTTACAACTCCCGCTCGCCTCGTGCCGGTGAAAAGGATGGGGAGGACTACCACTTTCGACAGCGGGCGGAAATCGAGGAGTTGAAGGAGAAGGAAAACTTCGTCGTGATGGATGTGCGCAGCGATCTTCAAGCCTTCGATTTGAAGGAGCTGAATGGCTCCTTGAAGAAATCAGACGTGCTCTTCGAGGGTAACCCATTCATCGGCTGCACGCTTTTAACTCACCCGAAGCTAAAAGGCATCAAGCGCCTGAGTGTCTTTGTATCGCCACTATCCCGGCAAGAGTTGAGTTTTTTGAAAGAGCAATCCGGCGTTGACTTGGAATCGCTGGTGACCGATGTCATGCGCCGCAAGCTGCTTAGGCGGATGCAACGTCAGAAAGGCCTGCTTTCTCAGAAGGATCTGGAGGAGGCGGAGCGACGCGCCAAAAGCGCTTATCGAGAATTAAGTTTTGCCCATCAATTTGACCATGTCATAGCCAACCACGACGGAGAGGACAGCGAGAATTGGAATGCTTTTTACTTTCCGCTCGGGGATGCGGGCAGAACGTTCAACATTTTCGTGGAGCTGCTACAGGGCCGTAAAGCGCGTGGGACTGAAATCTGGAAGAAAGACTTCATTGTTTGTCGCGAGGACCGCTGATGCCTTTTCGGAGCCGGAGTGGCCGCTTTAGTTTCGAAGATTAGAGGCGAATTCCGGACCGGCAGTAAGGTACCGGCGCGCGGGAGACCGCAGGTTTGAAGGCGGTTCCGAATCGCGGCATCAGTTACTTTCCGAATTCCTCGAGGGGCGACTGGGCGACGTTGATGATCAGATCTCCTCCGTAAGTGTTCATTCTCATCGGCATTTCCCTGATCGAAAGGGAACCACAATCCTTGACGATCCAATCCGCACCTAACTCGGTGAGAAGAGCGTTGGTTTCGGTTGTCTGAACGGCGATCACGCGGGACCCCGCGGCTTTCCCCGCGCGGATGCCGGCGGCAGCGTCTTCGATGACCACGCAATCCTGCGGAGCGAAACCGAGCAAGGCCGCGCCTTTCAGGTATGGCTCGGGATCTGGTTTGCCGCGCGTGATGTCCCGGGCAGTGATCATTTGCTTCGGCATGGAAATGCCCGCCGTGCGAATACGAACGTCAGCCAGCGGTTTGGTGCACGATGTGACGATTGTCCAGCGGTCGGCAGGCAGAGAGTTAAGGAGTTGGATAACCCCCGGCAGAGGAATCACGCCATCCAGGTCCAGAATCTCTCTGCGCTCGACCTCGCGATTCTCCGCTTCGTGATCCGCGTCGGGCAGCAGTTCGCGAATCGTAGCAATACTGGGGCGCCCGTGCGCCTTGTGAACGGTTTCCTCAGGATCGAAACCATGCTGGCCTGCCCACCAGGACCAAACGCGCGTCACCACAGGCGTTGAGTCGATCAGCACACCATCCATATCAAACAGAAGCCCTTTGCAGGAAATTTTCAGCATCCGACACCATAAACACGAAGAGCCCAAAATGTTAACTGTTTACCCGGATCGGGCACGGGGATTGACCCATCAGCCGAATGGAGCCTGCCGCCGGGACGAGGTAATCGTCGCGGCGCGTTCGATACCAGCGTCGGTAATCGGCTAATTCGCTTTCGCTCCTGGAAAGGCGCAAGGGCGGCTACGCTTGGTTCATGAAGAAGACGCGGCTCCAGAGCAAAAACCAAACGATGATGAAGATGGGTGGCAACAGGAGTGGCGATGCAAATCCCATGTAGCGCGTGAGTTTGCGCCCTCGAAGGGGCGGAAACTGCATCGCGGCATCATGGTAGAAGTTAGAGACAGACCGGTAAATGTTAAGCATCGCCAAAAATCCCGCGATGATGCTCACGTAAATCAGCGCGGCGCAGAGTAAGCTCACTACCGGTAGGGTTCCGAGAAAATAATCCTGGAGCGAACCGACGAGGAACGTCTTCGGGCGCTCTGGGCTGTTGAGCACAATCGCGTATGCCGTAAAGAAAAATGCCTGCGATCCCACCAGCCAGGAGAGCCGCTGGGTGATAAGGTTGTCCTCATGTTGAAGCTGCTCGCGGAGGATATTATAAGACTCGGATGGCGAGAGACGGGAATCTGGCGCAGATCGATCTTCGGCAGGCACACCTGCGCATGCTACCTTTTGCCTTGCTAAAGCAAATGGCGAAGTTGCCCGAACAACAGGTTCCCGGCAGACTTTTCTTTGCTTTGTGCAAGTACGATCGCTGGATCGATAGCTGCATTTATTGGTTCGTGCGCGAGTGTCGCACCTTGCCTGACCTCACGACGTCATGAAGCGTTTTCGATGTCTCCATCGAATGTCGTCCCTGCAACTGCAGCGTCGAGCTTTTGCAGCTCGCACCTACGCCGGAGGAGCAGAATATCATGCGTCCTGCGTATCGCTTAGCTATTTTTGCTAAACTTTGAGTGCGCCGGTAATTACAAATATGAGAAAAAGGACGCCGGAAAGCGCTCGGGTGCCGCGGGCGCCAGGTTGCGACAATCCACATTGTGGAGACGTTGCCCTGCTTTGCTTATGGCGTGGACTTCGGACATGTCTAAGTGACGAGAACTAAGATGAAGCTCACCAAGCGATAGTATACTTTCATGAAAGTTATGTTAGCGCGGATAAAAGAGCTCAGCAGCAGACCTAATAACCTCAATTGTTCACCAGAAGTCCAAAAAGCTTCGCCAGATAGCAAAAGCGCCCCCGTGCGCGTGGTGGTGGCACGGCTAACCCACGGTCACGTAAGCTGGCTTCTCGGCCGCCCTGAACGAGGCGACGTGCAGTTAGTGGGAATTTACGAACCGGAGCGCCTGCTGGTGGAGAGTTATGCCAAGAGGTTCGGCTTCAGGGAGGACCTCGTATATCGAGAATTGCCGAAGCTCCTGGATTCGGTGAAACCAGAGGCCGTTCTTGCCTTTAGCTCGATCGCCGAGCACCTCGGTATCGTCGAAGCGGCTGCGCCGCGCGGCATACACGTGATGGTCGAGAAGCCGCTGGCCTTCAGGGTGAAAGACGCAAGAAAGATGGAGGCGCTGTCGAAGCGGCACGGCGTTCAGGTGTTAACAAATTATGAGACGACATGGTATCCAAGCGGCTACACCGCTTTTCAACTGGTCCACGGCGATCATGCCATAGGGCCGATACGCAAGGTGCTCGTTCGCGATGGGCATTTCGGTCCAAAAGAGGTCGGAGTAGGGTCTGAGTTTCTCTCGTGGCTTACTGATCCAGCACAGAATGGTGGCGGAGCCCTGATCGATTTTGGTTGCTACGGCCCGAATTTGGTCACCTGGCTGATGCAGGGAGCCTCTCCACTCAGCGTGACCGCGGTAACCCAGCAACTGAAGTGCGATCCCGTCTACGCTAACGTGGATGACGAAGCGACTCTCATCCTTACTTATGCAGAGGCTCAGGCCATCATTCAAGGCTCTTGGAATTGGCCAGATCATCGCAAGGACCTGGAGATTTTCGGCACGCAGGGATACATCTTCACCCCGAATGCCCATCGCGTCCATATGCGCTTGCGAGGGGAGGAGAGAGATCGAAAAATGACACTGGAAAGGTTACCGGCGTCCTTTATCGATGGTTTTGCCTACCTTGCCGCGGTCGTTCGCGGCACGGAAAAGGTGACGGATATTGATCGTTCGTCACTAGCCAACAACCTCATCGTCACGCGCATCCTTGAGGCAGCCCGGCGCTCCGCGCGAACCCGGCAGACGATCATCTTGGAGCGGTGAACGGGTCTCTCTCGACACGAGTAGCCAGACTTAGCGTGAAGCAATTGTCCCAACCTGACGAGAAGCAATGCGGTGACAACAAGCCACGATGACGAGGCACAGGAAAGCCCCCTTGGTTTTCCTGACCCCTAACACGATTGAGCTGACTACCTCAACACCCAGGGGACGAAATAATCGAGCAGGATGAGGTCCGCCGGGCGAGGGGAGTGTGATCGATATTTTGCGACGGAGCGGAGCACATCACTGAAATCGGTCATAGTCCCAAATTGGAACTCCTCACTTAAGGGACGGAAAAAATCGTCCTGATGGCTGGGCAAAATGTACCTTGGCCGAAGTCGTCGAAGTGCAGGCAAGACCCTGTTACGTGAATCGCGAAGGTAGACACCAAGAATCGCCAGATCGACGGGCTTGGCCACCGCTGGGGGCATTGCGGCCAGCGTGCCCCCTGCGTCCACATAGATGCGCTTCCCACCGGTCTCGATAAGGAAGGCGAGCGGCTCGCCGCACACCCAATCAGAAGCGCGCCGCGGCGGTTTAGAGGGGGGAGCCCTTCGCGTCCCCGGGAACGGCATCACCCCAAATATGCGATCGTGAACCGACGCCAGGACATGGACCGTTGCGTTCCCGCAGCGCACCGAATAGCCTGGCAGGACTGGCGAAGTCTTCGACTCAGGCGTGCCACTGGCTTGCGCCAAGTAGCAACTTGTCGGCGAGGCAATGATTTTTGCCCCGGTTCGACGCGCGATTTCAGGCACATCGAGCAAGTGATCGAAGTGTCCGTGAGTCACCAGGATCGCGTCGACCCGTTTGGGAACGCGGGTCATCGCCGAGTTGATGCGAGGCATGTGGGGTTTGACCGAGGTGTTAAAGGCGATTTTAGGCAGGGAGATTCGCGAGAAGTACGGATCGATCAGAATCGTCGATCCCGGTGCTTCGAGGAGGTAACCGTTCGTGCCTAGGTACGTCACTCGCACTTCCTGCGTTGGGGCGAAACGCTGAAGAGCAGCAGAGACAACGAAATAATCATACCGTCGCAAATCGGACTCAGCGGCATGTGCTGCCGCGATCGTCGACGCGCAGAATGCGGCGGCGAGGTAGAAAAAGCCCCTTGGAGTTAAGACTGTGAACAATGATCTCATCCAGCGACTAGGTCACCTTCTTTACCGATAGCTAACAAGCTCTGCCTCGGGAGCCGCGATTACGTCCGGCATTCCGCGGCCAGGTTTTACCGCGGCAACGCCAGAAATCGCGGGGCCGAGGCCGCCCACGTCAGTCGCGTTCCGCCCACGCTGGCGTGCGCTGCGCTTCCCGTCATGCGACCTTCGCACTGAAGAGGAGCTGTCGAGTTCTTGCAAAATGATGCAAACGGTTTCGAAACCTTCTAGAGTTCGATTGTATCATTCGAGGACGGCTGTGCAACGGACCTGCAAAAACATCACTTCTCATGGGAGCAATCTTTCGAGATCGAACTGAGGCTGGTCGGCTTTTGGCTGAGCGTCTTAGCCCATTCGCGGGCCGCGAGGATGTGCTAGTCCTCGGTTTGCCGCGAGGCGGAGTTCCTGTAGCCTTCGAGATTGCGCACCGGCTTCGCGCGCGTCTCGATGTTTTCGTGGTTCGGAAACTCGGAGTCCCTGGACATGAAGAATTCGCCTTCGGTGCAATCGCCACAGGCGGCGTTTGTGTTCTGGACAGAGAAGTCATCGGCTCCCTGGCGATTCCTCCGCAGGTCATCCGCGAGACGATCGCGCGAGAGGAACGGGAGCTTAAGCGTCGCGAACTCGCCTATCGCGAACATGAAGTCGCGGCGCAGGTCCGCGGAAGCGTCACTCTCCTCGTCGACGACGGGATCGCCACCGGCTCCACGATGACAGCAGCGTTGCGCGCGTTGCGTCTTCAGCAGCCTACGCGCCTCGTCATTGCTGTGCCAACCGCATCCCCCTCCTCCTGCGAGAAGCTGGCTGAAGAGGCCGATGAGGTAATTTCCTTGATGAAGCCGCGAGATTTCGTTGCGGTCGGGCAGTGGTATCTCGACTTCGGCCAGACGAGTGATGAGGAAGTGAGGCGCCTTCTCAAGGAAGCTGGCACTAAAGGGGCTCGGGCCGGACAAGAATTGCCATGACTCTCCTGCGCTGGCCTTCTGCCGCGGGGGAGGGAAAGCGCCTAAAGGGCTAAAGCGTAGTCAAGCTCAGTCTGCGGGCGCTTTCTCCAAACCTTTTTCCGAGTTTTGCTTGGGCTCAGTTCAGGTTGGACAGCTTCTCGCAAATTAGCCGTGACGCCTTCCTCTTTGTCTGTGAGCCAAAGTTCATAGACTGACATGATAGTTTTCCATTCTTCACGTGTCATAAAATAAAGTTTTCTCGGCAATTCGTAACGGAGCGATTCTTGTCAAGAGCAGCAGCTATCTCGGGCGCCGCAGAAGGGAAACACTCGCAACTAGAGCATACCGTGACCCTGGAGTGACGCAATCGCTATGGTACAGATGAACCAAAAACTCGCACTTTGATGCAGCTGCGAGGGGGTGCCGTTGCGCGGAAAGGGTGGCATCACGAGGCGAGCGTTTCGACAGACTGGACAACCTTCGTGCTTGAAAGGCGCCCGCCTGCTTGTGCCGAGCACTGGGAGATGCTCGTGCATTTTCGACCAAGCCATAAGCTTTTTGCGCCGCTCAGTGATACTCGCTTTCTTGCCGGAAAGGATGGTGCGCCCTATGGCCTTTTGCTGCTTAACCTGGCGAACTTTTCGGTTGCATATGGCCTGCGCTGGACAGACTCTGGGAGTATCTAAGATGGCTTCAACTGCTAATCGCACGGCCGAAGTGGCACCGGATGTGGAGGTGCCTCCATCAGAAGTTTTACCGGTTGAGGAGACGAAGGCCTCCCGACGCAGCTTTTATCGGCTGGAAGCGGGGACTTTGCTTCCATGCGAGCCTAACCAGGCCCACATCATCGCTTATGTCTCTCCAACCATCGATGACGAAGCCGAGTTGCAGGAACATTACAACATCGACTACCACACCCTTCAATCGTCACTCGATCCCGACGAGTTGTCGCGATTGGAGATAGAGCCTGATCATGCCGCGATCATCTTCAAGCGCCCGAAGAGCTTCTGTGCGGGTGACAATTTCCTGATGAAGCTGACCTCGACGGGAGTCTTCGTGTACTCCACGCACTTGGTTATCGTCATGGCGGACGACTCGCCGATCTTCGAGGGCCGCGTTCCCTTTCCCGTGAAGTCAATTCATGACGTCATCCTGCGCCTCCTTTATCAGGCAACGATGCATTTCGAAGGGCACCTCAAGGCCATCAACATGCTGGCTGATTCCCTCGAGCGACGGATCAACACGTCTCTGGAAAATAAATTTCTCCTCAACATGTTCGCGCTCGAAAAGAGCCTCGTCTATATTTTGAACTCGATCAGCTCGAACGGCGCGCTTTTGGAAAGAATGAAGACTTTGTCCGAGAAGCTCGGTTTTGATCGCAATCAAGTTGGAATTCTCGACGATCTCATCATCGAAAATCAGCAGTGTTACCGCCGCGCTGAGATTCACACCCAGGTCCTGGGCAACCTCATGGGAACGCGCGCATCCATCGTCGGCCACAACTTGAATCAGCTCATCAAGAAGTTCACCATTTGGACGGTGGCAATTATGCTCGCGAGCCTTGTGGTGGGACTCTTCGGGATGAACGTCGCCCTGCCTCTTCCGATGGAGGAGGCATTCTGGGCGTTTTGGGTTATCATCATTCTGGCTGTGATTGCCGGGGGGCTCGTTTTCGTTCTTCAGCGCTTGAACAAGTGGTAGTCGGTAGCTCTGCCCAGACAAAGGTGTGAGCACAGCGCCGAAACGGGGGCGGCAATCACGATCGGCTCTGCCGTCAGCGGTCGAGGCCGAGGTGTTCGGATATTAGCGGATGAACACCCTATCCCGGGACGAGTCATTGGTCCGCGCCTTCGATCTTCAAAAGGGATTTATCGGCGCAGGAGCCGAAGCGCGTTGAAAATAACGAGAACGGTCGCTCCTGTGTCCGCGAGGATCGCCAGCCAAAGACTCGTATGGCCGAGCACCGCGAGGAGAAGGAAGACAGCTTTGATTCCCAGCGAAAAAGCGATGTTGAAGCGGATGACGCCAAGAGTGCGGCGACCGAGCCGGATGGCTTCGGCAACCATGAGAAGATCATCGCGCATCAGAGCAACATCGGCCGTCTCAATAGCTGCGTCGGTGCCCGCTGCGCCCATCGCAATGCCAACGTTGGCGACAGCAAGGGCGGGTGCGTCGTTGACACCATCGCCGACCATTCCGACGCTGCCGAAATCGGCGGCGAGTTTCCTGACCTGGTCGATTTTTTGCTCAGGCAAGAGGTCTCCTTGCACTTCGTCGATCCCAGCCTGTTTCGCGATCGCGTTGGCGGTGCGGGCGTTGTCACCGCTCAGCATGACAATCTTGCGAATGCCGGTATCGTGAAGCAACCGAACGGCTTCGGCCGCATTCGGGCGAATGGCGTCACCGACGGCGAGAATGCCGAGAACCTCCCCTGGGCAGTTGGAGTGAGGGCGGTGGCCGACGACGACCACGGATTTTGCATCGACCTCGATTTCGGCCAGCATGGTTTCAAGCTTTTCTGAGCAGACGCCCAGTTCGTGCGCGAAACGGTGATTGCCAACAAAATACACATGGCTGTCGATAGTAGCTTCTGCCCCACGTCCGGCTTTGGCTTGATAGTTCTCGGCGCCTCCGAACAGGAGCTTCGATTCGTCCGCCCGACGGACCACAGCTTGGGCGAGAGGGTGTGTAGAGTGGGTATCAATCGCGGCGGCGATACGAAGGATTTCCAAGGGACTTGCGTCGGTCAACGGTTTCACGTCAAGGACGCGGGGTTTGCCCTCAGTGATCGTGCCCGTTTTATCCAGGGCCAGGGCGCGCAAACCGCCCAATCCTTCAAGATATGCTCCGCCTTTAATAAGGACGCCACGGCGCGCCATGGCGGTGAGGCCCGAGACAATACTGACTGGGGTCGAAATAACGAGGGCACATGGGCAGGCAATGACGAGCAGGACGAGAGCGCGATATATCCAATCCATCCAATCACCGCCGAAAAGTAACGGCGGCACGAGCCCAACGAGCAGGGCGAGAATGATTACCGCGGGCGTGTAGTATTTCGCGAAAGCGTCGACGAATCGCTGGGCGGGAGCCTTTTGCTGCTGCGCCTCCTCAACCATTTTGATGATGCGGGCGAGAGTCGTTTCCCCTGCCGCTTTCGTCGTCTGGATTTCCAGCGAACCGTCACCGTTGATGGTGCCCGCAAATACGACATCCCCAGGCTTTTTGGTGACCGGCATGGATTCGCCAGTGATTGAGGCTTGGTCGATGGCCGAAAATCCCGCGAGAACGGTTCCGTCGAGAGGAACTTTCTGACCGGATTTGACGAGGATGGTCTGGCCGACGGCGACCTCATTCGCTGGGACTTCCTGGATGACTCCATCTTTCTTCACAAGCGCGGTGTCAGGCGCGAGTTGCATGAGCGCCTGAATGGCGCGGCGGGCGCGACCCACGCTCCATGATTCCAACAGTTCGGAAAACGAAAAGAGAAAGACTACCGCAGCGCCCTCTGCGTGTTCGCCGATAGCCACCGCGCCGATCACTGCGACGGTCATCAGGACGTTCATGTTGAGAGACAAAGTCTTCAAGGACCGAAAGGCCCCCGGGAAAACCAGCGCACCTCCTGCAATGATGGCGAGGGTAAATGCCACGCCGGGCGCGAGAGTTCCTTCCAAGCCCAGACATGGCAGGGCGACTCCAATGACGGTGAGCAACCCAGATACTCCCACGAGACTTGAGGCGATCGAAATATAGCCTCCGTTCGAGCGTGTTGCCGCCCGTCGCACCCTGACGCCGCTTCTGTTGATTGCCTCGATCAACACCGGGCTGCGCACCGATCCATCATGATAGACAGTGACGCAGGAGGTGACGAGATTGGCGTGAACTCCATGAACACCGCCAACTGGCTTCAATGCTCGCTCGACGGCGGCGACTTCCTCAGAGCAATCCATGCCGCTGACGCGAAACGTCTCCTCACTGGCTCCAATAGGAAATCGGGAGCCTTGCTGAGATTCCTCGGTATGCTCGTGATGATCGCAACATTCACTGTTCTCGCTCATGACCCATGCTCCTTCTGCGAGTGACAGCCGGTTGCACATCACTTCTAGCCTCGATCACCCGGGATGCCAAACCGGGCTAGAAGCTTCTTTGGAGTTCAACAGCCCTACCCGCAAAAACTGAAGACTCGCCCAATTTTTGGCGAACCGCACGCAACGCCAATAACTTTGTTCGCACTTCGCTTCAGGAGTGGCTCTGACGAGTCGCGAGTTGCGTAGAATCAAGATCTCCCTTCGGCGCAGTATACCGGCGTTCTTGAAGTGTTCAGCTAGTCCTCGAAGCTGGACGTGCGGCGATAGTCTCTCCCGCTCGAGAGTCGCGCCCGCCAGCACCGGAGACCAAATCACGGCGTGCGCAACCCGCCCCGAGACTCTTACGAACGTCTACCGGCCCCTTGGGCGTCGCCGATGCACGAGAGCCCTAAGGAGGTCAGGTCGGTGCCCTGCTGCAAGAAGATCTTCATATTCTCAAAATCGAAGGTCACTGCATAAGGCTTGAAGAAATCGTGGCCGACCATACCGGCGAGGTGGAAGCCAAAGAGGTTCTCCCAGGGGAATGGCCCATCGTAAAGCCCTGCGACGTTCTCTTCCTGCACTTTCCCGAACGAAAGGCGATGCACGACGTAGGGCACGATCTTCAGATTTCCGCCGCCACCCGCGCCTGCGGAAGCTTTGTCCTCCTCCAGCTTGATCCCCGCTTCCTTGATCACCGATTCTGCCAGCTTGACTCCCGCGCCGGCCAGCCCTGTGTCGACGAAGAGAAGCGCAGGGGGAAGCGTCTCCACGCGCCCCCAGCCAACCATGAAATGGTCGCTTGCGATCCAGAAAGGAACCGCGACGCTCTTGCCCGAGGTCGCCACAAACTGCTCCAGATTTGTCGCGTTTTTGCGGCGGAGCACGAGCTCGCCGCGCGGGAAATCGAGGGTCGCAAGGAAATGGTAGAAGAGCGTGGTCCCGATGATACCGTCGATCTGCTTTGCGCCAAGGCCTTCGGAGAGCTGGCGGAGGGGTAGCATCGCCACGGGCAGGTTCTTCACCGTCCAGTCGCCGACAGTGAGGGATTCGATCCGCCCTTGCTGAACCTCAGCGTGCTGGCCGCCGGAAAAGGTGCCTTGCACCGTTCCGAATAGCGGGACGCCAAGCTCCTTGGCGAAGTCCGTGTCGAGCGCGACTTCCGAGCCCCCAGTGTCAATGAAGAAAGTGACCTCGTCGCCCCCGTTGACGCGCACGGTGATCAGCGGCAGCGGATCCGTCCTCAGGAATTTCAGGCGCGTGATTTGCCCGTCGCCGTGCACCTCATAGGGGGTCTGGCCCTTGAAGCTCTGCAACTTGGCAACATTCAGTGTCGGGTACTGCGCGGCGACCAACGGGTTAGTTCCTACGTCGACGCCGTTCAGCGCAGCCACGGCCTTTTCGAAATCGTCGCGGCGATAGTAGGTCTCGGCGAGCATGACCTTGGGGTCGGCGTCGTCGGGCCGCAGCTCGATGGCCCTTTTCAGCCAACGCTCGGCATCGTCAAGCCGGTTGGAAAGAAGCGCGATCCGACCCAACTGGAGCGTTGCCGAATAGTCGTCGGGGCGGTCGGCGGCGATTTTGGCGTATTGTTCGCCGGCCTGGGCAAACTCCCCGATTCGGAAGAGGCGGTCGGCGGAATCGATCGGCGATGGCTTCTGCTCCGCCGCCGCCGGTCCCGAGATAACGCAAAGCGGGAGCGTCACCAAGAGTGCGAAGCAAACTCCGGCTGATTTCATTATGGGGAACTCCGCGAGGGGGAGGCGAGCGGCGGAGGCATAGGAAATCGCTTTTGGCCCTCAGGGGCGTTGGCCCGAAGTCGGAAGCCAAAGGCCTTGGTCTCCATCGGCACAGAGTGAAGAAAGTAGGTGCCGAAGTCAAACACGGGCTACCGCCGGAGCGCCCAAGCGATTTCCGATCAGTCCTTGACACTGAATTGGACCGCTGCCAGCGTTGAACTTCCGGCGCGCAGCCGGATCAGGAGGTTCGCATGGCAAGGTCGGGCACGGCCCGGGCAAACGGGCAAGAACTTTACTACGAAGTCCACGGTGAGGGGCAGCCGCTCATCCTGGTGATGGGGATCGGCTACGACTGCACCCTTTGGACGCTCGCGCAGGTTCCTGCACTGTCTCAGAAGTTTCAGGTCGTCATCTTCGACAACCGCGATGCTGGCCGCAGCTCGCAAGCCGCCAGCGGGTACTCCATCGCGGACATGGCCGACGACACGGCCGCGCTGATGGAGTCACTCGGCATCAAGAAGGCCCACGTTTGTGGTCTGTCGATGGGCGGAATGATCGCAATGGAATTCGCGCTTCGTCACCCTGCTCGCCTGGATCGGATGATCCTGACTGGCGCGCAGGGGGCGCCGGCTCGCGCGGCGTTCCACTCGGTCATGACTTGGAACTGGGTCAAGGCGAACGACAAGACCGGCGAGGTCTTCGCCTGCCAGCAATTCACCTGGCTGCTCTCCACCTCGTTCCTACGCAACAAGGAGGCGGTTCAGAAGACCGTCGCGATGCTGTCGAGCAATCCCAACCCGGTCGGCCAGGAGGCCTATAATCGACAGGCGAAGGCGCTCCTTCAGTTCGATGTCCTGGACCGGCTGGCAGGCGTGAAGACACCCACCCTCTGCATCGTCGGCGAGCAAGATCTGCTCACACCAGTGCACGAGTGCCGCGAGGTTGCCGACAAGATTCCAGGCGCCAAGTTCGAAGTGATCAAGGGCGACGGCTCGTCCCACCTCGTGCCGATCGAGCGTCCGGACGACTTCAACGGCCTCGTCAGGAGCTTTCTGCTCTGAAGGGAAAACCACGCAAGCTCGCACCGTTGTCGAGCATGGCCTTATGGCTCGGGAATCGGCCAACTCCAAGCTGCTCCCGAGGTGGTTGAAGGCCCGCTAAACGAAGCAGTCCCGTTTACTTTCGGCCTCAAGTTTCCCGCCAACTACAAGCTTCCGGCCCGTTGGCATCCTCACCTACTGCGAGAACTTCGGAAAGTCCCTGTGCCAAAGCGCCGGAGACTGTGGCACCGGTGCCATCGATTAGCTCACAGGACGCAACAGCTTACTGGACGATCAATTTTCCAGCCATTTGCGGGTGCATCAGGCAAGCATAGGTAAGGACGTCACGTTTACTTGGACGTACTGTCACTGTTAATGTTTCGCCTGAGTCGATGCTGGAGGTCTTAATATCCAGCCCGCTGATCGCAAAGCAGTGCAGAACGCTTCGCGGATCGTCGTTGCGCAGAACCAATTCGGCAGTTTGGCCACGGGTAAGGGTGATCGGTGGATTGCGTAACTCGGGCTGGCCTTCCAAGTGAAAGGCCTGGTCCTTGGCGACGAGCAGAATGCGAACGCTTGGCGCATCGCTTCGGGCGGAGTCGCCGCAGCCAGCGAGTGCGAGAGCGAGAGCGTAGTAGAGGAGGAGCAACGCGAGTTTGCTGGCGACCGTTTTCATAGTGTTGCGTTTCTCTAAGTGGATACGAGCAGCGCCGTGGTCCACATGACAATCATGCCGAGCATCAGGCCGGCCGCGTTGCTCAAGTTAAACAGATTGCTCTCAGCCGTTTTCATCATCTGAGCGCCAATTGACCAAACAACTTGGAAGACGGCGCCCGCGCCGATTGAGAGGAACAAGACAGATGCGATCTCCGAGTAAGAAAAGCCTCCCAGCCAGCAACCGAGAATCGTCGGCGCGCCGCCTATAATTCCCAGTAACGCAAGGTGGAAGAGCGTCACCTTTGACCGCGTGAGCGGCGATACGATTGCCAGCCCTTCGGTCGTGTTGTGGATCGTGAAGCCAAGCAGCAGAAGTGCTCCGAGAGCGATTTCACCCGAAGCGTAAGCGCTTCCGATGGCGAGACCTTCGCCAAGGTTATGGACCCCTATCCCAAAGGCAATCATGTACGCCAGGACCAACGATGCATTCGGGCTCTGCTCGTCGGATCGCGTGCGAAGAGTCTGATCGATGGCTGTGATGCAGAGGAATGCGAGCAGAAAGCCGATCGCTAGAAGGCCAAACCCGGAGAATACTCCTGGCAGCCTGCCAGCAACTTCAAGGCCTTCGTGCAGCGCATCGATACCGAGGAATACTAGGAGCCCGACGGTGAAACTAAGGAAAAAGTTGATCCAAGCTTTTCCCAACCGTCGCAAGAATGGCAGCCACAAAATGCCAAACGCAACAGGAAGGATGCCGACATACAACCCCATCGCGGCAAAAACGAGAAGCATGCGGCCCGAAGGCTTGGGTGTTTCCACTGCGACCGGAATTTCTTTTTCGAAAGACAGCCCGTTGGCTGTAAAAATCTCGATTTTGTAGGGGTCTCCCGGCACCCAGTCGAAGGGGATACGCAGAGTTGTTTCCTGCAATCGTTCCAGGCGCCGGCCTGGGCTGAATTCAGCTTTCCAGATTGCTTCGTCTACCGTGACCAGCGTCATCTCCACCGGCATCGGGCCGGTATTGCGAATGATCAACTTGAACTCCCCTGGCTTCAGTTCGACGCGCCTGATACTGATTTGTTCAATCGGCGGAACTGCCCGCTCGATGAGCTCGCTGCCCCCATGGAAGAACCACCAGATTAAGCCGCCTAATAGCAGGGGAGGGAGGATCGCGCTGAGAACTGCCAGGGCTTTGGAAAACGAATCTTGCGCTGTAACTTCCATAGCTCTCTAGGCCTTCACGTTGAAGAACCCCATCCAACCCAGTTCGGCGAATTCCGAAGTATGGGCGTGAAACATGTACATGCCGGGATACTTGTAGCTGAACTCGATGATCCCGCGCTGTCCCTGACAAAGGTTGATGGTATCCGTCAGCTCCGCAGGCTCCAACGTTGTGCCATTCGGGTAGTAGTCGAACATGTTCGCGTGGAGGTGAAAGTTATTCACCAAGTCGAACTCCGTCATGTTGGAGAGATAAATGCGAACTGTCTCCCCGGTTTGGATCTCGATGGGATGCTCGGCGTAGTAGTTCGCGATGCCGTTGACGGCGTAGAACTCATTTTCCATATCCAGGTCCACGTCGAGTCCGTGCATCACCATCATCATCTCCGTCGCTGGTGAGCGCGGGGGATTCGGATCGACAATCAGGGTGCCGAAAAGCCCGCGCGAGATGTGCTTGCGCAGCGGCATCATATGACAGTGGTACGGAAAGATGCCGAACGGCTCCGCGATAAAGTCGTAGGTGAAGGTCTTGCCCTGCGGCACCACCTCAAAGACGCCGTCCATGTTTGCCGGATGAACGCCGTGGAAGTGCATCGTGTGCGGTTTGCTTCCTCGATTTTCAAAATGAATGATGAGCCGATCGCCGACGGTGGCGCGGAGCGTTGGGCCGGGCATGAAACCGTTGTAGACCCAGGCTGGGAATTTGATCCCCTCCGCAATCACAATTTCTTTGTCCTCGGCGATGACCACGTATTCACGCCGAGACGTGCCGTCCGGCTCTGGGGAAACCCTGCCAGGATCGAATGTCGTTAGATACTTCATCGGATCCATCGTTCCGTCCTGTGCCGGCTGGTAGGCTCTTCGCGGTCCGCCCTCCGCCTCGCTGGCTGCGCTGATAGGTATCACCTGCTCACCGACTGACGCCGTTTTGCCGATCGGATATCTGCCGTCGAGCTTTTCCGTCAGACATTCCATACAGGCCTGCGCCCTCTCTACTGGATAGGTCGCCAGACCCGCCGCTCCTGCCGCAACCATGGCTCCGGCATGCATGAACTTGCGCCGGGAAATGTCGAGTGAATTTGGCTTTTTCAAAAGAGCCCTTCGTCGGGCGGCGAGATCGATATGGATAGTGGCTTCATAATGTATGTCTTGCTACATTTTGGGTCAAGGACTACTTGCTCGGTGTCGATTTGTCAATTTCTCTTTTCCAGCTGCGGTGGGCGCACCGCGGCGGAGAGATCAACATCTCCTGAAGGATGTTCGGAAGACTTCCCGCGCATCTGGATGTCGGATTGCGCTGGGTGCTTCTGCCCGAATGGGTTGCGCGGCTGAACGCGGAGCGAACTCAGTCTAGCCGCCGTGCCCCGGTTTCTCGAGCGTCGAGATGCAATCCGCAAACAATTTGGTGTTTGAGCGATTGGAGGGTCCCCAACTGTCGATCTGCGCGAGAACGCGAAAACCGTGCCTCTTGGCGATGCGGGCAAACAGGTCTGTACTCAGCTGGGAGCGTCCGCCAAGGACGCGCTGTTTGGGGTTTGGTTGCCCCGGGTGGTGAATAGAGCATCGGCCTGCCGCCGAAAGAACGCGAGCGAATTCAGCCATGTACCCCTCCGTGATGTCGGGCTCTATATGAACAAAAGAATCGTAGGACCAGATGAATTGCACGGAAGCATCGGCAATGGAGGAGAGCGTGCGACCGTTTGTGTTACAAAAACTCGCGTTCGTGAGATTGGCGAAGTGCTGGCGGCAAAAAGCGATGCACGACGGGCTGAAATCGATGCCGATATAGCGCTGTGCGCGGCGGGCGAGAAACGGTGTCCACCGCCCGTGTCCGACAGCCACTTCCAGCACAGTCGAATTCTCTCCGATGCTTGGGGCGATAAAGGCATCGACGATGTCCTGCTTCCAGGCAGCGTAATGCATTCCACAAAATGCCGCCTGGTCGGTCCATTCGTCGCCGTCGCGCGGCCATTGATATCGATCCCAAAAGCGATTTTCTTCCAATGTTGCCATAGACCAGCCTCAAAAAGGCATCGGTTGTCGCCGTGAGTTGTGCAAGCGCGAATTGAACAAACGTCCTCAGGATCAAGGGGTAATTGAAGCGCCAAGAGACATCAGCATCCTTAGGCGCTAGCATTTGTGGGCTCCCGAATTTGTTGTCAAGGAAGGCCTAGGTTTGTTTCCAAGACTAAGCCCGGATTTCTCCAGGCGATGGCTTCTTAAGCTGACACAAGAGCCAAAATCTTCGCGATCCAACGGCGCAAGAGAGTCGTAACAATGCATAATGATACCGACCTACGCGATCAGTTTTATCGATGCGCATCGCTCCAGGAAAAGGCCGCTGATGTCCAACGGTGCTTCAGGATCGCTGGGGGCAGCCGGCCGAGTTCATCGCAAAGCTGCCCAAACGTTGGCGGCGATTACGCTGTTCGGGAGCTTGCCGGCGATCTCGAGCGGGAGCGAGGATATCAAAGCGCTTCCTTCTCCGGGACCCGTCACCAAAGCGTCATCGAACGCGTCCACTTACCCGAAGCTGCGTGCCTCGATGTCGTACAAGATCGCCATGAGCCCGCATGGCGGGACGGAGAAACTTGATCGGGACATCCAAGCCGCTCAGCGCCGCGTCCGCGAAGAGGCGGAGCCGAAGGATTTCCTGGAGCAACTCGGTTGGCTTTATGTATCAAAAGCGCGCGCCAGTTACGATCAAGGGTTCTACAAGCTCGCTGAGCAATGTGCTCTGGCCTTGGAAGAGGTCGATCCCAAGAGTTCTGAAGCAAAGCTGCTGCGAGGGCATGTGCTTAGCTGCTTTCATCGCTTTGTGGAAGCCGAAGCTGTCGCCAGGGAACTCGTCAATGAGCGCACGCTTCCATTTGACTACGGTCTGCTGGGCGATGCGCTGATGGAACAGGGTCGTCTGGATGATGCTATCGCCGCCTACCAGCAGATGGTCGACCTGCGTCCCGATCTTCAATCCTATAGTCGAGTCGCTCATATTCGCTGGCTTAAGGGAGATCTCGAGGGCGCCATCGAAGCAGCGCGCCTGGCCGTAAGCGCGGCGAGCCCGCTCGATCCGGAGTCGGCTTCATGGTCTTTGACTCGCCTTGGGCAGTATCAGTTCCAAGCCAAATTACTCGGCGAGGGTAAGGCTGCTTGCGATTCGGCGCTAAGATATTCGCCTGACTATCCTGCTGCGCTGTTGCTGCAGAGCCGCATGTTGCTCGCGGCAGGTCAAGCCACGGAGGCGCTCGCGCCCATCCAGCGCGCAACGGTCCAGAATCCGCTGCCGGAATTTCGGTGGGCGCTCGCAGACACACTTCGGGCAGCAGGCCGCGCTGACGAAGCCGCGAATGTGGAGGCGGCCTTAAAGCGCACTGGTGCCCAGGACGACGCGCGGACGTTTTCACTATTCCTGGCCACCCGCGGTGAGCAGGTTGAATTCGCCGTCGAACTCGCACGACGCGAGCTTCAATCTCGCGCCGACGTTTTTACGCATGATGCACTGGCCTGGGCCCTCGCCACAGCCGGTCGGCCAGACGAAGCGTGGCCGCACATGGAGAAGGCGCTTGCCGAGGGCACCGCGGACGGCCGGCTCTTCAACCATGCTGGCGTGATCGCGGCCAAACTTGGGCGCGTGGCGGAAGCGGAGATGTGGCTAAGAAAAGCCCGCAGTCTTGAGAGCATGTTGCTCCCTTCCGAACAACAGCAACTTGCTGCCACGCTGAGTGCCTTGGAAGAGAGGAGCGGCACGGGATCAATCACGGCCGCCGAGAACGCAGTACTTTCAACGAGCGATCAACTCGCAACCGCCTCCCAGATCGACAAAACCAAGAACCAAGAAAACGAATGAAAAGATACCTAACAACAATCATAGCAGGCTTAGGTCTGCTGGCGGCGGTGCCCGGGGCAGGTCGCGCATCCAGTCACATGGACGCGCCGCTCATCACCCGGGACCCTTCCGCGAACACCACCGACGTTTACGCGTTCGTGACCCAGGAGGGCAGCACGAAATACCTTGTGGTCGCCCTGGGGGTTTACCCTCACGAGGAACCCGGAATCGGGCCGAATGCGTATAATTTCGACGACAATGTGCTCTACGAGATCCATGTGGCCACTGGGCGGGACCTCAAGGCTGGCAAGCCAACCATTAGCTACCAGTTCGAGTTTAATACCACCTACAAGAACGACAGAACCATTCTTGTCTCTTATCTGGGTGTGGTCCAAGACATCGCCGACGCGGCGCAGAACCTCGTTCAGACATACACTGTCACCAAGTCCAATTGGCACTCCAAGACGGTCCTTCTAAGAGGAGTTGTTCCACCGAACAACCAAGGTAACGCGACGCCTTTTTACAACAGAGGCGATAACGGCGAGAACCCGGCTAAGGACGGCGTCTCGACCGCTGATCAGCTGGACCGATACACGAGGCAGGCCATCTTCCCCTCCCAAAGAATACCGGGCTACCTGGCTTTCGCGGGGCAGCGAGATGACGGCTTTTACGCCGATGTTCAAGCGGTGTTCGATCTCTTGCGGCTGCGCAATCCGGGCCAGGACTCACAGGGGGGCTTCAATCTCCACATGATGGCATTGAGAATCCCTATCCTCTCGGAACTCGGCACCGATCAGCAAATTGCCGGCGTCTATGCCACGACCAGCCGACAGAAGCTGACAGTCCTGCGGGATGACGACAAAGGTAAGAAAGGGAAGAACATCTTCCCAATCAATCTATGGGTCCAGGTGGGGCGTCAGGGCAACCCTCTTTTCAACGAGGCCCTCGTTGCCGTGAAGGACAAGGATCTCTATAGCCGGACAGGTCCCAGCGACGACGCGAACTTGTTCAAGCAGTACGCACTCATGCCAGAATTGGCCCGGCTGCTCAATAGGTTGGTGTTTACTACTTCTCCGATCCCGGGCATTGAGACCGATCGGACCGACATCGCGGGAATTTATATCCCCGACATGATCAAGGTGGATCTCTCGACGCCTCCTGTGCGCTTGGCCGGCAGCGGCCCCAAACACCCGAACAATCCGGATGATACGGGCTTCTCGCGGTTGAGTGTTTTCGGTGGCGACGTGCTCCAGAGTGCGATCCAAGATCCTTTGGGCAATAAGGGATTGATTCCGGGTGGTTGGCCCAATGGGCGACGCTTCGGGGACGATGTGCTCGATATCGCGGTCACGGCTCTGATTAGCGATCTGCGCGGACCAATCATCATTCGCGGTCCCGCAGGCGATAATCTCAACAGCAACGACATCGGTTACAACAAAGCCTTTCCGTACGAGGGCACTCCACAGAACGGACGTAATCACGCGCATCCAAGCGCAAGTCCCGCTTCAAGCTCGGGTCCAAGCGCAACTCAGAGCGGGACATAAAGTTCAGCCGGGGACGCTCCTGCTCACGAGAAGACTGATCCGATCAAGCACGAAGGGATGCGAGGGAAGGGATATTCGCGGGGTTGGCGGGGCTGGATGACAGCATTTGTCATCAGCCTCGCCACTTGCGTGCAAGCCCATGATCCTGGACTCAGCACAGTGACGCTGAAACTGTTTTCGGATCGACTCGAAGCGGATGCCATCTTTGCTCGTGCCGATATCGAGACGCTCGTGCCGCTCGACACCGATCACGACGGGCAGGTCAGTCCCCAGGAATGGGAACGCGCCCGACCTCAACTGGAGACGCTCTCGCGCCAGGCGCTTAGTGTGTTGATCAATGGCAATGCCGTCCCCCTGACGAAATCCGGCTTCCACCTCGACCAGAATAACAATTTCGAGATCTCAGGAATTTTCCCAGCGCATGACGCCAAGGCGCTAACGATCGAGTCGGCCTTGATCAATCAGCTTGCGCGGGGACACCGGCAGTTTCTGAACCTCCTGGACGAACGCGGCGAGCCGCTCGTTGAGGAGTTGCTGAGCGCGAACCATAACGTGCTCGAATTGAACTTGCCTAATCGGCTCGCCGACGGAGTCGAACCGGCCAAAACGACGACCTTCCCGCAATTCTTCTTCATGGGCGTCGAACACATCCTGACCGGTTATGATCACTTGCTCTTTCTCTTCGGCCTGCTTATCGCCATGGCACAGTTCCGTGCAACGGTTTGGGTTATTACCTGCTTTACTCTGGCGCATTCGACGACTCTGGCGCTGGCGGCGTTCGATGTGGTGCGTATTCCGGGGCGCATCGTCGAACCATTGATCGCGGCCACCATCATTTATGTGGGCGTCGAAAATTTGCTGAGATCCGGCGGTCCGACCGGCCGTTGGCGTCTAACGCTGATCTTCGGCGTGGTTCACGGTCTCGGCTTCGCGACTGAACTCAAAGAAAAGCTCGCCGGGATGATCGGTGCCAAGATTGCAGTGCCGCTCGTCTCGTTCAACCTGGGCGTGGAAGCAGGCCAAATGGCCGTCGCCGCGCTGGTTCTTCCCATAATCTGGTGGCTCCGGGCGGAGCCGGCATTCAAGCGACGCTCGATGCCAGTCTGCTCGGCGCTCGTTGTGTTAGCCGGAGCGTGGTGGCTTCTGGAGCGAACCCTCCCCGTTTGAGAGAGATCGCGGACGAATTTATAGCGTCAAGGCTCACCGCTTCGCGGCCTTGCTCGACAGAGAGGTTTTCTCCGAGCCGTCCGGTGATGGGAAGTTTGCCATTCACTACCGGAAGCATCCCGCTCAGAACGAGCAGCGAGCCCGACCTCGGAAGCCCCGACATCGGCTCCCAAGGGCCTTGAGGCCCTTGGTAGCGCCAGGCCGAGTTCGCGCAAGCGCGAGCCTGGTTTTTGGCGGTGGTGGAATTATTATCGACCGGTATGGACCCCTCCTTCCACTCGGATGTTCTCGCCCGTTACGAACGTGGCGTTCTGGAGATAGAGTACCGCGTCGACGATGTTTGAAACTTCACCCATCCGTGCGAGGGGATGAAACTTCGCCAGCGCCGCATGATTCTCCTTGGCGTACATCGGCGTGTTGATGATGCCCGGCGACACTGTATTGAACCGGATATTGTTCGCCGCGTACTCCAGCGCCAACGCCTTACTCACAGCCGGCATTGGCGACTTCGACAGCACCGCCAAAACTGCGGGCAGGGCGCCGCTCGGTTGATCCACGAGGACCGCCGAGATGTTCACTACATGCCCCGAATTTTGCTTCTTCATCTGCGGAATCACCTGCTGCGTCATGTAGAAGAAGCTGGCGACGTTGGTATTCGTTACCAGATTGTAGTCTTCTTCAGCGTAGTCGGTGAACGCCTTCGGAATGAAGCTTCCGGCATTGTTGACCAGCAGATCAATACGGCCGCGGCGCGCATGCGAGTTGCCGATCCGGCAGGAAATGCTTGAGGGCTGCTTCTACCACCTTGACGGCGGTTTCCTTTTTGCTGACCTCTCCATCACGAGGACGAGATCGGGCGAAGGCTTGAGTTCCTTCGACTTGCTGATCGTGCGGGAGGTGCCGACGACACGCCAACCGCGTTCGAGCAGCGCCTGTAGTGAGGCCCAGGCCGATTCCGCTGGAAGCGCCGGTGATGATGGCGACGGGTTGTTGGGTAGTGTTCATCGAATGTACTTCTGGTTGAACTTGTGTTTTCTAAGGTGAAAGACACTGCCCGCGTCGTAACGCGGAGCGGCACGGCAATGCTTCCATTACTTGCGTGGCAGCTTCCGATCAAGGAAGTCGAGCATTAGCTTAGCAATTTCATCGCCCTTATCCTCGAGCGCAAAGTGGCCGGTGTCGAGCAGGTGAAACTCCGCGTCGGGCAGATCGCGCAGGTAGGGACGGGCACCCTCGGCCGGGAATATGACATCGTTCTGTCCCCAGACTATGAGGGTCGGCGGCCGGCGGCTCCGAAAGAAGTTCTGGAATTGTGGGTACAGCGCAACGTTAGTGCCGTAATCCTTGAACAAGTCGAGCATGATCTC
Organism: uncultured Verrucomicrobiae bacterium; assembly: GCA_963744345.1. Taxonomy (GTDB): domain Bacteria; phylum Verrucomicrobiota; class Verrucomicrobiia; order Chthoniobacterales; family Terrimicrobiaceae; genus DASTFP01. The sequence goes on from CAVUTD010000021.1 coordinate 137,218, forward strand.
ATCGATGCCAGGCCGGTCGAGCAGCGCTTGATCATGCACCCAGTTATCCGGGGCGACGCGCGAGGGATCGCGCACACCATCAACATACTGCGATTTGGTCGCAGCCGGGGTGAGTCCCGCGCGCAGGGCTTCGCGATGCGCTTTCGAGCCGTCGGCCCAGTAGGCCTTGATCGGGTCCCAGAATTCCTTCAATCCCTCCTCATAGGCGTTGCCATTCTGTATCACGAGGGCAGAGACTCGTTCGGGATGCTTGAGCGCCAGTCGGTAACCGACCGGTGCGCCGTAATCCTGCACATAAAGCGCGTAGCGCTTCACGCCGAGCTGATTCAACAGGCCATCCATTAGTTCAGCGAAGCGGGCGAAGCTGTATTCGAACTCCTTGCGATCCGGCGTGCCGCTCTGGCCGAAGCCCGGATAGTCGGGTGCGATGAGATGGTAGCGATCGGCGAGCGCCGGAATGAGGTTGCGGAACATGTGCGACGAAGTGGGAAAGCCATGCAGCAACAGCACGGCGGGAGCATCGGCCGGGCCTGCCTCGCGATAGAAGATGTCCAGGCCCTCAATCTTGGTCGTCCGGTAGCGGGTCACAGCTGAGTCCGCGCCTACTCCACGCAGTTGCATTTGCGCGTGGGCTGATTGTGGTCGGGCCGCTGGCAGGGCACAAACCATGGCCAGAATCGATATCGCTGCATAGGGAAACTTGAATTTCATGAAACGCTCCTTGTGACGGGTCGAAGATGAGGCTTGAGTTCTACCGTAACTGTTAAAACATGCTTATACAGGTTACGCATCAGTTGTAACTTGTCAAGGAATATGTTTGAGGTTACACTCCTGTTGGAGCACCCTTGGACGCACAACGCAGACCTCACTATGGAGCCCTTGTTCCTTGGAAGCCATCCGGCGATGGACTTCCTCAACACCAGCCTTAGTCCGAGAGGTAAGGCTATTGAGCTGATCGGCGACGGCCCCTCCTTCGTCGCATGGCTGGTGAGTGCCGGGCTGCTGGACGCCTCAACGGCATCAAAGATGAAGCGCCGCTTGCGCGCAGAGGCCTTAGACGCGGTCGCCTCGGAAGCAAGAAGGCTTCGCGAATGGGCCGGCGATTGGATCGCTCGCTGGCGCGATGCCCCCGGCGGCAACTATGAGACGGAGCTTCGCCGCCTGAACCGCCTACTTGAGCGAGCGAAGGGCTACCGCGAAGTGGTCGTCAACAAGAACCATATGCAGGTCATGGAGCGCTGCCGCATCGACTCAGCGGATGAATTGATCGCGCTCCCCGCTGCGCAAGTTGCCTTCCTCATCGCAACCGAGCAACCCGCGCTCGTGAAGCGCTGCGCCGGTGCGGGGTGCACGCTTTGGTTCCTGGATCGGACCAAGGCCCACCGCCGCTTGTTCTGCAGTGCAGCGGCTTGCGGCAACAGGGCGAAGGTTGCCGCCTTCCGTGAGCGTCAACGGGATAGTGCCGTCTAGACGACTTCACTGGCTTGCCGTCCGGATCTTTGAGCTCCCAAGCGGGAGTTTTTGAGGAGCCGAGGGCGTCTTGGGCGGATGAGAAAAAGCGGCCGGAGGCTGGACACCCAGGCCCAAGCTCGCAAGGTTCCTCGCGGTCATTCTCAAATAACATTTACGCTTCCGCTGGACGAGTTATGCAGCCCGGCCGGCGAGTTGCCCCGTTCGGAGCCTTCAAAACTCTCTTCGGAGGCAACCGTTGAGTACGATAACGGTCTGTGAAAAGCGAGCTTGTCGTCAGCGGGATGCGAAGGGTCTGTTGCCGGGTCCGCTTCGTCTCCGGATCGTCAACGGCCTTGCTGAGAGGCGGCTTACTGCCGGGAGTTGGCGCGGGCGGCTTAAATGAGGGCGCGACGGCTTCGCGAAAGCCGCGACTCTCTTGCTCCGTTGCCCAGAGGACCGATCTCAGCCGCCGGTTGTCCATTTCCAGCGCCTCTAGCCGTTTCGAGTCCGAGTAGATGGACCACGCGATCGCAGCGAGGACACCGATCAAGAAGGTGACGGCAAGCCACCCTCGCTTTCGCCACAGCTCAGCCGGGGAGCGACCCTCGTCATCAAACTTCTTTGGCGTGGTCGAATACCTTCTCATGAGTCCGTGATCCCGAGTTCCGCGACCCTCCGTTTCGACTTGGATTGGCATCCGTCATCTTTCCCACTTTGGCTGCCATGTCTTGATTCAGCATCAGGCGCATGGACTCAATTGTCGTTCATCCCGGCGCGCGTGCGCGTCGCCGCTATGCGTCGAGGGACTCACGATAAACTCCGGAGCTTTCCGTGTGGTCCTCCGCAAGAGGCGAAGCTGTAACTGTGGCCCCTTCTTGCGTGGCGCGAGGAGCAATCTCTTGAGAACGGCGTCCACCGAGAACGATCTTTTGGATTCAACCAGAGCCTTCGCTCCACCAAGTCGATGCGGCAGCGCTCCATGACCTCTGGCCGAAGCCCGGATAGTCGGGTGCGATGAGATGGTAGCGATCGGCGAGCGCCGGAATGAGGTTGCGGAACATGTGCGACGAAGTTTAACGGTGCGGCAAGATCGCTGCGGACGACCCGCCGAGTTTTTCGCGGAGCTGCGAGGAATTTAGCGGCGATCACGATGCTTGGGAGCTTGCCAGGTATCTCCGTCGCAATCGCCGAGGATATCAAGGCAGTTCCTTCTCTGCCGCCGCGCACCGAAGCCTCCTCATCGAGCGAGTCTACTTACCCGCAGTTGCGTGCGTCGATGTCGTACAAGATTGTCATGAGTCCGCACGGCGGTACGGAGAGACTTGATCGTGACATCCAAGCCGCTCAGCGCCGGGTTCGCGAGGCGGCGGAACCTAAGCATTTCCTGGAGCAGCTCGGTTGGCTCTATGTGGCCAAAGCGCGCGCCAGTTGCGATCAAGGGTTCTACAAGCTCGCTGAGCGGTGCGCTCTGACGCTGGAAGAGGTCGATTCCAAAAGCCCTGAAGCGAAGCTGCTGCGAGGGCATGTGCTGATCAGCTTCCACCGCTTCGCTGAAGCCGAAGCCATCGCCAGAGAACTCGTCAACGAGCGGACGCTTCCCTTTGACTACGCTTGGCTCGGCGATGCGCTCATGGAGCAGGGGCGCCTCGACGAAGCGATCGCCGCCTACGAGGAAATGGTCGACCTGCGGCCTGGCCTCCAAGCCTACAGCCGGGTGGCCCACATGCGTTGGCTCAAGGGCGACTCCGAGGGGGCGCTTGAGGTCGCTCGCATGGCGGCGCGGGCGGCGAGCCCGCTCGATCCGGAAGCGGCCTCGTGGGCTCTCACTCGCCTGGCGCTTTATTACTTCCAAGCCGGCTCCACCGCCGACGCTTCCGTGGCCTGCGACTCTGCCCTCGCGTATTCGCCCGACTATCCGGCGGCACTCTTCTGGCGGGGCCGCCTGTTGATGGCTGCCGATCGGACCGGGAAGGCGGTCGAACCTCTGCAAAAGGCGGCAGAAAGAAATCCGCTCCCGGAATTTCAGTGGGTGTTAGCGGATGCCCTGCGTGCCGCAGGCCGCTCCGGCGAGGCGACGGCAGTTGAAACCAAGCTCAAGAAGGATGGTGCCAGGAATGATCCGCGGACCTATGCGCTTTTTTTGGCCACTCGCGGTGAAGAGACCGCACTGGCAATTCAGTTGGCGCAGCGTGAATTCAACGATCGCTCCGATATCTTCACGCACGATGCTCTCGCGTGGGCGCTCGCCGCCGCCGGCCGCCCCGCCGAGGCATGGCCACACATGGACAAGGCGCTCGCCGAGGGGACGCTGGACGCACGGCTTTTCACTCACGCCGGCGTCATCGCCGCCAAACTCGGTCGCACGGCGGAGGCTGCCTCCTGGCTGGCCAAGGCCCGCGATCTGCAGCATTTGTTGTATCCCTCAGAGCAACAGCACCTCGCCGCCTCATTGGCGGCCTTGGAGGCGTCCGGGCACATCGCGGACGTGGGCAACACGGAAACAATCGCCAGCGGTGAAGACCGCTTAACGAAAGCTTCACTCGCAGACGAAAACAAGGAACGGAAAGACAAATGAAAATTCACCTCATCACACTCACAGCAGCCGTTTCGCTGGCGATGGCACCGCCCCCGGCGGCGCAGGCATCCAGCCACATGGACGCGCCACTGATCACCCGCGACCCCTCCGCGAACACTACCGACGTATACGCTTTCGTTGACCAGGACAACGGAAGTGCACCAGTTTCGGCTAGCAGAGGAACTCCGCCCTCTGCTAATCGAAAATCTCTTGTTGTTGCGCTCGCCGTCTATCCCCACGAGGAACCGGGCGTCGGGCCGAATATTTACAACTTCGACGACGATGTGCTTTACGAAATTCATGTGGCGACCGGCCGTGATGTCGCGGCGGGGAGAGCTACCATTAGTTACCAGTTTGAGTTCAAGACCACATTCAGGAACCAGAACACCATTCTGGATTCTTACCTTGGCATTGTAGGTCTAAACCCGCTGATGCCCATCGCCGACGACAATCAGAACCTCATTCAGACGTATACGGTTACCAAGGTCGATTGGCACTCCAAGACCGTACTAGGCAGGGGAGTCGTTCCGCCGAACAATCAGGGCAACGCGACCCCCTTCTACAATCAAGGCGATAACGGCAACAACCCCGCCAGGGATGGCGTAGCTACCAATGCGGAACTTGACAGATATACCAACGGGGCGATCGCGACGCTCAAGAATGGCTACGTTTCCTTTGCCGGCCAGAGGGACGACGGCTTCTACGCCGATATCAACTCCATCTTTGATCTGCTGAGTCTCCGGAATCCGGGAGTAGATTCACAAGGCGGCTTCAACCTCCACCTCATGGCCCTGAATATCCCAATTGCCGAATTGGGCGGTGACAAGCAAATCGTCGGTGTCTATGCCACGACCAGCCGAAAAAAGGTTTCGGTCTTGCGCGATGATAAAGAAGATAAGGGAAGGGACGAGAAGAGGGGGAAAGACTCGTGGGTGCAGGTCGCCCGGCAGGGCAACCCGCTCTTCAACGAAGGCCTTGTCGCTATCGTTGACAAGGACCGCTACAGCCGTACCAGCCCCACGGTGGATAGTCGACTCTTTCGCAAATACGCGGAGACCCCGGAACTCGCGTTTCTGATTAACAGAATCGTGTTCGGCCTGCCCCCCGGCTCTGATCCTAACGGGATTGAGACAAATCGCACCGATATCGCGGGTATCTACATACCCGATTTGATCAAGGTCGACCTGTCTACTCCGGGCGTGCGTTTCGCCGGCAGCGGGCCTGGGCACCCGACGAATCCAGATGATACCGGTTTCTCGCGGCTGAGCATCTTCGGTGGCGATACGCTTCCGAGCGCCCTCACCGGGGGAGTGGTCCCCGGCGGTTGGCCCAACGGTCGCCGCTTCGGCGACGACGTTGTGGACATCGCGGTAACTGCCCTCATTAGTGACCTGCGGGTGTCGCCGCCAATTGTTCGCGGCCCGGCGGGCGATGGCGTTGACAGGAACGACATCGGTTTCAACAAGACGTTCCCGTACGAAGGCACTCCGCAGAACGGTCGCAACCACGCGCACCCTGCACCAAGTCCGAGCCCGAGTCCGAGTCCGAGTCCAACACCTTAACTGCCCTGTAGGTGGCCGGTCCAGGCCGCATCGTGAACGAGTCGGAGGCAAATCACTCGCATGAGTTGATGGGAAGTAAAAACCGTATGTGTGGCTGGCTGGCAGCGCTTTTCATTAGTGCTGCTAGCCTCGCGCACGCTCATGATCCCGGCCTGAGCACGGCTGCGTTGAAGATCTTTCCTGACCGCCTTGAAGCGGAGGTGATTTTCGCGCGAGCCGACATCGAAGCGCTCGCGCAGCTCGATAACGATCACGATGGACAGGTCAGCCCCGAGGAGTGGGATCGCGCCCGACCTCAACTCGAGACACTTTCGCGCGAGGCGCTTAAGATTTTGATAAATGGCGATTCCGTAAGCCTTATCCAACCCGGCTTCCACCTTGACCAAAACAACAATTTCCAGATCTCAGGAATTTTCTCGTCGCACGGTGCCAAGGCGCTCACGATCGAGTCTCCCTTGATCAATCAGCTTGCGCGGGGTCACCGGCAATTCTTGAGCCTCTACGATGAACGAGGCGCGCCTCTCGTCGAGGAGTTGCTGAGTGCGAACCATAACGTGGTCGAATTGAGCCTCCCTAATCGGCCCGTGGAGGAGCTTGAAAGGGGAAAGGCGACGACGTTCCCGCAGTTCTTCTTCATGGGGATAGAACACATCCTAACGGGCTATGATCACTTGCTCTTTCTCTTTGGCCTGCTCGTTGCCATTTCACAGCTTCGGGCCACGCTTTGGGTTATTACCTGTTTTACTTTGGCCCACTCCGCCACTCTGGGGCTCGCGGCCTTCGATCTGGTGAGGATTTCGGGCCGGATCGTCGAACCCTTGATCGCGCTGACCATCATTTATGTCGGCGCCGAAAATTTGCTCTCGACTGGAACGCCCACGGGACGCTGGCGTTTGGCGCTGATTTTCGGTTTGGTTCATGGTCTCGGCTTCGCCACTGCCCTCAAAGAAAAGCTCGGCGGAATGCTGGGTGCCGAGATAGCAGTGCCGCTGGTCTCATTTAACTTGGGAGTCGAAGCAGGCCAATTGGCCGTCGCCGCACTACTTCTTCCCGTAATCTGGTGGCTCCGGGCGAAACCGACATTTATGCCACGCTCGCTGCCAGTCTGCTCAGCGCTGGTTGTATTAGCGGGAGCCTGGTGGCTGCTGGAGCGAACCCTGCCGGTTTGAGAGTGCGCCACTCTTTCGCCTCGGAGGCAAAGCTCTGGTCAGACCCCAAAATCCCGGTTATGGGCGTTGGTCAAAAGGAACTGGTTCCAATCGTAGCGAGGCGACGGAGAGTGCCAGCACCAGGAGCGAAATGGCAATGATCCAGGAGCCGACTACGCGGACGCCCACCCTGACCCACTGAGTTCTTATGGCTAGCGACGTGTAATACGCCACGTCAAAGAGCAGAAAAATAACCATCGCCCATGTTCCCAACAGCGTCTGCAGGACAAGTCCGGGCGACCCCTTGTCCGCGCCGGAATCAAATCCAATGGCAAAGGCCCCAGCCGCGAAAAGCGCGCGGGAGAAGATGCGAGGGATGGATTTCTCCAGCGCGACGGGGCCGGCCGCCATGAGAGCTACGCCCATGAGGATCGACTGGTCCACGACCGTGATTCCCCCGGTGGCGGGTCAGCAGCAGGGCAAAGCCTAAACAGGGAATGAAAACAGCAAAGGGTGTTTTGAGGTCCAGTGGCGATTGTTGCCCGACGAGAAGGCCAAGAGCGAGGAGGACCAGCAGGTGAGCGGGACTTGTCAGCGGATGAACGATTCCACTGGCGAGTCCTTCCAGGCCTTTGATTGCCGTGTGAGCACGAGCTGTGATCGGGAAGCACAGGATGAACAAGGTTCCTGGAACACCTCGCCACCTGCCTCGGAGCATGCTCAGAAGAAATTAAGAAGAAATCCGCAACCGATGACGGCTGTTACAGCACCTCCGGCTCTGACGGCTATTTTACCCCACGGCCAGCGCGCGAGCAGGCCCAGCGCAATTCCGCTCAAGTGCAGCAAGCCGGTCGCCATCACGAATCCGGCAGCATAGGTCAAGACATTTGCCGCCTCCGGGAGCTCAGTGCCATGCGCGTGGCCGTGAAAAATGGCGAAGATTCCGACAATAGCTCCGGCAATCCTTAGCGGTGGTCTCGCGGCGAAGGCGACCATTAAACCTAGAATAACACCCGAAAGCGCAATCCCGGCTTCCACGCCCGGCAGAGGAACGCCAAGCACACCGAAGACTCCTCCTACCGCCATGACGAGCGGAAACACCACTGGCAGAATCCATATGGCAGGATGTCCTAGAAAAGCGCCCCACAAACCCACGGCTACCATCGCGACGAGGTGATCCAAACCGGTGAGAGGATGCGAAAAGCCACTAATGAACCCACCCACGACACCTGACCCGGTATGGGCGCTTGCCGTCTCCTCAAAAACGAAGAGCAGCAGACAGACAAGCAGCGGGATTGCCGATCGATAGTCGTTAGCTTTTGAACCTTTTATCGAAAGAGAGATTTGCTCCTGCGCAGTCATGATGTGGAGTTTATTTGCGAGGGTTTGTGCGAGTCAATTTCTAAGACCAACGCTTGCCTCAAGCACGGCCATCGGAAGTGAAAGTTATCTTTGGCACGCAGCACCACGACGGAAACACTTGTCGGCATGGAAAAGATGATCGATTTGTCTCTACAGACTTGCTAAGAACTCAATGAGCAGGTCGTTCACCACGTTTGGGCGCTCCTGCTGGATCCAATGTCCCGCGCCTGACACCAGAACCTTCTTTCTCAAGCCCGGCATAGTTTCCTCCAAGCTATCGAAAGCTTGCCGATACAGCGTGATTACCCCGTCGAGCTCGCCTGCTATGAAGAGCGAGGGTTGGCGAATTTTGGCTCCGCTAAGAAATGGCGTCAGTTCCCAAAGCTTATCTATGTTCCTATACCAGTTGACTGCGCCCTGGAAACCGGTCCGCGTGAATTCTTCTGTGTAGAAGTCCAGATCCGCTTCAGTCAACCACGGAGGCAGCGTTTCCGGCGTCGTGCCGCTATCAAGAAGCGTCTCCGACTTGTCGAACAGGAAACGCCAACGCTTATCGGGCGGTGCATCGCCCGACGCTGAGTATAGCCACATGAGCATCGTCTTGCGCACATCGGCTTCGAGCTCATGCTCGGCCTTGCCTGGTTCCTGGAAATAGAGCTGGTAAAACTGCTTCTCGCCGGCCATTTGCTTCATTCCTCAGCCGGGCGAATGTCCGACCACGATCGCTGAAGATACGGCACGCTCAGGAGAACAACTGCACGGAAAATGTCAGGCCGCAGCAGTGCACAACACCAGGCGACCGGGGACCCCCAGTCGTGTCCTACGATGACTGCCTCCGTCTCGCCGAGGGCATCAACGAGGCCAATAATATCTCCGCTCAATTGGAGAATGTTGTAATCCTCGACGGCCTCTGGCCGGTCTGTCTGGCCGTAGCCGCGCTGATCCGGCGCGACGACGTGATATCCTGCTTCAGCCAATGCCTTCAATTGGTGCCGCCAGGAGTACCACAGCTCCGGAAAGCCGTGGGCAAGGATAACTAGCGACCCCTCGCCATCCTCTGCGATGTGCATTTTGATCCTGTTCGATTCGACAATGCGGTGATTCATTTCCTGCGCTCGTTTAGCTTGCTGTAAAAAGCTGGATCCGGGGTTGCGACGCTGCACAATCATCATCGTAGATCATTACGACTCGCCATGCTGTGATCGACTATGTAAGTGTTGGAGACGTGCTAACAACTGCGTAAGAATACGAAGTCCCTGGCGGCTGCGGCGTGCAGTGATTTGCGTGCAATCGCGAGTGGGAGCTGGTGTCTTGACGGTCGCCTCGCTGGAACGCGTTCCGTCTCCTGAGCTGCAGAAGACCCGCATAAGATCCGTGTACCTTCCGTTGGACAGGGGGATGCAGACCAAGCCTCAGCACCGTCAGGCTGAGTCGTGGTCGATGCGTCTAACCTGCTGTGTGCCTTGCGGCTTCCAGTCTGTGAGTCGCTTCTCATCATAGCCCCTTTTCCCTCGAATGACATCTTTGATATCAATACGCAAGCAGCAGCCAGTCAGATCCGAAATTCGTGAAAGATCCAGTCAGCAATTAAACTGGCCTTCGATAGCCAGGCACAATTCCTGTCGAAAGGTTGCGCGTGCGAGCTGTCACGTGGAAATACGGCCACAAAGTAGTTCCAGAGGCGGACTGCGCGCCCCCCGGAATTTATGCTCTACGGAAACTGCAAGCCGCTCGGCTGACGCGTTCGTTGCGTCTTCCATAGAGAACAGCATTTTTTGCAAGTCAAAAGGAGTTGCGCGTAGTGACTCAATAGGGAGGGCTTCAAAAGGGAAGGTGAGCGCGTGGACGAAAACGTCATCATCAAGAGCGCCGGGCATGCTGCGCGACGCGTCCGCATCGCTACGAGCCGCTCGAGCGAATAAGAAGCGTTCGCAAGAATCGAGCCCGTGACTGCTGGATTAGATTTACAGTGCAGTAGATCGTTAATGGGGGACATTGCAGCGCAGTTTCCTTGGATCCCTTTGCGCCCCGTCGCAATCGTCCGGGCGTCTCTGGAAGAAGGTCATTGTTGCCGGCGCCGGATTTCGATTTCTCGAGAAAAACTCCCCGTATCTGTATGGCTTATGCCTGCGTATTCATAACTAAGAATTAGCTATGAAAGAAAAAGGAATAAGAGGATCTCGTTTCCTCCCGTTGGTTATCGGGGGATCCAACGGAATGAAAGCAGAGGAATGCGTGGCTAATCACTTCGGCCAACATGCTGTCGTTATCGGCGGTAGCCTGGCTGGTCTGATGACCGCGAGGGTTCTCGCCGATCATTTTGACACTGTCACCGTCCTCGAACGAGACCGCATTGAAAACGGGCCAACACTTCATCAATCGATTCCGCAGGGCAGCCATGTCCATGGGCTGCTGCTGGGTGGACAGCAGGTAATGGCCTCGTTGTACCCCGGCTTTATCGAAAAGTTGGAAGCACTTGGTGCGGTGCGTTGTCGCGCCGGCAGACAACTCGTTTTCTATCTTCCCACCGGCAAGGCGTTTTCGGTTACGGGAACCGTGCGAGAGCCGCGCGATCTCGGGTTTGATATCACCTGCCAGAGTCGCGCGCTCCTCGAGTACCTGCGTACGGCAGTGCACCGCCAAACACACCAACATAGCGTTTGAAAGCGAGAGCCGCGCGCAAGGGCTTGTGTACGAAGACGGACATGTCCGCGGTGTGCGGTACCACCGGTCGGGCAAAACGTATTCGCTGGCCACGGACCTCGTTGTGGACGCCAGCGGACGAAGGTCTGCTGCGCCCCGTTGGCTCACGGAGTTCGGCTTTCAAGCACCGCAGGAAACTACAATCGGCGTCGACATTGCTTATGCCAGTACGAAGTTTCGCGTTCCAAAGGACTACGAAGAGCCAGAACGGATGCTGCTTTTCACTAGCCATCCTCCTGATTTCCCCAACGGGGCAATATTGGAGATCATCGAGAATGATACATGGCACGTGACTTTAGTGGGGCGGTTCGGGAACTACCCACCGCATGATGCAGAAGGCTTTTTGGCCTTCGCCAAATCGTTGCACACCCCGAAGTTGTATCACCTGATCAAAGACGCTGAGCGGATAGCGAACATCACCCATTACCGATTTCCCACGAGCGTGCAGCGTCATTATGAACGGTTGACGAAATTTCCAGAAGGGTTTCTCGTCTTGGGCGACGCCATCAGCAGCTTCAATCCGATTTATGGCCAGGGAATGAGCTCGGCCGCCCTGCAGGTTCAGGCGTTGCAGCACTTGCTGAAAAAACGAACAGCTGGAGCGGAAGGACTTGAGAAACTGGCGCGATCCTTTTTTGACAAGGCAGCGGAGATCATTCTTGCGCCCTGGACGCTGACAGCCAACCAGGATTTGGCATATCCGCAGACACAAGGCGAACGTCCAGCCGATTTGAAGGAAAGGATTCAATATTTTATGGACGTTGACGCTCTCACCGCTGAAGACGGCGAGGTACATCGATTGTTGGCGGAAGTGCTCAATCTGGCCAAGCCGTTGTCTGTCCTGAGAGAGGAGCCGATACGGAGTCGCGTTGAGGCGCAACAGCGCAAACGCGAAATTCAGGAAGTCCCAGTGGAGGGTCGAACTGACCGGAAACAGGTGCCGCTGCCCATGTGTGAAATCCGGGAGTCTTCGCGTTGCCCAATTTTGATTTAGTCTAATTGGTACCGAAGCTCTCGTCGAGGTATCCGTTCCTGAGCGTCCCGCAGACGTGCTCGCTGCTCGAAGCGTGCTCGCGCGAGATCCTCCCCGCCGTCGCGATCGCTGCTTTCGCGGGGTTGCCTCACGCGGAGATTGCCCGCCTCTCTTGGAGCGACATCGACCTCTCGCGCAAGTTCATCGAGGTGAAGGCGAAGAACAGCAAGACGGCGATGCGCCGCTTGGTGGCAGTCCCGCCGAACTTGCGCGCGTGGCTCTCGCTGAAAGACAACGGTGACGGCGGCAGCAGATCGTTGCGTGGAATTTATGAACATCAAGCGTCCTAGAATTATCCACCCCAGCGTGCACGAGCACCGAAGTCTCGACAGCGACGTGCACTCGAGAATCGCGGCGATCCTGCAACCGCACGCGACGTGGTTCTGCCGAGGCGGCGACGTCGTCATGATCGAGCGAGTCCCCTGCGGCTTCAAGTACGCCTCGGCGGAAGACGAGAAGTTCATCGTCGAGGCTTACTCGACAGGCTTCGAGAAACTGACTGCGCTCAAGGCGAGATCGCACCTCGAGCGCTACATGGTGCCCGGGTCATCGAGAAGATCCGCGACCGTGATCGCAAGGTTGTCGGCGAGAAGTTCATCCCCAAAAGCTTCAGCGCCGAATTCTGCGCGGGACTGATCAACTCGCCGTTCCTGAGGGAGGCTCTCGACATCATCACGCGCATCCTCACTGTCCCGGGTGCCTTTCCGGGTGGGCGATCGTCTCGTCTATCCTCGCGAAGGCTACGACCCGCGCTTCGGCACCTACCTCGCCTCCGGTGCGCCCAAGATCGCTCTCGACATGCCGATGGACGGAAGCGCGCAGCACCGTGAGGTGGGTCTATCGCGAGTTCTGCTTCTCGAACTCCAAAGACGATCAGAGAAGCGTGCACGCGATCGCGAGACTGCTGGCGCCGTTCGCGCGGCGATCCTGGGCTGGTGCGCGCACCCCGCTCTGGTATTACATCGCGAACAGACCGTGCGCGGGCAAAGACTACTGCGCCGCAATACCTCTGCTGATCTTCGAGGGCGTGGCGTTCGAGGATCAGCCGATCGGCAAGAACGAGGAAGAAACGCGCAAGCGTCTCATCGCGGCGGCGCTCGCGGGTCGGTGACGACATCGGAAAGCTCGTCAAGCTGACCGCAGGGACAGAAGCGCAAGCGTATGGCGTGCTGCTCGATGCCGCGATCGACACTTCCATGGCCTACTCGGACGGCTCGATCACGGCTCGATCGCGAAAGCGGGCTCGTTTCGCGGCCCCGCATTGATCGTCCCGAACGGCGTCGACCCTGGCCTGATCCGGTCGCCCTTCGCGGGGACATCTTCGTCGAGGGACGAATCACGCCCCGCTGTCGCTGTGCTACCACCGAGTCAGAGTAGAGACAGAAGCACCGCCGCCGCCAGTCGAAGCGTGAGGCTCTCGGTCAAGCGGCGCGGTTCGTTGAACGCGCGCTGTTTCGATCTCTTTCGCGGACGTCTGTGCAATTGCGCAGAGGTGTTTCGGATCCCCCTGATCGGCGCCTGGGGACATCGCTAGAATTCTAGCGATGTGCTCGCCGCGCGCCCACGCGAGCGCTTTCTGGGACATCTCGACGATTGTCGGGACATGCTCGCTGCCGACGAGAATCGCCTTGGCAGTCGAAGCGCGGCTGCGACGGAGGCCGCGATCGCCGTTGCGGAGTTCCCGCGCTGCGTCGCGTTCTCTCGCGACGAGAGAGAGAAGGGGGGGTCTCAATCGTCCGTAAGCAACTCGGGGTTGCCAGCCAAGAAACGCACAGTATTGCCAATGGGCGCCGAGGGTGCAAAGATGTCACAAATCTGAATCAGGCGGAGGATTCTTCCCCGCTAGGTTTTTCGCCTCTTTCAGGCCCGTAATGGCAGAACGAATATGGCGGGGAAAGAAAGGGACCAAGTGAAACGAGTCTTATTCATAATGATCGGTGCCACAGCGTTGTTAACGTTGATGGCTGGGTGCGCCACCAAAACAACGACCACTACATCGGAGACAGAGACCACGCTCGTAGTCCCGGTCCTCGCACTGCCTAAGGACGTGGCCGCTAGTGTGAATGCAGCGTACTGGGCTGAAAAGCGTTCGACACCGGAGAAAGAGGGTACGCTCGTAGTCCCGGTCGTCGCACTGCCTAAGGACGTGGTCGCTAGTGTGAATGCAGCATACTGGGCTGAAAAGCGTTCAACACCGGAGAAAGAGGGCACGCTCGTAGTCCCGGTCGTCGCACAGCGTAAGGACGCGGTCGCTCAGGGTAAATGAAGCGTATTGGGCTGAAAAGCATTCACAGTGAACCCAAAACTGCCTTCAAACTGCCCTTGAAGCTCGAAAAGCGCTCGTTTCGCTGCCGGCAGCGCTGAAACTTCGCGCGAGATCGCGCTGGTGACGTTTTGAGGCGTGGGGCCCTATGCTGGGGGGACACTACCCAAGCCTCGCGAGCGACGCCACGCGCGTGGCAGATCAGCGCTGTCTCATATTGCCCGAAAGCGCGAGCGCTGCTAGACGTCTCACGCCATGCGACGCTACCACTGTCATGTGATCGCAGCAGGAGGTCGATTCTTTGCTTCTGGTGAGCCGATCCGACGACGTTGCGGTCGCGCCGTTCGCAGAAAAATACCGCATCGCTGAAGACGAGCAGCCCGACGACGAGAGCGATCCCCGTGGGAGCGATCCCCGCGGGGGCACAGCAGCCTCAATGCTTGGTGCGACCATGACGTTCTCCTCCTCTGCTATCGTTTATTTGCGACCTAGCGATGGCCGCTCAACCGCGGCGCGCTGCCTCGATTGCAGCGATGTCGATCTTTTTCATCTGCATCATCGCATCGAACGCGCGCTTAGCGGCAGCGGGATCGGGACCGAATACCGCTTTGGTCAGAGCGATCGGCGTGATCTGCCAGGACAATCCCCATTTGTCCTTGCACCAGCCGCACTCACTCTCTTCGCCGCCGTTGCCGACGATCGCGTTCCAGTAACGATCAGTTTCAGCCTGGTCAGCGGTTGCGACCTGAAACGAGAACGCTTCGTTGTGCTCGAATGCGGGTCCGCCATTGAGCCCGAGGCAGGGAATCCCCATCACGGTAAACTCTACCGTCAACACATCCCCTTTCTTCCCGGACGGAAAGTCTCCCGGGGCGCGATGCACCGCGCCGACGGATGAATCGGGAAAGGTCTTGGCGTAAAATCGCGCCGCGTCCTCGGCGTCGCCATCGTACCAAAGGCAAATCGTGTTCTTTGCTGGCTTCGTCATGTCACTTCTCCATCGTGGCGGGATAACGCCCGCGCTCAGGGGCGCCGCGATAGCGTCCCTTGGAGCGCGTTGTTAGCGGGCACAGTTTGTAGACAGCATATTCACGTCGCATTTGTAGCCATCTTGGCGCGCCGGGTCAATTCTTTCGCGCTTGGCTCGGCCTGGCTAAGCGAGCCAAGCGGAATATCGCCGGCTGGAACATAGGTGCTCATCACAACGCCAGTTGTTGAAACCTTCGAAGCCACGAGTCGCAGTGCACATGGCCTTGTACCATTTTCAAACAATCGCTTTCCGCGGCCAAGAACTACCGGGTACGTCCATACGTTGTATTCGTCAATGAGCGATGCGGCTTGTAGCGTCTGAATCAGATTGCTGCTGCCAATGATTTGAAGGTCGTGTCCGGGCTGAACCTTGAGCGCGGTTATGGCTGAAACGATGTCACCGCCAAGTACCGGGCAGCCCACCCTTGACGTGAAAGGCGCCAAACCTCGCCTCTCCTCCCGTCCTGGCCCGAAGATTGGCAAGCTCGCCGAGGAGTATTGAGAAATCCGCAACCGGCAGATGAGCACGAAAGCGCTTAGCGCCGAAATGCACTTGGCCGAAAGACAGGGCGAGCTGATCGAAAAGCGTCTGATCGAGCGGCAGGCTGCGTTTCTGTTGATCAGCTGCGTCAGAAAATCCTTGCTGTTCCCAGGTAGATTGGCTCGCCTGCTCGTGAACGTTGCTGAGGTGAACAAGGCAAGAGCGATTCTTAAAGACGCAATGCTCGCTCTCCTAACCGAGCTTGCGGACTTGCCGAGCAAGGACACTAATCCCCGATGGCTGGATGAAGTCGCGGCTGAGGAGAAGGAGGACGGCAAGGATAGGACGCCGCGATAGCAGCCAGCCCACGGCGTGTTCTTGGTGCCTCTTTTTGGATCAGGTCATTCGAGGGGCGGGAAAGTGGCGCTTGTCCTTTTAGGCGTTAACCGGATGGCGGATTGGAGCATAGACAGGCGACTCCGAGAGCATCTCGATAGCCAGCCGCGAGCTGCTGGACGTCTCGGAAGAGAGGGAGATGTCGCGTCGTCTTGACGCGATCCTGCGCGCTGCGCTGGACGACATCAGTGACATGCCGCTGAAGGTGAGCGACGAGCGCTGGATGCAGAAGCTCGACATCTGGAAAGCCAGCAAGCTTCCCTTGTGATTGGCATTGCGCCTCTCTCACGGCGAACAAACATGAACAAATGACAACAAATCGCGCTCCTTGAAAAACTGCCAGCGGAGAACGGCCACGACCAGACCATGCGAACAGAAGCAATCAAAGCTTTGGTCGGCAGCGCACCTGGCCATACGCGGCGCTTCGTCGAATTCGTTTTAGAGCACCTGAAAAAACAACAATGACAGATTCATCGCGCTGATGCGATTGGCGGCAGCGCACTTGCGATTCCTACCGGGTTCACTACTCGTTAATTTTTCTGTAAAAAACTTGATAACACGACAATGTGTCGGAGGGATTCGCTCAAATCCTACTTGAATTGACGGCCAGTTTTTGCACCGCTCAACAGAGTAATCAAGCACTATCAGCACGTATTTGGAACCTAGGACGTGACTACAACTCGGGACAGTTTTTGGGCACAGGCAAGGTTATAATCCTTCAGTGTCGTATCCGCGTCATACTTTCGCGAAGGCACGCCGCCGTTGGCGCTCATCCGACAAACAGAACGGTTGTGTCCCAATCGCCAAACTCTTGAAGGGTCATCTTGTCGGGCATTGCTTCTCCAAAATAGGGACACATGAAATGCACGGTTTCGCTCGCATCGACGTGATCGAAGCGGACCTAGTGAGTTTCGTTGTTTCCCTTATCTGACGACAAACAGGATCGCGGATTGATTCGGCCCGAGGGAATTTAAGCGTCGAGAATCACCTCCGGCCGGAAATCTCGCATCCCGTCCACCGGAATTCCGGCTGCTCGGGGCTTATTCGAAATCGAGAGCAACGGCTCTTGAATTGGTGAAGACCGAGATCGGCGGGTCGGTTGGTTTCCAGAGTTCCAGGCGAAATGTTCAGCGACAGGCTCGCATGGTTTTCTACGGACCGTTAGACGTGCGTGGTCATCGTCCATTCGGCATTTCGCCGAGTGAAGGTTTCTCGGGCAGGAAGTTTACGACCAATATATGGGTGGAGACCGGTCTGGGTTTCGCTGATGCCATTGGAACCTGGCGGGAATTATTCGATCACCACGGTGTCCTGCTCGTCACGGTGGGGGAAACAAAAAGTTTGACTCAAAGGGGGGTGTCGTTTGAAATCTTGTTTATCTCTCGCTGTCCGTTTTCGGCAGCGCGGGAAGAGGGTCGACCAACTCGAAAATGAATCACTTCAATGATAGGTCTCGAGCTCAATTCCAAGCCGGCTGGTTCTGTATCCGGTGGGGCAGGCGATCCGCAGAATTCGCGTAAGGTTCACGCTCCTATTGGGGTGGCAATTGTGTGCGCGCCTGGAACGGTTCCCGAGGCTGAAGCGGTCGCAGCTCTACTTTCGGAGGCAGGGGGATTTAGCTGCCGCTATTTCGAGGATCGTCTTGGGTCTGGGCTGACGGTTCGCGAGTCACGGCAGGCCGCCTTCGAGCCTGATGTCGTCATTGTTTTGTTCGATTCGATCGGTGAGAGTGTGGTGGAAACGCTCCTGGCGAGGGTGGACCGCAGGTTTCCCGGGAGATCGGTGCTGGCCATGCTCAGGGAGACCGATGCGTTTGGAGCGTTGAAGGTTCTGGAGAAAGGAGCCTCCGATCTGAATGGCAGCGCCCTACATCTGTGGTGAAGAATTTTTGTATGCAGTTTGTATGCGCTTTCAGGTGCAAAACGGTGCGTTTTCGTGCATTCTCCTGCAATTTGCTTGCGAAAACAGGGCTGGGTTTAACAGCGTTAAATCCATGATATTCATCGGAGAGGGTGGGATTCGAACCCACGGAGCACTTGCGCGCTCAGCGGTTTTCAAGACCGCCGCTTTAATCCACTCAGCCACCTCTCCTTGAATCGGCTTGAACGGGCTCCAGTGCTTGATCTCCGGGCGTTTATGCTGGCGCGTTTCTAAGCTTCCCAAATTAGTGTAGCCATTTTGTAGCCAGTTTCCAAATCTATGGGGTCCAGTTGAGCGCCCGGTTAGACCTTGGCGCGACATCACGCGAGCACCTTTCGGCCCGCCGCGACCTTGAATGCAACAGGAATTTCGATACCGCCGTCCTTGGCATATGCTTGCACGAGGTGATCGAACGTAGTCCGAATGCGATCTCGAACTTCCTCGGGCTGCCGGCGAATGCCAATCGAGGTTCTCACCGTCCCGCCGAGGATTCCGTTCCATAGCTCCTCTGCACTTCCGAGTCGATGGACAAACGCGTGTGCCTGAACGGCTACCTGCGCCAATCCGGCGGATCGTAGAAGTTCGGACAATTCCTGATCGTCCGAAAAGCGGAACAGCGGTGGTCCTGTCGGGAGATCTGGCGGCGGGCTCGCCTGCACCTCATTCACCGCGTCAAAGAAGATCCCATTCAAGCGATGGCGGGCTGGCACGTCCCACCAAGACAATGCGACAGCTCCGCGCGGCGCGAGTACTCGTCCGAATTCGCGAATGGCTCGCTCAGGCCGCGAGAAGTGCCCGACCCCGAAATTGCTCACGACTGCATCGAACGCTTGGTCGGGGAATGGAAGGTTCTCCGCATCGCCTTGACGAAAGTCAAGTCCGGGATACTGCGCTGCGGCGACTGCAACCATGCCCGGCGCGAGATCAATGCCAACGACTGGTAAAGCTCCGCGGCGGGCGGCTCGCGACGCGAGCACACCAGGACCAGTCGCGACATCCAAGACGCGAGTGCTCGCCCCCACCGAAGCCGCGTCGAGCAAAGGTTCGATCGCATAGCCAGTCACTTTCGTAAAGAAGTCGCGATAACCCTCCGCGATTTCGTCATGGGCGGTGCGCTCAAAGTCTCGAAAAGCGTCGTCGTCAATGGGGTATTGGTTCATCGGTTGGTTGGCAGTCCACGGGGGGTTTAACAAGTGATTCTGCCTTTTTCGGATAACATTCCCAGATCGGAGTTATCCGGGCGTTCTTGGCCGGGAAGAGTGGATCCAGCTAAAAATGATACGGGGCGATGTTGGTAAAGATATCGGACTAGGTATCAAAGTTATCTTTCCTGTTCTCCCCGAGCACTTTTAGGCGCACGAGATCAATTCCGCTCGGCGCCCGATCGCCATGATAAGGGAGAGACGAGCGAGGCAGGCAATGCTTAGGCCTGGAGAGTATGAATATCCTGCGACCCGAGCAACTGGAGATGCTCCGGGCAGTAGGCCGAATCAATCGGGGGTTCTGCGAAGAGTGGCGGAAGCTCATTCAAGAGACCCGCCTGCGCGAAGAACGGGAAAAGAGGAGCCTTGGCGGGAGAAAGGCTCAAGCCAAACTGAGGGCCAAGAAACCGGTGAAGCGAAAAACTTGAGAATGCCTTATTGACACAGCTCCCTGTCACTTGAGCGGCTGAATTTTCAAGCTCCCTGCCACTTTTCGCCAGCTTTTGGCCGGGTCTGAGCACGCATGCGGATTGTTATTCTTTACGCAGGCCCAAAAACCCGTCCCAATCTGCCACGCGTCCGAGCGATTCGCCGCGACCTCGTTCGCACCACAAAAAGGAGAGCGAGCGAGAAATCTCGCACGACGCCTCGGAATTCCACTTAAGCGACTGGCCTTTCCAACGGCCATGCACGAAAAAAGAACTCGCCTCGGAGATCGGCTCCACCGAGCGATTCATCGAGCACGAAGTCACTCGGGGAAACTTGCACGCCATACGTCTCGGGCTGCGCAGCGTAAGATTTTTACCTTCCGACGTCGTCCGCTGGCTCAATGCGCGACCGACGCTGCACCCAGACGAAGTAGCAGTGGCATGAGTCCCAGACACCTCAAAAACAAGGAAGCCGTTCCCGCCCAGAGAACGGCCTTCCTCAATCCAAGATATGATGAAGTACCCTACTTTACCCTCCCCGCCCGTCAACCCTGTTAGCGGCAACCGGGCCGCGATTCTCGCGGAGAAATATTGCTGCAACTGGCACAATCACATCTGCGTCGGAACCGAGGTCGATCTCCCCACAGGGCTTCAAGTTCGATGGCGTCCGGAGGGAAGCCGCTGTCTGCTCGCCGATGGAAAACGCTGTCCTTACTTCGAGCAGTCAGTTTTGCCGATGGAGAAATGGCAGTGTCAGATTTGGGTGAGGATTGCCGGGGAATATCCGGTACGCAGAATCGCCTCGAAGCTGAAGGTTCCAGGGACCAAGAAGGCTGTGGCCGAATGGCGAGGAGGAGGAGGATCACAGTCAGTCATCCAAGGCGTCGAGAGCAAAGAGCGTGAAGTTATCGGTCAACGTCATCACCGGAACTCCCTCCCGGTATTACCGGGCTGGAGAAGAGGTTCCCGATCAGGAGATCTCCGGCGCGATGCGCAGGTACGTGATTCGCGAGGGTGATGATGCTGCGGCGCCTCCAAAGCCACCACCACCACTGGCCAGCTCCAAACACCAAGCCAAGGCTAGGAAGCCTTTCAAAGGGTAGGGAGCGCTGTCCTGGCTCGCGGAGGGATCAAAGAGCCTTTCTAGCGGCAATATCTCGCAATGGGACAGCATTCCGATTCCCATCCCAAGGACAAGCAGTCGAGCGAGCCACTGGTGCGCAAGGCCGGATGGGAGCGCAAGGTCAGACACAGTCTCGAGTCGAGAAGCTCAGGGAGCTGCCTCGAGTGAAGGAGGGACGGCTGCTTGGCAGTAACTGACGCAAGGAAGATGACTGTCCAGTTGTTTCTTGTTGACACTCGATACAGCCAGCGGTCCACTTGAGTTTGTCGTCCAACGACCTTTGACCAAAGGGCGACATGAGAAATCCCGGAGCAGGTTCGTTAGGCGACCACCAGCCTAAACCGAGAGGAAAATGAAAATGCGCTTTCTACTTGCCCTCGCAGGGTTGGCAAGCGGCTCGACGCTGGCCAGAGTATTCGCGGTTATGGCACTGCTCGCATGTAACTCGAATGCGGCATCCCTTCAACCATCCGAGACCCGTCAGAAGGAGGATCTCGGAGTGATCACTCTCGATTCGCAAGGCAATCCGGCAAAGACCGTTTATTACAGCCACGATCAGTTACTCACATTACCAACGGTGACCGTGAAAACCGAGCGTGATCCAAACACGAACACACCGGCAACGTATACCGGTGTTTATATCGGCGATCTTTTTGAGGCATTCGGTGCTGACGCTTCCTTTGATGTGATCGGGACGAACTCTTTGGACCACTACAAACAATATTACGATCGTGACTACATCGCCAAGCATCGACCAATTCTTCTCCTCAAGTTTGATGGTAAGCTGCCCGATGACTGGCCGCATGGGGAGGACGGAACAGCGCTTGGTCCCTACCGCGTCGTTCACGAATCCTTTACTCCCGTGGAAAAGATCTACGGCTACGTCGAAAAACCGAGAAGCTCGCACGCGGTCGTGTCGCTTGAGTTTACCAGTTACAGCCAGTCGCTGGGGCGTTTCACGCCAAAGAAGGGTGGGAATGATCCGGAAGTCGTTAAAGGCCAGAAAATCGCGGTAGGAAGCTGTAGTTCCTGCCACAATATCGGTAATGTTGGTGGGCAAATGGGCACCCCATGGGTTGTCCTTGCCGCAAAGGCTGTGACCGATAAGGACAAATTCAGAAAAATAGTAATCGATCCAAAATCATTGAATGTGATGTCCTCTATGCCGCCGCATCCGACGTTTGACGACAAGACGTTCAACGCTTTAGAGGCTTACTTCAAAGCGATGATGCCTATCAAGTGATCATGAGCATAGTGCGATCGGCAACGGGTTTGGGCGGCCGGAGATCGGTGCTGTCCGGTTAGGTTCTGTCAAAATTTTTCCTGTGGCAACTCGACCGCTGCATAAGTCGTTGCCACCTTATTGCCACTTTTTGCCTCGTATCTGGTCGGTTTGGTTCGCCTTCCTTCGCCTCTCTACAGAGTAAAGGCCCATTTTCAGAGGCGTTCTGGCGGTTTTCAAGACCGCCGCATTCAACCGCTCTGCCACCTCTCCAAAAGCGCTGCGAGGCCGCTGCGTCCCCAGCCGGACTTCAGGTAACGTTCGCTCTTCTCAGCGTTGACTCGGTCTCCATATTTCTCAAGTAAAACACGCTACCATGGACGCCATGGATTGATTGAACGCACAGGACCAGCGTGTCAAACGTGTGTTTGGTTCTGCCGACCTTCCGTTGTATGGCGCTGTGCCACGGTGCTGCGCAAGACATAGACAATGTAAGGTATCGTCTGCGGTTTTCTGCGTGATCATCCGCTTGGAATTAAACGCGACCACGTTTTCCACTGCCGGTAAAGTCATGTGGAAAGTAAACATGCTCGCACGGCGCGAGAACACATTGACTTAGGGTAATTTTTTTCCCCATCAGCACCCAAAGGCTCATCTTTGCATGCCAATATTCCAGAGGAGCCCTAACCGTGGAGTATCTATCTTGGCATGGATAAAGGTTTGGAATGGCCCCCTTATTCGAATTATACGAGACGAGCAGAACCTCGCGTATCGCGCTGCACGACTCTTATCGCTTTCCTTAAACGGAATATCAGCACTTAAAAATTAGGATTCAACTTCGAGCTATGAGCACAGATGCACTGATTCTCGTAGACATTCAGAACGACTTTGTCCCTGGAGGGGCGCTGGCGGTCCCAGAGGGTGATCAAATCGTTCCGCTGGTCAATCGGCTGCAGCAGAGTTTCGAGCTGATTGTCGCCACCCAGGATTGGCACCCGACTACACATGGCAGCTTCGCCAGCAATCATGCGGGGAAAAAACCCGGCGACGTGATCGATCTTAACGGGCTGCCCCAGATCCTCTGGCCCGTGCACTGCGTGCAAAACACGCGAGGCGCCCAGTTTGTCCCCTCGTTGGATCGAAACCGGTGGAGCAGAGTCTTCCCGAAAGGCATTCATCCCGAGATCGACAGTTACAGCGGGTTTTTCGATAACGGCCGCCGCAGCGCCACTGGCCTTGGCGAGTACCTCCGGGAGCGAGCTGTGACAAATCTTTACGTTCTTGGGCTCGCAACGGACTAC
This sequence comes from uncultured Verrucomicrobiae bacterium, assembly GCA_963744345.1. Lineage (GTDB taxonomy): Bacteria > Verrucomicrobiota > Verrucomicrobiia > Chthoniobacterales > Terrimicrobiaceae > DASTFP01. Next base: position 160,418 of record CAVUTD010000021.1, read on the forward strand.
TGCGTGAAGTTTACTGCCCTCGATGCCCGGAGTTTAGGCTTCAAAACGTTTCTCGTTGAGGATGCCAGTCGCGGCGTCGATTTGAAGCGCGGTGACGTAAGCCGCGCCATCGAAGAAATGAAAGCCGCGGGAGTCCAAGTGGTGACGAGCGGGAGACTGGATGCTCGCCAAGGGTCTTAAAGGCGACCGCCACGTCCTTCGCTCGGGCGAAATCACTGGAGTTCCGCCGGTTTTCCGTCGAAACCTGGAGTTGTTTTCCCGTCAAAGGTAAAGCACTTTGCAGGGAAACCTCTGCCCCCTTTATCGTCTATGAAAGCCATCGTTTACGACGCTCCCCGGAGCTTTTCCTATCGCGACACCGCCGATCCCAGAGTCGCTCCAGATGAAGTTGCCGTAAAGATCCATGGATGCGGTCTTTGTGGCACCGATCTGCACATTCACGAAGGGGAATTCGGCCCGCGCTTTCCGCTCATTCCGGGCCACGAATTTACCGGCGAAATTGTGGAGCTCGGCGCTGACGTTTCCGGCTTTGGCGTCGGGCAACGCATCGTCGCCAACAGCAATACGGTATGCGGCACCTGTTTTTACTGTCTACGAGGTGACTTCCTGTTGTGCGAAAATCTCGGCGCCTACGGTGTTACGCTAAATGGAGGGTTTGCGGACTATCTGAAAATAAGAGCCGACCGCGTGTTTGCGATCAGCAATCTTAAAGCGCGTGAAGCAATCATGGTGGAGCCGACCGCCTGTGCGCTCCATGGAATGGAAGTTCTCGACGCGAAGCCAGGAAGCGATGTGCTGCTCTTTGGGGCGGGTCCGACCGGGCAAGTGCTCGCTCAATTGGTTAAACTCAACGGCGCCGCCCGCCTGGTGGTGGCTGCTCCTCCCGGGAGAAAGCTGGATCTTGTCGCAAGACTGGCTGCTGATGACGTGGTTCCGATGGATCGAGAGAACCCCGAAGTGCACCGCAAGCGTCTTCAAGAACTGAGTCCAAAGGGTTTCGATTATGTGATCGAGGCGACAGGGGCTGCGCCCGTCTGCGAGGATGCTCTGAAGTTCGTGCGGCGCCGCGGAACATTGCTCGTCTACGGCGTCTATCCGGAAAAGGCCTTTGCCAAATTCAACCCCTTCGATCTGTTCCGTGGTGAAATCAGTATCAAGGGCTCTTTTGCCCAGGTGGATAGCTTCAGCCGGGCTCTTGCTTATCTCGAGAGAGGACGCTTAAAAGTCGACGAGATCGTCACCGAAGAGATTCCGCTTCCTGAGTATCAGCGCGCGCTGGATCTCGCCTGGGCCCGCACCGGGGTCAAGACGATGATTGTTCCCCAAAATTAAGTTGCGATCGAGACTTCTGCGCACGCCGGAAATCGCGCGAGGGACTGACTTGCTGCGTTCAGCGTGCGTGCGGTAAAGATTCGCTTTGCCTGTCGCGTGGCCGCTCCGCCCGAAAATTTCGCCGTAGCTTGTTACCGTTCTCACGATCCGAGAAAGCTCGAAGTGGTTCTATCCGGTCGAGCGTGGCGAAGCTGACTTCACGCATGATGCGCAGAAACTCCTGCATATAGGCTTGCGAGGATGCAGGCTCGTTCGTCGCTGCATAGAGCCGGCTGTATAGACCGCTCTTGCCGACGGGCTTCCATGCGACGTAGTTTCGATCGAGATAAGGTTGAACTGTCCATCCTGGCAAGGCTGCAACTCCGCGCCCGCTGGCAACAAGTTGAAGAATGGCAACGGTAAGCTCGGTCGTTCGCCTGACGGGATTGATTTTGGCGGGTTTCAAGACGTCGCGTATGAGATCGAGACGTTCGTCGGGAATGGGATAGGTAATCAGCGTCTCCGGCCTGAAATCCCGCGCTGTCAGATATGGTTTGCGAATGAGAGGATGATGATGAGAGAGCAGCGCAAGAACCTCGTAGGAAAACAAAGGATGAAACGCAACATCAGCTCGTTTCCTGGCATGCGAGACGATCACGAGGTCCGCCCGATTTTCTCCGAGAAGTCCCACGGGATCGGCGTGAAAGCCTGACACCAAATCGAGTTCCACTTGCGGCCAATGCTGCCGGAAGGAATCCATGGAGGGCATCAGCCAATCAAAGCAGGAGTGGCATTCGACAGCGATGCGCAAGAGGCCGGCCTGCCCCTGAGAAATGCGAGCGAGATCGCGCTCTCCTTCGCGCATTCGGCGGGTGATGTCGTAGGCCAATTCCACAAGAAGCTGTCCGGCGGCGGTGAGACGAAGGGGATCGCTTTTCCGCTCGAAGAGCTCGATGGCATACTGTTCCTCGACGGCGCGCACCTGGTGCGAGACGGCGGGTTGCGAGAGATTCAGCCGCCTTCCGGCTTTGGAGAGATTGCCCGTTTCGCTGAGAGCAACCAACGTTTTCAAGTGTCGGAGTTCCAGCATCCGCCAATATCATCATAAATACTGCGAATGATGAACCAAAAAACAACGATCTTTGAGAATGGTTAGCTTTGTCCGATACTTGGGGATGGAGAGTCACATTCTCACGCATAATCTTGGCTATCCGCGTATCGGCGAGAAGCGGGAGCTGAAGAAGGCGGTGGAAGCCTTCTGGAAAGGCGACATCGCTGCCGAGGAGCTTGAGCTTGCCGGAAGGCAACTGCGAAAGACGCATTGGCTGGTGCAAAAGGAAGCCGGTCTCGATTTGATACCCTCGAACGATTTTTCTTTCTACGACCAGATGCTGGATATGACCTGTCTGCTCGGCAACATTCCGTCTCGATTCGGGTGGAACGGAGGTCCCATCGATCTAAACCTAATGTTTCGAATCGCTCGCGGCAACGGCGGCTATCATAAGGCAACCTCGCCGGAGGCAGAAGCAAGTTCCCTCCACGCCAGCGAGATGACGAAATGGTTCGACACCAATTATCATTATATCGTTCCGGAATTTGCTGCAGACACCAGGTTCAAGCTGAGCACGACTAAGCCGTTCGACGAATTCCGGGAGGCGCTGGATCTCGGCGTCCGGACTAAGCCTGTCTTGATCGGCCCGTTGACTTACCTCTACCTCGGAAAGAGCCTGGATGCGAAACTCGACCGCCTCAGTTTATTGGAGGATTTGCTCGTCGTTTACGCGGAGATTGTTGTTCGCCTGCAAGCTATGGGCGTTCAATGGTTAGAATTCGACGAGCCGATTTTGGCTCTTGATCTCAGTGCTGATTGGCAAGCGGCCTTCCTTCCGGCTTACCGGCGGCTGCGTGAAAGCGCACCGGATTTGAAAACTATCCTCGCGACATATTTTGGCGAGCTGCGCGAAAATCTTCCTCTCGCCACGAACCTGCCGGTGGATGTGCTTCATGTTGATTTGACGCGCGCGGGCGCAGAGTTGAATAAAGTGCTCGCCAATCTTCCCGTCTCCATGGGGTTGTCGCTGGGCACGGTTGATGGCCGAAATATCTGGCGCAACAATTTCGATCTCTCGCTGCAACAAATTGATCAGGTTAAACGCGTGCTCAGCTTCGAGCGCATCCTCTTAGGGCCTTCATGCTCCCTTCTCCATTCGCCGGTTACGCTGCGAAGGGAAACTGCCCTCGAAGGTGAAATCAAGAATTGGCTCGCCTTTGCCGAGGAAAAACTGGGTGAGATCGTCCAGCTTGCACGTTTAGCCGAGGGTCGCGGGGATTCTTTTTTGGCTTACAAGAATCGCGTGTCCTTCCACTCACGTCGAGCGAGCGGGCGAATTCACCGCTCGGAGGTCAAGGCGCGTTGCCAGGCGGTGAAGCCTGAGGACAGCAGGCGAACCGCCGCATTTTCCGACCGGCGTAAAGCACAACGTGCCGTCCTCAACCTTCCGCTCTTTCCCACGACAACGATCGGCTCTTTTCCCCAGACCCCGGAGGTGCGGGCCGCGCGGGCGAAGTGGAAGCGCGGCGAGTCCTCAGATGCAGAGTACGAGGATTTCCTTAAGAGAACGACGGCGGAATGCATCCGTTTCCAGGAGGAAAGCGGAGTGGATGTCCTCGTGCACGGCGAGTTCGAGCGTAACGATATGGTGGAGTATTTTGGCGAGCAACTCGATGGCTTTGTTTTTACGATCAATGGCTGGGTGCAAAGCTACGGCTCGCGTTGCGTCAAACCGCCAATAATTTACGGCGATGTGACCCGGCCACGGCCGCTGACGGTAGATTGGTCCACCTATGCGCAGTCGCTCACTTCGCGGCCGATGAAGGGAATGCTGACCGGGCCGAACACAATCCTCCAATGGAGCTTTGTGCGCGATGACCAGCCTCGCTGCGAGACGGCGCGCCAGATTGCCCTTGCGATACGTGACGAGGTGCTTGCTTTGGAGGCGGCGGGTATAAAGGTGATCCAGATCGATGAGCCCGCCTTGCGGGAAGGCCTGCCGCTGCGAAGAGCCGATTGGCCCGAGTACCTGCGATGGGCAGGCGAGGCGTTCCGGCTTTCCGCGGCCGGGGTGCGCGACGCTACGCAGATACACACTCACATGTGCTACTGCGAGTTTAATGACATCATTGCGGCGATCGCCGAGTTGGATGCCGATGTCATCTCGATCGAGACCTCCCGGTCCAACATGGAGCTCCTGGAAGCCTTCGCGGACTTCCGCTACCCAAATGAGGTCGGGCCCGGCGTGTGGGACATCCACTCGCCAAACGTGCCGGAGATCGCGGAGATGGTAAGTTTATTGCGCAAAGCGGCTCGCGTTCTGCCGATAGAAAACCTTTGGGTGAATCCTGATTGCGGACTAAAGACTCGCTCTTGGAACGAAGTCATCCCTTCGATAAGGAACATGATTAACGCAGCCGCGGTTCTGCGTGATGAGAGCGCTCAGTTGGCGAAGACGGTTTCAACTCCGCCGCGCGCAACGAATGAGCGATAGTTTGTTTAAACACTGGTTCGATGGTGTGCCCGTATTTGGGTGCGAGACGTTGCTTTGTCGCCGGACATTTATTCAGCGTGAAGGACCGGGAAAGCAAGTTGATCATCCGAACTGATGCGTCAAAAAGCGCATCTTTGACGCGGCGACAATCCAGGAAGGGATCAACTACTCCGCGTAATTTAGATTAGCAGATGAGGGTGCTTTATGCTGGCGCAGAGGCCTGCGCTCAGCAAAGATGAGGCAGCCACGCCCCTCAACTTATGCAAGATGCACTTTGGTTTAAGAATGCCGTCATTTACGAACTTCATGTCCGCTCATTTTTCGATAGCACAGGCGATGGGATCGGCGATTTTCGCGGCCTTCGCGAAAAGCTTGGGTATTTCGAAGAATTGGGAGTGACTGCGCTTTGGCTGCTTCCTTTTTATCCCTCGCCCCTGCGGGACGATGGCTATGACATCGCTGATTTCTTTGCGGTGAATGCCACTTATGGAACCTTGAAGGAATTCGAGGATTTTCTTGCCGAGGCTCACCGGCGCGAGCTTCGAGTGATTATCGAACTGGTGGTAAACCACACCTCCGATCAGCACGAATGGTTCCGCCGAGCGCGTAAGGCTCCGGCGGGATCTCCAGAGCGGGATTTTTATGTCTGGAGCGATACCCCGAAGCGGTTTGAGGAAGCTCGTGTCATCTTCAAGGATTTTGAAACCTCAAACTGGTCATGGGATCCAGTAGCACAAGCTTATTACTGGCACCGTTTTTATTCACATCAACCGGACCTCAATTTTGATAACCCGCTCGTGCGCCAGAGCATTCTGAGCGTCCTTGATTTCTGGCTCAACTTAGGCGTCGACGGGCTGCAGTTGGATGGGGTTCCCTATCTCATCGAGAGGCAGGGCACCTCCTGCGAAAACCTCCCGGAGACCCATGCCTACCTTCGCGAACTCCGCCGTCAGGTGGATGAACGCTATCCCGGTCGCGTGCTGCTTGCCAAAGTCAACCAGTGGCCTGAGGACGCCGTTACTTATTTCGGAAAGGGGGATGAATGCCATATGGCCTTTCATTTTCCTTTGATGGCTCGTCTGTTCATGGCGCTTCAAATGGAAGACCGATTTCCGATTGTCGACATTCTTGAGCAAACTCCGGAAATCCCGGAGAGCTGCCAATGGGCGATTTTCCTGCGCAATCACGATGAGCTGACTTTGGAAATGGTGACCGACGAGGAGCGCGATTACATGTATCGGTTATTTGCGGAAGATCCGCGCGCCAGGATCAACCTGGGCATTCGCAGGCGGCTTGCCCCGCTGCTGAACAATAATCGACGGAGAATCGAATTGATCAATGCGCTTCTCTTATCGATGCCGGGCACCCCCATCATTTACTATGGCGACGAGATCGGGATGGGCGACAACTTCTATCTGGGCGATCGCAATGGCGTCCGAACGCCTATGCAATGGAGCGCGGATCGAAACGCGGGCTTTTCAAGAGCAAACCCCCAGCAGCTCTTCCTTCCTGTCATTGTCGATCCAGAATTCCACTACGAAGCGACGAATGTCGATGTGCAGCTAAGGAACGTGACTTCGCTTTTCTGGTGGATGCGAAGAATACTCTTCGCCCGCCGCCGCCAGAAGGCTTTGTCTCATGGAACAATTGAGTTCTTGCATCCAACCAATGCAAAAGTTCTGGCCTTTCTACGCCGTCACGAAGATCAAACGATACTCGTCGTCGCCAACCTATCGCGGTTCTCGCAGTCGGTGACGCTCGACCTTTCCAAATTTGAAGGTCATCGCGCCGAGGAGCTCTTCGGAGGAGGGGTCTTCTTCGAGATCACGGAAGAGCCGGTTTTCCTCACCACGGGGCCCAATGATTTTTATTGGCTACTCCTGACGGCGACAGTGCCCTCGCCAGAAGTCGCAGCCGTGGCCCCCATCCCGACTTTGGAAATTCCCTCAGTGTGGTCCGATCAACTCGTGGACTCTCTCCGAAGAACTATTCTTCCTGGCTATCTCCCGTCTTGCCGATGGTTTGGTCAGAAACAGAGGACCTTAACCTCGATGACCATCCTCGAAACGCGTGCCGAGCGGCAATCGGATGCCATGCGGGTGATGCTGTTAAAACTGGCGTTCACCGAGGGCGAACCGGTCACGCAAGTTTTGCCGCTTTTCATCGGCACGGAAGACGATGGAGACTCGAAGGGAGTTCCGGCAGTGGTCGCGAAGTTTTCTGACGGGATGGTCTTGTGGGACGCTCTTCACGTTGGTTCGTGCCGAAAGAAGGTCTGGGAAGTGCTCGCTTCTCGTGAAAGCTGGGGGAACCCGGAAGTGCGGCTCCACGGCGTGGAGAATCCGAGGGCCGCAGAAACTCGCCCGGCCAAGACACGCCTGCTAGGAGGAGAACAATCGAATTCCACACTCTCCTTTGACGATGCGTATCTGTTGAAATTTCTGCGGAAGTTCGAACCCGGTCCGCATCCCGATGCGGATATCATTCGCGCCCTCGGCAAGCGGGGTTTTGCGCACGTTCCTCGTTACGCCGGCGAGATTCGCTGCAGTATGGATCAGCAGGAAGGTGTCCTCGCGCTCTTGACAACGTACGTGACGAATCAGGGAGACTGTTGGACGTATGCTCTGGATGGGATCGCTCGCTTTTTTGAACGGGTTCTCTCGGTCGCTGTGCAGACCGATGGGGAAGGCAATTTCACTGATTTGGCGGGCGCGGTTTTTCCGCCGCGTCTGCGCCAACTGGGTGAACGAACGGCGGAATTGCATAGGTGCCTCGAGACGATCGAGGGTCCAGAATTCGAGCCGGAACGCTTTACCTCGCTGTACCAGCGCTCCCTTTACCAAACGATGCGTGGCCAGCTTCGACGCATAGAACGAGAGGTCACGCGGAAGCTCCCCAGCTTGGATCCGCAAATCCAAAAGCAAGCTCAGGAGTGGTTTTCCCACGCGGCGCGCATCCTTGATGCTTACTCGATTCTGCTCAAACGAAAGATCACCGCGACGAAGACGCGCGTTCACGGGGATTATCACCTTGGCCAGGTGTTGAATACCGGAAATGATTTTGTCATTCTGGATTTTGAAGGTGAACCGCGAAAGACCTTGGCGGAGCGGCTGCTTAAGCGTTCACCTTTGGTTGATGTGGCCGGCATGCTGCGCTCCTTCGACTATGCGCTCGAGGTCACCCTGCGGCAACAAAAGCCAACAGATCAGGATCGACTCAAGCCGTTCGCTGTCAAATGGCTGGAGCTGGTGAGCGCAGCCTTCCTCGAAGGTTACAAATCCAAGGCCGCAGGCGCATCGTTCTTGCCTTCGAATGAGGAGGAGTTCGAAGCGCTGCTTACGCTCTTCCTGCTTGACAAAGCCATCTATGAGATCGGTTACGAGTTGAACTATCGCCCGGATTTTCTTCAGATCCCCCTTTCAGCCGTCAATCGATTGGTGCACGCTGACCAACCCGCCGGCAAGACCAGCTAGGTAAGGCAACTCGCGTGAAAGTAGGTCTGGGACGGCTCGCCCCAGACTACGCCGATTTTCCTTTGTGACACCTGACCCCTCAATGCCTGTGTGGCCGGGGAAATCGTATCCATTAGGCGCGAAGGTTTCCCATGAGGGCACGGATCTCGCCGTCTTCTCGGAGAATGCTGCAGGCGTGGAGCTGTGCTTGTTCTATCACCCGGAGGATGCGCAAGAGCGCGCGCGCATCCGAATGGCAGAGGTCACTGACACCGTGTGGCACTGTTTTCTTCCGAGGGTGAGCACCGGTCAGCTCTACGGATATCGAATGTACGGCGAATATGAGCCCACGGACGGGTATCGCTACAATGAATTCAAGCTCCTTATTGATCCTTATGCGCGAGCCGTCGCCGGTTTGATCCGTTGGAGCGAGGTAATGTTCGCCTACACTATTGGCGCAGAGGACGCCGACCTAAAGAATGATGAGTGCGATAACGCCGCCGGGCTGCCGAAATCGGTCGTCGTAAACGACGAGTTCATTGAGCGGGAGACAAGAATCCCGATATTCCGCTTGCCGATCCATTATTTACGAGGTGCATGTGAGAGGCTTCTCAAGGCGCTGCCCGCATATTCCAGAGCAGATCCGCGGGAGCTACGCCGCACTAGGGAGCGAGTTTGCCATCCAGTATTTCAGAGATCTTGGAGTGACCGCCGTTGATCTTTAATGCGCATCATCAAAAAGTCACGTTTCATCTCCCAAGGATAAGAGGGAGCCGGGCAGCATGGGAGCTTATTCTTGAACCGGAAACGAACTGGGATTTCTGGGGCAAAGAGTGCATTATCCGGCAGCCGCAACAATCCATCTCCTTAAAAGGTCACTCATTGTTTTGCGGCAGCGGAGTGGTGCGCCACGGCAAGAAGCTGCATGGCCACTCGCACCGTTGAGCGTGAGCGTTCGTCCGCGAAGTTCTTGGATCCACGCGAGGAGCTTTGTGACAATACAACTCTCCCGTCTTCGCATCTACCCTACGCTTACCGGACAAAAGAGGCGGGCTTCTACCGAATTCGAAGAAACCTTAGATTTGGCGGGTCAACTTAATTATCAGCCGCCATAGCCAAGTCGCAATTTGCGCTCAATAAACCGTCCTCTCCACCGTTGTCGTAGTCACAGGCACCACGGTGGTCGGCGGAGTCACGGTAGTTGTTGTTGTCGTCGTAGGCTCAACATCTCGTCTTACAGTTATGCAGCCGCTCAGGCATGCGACCAATCCGAAAGCGACGAGATAAGTCAATCGGTATTTGCGATTATTATGCTTCATTAGCTTAGTTTTATTTACTTGTCGTTGGGAATACCGGCAGTGCTCTCGCCACTACGAGCCTTCCTCGGCATTCAAGGGTGAAATCCTGACAGTGACGCTCATTCCCAGATAGCTGCTCGCTGGTCCGGAATAAGCGCCGGTTATCGGCATGACGCCGCGCGGGTGAGAGCTTACTCCGGAGACGATGTGTTTGTCGGAGGTTTCCTCCCCAAGGGTGGGATCGCACCCGAACCAGCCATGCTCAGGGAAATAAACTTCCGTCCAGGCGTGAGTGGAGGCACGCCCGGCGAGAGCGGCGGGATTGTCGAGATATCCGCTCGCAAAGCGACTTGCCAAGCCCAACGTTCGAGCAATTTCGAGCAGCAACGTAGCCATGTCCCGGCAGGAACCCGATCCGACTTTGAGGGTCTCAAGCGGACTTTGGACGCCTCGATCCTCACGTCGGCGGTAGCGGATGAAACCATGAATCCATTCGTTGATTCTTTGAAGGAGATGGACAGCATTGTCGCCAGGCTGCGGAGCGAACGTTTGCATTGTCCAGTCGTGCAAGGTGGCGCCCTCGTCTCGGAAGACGAGTTGAAGGTACCCACTCGCGACCGGATCTTCAAGGCTCGAATAATGAACCGGAAATTTTACAGGAAGCATATCCAAGAGACTACGATGCGAGACGTGGTCGCGACGAGACACGACCGCCTCGGTTGAAAACTCCAGTAAATCTGCGGGTTCCGAAAAGGAGGCAAGAGCGATGGAGTTCCCGAAAATGTCCCGGTGCCAGCTTATCGCGCCCGCTGGACTGATTCGAAGTGAGAGATTTTGTACTTGAATGTCATGTCCTTCCCGAGGTCGCACAACCAGCCGATGAATTCCAAACGTGACAGGCTCAGCGTAGCGATAGGTGGTATTATGAGCGATCCTGATTCGGCTCATTGCTTATTCTTACCATGGTCAGACACAATTCCACGCCTTGTCCAGTTCGAGAATGACTTTGCCTGGCTTTATCGAGTTGAAACTCCTGTAATTTCCAAGAGACATCCGGCGCATCATTTCGAGCGGGCACGTTCATTTCGGCGGAAGCGCACGGCACCAGGTCAACCTCTAACGCCAACCGCCTCCGGATAGCCATGAGTATCTCTTGATTCGCATGCGTATCCTGTGAGGCACCCGGCAGAAATTGTCAACGCGACAAAAGCGCCCCACCATCTGCAACTTACGTGCTTGGCGAGCTAATCAATGGCGCCTCTAGCAGGTGTTGAGAACCCGCAGTGCCACCAGTCAACAAGATGATGAATTACCCTGTTTTCTCTCGGCGCTAGAGCCGACCCATCAGAACGAGAATCAAGAGGATCACGAGAATCAAACCCAAGGCGCCGCTTGGAAAGTAGCCCCATCCGCTGCTATGGGGCCACGTCGGTAGTGCACCAATTAGGAGGATGATTAGGATAATTAGAAGTATAAGGTTCATGATAATGTTGTGCTAAGATCGATTCGCTTGCCGGGACAAGATTGGGCGCATGCGAGCGAGCGATCGAGCAGATCCGAATCGCCGGGATCAAGCAGAGCCTTTTCTCATGGCAGCAATCACAATCCCCGCTCCGGCGACAAAAATTACCGCTCCAAGGATCGGCGAAATTGGGATGGTTTCCTTGGTTTCCGTAACCGCTTCGATCGGTCCGATGTCTAGCACCTTCTCCTTCTTCGTAAACGTCACATAGGGCAGGGCAAGAGTAAGTAGACCGATAACAATTAGAATGATCCCGAGGATTCGCATTGATCCAAAATTAGCTGGCTAATCGGTTTTTGAAAGCACAATTGTGCTGAGCAATGCAGCGTCCTCACGAAAGAAAAGTTTGTTCGGCTTGGGCTCGCTATTTCCGTGTCACGAACTTGTCCGCTCGACTTAGGCGAAGGGAGGACTCCTACCTTCCCCCTACCTAACCCTAGGGGGAGCCCCGAGTGCGTAAGTTTTTCTCTGATGCTTCCGTCGCTAAGTGCACTGATTGGGAAGGAGGCTCGCTTCGAGTACCGTGCACTGTCGAAACCCACCTCAATTATGGAAATGACTTTAGACAACGAAGCTCTCCTCCTCGAAGACCAGGAACTAATGGACGGGGTTCTGTGCCGATTGCCAGAAGCGCTCGAACGCCTCTACAAGCGTTACAAGGTCGCGTTGAAATCGATCATCATGCAAGTTCTCCATGATGAAACTGAAGCGGATGATGTGCTTCAGGAAGTCTTTCTCCAGGTGTGGGATCGGGCGCCTAACTATTCCTCAAGGAAGGGAAAGCTAATGAGTTGGCTTTGCACGCTCGCGAGGCGCCGCGCCATCGATCGCCTGCGCCAACAGAGTGCTTATAGAAGGGCTACCGATCGTTACGAAGTATCCTGTATGCATGCCGGCAAGGGGATGAACGAATCGCATACAGTCGAATGCCAGGCGTTTCGTGACGATCTTCGTTCGTTATTATGTCAGCATCTCATCGGTTTGCCCCCGACACAGCAGGAGGTCATTCGCCTGGCATTCTTCGAGGAGAAGAGCCAGCGTGAGATCTCCGCGCTGACGCAAACTCCGCTTGGCACCGTTAAAACGCGCATCGAGCTGGGAATTAAGAAGCTTTCGCATTCCTTAGGAGGGTCGCGCGAGAAGGTCGCCTAAAATTTACACCGTCATTTGAAAGCAAGAGCTCCGCTCCCCTAGATAGCTAGCGGGGAGGCACGATGGCGCAGCGGAGGTGCGAAACGGCGGCCGCAACGAAGTTTGTCGAACTATGAGGTGAGAGCTGGGGATCAAGCCTCACTCGAGTCTAAGATTTTCGGGGAGGAAAGCTGGGGCGATGGCGCGGAGCTCAGACAACCCGCTGGCGGGGTAAAAGGAGCTATTGCTTATCGGGTGTTTAACTGGACGAACCTCGATGGAGAGCACCTCTCCACCTCGTTCGATCACCACGGGAACCTTGTCGCCGGCGGTCAGAAAGAACGAGGCATCAATAACGTCCTCCGCATTCGCGATCTGCACGCCTCCGATTTTGGACACAATGTCGCCCTCCTTCAAGCCAGCTTGAAGCGCCGGGGAGTCGGAACCAACCTCCGCAATTCGAACTAGTGAGCTCCCATCCGATTTCTTCTCATCCTCAACGTTGGCACCTACCCAGCCGTGCCTCGGTTCACCGAATCGGATGTAGTCGATGCGAATTTTTTCTGCCGCTTCTATCGGCAAAGCATAGCATGCTCCCCCGCCTTCGATGCCGGAAATGATAATTCCTACAGCCTCTCCCTTGAGGTTCATCAAGGGGGCGCCTCCAAAACCTGGCTCGACAGGAATGACTGCACGGATGTGGGTCGTCATGAAATACCGATCAAGAAACTGACGGTCGAATCCCCCAACGATCCCAAAGCTGGGCGTGGCGGCTAAATTCACCGGGAAGCCGATCGCCATGACTGGCGAAGCAACGGAAAGTTGTTTGGAATTGCCGATCGGAATAAAAGGAGAATTATAGTCGACCTTTAAAAGAGCTATTCCGCTGCGAGGATCGGACACGAGCAGCTTTGCGGGAATTTTCCGATCCCCATGCATGACGAAAATCTCCTCTGCATTGGCGACAACATAGGAGAGAGTGTAAATCGTCCCAGCGGGATCGGCGAAAAATCCCGTGCCGCTGAGCTTTCCATGCCGATCGTATGCCTCCACGCGAACCGTAGAGCTACGACGTTCGTCGAAGAGCCGCCGAACTTCGGAGGAGATTTTCTCGCCAAGATTGTCTTCTGCCCGCGGCGAGACTGCCAGCGCCAGAAGAAAAAGGACTGAGGTGAGCCTTCCGTCGAGAAGGCTAGAAACTGAGCGGCTGCTCATTGCTCACGGGTCTGGACTGAAGGACGTAGTGGGACGGTAGCGATCCACCGCTGCGTGCAGAGACCGGAAGCGTATCCGTAATTGTGACAGGCTTGGAAGCTGTGAGCGAGAGAGATGCGCGGGAACCATCAACCCGAGCGATTATTCCTGCTGGCTGCCGGGTCAGGATGAGGCTTGAGGCGACCGCGGCAATCATGAGGATCGCCGCATAGGCAATCCGTGGAACCCGAAAGGTTGGGGCGATGGATGCAAGCCGTTCCCAAAGCAAAGCCCATGATGGGCGACGAAGAGCTTCGGTTCGCTGGCGGCGCTGAAATTCACGTAGAAAATCCTCGAAGTATCCGGGGGGCGGTTGCTCATAACGCTTCAAGCGCAAGAGCTTCGATAGATTCACGTCTTTATCCATACCGTGGAATTACTGCTTGATAAACTCTTCAAGATAACTTTGCAACTGCCGGTGAGCATAAAATAACCTCGACCGCACGGTGCCCTCCGAGATGCCAAGAATCTTGGCAATCTCTGCGTGAGGCATTCCTTGAATATCGAACATGGTGACAACCGCTCTATGTTCGTGAGACAGCTTCTGTAATGCCTCGTTCAATCTTTGTTGAAGTTCGGAAAGATTGGCATCATTGCGGGGATCGCCCCCGGTAGTAGCTTCGATGAAATCCGGATCGTTCTGAATCCCTGCATCCAGATCATCTAGACTCATTGAGTGACGGCGCCCCCGTTTCTTCACGAAGTTGATGGTCATGTTTACGGCGATGGAATGCATCCACGTATAGAAGCTCGATTTTCCGCGGAAGCCATTAATAGAACGGTAGGCTTTGGCGAAGACTTCTTGGAGCAGATCGTTGGTGTCTTCGTGATTGGAAGTCATATTATAGATGAGTCCATAAAGCCGCGGGCTATAGCGCACGACGAGCTCGTCAAAGGCCTCAGGGTCCCCGGCCTTTGTGCGGGAAACCAATTCGTCATCGTTTGATTCCGGGGCTTCGTCCATTCGGAAAAGCCCGCACGATTATCAGAAAATAGTGATGGTGACCAGTGACTGGTTGTGAGATCGACGGTGTCCGCCGAATCGCCAATTAGGATCGCCATCAGAGACCGGAGGTGAACTTGGCATGTTTCTTTTCAGGAATGTCCCCGTTCGATTGTCTTCAAACGTTCGTACAAGCGCTCCACGTTGGGAAGCAGGAGGCCCGCCTTCCTGGCGCGCCTGAGCGGTTCTCCCCAGATGGCTTCGATTTCCAATTCCTTGCCTGCGAGCCAATCCACCAGGGTTGATGGCTGATAGGCGCCCATAGGGTAGGTCCTTTCGATCTGAAGCTCTGCATATTCCTTCTCGATCGGATAACCAAGGGCACAAGCGGCAGCAATTGTCTCCTCCATCAGCGCCCGACATTGCGCGTGGTGAGCGGGGTCGGCAAGAATCCTGTCCACGGTGAGCCCGCCTTCCGCCACAGCCATGCCGTTAAAGGGGATGTTCCAAACAAGCTTTCGCCAGCGCGCCGCGGGGAGTTCGTCGACCACCTTGGCATCAATCCCACTCTGGCTAAAGGCATTTACGATTAGACTCGTGCGCGGGAGGGGAGAACCGGCGAATTCGCCGATAAGAATCATGCCGTGACCGAAATGGTCTACACTTGCTGGTGTGCGCCGAGTCAGACAGACGAAACATAAACCGCCGAGAACACGACATGCCCCGTAGGAATTAGCGAGATATTCCTCATTGCCGAGACCATTCTGCAAGGTCAGGAGCATGGTATCGTGGTGAAGCAGAGGAGGGAGCAGCTTATCCAGGAAGCCATTGGAGGTTGCTTTCAAAGCGATAATGACAAGGTCACATGGGCCAATCTCGTGAACATCGCGATAAATATTCGGATGTTCGAGACGAGCTTCTTGACTTGCGCCGCTGTGAATGCGGATACCCTTTTCGCGAGCTTCGGCGAAGCCTCCGCGCAGGAGAAAGTGCACGTCCGCTCCCCGCGCCGCAAGCCTGCTACCGTAGAAGAGTCCCACGGATCCGGCCCCGACTATGGCAACCTTTCCCAAAGCTTTGGTGTTCATGTCGAAAGCATTCTCCCCATTCGGAGGTCCAGACAGGCCGGCACGAAATATTTTACGCGCGCAATTAAGCCGCGAAAAGCCGCGCAAAAGTATCTCTCACGAACATTCCAAGGATCTCAATGTCGGGATTCGCGCACCCGCCATCTCCGCCTTCGTCTGCCCCGCCTGTCCACGGTAGGAAAGCCCCGGTTTTTGTCTGGAGACCGGTGGAGAGATCCGTTCCCGAACAGTTTGCGGATGTGTGGCAGCGAGCCAACTGAATGCGGCGCACTCAGTGCGGTGAGACCCCACCAACGGGCAGGCTTGCATTTTTGTGCGGAGAAGAAACAGTAGTCATAGGTTGATGATCGCTTGTGAAGAGTTTCTCAAGTGGAGAGGCAGCCAATCTAGAAGAAAAAAGCACAGCAGTTAACGAGATGCCAACAACAATCGAACACCTGGATACCCTGGCAAAGACGATCGAGCAGGTGCCTAAAGCGCAGGAGACGGCCGAGCTCCTGGGTGAGCAGCTTACGCTCAATATGGGGCCGTCACATCCTTCGACGCATGGTGTCTTGCGTGTCGTTTTGGATCTTGACGGTGAGGTGATCACCAAAGCCACGCCAGACATCGGCTATTTGCATCGTGGAGATGAAAAGATTGCTGAGAACATGCAATACAATCAGTTCGTGCCTTATACTGACAGACTCGATTATTTGGCGCCGATCGCGAACAACGTGGCGTACGCGCTCGCGGTTGAAAAGCTGATGGGTTGGGAGCTTCCGCCCCGGGGAAAAGCGATTCGTGTGATTTGTTGCGAGCTGGCCAGAATATCGGCGCACATGCTGGGCATTGGGGCCATGGCCATGGATATCGGCGCCGTTACCGTGTTCTTGTATACCTTTCTCGAGCGCGAAAAGATCTATAATTTGGTCGAATTGTTGAGCGGAGCACGCTTCACCACAAGCTATACGCGGGTGGGAGGCCAGACGCGCGATTTGCCGGAAATTTTTCTCACGCAATTGCGTGAGTTCATCGCGGGCGTGAAACCAGCGATTGAGGAGGTCGACAAGCTCCTCACACGCAATCGAATTTTCTTCGATCGCTGCAAGGAGGTCGGAGTGATCACCAAAGAGGATGCGATTGCCTATGCGCTTTCAGGGCCCAATTTGCGTGGCTGCGGTGTCGAGCACGACCTGCGTCGCAAACACCCCTATCTGGATTATCAGAATTATGACTTTGAAATTCCCATAGGAAGTGTGGGAGATTGCTACGATCGCTATCTCGTTCGCATGGAAGAAATGCGACAAAGTGTGCGCATCCTGGAACAGGTGGAACAGAAGCTTCCCTCAGGGCCAATCAATTATACCGATCCCAAGCAGACGCTACCGCCCAAAGTTGAGGTGCTCACAAAGATGGAGGAACTGATCCACCATTTCATCCTTGTCACCGAAGGGGTGGATGCGCCCACGGGAGAAGTTTACTTCGCAGCCGAAAATCCGAAGGGAGAACTCGGTTTTTACATCTGTAGCAAAGGAGGCGGAGTTCCGTATCGTCTAAAAATTCGGGCGCCGAGCTTTGTCAACCTTAGCATTCTTCCAAAGATTCTTCCCGGGCACTTGATCAGCGACGTCGTGACAATCCTTGGTTCATTCGACTTCGTCATGGGGGAGTGCGACAGGTGAGTGAAAGTACTCGCGGAACTCTGACTAAAACTTGCCTAGCCCATTCGGACGGGAAGTCCGGGGCTCATTAAGAGTAGTTTCAGGCGAGTTTTTATCGAGAAGCTCTTCTTATCCCGGAGGCCATTTCATGGCCCGCCCGCCGAGAAGGTGCACGTGAAGATGGGGGACGCTTTCGCCGGCATGGGCTCCGTGGTTGATCACGACACGATAACCTGTTTTCTCGATGCCCTCGCGCCTTGCAATGGAAGCCGCCGTGAGCATCAAGTGCCCGAGAAGCGCGGCGTGTTCTTCTCCGGCCTGACCAAGACGCGCGACCACCGTCCTCGGGATGATCAAGACATGAACAGGCGCTTGCGGATTGATATCCCGGATGCCAACGCATTGGCTGTCCTCGTGAATGATTTGGGCGGGGATCTCCCTGTTGATGATACGTTCAAAAAGTGTCATGACAGCTGCATGCGCAATTCCGCGCTCGAAGAGGAGTCAATTTCCTTCCGGGCAAAAATGACAATCTCCTCGAGCAGCGCGCGACAATCGGGGCGCCAATTTTTTGCGGAGCGGAGAAGCTTGATGCCACAATAAGCGTCACAGATCTCCAAGCGTTCGGCTCTTGCCTCGAGCGCTTCTCGCAAGCGCGCTCGAAGAAGGTCGAAAAAGGCGAGCTCATATCCGAATCCGGCGTCGCGAGCGAGTTCGGCCAGGGAAATTCGGACGGGCGGCGCAACGGCGCAAAAATAGCCGGCCACGTCGGAATAGCCAATGACTTGGAGGACGGATTGGACGGCCTTCTCCAGCCGGTTGACGGTGACGATGTTCTCCTCGAAATCTTGCTCGAGGTAAATCGTGACGCTCTCGGTGACGTGCGGGGCCAGCCACCATTTTTTATAGCCGGCGCGCTCTGCGGCGCGCGCAAGGGTTCCCGCAAGCCAACCGCGTTCGAATGGGACGATCTGACCGTCACTGAAGCGCACAAGCGGAAGGTTGCTAGGAAGACTGATCACGCCTTGAATAGCTCTGGTTGGGCCGGAGAACGGGAGGAGCGCTTCTCCTGATAGGTTTGTATCTCTTCGATAAAATCGCCGATCTCTTGGAATTGGCGGTAAATCGACGCATAGCGCACATACGCGATCGGATCGATCGTATGAAGTTTTTCCATGACCTTCGCGCCAATAAAGCGCGTGGGTATCTCGCGTCGCTGCTCGGCTTCCAATTCGTGAAGCAGTTCCTCAACCGCACGCTCGATCTGGTCCATTCCTATCGGGCGCTTCTCGCAGGCCTTGACAAGGCTGGTCTGAAGTTTGTGCCGGTCAAAGGGTTCATGGCGTCCATCGCGTTTTATTGCGCGTAATTCGATGCGCTCGATTTCCTCGTAAGTGGTGTAGCGAAACTCACACGCAAGGCACTCACGCCGACGGCGGATGCTATCCCCGTCTTTGGAAAGACGAGAGTCAATCACCTTGTCTTGAAGGGAACCGCATTTTGGGCAACGCATTGTGGTGCCTCAGCTCTTTTTCGCGAATTCACCACAATATCTTGAGTTGTCAATGCGTTTGTCAACCTTTTCGCGAGAGCAGCCGGATCAAAAGTCGAGCGAGAAGGACCTCTTCCGTGAGCGATCCGCTCAAGAGTAGCTGATTGGCTTTCGCACAGGCGGCGAATCCCTCCTGGAGCTCGGGCAAAGAATACTGCGCGGCGTGATTGGCGGCGATTCCAAGACCATAGGCGTTAATGGTCCCATCCTTTTTTCTCGGAAGATGGGATGTTGTTTGCGCAGGAAGGCGTTTGATCACGGCGGAAAAATATTGCGGTTCTGCAGGCGCGGGCAGTTGGTGTCGAACAAGCAGGTCCTTCACCAGAAGCAAGTTTCGAAGCGTGGGGACAACAGCTGCCAGGAGAATTCCGATGCCGGTCTCACCCTGACGAAGAAGTTGATCGAGGGTTTCGAGAGCGAGCGGGAGGTTCCTTTTCTCGATAGCCCTACTGAGATCGAAAATTCCGCCCTCTCTGGTTTGCGGAACCAGGAGACGCACCTCGTCTGCACTGACAGGGCGCGTTTTTCCAAACGCCGTTTCTAACTTCTCGAGCTCACTTTCCAGTTGCAGAGCGTCAAGACCGACGCGCGCGGCGAGAACCTCGATGGCATCCGCATCGAGTTGCACGTCGCGCTCGTGAACGTGGGCGGTCATCCACTCGACTATCGTCTCTTCCCCTCCTCGAAAGCCTAGTTCGGGCAGATCGTGGACTCGTGTGGCCGCGAGTTTCGAGAGGACCTTGAATGTTGATCTTCGTTTGTCTGCCAGCGGAGCGCTGAGGACGAAGCTGACTCCCTGCGCTACTCCGGAAGCCAACACTTCGCAAAGTGTCTGCATTGCGTTAACGACGCTTTCCGAACGTCCTGCTGTGTTGTCCGCAAGAAACGAGACATTTTTGAGCCACACAAGTTTCGAGCCGCCAAGGAACGGCAGGGTCAGCAGAGCCCCGATGGTCTCCTGCACAGCCCTGCTGGCAGCCTCAGCGCTTTCGACTGCACCGTCAATCGTCTCCAGTCCGAAGATATCTGCGTCCGGAGCAAGTTCTCTGGCCAGGGCCCGCGCGTTATTCCTCACCGCGGCTTCGTCCGAGCCCGTGATGAAGTGGATGAGAGAAGCCGTGTTCTTCGCGCTGGCCGTCACGAGATCGACGTCCTTCGGCGCGCTTTTTTGGGATACTTCATTCTCCGAGGTTCAATCTTGGAGACTCCAGATCCGCTCTTCAGCTCGGTTATCTGATCTCTGAGCAGCGCCGCGCGTTCGTATTCAAGACTTGCGGCCGCAGCAGCCATATCGCGCTCGAGTTCCCGGAGGAGCTCACTCAAGTCAAAATCGGAAGGCGTCTCTCGCAGGATAGACTGTTCGACTTCACGACCTTTAAGAATGACGTGCAAACTCTCCTGCACGGCCCGCTGAACGCTCTTCGGAGTGATGTCATGTTCCTCATTATAGGCGAGCTGGCGGGCGCGCCGGTATTCGCTGATGTCGAGAAGCCGTTGCATGCTGTTGGTGACTTGGTCTGCGAAGAGAACAACTTCGCCATTGATGTGCCGCGCTGCTCGACCCGCCGTCTGGATGAGTGAAGTCTGCGAGCGCAAGTAGCCCTCCTTATCTGCGTCGAGGATGCAAACCAGGCTGACTTCCGGCAGGTCCAGACCCTCACGGAGAAGATTTATGCCGACCAAGACGTCGCATTCTCCGCCCCGCAGCCCCCGAAGGATCTCGACCCGCTCAATCGTATCGATATCACTATGAAGATATCGAACTTTAAGACCGATGTCTCGGAGGTAATCGGCGAGATCTTCGGCCGTTCGTTTGGTCAGAGTTGTGATGAGGATCCGCTCACCTTTTTCAATACGCCGGCGGCACAACTCGATGGTTTCATCGATCTGATTTCTCAGAGGCCGGATGGTGATCTTGGGATCGAGAAGCCCGGTTGGGCGAATGATCTGTTCAATCACAAGCGGCGCGCCGGGTGTGATCGGATCAAAAGGATTCTTTCCAGCGGTGGTTTGCTGGATGGCTCCCGCCAGTCGTGCCGGCGTTCTCTGCTCGCGAAAATCATCCCCTGGGCCCAAGATAAAACTCGTGTTTCCCACGAAGCTATTGCGGAGCTCAAATTCCGCCGGAGTCGCGCTCACGTAGACAATTTGCCGAACCATCGCCATGAATTCCGCGAAGCTCAAAGGTCGATTGTCCAAAGCGCTGGGCAGTCGGAAGCCATAGTTGACGAGCACAGTCTTGCGCGACCGGTCGCCCGCATACATGCCGCCGATCTGGGGAACGGTCGCGTGCGATTCATCAATTACGAGTAGGAAATCCTCGGGCATGAAATCCATGAGGGTGTATGGGCGTGAACCCGCCGGGCGACCGCTAAGGTGGCGGGAGTAGTTTTCGATTCCGTTGCAGAAGCCCATCTCCTGCATCATTTCGAGGTCAAATTCTGTCCTTTGCCGAAGCCGTTGCGCCTCGATGAGTTTGTTGTCGCGTTCCAGTTCCGCGACCCGCTGATCCAGTTCTTCCCGTATAGCTCGGACGGCACGTTGGAGCTTGTCGTAAGGGGTGACAAATTGTTTGGCGGGATAGATCGTCAGGGTCGAGAGGGTGGATGACACGCGTCCGGTCAGTGGGTCGAACTGGCTGATACGCTCTATCTCATCGCCAAAGAACTCGACGCGAATCGCTTCGTCGTCCACCTGCGCCTGATGGACCTCGACGGTATCGCCCCGGACTCGGAATTTGCCCCGGCCGAAAGCGATATCATTGCGCTCGTACAGCATATCCACCAGCTTCGCCAGGAATGTCTCGCGCGTCATCGTTTGCCCCTTCTTGATCGTGACGAGCATTTGCAGAAAATCCTCTGGTGAAGCTAATCCGTAGATGCAGGAGACACTGGCCACAACAATTGTGTCCCGCCGCGACAACAGGGAACTGACCGCGGAGAGCCTCAGGCGTTCAATTTCCTCGTTTATGGACGAATCCTTTTCAATGTAGGTATCCGTGCGCGGGATGTAGGCTTCCGGTTGATAATAGTCGAAGTAGCTCACAAAGTACTCGACGGCATTGCGGGGGAAAAATTGTTTGAATTCGCTGTAAAGTTGCGCTGCCAATGTTTTGTTGTGCGACATGACCAGAGTGGGCCTGTCGATCTCGCGGAGGGCGTTGGCGATGGTAAAGGTCTTCCCCGAACCAGTGACTCCAAGCAAGGTCTGGTGCCGGTTTCCTGCAACGAGAGAGCGGGTCAACTTCTCGAGGGCCGGGCCTTGGTCCCCGCGAGGCCGGTAAGTGGAAGCCAACTCAAAAGCCATAAATCGCTAGTGTAGCGGTGAGTTCCGAGCGCGCAAGAGGTGGCAAGGAAGTCTTCCTTCCCCAGCAGGGGATTGCAATCTGAGCACACCGTGCGACGATGAGCCCGTGAGACATCTGGCGGAACGTTGTCTATGAATTCTCGTTTAATGTCGAAAGAGTTGAAGCCGATTTTAAGCAAGGTCGAGGCAGGGCTTCGCATTTCTGACGAGGATGCCATGGTCCTCTACGCAAGCGCGGATATCAACGGGATTGGCGCCATCGCCAACGTTGTCAGGGAGCGAAAGAACGGGAATGTAGCGACCTACATCCATAATCGTTACATAAACTACTCGAATCTTTGCCTGCTCTCCTGCCAATTCTGTGCCTTTGGAGCGAAGAAGCGGGAAGCGCACGCCTTCGAGTTGGCAATCCCGCAGATCGTGGAAACCGTGCGCGATGCCCTGCGGTTGGGGATTACCGAAATTCACATGGTCGGAGGACTCCATCCTTCGCTCAAGGCCGAGTGGTACCTTGAGCTGTTGCGCAAACTCCGCACGCTGGATGAAAAACTCATCATCAAGGCGTTTACGGCTATCGAGATCCGCCATCTTTCCGGGCGTGTCTTTAAGAAATCCATTCGTGAAACGCTCGAGCTTCTGAGGGAAAATGGTCTTGGGGCAATAACCGGAGGGGGCGCGGAAATTTTTGATGCTGAGATTCGCGACAAGATCTGCCATGGCAAGGAGAGTGCCGAGGAGTGGGCGGAGGTGCATCGCACCTGGCACCAGTCAGGCGGACGGAGCACCTGCACAATGCTCCATGGGCATATTGAGGGCGCTCATCACCGCGTGGACCATCTTCGCCGCTTGCGACTGCTTCAGGATGAGACGGGTGGCTTCACGGGATTTATTCCTTTTGCTTTTGAGCCTGAGGGAGCGCGACCCGTGCTTCAAGGAATTCCGCATGCAACCGCATTCGAAGAGCTTCGGACGTTAGCGATAAGTCGAATCTACCTTGATAACATTCCCCACATCACGGCTTACTGGATCAGCCTTGGGCTGCCTCTTGCCCAGCTCTCCCTGAGCTATGGGGTAGATGATCTTCATGGGACCATCATCGAGGAGAAAATCTTTCATATGGCTGGCGCACAGACACCGCAGCAGCAAACGACGCAGGCGCTTGAGAAGGCGATCCGCGAGGCAGGGCGCATGCCCATGCAACGAAACAGCTTTTACGAGCGGATATCAGATAGAAGGTCTCAGCACACCGATCTCGCGGCGGCGTGAGTTCATCAAACTCGGCACTGGCCGGTCTGAGGATCGGGCCGGTTTCGTATCTCAACGCGAAGCCTTTGATTTGGAATGTTGATCCCGCTCTTCTCCACATGGATGTTCCCGCCGAGCTGGGGCGAAAGTTTTTTTCCGGTCGCCTGGATGTGGCGTTGCTGCCCGTGTCTGAAATTCTTCGGGTTGGTGGTGCTCGCATGGTCGACGATGTGGCAATCGCGTGTCGAGGCGAGGTCTACAGCGTTGTCGTCGCGAGCAGGACCTCTTTTGCGAGGAGCGGAGCAATCTACCTCGATCCCGCTTCCCGCAGCTCCGCGGCTCTTCTGCGCCTTTTGGTTGCAGAATACTACCCCGGAGGTCCCTCGATCACGGAAGCTGAGAGAATTCCGGAAGAGGCAGCTCGGTTGTTGATCGGCGATAGTGCGATCGGGTTTCGCAGGCTTCGGGGCACGACCTGGCAGTATCATGATCTTGGAGCACTCTGGCACAAACACACAGGTCTGCCCTTCGTCTTTGCCGTATGGGCAGTTTCGGAAAGGGCGGATGCAGCGGTTTTTGGCGCCTTGCGTGCCGTCAAGCAAGAGGGTCTCGCCGCTCGAAAGCAGATCGCTCTTAAGGAACCGCAGCCTGACTTCGCTCTGCGCTATTTAACCCAGTACATTCGCTATGATCTGGGGTCCGACGAGAAAAAGGGAATACGCTTGTTTGAGTCCCTTTCGCGCCGTCACGGCCTGCTTTCGCAAGATGAGCCGGCAGCCCTCGACTTCCGTTAAAGCTACGGCGGCCAAGTCGTCTTTGTCAGGCGAGGAACGCTCTAAGGATCAGTTCGAGATGCCCAGCGTTCAAGGAAACTGTCACGAAAGGCGTCCGGTTCCCAGATCTTTTCGGAGAGCAGGGAACTTAGCGCGAGCGGCAGAACGAATGCCAGAGCACTCATTTGTCTGCCTGAGCAGTGCACATCGACTCTCTCGAGTTTATAGAACGGATCTTCGAAAGCGATCAAATCGTCCCACTCCTTTGGGCTGATATTGGAATAGATGACTCCTTCGACGGTGTCATCACCCTCCTCATTCACTATGAGCGCCGGGAACAATTCGCCAGCAACTACAAGACGCCTGTGGCCTTCGATGATGGCAGGTCGCTGGTCAGGGACTCGTCCGACGACGGCCTCTATAATTTCCGGGAACATCAACGTTCCGTAAGCAAAAAGGGGTCTGTCCTCGTGCGCAGCGGCGGTCATTAGATGAAGGCTTCGGCAACAGAATCGGCCAGCAGTTTGCCCTTGCGGGTAAGATGCCAGAAATCGCAACTCCGCACCAGCAGTCCGAGATCCGCAAATTCTTCAGCTTTCGACGTCGGCAGAGCTTGCATCGGGACACCACGGTTCGTCCGCAAGGAGAAAGCGATGCATTCGGCCCGGCGAGTCCTTTCGGTGGGTTCTTCACGAAAGTCGGCGGGGTCGATGCCCGCCTGGATCATAGAGACGTAAGCTGTCGTATTACTAACATTCCTCCAGCGATTGAAGCTCACGGTGGAAAATGCGCTTGGGCCAAGTCCCAAATAGTCTGCGCCCAGCCAATATGCGAGATTGTGACGACACTCATAGCCGGGCTTGGAGTAGTTCGAGATTTCGTATTGGCAAAATCCCGCAGCCTCCAGAGTGTCCATGGCAATTTCAAACAGGTCAGCGTCCAACGATTCGTCCGGGCGAAATTCTCCACGGCACATCCGCAGGAAGTACTCGGTGTCTTCTTCGTAAGTCAGGCAATAGGCTGAGGCATGAAGAGGTTCGAGCGCGATCGTTCGCTCCAGACTCGCGCGCCACTGTTCCCGCGTCTGTCCGGGAATACCAAACATCAGATCCAGATTAATATTCTCGAATCCTGCTTCGCGGAGGATCTCGTAACTTTTTTGCGCCTGGTGGACGGAGTGAACCCGGCCGAGGGTGGTGAGCAAACTGGGATCCCAGCTTTGAACTCCCATGCTCACCCGGTTGACTCCCAAGCTGCGAAGAAGGGCTGCTTTCTCGAGCGATACCGTAGCTGGATTCACTTCAATGGTAAACTCCTGCAGGTCGGAGAAACTGATTCGCTCCTGGAGACCGCGGATGAGATACTCCAACTGCCGGGTCGTGAGTGCGGTGGGAGTTCCACCACCAAAGAAGATCGTCTGCGGCTTCACTTGTGAGCCCCGGCGCTCGCTCTCGATCAGGACCGCGTCCAGAAAATCTTGAGTTTTATTGCGGTCGCCCGCCTCCTTATAGAAGCTGCAATACGGGCAGATTTTCGGGCAGAAGGGAATGTGAACATATAGGTGCGCGATCATTGCGCTGGAATTTTGAGGTGGATTGACAAGATTCACAGGAGATGAAGGCGGTGTTGTACCTTTTGCTGCTGATGGTTGCAGATCGCCCTGCGACCGCGCAGGAGAGAGCAAAAGTTTATTACGCCATGGAAACAAATGCAATGGGCCCGGCCCGTTCGATCCAAGCCCGTGTCGTCGCTCGGATGGTAGACAGTCTCGTGTGCAATGTTACCGGAACGCAATCAGTTGCCGGAGCATGGAGGACCTTAGTTTCTCCCGCAGACAAGGTGGGCATTAAGGTTTCCACCAGAGGCCGTGCAGTTAGCGGGACAAAACCGGAGGTCGTTGATGCTATTGTGGACGGGCTCGCGGCGGCTGGAGTGCCAGCAAGAAATATCATCGTCTGGGATAAGAGTCTGGAAGATCTTCTGGCGGCAGGATTCAAGAACGATGGGAGGCGATACACCCTTGCCGCCATTGATCCTAAATCGGGATACGACGAGCAATCACAAGTCAGCGCACCGGTCTTAGGCAAGCTTATCTGGGGCGATCGGAAGTTTGGAGATCGCCGCGGAGAGCGCTTTGCCGATCTTCTCTCGAGCGGCGAACAGGTAAGCAGCCAAAGCTACTTTGCAAAGGTGCTCACGACGGAGGTCACCAAGGTCATCAATGTTCCTTCGCTGGTTGATAGTTATCTTACAGGAATTGACGGCGGCATCGTCAACATGACCCTCCCCAACATAGACAACTGGCGCCGCTTTGCGAAATCTGCTTCAGTGGGCGGTTCTTATATTTCCGAAATCTATGCGGATCCAATGATTCGCGACAAGGTGGTCGTGACTTTCCTCGATGCGCTGATTCTGCAGTATGCGGGGGGTCCATTTCCAAATCCAAATTTCTCTGTGGAAAATAGCACAATTTTCGCGAGCAAAGACGCCGTGGCCGTCGATGCGATCGCCGCGCGCTCCATCGAAGAAATGCGCAAGGCAAATAAGTTGCCTTCGATCAAAGAAATGACTGCCTATCTGGAGGCCGCCTCGCGGCTCGGCCTTGGAGAATCCGTCGAGTGGAAAATTCAAATGGTGCGCGTGGGCCTGGAAGGAATAAAGTAGCCGGCTGGGAGTTCTCTTACAGCCCATGCCGTTCAGAAGGGAAGTCTTCACGCCCCTGAATACCTCTTCATTCGATTGGAAACTTCTTAGGGGCGTCTCGCGCTCTTTCTACCTGACGCTGCGAATTCTGCCAACCCCGGTCCGAGAGTCCATCGCTCTGGCGTACCTTGTTGCCCGGCTTTCCGACACTCTCGCCGACGGCGCGAATACTCCTGCTGAACGACAATTGCTGAGTCGGCGCAGCGAAATCGAAGGGTGGCTTGCCGGCTCGCCGGATCGCGGCGATATCGAAGCGCTTTGGGCGACGATTCGTGCAGGGCAACGTTTTGACCAGGATCGCTTCGCCACTCCGGGAGCACTTCCTCTTAGCGAAGAGGAACTGGATCGCTACGCTTATCTCGTGGCCGGCTGCGTGGGAGAATTCTGGACTGAGCTCTGCGCGAAGAAAATACCACGGTTTTGCTCATTAAGTATTCCAGAGATGGGGGCACTCGGCGTTCGCTTTGGTAAGGGCCTCCAGCTCGTTAATATTCTTCGGGACCGCCACGGCGATTTGGCGAGGGGACGGACTTATGTGCCAGCCGAACGGCTTAGCGATGTCCTGGCTCAGGCACGCGCCCATTTGCGTGCAGCGCACAGGTACGTCCGTGGGCTAAGGAATTATCGCTTGCGCGTCGCGTGTGCGCTTCCCTTGTCCCTCGCCGAAGACACACTCAGACTTATTGAAGAAAATCCCCAGGCTCGTCACGTCAAGGTGGCTCGTCGAAGAGTATGGGGGTTGCTTGTTTGGGCTTTGTTTTCGGCGATACGCTGATTGGTATCCCATTCAAACAATCAGAGACCAAAGTCGGTGACGGCACCGAGTGAAGCGGTGGTCACTTGGGCGGCGTATTTGGCCAGCACGCCTCGGCGATAGCGGGGCTCGGGCCGCTGCCACACCTGGAGGCGAGCAGAAATTTCCGTTTGGGGAACACCGAGATCCAGGGTGTGCTTCGCGGCATCGATAGTGATTTCGTCTCCGTCGGCCACAATCGAAAGGAGCCCGCCATCGAATGCTTCAGGCGTGATGTGTCCCACGACGAAGCCATGAGTTCCGCCCGAGAACCTCCCATCTGTAATGAGGGCAACGTCCTTGCCCAAGCCTCGTCCCATAACGGCGCTGGTAGGTGAAAGCATCTCGCGCATGCCCGGTCCGCCGCGGGGACCCTCGTAACGAATCACGATCACATCGCCTTTGGCGAACTTGCCTTCGAGGATGGCTTCCAAAGCTTGTTCTTCGCTTTCGAAAACGCGGGCAGGGCCACTAAATCGCTCGCCTTCCTTGCCGGTAATCTTCGCTACCGATCCCTCCGGCGCCAAGTTCCCGCGCAAAATGACGAGATGGCTATTCTTCTTCAAGGGATTGCTAAGCGGCGCGATGATCCGTTGGTTTTTCGGGTAGGCTTTGAATGGAGCTAAATTTTTCTCCAGCGTTTTGCCGGTGACGGTGAGGCATCCGCCGTGCAACAAGCCGGCACCCAGGAGCTCTTTCATCATGGGAACGATTCCTCCGATTTCCACGAGCTCGCTCATGACAAAGTGACCGCTGGGTTTAAGATCAGCCAGCACCGGCACACGCTTTCCGATGCGGGTGAAATCATCGAGAGAGAGCTTGACGTTCGCCGCGTGCGCAATCGCCATAAGGTGGAGCACGGCGTTCGTCGAGCCTCCCAGGGCGATCACAACCGTGATCGCATTTTCGAATGCCTCCTTGGAAAAAATGTCCGAAGGGCGGATGCCCTGTTTGAGCATTTGAAAGACGGCAGCCCCCGCATTACGACAGTCTTGCACCTTATGTTGGGAGATCGCCGCTTGCGCGGAGCTGTTCGGCAAACTCAAGCCCATTGCTTCGACAGCGGAAGCCATCGTGTTGGCGGTATACATGCCGCCGCAGGAACCCGGACCAGGAATTGCGCACGCTTCAACCGCATGCATTTCTTCGCGGTCAATTTTGCCCGCCGCCTCTGCGCCGACGGCCTCGAAAACGGAGACAATATCAAGGTTGCGCCCGTTCAGACAGCCAGGGAGTATCGTTCCGCCGTACACAAACACAGCAGGCCGGTTTAGTCGAGCGATAGCAATGCAGCAGCCGGGCATGTTTTTGTCGCAGCCGCCAATCGCGACGACTCCGTCGAATCCTTGACAGCCGACAACGGTTTCGATCGAGTCGGCAATCACTTCCCGCGAGACCAGAGAGTATTTCATGCCTTCAGTGCCCATCGAGATACCGTCGGAAATCGTGATGGTGTTGAAGATCGTCGCCTTACCTCCCGAACCGTCCACTCCCGAAGCCACCTCCCGAGCTAATTGATCAAGGTGCATGTTGCACGGCGTGACCATGCTCCATGTCGAAGCGATGCCGACCTGAGGCTTCGAAAAATCGTCCTTCGTAAAGCCAACCGGGTAAAGCATCGCACGGCTGGGCGCGCGGCTGTCGCCATCGAGAACGATGGACGAAAAGGGACGCAGACCGGCTTTTTCGACAGCTTCCACTTTCATAAGCTAAAGCACATTAAAGAAGCGGATTGTCAGGGCAACCGAAATTCCCGAACCAACCTAGGGCGTTCTCGTTGCCTCTATGGACCTGATTGCATCCTGAACCTCCTCGACTTGTTCGGCGTTAAGTTGTCCGCTGTTGAGAGCGGCGCGATAATTCTGCAACGCCGGATCAGCAAGACTTTGCTTCGCGTAGGCCTGGCCAAGATAGATCCGGTAATTGGCCGTCGAAGTGCCAGATTTTTGAGCGATGGCAACGACTTTTTCGAGTGATTCGGCCTCGGTCGCGAAGTCGTTGAGGGCTCTTCCGATACGGGCGGAAAGAAAGAGCGTGTAGGGATCGTCCGGAGTCTGAAGAAGGACTTGATTGACAAGTTCCTGCGCCCGGGCTGGTTCGCCGGTCTCTAGGAGAGCGAGAGCCTGGATGAGCTTTGCGTGGGAGGAGAGATTGTCTCTCGAGAGCACTCTCTTCGCGTAGCTGATCGCATCCTGCCAGCGCTTGTGCGCGGCGGCAAACGTGGCGGCGTGCGAGAGCACGAGGATGCTGTCCGGCGCGATTCGAAGCGCTCGCTCGATGCAAGCTCTCGCATCCGCGGTGCGGCGAATCGCATCATAGTAGGTGGAGATCTGCGCAAGGTAGACCGCAGTATGTCGGTTGGTTCCAAAGTGGAACGTGCTGTCGAGAGAACGTGCAGGCAGACCGGCACCGTAAAGAAACAAAAACCCCTGATTGGTGACGGAGGCGAGGTGCCAATCCGGGGAGTCCATCAGGTGTTCAAGCAGCGGTCGATATTCCCCGATCGCCCCGGAAAGCAGGACCGCATTCCATCTCTTTCGCCGAAATTCCTCGCGCCATTGCGTGGAGTTTCTCGAGAGACGCCCTGAGTCCGCCAGGGAAACGCGACTTCCACCGTCCGGGGCTACTAACATCATGTGCGTCAGCGCAGAGGGATTCGCGAAAGTCTTCCCCTCTTCTAGCGCAGCGATCTGATTTATCAGTTCCACTGGAAGCACCAGCCTAAGGTCCGAGACTCTGTCGCCCAGCCTGGAAATTGTCTGCCAAGTCGGCGGAACACAAGTCATCAGAAGGAGGAGGATCGCGGAACCGACGAGAATTCCGCGGGTTCGCGGATCATTCAGCAAGAGCGCAATTCCGAGCACGACTGCCAGCACGATGAACGCCATCGCAGCCCATCCCGCGAAGACTGCGAGCCATTGACCGGAAGCAAGCAGGGGCGCACCGCCGGATTGCCAGAGTCGGCCCGCTATCAAGTCGATTCCTGACGCCACCCCATATCCCTCGAGATCTTGCTCAGACGCGATTCCGCGAGTAGCCGCGGTCAGGCTTGCTTGTGTCGGAAGAGTGCCGAGTAATGGTAGCGCATGAAAAAACCCGCAGATTCCGGAGGCGATCGCGGCCAAGATAACGTATTTATTAATTGGCGACCTGAAGATGCCGTAAAGAGCTGGCAAAATTCCCCCTCCCTTTATGATTCAAGCCATGAAATTAACATGTATCCTTCTTTGCGCTATAAGCTCGTTTTGTTTGCGCGCCGCAGCCGAGCCTCTCAGCGTTGGGGCGAAGGCGCCCGTCCTGACGGCTCTCAATCAAGATGGCGAACCTGTCCGGCTCGCTGATGTCTATGCCAAGGGCACAACTCTGGTGTATTTCTATCCCAAAGCCGGAACCCCTGGCTGCACGGCTCAAGCCTGCGGTCTGCGCGACTCCTTCGCTGATCTCAGTGAGAACGGTCTTCAAATTCTAGGCGTTAGCGAGGACAAACCCGAGGAGCAGAAGAAGTTTCAACAGGAAAACAATCTTCCATTTCCACTGATTGCCGATACGGACGGTAACGTGGCGGCTGCCTTCGGAGTGCCGACAAAGATGGGACGTGCTCAGAGGCAATCATTCATCATCAAGGATGGCAAGATTGCCTGGAATTCTCTCCAATCCAAAACGGCAGAGCATGCGCAGGAAGTTAAAACCGGGCTTGAGTCACTAAGATAGAAAGCTGACCCGGCCAAGTCCGCAGGCCCAGCGCGGCCCGGCAGGAATTAGGGGATATCGCTGCGACAGTTCGCGCGCCGACCTTCACGATCCAACTAGTCGAACAACGCTAGAATAGCTCCGGTTGCGCGACCGGTGAAAAGCTGAATCGATGCATGGGGGTGGGGCCATGCTCGCGCAGGGCTGCAAGATGCTCGGGGGTGGCGTAACCTTTGTTGCGGCGAAATCCGTATTGCGGATAAAGCGTATCCATCTCGTCCATAATCCTGTCGCGGGTGACTTTTGCGATCACGCTCGCTGCCGCGATGGAGAGACTCAAACCGTCGCCTCCCACTATCGCTGTGTGCGGTGAGGGAAAGTCGCGCACCGGAAGTCCATCAATCAAGACATGGTCGGGCTCCAGAGAAAGCCCGCTAAGTGCTTCGCGCATCGCCCTGTGGGTGGCACGCAAGATGTTGATGGAGTCGATGGTCGCGACGTCTTGGATCGAGACTGCCCAGCAGACGTGTGAAGCGATCGTGATGCGTTTGAAGAGGCTTTCGCGAAAGTCCGGTGTCAGTCTCTTGGAATCATCAAGACCGTTGAACCTTCGATACTCGAGGAAAACAACGGCTGCAGCCACGACAGGACCGGCCAGCGGTCCGCGACCAGCTTCATCGATCCCCGCGATAGCACAAACACCTCGCTTCTGCAGAGCGCGTTCGTGCCCGAATGAGCAGGGCATGGGATCGGGACTCTTATCCAGCCTTCTCTGGCGATTTCTCCTTCACCGCCGTGGCGGATTTTCCTTTGCGCTTGCGAAGGTAGTTCAGCTTCGCCCGGCGAACCTCCCCCTTGCGCTCGATCTCGATTTTGGCAATGCGCGGAGAGTTCACCGGGAAGACTCGCTCGACGCCTTCACCATAGCTGACGCGACGAACGGTAAAGTTCGCGTTCAAACCGGTGCCTTTGCGGCCGATCACGATTCCGCTGTAGACCTGAATGCGTTCCTTGTCGCCTTCGATCACGCGGGTATGAACCCTTACGGTGTCTCCCACCCGAAATTGTGGCACATCCTTCTTGAGTTGCTCGCTTTCAATTTTCTCGATGATGCTCATGGCCCTTAAAGAGGAGGACTCGGCAGACTCGTGCAAGTCATTCTTTCCAGCAAGCCTCCATTTTTTACGCGACCGGCGTCACTCGGCCGGTGTCGAGGCTGTAGATTCCCCCCGTGACCTCCAATTTCCCTTGTTCCACCGCCTTGCTGAGGATCGGACCGCTCGTCTTCAACTTTTCTACGTTCAAAATCACGTTCTGCCTTATGGCATTTTCCAGCAGGTCGCCGGATTGACCTCGAGCCGCCTTAACTGCCGGCCCCAGAGCTTTGACCAGTGAGCGAATGTGACCGGGGAATTCCTTGTTATCTCTCACGGCCTTTACCGTCGCGTCCACCGCTCCGCATTTCGTGTGCCCCAGAACCAGAATAAGCGGAGTGCCGAGCACAGCGACAGCATATTCAAAGCTGGCGATGGAATTGACGTCGGCGAAATTGCCTGCCACCCGGCACACGAAAATATCTCCCCGCCCGACATCAAACGCGTATTCGGGTCCCACGCGCGAGTCGGCGCATCCGAGAATACCCGCGAATGGATTCTGGCTGAGGGCAAGCGCAGGGCGCTCGGTAAGGAAATCGTGACGTTTCATTTTGCCTCGCACGTAGCGATCATTTCCTTGCATGAGCCGTTCGAGAGCGACTTGCGGCGTAATCATGTTTTGCGCTTTTGCAGGCGTGCTAATCTCTGCGGCTTGAGATCGGCCAAAAAGGCCGAAGTTCAGAACGGCAGCCCCCGCCATTTTCAGAAAGTTGCGGCGCCGCAGACCTGGCGAATACCGCTGGGAATTGCTGCTGCAATCAGTGCACACGTTCGGCGAAGAATTCATCGTATGGTGCGGTCTGCCGACGCAAAAAGCAAGGCTGAGGAATTATGAATCTGTCCGCCATTGTCAGTGGGAATTTGAATTGGCAAGCGAACGCGGCGACCTCATTATCCGATTGATTCCCACAGGACAGTGCCCGAACTTCGCGGAGCGCTGGCCGGAATTTCTTATGAAGCTAAGCTTGCGTACGAAGCTCATGGCCGTGTTGGTCATGGCTCCTCTGCTGCTTTTGTTGGCTGCCCTCGGAGCGATTTGGACGGTTGATTATAAGCAGCGCGTGGCCGAGCAGGGCGGAATGTTTCGCGGCGAAGCGATTCAGGTGGCCCGAAGTCTGCGCCTTGCTGTCGAACGGAGCATCGGCAGTCTCGATGATTTATTGAGCATGGGCGATATCGCAGGAATGCTCGAAGCGGAGGAGAATCGACAAATCGACCTCTCCTCGGAGGCATGGAAGGCTCGCACCCGACAAATCGATGAACTGTGGTCTTCCTTGCGGCTCGACAGCCCTCAAGTTCAGGGGGTGGTCAACAATGTCCTCGCCGGGCGGTTGCGGGCCTTCGGGCGGAAAAACTGGATTTTTGCGGAGATCATTATCGCCGATGCCGCCGGGAAGTTACTCGCGGCGACCTCGCGACCAGACGACTACGATCAGTCGGATGACACCTGGTGGGGGGAGGCGATGCGTTTGAGCCGCGGTCAAGCCGTCCTGGAGGGATTTCACTACGATGAGAACGTGGGCGTTCTCTCGCTTGATATCGCGGTGCCGATCGTGCCCGAGGCATCGGGTGCGGCAATTGGAGTCCTGAAGGCAGTGGTAAATATCTCAACGCTGTTAGCCTCAGTGACCGACCTGTCAACAGCCACGGGAGCTCAAGCGGAAGTGGTGGGTAAGGATGGAAGTATCCTCTTGGAGTTGTCCGATCGAAGCTTTGTTCCCGCAGGAGATAAGATCCCCGCCAAAGCGGTGGAAAAACTCCAGCCCGATGCGGCAGGATGGTTTATAGGTCGGCTAAACGGCGGAGGATCTCGAATGGTCGGCTTTGCTCCCGTTCACCTTCTTGGAACTTTCGCCTCGGACCAGGAGATCCATGGCGATCCCCTCTATGTGATTGTCCACTCCCCGGCTTCCATGATCCTGGCTCCACTGCGTCAGCGCGCGGCTATCCTAGCTATCGTGGGAACTTCCATCATCCTGGCTTCCCTCGCTCTGATCATTTATCTGGCCGAGAAAACGATCCTCAAGCCGCTGAAAACGCTGAGCGGAGCGGCCGAAGCCATGGCAGCTACTGTCCTTTCGCGCAAAGCGGAGAGGCCCGGGAAGCAAATTCTTGATCCCCAAGTCGCCTTAACAGGGGTGGATGCGATCAAGACCGGCGACGAAATGGAGGAATTCGCCCGCGATTTTTCCGCAATGTCCGCGCGGTTGTTACGCTACCAGGAAGATTTGAAAACGGAGCTCGCCGCCAAGACCGCCGAGATTCAGCGCGACCTTGACATGGCGCGAGACTTTCAGCAGGCGTTTCTGCCGCGTCACTATCCCCGCGTTCCAACGCACGCCGAGCAGTCCAAATTGACCTTAAATTTTCATCATGCCTATCGCGCAGCTATGTCGGTGAGTGGGGATTTTTTTGATGCGATCAAGCTCAGTGATCACTGCGCGGGCGTCCTGATTGCGGACGTCATGGGTCACGGCACGCGTTCGGCTCTGGTCACGGCAATTCTCCGGACCCTGCTCCATGGGGTAGCGCAGGCCGGCAAAGATCCGGGCCTCTTTCTTTCGCTCCTGAATTCCAACTTTCACGCGACGATGCAGCGGACGGATCAACTGATTTTCGTCTCGGCGTGTTTCGTGGTATTTGATACGCGAGAAGCCACCGCGCGCTGCGCCTCAGCCGGCCATCCCAGTCCGTTGATTGGAAATCGGAGAACGAGACGAGTTGAGCCCGTTTATACAAACCTGAAGAAAAATCCTGCCCTCGGCCTGCTTCCCCACGCTTCCTACGAGGTGTTCACCCATAACCTCGAAGAAAATGATATTTATATCCTGTTCACCGATGGCGTGGAAGAGGCGATGAACCCGGTTGATGACTATTATGGATTGGAGCGCTTGAAAAACGCGATCACTGCTGGGATGGATCTTGATATCGGTGATCTCACCCAGGCGATCGTCGATGACATCTTAAAGTTCTCCGGCGATAAGGCGCTCGCGGACGATGTCTGTCTCGTGGCGGTGGAAGCTGTGCGCAACGAGCTTTATGTGGAGGAGTCAGTCGCGGAAACTGCACAGCAGCGGCAGAACGCATCCGGTCCGGTCTCCTGACTTGCAATTGGCGGTCGGCACTCGTAAGCGAAGCCGAATGCCAGCGAGCGCCAATGCACGGCTCTACAGCATCTTGTTTTCTCCGAAATTTCGTTCGTCTGCTCGCGAGGGTCTCGGTTCGACAGCGTCTTCGAAGGAGGTTAAGATAGGCTGATGACGGAGCCACTCGTGAACGATTCTTCAGGAACAAGCGATGCAACCATGGCGATGTTTCTGGATTTGGAGAACATCGCCTTGGGAGCCAAAACAGCCAAGTTTCCGCCCTTCAACATCAACTTGGTCCTTGAGCGCTT
The DNA here is from genome assembly GCA_963744345.1 of uncultured Verrucomicrobiae bacterium. Lineage (GTDB taxonomy): Bacteria > Verrucomicrobiota > Verrucomicrobiia > Chthoniobacterales > Terrimicrobiaceae > DASTFP01. The sequence goes on from CAVUTD010000021.1 coordinate 196,218, forward strand.
GCTGATTCGCGGGCACATCGTGGTCAAGAAGGCCTATTGCGATTTCGATCGCTACAAGGAGTTCAAGAAGGACCTCCATGAAGCGGCCTTTGAACTGATAGAAATTCCGCATGTCCGGCAATCGGGAAAAAATTCTGCCGACATTCGGATGGTAGTGGATGCGCTTGATCTTTGTTACACCAAGCAACATCTCGACACCTTTGTCATTCTGAGCGGCGATTCAGATTTTTCGCCGCTCGTCAGCAAGCTTCGCGAAAATGCCAAGACAGTTGTTGGCGTTGGCGTCAAGAGCTCGAGTGCGGATCTCTTCATCAACAACTGCGACCAGTTTCTCTACTATGATGATCTCGTGCGGGAGGAGTCTGAGCGCCACAGGTCCAAGTCAGTCCGCAAGGCCGGACCTGCGCAGGTCGATCCTGCGGCGAAGCCAAATACCGGTCCCACCCGCGAGCAGGCCCTCGATGCGCTGGTCAAAACGCTCGAAGCGCTCGAAGAAGAACGGGGCGACGACCGCCTCTGGGGCTCCATGATCAAACCCGCTCTCAAGCGGCGAAATCCGGGGTTCAATGAGCGCGCCCACGGATTCCAATCCTTCAATGACCTGCTGAGAACTGCGGAGAAGCTCGGTTTGGTCACGCTAGAGCCGGACGGCAAATCGCGGAACTTTACCGTGCGCTCAGCGAAATAGGCGCAAGGCTCGATGAAATCACACTCGTGGACATTTCCTTTCGCTCTCGAGAGAGTGGACATCGTTAGCTTAGCGCCAGAGGAGAACGCGTTCCAGGGGCAAGCGGGTCTTGGTGGCCGTGTTTGGCTTGGCGCGACCCACGGGAACCACAAGAATCGGCTCCCACGAGCGGGGCAACTCCAGCACGCGGCGCAAGCGTGCGACGTCGAAACCTTCCATTGGAACCGTGCTCAGGCCCGCAGCCTCGGCGGCGAGCATAAAATTCATCGCGCAAAGCATGGTCTGTTTGGCAAGCCAGAATCTTTTATCAACCGCCATCATCTGGGGAATCGGCATGAATAGTCTGACCAGCGGAATGAGGAATGCTTTCCACAGCCAATTGAGCCCCAAAGGTCCCTGCTTAAACATGAGGGGCACAATCTTGCGCAGGAAGCCGGCATATTCAGCGGTGATCGCGCCGCCCGCGAGATCCGACTCAAGCGTCTCTTCAAGGCGCTCGAACGCGCGGTGATCCCCGGCGAACACGACCACCAGCGGCGCCTCCTCCACTGCCCGCTGGTTCATGCATGCGCGCACGATGCGTGAACGCACCAAGGGATCCGCGGCTACAACGAAGCGCGCGGGCTGAAGATTGTATCCGCTTGGAGCCCATTGGGCGGCGCGCAATAGACGCTCGATCAGCTCGCGTTCAACCGGCTCGCTGGCGAAGTGACGCGTGGCTCGACGCCTTCGGATAAGGCTTTCCAGTTGGACAAGCAAGGAGTCGGCCTTCTGGCCAGATGCGGAGGAAAGCGGTTTGTCATTCATGATCGCAGGCAAGGTTGAAGAGTGCGGTGAGGCGACCCGCTGAAGGGAGCGCGGATTTTCATTCGACTGCCTCCTTGACAAGCTCGGCGATACCGGCGGGAAGCTTCAGTTCACTCGCGGCTTGTCGCGCCTGCGGGCTCATCTTGCGCCAGGTCTTCTGAATGATTCGGAGGAACTTCTCGCGCGGATAATCAGAGTGTTGGTCTGCGAAATCGGCGATCTCCGTTTCCAGGAAAACGAGACAGGCGCTATCTTCCAGGAGCTGAGTATTCGGATTGGTTTGCAGTCCGGTCTTGGAAACCCACGTGGCTGCATCATCCGCCTCGCGAGGCTCTACGCCGGCCTGGAGGAGCAATTCGCGCGTGCGTTCGGCTTGCTTACCATACAGGCATTTCCGCCAGGCAAGATAGCCTGCACGATCGGCTGGATAAGAGTTGCGGGGGACACTCCATCGCTCCAGATGCTGGGCACGTGCCGCCAAGCGAAGCAGCTCCGGAGCCTCCGGTGCCAGTCGGACCAGCCATGTCTCCATCCTGTCAGCGTAGACGAGTTCAGCCGGTCGTCCATCCACTGCCCTGGTATCAGCTGAATGAGCCATGTCGATAAGTCGACGCGCAGTGGCGTAACAGTTCACGCGGGAATTCTACAACTGAAAGGCGACGCGGGCGAGAGGGGTGTCTTAGCCGAGAGTCGTCTTTCTGATCCTCAAAGAAGAAATTATCGGCAAGGTTCAAAGCAAACGGCGCGCTTCGCTGCGATGAGCTGCTAGAGTGCTGCGAAGACCAACGCGAATGTTCAAACAGCAGCACTCCTTATAACTTCAGCAATAGAAGCCACATCAACAATGAAGCCGAGCATCCAAAACAAAGTCGTCCTCAGTACCGGCGCCAGCAGTGGCATCGGCGAAGCTACCGCCCGAGTGCTCGCTGAACGAGGCGCAAGAGTACTTCTGGGGGCGCGTCGTGCCGAACGACTCGATAACATTGTCGCCGATACCCGTAGGGCAGGCGGCACGGCCGAGCAGCCGCACGCTGGATGTTACAAACCTCGACGATATGAACAGATTCGTTGCCTTTGGCGCTGAGCGATGTGGTCCCATTGACGTCCTCGTGAACAATGTATGCATCATGCCGCTCTCCCCTTTGCATGAACTCAAGATCGAGGAGTGGAATCGCATGATTGATGTTAGCATTCGGGGCGTGCTCCACGGCATCGCGGCTGTGCTGCAGAGATGCGAGAACGCAAATCCGGGCATATCATCAACCTTTCCTCGATCGGCGGTCACCAAGTCTGGGCTTCATGCGCCGTTTATTGCGGCACGAAATTCGCCGTCCTCGCCATCTCGGAAGGATTGCGCCTCGAGAATCAAGACGTGCGCGTAACAGTTATTTCCCCTGGAGTCGTGGAGTCCGAGCTCGCCGAAACGATCAGCGATGAGGGTGCCAGGGAGTTGATGAAGGACTTCCGCAAGGCCCTTACTCCGGCGCTATTGGCCGTGCAGTCGCACACGCCATCGAGCAGCCTGGCGAGGTTAACGTGAACGAGATGATCGTCCGACCCACCGCCGGCGCTCAATAACGACATCTCGTAAGCTGGACGCGCGGAAAACAGCCGCTCCGCTACCAGGACGCTTTTCCTCCCGGTTTCCTCATGATACCGGCGAAAAGCTCTGGCCGCCTAATCCGTAGTGACTCTGCTCGACTTGTCTCCCATTTCCCGAGAAACGAACGGGAGCCTAGGCAAGGTCATTCGGTCCAGGAAGGGAACTGCCGATTTACCTGGATGACTTATGAGAAGGGTCGCTTATAAGAGCTATTAGGCTCTTAATCCTCGCACCACGGTTTGATTAGATTAAGCGCCTGGGCGTGGAAGCGACAGGCCCTGTAACGATGTTTTTTTTTGTTCGGGACATTTTCCGCATTCTATGTGATAAGATTAGTTGAGTTGCTGGGATGAACGAAAGGCGTCATAGCCGCGAGGGGAATGCGAAGCTTGTCGCATCTGGTGTCACGGGTCGGAATGCTGCGGGGGATATTGGGCTCGCCCCGACAATCATCGTGAGGGGTCTGGTCGATGGCCAGCAGGTTTTCAAGCGTTACATTTTGCGGAAGGAGCTTGGCCGCGGCGCCATGGGGGTGGTGTGGCTGGCTTGGGATAACAAACTTGAGCGCGAAGTCGCCCTGAAATTTTTGCCTGAACTGGTGCGGACAGATCCCGGAGCAATCGATGAGCTGAAACGGGAGACCCGCAGAAGTCTCCAGCTTACTCATCCCAACATTGTTCGAGTCTATGATTTTCTGGAGGACGATTCGAGCGCCGCCATTGCCATGGAATATATCGACGGTGCAACGCTTTCCGCCTTGCGGGTCGAACGGGAGGGCCGTTGTTTCGATGTTCCGGACATCGAAGCATGGGTAAAGGATCTATGTTCCGCGCTTCACTTCGCCCACTGCGAAGCTAAGGTCGTCCATCGGGACCTCAAGCCGGCCAATTTGATGATCGATCGCTCAGGCCGCCTTAAGGTGACCGACTTTGGCATCGCCCGGTCGATCAGCGATTCAGTCAGTCGCGTCAGTGTTTGCGTCTCGAATAGCACCAGCGGGTCACTCGCTTACATGAGTCCCGAGCAAGCCATGGGAGGTGCCCCTCTGGCCTCCGATGACGTCTATTCGATCGGAGTGACAATTTACGAATTGCTGACAGGTAAGACGCCTTTTCACAGCGGCGATATGATTTCGCAGCTCAGGGAAAAAATTCCCCCGCGAATGGAAGAACGTCGGGCAGAGCTGGGGTTAGCTGGCAGTAAGATCCCCGAGGTTTGGGAGGACACCGTAGCCGCCTGCTTGGCCAAGAAACCTGAACAGCGCCCGCCCAGCGCGGCGGAAATCTGGCGACTCCTAGAGTCCAAGCAAGCCCGGGCAATCGGGGAAAAGCCTCGAAAACCCTTCAAGCTTTCGGTTCTTGCCACTCTTGCACTTATCGGAGCTCTTTGCCTTGTAGCGGGTTGGAGCGCGTGGCGTCTTCACAACCAGCAACTCAAGCGAGACGCTGAAACTCAGGCCCAGGTAGCGAAAGTGCGCGCCGAAGAGATGACGAACACACAGGAGGAGGAACGCAACCTTAACCAGAAGGCCGAACCCGACAGCCAAGCCCGGAAAGCCCAAGCCGAAGACGCCGCCAAAAAGCAGCAAGAGGAACTAGACCGTCAGCAGAAGGCCGAAGCCGAGGCGCAGGCCGCCAAAGCTCAAGCTGAAGAGACCGCCAAAAAGCAGCAAGAGGAACTAGACCGCAAACAGAAGGCCGAAGCGCAGGCCGCCAAAGCCCAAGCCGAAGAGACCGCCAGAAAACAGCAGGAGGAACTCGACCGCAAGCAGAAGGCCAAAGCCCAAGCCGAAGAGACTGCTAGAAAGCAACAAGAAGAACTGGACCGTAAGCAGAAGGCCGAAGCGCAGGCCCGCGCCGCGAAGGCCGAGGAAGAAATCGAAAGAAAACAGGAAGAAGCTCGCCGCCAGCAGCAACTGGAAAAAGAGAGGCAACTTCAGGAGGCGCAAAGCTTCGCCGCTGCCAAAGCCGAGTTGCTTGCCAACCAGGAGAAACTTCTGCAGATCGCCATCGCCAATGCCTCCTGGGAAGCAGCCGATGAGCTTTCCGCCAAGCTGCTCGAAGGCGGACTCCCCGCAGATCGACTCGGCGGATATCTTCGAGCTATTGCGAAAGGCCGCATGGAACAAGAGTTCCAGAGAAATCGTCAGGAGTCGAGCCCGCCTGATTTGCCCACCTCTGGTTTTTTCGATCTCGATGCCGTATTCGCGACGGGTCCTTTTGCCGCCTACACTCCCGCAAGCAAGGAGAGAATCTTTAAGGCCGCCCAGAACCGCCTCAAGGCGCAGAACTTCTATCAGATGGAGGCTGATGGGATTCCGGGTGCCGAGACCCAAAAGTCGCTCATCGCCTTTCAACGGCAAAAAAGCATGCCCGTGTCCGGTCGCTTAGATCTCCCAACCGTCGAAGCCCTCGGACTTTCAGGCAGCCAGGAAGCCGAGCCTACTAAGCGACCTCCGGAAGCAGTAAAGAAATTGAAGCCGCGGCCGAAGTCTTCACAGAGCCCTTCACCTCGCACGGCGAAAGTCTCCCCGCCCGTTTCCCGGCCTGCGGATTCCCCTCGTTCGGCAAAGCCAGCAGCGCCACCTTCACGACCTTCGCCTCCCAGTCCTGTTGACGTAATCCTCGGCCCATGACTCCTATGAACATCAAGGAAGTAAACCCACACCAAATCGCTCGCTACGGATTGATCTTTTTGCTTAGTGTCACTCTCCCGGAAACAGTCTGCGGCCTCACATTTGGAGAAAGAGCCCTCGATCTGCCTGCGGGCAGTCCCGGCTATATTTACAGCAGCTTTCGAGACGCTAAGAAGGTTCGCCTGACGTACTCAGGCACTTATTCTGTGCGCGCCGTCGATAAGCAGACCGATGAATGGAAGGAGCGGGAAGTGGGCGCCGTTTTCGTGGTCGATATCGTTAAGGGTGGCGACACTTACTCGATCAGCGATGCCCGACTTTTTCTTGACGGTAAACAGGCCAATGCCGCCTCCGTGCGCAGGCATGTGGCGATGCTGGCGCTAGACAAGGCAAGATCCCGCTCTTCAGGATCTCTCACGCTCGCAAAGGACACTATTGGCAACCCTTCCAATGTTGCCCAAGCGGTTAACTACGCCAACATCGATCAGCGATGCAGCATCGAAATATACGGCAATGACTACCTGGCCCTTAAACTCAAGCCAGGAGTTAGCGTCAGCTATGGGGGACGAACCTACTCATGTCGCGAATGCTACTATTACAAGGAATACGAAAACGGCAGCTACTTTTGGGAGACCGCCTACTACCACGATGCAATCCCAGGGCGTATTGGACGGTTCTTCCGAAAATCTCAAAATACAGAGACCCAAAGCAGCAGAGATGCCGAAAGTGAAGATTTCGATTTTAAGCTAAACAAAATCGAGAGTATCCCGTGAGTATTCGACGGGCATTGGGTCACGGTTTGCCCTGATCCGCCTACTCGCTGGTACTAGGCCCTCATTTCAGCGCAAACCCGCAGCGCGTAATTGGAAGAGCGTCTCCCAGGTCTTCGCTTGTCAGTTGATATCGCTCACACCGTCTATTTCGACGCTGAATTTGTCGCCGCCAACCTCAAGGGTTTGTCCCGTCACAAGCGGCGCAATCTGGGCGGGAGCCAAAACGAGACCGTCGATCGAGAGAGCATCGGCGGATCTTTGTTCGATCCAGAAGCATCCACGGTGGTAACACAGGGCGCCGAGCTCTCGCTCGCTGGCGGGGAGGGCGAAATCCAAAGGTGACCCGCGGCTGCTGCCAAAGAAAGCCACCGAAAACAGCCATACTGCACAAGCAATTTTGCTCGGACGGTCAGGCAAAAATAGGACAGCGCCCCACAATGGTAGACTGCTCTCTCCAGTCGGCCCCTTCCAGCGGCCAAGATTTGCAATCGCTGGGATATCGTTTCGCTTGGAAGTCTGAGGAATGACTCTAATTGAGTACACGTCAGCCAGTTGCAAATTGCCGGGCTGGCGAAGGGCAAGCGGCTTCCCTGCAGAGAGGACATGCGCATCTAACTTGGATCCATTCCCGCTGGGAGCGGACCCATTTCCGTCCCAGAGGAAGATCTCGCCCTGCTCACATTTGCCGGTAACGTGAATTCTGCTCAATTGCTTCGTTTTCGCGTCGTTCTGCTCGTTGGAGGGTAAAAGCCGAGTGACCAGATCCGCACCAGCCTCAGCCGACCTGCCGATGCGGAAACAATCGCGAGCGCAAGCTATAAGCTGATCATTGCCTTCTGCCTCGCGCGTTAGCACGAGATTGCTGCCAGGCTCTGCCGATCCAAGTAGGGGGGAGGGGATCATTAGTTTTCGCGCCTCTGATGCTCGGCATACCGCATCTGATTGCGCTTTCTGCTCACCCTCATCATGCTCCGCCTTTTGGGGCTTTGTGTTCTGGCGCTGTCGCCGCTCTGCGTTGGTCTTCTCCAAGGCCCACTCTATTGCGGCTGTGAGGCGCGCTAAGTCAGTGGTAAAGCGCTTATGGCTGAGTTCGAGTGCATTTCGACGAGCTAAAGACTTTAATTCGTCCGGCAAATCACGAGCCTGAGGCATCATGGCACCATCGACGAGAACTGGAATTACCCTGATATTGCGCTTAAGTGCGGCCGCGATTTCTATCCGCACAAAATCGTCTGGGTTGTCGATCCGGCGTTTACTCCCTTCGTGTGACGAAATCCAGCGCCTGCCAATAACAGCGATCATGACATCGCAGGAACTGACATTTTCTTCGATAACCTCAGCGAAGTCGACACCCAAAGGTAGGTTATCGATGTCGAAGAATACTTGGTTGGCCGAAAAATGGTTGCTCAAACGGTCATACAAACGCCCAGCCGACGCCGAACTGTCTTCACGACGGTAATTAATGAAAATGTGCCCATCCATTCTTCGCTAGGCAACAGCAGCTACTGAGATGAACTCAAGTAGCACGATAATAAAGTCTAGATCATGAATTTGCCGATGGCGAGCTTCAATATTTCTCATCGCGGATCTGCGAGTTCTTAGCGGGAAATGGAGTCTCTGCCTTAGCCGTCCGTACGGTTGCAAGGCGGGTTTGGTCTCGCGAGCGCTCCGAGCGAAGATGCTCAACCGTAAGCGGTCAGCGATGCCGAGAGTTTCCCGCAGATGGAGGACGGAATACGGGAACACCGGGCGAGCGCGGGATTGCTATTCGCCGCAAGTTATCTGATTATTCAAAGAGGTGATTTGATCGAGTCAGGATTCTGAAGGATCTCCAGGAACTACCTCCCGCACCGGCATGAAAAAGCGCTCACCCGAATTAAAAGTTCCCGGGAAATTCGATCCTCAGGTGCGATGGCTGATTACTTATTTTCTGGTTACACTCGTCCTGCTCTGGATTTGGCAGGAGGTGTTCCGCCAGGTTGCCGTCCAGACCATCCCTTATAGCGAGTTCAAGACCTATGTTTCGCGGCACGAAGTCACCGAAGCATCCATTCAGCAGGACGAAATCGTCGGCCGGATAGGGCCGCGAGGGCTCCCGGAAACTAAAGTCCCTTCCGTCGATTCGACCGTTAAGGAAGCAAGTCCAACGCCCAAGGCCGAAGATAGTCAGGTTGGCGCCTCTCCCCTGCCTGACAAGTCGCCCGCTAAGAGAGAACCGTTCTACTTTCGCACAGTGCGCGTCGAGGATCCTGACCTTGTCAATGAGCTGCAGGCCGCCGGTGTCCAGTTTAGTGGCACGCGCCCTAGTGCCCTGTCGCAATTTCTGATGGCCTGGGTGCTGCCGCTTCTCTTGATGTTTGGGCTCTGGACCTTTTTGGCCAGCCGTTTTCGAGCTGCCGGCGAGGGGGTCCTCGGCATCGGCAAGAGCCGAGCCAAGCTGATTGTGGACAAGAACACCGGCGTCACGTTTGCCGATGTGGCAGGCTGTGACGAGGCGAAGCAGGAGCTGAAAGAAGTTGTGGACTTCCTGAAAAATCCAAAAGACTACGAGTCGCTTGGTGCGCGAATTCCCAAAGGCGCGCTGCTCGTGGGTCCTCCCGGAACAGGGAAGACGCTGCTTTCTCGAGCGGTAGCCGGCGAAGCCGGCGTGCCGTTCTTCTCCTTGAGCGGCGCCGATTTCGTGGAAATGTTCGTGGGAGTAGGCGCCGCGCGCGTGCGCGATCTTTTCCAACAGGCCAAGCAACACGCTCCTTGTATCATCTTTATTGATGAGTTGGATGCGATTGGCCGGCAGCGTGGGGTTCACGTCGGCGCTGTCAACGACGAACGGGAACAGACGCTCAACGCCTTGCTCGTGGAAATGGACGGCTTTGAAGCGAATACCGGCGTCATCATTCTGGCTGCTACAAATCGTCCGGAGGTTCTCGATCGTGCCTTGCTGCGACCGGGCCGCTTCGATCGCCAGATCGTGGTCGATGCGCCCGACCTGGACGGGCGCGAGGCGATTCTCAAAGTTCACGCGCGCGGCAAGAAGCTTTCGGCCGACGTGGATCTTCGCCGCCTTGCCGCGGCCACCGCGGGAATGTCTGGCGCTGACCTTGCCAACGTGCTCAACGAGGCTGCGCTGTTGACCGCCCGACGCAAGGCAAACGCGACGACGCAGCGCGACCTTGAGGATGCTGTCGAGAAAGTTGTCGCGGGCCCTGAGCGCCGCAGCCGCCGGCTCAATGCCGATGAGAAGCGCCGGGTGGCCTATCATGAGGTCGGTCACGCGCTCGTTGCTGGACATAGCGAACACGCTGACCCGGTTCATAAGATCAGCATCGTCCCGCGAGGGAGGGCTGCGCTCGGTTACACCATGCAATTGCCTGTCGAGGATCAATTCCTGCTCACTCGCGCTGAACTCACGGATCGGCTGTGCGGCCTGCTGGGCGGACGCGCCGCCGAGGAGTTGGTCTTCGGCGAAATCACAACAGGTGCGCAGAACGATCTCGAACGTGCCACAGCCCTTGCTCGCCAGATGGTCGCTGTTTACGGCATGAGCGAACGCGTCGGCTTAGTCAGCTGCGTGCAGCGGCAATCAGTGTTTCTACCTGGTTTTGACGGTGCAATGCAGCGCGATTGCAGCGAGGAGACCGCGCGAGAGATCGACGAAGAGGTGAAGGCTATGCTTGATGAAGCCTACGCCAAAACGAAGGAGATTCTGACTGCGCATCGCGATCAGCTCGAAAAAATAGCCGGCGAACTGCTCAGAAAAGAGAACCTCGACGGCGCCGAGTTTTACAAGCTTCTGGGCAAAGAAATGCCGCGGGCGAAAGAACCAGTGCCACCGTTGCCGGAGCCGCCGGTGGTAAAGGTGTGACGCAAAAAGCGTCGCGAACGCAGGCCTTCTCGTCATGCCTGCGCGCGAACAGCTAGACGGGCGCGAGTCATGCGTTCGCGGAGGCCACCCTCGCGAAGGAAGTCCTGCTCCAGCCTGCGAATTTGCTGGTCGAGCAGATAGTTGGTCTGGTGGATGAGGCAGATCAGGATGTTGGCAACAATGTGGGCGGGGCGAGTTTCAACATAGGACCTATAGGACTCATAGGACACATTGGGTTTGGCGCCGAGGCGTCGCACGAAGAGCGCTTCTTTGGAATTTTTGTCCCATAGAGGGTGGCCGCTTGTGCGGAGAATATCACGGTAGTCTTCAAGAAGTTCCTCGAGACTGGCCCGAGCGACGTTGGTAAGCTTGAGCTCGCTTTCCTTGGAGGTTCCACTGGCTTGGCTTCCTTCGAGGATGTTCTGCTTGCCCGAGCGGGCAGCCTGAATCATTTGATCGCAGGTGCGGGAGCGCTCGTCGACAAAACGCTCGCAGAAGCGCACGGTGCCATCATACACAATGCGGGCTTTCCGGAAGGAAAGAAGGTTTTCGTAACTGCCGTGCGGAGGAAGGATTCCTTCAACGGGGGACTCATTCGTCTTATATGTCCTATTCGTCTTAGGCAGTTGCTCAGGCATCGATTTTCTTGACCTCAAGTGAGGACTAGACGGTGCTGAGAATCTCGTTGAAGGTCGCGCTTGGCCGCATGGCGGCGGCGGCTTTGGCATCGTCAGGGCAGTAGTAGCCGCCGATGTCGACGGGCTTGCCTTGGACGGCGATTAGTTCCTCGGCAATCTTCTGCTCGTTGGCCGCGAGTTTCTCCGCAATGGGCGTGAAGGTCGCTTTGAGCTCGGGGTCCACGTCCTGCGCAGCGAGGGCTTGCGCCCAGTAGAGGGCAAGGTAGAAGTGGCTGCCGCGGTTGTCGATGCCGCCTACCTTGCGCGACGGTGATTTGTTGTTGATGAGGAATTTCCCGGTTGCTTCGTCAAGAGTGTCGGCGAAGACTTTGGCTTTGGCATTGCCGAAAGTCTCACTCAGGTGCTCCAGGGACACTGCCAACGCCAGGAACTCTCCCAGCGAGTCCCAGCGAAGATAGTTCTCCGCCAGAAATTGCTGGACATGCTTTGGGGCCGAACCGCCGGCGCCCGTCTCGAAGAGTCCGCCGCCGTTCATCAGGGGAACAATGGAGAGCATCTTCGCACTGGTGCCGAGCTCGAGGATGGGGAAGAGGTCGGTGAGATAGTCGCGGAGCACGTTGCCGGTAACCGAAATCGTGTCCTTGCCAGCCTTAAGGCGTTCGAGACTGAATTGGCAGGCTTCGGCGGGGCGGAGGATTTTGATTTCCAGACCGGTCGTGTCGTGATCTTTAAGATAGGTTTCCACCTTCTTAACGAGCTCCGCGTCGTGGGAGCGGCTCTTGTCCAACCAGAAGACTGCGGGCGTGTGAGTGGCGCGAGCACGGTTTACGGCGAGTTTAACCCAATCGCGGATCGGCGCATCTTTCGTCTGGCAGGCACGCCAAATGTCGCCTTCCTCAACGGTGTGCTCGAGGAGGAGCTTACCGGAGGAATCAATGATCCGGATGGTGCCCGCACTAGGGGCTTGAAACGTCTTGTCATGGGAACCGTATTCCTCCGCCTTCTGCGCCATGAGGCCGACATTGGAGACGGTACCCATCGCGCGCGGATCGAAAGCGCCCTGCTCTTTGCAGAAATCAATTACGCTCTGGTAAACGCCCGCATAACTGCTGTCCGGTATGACCGCCAGGGTATCCTGAAGCTTGCCCTCGGAGTTCCACATTTTTCCAGAGGAACGGATCATCGCTGGCATGGAAGCATCCACGATGACGTCGCTAGGAACGTGAAGGTTCGTGATACCTTTGTCGGAGTTCACCATGGCAAGAGCCGGGCCATCAGCCAAGGCGGCTTGGATGTCGGCCTCAATGTCATTCTTCTTCTCCTCCGGCAGGCTTTTGAGTTTTGCGGTGAGATCGCCGAAGCCATTTTTGAAGTCAACACCGAGCTCTTCCAAGGCGGCGCCGTGCTTGCTAATCAGATCTTTGAAAAAGACCTTCACGGCATGACCGAAGATGATCGGGTCAGAGACCTTCATCATGGTAGCCTTCATATGCAGCGACAAGAGCACTCCCTGCCGCTTCGCTTCGGCGACTTGCTCGTCGAGGAAGGCGACGAGTTTTTTCTTGTTCATCACCGTGGCGTCGAAAACTTCTCCGGCTTGGAGCGCGGTCTTTTCTTTCAGCGTGGTGACCTTCTTATCCGCTGCGACAAACTCGATCTTGACGTTCGTGGCCTCGGGGACGGTGACGGATAGCTCGTTCGAAAAGAAATCGTCATGACCCATCGTAGCGACTCTTGTTTTCGAGTCGGCTGACCAGGCTCCCATGGAGTGTGGATTGTTCCTCGCGTATTCCTTCACGGCCTTCGGCGCGCGGCGATCGGAGTTGCCTTCGCGGAGAACGGGATTGACGGCACTGCCCTTTATCTTGTCATAACGGGCCTTGATCTCCTTTTCGGCGTCGGTTTTCGGCTCTTCCGGGTAGTCCGGAAGATTATAACCGCGAGCTTGCAGTTCCGCGATAGCCGCCCGGAGCTGGGGAACGGAAGCGCTGATGTTTGGAAGCTTGACGATGTTTGCTTCCGGCGTAGTGGCAAGCTTTCCCAATTCGGTGAGGGCGTCACCGATTCGCTGCTCTTCCTTGAGGTGTTCCGGGAAATGAGCAATGATTCGCCCCGCGAGGGAGATGTCCCTGGTTTCAACCGCTACTCCAGCATGGCGGGTGAATGCCTGGATAATTGGCAGGAGAGAATAGGTCGCGAGAGCTGGCGCTTCGTCAGTTTTGGTGTAGATGATGGTAGGAAGCTCGGGCATGTTGGTGATGAAATTCAGTGAGGCATTTAAAGTCATCAGCTGCTCATGGTCAAAAGCAATTGCCCCCGAAGCTCCCGTAAGAATGGCGAGTAAATGAGCTGCCGCCAATGTCTGCAAGGTCTCTGAGGGCGGCGTGCATCGGCTTTGCGGGGAGTCGGCGTGAGCTGGCGTTATCTCTGCTTGAGGAAGACGAGATACCTACTCTCCTTTTGCTTGGAGATCCCGCCAGAGTCCAGACTCGGGTGCGGAAGCAGACTCCAATCGGTGATTCGGCGTTCGGGGATGACGAGTGCATCAAGATCGCCATTGTTCCAGGCGCGCATCGCGCGCAGCACCGAAAGATATTTGCCAGCATTGCAGTAGATGACCAATGACTCATCGCGTCCTTCCACCACGCCGATCTTCTGGGCTTCAGCTTGTCGTGTGACGCCTAAGACTGCTCTGCCGAAACGGGCAAGGGCGTCATCTCCGTCGCGGTAACCCATCACGATTACGGTGATGAAATAAGAAGAAACGGCAAGCGCCGCGAGGAGGACGGCGGCACCGCACCACGCGCGCACACGCTTGCCACATTGGCAGGCCGAGATCATCGAAACAAGCAGCAGGCACAGCGGAGCTATCACTGGGAAAATCCGGTCAACTCGCTTCGATGGCACAAAGGTCATGCAGAGCAGACCACCAAGGGCCCAACAGGCAAGCCAAAGGGTCGCAGGATCGGACTGGAATCTGCGCCTCACATTTTCGGAAATGATCGGCAAAGCCAAAGAGAGAAGGCTCCAGGGAGCGAACTTGTGGAGCAGGTGAGGGAAGTAAAACCAGATGGGCTGTTGCTTTTCGTGGGCCTTAAGACTCTGGTCGAATCGGCTCATGAACTCGTTTACCACGACATCATTGTAGAACTCCGGTTTCGTCGAACAGCCCAAGACAACCCATGCGGCAAATAGTCCGAGAGGCAAGAGCCATGTCCACCAACCGCTCCAAATAGTGGCGCGGCGCTCCTTGGGCGCGAAAAACCAAAAGGCCGCGAGTCCCGGCAGGATGAAGGCGTAGAGGATTGGCCCCTTTGTGAGGACCGCGGCCAGCATCGCACCAAAAAACACCCACTTCTCGGATCGCGTCCAAGGTTGTCCGCTATCGATCTTCCGATAAATCAGCCAGCCGCAAATCGTGATCCAAAGCGCCAACATCATGTCCGTGCGAACCAGTGTCGCTATTCGCGGGGTGAGCAGGTTTAGCCCGAAGGCGGAAACCACCAGCAGCACGCCGCAATCCGGGAGCAGGCGGCGAGCTTCGCGCGCAAGGAGGAGAAGAATTGCCAGGGTGCAGAGATAACCAGGCAACCTCCACGCAAGCTCCCAGGAACCGGTGAGCCAATAAAAAGGCAGACTCAACCATCCGGCAAGCGGCGGCTTTGTTGCCGTCTTGCCGTGCGGGGTTTCTTGATACCACCAGTCGCCACCCTGGGCGATCTGATAGGAAACATAAGCCTGCTTGGCTTGATCGTAGTTGTCGAGATGCCAAGGAAGATTGCCAATGGCGCAGAGCACCAGCACGAGCACGAGCAGGATGCGCTGCGCACACTTGCTCGTCACTAAAGCCGAGAGAAAGTCGGAAACCGTCTTCAGAGTACAGAGGCTGGCGTCACTTTCGTGCGCTTTGCACCGGCAAGAGAATGAGAGCGATCAATCCGAGCGTTTCGAACGGATCATTGCCTGCGAGGGATGCTTTTCAACATCCTAAGTTTTATCCAAGCTTTGGCGACGAACGCTTCTCCGTGTTTCTGGGTCCATTTCAAAGTCCACCACGCGACAAAAAGCGACAGGCAGACGGAGACGACGACGTCGGAGAGATGATGAGCTCCCACCATGATGCTTGACCACGCAATCAGAGAGGCAAGGGCGATAGCGCCTACACCTAACCAAGGTCGCGCGAAGAGAATGACGCCAGCAAAGCCAAAGGCGGTGGCAGCGTGGCCGGAAGGAAAAGAGTTGAAGGGAGGATCGCCAATGGTAAGACGCCCCTCTCTCCAGGGTCCGTAAAAGCCATGGGGAATCTTTGGGCTTTCGCGCGGCCGGGTGCGCCCGGTCGTGACTCGAGACGTATTGGCGAGAATTCCCGCGATCGTGGAGGCGAGCATAGCGGCCGCGATGATGCGCATCCAGTCGCGGTTGCGTAGCTTCAAGCAAACCGCAAGACCAATGCCCCCAACCAGCATCAACCAGGGCCAGTCCCCAAATTTGCGGACGCCCGTTATGAATCGATAGTCGTCCGTTTTCTTCCAGCCTTTCCCCTGAGTTTGAATCACTGCCTTCCTCACCGGTTCATCGAACTTGAAAGAAACCCAGACTGCGCCTGCAGCCAGCACCGCCACCAACCAGATTGATAACCTATGCAAAAGATTTTTCACATCTGATTTCCACGAGCAGATTTTCTATAAGTCGGAACTCGCCACAGTCGGAACTCGCCACGATGTTTGAATTCTCTCCCGAAGCGATCGAAAAGCTTAGGCGGTCTTCATTTTGTCTGAAGCCACGGTTGATCGCTCTCGTTCATTTTGAGAGAATTCATGACGACAAAGAGGACAGCGTCGAGCATCTCAGAGTTTGTCCAGTAGATGTCGGTGACTCCGGCTGGCGGCTCCCACGTGGAGGCAGGAAGAGATGGCGAGAACGTTAGATCTTTAACGTCGGTGATCACGGCGAAGTCAGGCTGCGTGATTTCTATGCGACGGGGAATGTATCCGGGCGCGACCCACATTTGGGCGCGGAAGCCTTCAGCCTTGGCCGCCCTGGCAAGTTCCGGCATCAAACCGGCGCTAATGACACGACAATCCTCGCCATTAAGATTTTGTATCTCGGCAACGTTTGCGCGGGCCACCGTGAACAAAGCAGGCAGAAAGATTGCTTGTTGCGCGGTGATCGGAAGATAGAGCGGCGTGTTCTTCTTCTTGGTTGGCGGGGGCTTCCCCTTGAATCGTTTAAGCAGAAACTCGACCTTAGCTCCAGGATATGCCCAAACCTTATCGCCGTTTCGACACACCGTGAATGTCTCGCCGAAGACAGGCGCCTGCAGTTTGACTTTGTCCGGAAATTGAACAGCTCCCTGCATTGAGGCGCCGGCCATTTGCTTCGGAAGGCGGCCGGAGACTTGCGCCAACTCGAGCGTCATACTGCACGCCTTGTTTGGGCTCTTATTGTCCGCGAGCAAGACACTCCAAAATGGCGAGAACACCTTGCCAATAACGTCGTAAGGATTGTCGCGCGGGGGTTCCTGCTGAGCGTGCGCACCCGACGCGCCCAGGGCGAGGATTAGCGCTCCGATCCGGAAAATGGGAGAGATCATGCGCGTCTTACATACGCAGGAAGCGGTCCGGCGTCAAAAGTGCTCTGTCAGATTGATCGCTTTAAACGAGCGGGTTTCGACCATTCTGAGCCGGCGCCTCTGGGTTAAATCCATCCCAGTTTGCCGTTCGTGCCAGTTTACCGCGGACTGCCCGGTTGACGATGTCGAATGTTGAGCAGTAATTGCTAGCGATGGATACCGCGAAGTTTGCCATCTTCTCCGACGTTCATGGCAACTTGGAGGCGTTGGAGGCTGTGCTCGCGGACATCACCGCGCAGAGAGTCGGAAAAATGATCTGCCTCGGTGATATCGTCGGCTACGGGCCGAATCCGGCCGAGTGCCTTGAAACAATTCGTTGCCTCGACTGCTCTGTGGTCCTGGGCAATCATGACGAGGCTTGCGTAGAGCCCGACGCGGAGGCTCGCCTCAATGAATATGCGCGAGCTGGCATCGCCTTTGCGCGCAATCAACTGAGCCGCGCGCAAAAGGAATGGCTTCGAAATCGACCGTTGCAGTTAAATTTCGATGACTTCACCGCAGTCCATTCGTCCCTGGGGGATGACGATCAGCCGTGGCCATACATTTTGAGCTCCATCGATGCGCGGCACCATTTCCTCTTTCAGGAAAAGCGACTTTGCTTTTGCGGTCACACGCACAAACCTGCGGTGTGGACGCAAAAGGGAAGAGAGATCCGCGCGCTCGCGCCAGCCGGCGACTTCACTTATTCCCTGGCGACCCGGACGTTAGTCAATGTCGGCTCCGTCGGTCAGCCTCGCAATTTGTTTCCGGAATCCTGCTACGTCATTTACAATCGCATCGCCTCTTCCGTTCAATTCCGCTTCGTTCCTTATAATCTAAGAGAGACACAACGGAAAATTTTGGCCGCTGGCCTGCCGCGATTTCTCGCACAACGATTGGCAGTCGGGCGGTAAGAGAACTGACTGGCAGCTTGTAGGATTTTAGGTAAAATGGACCTTCGAAATACCTAATGATGCTGCCGCGACGACTTGCTGCCTCATGCTATTCTTCTGCTTCAATCACAGAGTGCATCGGCCATTTGGAACCGTTCGGCAGGACGGCTTCCTTTATTCCAGTGGATAGATCGTCATGCCGTCTGGAACGATCTAAAGATTCAGAGCGGATGTTACATAGAATCCCGGCAAATTGATGGGCACCATGTTTTTTTCTTTCGCGCTCCCTCTTGCTGCCGAAGGCCTGATTTATTCCTTTTTAGAGTCCACCGTCGAGGGGAAGGTCGTCCTCCTCGTTCTTTTTTTCTGCTCGATCTTCAGCTGGTCGGTGATGGTCACGAAGATTCGGTATCTCAATTTCGCCAGGCGACAATCGGAAAGGTTCTCGGCATTGTTTCACCGTGATCGCGCCCCGCTCAGGATTTACGAACAGGGGATTCGCTTTGAGGGATCGCCGCTCTACGAGATCTACAAGGCAGGATGTCGCGAGCTGTGTTTCCAATTGCTCGGATCTCCCGAGGTGAACGAGACATTTCGCAGCAGAGTAGAGGCCGCTGATAAAATATCTTCGGCGCAGATGCGTGCCGTGACAGCGGCCATGGAGCGGGCGGTAGGCGAGGCAGGACTTAAGCTGGAATCGCAGATGATCATTCTCTCGACGGCGGTGAGTGGCGCGCCATTTCTCGGCTTGCTTGGCACAGTGTGGGGGGTGATGGATGCCTTTGGCGGGATTGCGCGCACCGGAAGCGCAAATCTTGCCGCGATGGCGCCAGGCGTCGCCGGCGCATTGATTACCACGGTTTTCGGGCTTCTCGTCGCCATCCCGGCGATGTTTGGTTACAACTTTCTCGTGACCAGCGTGCGCTCAATGATCGTGCAGGCAGAAAACTTTGCCGGCGAGCTTTCCTCTGAGATTGAGCATCGGTTCGTCGAGCACCCGGTTCGCGATTCGCGACGCCAGCTTGTTTAAAGTGATGGCGACCGTGAAATGAAGATCAGCTTGGTGCATCAGTCGGCCCTTAGCGTGGGAAAACAACTAAATCATGCGTCGCTTTAGCACTCGCAATCCTCTGCACACCCTCGCGGAGCTGAACGTAACTCCTCTGCTCGACTTGTGTTTCGTGCTGTTGATCATTTTTATGATCACAACCCCCCTGATGGAGAACAGCGTCGATCTGGTTGTCCCCAGTAGCGCGACGGCGACGACACAGATCGATCCCGAAGAAAACCAAGTAATTCAGATCGACCGCAACGATGTCTTGAAACTTAACGGGCAAGCAGTGAGCAAGTCTGATCTCGAAGCGCAACTCGCGTTGCTCAAGGCGCGCGATTCACAGATCTCTGTCGTGGTTCGACCAGATCGAGATTTGGCCATTCAGAAGTTCATCGACGTCATGGACATTCTAAAACGGGTTGGTATAGGCCGAGTAGGTGTGATGACCCGTCGCGAGGGGGGGCAGCAACCGAGCGCCGAGTGAGGCCAGCGACTTCCCGTCCATCCGTGGCCTCTTTCCCTTAATTCATGGGTGACCCGCACTTCCGGAGGAATCTTCTTTACGTTGCCGCTTTTCATATCCTGCTGATCGCGGCGCTTCTGTACTTCGCACGCAGGGAAGTGCGGCGTTCGACCGGAGATATCGTCTGGTTGGATGCAGGCGCGTTTTCACAGATCGCTCAGGAAAGTGGGGCTCTGCCCGCTGCAGCCCAAGAGCCAACCGCGGAGTCAACTCCCGAACCGACTCCTCCGCCCACGCCCGAGCCGACGCCTCCTCCTGCGCCCGAACCCACGCCTGAGATACCGGAGCCAACTCCTCCTCCGACACCGGAGCCTATTCAGGAGGAAGAGACAATCCCACTTGATCCAACTCCGAAACCGCAGCCCACGGCTACGCCAAAAGCGACGCCCACGCCTACGCCAAAAGCGACTCCGAAGCCGACTCCGACCCCAACGCCCAAGGAGACTCCGAAACCAACTGTCACGCCCAAACCCACCGCGAAACCCTCACCAAAATTGACGCCCAAAGCCTCACCCAAACCATCCCCTTCACCGAAGGGATCTCCTAAAGAGCTCGCTGCGTCCAAGGCCACTCCCGCCGCGACCGCCTCGCCGAATGCAGGAGGCTCCCCATCGGCGAAGGCTTCCGGATCCCCGGCTGCCAAGCCCGCGAAATCGGCAGGAAGCGGACCTCAAGAAGCGCGCGCAGGGTCTGCAGAGAAGTCTGGAGGGGGTGGAGGCCAGGCGCAGTTTGGCTGGTATCACGAGCTCATCCATGATCGTTTCTACAGCCAGTGGGATCAGCCGACTTCAATTTTCGACTCTTCCAAATCCTTTGTTTGCACTCTTCAAATTCGCATCGAATCTGATGGCAAAATTTCAGGCGTGAAGGTGCTGAAATCCAGCGGCAACGTTGTTATGGACGATTCTGTAATGGCGGCGGCGCACCGTGTCACACAGATTGATCCTCCGCCGACCAGCTTGAGCAGTGGTGGTGCCTATACGGTAAATATCAACTTCGAGCTTCAGTGAAAGGACAGAACATAGCGCACAGATTTATCCATTTTACCCTTTTAGACATGTTGCACCCCGCGCATATGTTCCTTTCTGAGGTGGAAACAACCGACGCATCTTCGCCCGATCAGTTCAAGGCATCCAAAGAAATCTCCGTGATGGCCTGGATCGAAAACCAGTTCGGAGACGTTCTCCTGCTCAAGCAGAAGCGCGGCAACAAGCTCTGGACTCTTCCTGGCGGTAAGGTCCGGCAGCGTGAGTCGCTGAAAGAGGCCCTGCGAAGAGAAGTTGAGGAAGAACTCGGGGTCAAGATCCAGTCTGTGGCGTTTGCTGGTCTGTTTGACCGGCCCCAAAAGGCCGTCATCACATTCCTTTATACAGCACGCATCAAAGGCCATCGCGAGATATTCAACCCAAAGCGCACCGAGATTGATAATGCCGAGTTCAGTTCTTCGCTTCCGAGTGATGCAACACCATCCCTGCGGTTTTTCTGGAAGCGCATCCATCAAGGAAGTCTCGCTTCCCTGCTTCTCGGCTGACGATAACCGTGCCGGAAACCCGTTGGTGCATGACTCAAACCCAGTCCGTTCTCGAGATCGTTAGGGAATCCGGCCGCTCGGAGTTAAAATTTTCCGGACGCCTTGATGCAGAAGGTGTGGCTGGAGCTTGGGAGCGCGCGCTGAGAAGTGTTGACGAGACCAAGCCCACTTTGATCGATGCCTCCGACGTGGAATATTGCGACGGCTCCGGCTTTGCTTTGTTGTGGGAACTAAAGCGTCGGACAGGTGTGGAAGTCTCTGGCCTCAAGCCGGAGATCGCCAGACTGCTCGACACATTTGGCGAGACTGAACGGAAAGAGAGCGAAAAACTCCCGGTCCGCCAATCGACGCTGGAAGCAATTGGCAAGACTGGCGCGGATCTGGTCAAAGACATCTACGAACAGATCTCGTTTCTCGGGCAAGTCGCCATGCTCTCTTTGAACATCGTGCGTCGGCCCCATCAGCTGCGCTGGCGGGATGTCTGGCTTACTTACGAGCGCGCGGGAGTCCAGGCCCTGGTGGTGGTTGGCTTGGTCTCTTTTCTGACCGGGTTGATCATGGCCTTTCAAGCGGCACCGCCCTTGCGGCAATTTGGAGTGGATATCTTCGTGGTCAATTTGGTGGCTTTGGCCATGCTGCGCGAATTGGGTCCCATCATGACGGCGATTGTTCTTGCGGGACGAAGCGGATCAGCCTTTGCCGCGGAAATTGGGACGATGAAAATTAATGAAGAGATTAACGCGCTTACGACGATGGGCCTCGATCCGGTTCGCTTTCTCGTCGCCCCCCGCCTCTTGGCCGGCATCCTGGTGACACCGGTGTTGACGATTTACGCCGACCTCTTGGGGGTGGCAGGTGGTCTCTTTGTCATGTTGGGAAGGGGATATCCGTTCGTGACTGTTTGGCGCCAGTTGACTGGGGCTGTCGGAATTAGTGACGTGATGGCTGGCATTATCAAGGCCTTCGTTTTTGGGGGCCTGGTAGCAGGAATTGGTTGTCTTCGCGGACTGCAAACCGAGTCCGGTGCAAGCGCAGTGGGCATTTCCACCACGCGATCTGTCGTAACGAGCATTTTTCTCATCGTCCTGGTGGACGCGGTCTTCGCGGTTATCTTCTTCGCCATCGATTTTTGATGGAGGAGGAAGTCATCATCGAAGTGCGAGGGCTAACCGCCGCCTATGGAGAGGAGGTGATTCTCGAGAACATCTCCTTCAAGGTCAACCGCGGAGAGATTTTTGTCATCCTTGGCGGATCGGGATCCGGAAAGAGCACTTTGCTGAAACATCTAATTGGCTTGTATCCTCTGGCCTCCGGCGAGGTCTTGATCAATGGCGAAAACTTTGCCGCGGCCGCGGGCGCTGAACGGCAGAAGATCTTGCGTCGCTTTGGGGTGGCCTACCAGAGCGGAGCCCTTTTCGGCTCGATGACGTTAAGCGAGAATGTGACCTTGCCCATCGAAGAATTCACCCGGTTGCCCCTGGCTGCACGGGAGGTGATTTCCCGGCTGAAACTCAAATTGGTGGGACTGGAGGGCTTCGGAAATCATCTTCCGGCGGAGGTAAGCGGTGGCATGCAAAAACGCGCCGCGATCGCCCGGGCGATGGCGCTGGATCCCGCCTTGCTCTTTCTCGATGAGCCCTCGGCGGGATTGGATCCGATAACATCCGCCGAGCTCGATGCCCTCATCCTTGGGCTTCGCGAAGGACTCGAAATGACCTTTGTGATTGTCACTCATGAATTGCACAGTATCTATGCGCTCGCCGACCGCGTCATTATGCTCGACAAGCACAAGAAGGGAATTATCGCCGAGGGACGGCCGCAAGACTTGCGCGACCATGCGACCGATCCCTACGTGCGTCGGTTCTTTCGCAGGGAGATTGAATGAGCCAGAAGCCCAGTTATTTTCGGATTGGTCTCTTTATCGTCATCGCCACCGCCATTCTTGCCGCCGGACTCATCGCCTTTGGCGCAGGCCAGGTTCTCCGGGAGCGCGTTTACATCGAGACCTACGTAGATGCCACCGTTCAAGGCGTAGATGTGGGATCGCCCGTCAAATTCAGAGGCGTGCAGGTCGGGCGGGTAAGCGCCATCAACTTTACGTTTAATGAGTACGGCACGCCACAAGGGGCCGGACGCTATAATTACGTGATCATCCTCATGGAGATCGATCGCGAGATGTTTCCAGGCATGTTCAGCGAAAATCTCACGCCATTGATCGAAAAAAACGTCGCTCAGGGATTGCGAGCGCGCATCGAGCCACTCGGCATCACAGGCATGAATTACATCGAGATCAACTATGTGACCGATGCCAGCCAATTTCCGCCGCTGGCGGTCGACTGGAAACCGCATTACTACTACATCCCCTCGGCACCGGGGCAACTTACCAATATTCTCGATTCCATTAACAAGATCATGCTGCAGCTGGATCAGCTGAACATCGGCGGGATGAGCAAAACAGGAACGGAGCTGCTCGAAAATTTAAACAAAGCCGTCATGGGAGCGGAGCTCGGCAAAGTTAGCGCCGACCTGCAGGCCTTGTTGACTGAAATTCGATCGGCCCTTGATCAAGCAAACATTGCCACCTTAAGTGAAGATGCCCGCAAGCTCATTGCCGGCCTCGAAAAATCTAATGGTGAACTGCGCGACGTCCTCAAGAATCTTGAGCCGGCGACGAGAATAAGCGGTCCGAAGGTTAGAGAGCTCCTGGACAATTTGACGACGACCAGCGCCAACCTTGCCGAGTTCAGCGCCGAGGTGAAGCGAAAGCCTTCGCTCTTGCTCTGGGGCGCTCCTTCCCAGCCAAAGGCAACTCCGACTCCTCGGAAAAGAAGATGAGCGGGTGGGAACCGAGGTAAAGACGAGCTCAGGCCAGGCGCAGCGGCAGACCAGCAGCCAGGGTCAATCCCGCCGCCTTGTCGAGTGTTTCCTGCCACTCCTTTTGAGGAGTTGAGTCAGCAACAATCCCAGCTCCGACGTGAAATGAAGCTCGGCCATCTTTAAAAACTGCGGTTCGAATTGCAATGGAAAATTGGCTTTCTCCGTTATAGCCAAAGTACCCGATCGCGCCCGTATAGATGCCGCGCGGATGGGGCTCCAGTTCAGCAATAATCTCCAAGGCGCGTCTCTTTGGGGCTCCGGAAATTGATCCTCCGGGAAAACAAGCTCGGAGTGCCCCGGGGTGAGTGACCTCCTCGCGAAGTGTGCCCGCAACAGTTGACACAAGATGATGGACCTGCTCGTAACTTTCCAGCTTGAGGAGCTCCGGGACCGTGACACTTCCATAATCGCAAACGCGTCCGAGATCATTCCGTTCCAGATCGGTAATCATAACCAATTCAGCGATTTCCTTGACGGAAGTGATGAGGTCGTACGCATTTCGCTGATCCCGTTGCGGGTCAGCTCTCCTTGGTTGGGTGCCTTTGATCGGGCGGGTGACAATTCTGCGACCGCTAATCTTGAGAAAGCATTCGGGCGATGCTGCCGCGATTTGAGTTCCCCCGAGATCAAGAAATGCGGCATAGGGCACGGCGGAGTGATGGCGCAGCGCCTCATAGAACGGCCACGCATCCCCGAAATGCTCCGCTTCAAACGGATGGGCCAGACACACCTGATAGATATCTCCTGCGGCGATATATTCCTGCGCCTGCCGCACCATGCTCTCGAATTCGTCTCTCTTAATTCTGGCTTCGAACGAAAGCTGGGGAAACGCGGGTCCATCGAGCAGAGCAGGGAGCTCCTGAGCATTGTGCCAAATACCCAGCCTGTGGAGAAAGACCGCTGGTTCCTCGTAAAAGCCAAATCTGAAGTGACCATCGAAACCGATCCAACCGATGGCAGCGCCATCCGGGGTGCCGAGGTCAGCTCCGGATCTCTGGCGGGCTGCCAACTCGCGCTCCAGTCTACCCCACTCCGAAGCATCGCCTTCGATGACAAGGTCGGGTTCGCAAGCTATCAGCGAAAGAGAGTTTGGACCGGCCAGGCTGGAGTCCAAGAAGACGAAGCCGCTACGAGATCTCATTGCTCGAGCGGCTTCTTCCGGACTCCCGGAGAGGGCAGGTGCATGGTGAAGCGCTCTGGACATTATGCGTGAAAATCTCCCAAACTTGGCCTTCGGTCGATGTTCTTCTGCTTGAGCAATCGGTTAAGGGCTGCTTACCTCATGCTGATGTCGCCCAAGCTTCGACTTTTTATCGCCGTTTTAGTTCCCCTGGCACCCTTATTCGCACAGGAACCGGTCTCCCCGAGCACTGCTGTGCAAAGCGTGCCGTCATCTAGCCCAGAGCGTGCACCAACTATTCCCCCGGTGGCACCCGCCCCACCGTCGACGATTCCTCCTGCGGGGGAGTCCGACGCCATACCCCTTGAGGGCGGCGCGCCCCTGGAAACGGCTCCAATTCGCCCGGATGAAGGCATGCCCGACGAGGCGTTGACCCGACCCGAAGCTCTGATTCCGGACGAGCGACCCTCTGTTCCGCCCGCTGTGCCACCCACCTTTGAGAGCGCTCAAGAGAAGGCTCGCCAAATCAGCATCCGCTATCGGGAAGTCCGCGTGCAGGCAGAGAAGGACCCGAAAGTCGTTAGCCTTTTGCAACAGGCTGAACGCGCCAAAACATTGGAAGATCAGCGAGCCGCCATGCGTGAGTACTATCGGCTCCTGTTTAAAAGGATCGCGAGCATCGACAAATCTTTGGAGCAGAAATGTAAGGTGATGGAAACGGCCTATATACGTCGCCTGGCTCAGGAGAGGCTCGAACCGACCATTCCACTCAATCCGCCGCCCACTCCAGAGCCTTTGAATTGATCGTTCGGCGGTAAACTTTAACAGCCAGCGCTGGAGCTCCAAGAATCTCGTTTCTCCAATCCCCGACAGCTCTTCGAGCGTTTTGAACGTTTCATGCTGCGTAGCTCCCTCGAGTTAAAGATTGTCACTGGCACAGCGCATCCACAGTTGGTGGCGGACATTTGCTCATATCTGGGCGTGCCGATCTGTGACGCGACCGTCAGCACCTTTCCTGACGGAGAGACCTTCGTAAAAATCAACGAGAACATTCGTGGGAGGGACGTGTACATCGTTCAGCCCACATGTCCGCCCACCAACCAAAATTTGATGGAGCTGCTGATTCTGGTGGATGCTGCTCGTCGGTCGAGTGCCGCACGTGTCACGGCAGTCATCCCGTTTTTCGGTTATGCGCGCCAGGACCGAAAGGATCAACCTCGTGTTCCGATTACAGCCAAGCTCGTGGCGAATCTCCTCGTGGCCGCGGGAGTTCAACGAATGTTGACGATGGATCTGCACGCTCAGCAGTTGCAGGGATTTTTCGATATTCCCGTCGATCATCTTTACGCGCTCCCCGTGATGATGAATTATCTGCATACCCTCGGGCTGGGCGATCTCGTTGTCGTTTCGCCCGATGTTGGCGGCGTAAAGATGGCGTCCGCTTACGCAGACGCTCTCAACGCTGGTTTAGCCATTGTTGTCAAACGCCGACTCAGTGCCATCGAGATCGAGGCGGTCGCGGTGATCGGCGACGTGGAGGACAAGAACGTCATTCTTGTCGACGATTTAACCGAGACCGCAGGAACGCTGGTCGGAGCAGCTCGCATCCTGCGGGACCACGGTGCGCGGGACATTTATGCCGGCGTTTCGCACGCGGTCTTGACAGATTTGGCTGTTGAGCGATTGAGAAGCTCAGAAATTAAAGAGCTGATCACCACCGACAGCGTTCCTGTGCGGACCGATATCGACTCGCGCGTGAAAGTGCTCTCGGTCGCCGAATTGCTCGGGGAGGGTATCCGGCGCATTCACGACGATGAATCGGTAAGCTCGCTCTTCGATATTAAGCATCCAACCACCTAAAACTATGGCCAAGCAAGTCAAACTCTCCGCGCGCCCTCGTCAGGAAGCGGGCCGCAACGCGGTCCGCAAAATGCGGTCCCGTGGTGCGATCCCGGCGGTCATCTATGGCGCCACCGAGCCTGCCAGCAACCTCGAACTCGAGAGGAAGGATATCGAGAACCTCCTTTCGCGTGCCGTCGGTGAGAACATTCTCGTCGACCTGGAGATTCGCGACGGAGGCAAGACGATCAATCGAGTCTCGCTGATCCAGGAGGTCCAACATCATCCTGTGCGCGGTGAAATCATTCATGTTGATTTCCACGCAGTTTCCATGACCGAGGAGATTGATGCCGAAGTCGTTCTTGAGCCCGCAGGCGAGCCAATCGGCGTTAAAACCTATGGTGGCTTACTTCAGCAAAGCATGCGTTCGCTTCCGATCCGATGCTTGCCGCAGAATCTTCCCGAAATCCTCATTGTCGATGTTTCGGGGCTAAACGTTGATGAATCCCTGCATGTTCGAGACCTCAAGCTTCCGCCGGGGGTTACCGCTGTTCCGGATGAGGATCTCACTGTTTTTCTGGTCTCTGAGCCTACTGTGGCTGAAGAGCCTGCCGCGGCGATCGAGGAAGCCCCTGCTCCGGAGGTGATCAAGGAAAAGAAGCCGGAGGGATCCGAAACGCAGACCGAGCCCAAGAAATAATCTGCCCTCGCGTGGAGCATGCAGCCGTCTTCCGCCTCATCGTTGGCTTGGGAAACCCAGGCCGGCAGTATGCCGGAACGCGCCATAATGCCGGCTTCCTTGTTGTGGATGAGTTGGCTCGCCGCTGTGCCGTCACCTTTCGCTACGAACCCAGGTGGGAAGCCGACGTGGCCCTGTGCGGTGGACGCATGCTGATGAAACCGAAGACTTTCATGAACCTGAGCGGGGAAGCCGTCGAGAATTACGCTCGCGATCAAGGGATCGACCATTCCCACGTTCTCATCGTGCTCGACGATGCTGCCATTCCCTTAGGCGAGATTCGCCTGCGGCCGGCCGGAAGTGCCGGAGGGCACAACGGACTCGAGTCTGTGTTGATGCATTTTGCGACTGAGGAGGTGCCTCGCCTTCGTTTTGGGATCGGTTCTGCTTCCGGCACTCTCGTGGATCATGTGCTCGGCAAATTTGATCCGAGGGAGTTACCCGCCCTCGAGGCGAGCGTGAGTCGGGCCGTCGAGGCCGCCGAGTACGCCAGTGCTCATGGCTTGGAAGCAGCCATGAACCGCTACAACAAAAAATTATGAAAAAACGCTATGAAGCCCTTCTTGCCCTTTTCACCCGAGGCAAGGAAGAATCCGTCAAAGAAATCATCGAGCGACTTGAGAAGACCTTCGCGGCTGAAGGCGCCGCCATCGAGCAAGTGCAGCGATTCGAAAAACGAGAACTCGCGTATGAGCTTAAGCATCTCACCAGTGCATACTTTGTGAACTTTATCTTCGAGGCCGAGCCCGAAGTTATCCAGAAGCTGCGGGCGAAATTGAAGCTGGACGACGACGTTGCGATGCAGAATTATCTGCGACTGCCTGCGAAGAAGAAAACCGCCGACTTAGCGGCATAACCGAACGCAACAAATGGCCAGCCTAAACAAAGTGATGCTCATCGGGAATGTCACCCGTGATCCCGAGGTCAAGTATACCCCAAAGGGTAGCGCTGTCGCTGATGTCGGGCTCGCAATCAATAGAACGTACCAAAATCAAGGAGGCGAGAAGGTCGAGGAGGTCACCTACCTCGACGTTGAACTCTGGGGACGACTAGCTGAAATTGCGGGCGAATACGCGAAGAAGGGCCGGTCAATATTCATTGAAGGTCGCTTGCGGATGGACTCCTGGGAAGACAAACAATCGGGACAAAAACGGAATCGTCTCAAGATTGTCGGCGAAGGATTGCAGCTCTTGGGATCCCGGCCAGGAACTCCCAGTGGGAGCGCTGGCGGGGATTTTGAGGCAGAGGCGACCGCTACGAAACCCTCCCGCCCTCCATTCTCTGCGCCGGCCCAGGCTGAACAAGCCGACGACGATATTCCTTTTTGAGGCGAGCTCCGCGAGCCGGAGCCCGAAGCCTTCCTCAACAGCAATGCATGCCTAGTTGTCGTACGTTAAGCTCGCTAGAGCATGCAACATCTCCATGATCTGCTCTTCGTCGCCCGTTTCGACTGAGGACGTGGCAGACCATTACGACGAGCTGGACCCGTTCTATCGTGAAATTTGGGGAGAGCATGTCCATCATGGGCTTTGGGAGTCCGGCGAGGAAACCATCGAAGAGGCTGTCATCAACCTCGTCAGGTACGCGTCAAGGAAGGCACGCATCGCGCCTGGGGCGCGCGTTTGCGATGTCGGGTGCGGCTACGGAGCTACAGCTCGACTTCTTGCCTCAGAATGCGGCGCAGTGGTTTCGGCGCTAACGATTTCGCCCACTCAGTACCCGACAGGCCATTTCTCGAACAGACGGTGCTGGCAATCCGCACTACCTCTTGGAAGACTGGCTGGAAAACGACCTGCCATCGGCTGCGTTCGACGTCGTTCTCTCCATCGAGAGCTCTGAACACATGCAGGATAAGGAGAGGTTTTTTGCACAGGCGCATCGCGTGCTGCGTCCAGGCGGACAGATGGTAGTCTGCGCCTGGTTGTCCACAGAGAACCCGACCGTCTTCCAGCGACGCCAACTGCTGGAGCCTATTTGTTGCGAAGGCCGCCTCGCGGGGATGGGAACGGAAGCTGATTATCGAAAGTGGTTTTCGGATGCAGCGCTCGTGCTGCACAGTTTCGAGGATCTGAGCGCTCAGGTTAAGAGGACCTGGACGATCTGCCTCCGGCGTCTCCTACTGAAGCTTGCCCGCAGACCGTCTTATCTGCGTTTCCTGTTCAATAGCCGAGCGAAAAACAAAATCTTTGGTGCGACCATGATCCGCATTTGGCTTGCCTATGCCTTGCGCGTCATGCGTTACGGAGTGTTTTCGGCCTGCAAAGAATAAGAAGGGACAGCTCCATCCGTTTAAGGCGCGCCGACGTGAAAACTGTTCCCGTTTTGTAGCTTTAGCTGATCGATGTCCATGGCCACGAGGCAAACATCGTCATTGAAGTGTTGAGTGACCGAGAACTGCTGAACTTCATCGATGAGGCTTCGACAAAGCTCCGGAACCGGGAGTTCCGTTCGATTGCAGACCGCTCTTGAGAGCTTTTGATAATCGTAGAGCTGGCCACCGGATCCTTCGACTTCAAACAAGCCATCGGTAAATAGCAGCACAACATCGCGGGGCGAGAGCTTGCGGCGCACCGTCTGGTACTTGGCTCCATCGAAAAGACCGAGAGCCGGACCCGACGTCGTGCCCATCAGGGGCGATGCCGCCGGTGCGGAATTGTTCGCCGCACGCGTGAAATGAAGCGGTTTCGGATGCCCTGCGTTCGCATAGCGCAATTGGCCTTTCGCAAGATCGGCCACCAAGTAGAACGCGGACGCAAAGAGGGTGATATCCGTGTTCTTGAAGGCGCCGAGAAGTGCGCGATTTATAGCGAACAAAAGCTCTCCAGGCCTGGTCCAAAGGGGGCGGAGTTCACTGACCACTGAGCGCACGATCGCCGCGACCAACGCGGCGCGGACGCCGTGCCCCATGACATCGCACATGAACAAACCAGCCTTGTCATCGGCGATGTCCAGCACGTCGAAAAAGTCGCCGCTGACGATCATTGAGGGCATGAAGAAGGGATAGAAGCGCACTGCGCTATCTTGTTCAGCGACGTGGTGAGGAAAATTCGGGAAGCGCTGCGGCAGCAAGGCACTTTGGAGTTCGCGGGCCATTTCCAAATCTTGTTCGAGAGATTCATTCTTCGCGCGGAGTTCTGCGGCGAGCATCGCGAGCCGCTCATCGGCGCGCTTTTTCTCCGTGATATCTCGGGAGATGCCGAAAGTGCCGATGATTTTGCCCTGAGCGTCGCGCAAAGGCATCTTTGTCGTCGATACCCACGTGTCGTCCCGATCCGGCCACGTCTCCTTTTCTTCATAGTCGATGATCGGTTTTCCCGTACGAATGATCTCACGTTCATCCGCGAGAGCGCCGTCGGCATGTTCGATAGAAAACACGTCGTGGTCTGTCTTGCCGATAAGCTCCTCGGGATTCTCTCGGCGGTGTAGTTTGCCCAGGGTTCGGCTGACCGCGATGAAGCGGCTTTCGAGGTCCTTGAAGTAGATGGCGTACGGCAGGTGATCCATCATCGTTTTCAGCAGGTTGCGCTCTTTGGCCAAAGCGAGTTCAGTCTCGCGCCGTTCAGTGATGTCCCAACCGACGCCGACGATTCGCGAGACATTCGCATTCCTATCGCAATACGTCTTTGAACGCATCCTGAGCAAATGCTCGCTTCCGTTCGATGGCCAGGTGATCTGAAACTCTGTATCTATGGCGGTGTGGGCTGCGCTCGATTGCCCAAACTCGCTGCGAATTCTTTCACGATCCTCTTCATGGATTAACGCCAGAAAGTGCTCGTAACTTCCATCGAAAGTGAGCGGCGCCATCCCGAAAAGAGCGTGCATTCGCTCGTCCCACCAAATCACGCCACTGGCGATATCCCAATCCCAAGTTCCCATCTCCGCGGAACTCAGCGCGAGACTTAGCCGCTCCTGTTGACTGTCAACGCGTGTGGTATCCATAAGGACAAAGAGGAGACGCGGGTTTCGACAGAGTTTTACCCTTCAGGGCTTTCTCTTGATTCCTGGATTCGATGGAGCCTCGCTGTCGGGAGATACTCCGCTTAATCATCACAGTGGAAGGTTGCCTGGCCTTACTCTACTGCGCTCACCGATCTTTTCCAGCGGCAGAATTGGAAGCGGAAGGAAGCGGTCTTGCAAAATCGCTAGGTGGGTGGCGACGCCCCTTTGTAGAATTTGCCGGATAGAACGATCTTCCAAGCCAGCACAGAACTGCAATCTCATGCGCAGTCGCTCGGGGGGTCCGCGTGGTGGTCAGAGGAAGGATGCGCGTTACTCGTCGAGTGTAAAGCCGACTTGAATCGTCACCTGCCAATGCCCAATCTTGCCATCCTCAATATGTCCTCGAATCTCGCCGACCTCGAACCAGCGAAGGTTTCGGAGGCTTTTCGATGCCTTCGCGAGCGCATTTTGCACGGCGTCTTCGACACCTACGGGTGAGGACCCCACCAGTTCGACCTTTTTGTAGATATGATTGCTCATCGCGAAAGCATACGTTTTGCCGCGTCGACACCAATCACAAAGTTCCGAAGCGTGGACACGCCGAATAGCGCCTAAAGCGCGATACTCTCGAGTTTGGAGACGCTTTGCCGAAGCGCGCGATGAAAACAACGAAAAACTCTTAAGATCGTAAGTTGTTAATCAGGAGTATCTTGTCCTAAGGTTAGCGCTTAGTGTTTAGGAAAAGCAAAAAATTCCCTTGCGCATCGCCGATTTTGGGTCATCTTATTCGAAGTTTCCAATAAGGGGTCGGTAGGGTTCCCGACGGGGTGGGAGCAGCTGTCGCCGCGGTGTCCGAGAGGTGCCGCGGCGACAATGCTTTTGGACATGTCACTAGTTCGGGAGGTGACATTGAGAAGGCTTTGGCTCCCAGTTGTACCGAGGATGGCAGAAAGGGCGGTGATGATCAAACTATCGACGGGCCAAAGTTACTCTTGGAGTAAACCTGGCACTCGCGTCAACAGCCGCAAAGTAGCTCCCTATTTTGGTTCGGAATCAGGTACCGGTGGCATAACGAGTGCCCGCAGTTCGCTCTCAATTTCGTTTTTCGCGTCTGGAGGTTTTTGCATATTCCCGAACCGGTCATGGCGTTCTCCGCCATCTGAAACGTCCGGCAGCGCCCAAGTGCGCCTCTCGCACGAATTGTTCAGCCGCCTCCAGCCCTCCGGCGGCAGCCCGCGTTTGACTTCCGGGCCCACTTTTGTCACTCTGCGCCCGTGGAAACGCATGCTTTTGGGCTTCAGACTCCGGGCCAACGCCCCGGCGGGCCAAAAGCGATTTCCTATCAGTCCACCGCGAATCTGAAGGTGCGGTTGATCTTGCGGAACGGACTAAGCCGATGATGGAGCACATCGCCGTCGTGGGCGCCGGATACATGGGTGGCGGAATCGCCCAGGTCTTCGCGATGGCGGGCATGGATGTGGTGATCGTGGACGCCGATCCCATCCTCACAGCGCGCCATCTCGATCGACTTCGCCAAGAGGCCGAGGATTTCGAGAACCGAGGGCTGTTCGAGCCGGGCTCGGCGGAACTGGTGCGAAAAAACCTCCGAGCTGCCGATAGCGTTGCCGAGGCGGTCGCCGAAGCAGATCTCATCGAGGAGGCGGTACTCGAACGGCCTGAAGTCAAGGGCCCAGTGCTGCGCAGTATCGAGTCTGCGGCTCGCCCGAAAGCAGTGATCGGCAGCAATACCTCGACCCTGCCGATTGGTGATCTTGCAGCCAACTTGGTGCACCCGGAGCGCTTCCTCGGCATCCACTTTTCCAATCCCGCGCCGTTCATCCCGGGGGTAGAGCTGATTGCGCACTCCGGAACCGACGAGGACGTCATCGAAGCGGTCGAAGCTTTCGTGCCTGTTACGGGCAAGCTAACCGCTCGCGTTAGGGACAAGGCCGGCTTTGTGCTCAACCGGCTGCAGTTCGTGATGCTCAAGGAAGCGATCAACCTGGTCGAGGAGGGCGTGGCCACGCTCGAGGACGTGGACACTATCGTCCGCACCACCTTCGGTTACCGGCTGCCCTTCTTTGGGCCCTTTGCCATCGCCGACATGGCCGGCCTGGACGTTTACCGCGACGGCTTCCGCACCTTGCAACAGCACTACGGCGAGCGGTTGGCAGCGCCCAAGATGCTCATCGAACTGGTCTCGGCCGGGCATTACGGGGTCAAACAAGGCGGCGGCTTCGTCACCGCAGCTGGCGACCAGGCACCGCTAGTTGCCTACCGCAACACCGCCTATGCCCGGCTAGGGCAACTGCTCAAGGAACTCGGTCCGGCCCCGAAGGGAGGCGACGCATGATCAGTTCTCCTTACAGCGCCGAGGACTGGCCGATCGCGGCCGCCATGATGGCATTTGGAAACAAGGATTCCCACGGTGGCGCGATCCACGACGCCGAACCTGAGGAATGGGCCAAGCACCTGCGGCTCGTGCGGCGCCTCGGCTTCACCGAAGTCGATCCCACTGACACCTGGGTCCGGGTCGGCGATCTCAGTCCGGAGCGGCTCGCCGACTTCAAGAGTGTGCTGAGCGATGTCGGCCTGACGATACCCGCTATCTCGACCTCACGTCGCAGCGTGATGGATCCCGAACACGGCGAGGAGTACCTCGCCTACAGTCACCGGGTGCTCGACGTGGCGGCGGAGCTCGGAGTACCGCTGGTCAACTTTGGCTTCTTCCAGGAGCTGACGGCTGAACAACAGCGCGTGTTGTGGTTCTGGCTGGCCGAGGGCTGGCACGACGACGAGGCGCCGGAGGTGCGAAGTCAGGCCGCTTCGTTGATCCGCGAGCTGGCGGAGCACGCAGCGAGAAACGGCCAGCAGATCACTCTCGAAATGTACGAGGACACCTATGTCGGGACTTGCGACAAGGCTGTGAAGTTCCTCAAGGAAGTTGGACACGACGCCTGCGGCTTGAACCCCGATATCGCCAACCTCATCCGTCTGCACCGTCCGATCGAGCCGGTGCAAGACATGCTCGACAAGGTCCTGCCGTACGCCAAGTACTGGCACGTGAAGAACTACCTGCGCGACGAGGATCCGACGACTGGTCAGGTAATGTCCTTCCCAGTGCCGATGGAGTTTGGCTTGATCAATTACCGTGCCGCAATAAGCCAGGCCCTCAAGTTCGGCTTCCGCGGTGCCTTCCTATGCGAGCACTACGGCTGCGATGCGATCACTGTGATCGGCAAGAACCGCGCTTATATCCGGGAAATCCTCGCCACCTTGATCGACTGACCGAAGGAGCGAAGAGAAGGAGCCGCAATGACCGCTGCAGGCCCTGAAACCTCCACTGTCTTATCCCCATTGCCTGATCCGCGCACGGCTTTCGTCACAGGGGGCCGGTGGTCCGGCAGGAATAGAGCATCTCTCGCAAATCATTTCCGGAAAGCGCACTGAGAGGCGACGGTTTTGCGGTCGTTCATCAAGGAGGTCAGAGCGTGACAAAGACGCTGGGTAAGTTGCTCGGGGCTCTTCGCAATGAAGTCGCTAAAGAAGTCGACTTTGAGGCGCAACCAGAGCCGTTCGATTGGATTGAGATCGGGGCTGTAGCCTGGCAGGTAGTGAACCTCGAAGTGGTGCCAATTCAATCTTTGGGCTTTGTGCCAACTGGCGTTGTCAACGATGAGCAGCCGACGTTTGGAGTCCAAAGCGGGAATCTCTTCTGCCAAGAAATCGAGGTAATACTGGAAAACATCGGTATCGACTCCATCAAAAATCATCGTGCAGCATTCGCCACTGGCCGGACACACCGCCCCAATGACGTTGGCGCGGATATGGTCTCCGAGATAAGGCACTTTAGGTCGGCCGCCCCGAACGCTCCAGCGGCGCCGCGGGCGCGGATCGCCCTCCACCCCGCATTCATCGGCAAACCATAACTCCAGGCCAGCCTCGGCCTGCCATGTGCGCAATTGATCTAAGAAAGTCCTGCGTTGCTCTTCATTTTGGCGTTCTGGCCAGGGCCGAGGCACCCGCAGATTGTAGCCAAGCTCATGGAGGTAGCGCACCGTGGTGCTGTAACCCACCTCGAGTCCGAGCCGCTCCTTGAGATAGCCATGGAGCTTGACTCCCGTCCAGTGAAGCTCGCCAGCTTGGCGCGGATTCTCCAACACTGGCACTAAGAGGTCGCGCAGCCGTTCCAGCTTCACCCTGCGTCCTCGCCCCGCAGGCCTCTTAGTAGTCAGAGCGTCAATGCCACCCAGGTTGAACATCGCAATCCAGAGCCGGACCACTCGCTCGCTGCGGCAAAATTGCTGGGCCACGACCCCGCGCTCCAACCCCATGAGCAAGGAGCGCATCACCGCAAGCCGAATGTAACTGCGCCGATTGGGCGCGGCCTCCATCGCTACGCGCAATTCCTCCAGCGTGGCGTTCTCTGCATTGGGCTCGGCCTCTCGATGTCGCAATCGCCATTCTCTCGCAAATCCCTGCCAATCGTACAAGCCCTTTTTCGGAATTTTATTATGAGGTTTTCATGCCCCGCAGGACGGGGCTCCACGCGGCATGAAAATTGTGATCTCATGGAGCGGGAGCCGTGTGTTGGCGAACGCCGAGAAAGCGATTTGGTGCGGCAAACCCGATTATGAGATTGGCGTGGCGCTCTTTTATGAACCGCACAGTGCGAGAATGGACCGGAGCTAACTCCGGCTTGGAAACGCGAGAGTCAGAATATTGTGACACGGATCGCTGCCAGCACACGGGCCACACCAACCAACCCTCAAAAAAGGAAATACCATGAAAGTTCAGTATATCTGCTGTGCTGGCCTCGATGTGCATAAGCGCTTGGTCGTGGCCTGCGTACTAAAAGGAGCCTTCGGCGAAGAGGTGATCAGTAAAGTGAAAAGTTTTGGGACGACGACCCCAGAGTTGATGGAAATGATCGAGTGGCTGAAAAGTTGCGGAGCCACCCACGTGGCCATGGAAGCGACCGGCAATTACTGGATGCCGATTTACAATCTTCTGGAAGGCCACTTCGAGCTCATCGTTGCCAATGCCGCCCACATCAAAGCGGTGCCTGGGCGAAAGAGCGATGTTCAGGATGCTGAGTGGATCGCTGATTTGCTGCGCCATGGGCTTCTTCGTTCCAGCTTCATTCCTTCCCGGGAGCAAAGGGACTTGCGCGAGTTAACTCGCCATCGCAGCGCGCTCGCGGGCAAGCGTGCTCAGGCGGCCAATGAGCTGCAGAAAGCCCTGGAAAGCGCGAACATCAAGCTTCAAAGCGTCGTCACCGACATTACCGGAGCCTCCTCCATGGAGATGTTGCAGGCATTGACCAGCGGCAAAAACAATCCCAAGGAATTGGCACAGCTGGCTAAGCGGCGCCTTCGTGCCAAAATCCCCGAACTGGAAAAAGCCTTGCGAGGAAACTTGCGTCGCCATCACCAAATGATCCTCGAACAATTGTTGGCCGACATTGGGCTCTTTGCCGCTCAGATTGCCCAATTGGATGCCTACATCGAGAATCTACTCCGCCAAGAGCAGGAAATCATCGATCGACTGGATGACACCCCCGGAATCAACCGGCGTATTGCCGAAGTCGTTATTGCCGAGGCAGGGACCGACATGAACCGTTTTCCCAACCAATATCACTTTGCTTCCTGGATTGGGCTTTGTCCGGGACAGAATGAAAGTGCCGGCAAACGAAAAAGCGGCAAGACTCGCAAAGGGAACCGAGCTTTACGTTGCGCCTTGGTAGAAGCGGCCCACGGCGCCGTGCGAAAAAAGGACAGCTACTATGGCGCTCAATACCGACGCCTTGCCGTGCGACGTGGCAAGAAAAGAGCCCTTGTTGCCGTCGCTCACTCCATGGCCATCGCCATCTATCACATGCTCAAAACCAAGACGGCTTATCGAGAACTCGGAGCAAACTTCTTTGACACCATCCATCCGCTCAAGGCTCTCAATCGGCTCACAAAACGCATTGAAAGCCTCGGCTATCATGTCTCTGTGACTGTCGCCGATGTGGCGGCGTAATTTTCAAGTCAGAATTGCTCTAGACCGTGGCACATACACCATTACAATAGCCGAATGAAAGCGGACACCGGAACCAATCGGAGGACAAACTTGCCAGCTCGATGCCAAGCACAGGGCGATTCAACCAGCGTTTGTCTGCCTGGTTCCTCGTGCTGGGGAACGAGGATCGCGAGGCGTTTCTCGGCGGCCTTAAGATACTCGAACTGCCCTGCCTACTGGATGTAGTAGCCGAGGGAATCGCACCCGTTTACCGATGCGCTCGGAAGCGACTTTAACGTAGCCGCCGATGTCGGCAGTAGTGATGTCCACAAAGACGAATCCGACAAGCTGCGCGTTTTCATTGCGGATCGAAGGCGGGCCGGTCTTGTTGCTGATCTCAGCAAGCATCGATATGGGCACCTGTGCGCCGGTGGGCGTCGGGACTAGCACGCGCTTGAGAGAATCGAGGTCATCCCGGAAATGCGCGCGTAACGCACGTTGATTGGATATCGCTCGCGCCCTTCGACGGTCATAGCAATGGTGTTACCGCCGATGGCACTCTCAATGATGTCGTTAACGTCCTGGACATGTAGGCCGTATCTGGCCGCGGCTTCGCGGTCCACGGTGAAATTGAGGAAATATCCGCCCGTCGCGATCGCTTGCGCCTTCAACAGCACAATGCGCGCTTCCCGATCCGTCAGAAGGGGTGCGTGCATTCCGGCACCGACCCGCCGGGCGAAACGACCCTCGATCCGTGGCTCGACGCCCCTTCGTTCCCGGAAGCGCAACCCAGGGCAATCAACCCCTCCTGGATCCCCGCTTGCGCGGGGATGACGTTAATCAGATGTGCCCTAGCTCCGATAGTGCCGCCGCGCGCGTTTCTCGGCGCGCTGCGCCGCCTCCTTCGGGGTCTGCTGTCCGATGCAGACCTCGCCGAACATGTCGACGATGATGAAGTCGGCGAGTACCGCCGCCGATTCCTTGCCCAGCCTGCCCGCGTAGCCAGCGTGCCGGGCACCGCGCGCGAGGTCGCGAAAGAACATGTGCTGCGGGTCATCGGTCCACACCGGGTTGGAGTCGTAGGCGCGCAGCGTGTGCGAGATGAAGCCGATGGAAGCTCTTTGCCACGGCTCGTACTGCTCGCGCTCCATGATGAAGCGCAAGTAATCCTTCGCGGCATTCGGATACTTGCAGTAGTTGTAGATCGCGCCGGGAAACATCAGCGCGCCATGCACCTGCTCGCCGATGGGCCCGATCGGGAAGGCTGCGTGCTGTATATCCGGCACCATAGCCTTGAGGTTGGAATCCGGACTGGTCTTGGCGGTGTAGTAGATCGAGATCCCGTTCACCGTCAAACTGATCTCGCCGGCGAGAAACGCCTTGTTGTTGTTCGGATCCAGCCATGACAGGGTCCCGGGAACGAAGGTCTGGTACAGCTCCTTCGCGTACTCCAGCGCGGCGATCGTCTCGTTGGAGTTGAGGGCCAGTTCGCTCTTTTCGTTCGTCAACCGTCCGCCGAACGCCCACAGCAGCCAGCTCGTCCACCCGTTGGCGTCGCCGGTGGCGTGCGCGAGCGGGAACCCTGACGGGGTACCCTTGGCCTTGAGGGCCTGGCATAGCTTCAGAAAGCCGGGAAGATCCTTCGGAAACTGCTCGAACCCGGCCGCGCGCAGCATGCTTTTGCGGTACACCATGGCGGCGCCATTCACACCGGTGGGAATCGCGATCCAGCGGCCCTCGTGCGTGCAGTACTCCGGACAGATCTCGAACCAGCCGCCGTACTTCTGCCCAAGGTAATTCGCCAGCTCGCTGACATCCACCAGCTTGTCCGGATACAGCTGCGGTTGCTCGTCCGTGCTGATGATGATGTCGGGTCCCGCCCCCGCCTCCGCGGCCAGGGCCGCTTTGGGACGCAGCTCCTCCCAGTTTTCGCTGTCGATGCGCACCTCGACGCCAGTGAGCTCGGTGAACCGGCGCGTGTTCGCCAGCAGTTGATCTTCATCGCCCTGCACGAAGCGCTTCCAGCGCAGCACGCGCAAGGTAGCCCCCTTCTCGGGCTCGTACTTGAGCGGCGCGGCCTGCGCCTGCCCCGATTGCAGGAGTCCGCCCGCCGCGCTGGCAGCAATGGCCGCCGTGCTCGTGGTCAAGAAGCGACGTCGGGTAATTCCGTTCATGCCGGTCTCCTCCTCGTTTTTCTCCAGCCCCAGCTCAGTCGCCCGGGCTTTCGCTCCAGCCAACCCTCGACTTGGGTAGGGGGACCGGACGATACCGTAGGGCGGGATCAGCGTCCCTGCAAGCGCAAATCCACCACGGCCGGCCGCCCGGGGCAGCGGCAGCGCCCCCGGACCGGGGATGCGCTCGCCTGTGGCTGCCAACGTCCCGTGAATTTTGCCCCTTCCCGACGATTGGATAGACGAAGGTAATATTCTGCTACATTGTTACTGCGTCCAGGCCTGATAAATCTGGACTATGCGAAAACAGTCTTTGGTCGAAACCTTCTCCGGAGCTTACGATGAGGCAAGCCATGACGAACAACCTGCGCCTCCTATGTTGGCTTTGGATAACTGCCGCGACAGTGGCGATTCTGTTTTACGCTCCAGTCTCGGTAACGTACCGCTATTCTGGTTATTCTCCAAAAGACGACACAGTTACTAAAACCGAATGGATTGGCCCTTTTGGCTCTGCTCGTGACAGCGGCTCTCGCATGGCAGTCAAGAGTTCGCTCGATTTCTCACGCCTCATCGTCGTGCTTCTTACGATGAACTTCCTGCCCGCTGTATTGCTTTGGCGGCATGATGAAGTTGTTGTGTGGTTGGAGCGTCAAAAACGCAATTCGGTGACGATCGACCAATCTCCTAAGGATGAAATTGTAACTCGCGCCCGAGGGCAGCGCGAAGTCCTTTTTTCTCTGTGCGTGGTCGTGGTTGGCGCGATTGGACTTCTCGCTTTAGGCTTTTTCACTGACTCAAAGCAGCACACTTCGGCTGAAAGTGCGGTTCCGCAAGACGCAGCGGTTACCAAGTCACAGACTCCCAAAACTCCGCCCTTTCCCGCCACGTCGCAGGAGACACCGTCTCCCCGCTTACCGATCCCCACTCCCTTAGATCCTGCGCCTGTAGTCATCGAGCAACCTAAGCCAACCCCTTTGGAGTCAGATTCGCAGAACTTGCGCCCGGATGCCAGCCTTCCAGAGGCCAAAGCAATTTATCGTATCTCCGGTGTGATGGCGGGTGATTTCCTAAATAAGCGTCAAGGACCCGGGATCAGCTATCCGGTTATCCAGAGGCTCCAGAATGGCGTAGACGGCGTAACTTTGATCGGTAATCCGACAAGTAGCGGAAAGACAAAGTGGCAGAAAATAAACAGCAGGGGCGTCGTCGGGTGGGTGAATGCGGACTATCTGACTTCCTCCTCTGACAGCCAAAACATTAAGGCCGTAGCACCAAATGCAAACGGGCGATAGCCGATCTCGGCTTGCCTTTTTTGCTGCTGATTGGCACCGGCCGATCCGACCTATACCGGACTTGACGTCTGCACGCCGGAGACGGCGGACACCTGCATCGCCAAGTAAGTTCAGACGCGACGACGATGCGAGGCAGGAGGAAGCTCCGCCTTTTTTGCAGAGAGGAGCAGATGACCGACCGTTTCTCCCTTAAGGGACGCATTGCGCTGGTGACAGGCGCCTCGCGCGGGCTTGGCTTGGCCATCGCCGAGGCACTGGCCGAGCATGGCGCGCGGGTGGTGCTCAATGGTCGCGATCCGGAAACACTGCGAAGCGCCGCAGCCAAGATAACCAACGCCGAATTCGCGGCCTTCGATGTTTGCGATGCCAAGGCCGGCCCGGCTGCCATCGCCGATATCGTCAACCGGCATGGCAAGCTCGATATCCTCATCAACAATGCAGGAATTCAGCATCGCCGCCCGCTCACGGAATGGGAGGATGGCGATTTCGAGCGGATCCTTGCCACCAATCTCACCTCCTGCTTCCGACTTGCCCGCGAGGCGGCACGCGTCATGGTGCCGCGCGGTCATGGCCGTATCATCAATACCGGCTCGATCGCCGCAATCCTCGCTCGTCCGACGATTCATGGCTATGTAGCGGCGAAGGCGGGGCTTCATGGGCTGACGCGCTCGATGGCCGCCGAGATCGGGCGTCACGGCGTCACGGTCAATGCCGTCGCTCCCGGCTTTTTCGCCACCGAACTCAATCAAGCGCTATTGGCCGACAAGGAATTCACCGCTTGGGTCGAGCGGCGCACACCGGCGGGACGCTGGGCGAAACCTGAAGAGCTCGGCGGCGCGGTGATCTTTCTCGCCTCGGACGCGGCAAGCTATGTCAACGGGCATGTGTTAGCCGTCGACGGGGGCTTGACGGTCTCACTCTGACAATCCGGAACCGGGGGCTCCCTTGCGCGTTTGGAGCGCTGCAAAGGACACAAGCCCCGTGCTCGAGAAGGCAACTTCACGTTCTCGGTGCCGGAGGCAATGGGATCACCTTCATCTGTTTGAACCAGGGGACTGTTTCTTCTATGCAGAAGCGCGATAAATGCAGTTTTCGCCGATATAGCGCGGCAGTCACCGGATCAACTTCATGATTTCGAACGTCCGAGAAGGTCAAGGTGATCTGCCTAGTCACAAGGTCGCGGTCTACTTCACGGCAAATCCCGGGGTCCGCGTTGAGCTGCTCCCCGGACAAATGCTCAATATCGCAGCAGGCGCGAATCGCAAAATGCCTCCCGTTACGACCCCCATTGGTGTTATTGGTGTCCGCGATCTTAGGGGCGGGGTGACGCGCGGCCTGTGACCCAGAACACAGATGCGCCGCGCGCGCATTTCAACTGCAACGGGATCGATCGGCTTACTCCTTCACGGCGCCGGTCATGCCGGACACGTAGTACTCGACGAAAAACGAATACATCACCGCGACGGGAAGCGAGCCGAGCAGCGCGCCCGCCATGAGCGCGCCCCAGTGGTAGACGTCGCCCTCGACGAGCTCGGTCACGACGCCGACCGGGACGGTCTTCACTTCCGACGACGAGACGAACGTGAGGGCGTAGATGAACTCGTTCCACGACAGCGTGAAGGCGAAGATGCCCGCCGAGATGAGCCCGGGCACCGCGAGCGGCAGGATGATCTTCACGAGGATCTGCCAGCGCGTGGCGCCGTCGATCAACGCGCACTCCTCCAGCTCGAACGGGATCGAGCGGAAGTAGCCCATCAGGAGCCACGTGCAGAACGGGATCAGGAACGTGGGGTACGTGAGGATGAGGGCCCAGCGCGTGTCGAAGAGACCGAGCTTGAAGACGATGGCCGCGAGCGGGATGAAGAGGATCGAC
Source organism: uncultured Verrucomicrobiae bacterium (assembly GCA_963744345.1). GTDB lineage: Bacteria > Verrucomicrobiota > Verrucomicrobiia > Chthoniobacterales > Terrimicrobiaceae > DASTFP01. The sequence goes on from CAVUTD010000021.1 coordinate 238,689, forward strand.
GGCGGCACGAGGTAGGCGAGGAAGATCGCGAGCCCGATCTGCTTCGAGCCGCGGAATCGCAGCCGCTCGATGGCGTAGGCGGCGAAGACGCTCGCGGCGAGCGACGTGAACGTGGCGACCACCGAGATCACCACCGTGTTCCACATCCACTCGGGATATGGGGTGTTGAAGAGCAGCTTTTTGAAGTGCGCGAGCGTGGGCTCGGCGACCCAGAACGGGTTGCCCTCGCGCGACAGGAGCTCGGCGTTCGGCTTGAGCGACGTCGTCCCCATCCAGTAGAACGGGAAGAGCAGCACGAAGAGGAACACGAAGAGCGGTAGGTACAGCGTCACCACGCGGCGCGGCAGCGACTCCAGGTAGCTCATCCCCTCGCTTTGCGGGCTCTTGTCCATCTCAGTCCTTGCCGCCCTGCTGCCACGCCCGCCGCTGCAGGCCGAAGTAGCTGAAAAGGATCGCCGCCAGGAGGAACGGGATCATGAGCGTGGCGAGCGCCGCGCCCTCGCCGAGAGACCCGCCGGGAATCGCACGCTGGAACGAGAGTGTGGCCATGAGGTGTGTCGCATTGAGCGGCCCGCCGCGCGTGATCACGTAGATCAGCTGGAAGTCCGTGAACGTGAAGAGCACCGAGAACGTCATCACCACCGCGATGATCGGCGTGAGCAGCGGCAGCGTCACGAAGCGGAAACGCTGCCAGGGGGTGGCGCCGTCGAGCGCCGCCGCCTCGTAGAGCGATGGCGAGATCGTCTGCAGCCCGGCGAGCAGGCAGATGGCGACGAAGGGCACGCCGCGCCAGATGTTCGCCGCGATGACGGACAGCCGCGCGTTCCACGGCTCGCCGAGGAAGTCGATGTAGCGGTCGATGAGGCCCATCTTCAGGAGCGCCCACGAGATCACCGAGAACTGCGAGTCGTAGATCCACCAGAAGGCGATCGCCGAGAGCGCGGTGGGCACGATGAAGGGAAGCAGCACCACGGCGCGGATCAGCGACTTGAACGGCATGTGCCGGTTCAGCAGGAGCGCCAGCCACAGCCCGAGCGCGAACTTGAAGACGCTCGCGACCACGGTGTAGAAGAGTGTGTTGAAGAGCGAGAGCTGCGCGACCGAATCGCCGACGAGGTACCTGAAGTTGTCGAGGCCCACCCACACCCCGGCGCGGCCGACCTTGGTGTCGGTGAAGCCGAGCCAGGTTCCGAGCCCGAGGGGATAGGTGAGGAACAGCAGCAACAGCACGCCCGCCGGCAGCATGAAGAGCAGCCCGAGGACGTGCCGGTTGTTGAGCAACGCGCGCATCTACACCTTGTAGTAGCGCTCGGCGCGCGCCTTCGCGCGGTCCATCGCCTCCTTCGGCGTCTTCGAGCCCGAGACCGCCTCCGCCACCATGTTGACCATGATGAAGTCGGCCATGCACGCCGCCGAGGCATAACCCATCGGTCCGGAGTAGCCGTTGGGCAGCATGATCTTCATCGAGTCGCGGTACGGGGTGATCTTCGGGTCCGATTTCCACAGCGGATTGTTCTCGTAGGCCTTCAACGGGTGCGACACGTACCCGATCGCGGCCTGCTGCCACGGCTCGTACTGCTCCTTCTCCATCATGAAGGCGAGGTAGGCCTTGGCCGCGTTGGGAACCTTCGAGTACTTGAACAGCATCATCGGGAAGAAGAGGTTCAGCTCGGTCGGCTTGCCTACCGGACCGACGGGAAGGTTGGCGTGTCCGATGTCGTCGGCCATCGCCTTCACCTTCGGGTCCTGGGAGTTCTTGGCCGCGTAGTAGATCGAGATGCCGTTCGTCGTCATGCCGATCTGGCCGTCGAGGAATGCCTTGTTGTTGTTGGGGTCGAGCCACGAGAGCGTCCCCGGGATGAAGGTCTCGTAGAGCTGCTTGCCGTAGTTGAGCGCGGCTTCCGTCTCCGGGCTCGAGATGACGACATTGCCCTTCGGATCCACCATCCGCCCACCGTGGGACCACACCAGCCAATGGCACCAGCCGTTGCCGTCACCCGTCGCGTTGCCGAGCGCGAATCCCGGCGGCAGGCCGTTCGCCTTGTACGCCTGCGCGAGCTTGAGGAAGCCGGCGAGGTCCTTCGGGAATTGCTCGAATCCGGCCTTCTTCATCGCGCCGATGCGGTGGACGACGGCGCCGCCGGAGCAGCCCATCGGAACGGCGACCCACTTGCCCTTCTCGGTGCAGTACTCCTTGCACACGTCGAACCAGCCGCCGTACTTGCCGCCGAGGTAGTCGGCGACGTCGGTCACGTCGACGAGCTTGTCCGGGTACTGGTGCGCATCCTCGAAGGTCGAGATGATGATGTCCGGGCCGCTGCCGACGTTCGCCGCCACCGCCGCCTTGGGCCGCACGTCCTCCCAGCCCTCCTGGTCCACGCGCACCTCGACGCCCGTCTTCTCGGTGAACTTCTTGGTGTTCGCCATCCACATGTCCTCGTCGCCCTGGACGAAGCGCTTCCACCGAAGCACGCGCAGCTTCGCGCCCTTCTCCGGGGTCCAGCGCGCCTGCGCGGATGCGTCCTGCGAAAACAGGGTGCCTCCGACGCCCATCGAACCGGCCACGGCCGCGCCGGCGGTGCCTTTTAAGAACTCGCGTCTCGTGAATTTTGACATGTCTCCTCCGTAGTGTGTGGGCTTGTGATTAACGACTGCCCCGTCCCTGGACTTCAGGAACCTCGTCCGCGATGCGGTCGCGCAGCTCTCGCTGTTCAACACACTCTTTGTCGAGGCCCATCCACACCCCGGCGCGGCCGACCTTGGTGTCGGTGAAACCAAGCCAGATTCCGAGCCCGAGGGGATAGGTGAGAAACAGCAGCAACAGCACACCCGCCGGCAGCATAAAGAGCAGCCCGAGGACGTGCCGGTTGTTGAGCAACGCGCGCATCTACACCTTGTAGTAGCGCTCGGCGCGCGCCTTCGCGCGGTCCATCGCCTCCTTCGGCGTCTTCGCGCCCGAGACCGCCTCCGCCACCATGTTGACCATGATGAAGTCGGCCATGCACGCCGCCGAGGCATAACCCATCGGTCCGGAGTAGCCGTTGGGCAGCATGATCTTCATCGAGTCGCGGTACGGGGTGATCTTCGGGTCCGATTTCCACAGTGGATTATTCTCGTAGGCCTTCAACGGGTGCGACACGTACCCGATCGCGGCCTGCTGCCACGGCTCGTACTGCTCCTTCTCCATCATGAAGGCGAGGTAGGCCTTGGCCGCGTTGGGAACCTTCGAGTACTTGAACAGCATCATCGGGAAGAAGAGGTTCAGCTCGGTCGGCTTGCCTACCGGACCGACCGGAAGGTTGGCGTGTCCGATGTCGTCGGCCATCGCCTTCACCTTCGGGTCCTGGGAGTTCTTGGCCGCGTAGTAGACCGAGATGCCGTTCGTCGTCATGCCGATCTGGCCGTCGAGGAAGGCCTTGTTGTTGTTGGGGTCGAGCCACGAGAGCGTCCCCGGGATGAAGGTCTCGTAGAGCTGCTTGCCGTAGTTGAGCGCGGCTTCCGTCTCCGGGCTCGAGATGACGACATTGCCCTGCGGATCCACCATCCGCCCACCGTGGGACCACACCAGCCAATGGCACCAGACGTTGCCGTCACCCGTCGCGTTGCCGAGCGCGAATCCCGGCGGCAGGCCGTTCGCCTTGTACGCCTGCGCGAGCTTGAGGAAGCCGGCGAGGTCCTTCGGGAATTGCTCGAATCCGGCCTTCTTCATCGCGCCGATGCGGTGGACGACGGAGTTGCCGGCGCAGCCCATCGGAACGGCGACCCACTTGCCCTTCTCGGTGCAGTACTCCTTGCACACGTCGTACCAGCCGCCGTACTTGCCGCCGAGGTAGTCGGCGACGTCGGTCACGTCGACGAGCTTGTCCGGGTACTGGTGCGCATCCTCGAAGGTCGAGATGATGATGTCCGGGCCGCTGCCGACGTTCGCCGCCACTGCCGCCTTGGGCCGCACGTCCTCCCAGCCCTCCTGGTCCACGCGCACCTCGACGCCCGTCTTCTCGGTGAACTTCTTGGTGTTCGCCATCCACATGTCCTCGTCGCCCTGGACGAAGCGCTTCCACCGAAGCACGCGCAGCTTCGCGCCCTTCTCCGGGGTCCAGCGCGCCTGCGCGGATGCGTCCTGCGAAAACAGGGTGCCTCCGACGCCCATCGAACCGGCCACGGCCGCGCCGGCGGTGGCTTTCAGGAACTCGCGTCTCGTGAATTTCGACATGTCTCCTCCGTAGTGTGGGGGTCTAGGGTCGGTTTGTGATTAACGACTGCCCCGTCGCTGCATCGAACAAATGCGTACGCGCGTGATCCGGCGTGAGGCGGATCGCGTCGCCCGCGCGAAAATCGTGGCGCTCGCGGAAGATGGCGGTGACCTGCGTCTCTCCAACCTTCGCGAACACCTGCGTGTCGGCCCCCGTCGGCTCGACGACGACTACCGTGGCCGGAAGGCCCTCCCCGTGGCTCGCCAGGGTGAGGTGCTCCGGCCGGGTCCCCAAGACCACGTGTTGCCCATCTTCGCCCGCCACGTTCCCGTTCAGCGACACGCTCAGCCCGTTGGCCATCTCGACCCTCGCGCCTCGTGCCTCGCGCCTGATCCTCCCCGGCAGGAAATTCATCGCGGGCGAGCCGATGAACCCCGCGACGAAGAGGTTCGCGGGCCGGTCGTAGAGCTCGAGCGGCTTGCCGCGCTGCTCGACCACGCCGTCGCGCATCACGACGATCTGGTCGGCCATCGTCATCGCCTCGATCTGGTCGTGAGTCACGTAGACCGACGTCGTCTTGAGGCGCTGGTGCAGCTCCTTCAGCTCGGTGCGCATCGCCACCCGCAGCTTGGCGTCGAGGTTGGAGAGCGGCTCGTCGAAGAGGAAGACCTGCGGGTCGCGCACGATGCAGCGCCCCATCGCGACGCGCTGCCGCTGGCCGCCGGAAAGCTGGCGCGGATAGCGGTCGAGCAGGTCGGTGAGCCCGAGGATCGCGGCGGCCTTCGCCACGCGCGCGTCGACCTCGGCGCGCGGGCGCTTGGCGAGCAGCATGCTGAAGGCCAGGTTGTCGCGCACCTTCATGTGCGGGTAGAGCGCGTAGTTCTGGAACACCATGGCGATGTCGCGCTCCTTCGGCTGCATGTTGTTCACGACCTTGCCGCCGATCTCGATCTCGCCGCTGCCGATCTCCTCGAGCCCCGCGATCATGCGCAGCAGCGTCGACTTGCCGCACCCCGAGGGGCCGACCAGCACCGCGAACTCGCCGTCGGCGATGTCGATGTCGACGCCGCGGATCACGTGGGTGCGGCCGAAGTGTTTATGGACGTTGCGGATGTGGACGGCGGCCATTTATTTTCCCTCGACGACCACGTAGGTAGGACGCCCGGTGCGGGCCCAGTCGACGAGGTTCTGCGCCGCCTTGCGTCTCAATTCCTTCTCCCCTTCCGCCGAATAGAACGCCGCGTGGGGCGACTGCTAGGAAATCGCTCTTGGCCTCCGGGGCGTTGGCCCGGAGTCTGAAAGCCGAAAGCGTGCGTTTCCATGGGGGTTGCCGCGGCACGGGGCTATTCCGATTTCAGCCTCCGATATTAGCGCCGCGCGTTTCAACGTAAACGGCGTAAAGCGAAGTGCTGCCGGTCATGAACAAGCGGTTCCGCTTCGTCCCGCCAAAGGCGACGTTCGAAATAATCTCCGGCATGCGGATCTGGCCGATGCGCGTGCCATCCGGCGAGAACACATGGACACCGTCGTAGCCGTCGCCAACCCAGCCCATGGCCGCCCACACGTTGCCGTCTTCATCGCAGCGGACGCCGTCAACCTGGCCCTCTTTGCCGTTCATTTCCATGCTGGCAAAGGTCTTCGGGTTCTTGAGCTTCTTATCCTCCACGTCGTAGACCCAGATAATCCTCTTGGCATCCGGGTAGTGCGACGCGCCGGTGTCGGCGATGTAGACCTTCTTCAAGTCCGGCGAGAAACATATCCCGTTCGGCTTGAACGGCTCGTCGGCGACCTTCTCGATCATGCCCGGCCCGTCGATGCGATAGACGGCCTCTTTTTGAATCGGCTGTGGTGGTGTGGTGGCTTTCACCCGCTCCCCTTCGTAATTCATCAGTGCCCCGTAGCCCGGGTCGGTGATGAAGTACCAGCCATCGGGATGTGCACACCCGTCGTTGGGTGCATTCAATCCTTTTCCATCGGGACTCTTATCGGCCAGGACGGTGTAGCTTCCATCCAGCTCGTAACGGGCTACGCGCCGTGTACCGTGTTCGCAGGCCACTTGCCGACCCTGATAATCGAAGAAGTTGCCGTTCGAGTTGTTCGAAGGATAGCGGAACTGCTGATGCACACTGCCGTCCTCTTCGAGCCAGCGCAGCTGCATGTTGTTCGGGATGTCGCTCCAGGTGAGAAAGCGACCGACTCCGCTCCAAGCAGGGCCTTCCGCCCACATTGTGCCTCGATACAAACGTACGATGGGCGTATTGCCGAGTTTGTACTTGAAGCGTTTGTCGAGGACGATGACATCGGGGTTGGGATAGCGCGCAATTGGGCCATCAGGATCGTACTGGTCGATGAAGTTGCGTGCGAAAGCTTCGGGGGCCATCGCAGTGGCCGCTGCAACTCCGGTTGCCATTGCGAGGAAATCGCGACGGTTCATTCCCTTGGATTCCCTGGGCTGCTTCACCGGTGTGGCCAAATCGACGAACTTGTGCTGTTGGATGCGTTCCATGGATTTTCTCTTCTATGTTATTTGATTAGTAGCGTTTTGATTGTGGTAGGTCCGTTCAACGGCCTCGGGGGAAGCGGCAACCGGCCTTTGCGCAAGCGCAGAGAGAACCTGGAGGGTCTCTGAAGGGAGCTTGCCTCATCTTTCACAAATCTGGGGTTTTCAAGAGAAGCTAGTCTCGTTACGCACAGTCTGCAACCAACCGATGAAACCTTGTATGAAAATCCGAGTTGCGACGGTCTTTCTTGGATTTTGCGCTTTGCTCCCAATTCCTTCGCGAGGACCGTCGCGCGGCACAATAGCCGCCGGAGAAAAGACCCAACATCAAAAGATGACTCCGTCGGAAAAAGCCGAATAACATCGTCGCGGGCGATTTCCGTAAAAGGCGGGCCATATGGCGCAGCAGGGCATCTACGCCCCGTCGGCCCGCTGGAACTTCGGTCGTCGGTGGCCGAGTTCGTCCTCGAGGTGGACCCGGATGATCTCATCGAATGAGGTTTCGGCGGTGAAGCCGAGCGCGCGCGCCCGGGTCGCTGCCAGGCCGGGCGCCCACCCGGACACCATGCGCATGATCGTCTCGTCCGGCTCGCGGCGGATCAGCGCCACCGCCGAATCACCTGCGACGCGACGAAGGGCCTCGATCTGCTCCCCGACGGTCGCGCTGACGCCCGGCATCGATAGGGTCCGGTCCGGCCCGATCAAGGCGGAGTCGATCGTCGCCGCCCGGATCAGGAAGCCGACCGCCGAGCGCGGCGAGGCGTGCCAGTGCCGTACGGACTCGGGCACCGGCAACACCGCCTCCTGGCCGACCAGCGGCTCGCGCAGGATGCTGGAAAAGAACCCGGATGCCGCTGCGTTCGGCTTGCCAGGACGGATGCAGATGGTTGGCAGCCGGATGCCGACGCCGTCGACGAACCCACGCCGGGTGAAGTCCGCCAGCAGCAACTCGTCGATCGCTTTCTGAGTTCCGTAGCTCGTACGGGGCGTCGCCGGGAATTCGTCCGGGATGAGATCGGGCAACGGAGCGCCGTACACCGCGATCGAGGACGTGAACACCAGCCGCGGCAGATAACCGTCCGCGAGATGGGTGCGACGGATCGCCTCCAGCAGGTGACGGGTGCCGTCGAGATTCACCCGGTAACCCTTGTCGAAGTCGGCCTCCGCCTCGCCGGAGACGACCGCGGCCAGGTGGAGGATCACCTCCGGCCGGCGAGCGACCACAGCATCGCTCGCCCCCGGTACCGCCAGGTCGAGCACGGCGCGGTCGAGCACGCCCGTCCAGCCCTCAGGCGTCGCAGGCTCCACCACATCGAACAGGCTAAGCCGGTCCAAGCCGACCCCGCCGAGGTGGCCGTCGGCAACGAGCCGATCGGTCACCTTGCGGCCGATCATCCCGGCCGCGCCGGTCACTGCGACATGCACTCCGATCCTCCTCTCGTGTCTGGGTTGCCCTGGAAGATCCAGTAGTTCATGCGGCAAGTGTAAGAAGACGTAACAGGAATAGCTAGCACTCGCCAGTTGATGTCTCGTTGGGTGATGGCTTGGTAGAGCCCACCGCACTGCAGCCCAGCCGAGTGGTCGCTTCCAAATTGCATCCCAATTTTGACTGGCTGAGAGTCGCGTTCGTTAAGCGCGCACGCTCGCGCGCTTCTATCAAAAATGAGATCATATGCGCTACCCGTTTCTCGCAGCAGGAGCCATTATTCTTGACGATTCGCGATCGGAATAATTTTACTACGCCTACACAATCTTGGCGTGCACTCCTGAGGAACATGATGTCTGGGGCTGAAACCGCCTCATCGCGTCGTCATTTCTGTTATTGGCGTTCAGCGCTTCCTTCGCTGCGGATGAACCTACTAAGCCAGATCAGAAGACACCGGTGACACTGAGCTTCGGAGGTGTCGATTATATGCATCTGCTGGTCAAAGAACGGCCAAAATGAGTTCACACCAAAAGGGCCAGCAGATCTCGCCGAATGGCAAGACATGATCATTATGAACGTGCACGAAGGAGTCGTTAATGCCGGTCAATTGGCAGATCTGGCCACCCGAGGCGCATTCCAGAGAAACTTGCCGAGCGCGGGTTGCCTGGCGACGAGGCGATCGACTTGCGCCCTCAAGTCAAAAGCGATGGAGACACGAACCCTGCTGAGATCAGGGCCGAGCGAGCAGTGGCGGCGACGGAAGATGCGCAAATTCCACGCAAGAGGCGCATCAAAGAGCTAGGATCGAGAGATGAACCGACTTTTGCAGCAGCGATGTGGCAATGCACCACGAGGCCACTAGCTTGGCTGAAGTCCAAGGATGCCGGTTTCGCGCCCAGCCCTGCTGCAACGCTTTTCCAGCGCCAGCTTTGGGCGAATCTTGCAGTCAAACGCATCGCCCGGGAACTTACGAAGGTTAAACAAAATTATAACATAAAAACTATGAAACTTATTGTCATTGGCGGCACAGGGCTAATTGGAACCAAAGTCGTAAAGGGCCTTCGCGAGAAGGGCCACGAGGTCGTGGCGGCCTCACCTTCGCAAGGCATCAACTCTGTCACTGGCGAGGGGCTTGCCGAGGCGCTCGTCGGCTCTCAGGTCGTCGTCGATGTCTCGAATTCACCCTCGTGGGAGGACAAGGCCGTCCTGGAATTTTTCGAGACGTCGGAGGGCAACCTCGCGGCCGCGGAAGCCGCCGCTGGTGTCGGCCATCATGTGGCTTTGTCGGTTGTCGGCACCGACCGCATGCTCGCGAGCGGTTACTTCCGCGCGAAGATGGCCCAGGAAAACCTGATCAAGGCATCCTCGATTCCTTATACGATCGTGCGTGCCACGCAGTTTTTCGAATTCGTGGGCGGCATCGCCCAGTCGGCCACCGAAGGACAGACCGTCCGGCTTCCCGCGGCTATGATGCAGCCTATCGCATCGGACGATGTCGCCGCTGCCGTGGTCGATGTGGCCCTTGCGGAACCGTTGAACAGCACGATCGAGCTGGCTGGTCCCGAACCGATCCGTCAAGACGAGCTGGTTCGGCAATTCCTGAGTGCAACACGGGACCCACGGACGGTAATCACCGATCCCAATGCCCTGTATTCCGGCGCGGCAATCAATGACCAAAGTCTCACGCCGGGCGAAAATCCTCGCCTGGGGCCCACACGCTTCAGCGAATGGCTCGCACGCTCCGCGAAATAACCTCAGCCCACAGATATGCCCCTCGGGAGGTCGTCAGCGACCCGAAGCCAGCCTACTTCGGAGTCGAAATGACGACCGGTCACTCAACGCCGGCGGAAGACGCCCGCATCGCCGCGACTCATTTCGACGACTGGCTGAACACCGGCCCAAAAGTGAAAATCGAAAAATCAACATCTCGAACTCGACTTATGAAGACTCAGTCTTGCTTTCGCCTTCTTACGAACGCACTCACGGGTGCGATACTGTATACTACCACTGCCCTTCAGGCAGAGGCAGCCGATCAGGTTAAGGTCACGGATCTCATGACCAAAGACTTGGTGGATGTTCCTGGCAAGGAGGTAACCATGATCACCGTGGACTATCCGCCCGGTGGCGCCGACCCGGTGCATCGCCACAACGCGAGTGCTTTCGTCTATGTTCTGGAAGGGTCGATCGTGATGCAGATGAAAGGCGCAGAAAAAGTGACGCTCCATCCGGGGGACACGTTTTACGAAGACCCGGCAGGCATTCACCTCGTCGGGAAAAATGCGAGCGACACGAAACCCGCGAAATTCCTCGTCTTTCTGGTCAAGGACAAAGGCGCACCAATTCTCATTCCTGTGAACGAGTAACGCCATGCCAGGGGATTTCGGCAGGTTTTAATCACTCTGAAATTCTTTCTTGCGGCTATCCGTGCGCTGCGAAGCGAAGCATTTTTCCGCTTCGCTGGCAGTCGACCACCGCTAGCTGAGATGCCAGGTGGCAACCGTCGAACGGATCGAAACGAAAAGGTTGCCCGGCGCCGATGTCGTCGCGCAATCCCGTCCGGTGTGTGGTTGGGTGGATACTCAGAAGGCGGCAGGGAATAGCCCTCTACAATGGAGGATATCTCCGGGGGTAGCCGTGGAGAATTATCTTACGCGCGTATTTGTTGCTGAAATCCGCGTGAACACGGATTCGACAAAGTAGGTTCGATCCTGGAGCATTCCGGAATGCTCACGCGCGTTTTTTCGGCGGCGATTCACGGGGTGGAAGCTATTCAAGTGGAGATCGAAGTGAATGCGGGGTCGGGCGATCCCGTGATTGTGCTGGTCGGCCTGCCGGATGCTGCGGTGCGGGAAAGTAAAGACCGCGTGACGACGGCGATCGCCAACAGTGGCTTTTTATGGCCGCGATCGCGCACCACGGTCAACCTGGCACCTGCGGATTTGAAGAAGGAAGGGCCGAGCTTCGATCTGCCGATCGCCGTAGGGATGGTAGCAGTGGCCCAAGGGACAAACATGCCTCGGCTTGCGCGCTGCTTGATGGCCGGCGAGCTTGCACTCAATGGGGAGGTGCGCCCGATCAAGGGGACGCTGCCTATCGCTATCGAGGCGCGCCGGCAGCGCAAGAAAGCCGTAATTGTTCCTCAATCGAACGCGCGCGAGGCTGCGGTGGTGGACGGCATCGAAGTTTATGGGGTGTCGAACTTGCGTGAGACCTTCGAATTTCTTGCCCAGCAGCGCGAGTTGGAGGTGGTCAGGCAGGATCTTGTTTTTACGAAAAATGGGGCCAGCGAGTTCGATTTTGCGGACGTCAAAGGCCAGCATCTCGTCAAGCGAGCGATTGAGGTGGCGGTAGCAGGAAATCACGCCCTGCTGCTCATTGGGCCTCCTGGAAGCGGCAAGTCCATGCTCTCCAAACGCATTGCCACGATTATGCCGCCGATGAGTGTCGAAGAGGCGATCGAAACGACCAAGATTCACAGCATCTGTGGGCTCCTCGATCAGCTCAATTCCTTCTGTATGCAGAGACCTTTCCGTTCTCCACATCATACAATTTCCGACGTCGGTCTCATCGGAGGTTCGAGCAATCCGACTCCTGGCGAAGTGAGCCTCGCTCATAACGGAGTGCTCTTTCTTGACGAGCTTCCCGAGTTCAAACGCTCGACGCTCGAAGTCCTGCGGCAGCCGCTGGAGGACGGCAAAGTTACCGTCAGCCGAGCGGCAGGCACGGTAACCTTCCCTGCCAATGTTATGTTGGTCGCCGCGATGAACCCGTGCGCCTGCGGATATTTTGGTGATCCGAAGCGGGAATGCCGCTGCTCGCCAAAACAGGTCGAGAGTTACCGCAATCGGATTTCTGGGCCACTGCTTGATCGCATCGACATTCACGTCGAGGCCCCCGCGGTTCAGTACAAGGAACTCAGCAGTGAAGAACGAACCGAATCCTCGGAGGCCATTCGGGAACGCGTGCTTCGCGCCAGGGTCCTTCAGCGGGAACGCTTCGCCGGAAACGCAAGATTTCGCACCAACGCTCAAATGGGGCACAATCAGATCAAGATGCATTGCCGATTGGACGTTGAGGGGAGGGAACTCCTCGGCAAGGCGATGGAGGAACTCCATCTGAGCGCTCGGGCGTACGACCGTGTTCTCAAAGTGGCGCGTTCAATTGCGGATCTGGCTGGTAGTCGAGACGTCCAGCCCTCGCACCTCCTCGAGGCAATCCAATATCGCACACTGGACAGAAGGTTGTGGCATTAGCTCTCCAAAACGCGCCTTGAGCCGTATCAGGGAAAGTCCATGGCAAAAGCAAACCCATTTGAAGGCATGGCCTTGTCCCGATCACCCTCTCAGGCGCAGTTTGCTCGCGCCCAAAGCAGGCTTCAAAGCTGTCATCTGGCAAACCGTGAGCCACGACGCGCGCAACAGCTATCATCAACTCCATCGTTGCTGCACCTGCGGGTTTCGGAGTGCTCAGGAGAGAAAACGTGCGTGTCGACGAAGGAAGCTGCGAATCACAGAGGAAGGAAGACTTTGTAAACCAGACCGAGAAGCGCGCTACCCATGATTACCGGGATAACGTCCCAGTGCCATTTGAGCATGCCCAGGAAAGCCACGGCGCTCAGCACGAGCGCGAAGTAATCCAGCACCTTCCCCTCAGGGAAGAGAACATGAACCCCGAACCAGACCGCCAAGTTTAGTACTACACCAACCACAGCTGCGGTCACGGCGCAAAGCGCGCTTGTTAGCTTTACGTTTCCACGGAGTTGTTCGATGTAGGGGGCGCCGAGGAAAATCCAAAGAAAGCACGGAACAAAAGTGGCCCACGTTGTAATAAATGCGCCGAGGGTCCCCGCGACTATGGGAGACAAGCCTCCCGGATTTTGCCACGCGCCGATGAAACCGACGAATTGTAGCACCATGATGAGCGGTCCGGGCGTCGTTTCGGCCAATGCTAGCCCATCCATCATTTGTCCAGTTTCAAGCCAGCGGTATTTTTCCACTGCCTGCTGAGCCACGTACGGCAGCACCGCGTAGGCGCCACCGAATGTCACCATTGCAGCTTTGCTAAAGAATACGCCTTCCTGGAACAGCGTGTCATCCCATCCACGCCAAACTCCGATGAGCAAAATCGGCACCCACCAAAGCAGCCCGCAGACAATACATACACGAAGAGCGCGCGCCCACGACGGCTTAGCGTGCTCAGGTGTGTCCTGCTCGTCAATGACTGCGCTGTTGTCGCCGACGCTTGGCCCGTGGCGACTTGAGAAACGGAGTTGATCTCTCCACAATTTTCCGCCGATAAAGCCCACTAGGCCCGCGCTGAACACGATTGCTGGGAACGGCACCTTGAAAAAGCTGATGCCGATGAAGGCAAATGCTGCAACGCTCCACATGAGCGAGTTCGTTAGCACCTTCTTGCCAATTCGGATGACGGCGAATGTGACAATCGCCATCACCGCCGGCTTGACTCCGTAGAAGATCGCAACAATCCAAGGAGTGTCGCCGTAGGCAACATAAACAAAGCTCAGTGCCCAAAGCACGAGCATAGACGGAATGACGAAGAGGGCACCTGCTACGATGCCACCCGGTGTTTTGTGAAGCAGCCATCCCACATAAACAGCCAACTGCTGAGCTTCCGGGCCGGGCAGCAGCATGCAGTAGTTCAATGCATGCAAGAAACGTGACTGGCTGATCCACTTCTTCTTTTCCACCAACTCGGTCTGCATGATCGCAATCTGACCGGCCGGTCCACCAAAGCTTATAAATCCCAGCTTAAGCCAGAAGCGAAAAGCCTCTCCGAAACTCGGATGATCGATCGACTTAGTCGCCATCGACGACGTCGAGGAGTGTTCCGCCGGTGAGCCCTTGCTCACGAAACGAAAGCTGCGGTGGTGGCTTTACCTGGCGATTTCCTCCGAAGCACCACGACCTCGACCGGGACCATACCGTTCTGTCTATTGAGAGTACTTTCTAATTTGGTCACGTGCTTGATTTGCTTGAAGGCCGCTTCTCGCCCCAAGCAACCTCACAACTGTGAGACATGACCCATGTCATGTGATCCGTGTCCGGAAGGAAGGGCAATTTTCACGTTGGGTCGAGCGCAATATCAGAAATGTCACGTCCAAGGAATGCGGCCACGGTTTCCACCACCAGCGAATGGTCTTCACGCTGCGGCAATCCGGACACAGTTATTGTTCCGACACAGCCAGTGCCCGGCAGCAGAATTGGGAAGCTTCCGCCGTGCGGCGCGTAATCACGTGGATCCAAGGCGTCCAAGTTGATTTTTTCCAGCTTCAGCAGAAGGCCAATGGCATAAGAACTCCGGAAAAAACGTCGCACGATATTGCGTTTGCGCCTCACCCAGTCGGGATTGTCGGCGGTAGTGCCCTGGAGGGCCACGTAGAATAGCGGCAAATCCTGCAGCTGAATGTCAATGACGATGGCAGCCGATCGCGCCTCGGCACTTTCCTTCAGGCGCTTGCCCAGATCCCACGCCGTTGCAGCGCCGAAGTGGTCGAATTTCAAGCGCTCCTCTTGTAGTTCGATTCGACGCAGATCGTCCTCGATATCCATGATCCTTCGATTCAAACATCAAACGCTCTCAGCGCCACGAAAAATGTCCGCCGTGCCAGATGCGATAGGCAGTTCCTCTCGGGAACCACATCGCGCCCGAAGCTGAGGCGCCGGATCATCGGCTCCCAGGAAGTCGGCAGAATTCTTTACGAGGGTTGCTCGTCGCGTTGGTTGTGCCGACTTCACAAACAGTCGATGACAACTACAAGTAGGAGAATAATGATCTTCTCGAAGAAATCACGGCTCCGGAACTTGCGGAAACTCTAACAAAGCCAAGGTAGCGGTCATACTTTCCGTATGCCCAGATTTCCCAGATGGGGTCCGCTGCGGGTCGACGTTGGGTCAGCTGATAGCTTGCGCTGCGCATCTTTGGTCCGGCAGATCCGAGGACCTCCCTTGCGATTCCGAAGGCATCGGTTGAATCGACCCGCACCTTCGCAAGGTCGACGAAGTTGCGTCGGAGCACCTGCCGTGCGTCCAGGGAACGCTTCACCTCGGCAATCTGCCCTCCGAAGATCGTGATGCTGTAAAGCGGGTCTCTGAGGAGGAGTCCCGGCTTCTGAGGATTTCGTGCCAACACGTACCACCGTTTTGGGTTCGGCTTTCCATTGTCTGCCGTGAGACGAACGATTTGATCGGCGAAATCGGACGGCAAGGACTGCAACGCGGTTTTCGCTCCAATGCGCGGAGCTGCGGCCAGCGCTGTTGAAAACGAGATCGCCATCGCCAACAGAAAGCTGGGGAGTGTGAGAGTCTTCATAGCTCGCCGATAGCATGATAGGACCCGAATGAGAAGAGTGGGCGTAAACCTCGGCACTCAACACCTCCGGATAGGCGAAGCAATATCGGTCGGCCCTGCGCCCTCATGTCAGATAGCCCGGGGAGGCTGAAATGTGCCAAACCAGCTTTTCGGTATGATGCTCACTTTTCAACGTCGAGGCCATCGTCTATTTGTCGTCAGGCATGAAGGTGGGAGTACTCGGTTCAGGTGATGTTGCCAGGGCGCTTGCAGAGGGTTTTCTCAAGCATCGGCATTCAATAATGATGGGAACGCGCGACGCTTCGAAACTGGAATCTTGGGCCGCGGAGAAGCGAGAAGTTCAAATCGGCAGTTTTGCTGAGGCCGCAAGGTTTGGGGATGTAATCGTGCTCGCGGTTAAGGGAACAGTCGCTCTTGATGCGTTGCGGCTCGCATCAGCGGCGAATCTGGAAGGAAAGCCGATCATCGATGCGACCAATCCAATCGCGGAATCTGCGCCAGTGAACGGCGTGTTGAGGTTCTTCACGACGCACGACGAGTCTTTAATGGAACGGCTGCAGCGCGAATTTCCGCAAGCCAATTTAGTCAAGGCCTTCAATTCCGTGGGTCATCGACGGATGGTCAACCCACAGTTTGAAGGCGGCAGACCGACGATGTTTATTTGCGGGAATAACGAATCGGCCAGAAAACTCGTCGGCCAAATCCTCGACCAGTTTGGCTGGGAAATCGCCGATATGGGCACGGCCGAAGCAGCGCGCGCCATTGAGCCGCTATGCATGCTTTGGTGTATTCCCGGCTTTTTACGTAATGAATGGTCGCATGCGTTCAAGCTGCTCAAGTAAATGAATCAGAATAAGTCTGACCGCGGGAGCAGCGACGAAGAGCTGTAACACGGGTGTTTGCGGACGGTGCGAAATATTCCTTTGTGCCGAGACACAGAGGTGTGGCAATAACTCAGGATGTCATCAAAGGCTGAAATCGTAGACGTTCTTTCAAAGATTTTTCCGGCGAACGCAATTCTTACCGGTCCTGAAGATCTTCTGCCGTACTCGTTTGACGGGACAGCAGCGCTTCAACAAATGCCCGAGGCGGTTGTTTTTGCGCGCACTGTGGATCAGATCTCGAGGTTACTGGAAGTTGCCAATGTCAAGGGTCTGGCCATTGTCCCGAGGGGTTCAGGCACCGGCTTGAGCGGCGGCAGTGTGCCCGTTGAGGGAAGCATCGTGTTGTGTCTGACACAGATGAACCGGATCATCGAGGTCGATCCCAGAAATCTCACTCTTTTAGCCGAAGCTGGCGCGACCACTCTTTCCATTGCAGAAGTTGCGATCCAAGCCGGTTTGTTTTATCCGCCGGACCCCGGCTCGATGAAAGTTTCGACCATCGGGGGAAATGTTGCGGAAAACTCTGGCGGACTGCGCGGCTTAAAATATGGGGTCACACGGGACTATGTCATGGGGTTGGAAGTTGTCCTGCCCTCGGGAGAGGTGATCTTCACTGGCAACAAGTGCGTGAAGGATGTGGCGGGCTACTCGTTGCGCGATCTCTTCATCGGCTCAGAAGGAACCTTGGGCATCGTCACGAAAGTTTTGCTCAGCTTGATCCCAAAACCGCCTGCCGGCAGAACCCTGCTCGCCAGTTTTGATCGAATGGAGGATGCAGCAAAAACGGTCTCCGCCATCATTGCCGCAAAGATTATTCCCTGCACTTTGGAGTTCCTCGACCAAGTGACGATAAATTGTGTCGAGGATTACGCGTCCATCGGCCTGCCGCGGGACGCCTCAGCGATTCTCCTGATGGAAACGGACGGGCATCCAGCAGCGGTGGAGGAGGAAGCTCAACAGATGGCCGACATTGCGCGCGCGCAGGATGCGAGAGAGGTCAAGGTTGCCCAAACGGTCGAAGAAGCCTTGCTCCTGGCGACAGCCCGGCGGGCCGCGTTTTCTTCGCTTGCGCGCATCGCGCCCACGACCATTCTTGAAGACGCCACCGTTCCCCGAAGTGAATTGGCGCGAATGGTGCGACACATCCAGCAAATCGCGGAAAAGTATCAGCTAAAGATTGGCACGTTCGGGCATATGGGCGATGGAAATCTGCATCCAACTTTTCTTACCAACGAAAAAAACAGCGATGAGATGCACCGGGTTGAATTGGCGATGAAGGAAATTTTCGATTACGCGTTGGCGCTCGGAGGAACGATTACCGGTGAACATGGAGTCGGCCTCGCGAAGAAGCCTTTCCTCAAAGATGCTGTCGGCGAATTGAACCTCGAGGTTATGAAGCGCATCAAGAAAGCGTTCGATCCCAATGACATATTGAATCCAGGGAAGATTTTTTGATCAACCGCATCAAAAAATCTGCGGAGCCCAATGATATGTTGAATCCCAGGAGGATTTTTTGATGAACGCTCAACGCTCAACGCTGAACTCTCAACGCTCAAACGGGAATCGCGCTTACGATATGAAAGATCGGTTGCCGGGATATGCGGTGCGCATAATCCATGTCGCGGAGTCAATGCAGCGCTCGGCTGTCGGCTTGCATATTGCGGATCAGCTGCTCCGCTCAGGAACATCGCCTTATGGCAATCATGGAGAGGCTGAAGGGGCGAAGTCTCGCGAGCGTTTCATTCACAAACTTCGGGTGTGCTTCAAGGACCTGTGCGAATCGCGGCGGTGGCTGACGCTTATTCAGCGCGCCGCTGTGGTTGATCAACCCCAACTGCGTGGATCTTTTATCAACGAAGTTGACGAACTTGTCAGGATTTTTGGTCAAAGCATCCAAACCGCTGCCAGGCATCAAAGAGGAGAGCAAACTTGAGCGTTGAGCGTCCAGCGTTGAGCGTTGAGCGTTCTGCAAGAGCGCATAGCCCGATTCGCGAAATGGACTACGCGCTCTTGCAGCAGTGCATTCATTGTGGAATGTGCCTGCCGACCTGCCCGACATACGATGAGACAAAAATCGAGCGCAACAGCCCTCGTGGACGCGTAGCGCTCATGCGAGCAATCGCCGATCGGCGGCTGGAGCCGAGCAAAGTCTTCGGCGAAGAGATGTACTTCTGCCTTGGCTGCCTGGCTTGCGAGACTGCTTGCCCCGCCGGAGTCAAATACGCGCAGCTTTTTGAGGCCGCGCGAGAGGAGGTGGAAGTAGCTGGAGTGCTACGCAAGCCGAGTCGCAGCGTGATCCGTTCGATCATTCTGAAGGGTCTTTTCACTCACCCTCGCTTGCTTAGGGTCGCTGGACGTCTGCTGTGGCTCTATCGAATTAGCGGAGCACAAAGTTTATTTCGGCTTCTCCACTTGAATAAAATGCTGCCTCGTCGATACCAGGAGTTGGAAAGGATGACGCCCGCAGCACGGGCGAGATTCTCCTGCCACCTCATCAGGGACGTCGAGCGTCCATCGGGGAAAGTCAGGCACAAGGTGGGCATGCTGACGGGCTGTGTGCAGGATATCGTGTTTCCCGACATTAATCGCGATACCGTCGACGTTCTCCTTGCCAACGGGTGCGAAGTCCGCACGCCTCGCGTTCAGTATTGTTGCGGTTCACTGCATGCACATAATGGAGAGGTTGAGACGGCGAAGGATCTCGCACGCAGGCAGATTGACGCTTTTGATCCGGACTCTCTGGACGCAATCATCACAAATGCGGCTGGCTGCGGTTCGCATCTGAAGGCTTATGGTATCCTGCTGGCGGACGATGCTAAGTACTCCGCGCGCGCGCGAGCATGGTCGTCGAAGGTTCGCGACATCCATGAATGGCTCTGCTTAATCAATTTTCGCAGACCGCAAATCGCTAGCGGGAGGGATGTTTCCGTCACGTATCACGAAGCTTGTCATCTCTGCCACGGGCAAAAAATCATACGACAACCGAGGGACGTTTTAAGGGCCATCCCAGGTCTTAAGCTTGTTGAGCTGACAGAATCGACCTGGTGCTGCGGCAGCGCAGGCATCTACAATATCACCCAGCCTGAGATGGCCGCAAAGCTGCAAGCGCGAAAGCTGCGTCATGTCGCCGAAACCGGCGCTTCGATCGTTGCCACTGCAAATCCCGGGTGCCTCTTGCAACTGGCAAGCGGAGCTCGCAGGTTCTCGACCCAAGTGACAATTCGGCATCCGATCAGCCTCTTAGCCGAAGCGTATCGATCGGAAGACCAATCGTAATGTTTACCGAGGTCCTTGTCGCATTGTCTCTTCTTGCGACCGTTTTGTTCCACGCTGCCGGCATCTTTCTTGGCATTCAGGCGGTGTTGATCTCGCGAACGCCTCAGGCAGCCATCGGTTGGGCCCTGGCCCTGGCTTTACTTCCCTACATTGCTATCCCGTTGTTCCTCGTTTTTGGAGAATCACGTTTTTCCGGCTACATCCTCGCAGGGGTAGAGGGAAACCCGGAAATCGACGCAGGGCTTAAGCAAGCGCAGCGCGCTTTGGCCCCATTTCGGGCCTCGCTACTCGAAAAATACAGCGATGCTGAGCGTCTCGGAATCAGCTTGCGAGGACTTCCTCCGACCCGCGGAAACGCCTGCCGTTTATTGATTGATGGCAAGGAGACGTTCCGGACAATCTTTCAGGCGATTCAAAAAGCGCAAAGCTATGTGATCGTTCAGTTTTATATTGTTCATGATGATGGGTTGGGGGGCGCGCTCAAGGAGAGTCTTATCGGAGCCGCTGGCCGGGGGGTGCGCTGTTGGTTGCTCTACGATGTCATAGGTTCCAAGGGCTTAAGCGATGCCTACATCACGGAGTTGCGCGACGCAGGCGTGCTCGTCGAGGCTTTTGTCACCAATCGACAGTTCGGAAGACGGTTTCAGATCAACTTCCGCAACCATCGGAAGTTGGTCGTCGTTGATGGAAGGATAGCCTTCCTTGGAGGTCTTAATGCCGGGGATGAATATCTTGGGTTGGGCTCGCTTGGCGCTTGGCGGGATACTCATCTTCAGCTCGAAGGTCCTGCCGTGATCGCGCTTCAAGTCTCCTTCTTGGAGGATTGGCACTATGCGTGCAAAGAAGTGCCGGACATTCCCTTCGAGCCGCGGGCCGCGGGCAACCAGACAGTATTCGTTTTTGCCTCTGGGCCGGCGGAAACCTGGAACGTGAGCACAGCTCTCTATAACGAGATCATCCATGACGTTCGCGAGAGACTTTGGATCGCCAGCCCCTATTTTGTGCCGGATCAGACGCTCCGAACGGCACTCGGTCATGCTGCCCTCCGCGGAGTTGATGTGCGCATCATTCTGCCTCAGAAGCCCGACCACCTGCTGCCCTGGCTGTCTTCCTTCACATTTTATCCGCTGATGCGCGAAGCGGGCGTGAAGGTCTGGCGTTATCAGCGGGGCTTCATGCATCAGAAAATTCTTCTCGCGGATAACGATTTGGCACTCATCGGATCCGTGAATATGGATTTTCGTTCCTTCATGCTGAACTTCGAGCTCTCCGCCATCGTTCAGGATCCCGCGTTCGCTGCGACGGTGGAAAAGATGCTCGAGAAAGACTTCGCGCGTAGCGAACCGGAGAACCTCCAAAAATTCGAAAAAGGAAACTTCCTGTTCCGGCTCAAATGCCGGATGGCGGCACTCATGAGCCCAGAGCAGTAAACTAAGTTAGGGGGGCGAGGCAGCCGCGCTCCCTGAAACGCGCGCGTCCCCGAAGGACAGAAGTGCAGCGTTGCCTTAGTGGGGTTGGCCTCGCGTGCGCAACTTATCGAGCAGCACGGCCAGGATGATCACGGCACCCTTGACGACCAGTTGCCAGTAGAATGACACATTCATCAGGGTCAGGCCGTTGTTGAGGACAGCAACAATAAGAGCGCCGATGAGCGTTCCAAAGACGGTACCGATGCCACCGGAGAAGCTGGTGCCGCCAAGTATGACGGCGGCAATCGCATCCAATTCGTAGCCCTCTCCCAAACGCCCTTGCGCGCTGTAGAGCCGACTGGCCTGCATTACACCACCCAAGCCGGACAGGAAGCCGCTGATGCCATAGACAAAGATCAGAACGGTCGCGACCGGTATGCCCGTAAGACGCGCTGCGAGCGGGTTCCCCCCGACGGCATAGATATGCACACCAAGGACCGTTCGGTGCAGGATGAACGCGCTGGCAAGAATGACAACCAACGCTATGACCACGAGCCAGGGGATCGGGCCCAAGTAGCTATTGCCAATCCAAGCGAATGACAGATCGTTATTTATTAGCGTCGTGCCTCCCGCGAACAAGTATGCGGCTCCACGAAGGGCAGTATAAGTGCCCAGCGTGACAATAAAGGGGGGCAACCCGAAATAGTGAACGATACAGCCAGTGATTACTCCCACTATTGTTCCGCTCAAGAGTGCGATCGGGATCGCGGCCCAACTTAGCGAGGGGTTAAGAGAGACCAATAGCGAGAGGACGGCCGTCATGCCGAGAACCGAGCCTACCGCAAGATCGATGCCTCCGGTCAGAATCACGAACGTCATTCCCGCAGCGAGAACGATGTTAATCGAGGCCTGCCGGACCACGTTGATCAGATTATTTGTCGTCAGAAAACTCTCGGTGAGGAAAGCAAAGAGAACGCAGATGACGATGAGCACTGGCAGCATCCCCGCAACCTGAATGAGGCTGCGCATGACCTCCTTCCGCGCTACAGCGCTGACGGTGGTATTCTGAGGAGGAGATAGAGTAGCCATGATTGATGGGGTTTACTTAGCTTAGATGCCAGTTGCAAACTTCATGATATTCTTCTGGGTGACTTCGATTCCGGTGTCGCCGCCAACCTCACCCATCACAACGCCCTCACGCATGACCATCACACGCTTGCAAACGCCAATGATCTCGGGCAGTTCACTCGAGATGAAGATCACAGCCATGCCCTTGTTAGCGAGCTGTTGAATCACCGAGTAGATTTCCGCTTTTGCGCCGATATCCACTCCGCGGGTGGGCTCATCCAGGATGAGCACTTTGGGATTGATCTCCAGCCAGCGCGCCAGAAGCAGCTTCTGCTGGTTGCCGCCAGACAGGCCGCCCGCTCGAACCCATAGTGAAGCCGCGCGCAGACGAAGCGATTTTGCCTGAACCTTGGAACGTTCGTTTACATCGCCGAAATCAATTACACCCGCCTTAGCGTGTCGGCCGAAGATGTTCATGGCGATGTTATCGCGGCAGGACATCCCCAGAAAGACGCCTGCGAGCTTCCGATCCTCGGGAACGTAACCAATACCCTCTTTAACCGCATCGATCGGATGCTTGATATTCACCAGTTTTCCGTTGAGGTAAACCTCGCCGCTCACCTTGGGATCCGCGCCAAAAATCAACCGAGCCAGCTCAGTGCGCCCCGCTCCGACCAGCCCAGCCAAGCCCAGGACCTCACCAGCGCGCAGTTCCAGGCCGGCGTTTTTCACCAATTCCTTGTCGGACATGTTCTTTACGCGCAAGACGACTTCACCTGGCGCGGCCGTCTTCTCGGGATAGAGATCCTCAAGCTTTCTACCAACCATCATTTCGATAATACGGTCCGAAGTGAACTCGGGCCGCGTCAGCTCCCCAATGTATTCGCCGTCTCGAAAGACGGAAAGACGGTCCGACAGCTCATAGATCTCGGCCATTCGATGGCTGATGTAGATAATAGCCATACCCTCCGAGCGTAGCTGTTTCACGACAGAAAACAGGCGTTCTGTTTCACGGTCAGAAAGCGCTGTCGTCGGCTCATCCATGACCAGAATGCGGCTCTTGTAGAAGAGCGCGCGCGCGATTTCCACTTGCTGCTGCTCAGCAATCGAGAGGTGATTGGCCAACTGGCCTGCTTTGAACCTGGCGCCCAACCGGTCGAGCACCTGCTGAGTATGCGCTATCATCGAGCCGGTATCGGTGAGAAAGCCTAACTTGGTCTCCTCGGAGCCGAGGAACACATTTCCCGCGACCGTTAAATTGGGGGCAATCGTGAGCTCCTGGTAAATGATCCCGATACCCGCCGCGCGGGCTTGATGCGGCGTGTGAAAATGCACGGGCTTTCCATCCAATTTGATCTCGCCCCCATCCGGGAGTTGTGCTCCCACTAGTATTTTCATCAACGTGCTTTTTCCCGCGCCGTTCTCGCCAACCAGAGCGTGGACCTCTCCTGGATATACCGTGAGATCCACGCCCTTAAGCGCGCGCACCCCGGGGAAACTCTTGGTTACCCCCCGCACGATAAGGATCGGCTGACCGGTAGACTTACTTGGTCCAGCCTTGGTACTCGTTGACATTCTCGCGAGTGATCAATTTGGTGGGGATAAGGATCAAGTCTTTTTCAGGCTTTTTGCCCTTCATGACGTCCACGCCAACTTCGACGGCTTTCTGAGCCATGGCGTAGGGGTCTTGCGCAGGGGTGGCTTCGAACAAACTGCCCTTGCTCTTCAGCGCTGAGACTGCATCGGGGGAACCGTCGACACCAACGATGAAGAATTCGTTACGATTGGCCTGCTTTGCCGCGAGGTCGCAACCAATGGCGGTCGGATCATTGATTGCGAACACTGCGTCAAGTTTCTTGTTTGCGGTTAGCAGGTCTGTCATCACTCGCAAGCCACCGTCCCGGCTTCCTTGGGCGTTCTGGTCTTGAGAGAGGATCTTGATGTCGGGATTTTTGCCGAAAACATCCAGGGCACCGGCGACGCGGTCCTGAACCGCAGTAACGGACGGCCCGTTCACAATGACGATCTGCCCCTTGCCTTTGAGTTTGTCGACGATGTATTGGGCAGCCTGTTGACCGGCTTGACGATTGTCAGAAGTCACCGTGGCGTCGACTCCTCCCTCCGCTCCAACATCCACGGCGACGACTGCGACTCCAGCCTCCTTAGCTCGCCGCACCGCGGGCGCTATTCCTTTGCTGTCGGCTGCGCCGAGGAGAATGAGGTTAACCCCTGACGAAATCAAATTGTCTACCTGATTGGCTTGATTGTTGACATCGTAGTTGCTTGAAAGAGAGTTGAACTTCACTTTCGGGTTTACCTCCTTCGCCTTTGATTCGGCGCCGCGAGCGATCTGAACAAAAAATGGGTTTCCCAGGTCACCAGCGGTCACGGCAGCCGATTTAAGTTCTTTCTCAGCTGCCTGCAGCGGCGCGCCGAAAGCGGCTCCCATAAGAAGACAAAGCGAAGTTTTGAGCGTATGGGGGATTTTCATAAGATGATTTTGGTTTTTTGGGGTGTTCTGGTTTTCGAGAGTTGTCAGGGGAAATGGCAGGTAAATTCAACGTAGTTCAGCGAGCGTCCAATCCAGGGGCGGAGGATGAACGTTTGCAAGTTTGTGGTCAACGGAAAACTCAACGAAACCTCCTCGGCGCGGCGGGGGAATCCTAAGGCGCTTAGCGAGCGATAAGGACACCGAGTTGCAGTCGGCTCAGCTTAGACGAGTGAAGTGATCTTATGAATCCGGATCCAAGTCGTCCTGGCTACCTTTCCTGTAGGTGAGACCCCGAAGCTTACCTTCAATGAAGGCATCGATGGCGCCATCCATGACGCCTTGGATGTCACTGGTTTGGACGCCCGTCCGAAGGTCCTTGACCATCTGGTAAGGTTGGAAGACGTAAGAGCGGATCTGGTTGCCCCAGGCGATGTCTCCCTTTTCGCCATATTGGCGCTCGGTTTCGGCTCGCTTGCGGTCTGCTTCGATCTGGTAAAGTTTGGCCTTGAGCATTTTCATGGCCACGTCACGATTGCGGCCTTGGCTTCTCTCGGCCTGACAGGCGACCACGATCCCGGTAGGAAGATGAGTAATTCGGACCGCGGTCTCGACTTTGTTGACGTTTTGACCACCCTTGCCGCCCGAACGGTACGTGTCGAGTTTGAGGTCAGCGTCATTGATTTGGATAGGTGCGTCTTCGATCTCCGGAACGACGTCAACGCTGGCGAATGACGTATGACGCCGCTTGTTTGAGTCGAACGGGGAGATTCGCACAAGACGGTGAACGCCAATTTCATTCTTGAGATATCCGTAGGCATGGTCTCCCGAAACGCGCAAGGTGGCTGATTTGATGCCGGCCTCATCGCCAACTTGAATGTCCACAATTTCGGAGTGCAGTCCGCCACCTTCCATCCAGCGGGAGTACATCCGCAGGAGCATGTCTGCCCAATCGCACGATTCGGTGCCTCCCGCACCGGCGTGGATCGTCAGAAAGGCTGGATTTTTGTCGAACTCACCAGAGAGCAACTGCTGAAGCTCAAATTTTTCCAAGTCTCGCAGGAGAGCCTCGAACTCGGAGCGAACTTCGGCGATAGCAGCGGCTTGGTTCTGGGCAGTTTCCTCGGAGGCAAGTTCCTTGAGAACGTCCAGATCGGCGGCACGGGATTCCAGAGCGAGGAAGGGCTGAATCTTGGCGCGGAGCTCGGAAACTTCCTCAACGTCGGCCTGGGCGTTCTCTTTGTTGTTCCAGAAGTCTGTCTTTGCCATCCGGGCCTCGACTTGCGCGCGGCGCCGGCTAAGAGCACTCAGGTCAAAGAAACCTCCGCAACTCGGCAATGCGCGCAGAGATAGCGGAGGTGTCGATAGCTTCGAGTTCGTCAATCATTGCGGTTTTGGCGCCGGCTTTTCCGTCTTTGCGGGATCGAGCCGGAAGATCGTTTCGCCTTCCTTCATTGTATCAAGCTTATCGCGGGCTATGGTCTCGATGTACTCCTTATCGTTTTCGAGGAGGTACACTTCGCGCTCGCGCTGTTTACGCAGCAATTGCAGCGCGGCCAGCTCTTCCCGATGTTCCAGGAGATTCTGCGCCATTTGATCTCGGCGGGTGACTTCCGGATAGAACCAGAGGACGATTCCGGCCAAGCTTCCTCCAATGATCAAGGTCAACAGCACGCGATTAAGCGCGTTCCAAAAGGAGGCATCGCTCCTTCGTCGCGCTTCTTCGAATGACCTCATTCTCTTATGTTACCACGGAGAAAGCTAAGGGCACAGATTATTATTGTCGTCCAGTGGCGTGCGGCCATAAGCGCGCGCAGAGCAGATCTGAGGGAGAGCGTTAACGCATTTTGCCACCGTAGACTGCTTCGTCACCGAGGTCCTCCTCAATGCGGATGAGCTGGTTGTATTTGGCGACTCGATCGGTGCGGCAGAGGGAGCCCGTCTTGATTTGGCCGGCATTTGTTGCCACGGCGATATCCGAGATCGTCGTGTCTTCGGTTTCGCCCGAGCGATGGCTAATGACCGCTGTATATCTATTTTCCTTGGCGAGCTCAATGGCGTCGAGGGTCTCGGTGAGAGAGCCGATCTGATTGACCTTAACCAGAATGGAATTGGCCACCCCCTTTTCGATCCCTTTACGAAGGAACGATACATTGGTGACGAAGAGATCGTCGCCCACCAGTTGCACTTTCTCACCCAGGGCCTTGGTCAACAGTTTCCACCCATCCCAGTCATTTTCGGAACAGCCGTCTTCGATTGAAATGATCGGGTACTTATCACAGAGTTTTCTGTAAAACTCCACGATTTCCTCGGCCGAACGCTTGGAACCATCAGATTTCTTGAAGACGTAGGTCTTCTTGCCGGCCTCGTAGAATTCGCTCGCCGCGACGTCAAGCGCGATGAAGACCTGTTTGCCAAACTTGTAACCAGCTGCTTTTACCGCATTCGCGATGGAGTCGAGCGCGTCCTCGGCGGAGGAGAAAGCCGGCGCGAAGCCGCCCTCATCACCTATGGCAGTCGAAAGGCCGCGTTTTTTCAGCTCACCTTTGAGGGCATGGAAGATCTCCACGCCCGCTCGAAGTGCCTCAGAAAACGTCGGAAAATCCTTAGGCATGATCATGAATTCCTGGAAGTCGATCGGCGCGTCGCTGTGCGCTCCCCCGTTAACTATGTTCATCATTGGAAGGGGCAGAACCTTAGCATTCGGTCCGCCGAGATACTTATAAAGCGGCACGCGAACCTGCTCCGCAGCGGCCTTGGCGGTGGCGAGCGAAACGGCCAGGATTGCGTTTGCCCCGACCTTCTTCTTATTCTCTGTTCCATCCAGCCGGATCATGGCTTTATCGATCGCCACTTGATCAAGGGCGTCCATTCCCTCCAGTTCCGGGGCGAGGATTTTGTGGACATTGGCCACCGCCGTCGTCACGCCTCTTCCAAGGTAAACATTTTTTGTGCCGTCGCGGAGTTCCCACGCTTCGTGCTCCCCGGTGGACGCTCCGCTGGGGACGGAGGCGCGTCCTAGAGCGCCCCCCGCCAGCTCGACGTCGGCTTCTACTGTTGGATTGCCGCGAGAGTCAATGATCTGGCGGGCTGTAATGGCAGTGATGAGGGTATCAGACATAGCTTTGGGTCTTTAGTTATGACTCCAAGAACGCTTTCGCGCGGCCCGTGGCAAGCAGATTTCTTGTTTTGCCAACGTGTCAGGCTGGCGCGGGCTCGGGAAGGGGATGCACCTTTTCGCGCAGAAGGCTGATATCTGTAAAGGGCACAATCCCTGTGATGGTGGTACTTCGGGTTCCCGCCTCAGTAGGCAATTCGACGCTGTCACCCAGCGATTTGCCGAGCAGAGCCTGCCCGATGACCGCCTTGTAGGAAATGATGCCGAGTTGGGGTGCGCTATCCCACGCTCCGAGGATGCTGTAAGTCTCTTCATTGCCCTTGGCGTCGCGAAGGGTCACCACCGTCCCGATAGATACTTGATCGGTGTCCGGGTTGTCGAAGTTTGTGCCGCGAGCCCGGGAGAGGTCGCGCGCGGCTTCGGCGCGGCGGCGCATCAAGACGCGCTGTTGTTCCTTGGCGGACTTGAATTCGAAGTTTTCGCGAAGATCGCCATACGAGCGGGCGATGGCGATGTCCCTGGTGTTCTGCGGAATTTGGCGATTCACCAGATCTTCGAACTCTTGTTTTCGCTTCTCGAGACTTGCCCAGGAGACGGTGAGCGTTTGTTGTCTCTCGGGGGAGTCGCCGCTGAGCATGTTCTGCATCTCGGGGTAAAGCTTAACCATCCGCGCGAGGAGCGAACGTTTGTTGAGATCATCAAAGACAGGCGTGAGCAAAAGGCGGCGCATGGCGTCCCGAACGCGATCGGGTTCTGCGGATTCAAGAAGATCGCCAACGAGGCGGCGATCTTCGAGCAGCAGGTCATGGAGACGCGCGCC
Source organism: uncultured Verrucomicrobiae bacterium (assembly GCA_963744345.1). GTDB lineage: Bacteria > Verrucomicrobiota > Verrucomicrobiia > Chthoniobacterales > Terrimicrobiaceae > DASTFP01. Next base: position 267,200 of record CAVUTD010000021.1, read on the forward strand.
GCGTTTTTCGGCCAATTGATCGCGCTCGAGGGCACTCAGCACAGCGCCGAAGAGATCAGCGCCGAAGAGCTCCGGAAAGGCGTCACCCCGCTCTTTGCAAAGCCACACGAGAATTTCTGTAGAGGCAGAGCGTTCACTGATCCAGCGAGCGAGAGTCGCGCGGAGCTCCTCAGTGCGACCCTCCTTCTCCAAAAGGCGAGAAATTTCGATCACCAAGCGCGCCGGGACGTTTTGAATGAGCCGCAAGATGACCTCCACCCAGCGTTCGCCAAACGCTTCCGGAAACTGCTCAACGCAGCGCCGCTGCTTCGAAGCGGGGAGGGCGCCGAAGAGTTCGGGCAAGCGCGATTGTTCGCCGCGCAGGATGTCGGCCACTCCTGGAGCGTCCTTGCCGGATATGAGCGCGTGATGTCGGGCCAGGATATCATCCCTGGCGAGGAGGAGTTCGACGGCTTGGGCGGACTGCAGCTTGCGCCCTTTGTGAGCGGCGTCTTCGATATGGACAGCCAGCGCCTGAAGTTCTTCCACCTCATGCGCAAGATCGTCCAGCCCTTTTGTAATTTGATCAAGAGCGGCAACCTGATCCTTGAGGTGGCGCGCTCCCCGAAATTTCTCAATCAACCCTTTCCCTGGCGATGATGGCGTGTCGAGCAGCACGACGGGATCGCTCTTCCTGGCGGGAAGGAGGAAATAGCCGTCCGCCTTAACTTTCTTTTTGATACCGTCCCACCATTTCCTGAAAGTGGGGGCATCGAAGACCTGAGGTGCGAGCGCGGCGGCGATCTGCTCGACCGAGGCTTTTCCGCCGAGATCGCGAAGAATGTCACGAAGGAGAGAGGTCGGATCTTCCTGGGCTTGCCTTTTAATACCGGCCGCATCGGTAATCTTGCGGGCGAGGATATGCTCTGCGGAAATCGGCTGAAGGGTTTCGGCCGCGTACTGGGCCTGCATCGGATGTCCTTTCCTCGATTGGAAGTCGACCAGGATTTGACCCGTCAGCAGGCTCCACTCCGCCACCCGTCCAAATCCCCAACTCTTGTGCAGGCAGCAGCTGCCGGGTGTCAAACGCGAAAGAGCCTCGGCGGCTTGGGGCGTGAGTTTTTCAGCATCGACCGCTTCTGCGAGTTCCTCGTTCATAGAATTCTTTTCGGCTGAATTGGGTCTCCCTGCAAGGCCAGTGTTTGCGTAGCCAGATGGGCCATGATTAATTGCGGCCTTCATGCGCGACCTTGCTGGCTCAACCGATTCCACTGAGCGAATCTCCGATGCCTTGCGACGCCTGTTGCGTGAAGCCGCGGGGCGTCCGCTGATGATTCGGGAAATGGTGGAGATTCTTCACGGACGCGGATTGCAATTCGTGGTCATCTTGCTCTGTTTGCCGTTTCTAACTCCGGTAACCATTCCTGGCATCTCGACGCCGTTTGGGCTGGCGATAGCCCTCTGCGGAATTCGCATCGCCTTCGGCCACAAGCCTTGGTTACCCGCCTTCGTTCTGAACAGAAGCATTTCGTATTCCGTGCTGGAACGGATGGTGCATTTCGGCTGCAAGATCTATGAGAGGGTGGAAAAGGTGATTCAGCCGCGGCTTGAATTCCTTCTCGGAGGTCCGGGTATGGGAATGCTCATTGGCTTGGCCATCGCTCTCTCTGGAATTTTTCTAAGTCTCCCGATCCCGCCTCCTTTTCCCTTAACCAATACTATCCCGGGATTTGCCATTATTTTCCTGTGTCTTGGACTTATGGAGAGAGATGGTGGATTAATATTGTGCGGCTACGGCTTGACGCTCATTGCGGCGATTTACGTCGTTCTGATCGGGCTGCTTGGCACTGCCGGAATTGAGCAGCTTTGGCAGATGCTGAGGAAGGACTAAGTGTTTCGAGAGCCCAGGCAGTGAGAAATTCCGAGAGGCGGGCCTTGTCCGCCAGATGCTGAACGCCCTCGCTAGCGCGCTTCAGAAATCCAAATCCTTCGCCGTACGCGCGGCCATTGACAACGCAGGCCTCGGTCGCGGAAGCTTTGATTTGCTGGCGTGCATGCTGGATGGAGCTCGATCGGGATCCATCGAGCTCGTATTTCCAACCGACGATCGCCGCCTCTGGGAAGAGGCGCCTCAGCCGAGGGAGAATCTTTCCAGCTGGGCGTAGAATGATATGAACTTCCGCCGTGCTGGGTATCTTCCGCGCCTGAAGGCCTCCCTGAATATCGTGCACCAGGAAGTCGCTTAGCGCGGCAGCGTGAAAGACCACCTGAGGTTGAATGGAGAGATTTCCCACGAGAGCGCCCAAGGAGGCATTTGTGGAAAAGGGGAGGACTCTTGCGGTCTTGGGTGCCGGATATCCTGCGCCTTCACCGCGCAGACACAGCACGTCGAAGCCGGAGGCGGACAGGCTTTCCGCCAACAGTGTGCCGAGCTCTCCTGTTGAATGGTTGGTAATGCGCCGCACCTCGTCAATGGGCTCATAAGCTGGCCCACATGTCACCAAGGCGAACGGCATGGGAGATTCTCGACCTTCCATAAACCGCGCTCAACTCTCAAGTGACAGACTCTTGCCAAGATGATATTGAGAGATCGATGAAAATCCTTGTTGCCTCCAGCGAGATGACACCCTTTGCCCGAACCGGAGGGTTGGCGGATGCCGTGACCGAACTCACCTCAGAACTCGTTCGATTGGGGCATGACGTAAGCGTCGTCATTCCGTTCTATCGAGCTATCCGGGAAGCCAAATCCGCCGAGACGAAGGCGCGAATGCGATTTGACGTGCAGATCGGCAACGCCACCGTTCCGGCCGAAGTGTTCGAAACCAAGACATCCGAGGGCCTTCAAGTGTTTCTGGTGGCCCGGGACGAATACTTTGACCGATCCGGCTTTTACGGGGTCGATGGCCGCGATTATCAGGACAATTCAGCGCGATTCATCTACTTTACAAAATCTGTTGTTGAGCTGGCTAGCCGGATGGATCCCGCTCCCCAGATCTTACATGCCAACGGCTGGCAAACGGCTCTCCTTCCAGTGTTCGTGTCCCAGCGGCGCCTTCCCTTTCGCACGGTATTGACGCCGCATACGCTCGCTTATCAGGGGAATTTCTGGAGTTACGATTTCGGCCTGACCAACTTGCCAGGAGATTACTTTTCGGCGCACGGAGTGGAGTATTTCGGAAGCATGAATTGTCTTAAGGGAGGCATCTTATTCGCGGATGCGGTAGTTCTTCCCGGTGGAAGTTATGTTCACGGAGCTCAAACGTCCGAGCACGGCTACGGGCTGGAAAACGTCCTGCGCGAGCATCAACACAAACTCTATGGCATCGCTTCGAGCGCAGCTCTCAAAGACTGGAAGCCGGCTGTGGGTACGAAATCTGAAGACAATCGCGCGGCTCTCCTGGACGCCGCCGGCATCACCCCCGAAAAACCGCATGCTGTCTTTGTGACGTTTTCTGAAAGCAGCGAAGGCAGGGGTCTTGACTTGATGTTTGCAGCTTTGGACCGCCTCCTCGCGCATGACGTGCGCCTTATTCTTGCCGGGCCGGTTGACTCAAAAAACATCACGGCCCTGGAAATCTCGGAGCGAAAACATCGGAGACGGTTTGCCCATGTGCCCGAAGTCGAGGACGCTTTTGCTCGAAAGGCCCTGGCCGGCGCTGACGTGTTCTTGGTGCCGGGCACTGTCGAACCGGAGGCAATCTGGTTGCGACGCGCGATGCTCTCGGGGGCCGTTCCGCTCGTCGCTCAGAGTCCGGGTCTCTTTCAACTGGTTCGCGATTGGGAACAGACACGAGGCGAGGGCAACGGTTTTGTCTTTTGTTCGCGCACGGTGGACGGCTTACTGGATGGCTGCCGGAAGGCGATTAGGGTTCTGGATGATCCAGAGCATCGGGAGACACTGCGTAAGCGATGTTCGAGCGTCGATTTTTCGCTGGAGGCTGAAGCGCGAGCTTATGTCGAGTTGTTCGAACACCTTCTTGGCGCGAAAAAGGCCCCTCTGGCAGCGTGAGAGAACGCAGCTCAGGCCGGGCCTTTCGTCACGGACTTTTGCCTGGGCTTTGAAGCGCGCGTTCCGCTAAGAATTTCACGTCAGTAAGCGCTGCGTCCCAGGAAAGAGAAGCGCAAGGTGAACTGAGAAAGGACGCCTTTCTTTCCCGTGGCGTTATCCTGTCGCTAAAAGCTTATGCTGCCGGAGATTATTACGTCCATTCCCGGTCCGCGGTCGCGGGCCTGCGCCGAGAAACTCGCGCGCTTCGAAGCACGTGAAGTGACTTTACTGCGTGAGGATTTTCCCGTGTTCTGGGAGGGTGCTGACGGAGTAAATGTCTGGGATGTTGATGGTAATCGTTTCCTGGATTTTACATCGGCCTTTGCCGTCTCTGGTCTGGGGCATGGCGCGCGAGCCATTCGCGCCGCTTTGCAGGCGCAAGGGACCAAGCTCCTCCACGCGATGGGCGATGTGCATCCCGCCGCCCTGAAAGCAGAGCTATGTAGCCTCCTTAGCCAGATCACCTTTGAGCGTTGGGGACTTGGCGGGGGCAAATCGATTCTTTGCAACTCGGGATCGGAGGCCGTGGAAGCCGCTTTGAAGACCGCCCTTCTTTACAGCGGCAAAGCGGGCGTGATCTCTTTTACGGGTGGCTACCATGGCCTCGGCTTCGGAGCCTTGGAAACAATCGGGATTCCCACCTTCCGCGAGCCTTTCCAAAGCCAGCTTGGCCGATTTGCCGTAAAGCTGCCCTATCCGAATTGCTTTCGATGTCCTTTCGGACGCAAGGAAGGATTTCGACTGGAAGGGAATCCATTTCCTAATTGTTCGACGAGCTGTCTCGAGCAGTTGGAAAGGCAGATTGTTGCCACTCTTCGGCAGCGAGAAATTGGAGCCATTCTCGTCGAGCCTATTCAGGGGCGCGGCGGTGAAATCGTGCCTCCGCGGGATTTCTTGAGCATGTTGAGGTGGATTTGCGACAATGAGAAGGTTCTGCTCATCCTGGACGAAATCTATACGGGGTTTAATCGCACAGGGAAACTCTTTGCTTGCGAGCATTTCGGGATCTCGCCCGATCTCATCTGCCTGGGAAAGGCGCTCACTGGAGGATTCCCGCTCTCGGTGTGCGTTGGACGCGCCGACATCATGGACGCCTGGCCCGCTTCCGAGGGGGAGGCGCTCCATACAAGCACGACCCTCGGGAATCCGCTGGGTTGCGCGATGGCAGTGGCTTCGATCGGCGAACATCTCAAGGAAGAGACGCCGCGGCTGGCTCGAAGTGCGGGTCGAATGCTGAAGGAATCTCTGCTAACTCTAAGCGCGCCGTACATAGGAGACGTGCGCGGTGTCGGGGCGCTGGTGGGCGTGGAGCTCGTCAGACGAGACGGTGAGCCATACAACACGCTGACGGCCGCGATTATGCGACAGGGTTTGCAGGATGGCCTGATTCTGCTTGGAGGCGGCCTGAACGGGAATGTGCTCTCTTTCGCGCCGCCCTTCTCGATTTCTAGTGCTGAAATAGAGTTCTTAGTGGAGAAGCTTCAAACCTATTTCGATCTCTTGCCCGGCTCCATTTGATAGTCAAGCGCGAGCCGCTCCGCAATATTAGGCTTGATAACCTCTTCCACAAACTTCACGTGGTTTGGATCCTCCTGATAGAGCGCGAGCTTTTCCGTTGAGTCTAGCTCGACCGAGAGAAAGAACGGCCACTCTACGTTTGCATCAACCCGCTTGCCGCAACGGATGCTGAGCACTTCGGGAATCCTTAGAAGTTGCATACGCGTCTCCCGCATCATCCACTCGATCTTCGCGTCATCGACCTCTGGCTTCAGCTTGAAGAGTACCAGGTGATAAATCATGAATAAGTTTTCGTGTGGAGCGTTCGTCACTTCCAATCCAAGGCGCCCTTCTTGATCGCATAGAGATATCCGAAAAGGAGAATGACAATAAAGCTGCACATGCTCCAGAGAATCACGGTCCCGAATTCGCCAATGAAGGCGTTAAAAACAACCGCCCACGGATACATGAAGACGATTTCGATGTCGAACAGAATGAAGAGCATCGCCACCAGGTAAAACTTGACACTGAAACGTGGCTGAGGTCCTGGCTGAGGCGCCACCCCGCACTCATAAGCAGTGTCTTTGGCAGCGGTTCTCTTGCCGGCTCGGCCAAGAAGAAGATTGGTCAGAAGCGTGACCGAGGCGAAGCCCACCGCGACGATCACGTGAAGCAAAACAGGAACGTAATCTTCAAGCATGTCTCGTAACCTTCTACCTGCAGTAGCTCAAGGACTGCAATCTCGAAAATCATTGCGAAGGGACTTGAGCGGAAATCGATCCCGGCTTGTACCGTCTCACGAATGCGGTCAAAGTGGGATCGAATCCCTGGATCTCCGCTGTTTTTTCAAAAAAGCGCTCATCTTCGATCATCGCGAAAAGGTCCGGTCTGCTCGCTGCGGCGGTCCACGCATTCGCGAAATTCACGAAGAGGCTCTTGCCCTCACGGTCCGCGTTTCTCAGGGAGTCGACGAGCTGTTCCACCTTTGAGATGACAATGATGTTCGGGTCGTATGACCAGGGAACGCCGGTGAGCGAAAGCGTTGTGATGGCTTTGTGACGCGGATCATAGGGATCGAGAGTGGGACGAGTTAGGAGGACGGCTTCCCGCATCGGCTGGAGAGGATTTGTCACCAGCCAGCGACGTTGTGGTTGGGTGCATATCAGGAAAGTAGTCACCGCAAGCGCTGCCAGAGTGGCCGGAGCAAAGCGATGCACGCGACGACCCCAGGCGGTGATCCAATCCAGGCCGAGAGCCGAAAGGCCGATTACGCTGGGAAGCGTGAAGAGCAGATACCATTCGTAAAGGTAGTAACTTCTCCCGCGCGAGACGATATAAACGAGCGGTCCCGGTAAGGCTAGCACCACCAGAGCGATCCACCCAGCCGGACGCGATAACCCGAGGCGCAGAATCCCTCCCGCCAGACAGACAAGCGCGGCGGATCGTAGAAAGAGGAATAAATAAGGATGTGCTTCGGCTACCCACTGGAGCTCCTGATAACCCGCGGAGGGATCGTCCGAATTGTTCCAAGGGATTCCGGCGAGCAGATGGGCTCCCATATTCCTGTGCCAACGGATGCCGATCTCACCTAGTGCCCGTTCTGTTTTGAAATAGTTGAGCAACTGCGGGATGCAGGGAAGCATCAATTGCAGATAGATCATTCCGGCGACGGTGCTTGCCACGGCAAGCCGTGGGAGATGCTCCAGCCGTGCATCCCAGTGCGCATGTCGCACGATCAAGGCGATCGCGCCGCACAGGTTGGCGATGGCCACCATGTACAGGCAGCCCGGATACGCGTAGAGCACCGCAAATTCCGAGGCGGCAAAACCGATCCACCAGCGCCAGCGTCCCGAGTCGATCGCCTGAATAAGACAGTAGATCATCAGGGGTCCGAAAAGCAGCGTGAAGATATAACCGCGAAGTTCGATGGCGTAACGCACGTGCCATGGGTGCATGGCAAGGAGAAATGCGGCGATGACCCCGGCCCTTGCAAAATGAAGGCGCTTGAGCAACAGGGCAAGAGAGCCGATCGAGAGAATTCCAGCGACGAAGCAGGGGAAACGGACTACCGGCTCGCTAAATTGCAGACCGCTCGGTCGACTAACGGCTCTCCAACATTCCAGAGAGACTTTGGAGAGAACCGTCTGCAGTTGATGGTTCGCGGGCTTCCAGTAATTCCAGAGCGCAGTTTCCCAACTGGTTTCTCGCAGCTTGAGCTCACCGCTCCTGTCGCGCCGATATTGACCGAGAACGGCGCGGTGAAGGCTGGAATCCTCATCGTCCCATAAGCTTTGAGGCAAACGCTGCATCCCCCAAAAGGTCGTCGAGGCCATGGCAGCGAACACTAAGGGCCAAAACCAGCGGGGAGTCTTGTCGTGCGGCAACCACGCCGTAACGCTGCGCCCAGTAGTCCGGAGCCACCATGGAGCGCACAATCCGAGAAAGACAAGAAGGACGAGGTTGATGGCTGCTGCCCACCATTCATAAATGACCACGTAGTCGTGGATCCTGAGTGCCTTTCCCGGATCGGGTGTCACGTTCCACGGCTTCTCGGCTGCAAGCAGGAAAACCACGATTACCGCTGCCGCAAGAAAGCATAGCAAACGTGTCCAGACCAGCGGCGGAAATCGCGGCGCCTTCAAAGGTTTTGCTCTACAGAGTAAACTTGATCATGCTTCCAATTTGCTGCCAATTATTTCGTATATGGACAGTGCCAAACAAGAAATTGAAAAAGCGGGAAACGTGGCCGCGGATCCTTGCCGAGGAAAGGATCGTTTCGATGTCGGCTGGCTAATATTTCATTTAATTCAGAAGCGAGAATACGAAGCGGTTTTGTGGGCGACTGCCGCAGACCGAACCCCGGCGACGCCGAACGCTCTCATCTTTGATTCAGCTAACTACTGAGACTGAGCTTCAGTCTATCAAAGTCGGCAGAAAATGTCGTAAGTAGCATACAAGCATGCAGCCATGCGGCAAACTAGCAGCGAGTCTTCGCATACTCGGCCTCGGGAGCTTTGCCAGCAGGTTCCACGAAGTCAATAGATTGTGTCGCAAGAAGACATCTTGTTCGGCTGAAGAGGGCACCCCAGTGGTCAGAGCGGCCTCCTGTTCTGGGCTCCTTGCGAGGAGACGACTCGCGGTCGAAAGCGCCTCTCACCATCTTCAGCTTAAAGCGGCCCTCGCGCTGCTCTATGACGTCCTAGGTGCTACAAATCCGTTCGCAGCTCCAAATTCGCGCCTGAGAAAACCGAGCTGCGTTATCACACTGCCTCCAGTTAGGGCAACTCCTGCGCGCGTTGCGCGAGGAATCGCCGGAGCTACTTTGGGCATCTGACATAGCAGGGGGCGTTTGACGAAAGGGGAATAATAAACACAAGAACACTTTTGGGGTTTCGCCACCTTCGGGCCAAGAAGTGTAAAATGCGAATAACAGCCCGTCATAGAATTGAAGTGAAGCTTGCTCAACCCGACTGGTGGACTCGAAGATTGTTTTGGTTACGGCGAGATCGCTGCTGGCGCGTCGGTGTCCGTTCGGCTTCGCTCTCAACAACAATCTCATGAACACGCCCAACCGAACGACCGCCGCAGCGTTCCCCCGTTATGCCGCCGGCGAAGTTGTGGCGGACAGCGCTTCCCTTCAATGGAAAGAGCTTTTCGTGCGGCGTTACCGATTTCCGAGGGTGGTAGATCGTTTCCTCGTACCTGCGACCCCTGAGCCGTTAATCTCCTGCGGCCTCGCAGGCTTGGCGGAGTTCCGGGAGCGCGAGATTGGCGAGGCTTGGCTGACACGGGAGATCGGGCCCGGTCACATTTTTGTCACCCGCTCGAAAACGCCCTATGAAGTCTGCCACACTTCGCCTGTCGGGGAGGAACTCGAAATTGTCCAAGTCCACATTGCGGTGGATCGGTTTCTTGCGGCTTTGGAAGTTGCGTTTCCCGGCAAGACCGAGGAAGTGGACGTGATGGATTACTTTGGGCGGGATGAAGCGCTTGCGCATCTTTGCTTTGCATGCGCCGAGATGCTCTCATCACGGACGCCGGGCAAGAGCAGACGCGTCACAGACCTGGCGCAACTGTTTGCTTCATATATCGTCGACAAATACATCACCGCAGTCGCAGAGAAGCCCGATTTCCACAGTGGCTTACCAATTTGGCGACTACGCAAAGTGGAGGACCATGTGCGCGAGCAACTCGCCGACGAGATTTCAACCGAGACGCTCGCGGAGTTGGTGGAACTAAGTCCGTTTCACTTTTCTCGGGTGTTCAAGCAGGCGACGGGAATGTCGCCGCTGCAGTTCGTGACGCGCGAGCGGATCAGCCGCGCGCAGCAGCTAATCCGCGAAACCTCGCGCAGCCTCATCGAGATCGCGCTGGAAGTCGGCTACACGAGTCCGAGCCATTTCGCGAAAGTCTTTCGCCGGGTGACTGGGACGACTCCGAAGGAGTTTCGCACCGCCCTCTGAGGCGCTGCCAGCCTCGATTTTTACCGCAAGAACGCGCTAGGTTGAGCAGGATCGGGCGAGAAGGAAAAAGCGCGATGTCGGATACTGCTGCCATGCCTGAACAGCTTCAGGCGCAGCTAAACGCAAGAACCAAATGAAAAATCTCGTTATGTCGCTAGCACTTCTGGCCGGGCCATTCTCTGCAATGGGGGCTGATATATCCAATGGGGCAAATAATTTTTATAAAAGCGATAAGGTAACCGCGCAAAAGGTTACCTTTAAGAATCAATACAACATGAACGTTGCGGGGAATCTTTTCATTCCCAAAAGTATAAAGCAGAGCGCAAAAAATCCCGCGATCGTTGTCGGACATCCGATGGGGGCAGTGAAGGAGCAGAGCGCGAATCTGTATGCCCAAAAATTGGCTGACCAGGGATTCGTTACCTTGTCTTTGGATTTGCCCTTCTGGGGAGAGAGCGAAGGGCAGCCTCGCAATGCGGTTTTGCCGGATGTTTATGCCGAGGCTTTCAGTGCTGCGGTGGATTTCCTTGGCACCAGACCGTTTGTCGACCGGGCTCGGATTGGCGTTCTTGGGATTTGCGGAAGTGGGAGCTTTGTCATCAGCGCGGCCAAGATCGACCCGCGAATGAAGGCCATCGCGACGGTGAGCATGTATGATATGGGCGCTGCCAACCGCAATGCGCTCAAGCATTCCCTGACCCTCGAACAGAGAAAGAAGATCATCGAAGAGGCGGTCGAACAGCGCTATGCAGAGTTTACTGGCGGTGAGACCAAATACACCGGCGGAACGGACCATGAACTGAATGAAAACACCCACCCCATTCAGTGTGAGTTTTATGACTTCTACCGCACTCCCAGAGGTGAGTTCACGCCCGAGAGCAGCTCGCCGACACTCACCACGCACCCCACGCTCAGCAGTAACATCAAGTTCATGAATTTCTATCCGTTCACGGACATTGAGACGATTTCTCCTCGTCCCATGCTTTTCATCACGGGTGAGACCTCCCATTCCAGAGAGTTCAGTGAAGAGGCTTACAAGCTTGCCGGTGACCCAAAGGAACTGGTGATCGTTCCCAACGCCGGCCACGTTGACCTCTACGACCGGGTGCATCTTATCCCGTTCGACAAGCTCACGTCCTTTTTCACCGAGCATCTGAATAGGGTGATGCGCGTGGATGAGCGCAGCAGCACACTCTGAGGCGCTGGCAGCCTCAATGCTTTTCCCGCAAGAAGGCGCTAGGCTCAGCAGTATCGGGCGAGAAGGAAAACGCGCGTTTGCCGTCCGTGCCTTCAAGGTTTTGGAAGCCATTGGATGCAGGACAACCGAATACGACATCGAACCACAAAACCGAATATGAACAACTATCTCAACTTCAACGACAAGGTTGCGCTCGTCACCGGGGCCAGTTCCGGTATGGGGCTGGCGACTGCACAGGCCTTTGCGGAGGCGGGTGCGTCCGTGGCGCTCGTTGACGTCAAAGAGGAAGCGGTGCGGCAATCAGTCGAGAAGCTGGTCAGCGAGGGCCACCGAGCCATTGCCATCCCTTGCGACGTCAGCAAAGACGCTCAGGTAGAAGCGATGGTCGAGCGGACGGTCGCCGAGTTCGGCCGACTCGACGCGGCCTTCAACAACGCTGGCGTCATGGCTAAAAATGCTCTGACGGCCGACAGCACGCTGGAGGAGTTCGACCGCGTCATCGGTGTCGACCTGCGGGGCGTTTGGAGCTGCATGAAACACCAATTGCGCCAGATGGAACGCCAGGGCGGCGGCGCGATCGTCAACTGCTCCTCTATCGGTGGCCTTAGGGGCGACAGGGGTATTCCGTCCTATACCGCCTCGAAGCACGGTGTCATCGGTCTGACGCGGGCCGCGGCCCTCGAATACGCCGCCAAAGGCATCCGGGTGAACGCGGTCTGCCCGGGCACGATCGACACGGCGTTTGCCCGCACAGCGTTCAAGGACGAGAAAGAATTCGAGGCTTTGTCAAAATCTTTGCCCATCGGCCGGATCGGCAAGCCAGAGGAGATCGCGTCGGTGGTGCTTTGGCTGTGCAGCCCGGGAGCGAGCTACGTGGTTGGGCACGCCCTGGTCGTCGACGGTGGGCAGACGGTGGGGACTCGCTAGTTGCTCCTCAAACTGTAAACAGTTGAAATTGGAGGACAAGCTTATGAAAAAACCTCTTCAAACATCGAATACACAGAAAAGTTGCGAAACTGAGCCGTCGTTCTCTCGCCTCGCAGCCAGACGCAGGTCTTGTGATCGGCCACGGCCTTATTGTCGAGAGCGGGTTACACGATCCGATAACCACCAAAGGAGATAAACTATGAAAGGAACTGTTCTTTACGGTCCGCGCGACGTGCGTTTCGAGTTCTAATACCCTGGTGCTTTTCTATAAGACATTTTCTTCATCCTACGGCTACACAAGGCTCGGACACATCAATGATACTAAGGGGCCTCCTTCCGCAGTCGGTTCCGGAACTGTAACGGTTACTTATGAATTGGAGTAAACGGGATCAACTTCATCGGCCGAAGAGCTTCCCCGCCAGGGCGGCTTGCGTCTGTTGCCCAGAACCGGCAGATCCAGAGGCAGGAGAATTCGCCCATGTTGGCGTGGCATTGGGGCACAAGAATTGGTCGCCATTTTTTCGCAAGAATGCGCTAGGCTGAGCAGGATCGAGCGAGAAGGAACGTACGCAATGTTGTACATGAATTCCCTGCCTGAAATTGTTTCGGCTCCGCACAACGACATCGAACATAAGAAAATCGCGAACCTGAACCGCCGTTCTCTGACTGTGCAGGTGGCAAGGCAGCGACGACCAATACCGGAGGTGATCTTATACAGGCTACATAAGGAGATACCATGAGTGGAAAGAAAGTTTGGTTTATTACCGGTGCCGGCCGCGGTATGGGGGTCGACTTTGCGACGGCGGTCCTCGCCGCCGGCGATGCAGTCGTTGCCACCGGCCGCAACCCGGAGGCCATCGCCGTCGCCGAGCAGTAAGTGCAGGAGCTGCAGGAGCAGATCAACGCCTATCGCGACCTATCGACCTCGCTCGCACGAGACGAGGTCAACGATGCTGAGGACCGGCGGTAGATTGTGCGATACCGCTTCGTCAGCGACATGGCCTCGCGGAAAGAAAGAAGAAAGCAATCGTGGCAAAGCATTCATTGGAATTTACCGGAGTGAATTGAACGAAAAGGATTCGATATGCAAAACATCAAAGAAAAAGTCGTTGTGATTACGAGCGCAAGCAGCGGATTGGGCGAACCGACCGCCCCTTCTCGCTACCGAAGGGGCAAGCGTTGTGCTGGGTGCGCGACCGCCTGGTGAATACCTCACGGGTCGAAGTTCCGCAGTGTACGGTGAATTCGACCACTTTAGGGCAAAATCCCGCTAGGTAAGCAAACGCCTGTGCGCCGATCTGGCATTTGAATGAAGATTATCCAAGTTCGAAACAAGCAGAGGGACACATGCCTTACGGGTGATCAACGCTACAAACCAAACCGAAATCCGCTCGAAAAGCACGGCTCGTTCATGGGCCGTCGAAGATTTGTTGTCGCGGGAGTAGAGGTAGGCTTCGGGGTGGTCGCGGGGTCCCTTATGGCAACCGCAACGTCCATCGCACAAGCCCCGTCGCATCTTCGGAAGGAACAAACTTCGGCGCCGTCTCTTTCAAACACGAACCAGAAGGCTCGTATCTTCATCACCGGCTCCGCTGACGGGCTTGGATATGCTGCGGCTGGAACGCTGCTCACTGACGGATACCAAGTCGTTGTCCATGTTCGCTCCCAAGCTCGGCTCGCCGCCGTGCAAGACCTTGTCGATCGGGGAGCCATCGCGACAATCGCGGATCTTTCCGACTTCACGCAGACGCGAGACCTCGCCAGCCAGGTCAATAAGGTCGGGCAGATGGATGCAGTCATTCATAACGCGGGTGTTTACTCGGGTCCACCAGTGCTCCCAGTAAATGTTGTTGCTCCGTATTTGCTCACAGTATTAATCCGTCGCCCCAAACGGCTGATCTATTTGAGCAGCGGGATGCACACTGGCGGACGAACAACCCTAAATGGCATGGACTGGACTGGTCGCACGTCCACCGGTTCCTACTCGGACAGCAAGCTTTTCGTGACGACCCTTGCCGCAGCCGTCGCTCGAATCTGGCCTGACGTTCTCAGCAACTCTGTCGATCCGGGCTGGGTACCGACTAAAATGGGGGGAGCTAATGCGCCAGATGACCTGCGGCTGGGACATCTTACTCAAGAGTGGCTTGCTACTAGCAATGATCCTGAAGCGGTTACTAGCGGAGGGTATTGGCATCATCAACGACGCGTTAAGCCGCATCCCGCTGTCCACGATACGAAGTTCCAAGCTCAGTTGCTCGACGAACTCGCTCGTGCGACAGGCACTCAGCTGGCGTGATTGCAGGCATTGGCGTTTGGTCCAGCTTCGAACTTCCTGAAACGGAACACATGCCTGCGCATCATTCAGCAAAACCCGGTCTCGCCTTTGCGGAGTCGTCGCAGTGAGTGCACCAGCAGGCGGCCTGTCTCAGGTTGTCATTCGCCCGGCCGAGCCTGAGGACCTGCCAGTCCTCGGACGGCTCGGCGCGCTCCTTGTCCAGTTGCACCACGAGTTCGACCCGGCGCGCTTCGTGGCCGCCCCGCCGCGAACGGAGCACCTATACGCCGCCTTTCTCGCGGACCAGCTCGGGAAGCCCAACGGCGTCGTCCTCGTCGCCGGAATGGGCGGCGAAGTGCTCGGCTACACTTACGCCACCGTCGATGATAGCGACTACATGACGCTGCGCGGCCCGGCGGGATTATTCCACGACCTCGTTGTTGATCCGGCACATCGAGGGAACGGTATCGGACAGGTGCTGCTCGACGCCACGCTGGCGGCGCTCAAAGCTCGCGGTGCGCCACGGGTCGTGCTCTCGACGGCGGAGCGGAACGCCGGCGCCCAGCGCCTCTTCGCACGCGCGGGGTTTCGGCGCACGATGATCGAAATGACGCATGAGTGGGACGATGTCGCCTCCTGAGCGGCAGCTCTGGCCGGAACATCCCTGCAACAAAAAAGTCGCCTTTGATCTGGAGGCGTGCGGCGATAATGATCCCTCGGGTTCACGGACGAGCCGGTCTACCGTGAGCCGCGCCCACTCGTGAAATCGGCACCGGTGAAACTCCTGTTACCTGCTTTTTCCTGCTGGCCTAAAATCCCACCAACAATCGCCGGTAATAACCTGAGAACAGGCACAGCAACATGAACGGCAGCAGTTTCCCCAACTCGGAGAATTTATACAAGACCTCGAACGAGGCCTAGCCAGCGGCCGGAGCCCACGGGTTGTTCTACTTAATACGAGGCCGTGAAGTCGGATCGTCGCCGATAGCTTTGCCTATCTGATTGCGGTGGATGTGATATCGAACCACAAACGAATATGAACAATTACTTCAACGACAAGGTTGCGCTCGTCACCGGGGCGAGTTCCGGTATGGGGCTGGCGACCGCGCTGGCGTTTGCGGAGGCAGGTGCATCCGTAACGCTTGCCGACGTCAAAGAGGAAGCGGTGCAGAAAGCCGCCGAGAAGCTGGTCAGCGAGGGCCATCGAGCCATTGCTATCCCTTGCGATGTCAGCAACGACGCTCAGGTAGAAGCTATGGTCGAGCGGACGGTCGCGCAGTTCGGCCGACTGGACGCGGCCTTCAACAACGCTGGCGTCATGGCCAAAAACTCTCCGACGGCCGACAGCACGCTGGAGGAGTTCGACCGCGTCACCCGTGTCAACCTGCAGGGCGTCTGGAGCTGCATGAAACACGAACTTCGCCACATGGACCGCCAGGGCAGCGGCGCGATCGTCAACTGCTCCTCCATCGGTGGCGTCAGGGGCGACCGGGGTATTCAGTCCTATACCGCGTCCAAGCACGGTGTCATCGGTCTAACGCGGGCTGCAGCCCTCGAATACGCCGCCAAAGGCATCCGGGTGAACGCAGTCTGCCCCGGAACGATCGACACGGCGTTTGCCCGCACAGCGCTCAAGGACGCGGAAGAATTCGAGGCCTTTTCAAAAGCCTTGCCCCATTGGCCGGATCGGCAAGCCCGAGGAGATCGCGTCGGTGGTGCTTTGGCTGTGCAGCCCGGGAGCAAGCTTCGTCGTTGGGCACGCACTGGTGGTCGACGGTGGGCAAACGGTACCCGTTAGGGGCAACTATGGCGTCAGATCCAAAGAGATCTGGAAGAGCGGTAAAGATCGGCAGTTTGCGGTTAGTGGAGTGATTAAGAAAACGGCTAGATTACCAACAATAGGTTGCGCTCGCTGAGATGCGAACCTCACTACCAGCCAAGCAGAATTTCAGATTATGGGTAACAACATTGAAGGAAAAGTCATTGTCATCTCGGCGCAAGCAGCGGTCTGGGCGAAGCAACGGCCCGGCTTCTCTGTGCGCAGGGCGCGATCGTTGTGCTGGGCGCGCCCGTCGCGTGGATAGCCTGCAGTCATTGGCCGAGGAGTTAACCGGTCGCGGCGGCAAGGCCCTCCCCATGCAGACGGATGTCACCGAATACAACGAGGTGAAGAGATTGGTTGATACCGGTGTGCAACGGTTCGGGCGTATCGACGTCATGATCAACAATGCTGGGCTCATGCCGCAGGCGCCACTCGACCGTCTGAATATCGAGGATTGGAACCGGACCATAGACGTTAATATCAAGGGCGTGCTACGGGATCGCCGCGGCACTCCCGCATATGAAGCAGCAGAAAGCTGGGCATTTCATCAATGTCTCCTCTGTGGCCGGCCATAAGGTCGGGCCTTGTGCTGCGGTCTACGCGGCGACCAAGCATGCCGTCCGGGCGCTCTCCGAAGGGCTGCGGCAGGAGGTAAAACCTTACAACATCCGCACCACCGTGATCTCACCGGGCGCAATGGTGACGGAGCTGCCGAGCAGCGTTACCGAGCCGGACGTCGCCGAGCGCGTCCGCAAGCATCACGAGGAGTTCGAATCCCTGCCGACTCGTTCGCGCGGGCAGTCGCCTTTGCAATGAGCCAGCCGGAGGAAATGGATGTGAGCGAGATCGTGTTCCGGGGCACGCGCGAGGAATTTTAGGCTGGCTGCCAAGGCGCTAAGCCAGCGGCTCTGGCTGGCCAAAAGAAGTTGGCTCCCGGCGAGGAATAGTGGCGGGAGCGAGCGATGCGGTCGCGGATTCGGCGGAGCAGGCTTTGACGGTGATGGATGCGGGATGGCTCATGGTTTCATGATAGGGTTTTGATGATCTTCGCAGGGATTCCGCCCACGGCTGTATGATCGGGAACGTCTTTGGTGACGACCGCGCCAGCCGCCACGATGGCGTTTTCCCCGATGGTCACGCCTTGCATGATGGTGGCATTGGCACCGATCCACGCGTTCTTTTTGATATGAATCGGCGCCACGGTCAGCGAGTGCCTGTTTTCTGGCGAAACGGGGTGCCCTTCGGTGACCAAGCTGACTTTGGGCGCGATGAAGACGCGGTCCTCGATGGTAATCCCTCCGAAATCCAGAAAAACACAGTCGAAGTTGATGAAGACGTTTTTCCCGATTTTCGTATGCTTCCCGTAATTGACGTGGAATGGGGGGAAGATCGCGCTGCTTTCGTCGATTTCCGTGCCCGTGATCCGGCTTAGCAAGGCGCGCATTTCCTCCGGGTCGGTGGACTGATTCAATTGCAGGAGCAATTTCCTCGTGGCGAACGAGGCGTCCCGAAGTTTGTGGTATTCGGGGTCGTCGAAGGGGACACTTTCGCCGTTCCGAAGTCGCGCGAAAATATCGGGCGCTTGTTTCATGCGGCTGAAATGGGAAGCGGTCGCGCGTCAGATTGCGACGCGCCCTGACGCGCGACGAAGCATCACTTCAGGTTCTTGGCGTAAAATTCCGTGAGTTTGTCGAAGGGGATTTTGCCCATATTATCATACAAATCCACGTGGTCTGCTTCGGGCACAATCACCAATTCCTTGGGGTCGGAAGCCATCTCATAAACATCTTCGGAATAATAACGTGAGTGGGCATTTTCTCCCGCCACCAACAGAATCGGGCGTGGGGAAATCATTTCAATGTTTGCATACATCGGGAAGCTGAAGAACGACATTGGTGTTGTGGCTGTCCACGCCGTTGTAGAGTTGATGCCTCTTGGATGGAAACCCCGCGGGGTTCTGTAATAATCGAAGAAAGAAACCAAAACGGGGTCTGGATTCTCGGGCAAGGCCTCGGGAAGGATGCACTCTCCTTTTACGATATTGCCATTTTTGTCAAACGGGACTTCGTGATAGCCTAACGAATAATTGCCATTTTCCGCATCCACCCAACGCTGCTGACTGATGTAATCAATAACCTTATGGCGCTGTTCCTTTGTATAACTATCCTTATGACTGCGGCTCATGCTGCGGGACATATCATACATGGAAACCGTGGCTACCGCTTTAATGCGCGAATCGCTGGTGGCGGCAGTCAGTGCCATACCGCTGTAACCACAAATTCCTAAAGCACCGATGCGGTTACGGTCAATGGAAGCCTGCAATCCGAGAAAATCCACCGCCGCGCTGAAATCCTCGGTATTGATATCCGGCGAGGCGATATGACGCGGCTCGCCACCACTCTCTCCGGTGTAGGACGGATCGAAAGCCAGCGTGACGAATCCGCGTTCCGCCATGGCTTGCGCATACAAGCCCGAGGACTGTTCCTTCACCGCGCCAAAGGGGCCGCTAACAGCAATCGCCGCCAAGCGTTTGTCGCCACGATCCTTCGGCTGATACAGGTCGGCGGACAGAGTGATGCCGTAGCGGTTCTTGAAGGCGACCTTCTGATGCTCAACCTTTTCGCTCTTAGGGAAGGTCTTGTCCCACTCGTCATTGGATTTCGCGAAGGTAGAGAATGAGGTGGCCATAAGTGTCAGTGTTGTGATCAGATGTTTCATGGTTATTGGTTTTTTCATCGGGTTCTAAGTCTCTTCACCGGGGCCATTATAACCCCGTCAACGCCACACCGCTCGCGTGATTCTGCTCAGCCTGTCGCGATCCTGCTAAAATTTTCCGTGGGCACGTCGCCCAGCGTTCTCCCGATACTCGTGGGGACTGATTTCTGTTTCCTTGCGGAAGACGTGGGCGAAATGGCTGGGGCTGGTATAGCCGACATCCATGCCGATCTCGATGATGTGCTTCGTTGTCTCACGCAAAAGCTCCTGGGCTTTCGACATCCGCAGGCGGATGAAATACTGGGAAGGTGAGAAGCCGGTGTTGCCCTTGAAGAGACGGGAAAAGTGTGTCTCGCTCATTTTGACCACTGCCGCCAATTTTCCGACGCTGATGCCTTCATCAAGAGAAGCGTCCATCTTCAAGACCCGGTGCAGTTGAAACGCGGAAGCGAGGTGGAACGATGAGGGCGCGGGGTTTTAATCATCGCGGTACGTTCGGACGAGATGCGTCGCCAGACTTGGGCGATCCCTTGCACGAACGAAGGGCTGGCGGTTTCTTCCTCGGAAAGCTCCCGCCGCAGCATTTCCAGAAAGGAAAGGATCGTGGAACCCCGGACAGCATTGAACTCTTTTAATGAGGGATTTTGGCACCCTGCCCCCAAAGCTCCCTTGCCGCCCGAGCGAAAAGTGGAAGGCTGATTGTCGCGTGCATGACAACGATCGGCTCCGGCCCGATGGACCTCCACCTTAATTCATAAGGGTCTGGCGTGGTGATTAAGAACAGAACACCCGGTTCAACCTGATGCGTGTTCCGTCTGCCCCCAAGTCTCTTGAATACCAGCTGTGCGTTCGTCCCGTTACTTATCGTTCTCGAGTAGCTCGATAATCAGTTTCAAATCCCTTAGCGTGTCGATGTAGGCATAACGGCCGCCGGTATACTCGCCTTTTTGGAGCAGCGGCATCTGGTTGCGTTCGAGCAGCGCAATTTTGTCTTTCATTCCCTCAATCTCGAACGCGATGTAATGCGGGCCTTCGCCATGCTTGTCGAGCGATTCCCGCCAGGTGCTCGGGTTATGGTCCGGCTCGATCAATTCTATCTCAAGGGACCCCATGTCGAAGAACGCCAGCTTCGCTCTTGCTTCAGAACGCGTCCCTCTGTACTCGGTCTGCGCTTTATCGACCGCATCGGTGAGAAACCAATCAGGCTTCTCAATGCCAAAAAAATCAGCATATGCTTGGGACGTCTTTTCAATATCGTGCACGAGAATGCCGATAAGCGTAATAACTTTCGTGCCCAGAACGTTGTTGTTCATTTCGAACCTCCGAGGCGAAGGAAAGGATGACCCTCTTCTTACTACTAGTCAACCAGCCGTTGTGAATGCTTAGAACTTTGCTTGTTTCCAGGGGACGATGGATCGTTTATGTCTTCTTCGGTTTCGGGGCATTGGTGTTCCCCACGGGCCGAAAGCGAATACCATTTCTTCGCGGCTGAGGGAAACCGCCCGACCAAAAGCCCCCAATCGATTCGCGCGGGTATTCCAAACGTGGACTGCATCTTCGATGGGTGCTTAAGAAGCCGAGCGACGGAGTTCCGCAACAGGCTCCGATAGGCTGGCATCGGTTCTTTTTCGCAAGAATGCGCTAGGTTGAGCAGGATCGGGCGAGAAGGGAAGCGCGTAATGTCGCACACTGTTGCCGTGTCTGAAACTGCTTCGGCACCGCACAACGACATCGAACAGATAAACATTGCGAACCTGAACCGCCCTTCTCTGCCTGTGCAGCCCAGACGCAAGTTTTGTGATCGGGACGCCCTCATCGTCGAGGGCGGGTACACGGTCCGATAGCCACCAAAGCTGAAAGGAGATAAACTATGAAAGGAACTGTTCTCTACGGTCCGCGCGATGTGCGTTTCGAGGAGCGCGACGCGCCGACAATCATCGAGCCAACCGATACCATCATCAGGATCTCGGCCACCTGCGTCTGCGGCTCCGACCTATGGCCCTACCGTGGGATTAGCTCGTTCCCCGAGCCGAGCCCGATGGGGCACGAATACTGCGGCATCGTCGAGGAGGTCGGCAGTGCGGTCACCTCGGTCAAACCCGGACAGTTCGTTATCGGATCGTTCGCGACTTCCGACAACACCTGTCCGCACTGCCGGGCCGGCTACCAGTCATCGTGCATCCACCGCGAGTTCATGACTCGGGCCCAGGCGCCGGTGCTGCGCGTGCCCCTGGCAGACGGGACGCTGGTCGCTACGCCAGACGTTCCTCCGGACGACATGATCCCGAGCCTACTGACAACGTCGGATGTTCTGGGCACCGGCTGGTTCGCTGCCGATGCAGCGAACGTGAAACCGGGTTCAACCGTCGTGGTCGTCGGTGACGGCGCCGTCGGCCTCCTCGCGGTGCTGTCCGCCAAGCAGATGGGCGCCAAGCGGATCATCGCGATGAGCCGCCACGAGGCGCGACAGAAGTTGGCCCGCGAGTTTGGCGCGACGGACATCGTGACCGAGCGCGGAAACGAGGGTGTTGCCCGCATCAAGGAACTGACCGACGGAATCGGTGCTGACTCGGTAATGGAGTGCGTCGGCACGCACGACTCGATGATGCAGGCGATCAATTCGACCCGCCCGGGCGGGTCCGTGGGCTACGTCGGCGTCCCGCACGGAGTAGAGCTCGACGGCGAGGGGCTCTTTTTCACCCACGTCCGTCTCCATGGCGGCCCCGCGCCGGTGCGCCGCTTCCTGCCCCAGCTGATCGACCTGGTGTGGAACAGAAAGATCAACCCCGGCAAGGTCTTCGACCTGACCCTGCCTCTCGAGGAGGTGGCGGAGGGCTACCGCGCGATGGACGAACGCCGCGCGATCAAGACGCTGCTGCGTCCGTAGATTGAGGTGAATACAAGGTGATTCAAATGAACAATCGAGATCCAAACTCCAAAGATGAGAGCAGCCCGTCAGGGCTGGATAGCTGGGAGGAAACAATGAAAGAAAGCAACGACGAAGATGAGACTGAACAATCAAGGCCCGTAGGTCACTCACGACGTGACTTTATGGTTTCGGCAGCAACTGCTGTAGCGAGTGTTGGTGCTGCAAACCTCTTGGGCTTACAACCTGCAGAGGGAGCGAACGCCAAGAATTCAGATGCGATTGGCAATGGCCCGTATCCCACTGAAGGTATGGCGGCCTATTCTCCGACTGGACCCCACAAGCTCATGAATTTCCAGCGGCGCGCTCTTGGTCCTAAAGACGTAGCTATTAAGATTCATTACTGCGGAGTCTGTCACTCTGACATCCACACGATTCGCGGAGATTGGGGAAAGATTCAATACCCGCAAATTGTGGGCCACGAGTTAGCTGGCGAAGTCGTCGCTATCGGATCAAGTGTCAGCAAGTTCACCGTCGGTGCCCGCGTTGGTGTTGGGACGATGGTGAATTCCTGCCGAATCTGCTCCGAGTGCCAAGCAGGCCATGAGAATTATTGTTTGAACGGAAACACCCAAACTTACGGTTCGAAAGATAAAGACGGCACGATTACCCAGGGCGGATATTCAACCTTCGTCGTTGTAGACGAAGATTTCGTAATCAATATTCCTGACGCCATCGATCTCGCAGAAGCAGGCCCGCTGTTGTGCGCAGCCATTACCGTTTACTCACCGCTTCGCAGATGGGGCGTGTCTCCTGGTAAAAAGGTGGCACTTGTTGGCATGGGTGGTCTGGGGCACTTAGCGGTCAAACTAGCTACCGCACTAGGTGCAGATGTTACTCTCTTCACAACCTCCCCGGACAAAATTGAAGATGCCAAACGCTTTGGCGCAAAAAAAGTCGTTATTAACGAAGAGGGAGCTGACTTCTCTCAACTTAAGCATGCGTTCGATTTTGCCCTGGATACGATTCCTTATAAGCATGATCTCAATCCGTTCATCCCACTTTTGAAGCGTGATGCCACATACTGCAGAGTCGGCGTCGGTAAAACTGTCGACTCAAATGAAATCGGTCAGATGAATCTCGTCCTGTATAGAAACGCACTAGCTGGATCGAACACAGGAGGCATCCAGGAAACGCAGGATATGGTTGATTTCTGCGCTCTCAATAAGATTAAGCCTGAGATCACAAAAATCTCGATGAACGGAATCGATGACGCCTGGAAAAAGGTTTTCGACAAGCAAGCTCGGTATCGATTCGTCATCGATTTGAAGGTCAACAATGCGATACCAATTTGTTAGGACGATCAGGACCTTCAAGTAAGCCGGCTTTGTCTCGTAACAATGAGCTATTTTGTGGAGTGACCTGACGCAATGAAGCGGCTCGCCAATCAATTCGATCTGTTGATCTCCACGATGCCCAAAGCCTGCCCGATGCAGCCGCTATCGCTTCGTCATCGACATGGCTTCGCTCAAGGCGTGACGAATGGAGCAATCAAAAGAGAAGTTACATCATGATCAATCCATTGGACTTCAATGGCAAAGTGGCACTCGTCACCGGGGCCGCAGCAGGTATGGGACTCGCGACGGCGCAGGCGTTCGCGGAGGCAGGCGCGAGTGTCGTTCTGGCGGACGTCAATGAAGACGCGGCGAAGGGCGCAGCAGAGAAACTGATCGCCGCCGGTCACAAGGCACTCGCCGTCGGTTGCGATGTGAGCGACGACGCCCAAGTAGCCGCGATGGTGGACCGCACCGTCGCCGAGTTCGGCCGACTTGACGCTGCGTTCAACAACGCCGGAATCATGGCCCGGATCGCCCCGACTGCCGACAGCACCCGCGAGGACTGGGACCGCGTCATCGGGATCAACTTGCGCGGCGTATGGATCTGCATGAAGCACGAACTGCGGCAGATGGAACATCAAGGCAGCGGCGCGATCGTCAATAACGCCTCGGTCGGCGCGTTGACCGGCAACCCCGGCATCGCTTCTTACATCGCCGCCAAGCACGGGGTGGTCGGCCTGACGCGGACGGCCGCGCTCGAATACGTCAAGCGTGGGATCCGCGTCAATGCGGTGAATCCCGGCCTGATCGACACGCAGATCGCCCGCGACGTCGTCAACAGGGATGAGCAGGCCTACGCCGAGATGGCGAAGTACGTTCCGATAGGACGCGCGGGCAGGCCGGAGGAAATCGCGTCGGTCGTGCTGTGGCTTTGCAGTCCGGGGGCGAGTTACGTGATCGGCCACGCCCTCACCGTGGACGGCGGGGCGACGGTGCCGTGATCGCGGCTTCATCAGGGATCAACGAATTAAACCAGTCGGCGATGCCACATGTAATCGTCAAACTCTGGCCGGGTAAATCGGAAGAGCAGAAGAGCCGCCTGGCCGAAGCAATCGCCCAAGCCGTGATGGACGTTCTCAATTACGGCGACGAGTCGGTTTCGGTCGCGTTCGAAGAAATCAGCGCAAAGGACTGGCAGGACAAAGTCTACAAGCCGGACATCCTGAGCCAGCGCGAGAAGCTCTACAAGAAGCCCGGATACTCCATGTGAACGAGGAGACAAACCATGAGAGTTCTGGGCACCGGCTGCAATGGTCAAACCATACGGAACTTGTACACAGGTGGGTATGCCGGAGGAGATTGTTGATTACTGCGCTAACAACAAAGTTTATCCACAAATACAGGTAATCAAGGCAGACCATCAACGGTATTCGTTCGCGTTATCTCGTTATATAAGTGATCCTTCAACAGTCTAAGGTACAAACAAATGCTATGAAACTGTCACTTATAATCATTTTCGCCGTATTATCCATTTTCACCGGGTTTGCAGCTCCCGATAACCCTAAGCCAGCGAGCAATCAAATGAGAATTAAAATTGGTGCCAGTACCTTCACCGCAACACTCTCTGACAATGCCACGGCAACCGCATTCAAAGGCATGTTGCCGATGACCGTCAAGATGAGTGAGTTGAACGGAAACGAGAAATATTTTGATTTACCAGTCAACCTGCCGACAAACGCATCCAATCCCGGAACAATCCAAGGCGGCGATTTGATGATTTATGGTTCCAATACCTTGGTGCTCTTCTATAAGACATTTTCTACATCCTATAGCTATACAAAGCTCGGACGTGTCAATGATGATACTAATGGGCTTGCTGCCGCAGTCGGTTCCGGAAGTGTGACGGTTACCTACGAACTGGAGTAAATGAGAGCTTCCGGACCGTGCCGTGGGCTCAGACGATCTTGAAACCCTCGGGAGTTAGGGCG
>CAVUTD010000022.1:0-41909 GCA_963744345.1 uncultured Verrucomicrobiae bacterium
TTGGGGGCGAACGCTATGTGCATAAAAGCTCCCGATATTTTTTTGGCCTAAATCTGACAACGTTGTCCTTCCCTTCCTTGAGGTGCCTAGCGGACCGGGTGGCCGGTAGCTGCGGAGCTCAGCACCGCGGCACCCAACGGGCCGTCTCTCTGTAGTCGTATGGAAGCCCCACTGAATCTAATTTCAGGGGCTCAGCGGTGCGGCATTCAACGAGCGGTCGCGCTAATTGAGGCTAATTTTACCTCTCGCCTCACCCGGAAAGAAATGGCGCGCACGGCGGGGATGAGCGAGTCCTATTTCAGTTATCTGTTTAGCCGACAATTTCGGCTCTCACCGCACCAGTACCTTGTCCGTTGTCGGCTGCAGCACGCGAGGAAGCTCTTGCTGATGCGCAAGAAAGAGCTCTCGATCGTCGACATAGCGTGCGAATGCGGTTTCGCTGATCAGGCGCATTTCACCCGACATTTCCGGCGCGCCTACGGCGTTACCCCGTTGGGGTTCGTGCGCGCTATCCGCGGTATCTCGAAAAGTACAAACGTTCAATACGGCGCGCGCCAGTTGTTTCATCCTACGTGCGACATCCGATAGCACCCCAATATAACCCTCAACCCTACGACATCCGATGAGAATACCTGCTTTCCTAGTCATCGTGACACTTTCAGCCGCGCTGAACAACCCTCGTGCGGCTTTTGCGCAGGTCGAACCAACCTACCAAGAGCAGTTTCGACCTCAATTCCATTACACACCGGCAAAGAACTGGATGAACGACCCCAATGGGCTCGTGAGCTACCGAGGCAAGCACCACATGTTCTACCAGTACAACCCGTTCGGGACCACATGGGATTTCACAATCTCCTGGGGACATGCCGTTAGCACCGATTGGGTGCACTGGCAAGAGCTGCCCGTCGCCATTCCCGCAACGGACACTCTATCGATCTTCTCGGGCAGTGCCGTGGTCGACGAGAAGAACACCAGCGGCCTCGGGACCAAAAGCAACCCGCCGCTGGTGGCCATCTACACCGTCTTTTATAGGACAGACGGTGTTGACCCAACGGACGGCTCGGTGATTCCACAGGGCACCCAGGCCCAGGCCATAGCCTTCAGCACAGACGAGGGGCTAACTTGGACGCCCTACGAAATGAACCCTGTGATCAACCCAAACAAAGACCCCTCGATCAATCCACGCGAATTTCGTGACCCTAAGGTGTTCTGGTATGAGCCCACCAAAAAATGGATCATGGCGATTGCGCTCTCGGCGCAGCATATAATCCGATTCTACGCCTCGACGGATCTCAAGAATTGGACTAAACTAACTGACTTCGGTCCCGCCAATGCAGTGGGCGGGGTTTGGGAAGTCCCAGACCTCTTCGAATTGCCGGTGAAAACCCGACGCGTCAAGCTGTCGGGTCAGCTTGAATCGCAGGTAGACGTTGAGTCGCAGCTAGAGGAAAACGCAGCTGAGAGAGCCGATGAGGACAAGAGGAAGCCGCGAAATCGCAAGTGGGTGCTGGTGGTTAATTTGAACCCGGGCAGCATCGCGGGCGGGTCTGGTGCTCAGTACTTCATCGGCAATTTCGACGGCACTAATTTCACGGCCGAGAACATCATTGATCCGACTGTGCCTCCGACCGGAAACGCTTTCCAGAATTTCGAAACGGGAAACACTTTTGCAGACTTGGGTTGGACCCCGACTGGAGACTTCGTGGACAAAGGTCCGGTCGCCGGCAGCTTACCCGGTCAGGGCCCGGTCACCGGCTTTCTCGGCAGCAAGTTGGTAAACACTTTCTTTAATGGTGACAGTTCCGTAGGCGCGATTACGTCGCCCACATTTACAGTCAGTGAAAAGTACATCAACGTGTTAGTAGGCGGTGGCAGGCACCCGCACGATCCTAATACCTCCGATGACCCCCAACCTCCAGGTGTTCTGCTTTTCTCGGGCGCAGATCTCGAGCCCCCCGTTCCAGGCACCACAACCTACGAAGAGCTCGGATGGACTGCCACGGGCGACTTGATCGGCGAAATCGTACCAACCGGCGCCATAGGTGGCCAGCAGCCGGTGTCCGGCTTCGAGGGTGTCGGGCTGATTAATACGTTTACGAACAGCAATGATGCTGAGCAAGGTACGCTCGAATCGCCAGAATTCACGATTACTCAGGACTATATCAATTTCCTGATTGGTGGAGGAAATCATCCGTATCCAGGCAACAACGACGCAACCGCGGTGGTTCTGGTGGTTAATGACGAAGTCGTCGCTTCAGCGACCGGTCGCGAAAACGAGGCATTGATCTGGGTAGCATGGGACGTCAGTCAATACATCGGCCAACAGGCGCGGATCCGGATTGTCGATCAGAATTCGGGCGGATGGGGCCATATCAATGCGGACCAGTTCCTTGCCGCCGACAGCCCGGCCGTTCTCCGGTCGACCGAAACAACAGTCAATCTGGTAGTCGACGGTGCGATTGTGCGCAGTGCCACGGGCGAGAACAGCGAGCACCTAAGGTGGGTGGCTTGGAACGTGGCTGAATTTGCGGGCAAGCAGGCCCACATAGAGATCATCGACAAGAACAATGGAGGCTTTGGTCATATCTTGGTGGACGACATCTACTTTTCGCCCGAATCGAAGGATGTGGCCAATTGGATCGACTACGGTCGAGACTTCTATGCCGTCATCTCGTGGAACAACCTCCCCGACAACAAGAGGCGCTGGATCGCCTGGATGAACAACTGGGACTACGCGGGGTCAATCCCGACCTCCCCATGGCGCAGCGCGATGACCATTCCGCGCGACGTAAGCCTGGAAAGCCGCGACGGTAAGGTCCAGCTGGTTCAGACCCCGATCCCGCAACTGCGCAAGCTTCGCCGCGGCTTCGGTTTCGATCGGAACGGCATCAAAGGCTACTTTTTTGATCAGAATCGGTTGATCAACGAGGCGACTAACGCTCTGGGTCTCAACGCCATTGGCGCCAGAGGCAAAGCATTGGAGATAATCGCCGAGTTCGAGGTCGGTACAGCGTCCGAATTTGGGCTCAAGGTACGCACCGGTCCAAATGAAGAAACTCTCATCGGCTACGACACGGTAGCGGGTGAACTCTTCGTTGATCGCACCAGGTCGGGCCAAGTCGACTTCAGCCCTCTATTCCCGAGCCGGGAAACCGCTCCATTGGCCGCAAAGAAAGGTCGCGTGGAACTGCACATCTTCGTCGATTGGTCTTCGGTCGAGGTCTTCGCCGACGATGGACGAGTCTCCATTACGGATCAGATCTTCCCGAACCCTAGCAGTGAAGGCCTCGCGCTGTTCGCGAAGGCGGGATTGCCAGGCTGGTCTCGCTGCATATTTGGCAACTGAAGTCAATCTGGGATAAGCAGAGAGAGTGAGGAGCTTTGAAAGGCTGGCACGCCTTTTGGTGCCAGCCTTGCCTAGGAAAGCACAACGCGGACGTGGTCAAGAAGCGAGAACAACGTCTTCACACGGCTTGCCCGCGTTGCCGCATTACTCTTAGCGATCAATTTAGCATGAGATTCTAAGCAACTTCCCAACAACAAGTACCACAATCGTCCATGAAAATCCACTATACCCTCAAAACCGCGTTCTGCCTTCTCGTGGGGGCCGCCCTCGTCGGGCCGCTTCACGCCGCCGATAAAGAGCTCAAGTCCGCTGCCGTAACCGCTGGCGATCTCGGCAATCCATTCTTCGTTCAGATCGCTCGCGGCGCCGAATCAAAGGCGAAGGAGGTAAACCCGAAAGTCAAGTTCAACTCTCTTTCAAGCAACTACGATGTCAACAATCAAGCCAATCAGGTAGACAATTTGATTTCGTCAGGGGTTAACCTCATTCTCCTCGGCGCAGCCGACAGCAAAGGAATAGCGCCCGCGGTGCGGCGAGCTAAGGAGGCTGGAGTCGCAGTCGTCGCCGTGGATGTTGGAGCGGAGGGAGGAGTCGACGCCACGGTGACTTCTGACAATCGTCAAGCCGGTCAACAGGCTGCCCAATACATCGTCGACAAACTCAAAGGCAAGGGGCAAATCGTCATTGTGAACGGGCCGTCCGTTACTGCGGTTCAGGACCGCGTGGCCGGTGCCCTGGATGTTTTCGGCAAAAATCCCGACATCAAGATCCTCTCTCAAGACCAGAACGCCCAAGGGAGCCGGGACGGTGGCTTGCGAGTGATGACAGACCTGCTAACTGCAAACAAGAAACTTGACGCAGTGTTCGCAATCAATGACCCCACAGCCATTGGTTGCGACCTCGCGGCAAAGCAGGCCAATCGTAACGAATTCTTCATCGTTGGTGTCGACGGCTCCCCCGATGCAGTTTCAGCACTGAAGAGCAAGGGCAGTTTGTTCGAAGCCACCCCAGCGCAAGACCCCTACGCCATGGCTCAGAAAGCCGTCGAAGTTGGCGTGGACGTCATGAAGGGCAAAAAGCCTGAAAAAGACTTGATCCTTATCCCCACCAAATTGATCACTCGCGAGAATGTCAACGAGTACCAAGGCTGGACCAAGTAAGTCTACCGGTCAGCCGATCCTTACCGTGCGGGGGGTAACCAAGAGTTTCCCCGGGGTGCGCGCGCTTAAGGGCGTGGATCTCACGATATATCCAGGAGAGGTCCACGCTCTGGTTGGCGAGAACGGCGCGGGAAAAAGCACGTTGATGAAAATACTAGTGGGAGCACAACTCCCGGATGGGGGCGAGATCAAATTGGATGGAAAGCCCGTGCATTTTCACACGCCGCATCAAGCCCGCGCGGCGGGTATCGGGATCATTTACCAGGAGCTCACGATTGCCCCCAATTTAACGGTCGCGGGAAATGTGTTCCTCGGATCCGAGGAGACCAAGTTAGGCTTTCTCACCGATACCGGCTCGATGATAGCGCATACTCAGCAGGTGCTCGACCGGTTGGGCGCTAGGTTCAAAGCAGGCCAGTTGGCCAATCACCTCTCGATTGCTGAGCAGCAGCAAGTGGAAATCGCGCGCGCGCTCTTCTACAAGAGCCGCATTCTGGTCATGGATGAGCCGACGACAGCGCTTTCTGACCGTGAAACAGAACGCCTGTTTTCTGTCGTGAAACAGCTACGCTCGGAGGGTATGGCTATTATCTACATCAGCCATCGAATGGCCGAGATCTATGAGCTGTCGGACCGTCTTTCCGTCTTTCGAGACGGCGAATACATTGGGGAGCTGACGCGGCCCGAGTTCACTTCGGACCGTATTATCGAAATGATGGTTGGTAGAAAGCTTGAGGATCTCTATCCCGAGAAGACGGCCGCGCCAGGTGAAGTCGTCTTGCGCGTAAAGAACATGTCCGACAAGGAATTGGTGAAAAACGCCGGCCTGGAACTGCGCGCTGGTGAGGTCCTGGGCTTGGCTGGGCTGGTCGGAGCGGGGCGCACTGAGCTGGCTCGGTTGATTTTTGGCGCGGATCCCAAGGTGAGCGGCGAGGTTTACCTCAACGGAAAACTGGTGAATATCAAGCATCCGATCGATGCGGTTAAAGAGGGTATTGGTTACGTTCCCGAGGATCGGAAGCTCGCAGGCGTCTTTCTGGGGATGTCCTGCCGCGATAACATCGCCATGAACATCTTCGGCCGACACGCTAAGGCGGGTGTAATTGATTTCGGCGATGTAAACGAACGTTCCAAGGTTCAGGCAAAATCGCTTCGTCTGCGCGCGGCTTCACTATGGGTTCGAGCGGGCGGCCTGTCTGGCGGCAACCAGCAGAAGCTGCTTCTGGCGCGCTGGCTGGAGATCAATCCCAAAGTGCTCATCCTGGATGAGCCCACCCGCGGAGTGGATATCGGCGCAAAAGCGGAAATCTATTCGGTGATTCAACAGCTCGCTAACAAGGGCATGGCTGTGATCTTCATCTCGAGTGAACTGCCCGAGATCATTGGCGTCTGCAAGCGTGTGATGGTCATGCGTGAGGGCGTTATCATGGGTGAGGTTGGCGGCGACACCGGAATCGAAGTCACCCAGAAGAATATCATGAAGTTTGCAACTGGCATCTAAGCTAAGGAAACCCTATCGATCATGGCTACTGTCTCTCCCACCGAGAATCCCACTGTCAGCGCGGTAGCGAGGAAAGAGGTCATGCGCAGCCTCATGCAAGTTGCAGGAATGCTGCCGGTTCTCATCGTCATTTGCGTTCTCTTTGCTTTCCTCACCGAGAGTTTTCTGACGACAAATAATCTGATCAACGTGGTCCGGCAGGCCTCGATTAACATCGTTCTCGCTGCGGGAATGACGTTCGTAATTCTGACCGGAGGCATCGATCTCGCGGTAGGCTCGGTTCTCGGCATGACGGCCGTACTCTCGCTATTGGTCTCTCTTAACCCCTCGCTAAGTTGGGCCGCGATACCAATCGCACTCCTGAGCGGAACAATAGTGGGAGTAATCACTGGCTGTATCGTTCACTATTTCGGGTTGCCGCCCTTTATTGTCACGCTGGGCACTTATACTGCCCTTCGTGGAGCCGCATACTTGTTCGCGGGAGGCACGACGCTAATAAATAACGATCTGTCATTCGCTTGGATTGGCAATAGCTACTTGGGCCCGATCCCCTGGCTCGTGGTCATAGCGTTGGTTGTCATTCTTGCCAGCGCGTTCATCCTGCACCGAACGGTCCTTGGTGTGCATATTTACGCGGTCGGTGGAAACCCTCTAGCGGCCCGCTTGACGGGCATCCCGGTCGCGACCGTTTTGATCTTTGTCTATGGCATCAGCGGCTTCCTGTCCGGCTTGGGTGGTGTCATGCAGGCCAGTCGGCTCTACAGCGCGCAAGGGCGTTTGGGAGAGGGCTACGAATTGGATGCGATTGCCGCCGTCATACTTGGCGGCACCAGCTTCTCCGGTGGCATCGGTACCGTCTTTGGAACGCTCATCGGCGCTCTTATTGTTGCTGTCCTCAACAACGGCCTGACCCTGATGAATGTGTCATTCTACTGGCAATTGGTCGTCAAGGGCGCTGTTATCATTCTTGCAGTGCTGCTCGATAGGTTGCGGACGCGAGGCCAACCCCACTGAACGAGCGGTCTCGCCCGGCGCTCCTGTGATGAGGCACGGGAGTTTCTCCTCAGACCTATCCAAAACTATCGCTGCCGGAGGCGAGCCGGCTCTGGAGTGAGCACTTCGATCACGAAGTTGGATAGATCACAGAGCGTTCCGCTGAATTGCTTGAACGCTCCGTTGATCTCAAAGACATGAACGAAGACGGTCGTGTTTGTCTGCTAACCGCAAAGATTCACACACCTCTCTCTATGAACACTGATTTTGCGCCTCCGGCGAAATTCTTTGGGGATTGCACTCCGGACGTCATGCCGGGGGCTCCGTTTTAACGTTTACCGCTCATCTCGTTCAGCTTGGAGCCTCGGTGTAGCTTCAAGCGGGCCATCATCGAAGTGCTGCCCGAAGAAACCCTCACCTTCTATCGGTTACCCCGAGAGCATCACAAACATCTTAAGAGCACCAATATATGCTCGAGCGGATCAATCAGGAACTAAAACGCCGCACCCATGTCATCCGCATCTTTCCTAATGAGGAGAGCTGCCTGCGGCTCATTCGCGCGCTGGCGGTCGAGATCCACGAGGATTGGATCGAAGCCCACCGCTACCTGAATATGGAAGTGCTTCGCGAACAACGTAAGCAACTTCAACTCCTGGAGGCCGCCTAAAGAGAATGCGAGGGCTTGTTCACATGTTCACAAACCGGTTGCTCTGTCTTGGCGCCAGCGCCGGAGCTCTTTCCCTTATAGCTGGAAATGGAGTTATTCAGCAATCTGATGCAGGGACCGCGACCGGAAGTTGTCAGAGCGTCAGATTGTGAATAACTCCACCCGGCAAATCAGTTTGACCTGAATAAGGTTTTTCCGCGAACCAATGGCTACGAATCCTCTCCCCACCGCCTTAGAGCGATACCCGCAGAGCTTCGAGCCACTGGGTCGCGGGCAGCCCAATCGAATGCTCAGACCAGGCCGAGCCGCTTTTGCAGCTACGACTTCTTATAAGGGTTTCGCCGCGGCTGGCCGCACGCATCTCAAACCTCATCAAAAATGAACCCAACCCCCAAGGAACAAGCAAACTGCCCAGCCCCAACCACAGTTTCGGTTTTCGTGGGCATCGACTGGGCTGACGCCAAACACGACATCTGCCTGCTTCTGCCCGATGAAGAAGACGGGCGGCACGTGCAGATTGAGAACACGCCGGAGGCCCTTCACGACTGGGTGCTGAAGCTCATCGCGCAATTCGGCACGAGGGGCACTATCTACGTCGCCACCGAGAAGGCGCGCGGAGCCTTGCTCTACACGCTCATGCAATACCCGCAACTCACGCTCTTCCCCCTCAACTCGAAGGCCACCGGAAAGCTGCGGGAGACCCTGCGAGCTGGCGGGGCCAAAAACGACCGCTGGGATTGCCGCCTGCAAGCCGAACTGGTCAAGCACTTCCACCATCTGCTGCCGGTCTGGCGGCCCGATGACGTGCTCACGCGCAAGCTGGCTGCTCTCTGTGAAGGCCGTCGCAAGGCCGTCAACACGCGCACTGGCCTCGGCCAGCAAATCAAAGCCCAGCTCAAAGCTTTCTTCCCCTTCGCCCTCGAGCTGCTTGAGGGCGACTGCCAGAGCCTCTTAGCGGCCGACCTCCTCTCCAAGTGGCCCGATCTGGCCAGCCTGCAGCGCACCGCAGTCGCAACCATCCGGCGTTTTTTCTATGCCAGGAACTATCGCCGCATGGACCGTATCGAGCTCCTACTGGCAAAGCTCAGAACCACCAAGCCGCTGACCACGGATGAGGCCGTGATCGTTCCATCGGCCTTAGTTTTGCGCACTCTGGCTGCCCAGTTGCGTGCCCTGCTGCCATTCCTAGCCCAGTATGACAAAGTTCTTCGATCCACCTTTGACCAGCATCCTGACGCTGAGCTCTTCCGCAGCGTGCCCGGGGCGGGCGAGACGATGGCCCCACGGCTGCTTACTGCATTCGGAAGCGACCGCGCACGCTTCGCTAACGCTGAAGCGGTAAGCTCCTTCAGCGGCATCGCACCGGTCACCAAGTCCAGCGGCAAAACCTTCACCCATCGCCTGCGCTACGCCTGTGCGAAGTTCCTGCGCCAGAGCTTTCACGAGTTCGCCGCCGCTTCGATACCTCACTGTGCCTGGGCCAAGGCGTTTTACGACAGCCAACGTGCCCGCAACAAAGGCCATCACACCGCCGTGCGCGCTCTCGCTTACAAATGGATCCGCATCCTCTATGCCTGTTGGAAATCACGAACCCCATACAATGAATCTCTCTATCTCCAATCCCTAAAAAACCGCCTCGCTCCAATCACCCAATGCCTGTGAATAATCCGCCCTTTTCCCCACTTGCAAACTACCTCAGACTCTCTGCGGGGCTCCGGCTGCCGCAACCTCGCCCTGCTGGGCGTTTATGAACAAGCCTTAACCCCTTTCCCAGTTCTTCTCTTGATCTCCTTTTTGCAGAACTTGACGCACGCAACTGACGGCTCGTCGAGACTCGCCAGCACTAGTGCAATGTAACAGATGAACGAGCTACGCATGTGATGGCTGCCAAGCGCAGCGGCCAAGCGACGGCAACTCCGTGGGTGGTTCCGTCCTGAGGGCCACGACGGGTCCAGTTCCAATTGCGCGCCCTCGAGCTTTGCTGCATCAGGGCGCACTTTGCGACCTTGATGACGAGCCACCAGTCCCGCCCGCCGGCTTGCCAGAACGCGCTCTCTCCAGCGCTGCAGCGGCGCCAGTCGATCGACTCTTCGGCAGGTGCCCATCTGGCCATGCGGGCCCTGGCCCCTGTAGCGGGAGCCAAAGTCGATAAGCGAGCTAATTCCAAGGAGATTGGCAAGGTTGCGACGGAATTCGCGCCCTTCCTCGGATGCTCGCGAACAGATGTGTGTTGCGACTGGTTTCCCGTCTGTTTGAAGAATTACCTGAACATGGTCGTCGTCCTGACGTTCGCTATCTTACAATAAGTTGGTTCATGGCCTTCCGATCGCTCTGGTATCTGGCGATGTCCATGGCTATGTGAAGTTGGACCGCTTGTTTCTCCGGGCGGGCCACCGCCAGCCGCGGGATACGTTGATAAACGCACAGGGCATGGTTAGACGACCTCGGTGAGTCATGTCTCCCGCTATAGGAAACCCAGTGTTCGGCGTGCTCGAAGCTTCTGCCCGCCGTATGTGTTGCCCGCGTCCAACTACCGTCACCACACGAAGGGGAGAAGACGATGCTTTACCCGCTTCTTGTATTCAATATAGCCGGGCAGATTTCTGGCGAGGAACCGCTCCTCGTCGAGGAGCCGCCAAACCAGAAACGGTATTATCGCGGCGGTCGGGAGAAGTCCCCAAAACGAACCGAGCGCCAGCGGTGTGCCGAGAAGGTACAACGATGCACTTGCATACATTGGATGACGGATAACTGCGTAGGGTCCTGTTGAAATCACTTTCTGATTGTCGGAAATCTCGATCGTGGCCGAGGCGAATGTGTTTTCTCGATAGACGAGGAAAATGAGATAAAAGCCAATCACGACGAGGGCGTCTCCAACGAGCACACCGCCGAGCGGGACGGTAGACCACCTGAAGCGATGGTCGAGCGCCGGCACGACAAGAAGGCTTATGAAGCCAACAGAGGTACACAGCATGATGAACTTCTGAGCTCGTTCCTTCTCCGCGGTTAGGCCTCTTCTCATCCGCCGCTCAAGCAGCGCTGGGTCCTTTCTCATAAGATAGATCGTCGTGAAGACTGACGCACTCATGAAGATCGACAAGTATATCCATGGTTCCCAATAGTAGATAGTCCCCGCGGGGAAGAACAGCAGAAGACCCATCACTACAGCGAGAACACAGAGCGAGAGCCCCGCCTTGGCAGTGATCGTCTTAGTACTCATCGCCGGCAACTCTAGCGTAACCCACGTTGGCCCGAAGGTCAGCCCGAGGAACCGGGCCGCAAGAATCACTAAGGATAGTGCACCGTCTGAGGACCGACTTATTTTCGCTCAAAGCCGTGATCGAATCTCAGATCGTCGGAATATTTCCGCCATCGATAACATATTCGCACCCGACAATTGATGAGGCCCGGTCGGAAGCCAGGAATGCAACCAGTTCTGCCACTTCAATGGGTCGATTGGGGCGACCGAGTGGAATTCCGCCCAGCGAATTTATCAGATTTTGACGCGCTGACCCAGTATCAGTCCCCGCTTCTGCCGCAAGTCGTTCGATCAACTTTGTGGCCGCGTCGGTTTCGGTGAAGCCGGGCGCAACGCTATTCACGCGGATTCCTCGCGAGGCGACTTCCTTTGAGAGTCCCTTGCTGTAGTTGCTGAGGGCGGCTTTGGCGGCGGCGTAGCCCAAGGTAGCTTCGAATAATGGGAGTGTGCGTTGAATCGATGAAACATGGATGATCACTCCAGAGCGTTGCGCGAGCATCGACGGGAGAAAACCGCGATCGAGGCGAACCGCCGAAAACAGATTTAACTCGAACTCCTGCTGCCAAATTTCATCGGTGAGGGCCAATACCCCTCCGGCTGGCGCCGACGAGCCGCCGACGCTATTGATCAAAATGTCAAGGCCACCGAGTCGATCCAAGGTCGTCGTGACAATATGATCCGCCCCCACCCGCGTGGCAGCGTCCGCTTGAATGAACCGCTCGGGGGCGCCTCCCTCGGGAATGGTTCTCGCAGTCGCCAGCACGGTCCCTCCACCTCGACGCAGGCGGTCCACGATCGCCTCGCCAATTCCCCTGGTGCCGCCCGTTACGAGGATTCGCTTGCCCGTGAATTCATTCGCGTCGTAGGGGAAGTTAAACGTGGTCATCCGGAGATCGTCTTATAGTGCCAGAAAGCCCCCGCGGTTCGATAACACGCGGAGCGCGGTGGCGAAATTCTGCCATCGCGTGGTTTTGCTGGCGCAGAAGCTTCGTCAATCACGAGAGCATTTTCTTGGTATAGCCATCACGATGGATTAGGTTCTGCAGGCCGCAAGGGTCCGCTCGCTTTGTTCCCGGTGTGATCTTACTATTAATTCATCCGTGGTATGCTTTTCCCGGGAGTGCTTCGGCCGACTATCGTGCATGGATTCATCGCCTACGACGATGGCTTCATTGTAGACAAGGGTTCTACTAGCGTCGAGCTTGTGCATCAACACGGACCGATTTTGACGAACATCGCCCAAAATACCTCGCGGCCCCGGTTAATTTCGTCGCTTTTTTCAGTCCCGCGCTTTTTGCTATTGGTCCCTTATTGATTGTGCCGTGACCGCTGAATCCCAAGCGCTCCCTGTTCGCGTTTTCATCAGCTATAGCCATTGATAGCCGCAAACACTGCGACCAAGTCCTCGCGTTGGCCAACAGCTTCGCCGCGGTGGAATTGATGCAGAGGTGGATCGTTGCGGTTCTTATCCTCTGGCGCGATCTCTTCCAGAGCTAGCGCCGCATCGTCGAACATTCCGAGCTCAAGATACCCGCTCGAAGCAAGCACATGCCTTTGCCAATCAGAGACTGAAGATGCTCGGAGGAGGAAAATAGCGCCTTTGTGCCCAGCCGGAGGTGAGAGGGAGCATTAAGAGCGAACCGAAATGTGATTCATCGGACTGACGATGCAATGGCAGTTCTTCGTCCATGCGCGCGCGGGTTCTGGCGGCAGGACGCGCCAGCGGCGTCACCAATCAACGAATGGTGCTCAAACGCGTTAACCAGTTCTGGCAAAATACCGTCCAGGGCCACTTCAATGCGGCGCCAATCCGGAATCGTCCGCGAACCGAAAGTATGATTCTGGTATTCTGCAAAGGCATTATCCAGCGCGCCGGCGAACACTTCAATCAGCCCGAGTTCTTGGTGCCGATCGAACTTTTTCAAACCATTCATCTCAGCGTAGGACTCGTAAATGCGTACGTAGCCGCGGGCATTGACGAGATAGGTGTGCTTGAGGGTGCGCAGGAAATCCTGCGTGAGGATCGATCCGCCGGAAGCCAAGTGCGTGAAGAACGTGCGCGCAATGTCCGAGACCATCTTCAGCAGTCCGTCTTTTGGCTCTTCGCCCGCTTCCTGGTGTTTGTGGTCGTAACGGCTGGTTATCTCGACCTGACAAATACGATGCGGCCGCGTGATGCGATACATCTCGGCTAAGATGCCCACTTCGATCCCCCAGTCCGATGGGAAGACCAGATCATAGGCAATACTTGCAAAGATCGCGAACTCGCCGGAGAGCGGGTAGCGGAAGTCGGCCATGTAGTCCAAGAATTCAATTTTGCCGATGATGTCGCGCAGGGCTTTGACGAAGGGGAAGTAAAACAAGCGAGCGACTCGCCCGTGCAAGCGGTCCGAATAGCGTGCGTAAAAACCCTTGGCAAACTGGTAGCGCAGGTGCACCACGGGATAGAGCAACCGCAAGAGAAGGCCCCGATCGTAGGTCACGATGTCAGCATCGTGAAACGCGAGCACAGAGACTTCGCTTTTGCCCAGCGCATAGCCCAGCGCGGTCCACACGGCGCTCCCCTTCCCACGAGGGCCGAGCGGGACAGCTTGATTGATTTTCTCCAGCACGGATTGGACGGTTGGCGCGTCGTTCCAGAGCAACACACCGTTGCCTTTGATTGGCTGGATGATCTCTCTCCCCCGCTGAAATTCTTCCTCCGAGCTGTCGTCGAGGCTGATGTAGATGCGCTTGACGAAATTCATCCCGGCCAATTGCTCGATGATGTGCTGCATGGCGGGCGAAGAGAGATCGCTGAACAACGCTGGAATGATTACTCCAATTGGCACACGCCGCGCCGCGGGCAGAATTCTTTCTTCCATGCGGCCCAGGTCTTCATCGACCAAGCGCGTGAAGGTCGGGACGACGTTCTGTTGAAAGTCGGCCATGCTTCAGGGTAGGTCCAAATTCACCAACTACAAATGACTTGTTTTCGGAGCACGATCTTAGGCAGCAGGCGCGGCGACGCTAGCATAGCACGCAAGGTTGAAAGCGATCATTGCAACCGTGGGATGGATCGCTTACGCCCGGAGGAGAATGGCTTCCGCCTTCTCGAACGCTTTCGGTGCGTCTAAGCGCATAGGCAAGACTGATCCACCAACCTGCGGTTCCGGGGTTCAACCTTTCCGAGATAGCTGGCAACTGCTGCGGCCATATCCCATTTCTCGGCCACCATGTAGAGGTTTACACGTGCGCCTACTTCGTCGCGGTTCTTATCCTCTGGAGCGATCTCTTCCAAAACGAGAGCCGCATCGTCGAACATTCCCAACTCAAGATACCCGCTCGAAGCAACGACATGCCTTTGTCAATCGCTTTTCATGCAATCGGAGACTATTGGAGGAGAAACAATAGAGCCTTCGTTGCCATCCATGTAACCAACAGGAAAGCGCCAGCCGTGACAGCGAGCATCAAGAGCGAGCCGAAATTGTGATCCTCAGCCTGCCGACGCAGAAGGCGGTTTTCTTCCACCCCTAAGAGATATGCAATCCTGAAAACAACGGTCAATCGTTGCCTTGCTTGAATCCCCCATGTTCAGATCGGCCCGCCCGGGCATTCATTAAGGCGGACTGTGCCGTGCCTGATTGGATTGAGTATCGGGGAGATCCCTGATCGTCGCTTAAGAACGGGAGTCTCGATTTCGTGATCTGCAAGGCCGACCTACGTTGCCTTTCGGATGAGGAGAGAAGTCGAGATTGTCAACAAGCTCGGATTGCACGCGCGCCCCGCGGCGCGATTTGTCCGCTGGGTGAGTAGGTTCAAGAGCACAATCACGATTTGGAAAGGCGAGGAGAAGTTCGCGGCCGCCAGTCTGTTGGAAGTGCTTACTGCCAATTTGAATTACGGCGCCCGGGTCATCCTTGAAGCCATCGGACCCGACGAGCATGGCACTCTTAATAAACTTGAGCTATTACTGCTAGCGTTTCGTGACGAAGAGCGCGGGCAAACTTCCCTCTGATATTCTGCGGGTAGGCTGCTGGGCGCGAAGGGTATCAGATTGCTGTTTCGGTTGAACGTTGGGAAGAGACTCCGAATTTCAGATCACCCGCAAACTGAGCCATAGGCGGAC
This sequence comes from uncultured Verrucomicrobiae bacterium, assembly GCA_963744345.1. Lineage (GTDB taxonomy): Bacteria > Verrucomicrobiota > Verrucomicrobiia > Chthoniobacterales > Terrimicrobiaceae > DASTFP01. Next base: position 15,035 of record CAVUTD010000022.1, read on the forward strand.
GACGTTAACGCAGTGGCTGGGGAAAGCAACGCGCTCCGTCTCCGAGAGGGCGCGCCGGCAAGAGAGGTTCCTAGGCTCTGGACGGCTGCGTGTCAGTCCAGAGCCTCGACCTGCTTTCGCTGCGCGTGGGGAACTCCACAGTATCCGGAAGTGACATGATCGCCTACGCCAGATTGACGCGTAGCGAAAGCACGTCCGCGGTCGTCGAAAGGCGACCCGTCTTTTGCATACGTGCCACCGCGATGGCCAATTTCTATATACAAATTATCGTAAGCACCATCGCGTCTCCGACCGGTTCATTATTTGCGGCTATCGTGCGGTGTAGCCTCCGTCTACGATGATGTCCTGGCCCGTGGTAAACGCTGCCCCGGGGGAACTGAGCCAGAGCACGGCGCTTGCGATCTCCTCCGGCGTGCCGATACGGCCAATCGGATTTTGTGTCGCGAGGGTTTTCTTTACGTCGGTCTCGCCCTCGCCGAAGGCCCGGTCGAACATTTCAGTCTGGACCGTGCCGGGAGAGACACTGTTGACCCGGACGCCCTGCTTGGCGAATTCCAGGGCAGCCGTCTTCGTGAGGCCGATCACGGCGAACTTGCTGGCAACGTAGACCGACGAGCCATTAAAGCCGATGTGGCCGCCGATAGAGGAGTTATTGACGATAGCTCCACCACCGGATCGAAGCATTGCCGGGATTTCGTGCTTCATCGACAGCAACACCCCGCGAATGTTGATGTCGCAGACTTGATCGTAGTGCTCGACCGTCTGTTCAGTGGTAAGCAGGCCGAACTGGCCCTCGATGCCGGCGTTGTTGAACGCGATGTGCAGCGCCCCGAAGGCGCGGACGGTCTTTTCGACGAGCGCGACGATATCATCCTCCCGGCTTACATCGGCCCGCACGAACAAGGCGCTTCCACCGGCTGAAGTGATCCTCCGGGAGACTTCCTCTCCCTCGGCAACGCGCCGGCCGGAGACGACTACATTCGCCCCTTCTTTGGCAAACGCCAGTGCGGCAGCTTTGCCGATGCCGGAGGTGCCTCCAGTGATGAGGACAGTCTTGTTTTCGAATGTTTTCATGATTGGCCTTAACGTAACGAACGCCGAATAATTCGGCAAAGTGAATGGTGCCCCGGTTGGTGCACCCAAGCGCTTTTTCGCGGCCTTCTGCGGCTAAACATGAATTTCAAGCCTAGGGTTCGCTAAACAATTTATCCCGAACAGTCGGCCCACAGTGCTTCTGGCTGCGAAACGCGATCGCTTTCCATGATGGGCGCGAAGGCCCGAACCATCGAGAGTTCCTCCAGCGGCGTGATTCACTTTTTGAACAACCAATCGGAACTAAACGGCTACTCAAAAAGCGCGTCGTCCGCGAAAGTCGTCGAAAGCAAACTAACAAACCACCATAAAAACGAATGAATCCAAGGTCGCGATCGTCACCGGCTCCTCACGTGGAATTGGCGCCGCCATCGCCAGACGCCTCGCTTCTGACGGTCTCGCTGTCATCGTCAACTACGCCGGCCACGCCGCTGACGCCGAGAATGTCGTTCAGGAAATCCGGGCCGCGGGCGGGCGGGCTGTGGCCTTAAAAGCCGATGTTTCCGTTGCGGCGGAAGTCGCCGCGCTTTTCGACAAAGCGTAAGAAAACTTTGGCGGCATCGATATCATCGTCAACAATGCCGGCATCATGCAACAGGGTCTCGTTTCCGTCGCGGATACCGATGACGCCCTGTTCGACCGCCTCTTTGCGATCAATGTGAAGGGCACATTCAATACCCTGCGTCTTGCGGCAAAAAGGCTGCGCCAGGGTGGACGCATCGTGAATTTCTCAACGAGTGTCGTCGGACTCGGGCTGCCTGGTTACGCGCCCTACGCCGCCACAAAGTCGGCGGTTGAAACTCTGACCAATATCTTCGCCAAGGAACTCCGCGGCCGCGAAATCTCCGTGAACGCTGTGGCTCCTGGCCCAACGGCGACCGATCTCTTCTTCAACGGCAAAACACCCGAGCAAGTCGCGCACATGTCGAAGATGGCGCCGCTGGAACGTCTGGGTCGTCCGGAAGACATCGCCGGCGTCGTCTCATTCCTCGTGGGTCCCGATGGAGCTTGGGTCAACGGACATACCCTGCGAGCGAACGGAGGTATCGTCTGAAGACAACAATAGCTAGACATAATCTCGATCTGCGTTGCCGCGCCTAGGACTTCGTAGCGGGTCCTGTTCTCAGGCTCGATCTCTTCGAGAGCCAGCGCCGCATCGTCGAACATTCCCGGCTCAAGATACCCGCTCAAAGGCGCGAGAACGACTTTGTTGCATTCGCTTGCTCGGCTAAACGGAGTCTGGACCAATGTCGAGGAGTTCCCCACCGCAGCTTTTACTAGACCGCCTTAAAAACAAAACGAGGAGCAATACCCTGAAATCGAGATACACGGCTGATCCAAAAACAACCGACGAGATTCACGCGTTCGTTAGAGCGTGTGAGAAAAGATTCAACGGTTCACTAGTTCTCGGCGATGAAAAGCTCGTTGTTCGAGACGGCAACGGGTGCCGTATAGGCAATATGATCATTGACACCAAATGGGCGGCGTCTATCGATTGGGATTGTCGCCCAGCGACCTTTTGACCAAAGGCGTTGATCCTTGCGCTCTCCCGGCGACGCGACTGTTGCGGGGCGACGCAAGAAATCCGCAGAAGGTCGTTCGGCGACAATCAGTCCTAAAACACCGGGGAGGAAACAATGAAAATCCACTCCGTTGTGACCCTAGTCGGGTTGGCCATCAGCTTTGCCGCTTCCTTCGCGGCAGCCACCAGCTGGCCACCGCCCCTTGCCCAACAAACCGACACGCCCCGATCCACAACTTCGCCAGCGGCTTCTCGCGGTCATTGAGAAACATGCTGATTGCCATGAACAAGAACGATGCCGCCGCCGCTCCTGCGCTCTTCACGGAGGATGCGATTTATCTGACGCACAGAGGACCAATCAAGGGTCGGGAGGCTGTCGAGAAAATGTATGCAGATCTGTTCCAGAAAATGCATTTTAGCGACCACGTTATCACCGTCGATCAGGACTCCCCTCGCGTTATAGGTACCGATGGCAAAACGCTGTGGGCGACCGGAGGATGGAGTTCGACTATTCAAGTCGAAAACTCTTATCCTGTACAAATCAAGGGATACTGGTCAGATTCGTGAGGGCAATGATTTGAGGATCCGAACGTAACCCCAGGGGACGCTAAGCCGACGCCGACTCCAGCCAACGCATAGGATCCCTAGGCCGCACGGCGACAATTCTCGCGTGTGGAAAAAAGCTCTTTTTTGAATTCCCGGTTACGCCACACGTCTCTACCACTCGCTTTTCGACCTTCTTGCATGCACCATGCGCGCGCTTCTCACCTTCGGCCCAGAATGATGTCCCGCATTTAGACTCGAAGCGCGAATTGGTCATCAGGGGAGGCCTCGGCCTAGAGGCACGAGACTCTAGGCGACGAGCTGGTTCGCTCTCTTGATCGATATCTGGCGATACCCGTGCGTTGCGGCTGGCCCGCCGAATTAACACCCTCTTTCATCCCGCGTAAAGCTTTGGACACTATCACCGATTCCAGACGATTGTCATCGGTTTTTTGCGATGGCTAACAGGAGTCGGCTTGACCCCTCGGCAATCGTAAAGGCGTCTCCGAGCTTCGATGGTTCGCTTTGCGCGGCCGCAAGGGCTACCGGGCAGGTATGGGCGACGACAGGGATTCTCTAAGAGTCGCGAAATCCCAATCATTCTTGCTCGCGATTACGCGGAACTCTTCGAGGATAACACGCTGCGCAGGGGTAATTCCGTCTTTGGCGAGGATGGCCTCGATTCCGTCTTTGATTCCAAGAAATGCCCCAAGCATGGCAATGCCCTCCTTGGGATTCCACATGAATAGGACCTTAGATTCGTGTCTCCCAACAATCAGGTGTTTGAAATTGATCGTCATATTTCCCTCGAAAGGAGCTCAGCGTACCAGCTGAGCTATCTTTGTCAAACTCGTCCATTGGCATAGCGGCCGTTTGCTTACTCTTTGACGATCTGAGTGGCGATGAAATCACGATCTGAAACTATGCAATCGAGTATGGGAGGAATTGGTAGCTAGCGTTCACAAATTCCTGCGGATTCGTGACTTGTGCAAGGAACTTGGTTTCACATGCGCGAGCGCGCACACTGCGTGGCCAAGTGAGGTTTTGGCAAGCTAAGGCCGACGCTGGTTTGGTGCTTTTGTGCCCGATAGCTAGCATGGCTCCGGTCTATAGGCGGTAGCTTGTTTGGTGGCGGCTTTTCTCTGGTGAAGAAGGAGGGAAGCTCGACCCCGTTGGAGAGATTATTAAACCCATTCCGCGGCCGGGCCGAGCCTCGCTCCACTATCAACATCCTGAGCTATGACAAAAAATAAGAATCAAGCCAAGAAGAGTGTCTGTCTGCAGAGTTTACCCATGATCCATCGCAACGCGGCAGGAATCGATGTGGGAGCCAAAGAGCATGTGGTGGCGGTGCCCGCTGATCGTGATCCGCAGCCAGTGCGAAGCTTCAAAGCTTTTACTCCTGATCTTTATGAGTTGGCAGACTGGCTCAAGCAAAGCGGAGTTGAGACGGTGGCTTTGGAATCGACGGGCATCTACTGGATCACCCTTTATGAGATCCTTGAGGAGCGCGGCTTCGCTGTGCGGGTGGTCAATGCCCGGCACGTCAAGAACGTGCCCGGTCGCACCAAGACCGACGTGCTCGATTGCCAGTGGATTCAGAAGCTCCACAGCTTCGGTTTGCTTAGTGGATCATTTCGTCCCGATTGCCAGATTCGCACGCTTCGCAGCTTGATGCGGCTGCGTGATAACCTGGTGGTCCATTCCACTCAGAGCGTCCATCACATGCAGAAAGCACTTTTCGAAATGAACGTGCAGTTAAGCAACGTGATCAGCGACATCGTCGGTGAAAGCGGGATGCGCATTTTGGAGGCGATCTTGGCTGGAGAACGTGATCCCGCGGTGCTTGCGACATTGTGCAGCACTCGCATCAAAGCCTCGCGACAAACCGTAGCCAAAAGCCTGCACGGCAACTGGCGCGAGGAGTTGCTCTTCGCCTTGCGAGTGGCGCTGGAATCCTACCGCTTCGCTCAAAGCAAAATCATTGAGTGCGAGGCACGCATTGCGCAACACCTCGCGCAATTTGAAGATCGCGCCGCCCTCGAGGCGCCACCCGCGAGCTTGAAGAGCGAGTTGCACCGGGTTTGTGGCGTGGACCTAACAAAAATACCCGGCATTAAAGAGCAAGCTGCCCAGATCATTATTTCCGAAGTCGGCTTGGACATGACCCGCTGGAATACCGAGAAGCAGTTCGCTTCTTTTCTCGGACTCTGCCCGAACAACGCAATTAGTGGCGGCAAAGTGCTGCGTCGCTCCACGCGCAAAGTTTACAATCGAGGCGCCGATGCGCTACGGCTTTGCTCGCAGAGTTTGACCCACAGTAAGACAGCGCTCGGGGCAAAGTATCGCCGCCTCAAAGGCCGTTTGGGCGCCCCCAAAGCCGTTGTTGCCATGGCCCACCATCTCGCCCGTCTAGTCTATCGAATGCTGCGCTACGGGCGAGACTATGTCGAAAAGGGCATCGCCGAATACGAGATCAGATTCCGCCTCCAGCGGCTAAAATGGCTTAAACGCGAGGCAAACTCACTCGACATGCAACTCATTCCAGCTTAATCCTAAATGTCGTCTGTTCCTGGAGAGGGCAGTTGGCGGTCACCTCCGGAGTTGTACCCAGTGAGAGTCCGCAACATCTACGCAGATACGTCCAAGGGCCAGGTTCTTTGCGGCTGGGACAAGCATTTTCCAAAGGAGGACAAAAGGGAAGAAATGTACGTTGTCAAAGAAGGAGAAGTCGACATTGTCTTGATGGATTCCAATTCGAAACTGTTTTGGCTGACGGCATCTTTGGCGAACTCGGCCTGATTGACCAAGCAACACGAATCGCCTCAGCCATTGCGAACTGATTGCGCTCTCCAGGCCATCGATAAACGGCATTCCCTATTTCTCGTAAGTTGGTGAGCGTTTCCGTTTCCTTGTGAGAGACCTCCAAAGGCTTGTCAATGTTTCCGGCTTTGAATCGGATAGAAAATCGGATATTTGACCTGGAGTTCATCGATCGGTTTGAACGTGTGATTCTCTACGGTTACGGTATAGGCGATTTCCTCGGTTGTAATGGTGACGTTTTCCTGGCAGTTCCTAGTGTGAAGTCCCGTAAATAGGATTGTATGTTTCTTCTAACATGGCTTCCCACGCGCGATCGATCTTATCGAGAACACGGTGTGGATTGGCCGTCCAGCGGTAGGGCTTCGGGTTAAGGTTATGATGATCAAGGAAGCGGAAAATGTCTGCCACCAGCGCTCCGACGCTGCGAAAACTGCCCGCGCGAATCACTTTGCGGGTGATCTCGCCAAAGAAGCGCTCGACCAGGTTGAGCCAGGAAGAGGAGGTTGGCGTAAGGTGCAAATGGAAGCGGGCATGACCCTTGAGCCAGGCGATGACCTTGGGATGTTTGTGCGTGGCGTAGTTGTCGCAGATGATATGAATATCCAGCTCGGGGGAGACCTCGCGCTCGATCTTGCGCAGGAAGGCCAGCCACTCCTGATGGCGATGACGTCCGGCGGTATGAGCAAAGACCTTGCCCGAGAGATAGTCCAAAGCGGCAAACAAGGTGACCGTTCCGTGACGATAGTAATCGTGGGTTTGGGTGCGGATATGACCTTGGCTCAAGGGCAGATCGGGTTGACTGCGCTCGAGGGCCTGACACTGGCTCTTCTCATCGCAACAGAGAAGCAGAGCGTGATCGGGCGGATGGAGATAGAGGCCCACCACATCCCAGAACTTCTCTTCAAAGGCCAAATCCTTGGAAAGTTTGAAGCTCTTGAGCCGATGCGGAGCGATTGCGTGAGCCGACCACAAACGTTGCACGCTCGATTTGCTCAAGCCGGTTTCCCGCGCCATCGTGCGCACGCTCCAGGGTCCTCCGCCAGGAGCCTCTCGAGCAGCCAAGCTCAGCGCCGAGCGGATGGCCGTAGCCGCTATTGTCGGCTTGCGTCCCCGCCCAGGAGCGTCTTTAAGGCCTCCCAGGCCCTTGGCCGCCCAACGCTTCCTCCAGCGACCGATGGCCAAGAGGCTGACGCCCTGCTCTCGCGATATCTCCTCATGGCTCAGTCCCTCGGCCAAGCCCAAAATGATCCTGGCCCTGAAGACATCCCGTTGACTGCTCGTCTTGGCTGTCACGATGCGTTGGAGTTCGCGTTGCTGTTCAGAACTGACCTCAATCGCAATGGCGGCTGGCATAATCCCTACCATGCCAAAAACCTTTCCTAAAGCAATTATATTTACGGGACATTACACTAGTTCATCGCGCTTCCTTCGCGAGGCCATTAAGCGGACATCAGCGAGTTGGGCAAGCGCGGAAGTAACGGTCCTGAGGAGCACGAGAAGGTAAGACGTAGACTTTCTCATGGCGCCTTCTCCTAGGCCCTTCCGCGCAGCCCGTTGAGTGCCACGCTGGTTTGCTTGCTAAGCTTAGCTCCGAAGGATACTGTAGCTGTCGGAACGAGGATCCGCCTTCTCTAGGACGGTGCTCACTATGGCGAATGCAATGGTTATCGGAATTGGCGGAGTGGGATCCGTTATCGGTCAAAAGCTGCATGAATTCGACTGCTTTGATCAGATTGTGCTTGTCGATCTCGATCCTGCATTCGCCCATCAACTTGCATCAAGAACGCCGAAGAGTCGCTTTGTCGTCGTCCAAGCCAATGCCATGGACATCGAACGTCTGACTTCCCTGATGAGCCGATACAGCGTCGCGGTCACGTGTAACGCTTGCATCTGTCAGACGAATCATTCTGTCCTCGAAGCATGCCTGAGGGCCGGCTCTCACTATATCGACATGGCCGCCGACATCTATTCCCCACCCGGAGTCAAGCGGCCTGGTAAGAACTCGTTCGAGGCCGAGATCGAAAAATTCAACGATGCGTATCTCGACCGCGGCATCGTCGGCATTCTCTGCATGGGCATGGATCCCGGCGCCGTGAACGTCTTTGCCAGGTGGGCCATCGATCGGTTGGACACCGCCTCGAGCATTCGCGTGCTGGATGCGGACAATGCCGAAGTCCGAGGTTATCGATTCGCGGTGCTCTTTTCACCGGAGACGTTTTTCGAGGAGCTTGGGGCTACCCCTTATTACGTCAAGAATTCGCGAGTGGTCAGTGGCAAACCCCTGGAAACGGAGATCGAATGGATACGCTTTCCGGAACCGATCGGCCTTCAGAAGACCTATGCAGTGGCGCACGAGGAAGGAGTGAGCCTTGGCATTCATCCACCGTTTGTTGAAAAGGGAGTTCGCTACTCGGTCTTCAAGTACAGTCTTTCCGAGAAAGTAGTTAACATTTCCAGGTCTCTGCAGCTTCTGAATCTCGACACTTGGAAGAAAGTAAAGGTAGACGGGGTCGAGGTCGCGCCGGTGCGCGTGGCGAGCGCCAACCTGCCGAAACCGGCCCAACTCGGCGCAACGGTGGATGGCTATTCATGCGTCGGGACGGAAGTGCGCGGGACAAAAGACCGCCGGCGGGTAGAATACTTCGTCTATAGCATGGATAGTCACCGCGACACTTATGAACGGCACGGATACTCCCTCACTCTGGTGCAGACAGGAATTCCACCTGCCCTCACGGCCAGGTTACTGGTGACCGGAAAAATTGGCGAGCGTGGAGTAATGATGCCCGAAGCGCTCGACCCCGAAGCCTTGATGAATAGCTTTACCCGGGAAGGGCTCCCTATTTTTGTGGAGAAACGGGAGGTCGAGCGCCTTTAAGAAGATCGCCTTTGGCTTCACGACCCGTTGTCAAATTGGCGATGAGGTCGCGCTTCAGGTGGATTCAGGTCTGTAACGATCGTCAATCGATTTGAATCCCAGACGTTCTGTCGCTTTCTCGATGTCTACTTCTGCAAAAAGGGAGATTAATTAAAGGTGAAAAAGGGCCCGGATTCGGCTCGTCGAGTGCATGATCTTCTTAACGAGGCGAAGGATTCGAAGACCGATGGGAAATCAAAGGCGGCGCGCATCACGTGATAGATCCAGTTCTGCTCCATCAGCCATGCACATAGTGCGCGAGCGGTCCGCTTGCAAAAATGGCCACGTCCTCGCCAGCGTGCGATTCGGAATTTAGCGGCACGGTGGCTTCCTGCATGAAGTCGCTGTGCAAGGTGTCGATGGTGGTCAGGTCCGGACGCACCGCGTCGCTGGTGTACGACGATGGGCTGTGCGGCTAGGTCTTGACGCCGTCAGGCTGCGCGTTGGACTCGCCGGTGTAGCCAGCGCCGTTGGCGTAGCTCAAGGTCGTGTACGGCAGGTCGAGCAGGTCCTTGTCCTCTTCGAGCGGGTCGCCGTCAAGCCGGGGCACGCTTTTCACCTTGCACTGCGCTCGAAACGCGGCGTCTCGTGATTGACCGACAGCATGCCCTCGCGTGCCTTGAAGCCGGTCACCATGGCCGTCATCGTGGGTGCGGAATCGGATGTCTGCTGGTCCCATGAGTACGTCTTCGAGAGCGCGACGAACGGCAGCGTCTCAAAGAATAGGCTGTTCTCTTCGCCTTTCTGGCCGCGCAACTGACCCTCGAAAATGCGCGCCGCGGTGATGGTCGAAATGCCCATGCCGTCGCCGACGAACAGGATGACGTTCTTCGCCCTGCGATTATTCCGATGCAAGCGGCGATTGGCCTCGATGAAGCGCTCGCCGGCATTCCACCAGTCCTGCACGCTTTCGGGTCCCTGCACTGCGGGCGATTCGCTTTCTGATCCCTGCCCTGGAGGCGATTGTGCGTACGCGACCTGTGTGATCAGCGTTGTGGCGACGAGGGCGACGCCGGTTCGAAGATAATGTGTCATGTGTGTGAAATGGAGGTATTCATAGGGCGTTGCCTGATGACTTGCAGCAAAACCAAGTGCCCATTAGAAGTGCAAGCATTGACACAAACCATTCCGTTGGTGAGTAGTTCATAGCAGGTCCCGGGCTTGATTCTGACAATTAGCAAACGAATAAATTTCGCAGAGCCTGGGTTTGTGAAACGTTTGTCACAATTAGCCGCCGCTATTGGCTATGTGCATGGTTAGGAAAATGAATGTGGATCCGGGAATGATTGGCCAGTCGTCCACCAGTTTGGTTTATGGGCCGAGAGATGGTCGGCGATGACGTGGATCTCGCGCCCGAGGGGCTGGGAGACCACGACATCGTGCCGCAGCGCCTCCCCGTAGCGTCCATCGTAACTCCAGAACGCCTGTTCAACGTTAGTCAGGGCGTCATTGTTAGCTTATGAAGTTTGCGAGGTGTCGTGCAGTTCGTACAAAATCGACCAAGTCCTACCACCTTGTGCTTCTGCTGAAGCAGTGTATAAGCAAGCGGCGAAGTCCGGTTATGAGATCGCGCACTTGCGTAGAACCGACTAGCTCTTCCGCTCGTGCATTGTAGGCTAGCAAGTTGATCGTTGTGGCGTTCCAGCGCCAGATCACCGTGCCGATCGGATCTCCATCAGCCAGGGTCGTCACGGAAATAGGATTGGGCGTCGGACGTCACTCCCACAGGCGAGTGCTAGGAACGAAAAGTTAAGCTGACGTGTACGACACGCATCAGAGGCGCGCTTCCCCGGCGACGCGGTCAACGGGTAAGAATCCAACGTCGCGTTGAAGCGATAGCCCTCGTGCGGACCGTTGCCAGCCTCTGAGCGTGGCTGCCGAGCTTTTCACGTAGACGACGAATATGGCTGTCTATGGTTCGTGTAATTATCGGATTCTGGTACCCCAATGCATCAGCGAGCAAAGCCTCGCGAGACTGAGCGCGTCCGCGACGCTCGATCAGGACGGTAAACAGCCTGAACTCGATCGCCGTCAAATCCAGTCGCGCCCTTCGAGCCGAATTTCGAGCTTGTTCCTATCAATTCGAAAAGCGCCCACTTTGAGAACTTCATCCTGTGCGGCGCAGCGCGAGCGCCGCAGCAGTGCCGTGATACGTAACACGAGTTCGCGCAGATTGAACGGTTTGGTCAGATAATCGTCGGCTCCGATCTCTAAGCCTCTAATCCTGTCGCTAAGTTCGCCTTTGGCAATTGCCGAATGCCGCCCCATTCGGGAATTTCAGCAGACAGATCGATAGATAAGCCAGCACCATGCGCGCAAATAGTTCCGACAATGCTTTCTTGAAAACGAATTTGAGCTGCCGCTGCCACCGCTCCGGCTGGCAGCTGACTCACCCTTCGGAGTTATTCGGATATTACAATGATTTGTCCACTCATTGAGGGTTGGCGATCTAACGCGCGGAAATTGATCACGCCTCTTTCTGTTGGATGGAGGGTTATCGACTTAATTTCGCCTCTCTTTAGCTGAATTTCTTCGTCAACTCCATCAACTTTTATCCTATGGGAAGGGCCTTGAGCTCCTACGAAGTGAATCGTTATATCTTTGTCAACTGTGGATATAATTTGAGAAGGTATAAACTTAAACACTCTCATACGCCATTTTCCCTGATCGCCCTTACTGATTGCTATGCCTCCACCTTTTGGTAGCGCGCTATCAGGGATCGCCTCCGGCGGGTGATTCGTATCGCCCTCCGTGCTAGCATTTGCCGTCAATATGAACCGTAGCGACGTAATGCTCATTCGACTTGGAAAGAGCGTCCTTAAGTTTTTCATCATATTCCCCCGCGTAGGCACTAACAAGGACAATACTTACCACTAGCGTTGCGGATGTGCTTTTCATAGTTCTTCTACTCCTTTGTTATTTCTTATGGCCGCGTGTTTGAGGGAAGTTCGTTTCCCGGAAGGAAGTGAGCAGTCCTGGATCCGGAGCCATGCTTAATATTGGGGAGGAAGCTCAGGCGCTGCAAAATATCCTACTTCCAAGCCAATTCTGCCACGCTGAGCTTGCGCATGAGAGCGGACTTTTTTGTCTGATGCCCCTGCATACGGCCGAGCACGTCGCAAAGAAAATCAAGGGCTAACAAGATATGTGGCCCTTTGTTCAGCATCACACACTCGGCCCGTCCTGACATTGCCGCATCAGTCACCTCTGCTCGAGACGGCAGACCGCGCTTGACTAGCGATTCAAGCACCTGCGTCGCCCAAATAACTGGAACATGCGCGGCCTCGCAGATCCAAAGAATCTGCTCCTGAATTTCTGCCATTCTCTCGAAACCAATCTCAACGCCTAAATCGCCCCTGGCCACCATAACGGCAGTTATCGGTCGTCCCATTGCCGTAAGCAGAATCTGAGGAAGAGCTTCAATTGCCCGACGGTTCTCAATCTTTAGGATGATCCCGGTCTCGGTCGCTCCAAGGCGGTCGAGTTCTCGGATGAGTTCGGTTACGTCTTCAGGACGGCGCACGAATGAGAGAGAGACCAAATCACCGTATTCGATGGCAAATTCTAGGTCCTCGCGGTCTTTAGGCGTTAGGGCAGAAATATTGAGCTTCGTGTCGGGCAGGTTGATGCCCTTCTCTGCACGGAGTTTCGCGGTGCCCTTGGCGGCACTCGTAATTTTTACCTGCAGCCGTGGGTCGGTGTCTCCTTTGTGGACAGAGCGGATCACACCCTCAATCTTGCCGTCGTCAAAGAAAATGCGCTCTCCAGGCTGCCCGTCAGCGAAGACGGCTGAGAGCGAGCAACCGATCTGCGCGGGTTGATAAACGATCTCACCCTCGTTTTCTTCGGCGGCTTTTCCGGGCACCTCCGCCGGCGTCAACAGGAGATCGTCACCCACACTCAGCGAAAGGGCGTATTCAACTTCCGGCAGAGTGTCCACCTCGTCTTCGCAGAGACGCTCTTTCTCCCGCAGCAGCCGCAGTTTCGTACCCTCCATGACGTAGCCCGTTCTATCGTTCGTGCAAACACAGCATGACTCGTCGACTTCAACGACATGCAAGGTGCGCTCGCGGCCGCGAGTATCGGTGAGTTCAATGACGTCTCCGGCCCGCGCATGACGAAAAATAAACCCCTTAACTGGAATGGCGATCGTATCACCCTCAGAAGAGTATTTATCGTTGTAGAACGCAACGTAGGCAGGGGTTACGACTTGCCCCAATTTGTTTCGCAGCGGTTTCCAACGGATAACTCCAGGAGACGGAGCCAGCGGTCCGGTCCGCAATTTTGGACCAGCAAGGTCGAAGGCAACCTTGCAGGCTTTGCCGGTTTCCTCTTGGGCAGCGCGCAAGTTCTCCACCATGCGCAGCCACTCCTCAACACTGTCGTGAGCACAATTTATGCGCATGATATTCATTCCGCGGTCGAGAAAGTCGCGAACTAGATTCCGATCGCTCGCAGCTTCGCTCGGCATGGTAACCATGATGCGTACAGTTGCGGTAATCCGTGGCCTCGCCAAGCGAAGCAGTCGTATGCTTTTCAAGCAAGGCTGAGCCCTCATCAAATTCGGCAAAGGTCTCATCGATGGTGCGGCCGGGCCACTCTCTACCGGCGATCCTGTGGAGTAGCGCCAGCAGAGCGTCGAGCGTGGCCATCACATGGGATTCCAAGCGGCCCAGCGAACTGAGTGCAAGCCGGCCAAGGTCTTCTTGCAACTCCCGAATGTCATGTCGACGCAGCCCCACGTAGTGAACGAGATTTCGCGCACTTTGAAGGTTGCCCAAATGTACGTGGTTGAGTTCCTCGCGAAATTGCTGCTCCGCCTGCAAAACCTCCAACCGGAGGGGCTGGAGCTGCGAGATCAGCGACTCGATTTCAAGCTCGAAATTCCTGCTCATAAAGAAGAGTAAGTTAAGATTTCTTGTTGGGCGGTCTTGCGTCTAAAGTTCTCTCGACCGTCTGAAGATGAGACTTTGCTCATGGGAAGCGACAATCTCTCGGCCGCCCCCGAACACAAAGACAAGTTGAAAGGGCGTAAGCGCTCGCGTTTGAATCACGCGCCCTAGGTTGACGATGCAGTCGACTCTAGCACGAAAGAACAACGAAGGATCCAACTTGCGCTCATACTTCCGAAGCGGGCGCCTAATTAAGGCCGTGGCGGAGTTTAGATGCACACGCGTGTAATTCCCGCAGGCTTCGAGGGTCGAGATGTCCGAGAGCTTGATCATCCAACACTTGGCTTTGTTCCGCAAAAGCGCAAAGTCGGTCGCGGGAATAAACTCTGCCCAACTCTCTGATTGAGTGTTGACGTTGTCAGTCACTTGGCCTCCAGCGTCCCAACGAGAGGGCAAGTGGTTAAGTTCCGGCGCTTCAATTCTGGCTTCATATCGGAGAATCAAAAAGAAGAAAGACTTCAAGTGCTCAGCTAACTAGAATCTATTATCGGGGCGGTGTTGGTTGATTGGAAGGATCTTGTCAGAAGCGCCGGTAACGACAAAATTTCCCTCAGATGCCGATGGCCGGCAACCCGCGATGATGTGACAATCTTGTCACATAATGTCTCACGCTGACCATCCGGAATAGACCTAGATCATGGAACCGCTTGGGAGCACGCCTAGTCAGGTCGCCTCAACGCTTTCGCGAGCAGCTGGTCTGGCAACGCGTTAGCAAAGAAACGAAACGTTCTTTGAAGTTAGAGGTAGATACTCGCCATGCGCCGCCAATAGTAACCACTGTGCGCACGGTCTTGCCAGACATGCAGCTGGTGCGGCACTCCTTTGCCGCGGAGAATCCGGCTGACATATTCGTTGTTCTCACGGAATGGATCGGACTCACCGATGGTCAGCACAACCTCCATACTCCGCAGGTATGCGAGCTGCTGAGTACAAGTAAGATTCGGAAGAAAGTGGAGCGGAGTGTGGAAATAGACGTTCTGGTCGTAATAACCCTCAAAAAGATCCGAAAACCCTCCGATGTTCATGGTCAGGTCGTAGCGCCCTGAGAAGGCTGTCACCTTGCGAAACAAGTGCGGATAACGCATGGCTATATTGACGGCATGGTAAGCCCCGAGGGCTGCATCCGTGCGAAATCGTACACGGGTGCGCGTTCTTGAGACTCATGAAAGGGAAGACCTCGTTGAGGATGTATTCTTCGTATTGCCTGTGCCGTTCGATGCGTCCGGAGGGATGCGCCCATCGGCAATAGAAGCTTTCAGAGTCGATCCCATCCACGCAGAAAAGCTGGAGAAATCCTTCCTCAAGCTTGTCCTGAAGGATTTCCGTCATGCGCATGTTCTCGTACTCATAGAAGCGCCCGTCGCGTGTCGGGAAAATCAGCACTTTCGCCCCACCATGGCCAAACACAAGAAGCTCCATGCTTCGATTGAGCCGCCAGCTCCACCAACTGTGGTACTCCCGGTTCATTCGCTCGTAGAACCGGTAGCGCGTCCAAGTCAACTCTACCGAAGAAACTCGTGAATTTCCTGTAACATTCGCAGCGATTCGTCGCGCTCTTCCCGATACATGTGATGTCCAGCGGTTAGCACGAACAGTTGCTTGGGCGCACCGAGGGCGTTGTAAACTGCGAACTGTCCGGCTGGCGGTGCGGTCGGGTCACACACCGCACATGCGCAATGCACCGGCCGTTTATGTCCCGCGCTGCGGTCGCAGCGTCATACTACGCAAGCGTCTCGAGGGCAGCAGGCGTAGAGGAGAGAAATTGCCGGATCCTGGCTCCGCTGTCGTTCGTCGGGAGCTTTAGGCGGAGTGCATAATTCCCGAAGCTGGAAACATTGAAGTGTGCACGAGCAATCCGATCGTGCCACGCCATTGCCATGGCACCAATGACTGACCAAGGCTGAATCCAAGAAATTTGCCAGGAATGGGCCAGGCAGGACTTCGATTACGACAATGCCGTCAAAGCCGCGCCAATGAGTCGCTCAAGAAAACGTTGCCACGGGACGTTACCCCAGATTAGCGGCCGGTGGTCGCTTGCATCGACATCATCGCAGTGAACGTGGAGAATCCGCCCGAGGGGTTCCGGAGGCGAATCTAACTCGTTCCAAAACGCTGGGAGTTGAGAAATGCGTGACCAAAATCCCCAACACGCCATTTCGCTATGGCCGGCAATCCCGCCAGCTCGGCGTAGTTGTCGGCGATCCGCTGGATCGGTTCGCCGGCGTCGGCGCAATCTGGGAGCTCAGAAATCGGGTTACTCGACAGAGTTCTGTCCTCTTTGCTCACGCACCGAAAGAGGTTCTATTCGCGCCTCGTTTACAGCTGAGTAAATTGAGCGATGTGTGATCTCGACGTTTCAATCCGCCCAAAGCATGGGCTGCAATGGCGAAACTCGCCCACTGGGAGCATCTGCTGCGGATTGCGGACTAAATCTGGCGCAGCGCTCAAGCTGCGTCTTCTGAATCACGGAATTTTTTTCGAAGCTTTTTGGTCTTCTTTTTCCGTTCTTCAAGCTCCCACTTGACCGGGGAAATCTCACCTTTGGAACTCCACCACTTGGTGCCTGTCCACATTCCTAATAGTCTACTGCCGTCGGAAAGCCAAACGCGAACGGCCTTGCGAAGCTTCGGTTTGGGATCGTCAACTGCGTGCGGGGGGATGGTCGTTTCTTTCATCGAGGGAGGGAAGGAAGGAGAAAAGCGTGGAGCTGTCAAGCGAAGTGCTCATCGAAATTGGTCTACCCGGCTTCAGTAGAGTTCGTCGCGATAAACCGAAGATCGAAGACTCACGACGCTGTAAATAGCCACTACAGCCATGCCTGCGAGGAAACCTGAGGCTAGCCAAAAGGAGTAGTCGGCAGCAGTGAGTTTCAGACTAGCTCGCGGGCTGTTCATGGTTGGACCCTCGGCCTGAGGTCCAACTGCCACAAGTTAGCTTGTGTGAAATAACTGTTACACGATCGGTGGTGGATTTCCGATCAAATGAGACGCGGCAAGGTTGAAAGTGATGGGGTAATATGGCCACGGGCAAAGGGAGGCAAGCAAATAAGGGCTAACCTCGCCAATGGGAGCACTTGGCTGCGGATTGGAGAATAGACAGCGCGTTTGAAACCAATCCTTGACGAGTTCGCAACCAGAGAAAAGACAAGCTCGGCTAGTCACCCATGAACACTCCCTCTGAATCATCTTCCGAGTAGTCAGACGGCACCCAGTCGCGCTCCACTTCGACAACCTCAAAACCTGATTGTCTCAGTAGATCGCGGAAACCCTCGAAGTGATCTGCGCCCACGATAAAAAGCGCTGGAAATCGATCAAACGATTGCAGTTGCTCTAGCCAATATTGCTCTCGTTTTGGATGACCTTCCTTCCCCTCTGGGATGGACAATTTCTTCCGAGTTGCTGTATCAGGGTCGCAATAACGATGCTCTATTCCAAGCTCGTCGGCCAGTTGGCAAGCAGACGACTCATCCGGACAAAAATGCCTCTTGAGACCCTCCTTATTCAGCTCCTCAGCAATGCTGCAAAGCCCATTTTGGGAAATTACGTTTCGAAGCATCGCGATAAACTCCTCCCATTGGCTTGAGGTGACGGAGAAGAATCCCCCGCGCATTTGATACCGATGATAGGTTCCAATTAAGAACACTTTAGGTGCTGGCATTTGTTGCGATCTCTTCCGTGTTGAGTGTGGCAAGCGGTCTCAGTCAAACGTTTCGGCCGAATCGTCGTTTTCCTGGTCCTCTTTGAAGTCGTTAAGCACTCCTCATCGGCCCGTTCCGGATCGCTGACGGCCATCGACAGGCCTCTCAGGTCAGTCATGACCGAGAGCATCATCTATCGGGGCATCCGGCTGGCAGTGTGAGCGTCTGACACTTCAACAAAGCCGCGCGCAGCTGCTCGGCGCTTTGAGCATCTTCGGCCGGATGGCGACCATGAGAAAGCTTGCCCGCTGGGTGGCCACACGGTTCGAAATAAGTTCTCCGCGCGCCTCCGCAAACGCGATTGCCTCCCGAAAATTCTTTGTCCGCTGTGCATCATTTCGAAGTCGCAGTATTCCTCCCTCAACGCTCGCACTTTGGCGGTCCTGATCGCGCGGACCATTCACTCGCGGCTTGCTTCCCGCCACACCGGTCGACTGAATTGTGACTTTCACGCGTTATAACCTCACTCCGCGATCCTTCCAAGTAGGTCTCGTTGTTTTACGGAAAAGGTTCGGTATTCTCCTCAATCGTCGCTATGCGGCTCATGTCGCGCTCCGGATTCGCCCACCACTCGGCGGCTTCGGCGAAGAATCGTTCGAATCCCGAGGGAGCGATATTGATGAACACACGAATCGTCTGATCCGTATTGTTCTTGAAAGCGTGGACCGAGCCGCGGGGGGGAATAAACGCGATCCCCCGTGGAACATGTGGGTCCAAGTATCGTTCAGAAGAAAACTAACCCGGCCTTCGACGACATAGAACCATTCGTCTTCGTGTTCGTGGTAGTGCGGGCCGGGACCACCCCCCGGTGGAGTGACGTTGAGAAACGCCGTGAACTTCCCGCCGGTTTGTTCGCCGTCGAGCAGTATGACCACTGCGTGGCCAAACGCACGCAGCGTGCGGCCTTCGTTGGCTCGTTTCAGGAGAGAACTGTCGACCGGTGAAATGGACGGATTAGTTTCATTGGGCGAACTCATAGACGGAGTGTTTGAAAGAAAAGCGGACAACGTGCAAGCAGCGTTCACCAATCCATCCAAGCGCGGTCGTCATCGAGCAGCCGTCCTTCCTTCACAAGGGGACGTGCCTTGAGTTTCTCGACTCTGGACCGATGCCTCAACCGGCGTTCCCAGCGCGCCTTTCGGGGTCAAGGCTGGGAAGACTTGCTGTTCTTCATCTGCATTGATCTGCTTACGCAATAACCATGCGTCAGCTCCGGTGCCAGCTTCTATCGGCCGCCGCAGAGATTTGACTCGGCTCTCCTCGAGCGCACGGACTACACGGCACACGGCTTTCCATCCAACTTCAGCATCAGCTGTCCTCAGCAATAGCTGCGGCCTGTCGCCGTCATCCATCAGCGCAGTTGACAGCCGGACCTGGCCACCACGAAGCTCAATCCGAAAGGCCAGCCACTTACAACTTACCTCCAGGATCCAATCCTCCTGAGCACCGGTCGCCTGGTTGAGAAGAACGTTCAAAACGCTCTCGAAAGGAACTGCGCAAAGCTCTGCGTGCCCTTCATCGACGAAACATACAAGGCAAGTGCATGTGACGGAATTGTCACAACGTCTCGGATTGCTGAGTGCCGGCCGTTGACGGAAATTCGACGTCAATAAATGCCATGCTGTCAGATAGCCACTCATCAAGTAATTCGGCTCTCGATGTCAAGGCCCTCATTCAGAATAGTCTAAAACTTACATTAGCCCGCGATCCTCTAACGGCTACCAAGCGCGATTGGTGGCTGGCGACATCGAAAGCCGTGCAGGGAGTCATTGTGGAGCGGATGCTGGCCACGGCCGGTGCTCATCACCAGAAGAACGCTAAGCGCGTTTACTACTTCTCGCTGGAGTTTCTTATGGGACGGCTTTTTTCCAACACCCTCTACAGCGCGGGGGTGAATAATCAAGTGGTCCGGGCTCTTGAAGAATTAGGCTTAGACTATGAAGAAATTCGCGAGGAAGAATACGACATGGGGCTCGGCAATGGCGGCTTAGGCCGTCTGGCGGCGTGCTTTCTGGACTCGCTGGCGACGCTTGATATTCCAGCGATTGGTTACGGCATTCATTACCAGTATGGGCTTTTTAGGCAGGAGTTCCGCAATGGGTATCAAATCGAACTTCCCGACGCCTGGATGCAATACGGCACCCCTTGGGAAATCGTCCGGCCCGAATATACCACGGAAATCCAAACTTACGGTCATGTTGAAAATGTGTTCGATGACCGAGGGAACTATGTGCCGCGTTGGGTCGGATGGAAAAAGCTCGTCGGGATTCCCTATGATATCCCAATCCCCGGATACGGGACAAATACAGTTAACTTCCTGCGCCTCTGGGAATCGCGGGCTTCAGAAGAGTTCGACTTGCAGGCTTTCAACCATGGAGGATACGAAGAAGCCGTCCGCGAGAAGATTCACAGCGAGACCATCTCCAAAGTCCTGTATCCCAATGACAACACTGAGAGCGGAAAGGAACTCCGTCTGCTGCAGCAGTATTTTCTCGTAGCCTGTTCCCTGAGGGACATCATCCGGCGGTTTCGCCGATCGAATGAAAACTGGGAGGACCTCCCGAAGAAAGTAGCCATTCAGCTGAATGATACACATCCGGCAATAGCGCTTGTCGAACTTCAGCGCCTCCTGCATGACGAGTATGAGCTGTCCTGGGAGAAGGCATGGTCCATCGTCACACAAACCTTTGCCTATACCAATCATACCCTTCTGCCGGAAGCGCTGGAAAAATGGAGCGTTGGCCTCTTCCAGAAAATTCTCCCGCGTCATCTGCAAATCATTTTCGAGATTAACAAACGCTTCCTCGAGCAGGTAGAGGCGAAATGGCCGCGGGACATCGAAAAGAAGAAGACTCTTTCGCTCATCGAAGAGGGTCCAGTGCGAATGGTCCGCATGGCCAACCTCTCCGTGGTTGGCAGCCATTCTGTCAATGGAGTCGCAGCGCTGCATACCGAACTGCTGAGAAGAAATCTGTTTCCAGATTTTGACACTCTCTATCCCGGCAAGATCAACAACAAGACCAACGGCATCACCCGCGGCGTTGGCTTCTCGCTTGCAATCCTCGCCTCAGTGAGCTTACCGCGAAAATCGGAAATAGTTGGGCACGTGATCTCGACAGACTTCGCGATCTCGAAGACTACGCTGAGGACGAGCAGTTCCAGAGCGACTTTATAAAGGTCAAACAGGACAACAAGGTCGATCTCTCCCGCATCATCAAACGGGAGTGCGGGATCTCCGTCGATTCCTCTGCCTTGTTTGATGTGCAGATTAAGCGCCTTCACGAGTACAAGCGGCAACATCTGAACCTGCTGCATATTCTCGTGCTGTATCGTCGTCTCCTGCAGAATCCCGGCATCGTCGTCACGCCGCGCGTCTTTATCTTCGCCGCCAAAGCTGCCCCGGGCTACGAGATGGCGAAGTGCATCATCAAAGCGATCAATGCCGTGGGCAAGCACATCAACAATGACAAACGCATCGAGGCAAGGTTAAAGGTCATCTTCCTGCCGAACTATCGTGTGTCTCTGGCTCAACGCATTGTGCCGGCGGCCGATCTTTCCGAACAAATTTCCACTGCGGGCAAGGAGGCATCAGGCACGGGCAATATGAAGCTTGCTCTCAACGGCGCCTTGACGATCGGCACCCTCGACGGCGCCAACGTTGAAATTAAAGACGAAGTCGGCGACGAAAATATCTTCATTTTCGGGCACACCGTCGAAGAGGTCGCCGTTTTGATGGGAAATGGTTATGATCCTCAAAAATACCTGCTAAACGAAGAGCTCAGAGCCGCGGTCGACTGGCTGGGATCCAACTACTTCACGCCCGACGAACCACCCGGGGTTCTCCATACGCTGCGAGATAGTCTTTGCCACAGCGATCCCTTTCTTTGCTTAGCAGACTTCAACTCCTACAGTGAGTGTCAAAAACGGGTCGATGCAGCGTTTCAGAAAAAATCTTGCTGGGCGAGAAAAGCGATCCTCAACACCGCTCGAGTGGGAAAATTCTCGAGTGATCGCACCATCGCAGAATACTCGAGGGATATCTGGAGAGTCGAGCCCGTCCGCGTCGACCTGCTTCCTGAGGGGCGAGATGGCGCGAACAGGAGCGTTCGTCCTTCGACGTCGATCTCGGAATCGTAGGTGCCAGGCTAACGAGGCCCTCTGCAGGCGCGGGGACTTCCACTGCTGTCATGGTTCTCTTCAAGCCGCTTGTAGAACCAACAGCTCGAAAGGAGTCGGCGCCAGGCTTTCCGGGATCGTGGAGGTTTCCGCGGAGAAGGTAAGAGCCGGCTCAGCGCGCCAAGCGCAAGATCACCGAAGAGGTCTTAATCGAAGGTGGCGCGCACTCGCTCGCTAGACGCAAATTTTGTGATAAGCAAGTCGACCCGGCGCAGGCGCTCCGCCATCACTTTCATTACTTGAAGGGCGAAGATCGGGGTTTCCTGGACAAGAAACAAGAAGCGGCGCTTATCAATACTTTGCAGCGTGCAATTGCTCCGCGCGATGGCCGAGGCGATTCGTGTTTCCTGATCAATCAGGCTCAGTTCTCCTAGTATTCCATCGGCATGCACTGTTTCCAGAAGGAAATCACCAATGACAATGTCAACTTCTCCCTCTTTGACGACGAACATTTCTTCACCTGTGTCCCCCTTCTCGAAAATTTTCGTCCCGGCGGCGAAGAACCGGGCTTTTAAAGTGTCTGCGAAGATGTTGGTCAGTCTCATCAGTGCAAGGGTCTAACGAACTGGTGCGCTATCATTGTGCTTCGATGCGATCGCATCAGCGTGGCGAACGCCTTGCAACCCCATATGTTGATTGTGACGGATTCGTAACAAATTGTTCGTCAGCATGGTTTCCTTTGAAAGCGTCCGCTTTCGCGTCTTGCTGCTCGCACTGCTTCTGAAGTCTGCTCGAGAAAGCGCTGCTCGCTCCAGCCGCGTAGATGGTGGCACCGCGCGAGAGGATCCATCCGGAAGGAAAACTAAGCGATGTCCTTCAGACGCCCGCAACTCATTGGGCAATCCAAATCCCCAATCAGAGATTCAGCGGACATCAGCCCTCCCAAATGCCCCGTCGGTTTGGCGAGTTGGCTCGGTTAGCGGATGTTTGCTCATGTGACATTATTGTTTCAATGCGGATCTTGATCGGGGCGCGTCGCGACGAAAACTGGCTGATCTCCGTGAATGGAGGCTTCCGCAAACCAATGAAGCTTCTCTGAAAGACTCACGAGAGTCGTGTCAAGGGGCTAAATTCTAAATTGTCGTGGTGAAGCGACGAATTGGGCAGCGGGCCTTATTAGCAAAATGGTCTTGGAGGAGGGATGATGGTAGGACCACACTTCTCTGCGGGGCGGGCCATGCTGGCCCCCGTCCATTTATGACAATCAGGTCCCCAGCCCTCCATCCTATTAAAAGGTGCGTCAGCAAAGCCTTCGGCTTAGCGACCAACCAGCATTATTTTGGAGCGACTGGGGAAAGTCTTCTTCGAGGGAAATTGGACGGATCTTTGAGTGCACTTCCTTGGCCAAGCCTCCCGTGCAGGCAATCCGCTCGGCAGGCTGGCTTCGGAGGTATTGGGTCTGGAGCAAGGCTCGTGTAAGCCCGGCGGTGCGCCAAGAGCTGCCAGGTGATTCGAGCCATCAGACGCGCCGTGGCTAGGATGGCGAGGCTGGGCTTCTTGCCAAGGGCTCGCTTGCGTTTGTAGAAGTCGCCGAAGTAGGCCGAGCAACCGATGGCAACCCAGGCGGCCTCGACGAAGGCCCAGCGAAGCCATTTGTTGCAATGTTGTAGCAGTTTGCCTTGAAAAGTCTTGCCCCCGCTGCTGTGGGTGGAAGGACACAAACCGGCGTAGCCACAAAGCTTCTGAGCCGAGGGGAAGCGCTCGATGCCGTCGATCTCGCTGACGACCACGGCGGCCAGGATTGGTCCCATACCGGGTAGGCTGCGCACGTAGTTGAGCGCCGGAGTTTCTTGGAGCAAGCCTTCCAAGGCTTTCTCATCTTCATGGATACGCACGGCTAATTCCTTCAAGAGTGCTAGCTGCTGGGTCAATAGGAGTCGGGCTGGCGCTGGAAGCTCCAGCTTTTCCAGGAAGCTCCAACCCTTGCGGCCGAAGAGGTCGCTGCATTGGGCAACTTTACTTCGTGCTGAGCGCCAAGAAGACGATGAATGCGATTGCGCAGCATCGTGCGCTGGCGCACGAAAAAACAGCGCTGGCGGA
Organism: uncultured Verrucomicrobiae bacterium; assembly: GCA_963744345.1. Classification (GTDB taxonomy): domain Bacteria; phylum Verrucomicrobiota; class Verrucomicrobiia; order Chthoniobacterales; family Terrimicrobiaceae; genus DASTFP01. Next base: position 38,794 of record CAVUTD010000022.1, read on the forward strand.
GCACCTCCTTGATCTGTCGGGACTCCCGACCGACGATATGCACGCTGGGGACCAGCTTGCCGCGTAACAGATCGGCCAGAATCCGCGCGTCCACCTTGTCGGTCTTGATCTGCGCCTCAGCAATGATGCGCGTCTTGAAGGGATTGGCCAGCACGATGCGTTCGGAGGAGAGCTCCCTCTCCAGAATTTCAAAAAGCCAATGCCAGTTCATCCCCGCTTCAAAGACCACGCGGCATCCAGGCCATCGCCGCACCAGCTCAATAAATTGCTCCGGACAGAGGTGATCGATGCGTCCCCTTTCCAGAACCCCTCCCTGCGCGTCGAGCACGCAGAAGACGCTGTAGCGTTTGTGGTAGTCGATACCAATGAAGCTGGACCGCTCCTTGACGATAGATTGTGTTCTCATTCCACATTCTACACCCTCGATTTTATGCGGCTCCGTGGACCACCTCACCTGCAAATCAAGTAGCCATCAGCTCATGTCGCTATTATGAGACATCCGAAGCCCGCATTGATCTTTTGGTTATTGACAACCTTACTGCCGCTGGCCGAGAGAGTGGCCGCCGATCAGAAAGCGATTAGCCTCACTCCCATTGGAACCTACGCAAGTGGAATCTTCGATGCGGGCGGTGCCGAGATCGTCGCACACGATCCCAGGACACAGCGGCTGTTCGTCGTCAACGCGCAGGAGGCCAGCGTGGATGTACTTTCGATTAGAAATCCGTCGCGGCCAAAGAAGATCGGCCAGATTGATGTCAAAGCCTTCGGCGCAGTGGCCAACAGCGTCGCCGCCCATGAAGGTGTGATTGCGGTCGCCGTTGAAAACGCTGTCAAGACAAACCCGGGCACGGTGGTCTTTCTCGATCAGCGCTTGCGACTCCTCAATGCTGTGCGGGTCGGGCCTTTGCCGGATATGTTGACCTTCTCCGCCAACGGGCGCTGGCTGCTCGTGGCGAACGAAGGGGAGCCCGATGACGAATACGTCGTGGACCCAGAAGGCTCGGTCAGCATTATCGACATGCGCCGGGGAGCAACAGCTCTGAGAGACACTGACGTACGAACCGCCGACTTTGCCGCGTTCGATCGCGCCAAGCTCGATCCAAGCATACGTATTTTTGGACCGGGAGCTTCCGTCGAACAAGACATCGAGCCGGAGTACATAACCATCTCGCGGGACTCTCGAACTGCATGGGTGACCTGCCAGGAGAACAATGCGCTTGCTATCGTCGAGATCGGCGCAGCCAAGGTAACGCAACTCGTCGGCCTCGGCTTCAAGGACCATAGCGAGGTAAAGGCCGAGGCCAAGATTTACGAATTCGATCCCGCGACCATGCCTTCCATCGGGACAACCGCAGCCGGCCAAAGCCTCTTTTTGGGTGGCTTCTCTGGCCTGCACTTTGAAGGTGTTGATCCGAAGACGGGTCGTTACCGATTCATTACTCATACCGACCGCGGCCCCAACGCTGAACCCACCGGCATCCGTCGACCATTTCTGCTGCCCAACTTCACGCCGGAGATTGTCCGTTTCGAGCTGGATCCGGAGACAGGCGCACTCCGGTTGACTCAACGCATACGGCTGCAACGCAAGCCGGGAGTCCCACTGACGGGTTTGCCCAATACGGCGATCAACGATTCGGCGAACACGCCCTACAATGATGAGGTGGCCGTGGATCTGCGCGACAACGTGCAACCCCTCGATCCGCTTGGCGGCGATTTTGAGGGACTCGTTCGCGATCCCAATGACGGCACTTTCTGGATGGTCGACGAGGTACAGGCCGGCGATCTATCACTTCGATAGCGAGGGGGTTTTGATTCAGCGCTATGTGCCCCTCGGCACTGCCGCGGCGGCAGGACAGCCGGCAGGCACCTTTGGCAGTGAAGCACTTCCCGCGGTGCTTGCGCAGCGCCGCCAGAACCGCGGCTTCGAAGCGATCGCCTATGACAACGGCAAAATCTATGCATTCCTGCAGAGCCCGCTACGTAACCCCGGTTCTCTTTCAAACAGTGACCTCAATGCCCTCCGAAACATCCGCGTGGTGGAGTTCGAACCTGCCACGAAGACCACCAAACAATTTATTTACGTATTGGACAATCCTGATCTCGGTGCCGAGCCGAACACCCGCGCCGACAAGATCGGTGACGCCGTAGCATTGGGCAATGGCGAGTTTCTCGTCGTCGAGCGGGATGACGACTCCTTGCCGGGTGATGAACCGGCGAAGATTGAAAAGAAGATTTACCGTTTCAATCTTGCCGCCGCCACTGACGTATCCTCCTTAACTGGACCGATCGGCACGACCGGAAAGACCGTGGATCAACTCACGGTCGCTGAGATGCTCGCCAATAGTATCCAGCCGATTGACAAGGTCCTTCATGTGGATCTGAACGAGGTTGGCTATAACAAAGTCCAAAAGCTCGAAGGTCTTGCGCTAATCGATGCCGAGACGCTCGCCGTGATCAATGACAACGATTTTGGCGTCGCTAATATTTTGGTAAATACGAATGATGGCACGTTCTCGCTCAATTACGTCCCTGAGTCTATCCAGTTGGGGATCATCAAAACTTGCCTGGAGGGCTTGGATACAAGCGATCGGGATGGCAAAATCAATATCCGTCAGTGGCCGATAAGAGGCATGTATCTTCCCGACGGGATCGCTTCATTTACGATAGGCGGAAAGACGTATCTGATAACCGCAAACGAAGGCGATGCCCGCGAATACGACGGCTTCACCGAAACCGTGCGCATCGGAGGCGACAGCGTCATCCTGGATCCCGCCCTCTTCCCGAACGCCGCCGTGCTCAAGAATGAAGCCAATCTTGGGCGCCTGAATATCACCAACACCCTGGGCAGGAATTCTGCGACCGGTGTCTACGAACAGCTGTTCGCGTTTGGCGCCCGATCCTTCAGCATCTGGGATGCTCAGGGGAAATTGACCTTTGATTCTGGCGACGCGTTGGAACGAATCACCGCTGAAGTGTTTCCGGCGCACTTCAACGCTTCAAATTCCAACAACACCTTCGACAACCGCAGCGACGACAAAGGACCTGAACCGGAGGGGGTCGTTGTCGGCGAGATTTTAGGTAGAAGATATGCGTTTATCGGTTTGGAACGCATTGGC
>CAVUTD010000023.1:0-273004 GCA_963744345.1 uncultured Verrucomicrobiae bacterium
CTGCTCATCGCGAGGCGGTGACCGTTGCAATTGCGGAACTGGAAGGGTTCGCCTCGGCACGCATTCGAGAACGCGGTGCGAATCGGGATCGTCGCACAGGGAATATCGTTGCTGCGCTTTTCGAGCACAAGACATCCCGAGCGCTCGACCCGCATCTGCACACGCATTGCATTGTCTTCAACGCCACCCACGATGAGGAGGAGGGACGATGGAAGGCACTTCAGAACCACGACATGCTTGCGGCACAGAAGTACATCGAGAACGTGTATTACCACGAGCTGGCTCGGGCGCTTCGCGGCTTCGCCTACACCGTAGTGAATTCGGCCCGCGGTGACTTTGAAATCGCCGAAGTGCCGGCTGGCATACGCGAGCGATTTTCAAAACGTCACGCGCAGATCGACGCGCAGACGGCGACGTTACTCGAAGAACATCCTGAGCTCCACGGTGCGAATGTACAGGCAATTCGCGAGCACCTGGCGCACAAGCAGCGCAACCGGAAAGTGTGCGGCATTTCGACGGAGAAACTTCGGGGCTTTTGGGCCGAACAGCTCAGCGTCGCCGAACGCGAAGCCTTGCATCTGCCCACATCTCCGAGCGCCGCACCGCTTCATAAGGAATCCGCCTCCGAAGCGCTCGATTGGGCAGAAGCGCATCTTTTCGAGCGACGATCCGTGGTTCACGAGCACGAGCTTTGGCGTCATGCGCTAGCCAAGGCGCGTGGCAGTGATGTCACGGTCGCCGAATTGAAACGAGAGACCGAGGCGCGTAGTTACCTCCGCACGGAGCAAGATAAGATTTCTTGCCGAGACGTACTCGCGCGAGAATGGGCAATCGTAGAGATGGCGCGCGACGGCGTTAGGCGCTATTCGCCGCTCGGGCGGTCTTATTCATTGGGCGCCAACGAACTTGCTCCGGACCAGCTCCGTGCATTCCGGCAGATTCTCGGATCAACGGACTTCGTGACACTTTTCCGCGGTGGAGCAGGCACCGGGAAGAGTTTCGTGTTGCGTCGCATCCAGGAAGCGCTGCGGCTCGCCGGACATGTCACCAAAACGGTCGCCCCGCAGCGTCAGCAGGTAATCGATCTCGATCGCAACGGGCTTCACGATGTCCAGACAGTCGCCGAATTCATTCTGCGTGGCACTCTGCCGCAAGGTGCTGTCGTGATCGTGGACGAGGCCGGGCAGATTGGCGGACAACAAATGCTGGATCTTCTGCGGCTCGTGAAAGAAGCTAACGGTCGCGTACATCCTTTCGGGCGATACGCGGCAGCATGGTCCGGTGGAAGCCTCGGATGCGTTACGGGCGATTGAACGCTACGGCGGTTTGCGGCCGGTGCAGCTTGACGAGATTCGACGACAAGATCCCGCTCGGGCCAAGAAAGCGGAGGAGCGCGAGCGCATTGCAATCTATCGGGAGGCGGTGAAGGCAGCTTCAACAGGCGATCTGGTTACCTCACTTGAACATCTCGAAAGGCTCGAGGCGGTGAAAGAGTGCGGCATCGATGAGCAACGGGAGCGCATGGTAGAAGCTTACCTGGGCTTCGCCGCTCGCGCGAGAGACCGCCATTGTTGTCTCGCAAACGCGTGCTGAGGTGCGCGAGATCAACGAAGCTGTGCGCGCGGGTTTGCGCCGCTGCGGAGCTCTTAGAGGGGCGGATACGAGCGTGACCGCGTTGGAGCAAATCGACCTGACAGCTGCGCAGAAAGCGGATGCGCGCCACTATCCTGCCGAGAGCTGCATTGTATTTAACCGCGATTTCCGCGGATGCCCGCGTGGCTCAAAAGGAGCGCTCGTAGCCGTTACACTTGCCGGAATCGCTGTAGAGGTTGAAGGTAGGATCAAGCGCGTCTCGCGGAAGTTTCTTGATCGGGTCACCGTCTGTCGGCCAGTGCCGCTCGCAGTTTGTTCGGGCGATAAGCTTCAACTCAAAGCGAATGCGCCTCGCCACGCGTGGCGAAAGGCTGGCCAACGGAGAGATCGTCACTGTTTCGGCCGTTCTGCAAGATGGCTCGATCCGGCTCGATGACGGTCGCACGCTGCCGCTGGACTATCGTCAGTTCCAGCGCGGCTACGCAGTCACGTCCTACGGCTCGCAGGGCAAGACCGTCGATCACGTCCTCTTCGCCGACGCGGCGGATGCGGGCAGCCACTAACGCACAGCAGTGGTATGTCACCATTTCGCGCGCGCGGAAGAGCATCCAGATCTTCACGACTGATAAGGAGCAACTCCGCCAAGCCATCTCGCGAAGCGGTGAGCGTGAGCTGGCGCTCGACCTCGCCAACACTCCTGGCCGATCTTTACGACTCCGCGAGCGGGTCCGCCGGAACATCTACCGCGGTCACGAATTTGCTCGGCGTCTTTGTCGCGCAGCAATGCGCGCCTGGGTCGCTGCTTTCCTCAAACCCGAAACGCAACATGTCAATGAAACGCCATCTCGAAAACAACAGCAATCCGTCCGGGCCAACGTGCTGGCAACGTGAGGCTCACTCCGCCTGCCTGCGCGTCGAAACTCAGACGGCCAAATCCATCTCTTTCCTTACGGTCAGCTCGTCACTGCATCCCTGTCGCGTACAGAGGACAGCGAAACCCTACGAATCACATTTGCCACTCACGATGTCGAAATCACGGGTCACAATCTCCGCGAGCTTCTCCAGGCGCTGCAGGATTTCGCAGTGAAGTGGGTTCGCGCAGTTCCACAGCGGTATCAGCTGCTTGGAAATGCCGAGAGGCCGGCAAGGTGACAAAGATCTCGAATTATTGCCGCAGATTGAATCGGGAACGAAAATCACTCCCAACCTGTGACGAAGGTTGCTATTCTGCACGGGTGAAGACTTTGGTCTGTCCGCACTGCGCATCGCAAGTGCCGGCAACGCACATGTCTGCACGCATTGCGGGGCGGAGATCGTTCGCGGGGCGACACGACGGGAGCGGCGACTGGTCGGAGTTCTGTTCGCGATTGGAGCTTTCGTCGTGGGCGCGTGGTTCTTTCACGCTCTGGGGAGCTATCCAAGGTTCGTCGCTCCTCCCGAGGCCGGACTCCGACGCGGCGCTTTTCGTTCTTCCTCGGAATCATCGGACTTCCTGATTGCGGGCTACATCTTGGGATCGAGCGTTGCCCGACTTGTTCCGCCGTTCGCAGGTCCGCTTTTTCCGCAGCTATCGCATCAATGAAGACCTGCTGTCGCTGGCCCTGATGCCAACGGCGGATGCGCTCAGCTTTGGGAAGTCTATTGTTCGCCAGGAATCTCTTCGCGCGGCGAACCGTTGACGAGAGTTCAAACCGGCAAATCTGACCGCGGCTCGCAGTCCGATCCGTCGCCAGTGCGTGGCATTCCTGGAGGGCCCGTTCGTAGCACTTGAGGATGTTCGCAGCGTCGTATCCGTCTCGCAGGGCTCTCAACGCATAGCGATAGGCCAACCTGCGATCGAAGTCGACTTTGCAGTTATCCCAGTGGAGCTGCCGAAGGTTCTCGGTGATTCGTGCGGCCTGACTTTCCAACCGCCGCAAGCGGCCGATTTGGTTTGAGACTCTGGTATCGAAGTGAGAGTCGTCGGTCACTCTCCGACCTTGAAGCTGGCGCGCTACGAGGCGGCTCTGGTGACTGGAGCAAAACAGACTCTCAAACGCGCATCGCCGAATCGATCCGTGCCGCGGGAGTGATTCATGGAAGGCAACGGACATTCGCTCCGATCGCGCGCGCAACGGCGCTCGATTCATGGATATGCTGGGCGGACTAAATCAACTCACCCATGCGATACTCTCAACTCAAGCGAGGTCTTTCTCCGGACGAAGCCGCTGCATACGTCGGCAGCAAGGAGTTGCTCCGTCAATTCGAGCGCTCCGGCTGGGTCAAGCCTTTTATTCGCGGCAACCGGCTCACGCGCTATGATCTTCGCGATCTCGATGTCTGCATCGATCGTTTGAAGGCGGGCGACGCACTTCCGCGCACCGCTGGGGAGCTGGTCAAATCTTGAACGCTCGCATGATCTCGCGGTCGTCGGGCCGCAGCTTGGCGTAGTGTCGCTGCACGACGCGCACATCGTCGCCAAGCCAGGTCGCAATCCGGTAGATGTCGATTCCCTTGCTCGCGCAAATCGAGGCGAACGAATGCCGCATAACATGCGGACTGATCCACGGAACACCTTGCGCTTTCATGTAATCGGTAAACGCGCGACGAAAATCGAACCGGTAACGATGTTTCCCTTGGACAACATCGGGCTGGAGGACGTATGGCGAGCGAAGGCCGTAGCGATTGAGAAAATCGGCAAACTGATCCGTGAGCGGCACCGTGCGGGCATCGCGGTCTTTCGGGCGGAACGTCGCTGTCGCTCGGATCTCGACTGTCTTCGCTCGAAGATCGAACCACTCGGGTACGGCTTCGACAATCTCCAGCTTTCGTGAACGAAACACGTGAGAAGTATCCGTTCAGTTTGGACGAGAAATTACCCCGCTGCGTTTAGGTGCTCGCTTATCTGAAAAACCAGTCACCTCTGCCTGCGGAGTTCTGGCGGGCGCGATTTTTCGCGTCATCTACCTAAGCCCGGAACGCCAAAAAATGGTCCCTACTAATCCTCCTCCATCCAGTCGGTGTGTCAGACTGCCGCCGCTTGCGTGGGCACAGGAGCGAAGCGCACCTTTCGAATCATATCCGCTTCATGCTGCTGTCGGACATGCGAATAGACTTTCAGCAACAGCGCGCCGTTGTCCTTATGCCCAAGCCACCCGGCAACGGTACGGACGTCTACGCCGGCCTCAAGGCAAGCTGTTCCGAAAAGATGACGCAGTGCGTGGGTGGTGAAACGCGGAATCCCGAGTTTCTGGCACGCGCTCGTGATAAAGCCTTGTGCTTCTTTGACGAGCAAGGCGCGATCTTCGGGTGCAACTTTTTCTCGTTGGGCTTTCATTCGCTCCAGGAGCTGGCGCATTTCCCCGGTCATCGGGACGTACCGGGATTCGCCGTTCTTGGTCACACGCAGATGAATCGTCTCGCGGTTAAAATCGATGTCGGACCATGTGACATTTGCCGCTTCGGTTTTCCGGGCGCCTGAAAAAGCGATGAACTGTACGTAGTCAGCGGCAGCTTTACAGTCCGACACGCCGGCAGTGCGAATCTTGTCGACCAGTTGCACGAACTCCTCACGCGTCGGCAAGCGCAACGCTCCACGCTCCGCGCGTTCGCGGCGGGTGACCTTGAACATCCGCTTCGCCGCGTTTGTGACGCTCGTATTGCGTGCAGGGTTCGCATAGAGGTGGCCTCCTGAAACGGCGACATCAAGGACTTGGCGCACGGCATCGAGAGCGCATTTGATCGTGGTCATGCTCGCGCCGGTTGAGTTTATCGCAGGGGTCTTTGCGCCGCGAGGGACGTAGGGCTGCGCGGTCGCCTTGAAGCGGCGAAGCCATTCTTCGACCATTTTTGACGTTATGCGGCGGACATTGAGCGCCTCCACGTTCTCCCAAGATCGGAGCACGAGTTTCAAACCGGCCTCGCGATACGCCTTTGTGTTCGGCCGGATCGCGGCCTCTTGGAGTTGCTCTCTGTAGGTCGTGATGGCCTCGCCAAAGGTGAGCCGCCCAACGGCCTCCGAGGTGTTGCCTGTCGTCCGCTGCCTCTCGGCTGCATCCACGTGATCCTTCATCCGATTCCTCGCAACCGTGAGGAGTTTGGTCTTCAGACTGGTCCATTTCTCCTTGCCACCCGCGAACGTGCGCACATAGTAGCGTCCGTTCCGATGACGATAGAGAAACTGAACTTGAGTGGGACTCCAAACGGTCTCTTTTTCTACGGTCTTTTGCATGGCATTTCGCGGTGCTTGCACGTAGACCGTATAAACCGACCGTATAAAAGTCAATTCACCAGTTTGGCTTGCGTCATAAGTTACTGATAATCAATAGGAAGGGTGGCTGAGTCCGGTTGAAGGCACTCGACTCGAAATCGAGCGAGCGCGAAATCGCTCCGTGGGTTCGAATCCCACCCCTTCCGATTGATAATCAACGACCTATGAAAGTAGAGACCTCTCAATTTTCGCTCTAAAAGACAATTTGGTGCCCAATAACTCCCCAATCAAAGTCGCAGGAACTTGGTTAACAGAGGTCAACGAAATCTCAATCGAGTTTTATACAATCGAGTGCCTATCGTGATATTTCCGATTGATGCACCGGAAGACGTTCATTGCGAAGCTCAGCGAGATTCAGCAGAACGTCGATTTCCTGCTCTCCCAATTGCGGGGCCAGCGAACACGACAAATTCGCGGCTCATCTCTACCGGTCGCGGAGGGAATTTCGCTCCGTCTGCGATCGTTCCGGCAAAGGCGGAACGTCACCCAACCCAGCGTAAAAGGAAGGCGCACCTGCCTTACCCTTCCGGCGAATCAAAAAAGCCCCTACAGGTCGATTGTGGCGCAACAACGGACCGCAGCAAACGGCTATTCTCCGCGTCCCCGGCGCTACTTCTTCCGCGGATCGTCCGCTGGGTCCACGTAGTTGAGATCCTGGGGGCCTACACCATGAACCTGGAGGACGGTTTCTTCGCTAGTCCAGATGAAGTGATTGGTCTTGGGTTGGATGATTACGGTGCTACCGGGGGGTAACGCCTTACTCTTTTTTTTATCAAACTTGTCTCCCGTCCCAAAATTGTAAGTGCCCGATAGCACCGTCACGTGCTCGAGCGCCGGATGCCAATGGGCCGGGACCTTGAAGTCGGCGGGAAGCTTAACGCGGAAGGTAAACGGGACTGCTTCGTTTGGTGGGCCTTCAATTACGGCAACTTTCGCCCCAGGCGTGGCTTTGGAGTCTTCCCATTTGAGATCAGCTGGCAGGACCATGATGTGATCGGCATTGGATGGGTCCTCCGCCCATGCCGCCGTTGGACCGAGAGCAGCAAGTGCGAGGGCAAGCGTCAACAATCGGACGAGTGGTAAGGGTCTCATAAACTTATCCTCTGGCGTTTTTATCTTAAATTAAGCGCCACGTCCAGGGCAGTTCAACGTCTGTTTCTGGCCGAGTTACTTCTGCCAGTTGTCTTGTATAGCTACATTAGGCTCACCTCTATATTTGATCGTTAGCCAATCAAATCGAGGCGGACGGTGTAGTGATACGGTTTTGCCTTCACCCAGTATGCTTCATGGACGTCGGCGCCCCAGGCATTATCGCCTCCGATACCCATCTGTTGGTGGTCGACTTGTACTTCAATGAAGTCGCGATGGGTAATCTCATGGTCATGCGTCGCATTCTCGATGTCTTCATCGCTATAATCGTGAGCGACGAATTGGAGGACGGTGTCCGCTGTGAACCGAATGCCAAAGGTCTTCGAATTCGTCAGCTGTAGCCAACGCACATCGGTGCGATTGCCGTTTAGCTGGGGAAACACGTAAGGATGATGCAGCGCCTCAACCGCTAATTCATAACGTCCCAGCTTGCCGCCGGTTTTGCGATCGCAATGAGTTTCGTGCGGCCCTCGCCCGTACCAAGTGACGTGCCGCAAATCTCCGGCCCATCCCGCGATCAGCCCTAGTCTTGGCAATGGCGGCGTCGATTCGGAGAAGGGCTGGAAGCTCACTTCGATTTTTACCGAGCCGGTCGGCTCAACAAGGTAGTGAAGATCGTAGGACGCCAAGTTACGAAACTCCGCGCGCACATGGATCAGAACAGAATTTTCCTGCGCGACGGCGGAGATACCAAGCGTTCTGCGGAGGGAAACGGCCTCGCGCCATGGTGCATACATCTCCCGATAGCCATTTCGCATCTGATTGTCGTTCGGTGTCCGCCATGTATTTGGCTCAAGAGACTTTCGAAGCAGTTCGCATTGCCGATGAACCAAGGAGACGAGGGCTCCTCTCCGTCGGTCGAACGACATCTCCCACCCGCGACCAGCCACGATATAACTCTCGCCAGTGTGCTGTAAAAGGGGGCCCTCGGTCGCAGCGCCAGTTCGTTTCGAGCGCGCCTTGGCGTGGTGCTTTTCTGGGAGAACAAATTGTTCCCAAGCTATTTCGTGACCACGCTGCGCCCATTCGGTGTCGGCTGCGAGGACCAGTGATAGAATCAGGACCCACTCAGCAGTCTCTCGAGATTGATCCCCAGGCAGCGGAACCGACACCTCGCAAGATTGTCCGGGTTCCACGTCAACGGCGCCAAGGGAGTCCGCACTCGCGATCTCCCCGTTTTTTCGCAATTGCCACCGAACTTCGCAATCGGAGAGATTGGAGAAGGAAAAGCCGTTGTGGATTCTCAGGCAACCGGACGCGAGATCGCCGGCGACGATCTTCACATTCTGGTACACCTTTTTCACCTCGTGGAGGTGCGGATTTGGACGGCGATCTGGTTGGACCAGGCCATCACAGCAAAAGTTTCCGTCGTTCGGAAAATCGCCAAAGTCGCCACCGTACGCGAGGTAACGCCCCGCTCCATTTGGCAGTGATTTGAAAAGGGCAAGATCGCACCATTCCCAAATGCACCCGCCCTGCAGGAGGTCATATTTTTCAATGATGTCCCAGTAATCCTGAAGGTTTCCCACGCTATTGCCCATAGCGTGAGCGTACTCCGTAAGGATAAGTGGACGGTCCGCTGCCGGATCTTTCGCATAGTTCTCCAGGTCTGCCGGGAACGCGTACATCGGACAGTAGATATCGGTATTGGATCCGCGCAGGGCGGATTCGGTACTGGACCGGGCGCGAGGGATCTCGCTCCTTGATCCAGTGATAGGCCGAAACAAAATGAGGGCCGTTGCCGGACTCATTGCCGAGCGACCACACGATGATGCAGGGATGGTTCTTATCTCTTTCGACCATCCGCTGGTGCCGGCCGATGATCGCCTCTCGCCAGCTCGGTTCATGAAGCAACAAATGGTTTGAAAATGCTCCCATGTCATGGGCCTCCACGTTCGCCTCTCCGATTACGTACATGCCGTAGCGGTCACAGAGATCATACCAAAGGGAACAATTCGGATAATGACTCGTTCGAACGGTGTTGATGTTGTTTTGCTTCATTAGCTCCAGGTCGCGAATCATCGAATCCCTGGTGACAACGTGTCCACTTTGCGGCAAGAACTCATTGCGATTGACGCCCTTGATGTAAATCGCTTTCCCATTGACGAGCAGCTGCCGATTTCGGATTTCCACCTTGCGGAAGCCGAGACGAATGGGGGTGATTTCCTCGCCGGTCGCAGCACGAAGGGAGATCACCAACACGTAGAGAGTTGGTGATTCGGCCGACCACTTCGCGACCTGCGGGATCCGTCCGAACCACTGCGCCATTGCTTCGTCGCCGGCGCTCACCGTCATATCGACGACTTCCTCATGCAGAGCGGCCTTAGAGTCCTCCCCTAAAAGCTCGAATTTGACCTGCGCCTTTCGGTCTCTGCTTGTTGTGTTGCGAAGCGTTGCCCGAACGTGAAGGAGTCCATCGACGTAATCTGTGGCGAGATCGGCCCCGGCTTCCAGATCCCGGAGGTACAGCGTGTCGGCAGACCATAGGTAGACCTCTCGAAAGATTCCGCTGAGCCGCCACTTGTCTTGATCCTCGAGATAGCTCCCATCGCAATACTGAAAGACCTCCACGGCGATGGTATTCTCGCCAGGTGCAACGTACCGCGTAATGTTAAATTCCGCGGGAGTACGGCTGTCTTTTGCGAATCCTGTCTCTTGCCCGTTCAGCCATACACGGAAGGCACTGTCGACTCCCTCAAAACGGAGAAAGATCAGGCGGCCTGACCAGAGGTCCGGCACTTGAAACGTGCGCCGATAGGATCCGACCTGATTCCTCCAGCGGTGGCTCGTGAATTCCACGGGCGGCGTCCCCGTCACGCTTGGAGGATCCTTGAGAAAAGGATACCTCTTGTTTGTATAGAGTGGAATACCGTAGCCGTTGAGCTGCCAGTTCGAAGGAACTCTCAAAACGCTCCACTGCGAAGCATCGAAATCGCGCCGAAAAAACTCGATGGGACGAGTCCAGGGGTCCGGAGACCAGTGAAACGACCACATGCCTTCAAGAGAAACTATCCAGGGCGATTCGAGCGGGTCGTTCCGCATCGCTGCACCCCGGTCAGAGAATGGAAAAAAACTCGCGCGAGGCGGCTCGGTTCCGACGCGCTGAATCTCGGGGTTTTCCCAATCTTCTGGTTGAACAGGAGCAGTCGTCCTTGCCGGCGACGGTTCCATCTTCCGTCAGGCGATGAGAGCCTTCTCTTCGGCGTTGAACAGGTGCAAGTCCTTTGTCGCGAAATCAAAGCCTATCGAGTCTCCGTGTCGAAATCCGTGAAAACCGGTGATGCTGATTGTCATTCGATTTCCTGGCGGAGTGACTCCGTGGAGATAGGTGATATCCCCTAAACTTTCAACGACCTCGATCTGAAGCACTCCTTTACCTTGATCCTTTTCGGTAATGTCAATGTGCTCCGGCCTGATCCCGAGCGTAAGCGGGGTTCCCGCTGGAATGGAAATCCCCGCCGGTGCGTCGACTGCTAATCTGCTCTCCGCGAAAATCTGGCGCTTTAAGCCGAAGGGTCTTCCCATCGCTCTCTGCAGAGGAAATTTTCAAGAAGTTCATCTTCGGAGAACCGATGAATCCGGCAACAAAAAGGTTGGCCGGTCGCTGGTAGAGATCCATCGGCCTGCCGAATTGCTCGATGCGGCCGTGGTTAAGAACGACAATCTTATCAGCCAAGGTCATCGCTTCGACCTGGTCGTGCGTGACATAAATCATCGTGGTCTCCAAATCACTATGGAGCTTGGAAATTTCGATGCGCATTTGGACGCGCAATTCAGCGTCAAGATTGGAAAGGGGTTCGTCGAAAAGAAAGACTTTTGGCTCCCGCACGATCGCCCGACCGATCGCCACCCGCTGGCGCTGGCCGCCCGAGAGTTGCTTGGGACGGCGCTTAAGGAGGGGAGTCAAGTGCAGAATCTCTGCCGCGCCGGAGACTTGCTTGGTGATCTCCGCTTTCGGGACGCCAGCCATTCGCAGACCGAAACCCATGTTCTCTTCCACAGTCATATGCGGGTAGAGCGCATACGTCTGGAAGACCATCGCGACCCCGCGAGCAGCTGGTTCCACATCGTTGACTACCTGATCACCGATCTTCAGCTCACCGTCAGTTAACTCTTCAAGACCTGCGATCATGCGAAGCAGAGTCGATTTTCCGCAACCGGAAGGACCAACAAACACCACGAATTCCCCGTCCATGATATCAAGATCTACTCCGTGGATGATCTCCACTTGACCGAACCGTTTGACGACTCTTCGGAGCGTTAGTGCTGCCATATCGATTGCGCCTGAATTAGGGGAGTTGTGTAATGGATTTGTGCTGAGAGACGGAGTGATCCGAAATTCGTTCCCATTCCCATTTTTTTCTTTCCAGCTTGCGACGATTCATAAAGAATCTTGCCGAAGTCAAGCACGATGCACCAGATATTGCGAGGGCTGATGTCGTTTTCTTGGGGCTTTGGGCGGCACGACTGCTCTGCCTCGAGGCCACGCTCTTGTCCGTGCTGCTTCGCCCCTCAGTCTTAAATGATTTAGCTTCCCAGAATCTAACTCCCCCAAAACGATGATTAAGCATTTCTTCCTAATCCCGACTCTTCTTGCACTCCTAACTATTACAGCTCAGGCCGACAAGCTGGTCATCAACTCCAACCAGTCAAATCCTGCGGGGAAGGCGCTCTTTACTAAGATCGTGGAAGAGTTCAAGAAGCAAAACCCCGACTTGGAGGTCGCATTCAATACCACAGATCACGAAGGCTATAAGACGGCGATTCGAAACTGGCTTACGACGGAACCGCCCGACATCGTTTTCTGGTTTTCGGGCAATCGCATGAAAGCGTTCGTCGATCGAGGCTTGTTCGACGACGTCTCGGATCTCTGGCAGAAGAACAACTGGAACGAACCGTTCAAAACGACCGTTTCGGCGATGACCGTCGACGGTAAACAATGGGGTATTCCGACAATTTACTCGTTTTGGGGTATTTTCTATCGCAAGGACATTTTCGAGAAACTAGGCATCGCCGTTCCTAAGACCTGGGAGGAATTCGTCGCGGTTGCAAAGAAGCTCAAGGAAAATGACATCATTCCCTTTACCATCGGCACGAAAGACGTTTGGACTCCCGCAGGCTGGTTTGACATTTTAAACATGCGCATTAACGGATATGATTTTCACATCCAGTTGATGGACGGGAAGGTCTCCTACACAGATGAAAGGCTCAAAGAAGTCTTCGCAAAGTGGAAGGAACTAGTGGATGGCAAATTCTACCTGCCAAATAACACCACCTACACTTGGCAGGATAGCCTCTCCTTCCTCCTGAACGGCAAGGCCGCAATGATTCTAATCGGAAGTTTCCTCGGGCAAGCCGTCCCACCCGAGATGAAAGATAAAATAGGCTTCTTTCCATTTCCGACGATTAAGCCGGACGTTCCTCGCGGGGAAGATGCTCCGGTTGACAGTATGCATATTCCTGCCAAGGCCAAAAATAAGGCGGCTGCGCGCAAGTTTTTGGAGTACATTGCCACCCCCGCAGTTCAAGAACAGATGGCGGTTGGGCTGGCCTCCTTGCCGGCAAGCGTGAACGCTAAGCCGCCTGAGGATCCCCTCTTTCAAGAGGGCCTCGCACTGCTGAAGGATGCTAAGTCGGCCCAATACTATGATCGCGACACAGATCCTGAAATGGCGACCGAGGGCATGAAAGGCTTTCAGGAGTTCATGGCTTTTCCAGACCGGATCGACCAGATTTTGAAACGTCTCGACAAGGTCGAACAGCGGATATTCAAGGACAAGAAGGCGGCACAGTAAAGCTGGCGAAGAGTGCAGTCCAAGTAGATCGTCTGCGATTCGCAATGCTTCTGCCAATCTAAGATTACGTGAATTCGCAAGGCGCGACCAGCCAGGCCGATGCTGTCCAGCCGAAGAGGCGGCGCCACGTGGGCCGTCATGACCTTGCGCCGTGGCTCTTCATCGCCCCGGGGGCGATTATCTTTGTCATTTATGTGGTCATCCCGATCTTTCAGTCCTTCTGGCTCAGCCTGTTTGACTGGGACGGAATAACGGTCGACAAGCAATTCGTCGGTCTGGCCAACTATCAGCAGCTTTTTGAAGACGAGCAATTTTGGACGTCTCTTCGCAACAACGTTTACTGGCTGATTTTCTTTCTGCTCGGACCAGTTGGCGGTGTGGCGATAGCGATTTTTCTCAACCAGCAATTCCCTGGAATGCGACTCGTAAAGTCGCTGTTCTTTTTTCCCTTCGTGCTTTCACAAGTGGTCATCGGGCTGGTCTTCTCCTGGTTTTACGATCCCGAGCACGGCATTCTCAGCGTCGTGTTGCGAATGTTTGGCCTTCCGGCCATCGCGCCGCTCTCCGATCCGAACACGGTGACTTTTGCGATCATTGCAGCAGGATTATGGCCGCAAATTTCCTATTGCATGATTCTGTACCTGGCCGGCCTCACGGCCGTTGATCCCGAGCAGATCGAGGCGGGACGCCTGGATGGCGCCAAGGGATTTCGAATGTTCTGGCACATCATCATGCCTCAGCTCAGACCCGCCACATTTATCGCGGTCGTCATCACTGTCGTCGGTGCGCTTCGATCATTCGACCTGGTTCAAGTGATGACGGACGGCGGGCCATACGGCAGTTCGTCAATCTTAGCTTTCTTCATGTTCCAGCAGTCGATTACCAATTTTCGCATGGGCTACGGAGCGGCGATCGCAGTGGTCCTCTTCCTGATCATGTCAATTTTCATCGCCTTCTTTCTCTGGCGAATGATTAGAACCGAAGAACACTAATGTTTCCTGCTCCCATAGAGAGAGCCTCACCGCCCAAACGCTATCTTTACTATGTGGCGGTGGTTGTGGCGTTGGTGGCCTGGCTCCTGCCGCTGCTGGCGGTTCTGTTGACCTCCATTCGCTCGGCCGAGGATATAAACGTGGGGAACTATTGGGGATGGCCCAAAGAGTGGAAGTTTTCCAATTACATCGAGATCTTCCAGGCCACGCCATTGGCGCGCTACCTCATAAACTCGGTGGTCATTACTCTTCCCGCTGTCTTCTTCGCCATTGCCCTGGCTACTCTCGGTGGGTATGCCTTAGCGAAGTTCAAGTTCCGCGGAAATCTGCTCATGTTTTGCATTTTTGTCGGCGGCAACTTTGTGCCCTTCCAGATCCTCATGGTTCCCGTTCGAACCATGACCTTGCGTTTTGGGCTTCTGGATACCTACTGGGCGCTCATCCTGTTCCACCTCGCGTTTCAAACAGGTTTCTGCACTCTCTTCATGCGGAACTTCATCTCCACCCTGCCAAACGCTCTGATTGAGTCGGCGCGTGTCGAGGGCGTCAACGAGTTGAAGATTTTCTGGTACATCATTGTGCCGCTGTTACGTCCGGCCCTCGCAGCTTTGGCAGTATTGTTGTTCACGTTCGTGTGGAACGACTACTTCTGGGCTTTGGTCCTGGTCCAGAGCGATTCCGTGAAGCCGATAACGACTGGCGTCGCTTCCTTGCGGGGTCAATGGCTGGCAGCCTGGCAACTCATTTCCGCCGGCTCTGTCGTTGCAGCACTCCCGCCCGTCGCCATGTTCTTTATTTTGCAGCGTCAATTTATTGCCGGTTTGACGCTCGGTGCCGTGAAGTAGATCATGGGCATCGGCGCTCCTCAACCAACTTTACTCAAAGATGCGCCGGCCGCCATCTGGCGGCGAGTTTACGGCCAGATGCAAGTCTGAGCTCTTCGGCTCGCTTAGTGAGTGGTCGCTTAGGCGACAAGGTCTAATATGAATAAGAGCTACTCCTACCATTCATTTCTCTACGGAGTTGTTTATTATCCGGAACAATGGCCGGAAACTCAGTGGGATTCGGACCTGGAGCGTATTGCCAAGACTGGCATGAACGTGGTGAGAATGGGGGAGGGCGCCTGGAGCGTGTGGGAACCCAGCGACGGGCAATACGAGTTCGCACTATTTGATCGAGCTCTGGAGCTTTGTCAAAAACACGGCTTGAAGGCGATCATGGGAACTCCCACTTACACTCCGCCGGCCTGGCTCACCGAACGACATCCCGAAGTACTTCGCACCAGTTTCGCGGGAACGCCCCTCCGCCACGGTTCTCGGCGCCACTACAACTACACCTCGCCTCATTATCGCGAAAAGTCACAAGCGATCACCACGGCACTGGCGGAACATTATCAAAATCATCCGGCGGTGATCGGCTGGCAGATCGATAATGAGCTGAACTGCCATTTGGACGTGAGCTTCGCGGAGAGCGACCATGAGGCCTTTCGGACGTGGTGCCGCCAGCGGTATGGCACGCTGGAAGCATTGAACGATGCATGGGGAACCGCCTTCTGGTCGCAGGCTTACAGTGACTGGGAGCAGATTTGGCTGCCTCGCCCTACGGTGACCTACCAAAACCCCAGCCTCCTACTCGATTTCTATCGATTCACGTCCGACATGACGATTCGGTTCGGGGTCATGCAATATGAGATCATTAAGCGAATCGCGCCGCATCAGTTCGTCACACATAATGCATTTCAGGATATGACAAACGTGGATCTGCGGCAGTTCGCGCAAGAGGCGGTTGATTTTATTTCCTACGATTCCTATCCGGAATTCAAGGTTTGCGATCTTACTTTGCCGAGACTGTTTCGCGATCGTTTTGAGTCTCGATTGCTCTCCAGGATGCGCGGGGTGTCGCAGAAGTTTATGGTGCTGGAACAACAGTCGGGACCCAGTGGTCAGATCGGCGGAATCTTGAACGGCAACCCGGATTACCTTCACCCGACGCCCAAACCCGGACAAATGCGCCTTTGGTGCTGGAATTC
Source organism: uncultured Verrucomicrobiae bacterium (assembly GCA_963744345.1). Classification (GTDB taxonomy): domain Bacteria; phylum Verrucomicrobiota; class Verrucomicrobiia; order Chthoniobacterales; family Terrimicrobiaceae; genus DASTFP01. The sequence continues at coordinate 15,808 of CAVUTD010000023.1, forward strand.
CATCGCGAATGGAGCGGACGGTATCGTCTTCTTTCGCTGGCGTTCGCTGCCCTACGGCTCTGAGGCTCACTGGAACGGCCTCCTTTACCATGACGAGCGAAATACGTGGCGGCTGGACGAAGCGAACCGGCTTGGTCAAGAGATCAAGCGCTTGGCGGCGACACTAACCGGAACACGCTGCGTCTCTCCCGCCGCCATCTTGTACGACTTCGACAACGAGTCGCACGCTAGGATCGAGCACGCGACCGGCCAGCATCGCGAAACCAGTGAACGCGCCGTGTACCAAGTGCTTTCGGAGCGGCATATTTCCGCAGACGTTCGCGCCCTCGCGAGCTTTCAGGCCGGTAGAGAACTGCACGGCTATCAGATCGCCTTTTTCCCGCACGCGCATGTTCTTACAGCGGCGGACATGGCGCCATTAAAGCGTTACGTCGAAGGTGGAGGGACTCTGGTCTTCGGCTGCTGGAGCGGCTACAGGGACCGCAGTCATTGGTGCTACGATGCGTCTGGCAAAGCCTTTTATGAGGATTTTACCGGCATTCGCGTCGAGGATTTTACGGTGGTATCTCCTGGCGAGAGTTCGGCGATTCGCTTTAGTTCTGCAGAGACTTTCGTCGAGGCTCCAGTTTTCAACGAGGTGCTCACTCCGGTAAGAGAGCGTGTTAGCATACTTGCTTCGTATACCTCGGACTATTACGCGGGCAAACCTGCGGTCAGCCTTCATCAATTAGGCGACGGCAGAGTGATTTATTTCGGCAGCTTTTTTACGCCCGAGAACGTGACTGCCTTGCTCAACGAGCTCGCGCTTCATGACCCCCTCACAGCGTGGGCGGAAATCCCGGCTGAGATTCAGGCCATAGTCCGATCCAACGAAGGCGAACGCTTCTGTTTTCTCCTGAACTTCACCAATAAACGGCAGCACGTGATCCTCAAAGAAGCTGTTTTTGAATTGTTGGAGGAGCGAGAACTCCGCGACGCCATGGAAATTCCTCCGTTTGGCGTATGCTTAGTTCGCCTTTGATCGTGGGGGAGCCACGACGAAATGCGAGTTTCTATTCAATAGAAAGCAAGCAGGCTCTCGAAGTTTCGCCGAGTTGAGAAGACATTCTCACATTCCAGGTTTTAAAATTGGTATTAAAATCTCACATTGCTTGTACGCCGCCTCATTTGAACTAAGCTTAATGGCTTGCTTGACGTCGAACCTCGTACCCTTCGCGATTTTCTCTTGAAGCCCCGCAGCCAACGATCCGTTGTTCTGGATGCTGCCGGTTTGGTTCGGACGCTTTGAACATGGGGGTGTGCAACTGGGCCCTTGGAAAAGGCGCGACGTGAAGGAAGTACGAGCTGGAAAAGCTAGGAGCGATCTGCTAGAGGGGCGACCATGCCAATCACGCTCCAAGACCTTTATGCCCAACCGGGATTTATCGAGAAAGTTGAGCAGCCGATTAGAATCGAGATCATGCGTCGAAAATTCGACACTCAGAATCCCACGGCCCTCCATCCATCAAAGGCATCACCGATCGCGGTTTCCCTCGATCAGGTGAAGTTCTCGAACGAAGACGAGGAGCGGATACAGGGCGAGGTGATTGTCTCGACGGAAATCGCCGTGCGGGCGAAGATTGCACTCTCATTCAAGTCGAGAACTGATGACCACATTGAAGAGGTAACTGAGGACACCAGCCGAGACTTCACTGGCTCGATGAATTTTAGTCTGCCTTGGAGTTGGCAGGCTCGCAGCGTCGATTTTGTCCTGGAATCGGTGCAGGTGGCACTTACAGAGTTGCTTCCGGCTTGACTTGCCATCCGTTCCACCGACACCGGCGGACCTGAAGCGAGTGGGGAGAAATTTACACTTCTATCGCAGACCTCTGTCTTGACATAAGTGGGTAGTCCCCAATACGTTAATGCAAGGTAAAAATCCCTGTCAGCGCTGACTTACTTCAGACCGTCGGAATTATTTACAGAATAATTAGATCTCTCTTCAGCGATAATCGGCCAAAGAGTGCACAACTCTCTCGTATGTAGCTGTTCCTTAAAGAATTGTACCTCCAGCGGTAGCTTAGTCAATGTGAAGCAACATTAGGCATGATAACTGCTTAATCTGGGAATTAGCGAAAGGCCCTTGTGACGGGCGTAGTGTGAAGAAGTGTCGTAAAGTCGTAATTGCCGGTTCGTTTGCTTCCAAGCCGACCTATCAGTCAAGCTCGAGAATCACATCCTTGCGTTTTCCCTCAGATCGCAAGGAGTGTCGGTGCGGCACTCGCCTTGATGCCAACCCAGCGCAAGTGCCTTCGCCTCCCTGGCGTGTAACACAATCTCCACCAGCGTCGTCCTCAACCCCCCCAAGGGCGGCGCGTGGTGGAAAGGTTTCCGTCTTACCTCCCGGATCGAAGACATCTGCGGCCACGGTCGAGCCGAACGATCTTGTAGCCTTCGCGGGTCACTCCGGAGTATGGGAAGTGGTCGCCGCGGTCAACGGAAGCAAGGCGGACATTCGTAGAAGCGGCGGTTTTGACACGAGCATTATGACCGTAGAACTGGAAAGCCTTCGAGTAGTGCGCCGTGCGGGGAGTCCGGGTTGTAGCTTTTGAGTTTCCCCTCTTTCATGAGTCTTCCTTCAACAGCGAGCAAGGCGCAAATTCTGGAAGCGACTCGCAGCCGCTCGGCAGAACTCTATTTCAACGTCAGTTGTCTTGTTCGAGCCATTTACAAAGGGAGATTTGGCAAGGTCCCATTCTACCTACGGCATTTATGGTCCGCGCTTGCGCGATGAACAATTAGCCGCTGCTGATCTTCGGGTGGCGGCGATCAGAAGGATCAACCTGCTGGCGCCGGCAAAGGATTTCGCCCCTTGCTTTCTTATCGACCCAATCTTTCGCCTTGTGTGCCAGGCTGAGCAAGCAGATCAGGGAAGGTAAGGCTTGCTCACAGAGAGGGACGGCAGAATCAGATACATGAGCAGAGTTTCGAAGACAAGGACTTCGGCGCTCAGCAAAATGGCTGATTATAAACGCATGCCAATTCCGGCAGACTTTGATTCGTGCTAAGGCTTAACTAAAGCGCGCAGGTTTGCACGTGTCGACAAACGCCTCACTTTTTGGCGGTTAGCCAGATTCTTCCAATTTAAGCATCTTCGCATGAAACCGGAGTCGTCGGCGCACCGCGAGGAAGCCAAGCGCAATGCTGTTCCTCGGATCTTAATGTCGCCTTAGGGAACGATTTCCGTCCCAATCCCCGCATTGGTAAAGATTTCCAACAAGAGGCAATGTAGAGTGTTGCCACCAATCATATGGATCTTCTCGACCCCGTTTTTCAGAGCGTCCGCGGCGGATTCCACCTTGGGAATCATGCCTCCAGCGATGACTTTGTGCTTGATGAGCGAGTCAATTTGTTCGCAGTGCACTGTAGGTATTAGCGAATCGCTTGAATTGGGATCTCGCATGATCCCAGGGACGTCGCTGACAAAGATTAGTTTCGTCGCCTTAATCTGAGAAGCTAACGCCGCGGCCGCAACATCTGCGTTGAGATTGAGCACCACCCCGGTTTCGTCAGCCCCTATCGGGCTGATGACCGGAACGACTTCGTCCATGATAGCGGAACTAACATTAGCGATGTCGATCTTGGCAGCCTGGCCGACAAAACCGATATCCACCTGCTCACCGTTGTCTTTGCGTTGAGGACCAATCTTTCGTGCCACAAACACGGATTTGCCGGAAAATCCTCGCGCCTTTCCGCCGAATTTAACAATCGTTTCGACAATTTTTGGATTGATGTCGTTGTCGAGCGTTTGTTCGACAATGTTTATCGACCTTTCATCTGTGACCCGAAGTCCCTTGATAAACTGAGGCTTAAGTCCAGCCTCGCGCATGCGGGCGGTGATGAGTTTGCCGCCTCCATGCACGAGGACGGGATTGATCCCGACTGCCTCGAGGAACACGACGTCTTTAAGAAATCGATCAACGATCTGATCCTCCTCCATGGCGGCGCCGCCATATTTGATCACGAAAATCTGGCCACGAAATTTCTGAATGTACGGAAGTGCTTCGATTAGACTTTCTGCTCGGGCTTCTGGAGTTAAAGGGAGACGCATATCATTCGCCGAGGTTCAATCGGACGTACTCCTCTGTGAGGTCGGTTGTCCATATTGTGTGGGAAAACTCGCCCAGAGAGAGATCGATTCTCACGGAGAACTCCTTGCTGGCGGCAATTGCTTTCAATTGCGGCCACGGAGTCTCTGCGAGCTCTCCTCGGTCAACGATGAGGAGATCGTCGTAGGAGATCGCGGTCTTTTCCTCGACGATTCTCGCTCCGGAGTAGCCGAGAGCATCCATGATGCGACCCCAATTTGGATCACCTCCAGCCCACGCGCATTTGACCAAGGTCGAATTGGCGACCGCTTGGGCGGCGCGTTGGGCATCGCGCGCCGAGGCGGCGCCTTGAACCTGTACTTCCACGAACTTTGTCGCTCCCTCACCATCCTTCACGATCATTCTAGCCAAGGCTTTGGCGATGGTATCAAGCGCTTCTTGGAACTGCGGGAGCGGCGGGGTGATGCCAGATTCGCCATTGGCGAGCAGAATGACAGTGTCGTTTGTGCTCATATCGCCATCGATGGTGATGCGATTGAAGGAGTTTTCGACAGCGGCGCGGAGCGCAACGCGCAAAGCGGGTTGGGGAACAGCGGCGTCGGTCGTGATCGCGCAGAGCATTGTTGCCATGTTGGGATTGATCATTCCGGCACCCTTGGCGATTCCGCCGATGCGAAATGTGCCTCCTTCAGTTTCGATGCTAAACGCGATTTCCTTTGGGAACGTATCGCTGGTCATGATCGCCTTGGCGCAACTCGAGCTGCCGCGGCGCGAAAGGCGAATAGCGGCCACGCCTGCCTCTATTCGTTTGATGGGCAGGGGAACGCCAATGCGGCCAGTCGAACACACGAGGATCTGCTCCGGTTTGAGTCCGATCCTGGTCGCGGCTGCGGCTGCCATAGTGCGGGCGTCGGCCAGACCCTTGGCCCCAGTGCAAGCATTCGCGTTTCCGCTGTTCAGGACGATGCCGCGAATGTTTCCCGACTTTAAGATGTTCCATGGAGACTTGAACCGGGGCTGCTTTGACCAGATTGGTCGTGAAGGTAGCGGCACAAGAGCATGGCTTATTCGACATGAGAAATGCGGTATCATCGCGCGCGATTTGTGAATCTTTGATACCGCAGGAAATACTTCCGCCGAAAAAGTTGGCTGGAGCGCAGATCCCCCCCTGCGTTTTCTTGATCATAGGAGCCCGTCGGCTTCAGGAAAGCCCGCCATCAAATTGAAATTTTGAACTGCTTGACCCGCCGCGCCTTTGACAAGATTGTCCAGCACGCTCAAGATGATGAGTCGGCCAGTCCGCTGATCGTATCGCACCGCGATGTCACAGAAATTGGTATAATTGACATTTTTGACGTCGGGCAGCGAATCGGGCAGGCGGACGAAAGCTTCCGCTTCGTAGGTAGCCCTCCAGCAGGCCATGACAAGGGAAGCATCAACGTCTTCCTCCGGAGCGACGAAAATCGTGGTGTGAATTCCCCGATTCATCGGGGCCAGGTGGGGAACGAAAGTGATAGTGACTGGCTCGTTTGCGGCCCAGCTTAGCTCCTGTTCAATCTCGGAAAGATGGCGATGCTTCGGGATGCCGTAGGCGCGAAGACTTTCGTGGCATTCGGCAAAGAGGAGCGGTGTCTCTGCCTTGCGACCGGCTCCGCTCACTCCGCTGGCGCTGCTCGCGATGATCGTTGAGGATTTGACGAGTCCAGCTTTCAAGAGGGGAACGAGCGGCAGGAGGATGCTGGTCGGGTAGCATCCCGCGGAGCCAACCAGGGATGCGCGGGCGATTTCTTCGCGATGGATTTCAGGAATTCCGAAGACGGCTTCGGCCAAAAGCTGCGGAGCACTGTGATCGTGACCATAGTACTCGCGAAACAGGGCAGCGTCGTGCAATCGAAAATCCGCGCTGAGATCCACCACTTTTTTTCCCGCCTCGATCAGCGGCGCAGCGTATTCCGCGGCCAAACCGTGAGGAAGGGCAAGAAAAATGAACTCTGCGTCGCTCTCAACCAAAACAGGGGCAGTCGCATCGAGAAACTCCAGCGCTTCTATCCCGCTCGCTCCAGCAAGTCTGGCCAGCACGTCCGAAACGCGCTTACCGGCATGCTGTCGAGAGGTGACGGCCGTGATCTTTACGCGCGGGTGTCGGCTAAGGATCGCACAAAGCTCTTCGCCGGAATAGCCGTTTGCGCCGACGATGGCCACTTTTGTCATGGGGGCGAAGGGTAACCATCCCGAAGTCTTTTCAAAAGCTGAATCTCCCCATGCTTCGAGGGTGCGGATGGCGAAAGGTCCTTAGTCGACAATTGAGCAAGATCCCCAGACTCGCGGGTATTCGAAATCAGCCAAGATCATCGAGGCAACCAAGGACAAGGAGAACCATCCTTTCACAAGATCGCTTTGAGGGCTGGTAAACGCTGCTTAAGAGTAAGAACCGGCTCAAACAGATCGCCGAGTTTTTGCGCTCGCTGAAGCGCTTCCTCACTCTCAAAGACCAGGCGCATGGCGTCTCCTTTTCCAGCCGTAAGCTCAACCTCCTTCCACGTCACCGGAGTTGAAACCGTGGGTCGCGTTCTCGCGCGAAGGGAATACACGTTTATTGTGGTTTTGTGTTCATCATTCTGGCTCCAATCAATGAAGACCTTTCCTCCGCGCAGAGATTTTTGCATCCGCGACACGACCAGATCCGGGTGCTCGCGCGCGAGACGCTCGGCTAACGTGCGCGCAAACTGCTTGGTTCTCTCGTAATCTATGGCCGTGTTGAGTGGGACAAAGACTTGCAGACCTTTCGACCCTGAAGTTTTCGGAAAGCTCTCGAGCTGAATACTCTCAAGAATGTTTCTCAGCCACAACCCGACTTGACAACAGAGTACCGATGTCGGCCGGTGGACCGGGGTCAAGGTCGAACGCGATCGTTAAAGGACGAGTAATCGCCGGAGCCCGGTGAAGGAAGGTGTGCAGCTCAAGATCCGCAAGGTTGGCCGCCCAGACCAAGGCGGGCAGGTCTTCCATCATACAATAATCGATACGCTTCTCCTCGCTTGAGCCAAGGACGGTGGCAGTTTTTACCCACGAGGGTCTATGCGAGGGGCAGCGTTTCTCGTAGAAGAAGAATCCATCGACCCCGTTTGGATAACGCTTGAGCGTGATGGGACGTCTTTTAAGATGCGGCAGGAGCACCGGTGCGATGCGAATGTAATAGTCTATGACTTGCGCCTTGGTAAACCCCACCTCCGGATACAGTACCTTGCTAAGGTTCGAGACCTTTAGTTTTTTGCCGGCGACATCAATTTCCGTCCTCTCACTCATAAAACTCCTGCCTTTTACATCGGAGGCCAGCCCGATATCACGGGCATTTTTCAAGATATGAACAGAGTGTTCATCCTTTCGCCTGCTCGCGCCGACGGGCGTCGCGCGCAGCTTCTCACCCGGCCTGAAGCGACCTTTGAACTCGCGCGACAGACGCAGATTGGCGACGCAGCACTGGGCGATATCTTCACATTTTGCAGTGGCCTGTACTTTCGTGGAAAGCTGACCTATGGGCGGAAATTTGCACGACCTCCCGAAGGGGTGCCAGGAGTGCAAATTATCACGTCTAGTCGGGGTTTGCTTCCGGCGGAGACCCGCATCGGTATCGCCGAACTGCACGAGTTCATTACGGTGGCGGTTGACGCTGATGAGACGCGATTTACAGGACCTTTGCGACGATCTGCGGAGTTGCTCGCCGGCCTCTCCTGCGAGGTCGTTTTGCTCGGAAGCATCGCTACAGGGAAGTATGTCAACTGCCTGCTGCCGGTCCTGGGCAGCAGGCTTTTATTTCCATCCGCTTTTGTCGGTCGCGGAGATATGAGCCGAGGCGCATTGCTTCTAAGATGCGCTGGGCGAAGCGAAGAGCTGGATTATGTCTCTTTTTCAGCGACCAATCGGCGGGGAAGCCGGCCGGTGAAGAGTTCAGCCTTCTAAGCGACCATTCTCCATCACGGCTGCCGCTGCCGCCGCTTGCGATACAAGGATAATGCCGCTTGAAGTCCATCCTCCGTTGTCGCCGATGGAGGCGCTCTCCGTCGACGCAATTCCCGAGGGCACCGAATGGCGATACGAACCGAAGTGGGACGGTTTCCGATGTTTGGTCTTTCGCGATCGCGAACAGATCGACCTTCAGTCCAAATCGAAGCAACCGCTTACGCGTTATTTTCCAGGAATCAGGGAAGCTGTCGCGGGCATCGCAGCGGAATACTTCGTGCTGGATGGCGAACTGGCGTGCCTTCGCAAGGCGCTTTTTCTTTCGACGCCTTGCTGCAGCGCATCCACCCAGCGCCTTCGCGCGTGGCAAAGCTCTCCATGCAGACACCGGCAATCTGATTGTGGTAGGCGGGTTTCGATATGCGACCGGCAAGAAGTTCGTTGGCACCCTCTTACTCGGGCTCTATGATGCGCAAGGCTTGCTTCATCATGTTGGCTTCAGCTCGGCGATAGCCCGCACAGAGCGCGCGGCGATGACAAAAAGATTGGAGACACTGATCGAGCCGCCAGGCTTTACAGGTCGGCGTCCAGGAGGTCCGAGTCGCTGGAATCAGGGAAAATCGAACGAATGGCACCCACTCAAAGCCCTTCTCGTGGTCGAGGTCTGTTACGATCATGCGAGCGACGAGCGTTTTCGTCATGGGACTTGCATCTTACGATGGCGCCCCGGCAAAGACCCCTTGGAGTGCACGATGGAGCAACTCGAACAGAAAAGCGCGAGCCTGCTTGACTTGTTGCAGTAGGGGAAGCGCCAATCGGTCAAACCTTGTCTTTACAGCAGCAGCGTTCAATCGGTCGTCGCGAGAGAGCTTGCCTTCCGGGGGCTCTTCGCGCGCTGTGACGTTGCCATCCTGTCATTCTGCAGCCGACTTTCGCCCTGCATAGATCTGCGGACGGCTGACTTGCTACAACATTGACTCGCGGCGGCTGTTCGTGGGAGATGTGTCAGCAATGGGGCGTCACGATCGCAAGCTCGCAGAAGAAACGAGCATCGAGAATCAAACATATGGGTCGCTTCGTTCAGGATACTGAAGCTAACAGGAGCTTTAGATCCGAGGGCCCTCTGGATAATGGGATGATTGCAGTCTTGCTCGAGCGGGAGAGTGAAACTGCAAGCGGACATCTCGGTTTGGCGTTGAAACGTGCCGCTCGTGGCGCGCTGCTATGGCCTGAAGAGGCTTCAGACCTGTTGGCGCAGGGTCGTTCGTTAACGGAATTGCAAGGCGTAGGACGTCATTTATCGCGGCTCATTGCGAAATGGATTGAAGCGCCTTCCATTGCTCACCCCTCGAACGTGCTTCAGGAAGAGTTCCTGACGCTGGCGCGTGCGCGGCGCGTCCTTGCGAAGAATCCCGAGTGGCGCAAGAACCTCATGGGGGACCTTCACATGCATACCACATGGAGCGACGGAACCGGAAGCGTCGCTGAGATGGCTGGAGCGGCAGTGGAGGGCAAATACCGTTATATCGGCATAACCGATCACACGAAGGGACTGAAGATCGCCGGGGGACTCGATGAAGCGAGGCTCCTGGAGCAGGGCAGAGAGATTGAATCAATCAATAGCGAACTAGCGCGACAGGGCGTCAAGTTGACGGTGCTTCGCTCAGCGGAAGTTAATTTGTCATCCTCCGGAGAAGCGGACATGGAGTCGGCGGTGCTGGACGGGTTGGATCTCGTGCTTGGATCTTTTCACTCCGCCTTGCGGAAAACCGAGGATCAGACCCAGAGGTTTCTCAGCGCTTTGCGCAATTCGACCATTCAGATTCTCGGCCACCCTCAAGGTCGCGTCTATAATCATCGACAGGGTCTTAGCGCCGATTGGTCTCGCGTCTTCGCGGAAGCAGCTCATCTTGAAAAGGCGGTGGAGATCGATGGATACGCGGATCGCCAGGATCTCAAACTCAGCCTGCTCAAGATTGCTAAGAAAGAAGGCGTTCGGATTTCCCTTGGGACCGACTCCCACCACGTTTGGCAATTCCTCTATATGGACTTCTGCCTCGCAGCAGCGTGCCTGGCAAAAATTCCTCCGGATCGGATTATCAACTTCCTACCTATTAGCAGATTGAGAGCGTGGATACGCCTGGTGCGTAAATGCTAGGGCGTTGCAGGCTCATCCTGCTTTGTGGAAACCGCGTGAGGTGGACATTTAAAGGAGAGCGTTATCTGCAAAAAACCAAGGTTTGTGGAAGATACAGGCAATCCTTGAGGACTTCTACGATGCTCGGGGTTCCTTCGACTTCTTCTTTGTGTTGGCTCGAGAGGAGGGCTCGGGCTTTAGCTGTTCGAGGTTGAGTTTTTCTTCCTTGGCAGCGGCGGTGGCTTCCTCTTTGGCTTTGCGAGCGACTTGGGTAACTTTGCCGGCGATTTGGGAGAGCGATTGGGTAGCGGCGCTGGGGGTGAGGCCCTCTTCTCTGGCTTGCTCGAGGGCGCTTTGGGCGACGCGTTGAGTGAGCGCTTTGCCGCGGTGGAGGAGTTGTTGGCCTTTGTCTTTGGTGGCGCCAAGGAGTTGATGGGCACTTTGGCCCAAGAGCTGATCTTCGCCGCGGGTGGGAGGCAGCAGGAGCCCGAGCAAGGCGCCGAGGGCGGCGAAGCCGATGCCGAGGGCGAGGGGATATTGCTCCATGGCATTTTCGAGCTGCTCGGAGCTGGCGCGGTATCCGCTCTCCAGGCGCCGGCCCAGCTTGCGGGCACTGGAGGGGACTTCTTGATAGGCCTGCTGGGCGCGGCGGCCGAGCTCCCCGGCGGCCTCCTGGGCGCTCTCACCCAAAGCGGAGGCCTTTTGTTGGGCGGACTGAGCCAATTCGCTAACGCTCTCCTTGGCCTGGCTCATGGTCTCTTTGGCGCTCTCCAGAAGGGTGGCCTTCTCGGTGGAGCCCGGCTCTTGGGAGGAGAGGGATTGCGCGGAGCCGGGGAGCGCAGAGGCTTTCTCTTGCTCCTTGGAGGAGGAGGCGGAGGTGGTGGCAGCCTCAAGGATTATCCAGCCCAGGCCCGCGCCCGCCAGCAAGGCCGCCAGGGGGTTTTCTTTTAGGTGGCGAGCCACGCTTTGGTAAGCTTGCTGGGTTGCCCCCCCTGCCGGGCTCCGGGCCGGGCCTTCGGAGCGTGCTTCCCACCAGTCGAGGGCGGAGTTGAGCAGGGAGCGCGCATTGAGGCGAGCGCCTAACTGCTCGAGGGTGGCGTCGATGCGTGCGCGCGTGGTGCGAATATCGGCTTCAATTTGGGAGGAAGAGCGAGCTTCTGGCTGGGAGAGGTCGGGCGGCGTGGTCATGGCACTTTGCTCTGGACCCATTGCTTGTCCTCTTGGAGGCTCTGGGCGGTTTTGGTCGGACGAAGGGGTTGCTTTTTGAGGGCGTCGAGCGCCTTGAGGATGAGCACGGTGCCCACAAGGCCCACCAGGGCGCCCACGATGAGAAACCCCAGCAGAGTGGCACTGCCCTCGTGCATGCCTTGGGAGAGCAAGAGCTGGCGAAGCAAAAAGCTCAGGCCTTGCAGGATGAGCAGGAAGGCGGCATAGGCGATCAGGGCTCCGCCGGCCAAATAGCCCAGATGACGCCAGGCGCTGAGCACTTTCTCGGTGAGCTCGGTTTTGGCCAGCGAGATTTCATCGTGCACGAGATTGGCCGTATCCTCCTTAAGCTTCTTGAAGAGATCGATCAGGTTGGCTGGCTCGTCATTCATGGCATCGCAGAGGGTGGGGTGGTCGCCGGCCCGGCGGCGCTGGGCGGCGCTGCCGCTAAGGATTCCGGCGGCGGGCTCTCAAGAGAAGGCTCACTCGGGAGCGCAGAGCGCGCTGGGCTGCGCGAAGCCTTCAGGAATCTGGCCGCGCCCAAGCCCAGGACAAAGAGGGCTCCGAAAACAATCTCCGGCCGCCGCCGGGTAAAGGCCTCCAAATCCTCCAGAAAGTCAGCGGGCTCCTTCTGGCGCAGATAGTTGGCCAGGCTGCCCAGCTGCTCGGCCACCCGCTGGGCAGGCTCTGCCAGCAGGGGGTCTTGCTCATGGCCCAGCCGCTCGCCCGCCGCACGCAGCGCCTGGGCATAGTGATCAACCTTCTGGGCGAGAAAATTCTTCTGCTCCTTCAAGAGGTCGCCGCCCACCTCCCGGGCTTGTCGCAGGGCTGACTGGGTGACCGCCTTGGCCTCCTGGAGCGCCGCGCTGCCTTGCTCTTGCGCGGCCCCCTTGAGCTTGTCCAGCTCGTCTTGCGCACTCTGCGCGACCTCCTTGGCCGCTGGCGGCAAACCTCCAGACTCCGGCGCGCCGGCGGAACTTTTCGCTCCCGGCGAACCCGATGAAGACAAGTTCTCCTCGTTCATGCGTCTTGGCCTTTCAATCAGACTAAAAAACTCCCTCGTTTAAGAGCATTGCGCCATTCAAAACTCCAGACTGCCTTTCCTTTCAGCTTTTGCGTATTTGCTTAGCCAATCCAAGTCACGATTAGCACTATCTACCGTAGCGCGCATACCGTCCTCAGCCAGTGGAAAATCGGCGGTAAACAATTCTGTTCTGTCAAGCAAGGTGCCGCAATCCCATTCACCTCGCGACGATCAGGCGTCCTACGGCGTCTGGGGTAAGCAGGAGTTTAGGAGCCAACTCGGCGCGAGGATGCCGCGGCTTCGGGATTGACTTCGTCCTCGGCAATCAAACCTTCCATCGCTTTGCATGTCTCGCCGCTAGGCTCCTCGCCCAAAGCCTCGAAGATCTCCTCGAGTCTGATAATATGCACCTCGGTCTCCTCGAGATGGTCCGTAAAGGCCGTTCTCAGTTGGGAGGAACTCGCAGCTTCGCCATCTTCGGCAGTGCTTCGGTCAACTGCGTCTCCGCACTGTAGAGGTCGCGGAGTTCGTTGAGGTAAAGATCCGCAATGTTTCAAATGTTGGTGAAAATAAGCCCATAACACTTTGGTTGGAGAACACGTTCGAGCCGCGCTCTCCTTACAGCTATCAGAAAGGACCTGAGGTAAGGGTAGGACGCTAATTTCGCACGAACCTCGCCACGCCGAAGGGAAGCAATTTCTTTTGCGCCGGAGCCTGAGCTATGTTCCTGCCGGCAACGGCCCAGCGCCGCTACATTCCTTTTCCAATCTTTTAAGACATTCCCCGTTGGGGAATCCCCTTTTCAAACGCGCAATCAACACTCCAGCGTTAGGATAAGAGCAAGCCGCTAGAGCTTAGCGAGTGGCGAGTCAATATAGCGGGCCAGCAAGTCAGCGGGGTCGTCATAGATTGCGATTGCGCCCCGGAGTGTGTCCTCGGGAAATCCGCCGCAGCGCACGGCCACTGTTCTTAGCCCTGCTTTTGCCGCGGCTTCGATATCATACGGAGTGTCGCCGATTACCAGCGTTTCTTCTCTTGAGGGGTCATTGAGACGCTTAAGCGCAGCCAGAAAAATATCCGGACAAGGTTTCGACTGCTCTGCGTCGTCCGCGGACGTCTCCGCATCGATGAGGTCGTGGATCTCGGCGACTCTCTTATACGTCTCGAGCTCCTCGCCAATCGCGGAGGAGGCGATGGCTATTCTCTTGCCATCGGCTAACACTCTCTGGAAAAGTTCCCGCACGCCTGGAAATCCCTTCACTTCACTCAGATACTTTTTCTTGAATATCTCTCCGCGGCGTTTGGCAATCTGTTCTCCGTGCTCATCTAATTCCGACTTACTCAAGAAAACCGGCATAAGCTGGTCGCCGCCTTTGCCGATTTGCATCCGCATTTCCTGAAAAGGGATGTTCTTTCCAAACTCCCGAAACGTGTCCCTCCATGCCCGAGCATGCAAGTCGACCGAGTCAACAAGCGTTCCATCCACGTCGAAGATCAAGGCATCGATCATCGGATCAGCAGGCGAAAAACCGCGCAAATGTCGCACCGGGGAGAGTGCGAGAGCAGAGCAGAATCATGATCGGATGATTGGCATGTCTTAGCATTGAAGCAATGGCTTTTAGCATTGTTCAAAAGACTACGCGAAATATTCGCTTCAGTCCGGTCGAACGGTCTTCACAATTTATTGCCGTGCGAATTCTCTTATTAGCACAAGCTGAGAGCCCGAATTCGCCTTGGAAGAGGGCTTCGCTTTCGTAGTACCTTCGGAAATTGTCGGAGAATAGCTCTTGCCCTTAGTGACTGAACACGGCAGCTTCGGGGCGCGTCCGACGATGGTGCGCTTCTATGGTTTCCCCTGCAGACGTTGATGACGGTGGTCTCGACCACTCCGTTGCATCCGGTGTGCCGGCTCTCTCTTTAAAGAACATCGTCAAGTCCTTCCCAGGCGTGAGAGCGTTGCGGGGAGTATCGCTCGAAGTCTTCCCCGGTGAGGTGCACGCGCTTCTCGGTGAAAATGGCGCCGGCAAGTCGACGCTTATCAAGATCCTCTCAGGCGTTTACTCTCCAGACGAAGGCGAAATGCAGATTCGCGGGCAAGTCGTGCATTTTAGCGAACCGGGACAGGCGCAGGCTCAAGGGATTGCCACGATCTATCAAGAGTTCAGTCTCTATCCTGAGTTGACCGTGACCGAGAACATTTTCTCTGGCCACATCCCCAGAATGCTGGGAGGTTTTGCCTTGGACTGGCGTCGCGCCGAGAGCGACGCGGGCAAGTTGCTTGAATCGTTGGACGCGGCGGATATCGATGTCCGCGCCCGAACCGGCAATCTCTCTGTTGGTAATCGGCAGCGCGTGGAAATCGCCAAAGCGCTCTCCTTAAAGGCGCAGGTACTCATTTTGGACGAACCTACCGCGGTGCTGACGCAGCATGACGTCGACCGGCTTTTCGCTATCGTTCGCAATCTTCGCTCCCGTGGTGCAGCAATCATCTATATAAGTCATCGGCTGGACGAGATTTTCGCGTTGGCGGATCGGGTGACGGTTCTTCGTGATGGACAGTGGGTCGCGACCCAGAGGGCTAGCGACATCACCGAGGCCGAACTCATTCGGCAGATGGTGGGGCGAGCGCTGGAAGAGGAACCTATTGTCCACGATGCCCCTCGCCGAGACGATGGTGAGGGTGGCAAACCACCTATACTTCGCATCAAAAATCTTAAACGTGAACCATTGCTCAGCGATGCCAGCTTGAGTCTGCGTACGGGAGAAATCGTCGGTCTTGCGGGGCTGATCGGTTCCGGGCGTTCAGAATTGGCCCAGGCCATCTTCGGTACCCTTCCGCCTGAGTCAGGCACGATCGAACTTGAGGGGCGCGCTGTGAGTATTCGCGGACCGGAGGATGCTATCCGCCTCGGCATCGCCTATGTGCCGGAGGACCGCGGTCGTCAAGGACTCGTCACCGCAATGAATGTCGGCCAAAACGTCTCCCTTACTCAGCTCCAGCAGCTGACGAGAGGCCCATTTCTTGATTATAAGGCCGAGAAGTTGCTGGCCGAAGGCTACGTCGAACGTCTCCGTATCAAAACTCCTAATGTGCGCGAGACTGTGCGAAATCTTTCGGGTGGCAATCAGCAGAAGATTGTAATTGCCAAATGGCTGGCGACAAAACCGCGAATCCTGATTGTCGACGAACCGACCAGGGGAATTGATGTGGGCGCACGCGCTGAAATTCACCGGCTGATCGTCGCTCTTGCACGCGATGAGGGTCTCGCCGTCGTCGTAATTTCCAGCGATCTTCAGGAAGTACTGCGTCTTGCGGACCGGGTGCTGGTCATGCATGACGGGCGTATCACCGGAGAATTCACGCGCGCTCAAGCCACACAAGAGGCCGTGTTGACTGCCGCGCTGGGTGATCGCGGGACCGCGGACGCTACTTCCCCGGCAGCATGAGCCTCGCGACGGTACCCCACGACGCTCACCTACGACCCGGAGCGACCCCAGCGCGGAAGTGGGCCTTGCTAGACCGGCAAGAGGCGGTGCTCGCGATCGCCAGCCTTCTCGTGATCGTCGGCGTAACGTTGATAAATCCCGGGTTTCTCAGCGCGGACAACTTCGTCGATATCCTGAAGAAGAGCAGCTACATAGCTATTGCTGCCATCGGCATGACTCTCGTTATTCTGTGCGGGCACATTGACATATCGATCGGGGCGGCGGTGGGTTTATGCGCAACTGTGGCAGGCAAGGTAGCCGTAGCCGGGGTGCCATTGCCGCTAGTCTTCTTAATCGCAATCCTGGTGGGAGGGTTGATCGGCCTGACCAACGGCTTGTTAGTCGCTTACGCGCGAATACCAGCGATCGTGGTTACGCTTGGCACCGCCAGCATCCTCAAAGGCGGCCTCATTCTCGTTACTGGCGGTCGTTGGATTTACGGGCTTCCGGAAGGATTCGACCTCAGCCACCACAAATGGCTCGGCATGCCCGTTCCGATTCTCGCATTGCTGATCTTCGGCTTGGCGTTCTCGCTATGGCTTCGCTATACGATGCCAGGGCGTAAAATCTACGCTGTCGGGGGGAATGCCGAAGCAGCGCGACTCTCTGGCATCTCGGAACGCCACGTCACGCTTGGGGTCTTCACCCTCCATGGGCTGCTGGTGGGGGTGGCCGCCGTTCTCTATGCTACCAACTTCTCGGCGATCCAGGCCAGCGTCGCTTCCGGTCTTGAACTCACGGTTATCACCGCAGCCGTCATCGGAGGGGTCAGCATCCTGGGCGGGTCGGGAACGGTGGTCGGCGCGATTATCGGCGCGATCCTGTTGCAGATCATTGGCACCGGCATGGTTTTCCTCCACGTGCGCGCAGAATGGTTCCAAACCATTCAAGGCGGGCTGATCTTGCTAACCATTCTCCTGGACGTCTTCCGGCGTCGTAAAAGCCTCGATTCCTCGTTGCCTTCGGGCGGCGCCAGCGCGGGCACCGCACCCCGCAGCGTGGGACCGTTCACCTTACAGGAAGTGATCATGGCAGCTGTGCTGATCGCTGTGGTGGTGAGTCTTTCCTATCGCTCGGATCGATTTTTCACGGCGCCGAACCTCCTCAATCAAATTCGATTTCTCACGGAAATCGCTCTCATGGCTCTGCCGATGACCTTCATTATCATCACGGGTGGAATCGATCTCTCGGTGGGTTCGGTGCTGGCGTTTAGTTCGATTGTACTCGGCTTCTCCTGGCAAAGTCTCGGATTGCCGCTGCCGCTCGCCATCTGCGCCGGTCTTGTGGCTGGGACGCTTGCGGGGTTGCTGAATGGGCTGCTCATCGTCGGCCTTCGCGTCCCGCCGCTGATTGTGACGCTCGCCACTCTGGCGATTTTTCGTGGACTCTCTTTTGGTATCAGCGAATCACGTTCCGTCCACGGATTTCCTGAGTGGTTTGGCTTTTTTGGCAGTGGAGAAATCTTCGGCCTGCCAGTGCAATTATATCTCCTCGCCCTCGTGACAATCATCAGTGGAGTCGCACTGGCGCGGACGCCCTTTGGACGAACGCTGTACGCGATCGGCAACAATGAGACGGCCGCCCGGTTTTCTGGCCTGAACGTCAAGCGCACGAAGTTACTTATCTACGCATTAAGCGGCTTTATGGCTGGGCTCGCCGGCCTCGTTTTCACCTCAAGGGTTACGACCACTCGAGCAGACGCTGCAACGGGGATAGAGCTGGACGTGATCGCTGCCGTGGTGTTCGGTGGTACCAGCATCTTTGGAGGACGGGGCACAATTGCCGGCACCATTCTGGGAGTCGTCACCATTCAGTTGCTCAAGAACGGCCTTCAACTCTCTGGGGTCCGGGGAGAAGGTAGCGTCATCGTGATCGGCATTGTGCTGATACTCTCGATCATTGTCGGGCAATTTCTTGAACGCCGTCCAGGATCGAAGCCTGGACCAGTTTCGAATCAATCCAAACAATCCCCCCAAACAGTCAAATAAACCAAAATCCATATGCAAAACGTTCCCCAATCCGCCAACTATCGCCCGTTCGCGTGGCTTGCCAGTGTCGTTGCCGTCGGCCTAGCCTTTTCGAGCGTCTCCTACTCTGCCGAGAGCTACAACGGTGGGCAGCCTGTCAAGCCGAAGGATCTCAAAGGCAAAAAAGTCGTCATCGCCGACGTTCCAAAAGTAATTGGCATCGGTTATTTCGATGCGACCAGCAAGGGTATTGCCGCCGGCGCCGAAGATGTTTCCAAATCGGGTGTCGAGTTCGAAGTGACTTCGGATGCCCCGACCGAAGCTGACATCGGCAAGCAGATCGAATTTCTCGATAACGCCATTTCGCGCGGTGTGGATGGCCTGATGTTTGCCGCCAATGATCCTGTCGCGATTTCTCCGGTGCTTCGTAAGGCTCTCAAAGCGGGCATCCCCGTGATTGGCTACGACGCGGATTCGGAGCCTGACGCCCGCTGTTGGTTTGTCCAGCAGGCTACGCCCGATGGCGTCGCCAAAGCGCTCATTGACAGTCTTGTTGCTGAGATCGGTAAAGAAGGCGACATCGCCATCGTGACCAGCTCTCTGACCGCTCCCGGACAGAATGCGTGGATCGCTGAGATGAAGAAGTATCTGGCTGATCCGGCCAACGGCTTAAAGTTAAACATCGTGACGATTCTTCCCTCGGAGGAAGATCAACAACTGGCCTTCAACAAGACAGGGGAAATCATGAAGGCATATCCGAACGTCAAGGGAATAATCGGCCTCTCAAGCGTCGCTTTTCCAGGTGCCGCTGATGCGGTGACACGTGCAGGAAAAGCTGGAAAAGTCGCAGTCGTGGGACTTTCCACGCCAAATCAAATGAAGCCCTTTGTCAAATCGGGTACCGTGAAGTCGGTGGTGCTCTGGAACCCGCTCGACCTCGGCTACGCCGCCTCCTACGCGATGCGTGCGCAGCTCGACGGCACGTTGAAACCTGGCGATACCGAGTTCGAGGCCGGAAAGTTGGGGAAGCTCAAGATCATCAATGGAAGTCAAATTTTGCTCGGTCCACCGCACGTGTTCACCAAGGACGACATTGACCAGTTCAATTTCTAGCTCGATGTCATTGAGCGGCCTCGCTTTTCTTTAGAATAGGATCGCCGCCGCAACGGGGGTTCCGCAACTGGTCTGTGTAGGAACAACCTGGACGTTTCCTGGGCTGAACTGATTCCGCCTACCGGGTCAACATTGTGGCCGTGTCAAACTGAACGTGAAACGGAGTCTTAGACTTATGAGCTAGGCAACTTCCCAGGGCGCGAGCTAAGCCGAGCGTGACGAGCGATCTTACCAGCCCTGGGCATCAAGCGGAAGATCGTCTTTGTCCACCCGCTCGCTTGCGGCTGTCGGCTTCGACTTCTCGTCCGGTATTTGTGGAGATTCAGGGGACGTTCGCTCGTATTCCTCGATCCTCTGTTGCTGGTGACGAACGAGACCCTGAAGATCCGTAATTTCTTGCTCGAGTTGCCCAAGCTCCTGCGCGTGTTCCTCGTCAAGCTGCTCTAACCTAGCTCTCAAGTTCGCGATTTCGTTCGGCAGATTTGCCTTCTCGGCGAAGTCGGACAATGCCTCGTAAAGGTCTTCGATGGCTCCCACGTGAGAAGAGGACGGTGCGCGGAAGCGAGATGAAAGTCAATCACGGCGTCCGAGGAAAAAACCCTGTGCGGTGCACCGTTCGAGCTCGCATCGCCTGCAGGGATTTTCGGGAAACGTGTAAACGAGATCGCGCGACAACACTCTCGCGAGTGATGGCACTGGCATGGCTCCCTGGAAGGCGGGTGACATTGTCTTGGGCGAACGCTGTTGTTTTCCGATCACGGGTTTGCCGTGGTCAAGGTTTGCTTTGCCGGCGATGCATTCTAGGAGGAATTGCCTTCATTGCATCTCGTTTCCTAGGTTCGCTCATTGAGCCTCGATTCATCACCTTTCAGAACGATCGCTCCGTCGGGACCTGAACCGGCAGTCGAACACTTAGCTCCGCTTCATCAGGCTGGCGCACTTTCGTATAGAAGCAAAAGCGCATCGCGTTCGCACCGGTATACCACGGGTTGTCGCCATTGTTCGCTTCGGTCTCGATTTGCCACACCCGCTCGAGCGATTGCGGGCTCACGGAGGCGCGGCGGAAGCCGTTCTTGAGGAAAAGCTCCGACCACTGCCAGAGGGTCATCAGAGTCTGCACTCCGTAAAGCAGGTCGTGCTCCTCGATCACTTCCTTCGTCATGTCGGAGGTGATCCCACCGAAATAGACACCGACCTTTACCACTCGATGCAGTTCGCGGATCGCCTCTTCGACTTCACCAAGTCGCAGATAGCAAAGACACGTCTCGTACGCGAAATCGAAGAAATCCGACTCAAAGGGAAGCGAACGTACGTTGCCGAGCAGGTTGCGCCGACGAAGGCCCGGCGGCGTGCGGCTGTGGATGTGCGCATTTTTCTCGATGCCCCAGGCGTCGACGCCAAGCTCCTGAAACTCCTTCAGGGTGAGTCCGCTCGCGGATCCCGCGTCCAACAGCCGGTAGGGAGGCTTTTTCTTCCAGATGGCTCGAATGAGATCCACCGTGTACCTCGCGTCGAAGTACTTGTGGAAGGACGCTTCGTAGTTCTGCTTCCCATCGTAGAGATCGAAATAATCGCGATGGATGCGGATCACCCTTGGCCGGCGTGCGGCGAGACTGCGGGTTAGCAGCACGTCGGTCACGTAAGCGGCAGAGTCCATCACGCCGTTCAGGGTCGAATCGAATAGGTAGTCGCCCACCACGAGGATGCCGGGGTGTCGGCGCGGCTCGGGCAGATGTCGCGATTGCAGATCTTTTTGTGGAAACCCCCCTGGCAGCGCGCTGATTCCGCCGATCCACCGGTGAACCATGCTGTCCTTGAACTCGCGCGCAGCCTGATCCCGGAGCAGCTTCGGCAACGCCTGGATTATCTTGCGACAAAGAGAGTTGTCGTCCTGACTGGAAAGCAATAGCGCGTCCTGGCCAGCGAGCAGCCAGCTCAGAACGCCGTTGCCGCGAGCATCGAAGCGGCTTGACTCATCGTATACGCAGGCTCCACCAAACGCGTCGATCATGAAATAATTCCCGGGGATCTTCCGCCGCCAGAACGGCGTGCGAAAGAGTCCGGTCACGCGCAGGTAGTGACCAGGACGATGGTAATGCTCGCAGTGCTCACTGAACGCGCGACGCAGATCCCCGTCCTCGAACTCAATGCAGCTCAAAGAGTATTCCGGGAGCGCGAGCACCACGGCATCGAAGGGGTAGCGCTTTTCTCCCGCGTGCACAACATAGCTGTCGCCCAGGCGCGAAATCGCGGTGACCTGGTGGCGGAGCAGAATTGTGGCGCGAAGGCTAGCCGCAAGCTTCGCGATCAGCTGCTCGAGACCTCCCGCAATCGCGTACAGCTTGAGGTAACGGTGATTGTCCATGAGAACGTTTTTGATGCCGTTCAGCGCGTTGGTGGAAGCCGGCTCTGTAGCGATATCGCTTCGTACCGCGGTGAGAAGATAACGGCGCGCTGCCTCGTCGGGGACGCGTCGGAGAAGCTCCTCAAATGTTATCGAGCAGAACTCGCTGGCGTTCTCCTTTCTCCACGATGCCTCGTAGAAGTCCTCAGTGTTGAGACTTTCAGCGCATTGGCGATGGAAGGCGCGGATCGCGGAAAGGGTCCGCACGCCGAAGGCGTGGCGGATATCGTCCGCGCCGCGGAGGATTCGATCGCCCAGGACCACCGCTCCGCCTTGGATATGCATCGTCTTGAGTCCGAGTTCGGTTACCAGATCCTGCAAAGGATCGGGACCGTGCATGGAGTAGTCGTATAACTCGGCGGTGCCACCCTCGAAGGCGATCCCGCTCTTCTCGAAGCGCGCGGTCAGTACCCTTCCGCCCAGGCGCGGCGCCGCCTCAAAGAGAGTGATGTTGATGCCGTCGTTGAGCTTCTGGGTGAGAAGCCGCGCGGTGAACAATCCGCCCGGACCTCCGCCGACAATCGCGATGCGTTTCATGGGTGTGATTCGATGCGAACAATGATATTTGTTGTATTGGAGGGCACTTATAGCTGGAGCCGATCACCATCCGCCGGAGCTTGCGGTTCAAAACGCGCGAGGCAATGCGATGAGAAGCACTGGTGCGCGGCTTGGCAGAAGCGCAACCATGCGCGGCCGCGACGCAGATGAGCCCGTTGCTTTGCGCAAAGGCGCGCCAGATCGTGTTTCATGGCGAACACGTTGAGCAATCGCTTCATCATCCGCCCGGAAGCTGGTGACAGCGGGTGCGGAATGCGAGGAAGCTGCTGGCACTGTGCTCCGCCCGGTCTGGTGACCGAAACCTATCACCTTTCATCTCGATGTTGCATCAATGATTGGGAAGAGTTCGATTCTTCTGGGGAGCTTTCTTTTCGCATACCGCCGTGCTTCCATGAAACGAAAGCTGTGTGCGACTTCATTGTCGTCTGATTCGGATGACCATCAACGACTCCTGTCAGCTTTCCGCAATGGTCGGGCCGGCGGGATTCGAACCCGCGGCCTCTTGAACCCCATTCAAGCGCTCTACCAAGCTGAGCCACGGCCCGGTTAAGCGATAAGAATCAAACGGCGGCATCTTTAAGGCAAACATTTTCATGACGAATTTGACGACGCCACGCGTGTGGTTGCGTTAAGAAGGGCAGCTTGCCTTTAGCGATACTATAGAGATTGGACGAGCGCCCTGGAAAGGCCGGAATTAACCCGAAGCGGCAAAAAGGGCCGCTAAACTCACTTGACGCTTAGCGGCGAAAGGCGAGGGCAGTGTGCGCCCTAACGTAACACCGATCTCGGTTTCCCTGCGTTTGTTACATCTACATTAGTACCGCGAGAGGAGCGATGGAGATCATTGCGGCTTCTCGGCTTCAGCACGAGGCGGCCGGCCGAGCAATTGCCACATCGCTTCATGAGGGGGCTTGTTCTGATAAAGAACCGAGTGAACCTCGGAGGTGATAGGAGCCTCTATGCCAAACCTTTCGGCACATTGCCAGGCGCTGAGCGCCGTCGGAATGCCTTCAGCAACCATTTGCATGGACGCCTGGATCTGAGCTGGCGACTCTCCCCTCCCGAGGCGTTCTCCGACTTTTCGATTGCGGCTGTGCCGGCTGAAACATGTGACCATGAGGTCGCCAATCCCGCTCAAGCCGAAGAAGGTTTCCCGTCTTCCACCCAAAGCAAAACCGAGGCGAGTCATTTCTGCGAGAGCGCGTGTGACAAGGCCGGCCTTGGCATTGTCGCCCATATTAAATCCGTCCGATACACCCGCACCGATTGCGAAGACATTCTTGAGTGCGCCACCCAATTGGATGCCGGTGACATCATCGCTCGTGTAGGCGCGAAAGGTGGGAAGTGAAAAAGCCTTTTGCAACGGATCGAGCAACTCAGCATGTTTCGAGCCGATGACACCGGCTGCGGGAATGCGTTGCGCTACCTCGACGGCGTGATTCGGACCTGAAAGAACCGCTATTCGATTGGCCGGTAAACATTCTTCCAAAATCTGGCTCATAAGCTTGCCGGTATCGTGCTCGATGCCTTTTGTGCAACTGACGAATACAGCTTTTTCATCAGGTCTCAGCGCAGCTAGTTGCGCAGCTACTACCCGAACGGCTTTGGAGGGCGTCACAATCAAAGCCAGCTCCGCGTCGAGGGTATCGGCGAGATTTCCAGTCGCGTAAACATTTGGCGGCAGACGCACACCAGGCAAGTACGTTTCATTCGTCCGCCTCGAAATAAGCTCGTCGGCAACGGCTTCACTATGTGCCCAGAGCCGAACGTGAGCGCGGTTCTCCGCAAGAAGCAAGGCCAAGGCCGTTCCCCACCCGCCGGCACCGATCACGCTGATTTTCTTAAGCATAAATCGATAACTCACTTACCTGGAGGGGATTTAACAAATTTTTTCTCCGTTCCCGCAAAAAGCCGTTCGATGTTTGGCTTGTGTCGCCAAACGGCTAAAGAGCACATGAGAGCGCCAATCGGCACAAGCAACCAATCGCACTTACCCGCAAGAGCAAGAATAGTGGTGGTTACTGGCAGGCTGATGGCCGCCGCGATGGAAGCAACGGAAACATAGCGCGTAATGTAAAAGAGCCCTGTCCATATTACCAGTGCCGTGAGAAACACCAAGGGAGGGAACAGCGCCAGCATGATCCCAGCAGAAGTGGCAATTCCCTTACCGCCCTTGAAGCGTAGCCATACAGGAAAATTGTGTCCGATAACGGCGAACAGCGCCCCAATAATCGCTAGGAGAACGGCTTGATCCGGAGCGTAGCGGTATCCTAAAAGGTAGGCGAGCGTGACGCTGAGCCAGCCTTTGAAAATGTCGGCAGCAAAGACCACGTAGCCCCACTTTTTGCCCAGGACGCGCAGGGCGTTGGTTGCACCAATATTGCCGCTGCCCTCTTTTCGGAGATCAACCCCTTTGGCACGTCCAAGCAAATACCCACTTGGAATCGACCCGATCAGGTAAGCTCCAAGGGCTGTGACAAAGGCCAAAGTCAATGACATTGCGCGAGGTAATGGATGTCCGCGGGATTGCTCTCAAGCAAAAATGATGCACCTTTACTCATGAAAGTCGCGACCGCGATTTGTCTCTTCACTCTTTTCTTTAGTACGACCATGAAAATTGCACTCGGCGAAGATCTGCCTTCTGAGGTGACGGTGCGCCTGCTTGGCTCTGACAACATGCCCCTTCCTCCGCAGAAGATTTCCAGCGTGACGAAGTCGGATGAGGAATGGCTTAAGCAGCTCGGGCCGGAGCGATTCAGGATTCTGCGGACCCAGGGGACGGAGCGGCCTTTCTGCGGAACGCTTCTGGATAACAAAAAGACAGGCGTTTACTTTTGTGCCGGCTGTGATCTGCCGCTCTTTAGTTCGAAGTCAAAGTTTAACTCCGGCACGGGATGGCCAAGCTTCTTCGAGCCGTTTGCAACCGAGAACATCGCCGAGATCCAGGATAGAAGTCACGGTATGGCTCGCGTTGAGATCCGCTGTTCTCGGTGCGGTGGGCATCTCGGACATGTCTTTCCGGATGGTCCGCCACCGACACACCAGCGATATTGCTTGAATTCGGAGGCGCTCGTCTTTCGCGAGTAAGCCCGAAAATTCCGGGAAGAACCATTTGCGCGGCACTGATCCTTGCATAGGCTTTGTTTTCTCGGACCGGAAGTTCGAAATGCTGCCCAGAAAGAGCCATCACCGAGTTTCAACTTATAAACATCGAGAACTAAGGGAAGGTTCCAGCATTGCTGGCAGACTATCCTCTTGCGGGAGGCTCGTCGTCTCGCGAGCTCGTTGGTTGATTATTTGCGCCCTCAGCCTGTTTGCGCCGCATGAGGCAAGCGCTTCGCCCAGCACGCTTGAAGGAAAAGAAGTCGAAAAGTTTACCGGCGGCCACACGCGCGTTGTCTGGCTCACGGACGCCGAGAACAAAGACAGCTTCGCAGAGCGGAATGGCCTTCAGCTCGTCGGTTACGACTCCCGCGACGGAAAGGGTGAGCGCATCATTTGGGGTGAAAGAGCCAACTACTACCGGCCGCTTATCACCCCCGACGGAGAGCAGATCGTTTTCAGTAATAAGCAGACGAGAAAGATCTGGGTGATCAAATGGGACGGATCGCGTCCGCGGCTTCTCAAGGAACCAGGCTGCGCAACGGAGGTCTGGTGCGATCCGAAGACTGGAAAAACGTGGGTCTACTATCAGGAAGATCCCAATGACTTTAACAAGCCCGTCCTGCGATTTCCGATCGATGAGCCGGCCAACGTGCAGGCGGTTTGGTCTTCATCCATCGTGCAGGCCTTGCCTTCCTTTCAACTTTCCCGCGACGGCAGAATGGCTGCAACCACCTTTCCTTGGCCAAGCTCTGGGGTGGCGGAACTTCCCAACGTCGCCTGGCGCAAACATCGGGATGGCTGCTGGCCAGCCATGGCGCCTGACGACAGCTATATCTCGTGGACCTTCGACGGCCCGCATCGCAACTTGTTTTTGACCCGGGCGGGAGAAGCAGAGTCCTGGATGATAGATATCTCCGATGCCCCCGGAGTGAAAAACTTCGAGGTCTACCATCCCCGGTGGAGTAACGATGTTCGCTACATGGTGATGACCGGGCCCTATACGACGGGCCGCAAGAACATTAAGCTGTGGGACGGCGCCGACGGAGTGGAGATTTACATCGGTAAGTTCCGCAACAATCTCCAAAGCATTGATGGCTGGCTTAAATTGACCCATTCGCGTGTGGGCGAATTCTTCCCTGATGTTTGGATTGCGGGAGGAGAATCAAAATCGAGCGAGTTGAGCCGCGCGGCAGACGTTTCTTCGCCGGGAGATTCGGGGCTCGCCCGGATTCTGAAGTCCGTTCTAAGTCATCCGGACAATAACGTGTGGCCTGGCAATACGGCCGGACTGGTGTTTCAATGGCGCGATAACAAGGACAACAATCAGTTTGTCAATGGTTCCGGCGAGTCACGTACGGTGCACCTGAGGACAGAGGGAGGCGCCCGGTTTGGCCCTAACGGGGAGATGCACATTTTGGGCGGAGCGTTTATTCCCGATGGATCGTTCAATAAAGAGATCCGCGATGCGTGCACGAAGAGCGGGCAGCTTGCGATTGAGGCTATCGTGACCACTTCGCGCGTTCCGCAGTATGGCCCCGCCCGTATCGTTAGTTTGTCGAGGAATACCGCCAAGAGAAACTTCACTTTGGGTCAGCAGGAAAACTCCCTTGTCCTGAGGCTCCAGACTTCTAATACCAGCAGGAACGGACTAGATTTTAAGCTCGCCTCGCTTGAGCCAGGCAGAGCTTATCATGTCTTGGTGACGTATAAGCCAGGGCTTCTCGTTTGCTATTTGGATGGGAAGGTTGCTATGCAAACGAGTTTTGAGCGCGGCTCGCTTGATAACTGGCATGGCAGCAGCTATTCGCTGATTTTTGGAAACGAAGTCGGCGGTGTGCGGCCTTGGGAAGGATATCTGGACGGCGTTGCCATC
This sequence comes from uncultured Verrucomicrobiae bacterium, assembly GCA_963744345.1. GTDB lineage: Bacteria > Verrucomicrobiota > Verrucomicrobiia > Chthoniobacterales > Terrimicrobiaceae > DASTFP01. Next base: position 42,729 of record CAVUTD010000023.1, read on the forward strand.
TACAGCCGATTTATCGGTGCGGATGAGGCGGAGAAGAAGTTCACTTTGGCTAGCGCACGCCTCGCCGGACGACCTGCAATCGATCGGAAGATTGTGAAGGCAGAGATGATCCACAAAGCCAGTTCGCCTCCGCCGGAGGCGATCGCTCCTTATCGCAGGGCGCTCGTTATCAATCGCTACACCATCAAGGAATCAGTAGACCCCGAGCTGGTGAATCGAACCGTTCAGGTTGCCGAATGGGCGTTGCTGGATGCGAAGGTGCCGTCCACGTACGCGCGCGCGGAGCCAGGGCACGTCCTTGAACTCAATCTCGAACCTTATGAAGCGCATCCTCAACTCGAAAGCGAACGGCTGGCCAGTGATATGCCTGCCGAGGATGAGGACCTTTATTATAGTGTGAATTCAGGGCACTAGAGACTTCTCAGAACCGTGGTCTTTAGTTCGCATCTGTTCATTTACTATTTTCTCCCCCTTTCGCTGCTCGTCTATTATGGCCTTTATTGGGCGCCGCAGCGTTGGCGCAATTTCATTCTGATCATCTTCGGATACGCGTTCTACGGATGGGCGGAACCGCGCTTCATCCCGCTAATGTTTGCCACAACGTTGCTCGATTGGCTCATCAGCCTCGTTATTGCGCACAACAGCTGGAATGTCTGGCGCACGCGGCACGAACCTGTCGTCGCCTTGGAGCCTGGCGTGCCCCGAAGCAAGAGGCAGAAGCAAGCGATTTTCTTATCCGTATTCCTCAACCTCTCAGTTCTCGGCTTTTTCAAGTACTTCAATTTCGGCATCGATAGCTTTAATGCCCTGGCGCAATCGCTGGGCTTGGAAAGCTGGCAATGGAACACGTTCTTTCGCGTGATTCTTCCGTTGGGCATAAGCTTCTACACCTTTCAAGCAATGAGCTACACCATCGACGTTTATCGTGGTGAAGCGAAGGCTATGAAGAATTTCGCCGACTTCGCTTGCTTCGTTTCCATGTTCCCCCACCTCGTCGCGGGACCGATCCTCAAGTTCTCGTACCTGGCTCCCCAATTGGAAAGCCGAACGCTAACCTTCGAAAAATTCGCACGGGGAGCGAGCTTCGTCGCGCTTGGTTTGGCCAAGAAGATTCTTCTGGCTAATCCTGCCGGGAAGATAGCGGACACGACCTTCAATGCAGGATCGGTTGGATTCTTTGACGCATGGTTCGGCGCCGTTGCCTACGCTTTTCAGATTTACTTCGACTTTAGCGCGTACTCCGATATGGCAATCGGCCTGGGCCTGATGCTCGGTTTCGTTTTCGCGAAGAATTTCGATTCGCCCTACAAGGCGGCATCGATCACCGAGTTTTGGCATCGCTGGCATATCTCGCTTTCCTCGTGGCTGCGGGAGTACCTCTACATCCCCCTCGGGGGCAATCGCTGCGGAGAGCTTAGAACGTACACCAACCTTATGCTCGTCATGCTGCTCGGAGGCCTGTGGCATGGAGCCTCCTGGAACTTTGTTATTTGGGGCGGAATCCACGGTGGAATGCTTGCCTTTGAACGCAGTCAAGGACGACATGGAATGTTCAGCCGGTTGCCGCGTCTCGCGCAGGTGCTTCTCACGTTCGTCGTTGTGGTATTCGCTTGGGTCTTTTTCCGTGCGAAGGATCTTCCTAGCGCGCTTGCTTATTGCCAGAGCATGCTTGGCTTGGGGACTATCCAAAACGGCTCAGGACTCATCGCCGGGGTAATCTATCAGCCGTACTATATCTTGAGCGTGCTGCTCGCTGCGGTGGTCACCTGGGCAGGGATACAGACGTGGGACTGGACACAGACGCTCACTGCTCCTAAAGGCGCCGTCATCTTCGCGCTTTTCTGGGTTGCTCTTCTCGTGATGGCTACCCAAGCCTATAATCCCTTCATCTATTTTATCTTCTAAGGAAATGTCCGACTCGCCTTACACGAAGCTGAGCCGCGAAGAGATCGCGGAGATGGAAGTCGGCAAAACCTCGGTTAACCGCGCAACAAGTGTGGCGTTGGTGGCCGCCTTTATCCTCACGATTGTCGGTGTCCCCGTGACTCAGCACATTATTGAAATTCGGGCAGGTTTTGCCAAGAGCGGAACTTGGACCATTCCGTCCGCCTACGAAATCTTCAACCACCTGCGGGAGGCTTGCATTGTTTTGCTGAAACCTGCTCCCGGCGGTCTCCTTGAGCGGTTGAATGAAGCCAACGGCGTCCTCATGCGTGGTTTCCAGCGCTACGAAGAGGCTCTCGAAAGCGACTCTTTCATTGCGAATCGAGCGCTCCCCCACGCGCAGGCATTCGTCGCCGAGTTCTTAGGTTTGGGCAACGAGCAGGTCCTCCTCGGTCGTAAACGTTGGCTATTCTACCAGCCGGACGTTGCCTATCTCACAGGCCCAGGATTTCTTGAGCCATCTTTCCAGCGGCAGCGGACGCGCACCGGAGATTCGAGCGCCATGGGAGCTATTCAAGCTGATCCACTCAAAGCTATTGTTCAGTTTCGCGATCAGTTGAAAGACAGGGGCATTCATCTGGTCATCATGCCAATGCCCCTCAAACCGATGATTGAGCCGGAGTACTTCTCAATCTTCTATCGCCCGCCACTGCCAACTCCTCTGCAGAATCCATCCTACGAAGCTTTCCTCAGGAGCTTGGAGACGCTTCAGATCGACTATCTTGACGTCTCGGGCACGTTGGCGGATCGCAAGCGCTCGAGCGGGCATGCACAGTTTTTGCGCACAGATACCCACTGGACCCCCGAAGCTATGCAGCAGGCCGTCGAACTCGCAGCTGACAAGCTTCGTGCAACGGGCTTGGCGAAGAGCACCGAACCCATCCAACTACATCGCTCGCGGAAGACCGTCCACGGGCTGGGCGATATGGTGACCATGCTCAAGCTTCCGGCGAGCTCACGACTTTATCCAAGAGAGACCGTGACCATTCGCCCGGTCCGGCGTTCTAACGGCATGCCATGGCTGCCTGACCCCCACGCGGAGGTGCTTATCCTGGGCGACAGCTTCTTTAATATCTTCTCATTGGATGGAATGGGTTGGGGAGCTTCCGCAGGGTTTGTCGAACAGCTAAGCCACGTCTTGCAGCAACCCCTCGACGCGATTATTCGTAATGATGCCGGGGCCTTTGCTACCCGTGAGCTTCTCGGGCAGGAACTGGCCCGCGGTCGGGACCGTCTCAAGGGTAAGCGTGTTGTCTTATGGGAATTTGCCATGCGAGAGCTGACGATTGGCAACTGGGAATTTGTGGCGTTAAAAACGCCTCTCAAGAGCGCCACGGATTTCCTCGTCCTCGAGGCTGGGGAGCGACGAAGAGTGCGCGCAACGGTGAGCAGTCTCGGAGCTCTGCCGCGTCCCGGCACGACTCCCTACAAGGACCATCTCACTGCATTTCATCTCTCCAACATCGAAGGCGAGTCAGCAAAGGAAGCGGTCGTCTATCTGCAGACAATGAAGGATCAACAGTTAACGCCTGCCGCACACTTGCGTCAGGGCGATAGTGTGGCCCTCGTGTTGAGCAGTTGGGCCGCCGCCGAAGCAGAGTACGGCGGAATTAATCGCGGCGAGCTCGAGGAGGAAAATCTTCTGCTGCAGGAACCCAACTTCGGGGAACTAGCGCCGTGAATAGACTTTTTCTTTTGTGCTTTCTCGCAGTGGTCCCTTTCGGCCAAGCCTCCGATACTGCCGACATCCTTAAAGAGCGCTTGGAATCCGCGCAAGCCAACGCCATTGAAGGTTTGAACGGGTGGCGCTTTCTGCCGGCCGAAATCAAACACCTGCTTGCTGGCGATCCTTCTCAGGATCCGAAGAAGCCTCTTGAGGCCATCACGGGTTTCGATAAGCAGCTCAAGCTCCTCGGAGTGCGGCTGATCATCGTTCCAGTACCCGCCAAAGCTGCCATTCATCCCGAGTTTTTAGATTCGAGACTGCAGAACGGTCTGTCACTCTCGGAAGCAGATTTCTATGAAAGTTTGCGCGCAAAAGGCGTGGAAGTCCTGGATCTCGCCCCCGACTTCGCGGACGCAAAATCTCGCGGGTGGTTATATTGCGAGCGGGACACCCATTGGAACGGCAGTGCCATCGTGATCGCTGCCCAAAAACTCGCCAAGATGCTGCCTGGAATTATCCCAAAATCTCTTGCCTTTGATACGCGAGAAAACACGCTGGAAATTCAAGGCGACCTTGGCGGCGACAAAGAAAAGGTAAAACTGCGGTTCGTCCATCCGTCTGGGGAGACCAATCGAGTGGAGCCCGACCGCGCCAGTCCTGTTCTTGTCCTGGGCGATAGCCATGTGCTTGTGTTTCATGACGGGGGTGACATGCATGCCGCTGGCGCGGGACTCCCCGACCAGCTTGCCTTTGAGCTTGCGGGACCGGTAGATGTACTTGGCGTGCGCGGTTCGGGCGCGACATCGGCCCGCGTGAGTCTTGCCCGCAGGGCGAGAGCAAATCCAAGTTATCTCACTACAAAGAAGGTGATCATTTGGTGCTTCGGTGCGCGCGAGCTTACGCAAGCTGACTCATGGAAGCTGGTCCCGTTGTCTAAGAGCCAAGAGCTGTAAAGACACTCCATCAAGAAGATGGCATTACATTTTTAAAACCAGGTTTGATCAACGTATTGTAAATATTTATACGTCCTGTGAGTAACTGCTTTCTGGCGTAGCAGTGCTAGGGAAGGTTGTCTTGGCGAATCGTCTCGAGCAGCAAGAGCCAACGTTAAAGAGAAATATCCTCCCAGACTGAGTCAAACGTCGCCGCAGGCACGCTAAAGTGCTTTGGAATGCTCGGGAAGGTTTCGAAACCCGGATTGGGTGCTAAGGCTATGGAAGGGTGGGAAGCGAAATTGCCCTTAGCACTTGCGTTCCGCATTAGAAAGAGAGCTCCCACGAGGGCGCGACTTTTCCTTTTCGGCTTTGATGGGGCTTGTTAGCGTCCGCGCCGTGCCGAACAATCCCGTTTACTCATTTTTCGCCACTCGGGGCAGTTTGGCGCCGTTTTTCATCAGGCTGTCGGTCGCGGCCGTATTTTTTTATCATGGAGTCCAAAAGACGTTCGGATGGTTCGGCGGACCCGGTTGGACCAAGACATTGGCGCTCTGGACGAGCCCTGAAAGTTATAACGTCCCCTACGTTGTGGGCGCCCTTGTCCTTATCACGGGACTGACCGTGTGCATCGCGCTGCTCTTCGGTTTGTTTACTCGCCTTGCCGCCTTAACAGTTGTTTTGATCATGGGTGGTGTCTTGATCTTCACCCAGGAGGGGGCCAGTTTCGATGCGGTCGAGTTTCCGATTGTTCTGATTGCCGCCGGGCTGTCCCTGATGATCACTGGAGGAGGGTATCTTTCCCTGGATCGAGCTATCAGCGTGAACCTCCTTCCACAGGTAGGCTGAGCGTGAAAGCCATTGACGGTCTGCTCCTCTCGCGCCTAAACTCTACGGAGTTCTGCGGGTATAGCTTAATGGTAAAGTTCCTGCCTTCCAAGCAGGCCATGGGAGTTCGATTCTCCCTACCCGCTTTCTCGGGTCTCCACCAAACTTTGGGGATGGGGTAGTTTTAGTGGGTTTGTTAGCCGCATTTTCCCAGTTCTCTGTCATACCTCCTTTTCGGTCAAAGTGACGCTTGCGGCGGAAGCTGCCGCCCCTGGTCAGTGGGGTCCTCATCTCGTGTAACTATCCCTACCGGGGTTGATTCTCCGGTGGCGGGGTCGTACCTGTAAACCATGTCCTCCAGCATAGAGATATCTCCGGCCGCTGCTCGAGCCAGCACTTCCCGCAGAGGCGGACGTTCAGTGAGCGAGAAACCGTTTCAGATCTCCTGACGGTTCTTCGACGCGATTTCCATCAACATCGCGAAGGTCCCTTCCGGCCCACCAACGATGGCCAACTCCCGGCCATTCTCAATGGTCCAAAAGAATCACGGTATCTTCGCCGCAACTGTAACGGTCGGGAAAAAATTCGCCGGCCTCGGTGATCTCCTCCAAGGTCTCGGTTGCTCCGCTGGCGAGCCAGGATCGTGTGTAGCCGGACCAAAGACGGGCCGCGCTGATCCCGAAGTTGTTTGAAGGAGACCTGGAAAAAGTCGCACGAGGCATGCACTCGACCCGGGCCGCCTATGGCTCCAGCGGACGGGTCTTGACGGACGTTTTGCGGTCCCACACTCTCCTCGGAAACGAAGCCTTGAAAATTGGTTTTTTATGCCATACTCGAAGATTCGCGGCGTTCGTCGTCGTTGCTCCACTTTCGCTCGTCGCTTGGCAGAGGTCACACAGAGCTTCCCGGCACCGCACGACGAAGGCGGTTACTGGCATTTACACCTCCCCACCGCACGGAGTTTCATCGACTCCCCCCGCACGCCTCAGAGTGTCCGGCGCGAGTGCGTTCAGTTACTACTCGACGCTGCCTCGCGGCTCATCGCTCTTCGTCCCTCATCCGTTGCCGCCCCCGTAATGGTTGCTGTCACCACGCCTCTCCTCTTCAATTCCCAACTCATCGCTTTCTTTTCCCCGGACTGCTTCACGTCCTTCTTTCGTCGTGTCGATCCTGACCAGCGGTGGACACCACTTCCCGCTTCACGCAGCCTCGTGCGCGAGTGGCGCTTGTTGCTCCCACGGAGCTTTTCCGAGCGCGGTTTCCACGAGCACATCGACGAGGAGGACTACGAGCATAACGGAGAGATTTGGTTTTTCGGCGAGCTGTCCTGAACACGCCGCAACGCCAACCACGCGCTACAGCGCACCGCTCCGAAAGTCACGGCACCCGCCGACGGCTTTCCAACAGTGAGAGACGTTCATTGCGAAACTCACCGAGATTCAGCAGAACGTCGAACACCTGCACTCCCAACTCCAAGCCAGCGAACACGACAAGTTCGCGGCTCATCTCTACCGGTCCCACGGGAATTCGGATCGGCTTGCGAACGCGCCGGAAAGTCCGGCAAGCAAATCGAGCGCTGCCTCATCTCGACCTTTCAAGTTGCCGGGGAGCATGGGCTTCAAAGGCGACTTTCGGCAATGGCAGGAATTTCGGCGGATTGGTGATTAGGAAAGCGCATTTGCTTGAGAGGCCGACAAGTCTTTCTGTGAGGACGCTCAAGCTCAGTTGCGGCCAATTTTTCAGCCCGCCAACGCATCAATGGCGTGAAAGACCAGACCGAGAGTCGCCGTGCGCAGCCCCGTTCGAGAAGCCTCTTCGCGGATTGCGATTTCGAGTTCGTCAGTAATGACGCCTCACCACTCCTACGACCCGCAGGTTGCTGTCCACAACGGGCAGATATGGCAGGCCATGCTCGCGCATGATTCTCAGCGCCTCATCCAGCGACTGATTTTCGCGGCAGTAGTAGGCCTGTTTTTCCATCACAGTATGAACGAGCTGTGTTTTGCCGAGATCATCAGAGACTTCAGCCTTATCAGGCTTTTTGTCCACGGTCACGACCGGGTCCGGCGTCTGCAGCGGTGTCGGCTGTTTGCGATCGACATGCAGATTAACATTCACGTATGGTGGGTCCTCCATCTCCCACGTTGGGGATCCTTGAGCGATACCCAGGGCAATAGCGCCAAAAGGTATGGCAATAATCGTCCATGCTAGAATCAACGCTAGAATCGACAGCACAGTTTCCATGGGGACAACGACCTGCCATTAATGTAATAGACTGGATTTCCCTTAGCAACCGGCAACCAAAGGTCGCCGAGAGCAGGGATCCAAGCTGAAAGTTCCGCTGAGGCTCGCCGCGTTTTCATGGAGATGTTCCCCGGTGCGGTTGTCACAGACGTTCACCGAGTGAAGCCAAAATGAAGACACTCCTCAACATCATTGAAAAAACGGACGAGCCAAGTCCGAATCATCCATGGGCCAAGGTCTGGATTGCACAATGTCCAGATTGCAAAGCCATCTCGCGCATTAATTCGTGCGATGCTCACATCCGGCGCTGCCCACACTGCGACGGCGGAAAGCCAAGTTTGAGCGAATGAGCCACATCCTTGAAGACTGGAAATTGAGCGCTTGGTCCTTGTCACGATCCAGCTGATCGATGCCAAGGAATGCTCTGAGACAGCTTTTCAAGAGGCATTGCCCAAGGCCTACCGGCTGATCGAATTGACCAAGGAATTTCTCAAGGACAAACAGAAGGAACGGGAGGCAGAAGCGGAGCGCTATTGGAAGTCTGAGGAAGGCAAGAAGTGTCGGGCGGAAGTCGAGGCGCGATTTAACACATTGCGAGACGAGAGGAAAAACCATCCAAGGATGATTGAGATGGAGCTTCCCGTTCGCTCTCACGGCCCCTGACAACGACGGGTCAGCTTCTTGGCTTCAACATGATTGAGATTGGGGTAAAACTTCATTGATCTCAGCACATGGGGGGAAGGCTCAGAAAACTAACAACAACCTACCGCGACGAACAATTGAATCTCCCTGATCATCGTTCCAGTACCGGCCAAAGCTGCCATTCATCTGCTGCCGCTCTGGTCCCCTGCCTACGGCGGCGAGGAGAATGACTACCCGGTAACGCTCTTAATTGTATTGAGGCGTCAGACTTGCAATCCTCGTGATATGGTCGCGCACGATCATTCTGCGATACGCAATTGGCTCCACAAATTTCTCAACGTCACCATGGTGTTACACCGCGCCGATTCGTGGTAGCGAGCAATCCTTGACTCTCCATTCTCGTGACCCAGAACATCGGGGATAGCTGGATCAAAGAAGTCGATGATCTTCGAAAACTTGAGGCATCGGTTTCGCTCGAATCCATCTTCATGTAACCGACAAGCCTGTCGGCAGTGAGCTTGATTCCCGCCATCGCTAACCCATTGAGGGAATCGTCCGCCAGCAACTCTATTTCCCGCTCCGAGCCCGGTCAATCCGAAGCCCCGCATCGGAGCGGGCGTGCTAGCCGCGAGTTCGGAACAAGCTCACGCCTTGCCGCGGTTCCAGCCGCGGCCGCCGTCGCCGAAGGCCTGCCAGCCATCATTCGTGACGGCGACCGTGTCCTCCAGCTTGATGAAGCCGCGCGTCAGGTGGTTCATCGTGGTTTCGATCGAGATGACCATGCCTTGCTCGAGCGGACGGCCGGCGTCGTAGCCTGGATACTTCTGCGGTGCCTTGTCGCTGAGTCGCGGAGCCTCATGGGCGACGATGCCCATGCCGTGCGCCGTGAAAGCGACGATGGCGGCGCGATGCGGCGAGGCATGCCAGACTTTCTCGGCGAAGGCGTAAATCTCGTTGCCGGTGCCGCCCGGCTTGATCGGCTTGCGCGCCGCCTGCTGAACCTCGTCGATCGCAGCAAGCAGGTCCCTCAGTTCCGCGTCGGGCTCGCCGAGGATGCCCATCCGGCAAAGGTCGCCGATATAGCCTTTGTAGTTGCTGCCTGAATCGAGCGAGAACACGTCGTCAGGTTTCAGCACCTGGTCCGACGGCGCCCTGTTGAGGCTCGTCCCGGCGGTGATCAGGCAATAGTCGAAACTGAGGCCGCGGGAGATCGCCTCCTGCCTCAGTTGATCAGCGAGCTCGTTCTTGGTCTTGCCAGGCCGGGCGCTCGCAAAGACCGCCATCATCGAATCGATAACGCGCTCGGAGGCAATCCGAAGATAGTCGAGCTCGGCGGCACTCTTCCTGGCGCGGAGGCGTTCGAGCGGAAAGAGGGCGTCGACCATTTCGACATCGGGTAGGCCTTCGTGGAGGGCGGCGTAGGCGTCGGCAGGGATGAACGAGGTCTCGACGCCGATGCGCCGCACGGTGTTGCCGAGCTTCTTCAGGTGACCCACGGCAATCCTGGCTGCGTCGACGGTCCCCCATGTGGCGCTGACGACATTCGGCATCCAAAACTTGCCGAGTTCCTGCTCGTAGCTCTCCATCTTGTTGGCGACATAGACCGAGTCGGCCGGACGGCCCTTCTGGTAGATCAGGATCGGCAGGTAGCGGCTGACGCCGATGGCATCCATCTGGTCGAAGAAGAAGAAGCGATAGCCGCCGAGAAGATACTGGATGTTGTGCTTGGAGGTAACGACCAGCGCGTCGATGCCGGCGTGATCGAGGAGAGCGTCGAGCTTCGCCGAATCAAACGGCAGGCTCTTCGCGTCATTGATAGGAAATCGCTTTTGGCCGTCCGGGGCGCTGGCCCGTAGTCTGAAGCCGGAAGCGTGCGTTTCCATGAACGCAGAGTGACAAGGGGGGGTCCGGGAGTCAAACACGGTCGCCGGAAGGCTGGCGGATGCCGGATCAACCTGGCTTTTCAGTTCGGCTCGCCCAGAGATATCGAGCTACCGGGGGCCAATACGACAAAGAACCAAGCAATTCGGAGGCGCACGGCACTTGCCTTCATCGAGTCGATGCAGTGCAAGCCAGGCACGGCGCTGCCGTAAGCGACAAGTGGATCCATGAAATCAAGTTTGACGGCTATCGCTGCATAGCGGTGAAGCGTAGGGATGAGGTTACGCTCTTCTCGCGTCACGAGAAGATGCTCAACAAGCGTTTCCCCGCGGTCGTGGATGTGCTTACAGCAGTCAAAGGCGACTTCGTCCGCGACGGAGAGGTTATCGCGTTGGCCTCGCGGGAAAACCATGGTTCAATTGATATAAACTACTAACTCAGAAGATGTTTAGATAGATGTTACTTCTTTAGAGTGCTACATCGAAGAGGCTAACCGGTTGGGGGTTTGCCTCTTGTGCGCCGGCGTGAGTTGCTGGACAGCCACCGACTTCAAGGATCCCCGTGCGCCTCTCTCCGTTGCTGGGTAGAACCACATGGCAAATTGTGAGGCGGTTCGCAAGCTCGGTCTGGAAGGTCGGCAAACAATCGATTCGGTCTACGAACCAAGCCAAAGATCAGGTGCCTGGATCAAGCTCCGCACCAAATCTGGAGCAGGAGTTCGTCATTGGTGGCTACATCCCCGGCACGCGCCGCTTCGATGCGTTGCTTATGGGCGTTTACCGCAATGCAGCTTACCTTTGTCGGGCAGGCAAGAACGGGTTTGTTCCGCGGATTCGGGACGAGATCTTCCCGACACTCTAGAAAAAGCAAACCGTCCAGTGTCCCTTCAAGAATTTGCCTGAGAAGAGAGCCTTGCGGTGGGGCCGATGCTAACGGCGGAGAAAACGGAGCAATGTCGGTGGGTTAAACCTAAGCTGGTTTGCCAAGTCGCATTCGTCGAATGGACGGATGCTGGGCACTTGCCTTGTTGAAAAACCGACTGGGACCATAACGAGATATAAATCGAGAATTAGTCCCCTCATCATTTCCACCCGTGTCCCTTGATGGAGCAGTCTAACATGCGACGCGGCAGAGCCGATCTTAGAATTGACGACCTACGGGAGTAGTCGATCATCTCCAGGCTATGCCCAACAGAAACACGACAATCGGCGGCGGGGGATTTCATCATGTGGCCATCCGCGCACATGACTGGGATAGGTCAGTGAAGTTCTACACGGAGGCACTCGGCTTCAAGGAGAAGATCCGCTGGGGCGAAGGCCCGGAGCGCGCGATGATGCTCGACACCGGCGATGGCAATTACCTGGAAATATTTGCCAACGGGTCCGCGGAACCTAAGCCGGAAGGGTGCATCATCCACTTCGCGCTAAGGACCGATAACTGCGACGCCGCCGTCGAGCGCGCCCGGGCGGCGGGGGTGGTGATCACGACCGAACCGAAGGATGTCGTCATCCAGAGCATCCCGAAACCGACTCCCGTGCGGTTGGCCTTCTGTAAGGGGCCGGACGGAGAAATCATCGAGTTCTTCCAAAACACAACGACCTGAGCGCCGTCGCCCGCTCCCTCCGGGAGAGGGCCGGCGCAGGAGATCGCGATGTTGAGCAAACAGTGCCAGTTTTTTGTTGGCCCTCACCCTAACCCTCTCCGGGTAGGAGACGGCGCGAAGAGCCTTTGCACCTGTCTCGATCGCTTGAGCTTTATCCTTTCCGCCCCTCCCGCCGATAAGCTGTATGCCGCCGTGGCGAATCGGGTGTTTCTCTGCCATACCTTCGTTGCCATGCGCGATGACAGGAAGGCGGCGGAGGTGGTCCGCGAAACCAACGTCCTGTGGTTCGAATCCAGCCGGGTGCTCCAGCCTGCAGAAAATTTGTGACGCTGCAAAGACGCTTCCTGAAATCTGAAAACGTCGCATTTCGTATTGACGACGGATTGGGCGAGACATTCACTCGATGTGTCGCTCTGGACATTTGAGCGAAGGAGTCCTGGTGCCCTGCAACAAGAGAAATCCCGCACGCAACATAGGTCCGTAGGCGACAAAGCCATTCAAATCCACCGGAGGAAACGATGAAAACACGCTTACTGCTTGCCGTAGCAGGGTTGGCGATCTGTTCTGCTTTGCCGACCTTTGCCCAACAAACCAACACGCCGGATCCACAACTACGACAGAAGCTTCTCGAGATGGCTAAAAATTTTGAGGAGGCATGGAACAACAACGATGCCACGACGCTGGCAGCGCTCTTCACGGAGGACGCGGTTCTGGTGAATGATTCGGGACCGGTTTACGGTCGGGAGGCTATCAAGAAATATTATACGGACCTGTTCCAGAATGTGCATTTCAGCAACAATGTCACGACTTACGATCCGAATTCCCCTCACCCTATAGGTACGGATGGTAAGGAGATGTGGGAAAACGGAGCATGGAGTGTGACCTGGCAAGTCAAGGGTGGCGATCCTGTACACGGCAAGGGTTATCATGCGTCGGTCGCTGTTCTCGAGGGTGGCGCTTTGAAGAAGCGGATGCTCGTCTCAAACGTAACTCCAGCACCAGCCGCGACACCATCTCCGACGACCGCACCGAGCAATCAATAGCATCCTGATCCGCGCAGCCTAAAGCTGCTCACTAAAGACGTCTAACAAGGGCAATGCGCTGCACCTCTTGTTCGAATTCCGGCCATTAAAAACGTTGCCAAAATCCGGATCGAAAATGGGCTGTCCTGGGCGGCAGCGCATGGGCCGATTCCTACCGGGTCCACTACTCGATTCGCGGCGGCGGTCGTGATGTCACCGTGCAAGCCGCATCCTCAAGCGAAGCTCGCCGCACCCCCGTCATGGATATATTCCCAGCTGCGGGGTGATTGGCGTTCATCGGAGCAAAAAATGAGTCACATCCTTGAAGACACTCTGGAAATTGAGCGCTTGGTCCTTGTCACGATCCAGCTGATCGATGCCAAGGAATGCTCTGAGACAGCTTTTCAAGAGGCATTGCCCAAGGCCTATCGGCTGATCGAATTGACCAAGGAATTTCTCAAGGAGAAACAGAAGGAACGGGAGGCAGAAGCGGAGCGCTATTGGAAATCTGAGGAAGGCAAGAAGCGTCGGGCGGAAGTCGAGGCGCGATTTAACACATTGCGCGACGAGAGGAAAAACCATCCAAGGATGATTGAGATGGAGCTTCCCGTTCGCTCTCACGGCCGCTGACAACGACGGGCCAGCTTCTTGGCTTCAACATGATTTAGATTGGCGTAAAACTTCAATTGATCTCAGCACATGGGGGAAGGCTCAGAAAACTAACAACAACCTACCGCGATGAACAATTGGATCTCAATAAGGCTGCAAGCGGACACCTTCCAGAAGCGTGCACCAATTCTGACATTATCCTCCGATGGACGAGGATATAGACGTCATTTGCCGCGACATTCTTAATAGCCGTAGCAATTGAGGATAAGGGGATTTTCGATCTGATGCTGCGCGTTGCCTTCGGTGAGCCAACGAAGTCCGAAGAACTTGGTTATGGCGTCAAACCCAGCGGAACACCGCCACGGCGTAAATGAGCGAGAGGGCAAGTCCCCCCCACAGGGGAGTGCCCAAGATTCCGAGCCAAGCCAGTAATATGAATGCGCTGCCGAGCAGCGAAATGAAGAGCCGGTCGCCGCGCGTCGTATCCAGGCCGAGAATGCCGTGTCGTGGATTCCCGCCGGGCGAGTACCGTTCCCATATCGACATGCCGACCAAGGTCAGGAATATGAAAGCAAAGAACGCCGCCGTTGGCCAGGTCCATGCCATCCATGACAGACCGGTTGTGCCGTCCATATTCTTTTCCTTTCTAGACGCGGCCGAGCGCGAATCCTTTGGCGATGTAATTGCGCACGAAATAGATTACGAACGCTCCAGGCACGATGGTCAGCACCCCGGCTGCAGCGAGCAGCCCGAGCTCGTAGCCCGACGTGCTCGCCGTTCGCGTCATTGTCGCCGCGATGGGCTTGGCCTCCACCGAAGTCAACGTCTTGGCCAGAAGCAGTTCTACCCAGGAAAACATGAAACAGAAAAAGCAGGCGACACCGATTCCTGCAGCGATCGTCGGAATGAAGATTTTCATGAAGAATCGCCAGAAGGAGTAGCCGTCAACATAGGCGGTCTCATCGAGTTCCTTCGGCACCCCCGACATGAATCCCTCGAGAATCCAAACCGCCAGGGGAACGTTGAACAATGTGTGGGCGAGTGCGACAGAGATGTGAGTGTCGAAGAGCCCTACGGCCGAATAGAGCTGAAGGAATGGCAGCGCGAAAACCGCGGGCGGAGCCATTCGGTTGGACAAGAGCCAGAAGAACAGATGCTTGTCGCCCAGGAACCGATAGCGTGAAAATGCATAGGCGGCCGGCAGCGCAACAGAAACCGAGAGCGCCGTATTGATCAGCACATAAATAAGCGAATTGAAATAACCCCAGTACCATGTCGGGTCGGTGAAAATCTTCGCGTAGTTGTCCAAGGTGAAGTTCCTGGGCCACAACGTAAAGTGACCGAGAATCTCATTTGTCGTCTTGAACGACATGTTCAAGAGCCAGTAGATCGGCAGCATAAGAAACACGATGTAGATGAACGGCACGAGGTAGCGTAGACGCATTTAGCTCTCCTCGTTCCGCATTACGACCGTGTAGAACAGCCAACTCAGGAACAATATGATCAAAAAATAGATGAGCGACATCGCGGCTGCGGGGCCGAGATCAAACTGCCCGAGCGCCATCTTCACGAGATCGATCGAGAGGAATGTTGTTGCGTTTCCTGGCCCTCCGCCGGTTAGGACGACCACTTCAGTATAGATCATGAACGAATCCATGAAGCGTAGGAGAACCGCAATCGTCAGCACGTGCTTGAGCTTGGGCAGTTGGATATGACGAAATACCGCCCAGGAGCCGGCGCCGTCGATCTTGGCAGCCTGGTAATAAGCGTCCGGAATAGCGACCAAACCTGCATAGCAGAGGAGGGTGACCAGCGACGTCCAGTGCCACACGTCCATGAGCACTACAGTGAACCAGGCGCCCAGCGGCTGTCGTGTGTAGTTGTAATGGAAACCGAGCGCATTCACCAGCTTGCCGAGAAAGCCGATGTCTGGGAGGGCGAAGATATTCCACATGGCGCCCACCACGTTCCACGGTATGAGCAACGGCAGCGCCATGAAAACAAGGCAGACCGATACCCAGAATCCCCGCCGCGGCATGGCCAACGCAATGGCGAGTCCCAGCGGAATCTCGATCGCCAGGACTATTCCGGTGAACAAGAGTTGTCTGAGCAGAGCGGCGTGGAAGCGGTCGGAATGCAGCACCTGTTCGAACCACCGCATGCCCGCCCAGAAGAACACATTGTCGCCGAAGCTTTCCTGAACGGAAAAATTGACGACCGTCATCAGGGGAATGATGGCGTTGAAGGCTACCAATACCACTACCGGCAGCACGAACAGCCAGGCTTTATGATTGAGAGTCTTATTCACTCGGCGCTCACTCGATCATCCACCCCTCTTCATACACTTGTGTGTGGGCTGGATCGAAATGGACATGTGCCGTCGAAGCAGGAATCTCCGCGTCTTCGGCGACCAGCAGCTTGATTGTATGACGGGCATGCTTTGTTTCGACGATGCGGAAACGTCCAGCATCCGCGACTTTGATCACTTCGACCGGGAGTCCGGTGGCGGCAAAGCTCACGAATTCGGGCCTGACCCCAATCTCTAGATGCTTGTTCCCGTTTGTCTTGCCTTCCACTGTTTTCACGGCGTGCTCACCAATGAATGCGTTGCCCGACTTTAGCTCGCAAGGCAGGACATTCATGCCGGGCGAACCAATGAAATGCCCCACGAACGTATGGCGCGGGCGCTCGAACAATTCTACCGGCGTGCCGATCTGCACGATCAGGCCATCTTTCATGACGACCACTTGTTCCGCAAAGGTCAGCGCTTCGGTCTGGTCATGAGTGACATAGATCATGGTCCGGCGCGTTCTATGATGAAGCTCCTTGAGCTTCGATCGAAGCTCCCACTTGAGATGTGGGTCGATCACCGTCAGCGGCTCATCGAACATGATGACGTTTACGTCCGTTCGCACCAGTCCGCGCCCAAGCGAGATTTTTTGTTTCCCATCAGCCGTTAAGCCTGCAGCGCGCCGATCGAGGACCTTATCGAGTTCGAGCAATCTGGCAATCTCTCGCACCCGGCTTTCTACTTCCGATTCCGCGATTCCGCGGTTGCGCAGGGGAAAAGCTAGATTGTCATGAATGCTCATCGTGTCGTAGATCACCGGAAACTGAAACACCTGTGCGATGTTCCGCTCTTCGGGAATCGCCTCCGTGACATCCCTGTCATTGAAGAAAATGCGCCCTTCGGTCGGTTGCAACAGGCCCGAGATCAGGTTGAGCAACGTCGTCTTTCCGCAGCCAGAGGGGCCAAGAAGCGCATAGGCACTCCCGTCTCCGCATTCTAGCGAGATCTTTTTCAGGGCCCAGTCTTCGTCACGCTTCGGCTGGGCGGAATAGCTATGGCGAAGATCCGTAATCGAAATCTTGGCCATCACTCTCCTCCGCCGACGAATTTGCCGCTCTGATCAAAGAAGAATGCCCGATCAACATCGACGTGCAGTGTGGCGACCGAGCCCACGTCGAAGCGATGAATTCCATGCGACTGCGAAACCCACGTCTGCCCATTCATGTCGAAGTGGATCACGCTTTCCGAGCCGGACAGCTCGGTAACGAGCACGCGGCCTGTGATGGCCGCAGAACTTTTCTTTTGCGCCAGAGGCGTAATGTGATGCGGCCTGATTCCGATCGTATAGAACCCGTCCGGCAGATTCTGGCCCTTCTCTCCGGCCGGCCATTTCACCGACTCCGATAAGATGATCGAATTCTCCCGCTTCTCCACTGGCGCTGTATTGAGCGGTGGATCGGAAAAGACCTTGGCGCTGGTCACGTCGGAGGGGTGGCGGTAAATCCGCGATGTCGGCCCCAACTGCGTCACCTGACCCTCGTAGAGCGTTGCCGTGTTGCCTCCGAACAGCAAGGCCTCGGTAGGTTCGGTCGTTGCGTAGACAACGATTCGCTTGCGGCCGAGGAACAGTTTCGGCAACTCATCGCGCATTTCCTCGCGCAGTTTGTAGTCCAGATTAGCGAGAGGTTCGTCGAGAAGAATGAGATCCGAATCCTTTACAATCGCTCGCGCGATGGCTGTTCTCTGCTGCTGACCGCCCGAAAGCTCCATCGGCCTACGGTCAAGCATCGGTGTAAGCCTGAGCAAATCAGATGCAGCGCGCACGCGTTTGTCGATCTCCCTCTTTTCCAAGCCGGCGACCCGCAGCGGCGAGGCGATGTTCTCATAAACACTGAAATTCGGATAATTGATGAACTGCTGATAGACCATCGAGACGTTCCGCTTTTGCACTGGAACGCCCGTCACATCCTTGCCGTCGTTCAAAATTGATCCGGAGGTCGGAGTTTGGATGCCGGCCATCAGCCGCATCAGGGTCGTCTTGCCGGCGAGCGTGCTTCCAAGAAGGATGTTGAAAGTGCCTTCCTCGATGACGAGGTTAGTTTCGTAGATGTAGACTTCGGCGCCTACACGCTTCGTGACGTTTTTCAATTCAAGCGGCATGTCGCCTGCACTCCTCAACGATGCTTTGCTAAGGCCACTTTAGCCGCTGTCTCCGGGCCGCGCCAGTGACACGGCCCGGAGTCATGAGAAGGAAACCTACTTTGCCGCCGTCCAGCGCTTGATCAGTTCGTCATAGGCAATCGTCTCACCCGGGGGCTTTTCATTCGCCAGCTTCGCCTTCGGGCCATCCGGCTTGCCAAGCCATTCGGAGGGATCCTTCTCCGGATTGAGGCGTGGTCCGCAGCCGCCGTAGGTCTTGGCTTTTTCGTCGGCTTCCTGCATTCGGGCCATGATCTGATCCATTTCCCCAGCCAGCCGATTCATCGCTTGTTCCGGCGTGAACGCGCCTGAATTCACGTCGCCGATCTGCTGCCACCACAACTGGGCCAGCTTCGGATAGTCGGGAACGTTGACCCCTGTCGGGGTCCAAAGCACGCGGTCCGGCGAGCGATAGAACTCGACCAGTCCGCCGAGCTTTGGCGCACGCTCGGTGAACGATTTATCGTTGATGTCCGAATTGCGGATGATCGTCAGCCCGACATGGCTCTTCTTCAGCGAGACGGCTTTAGATACCGTAAACTGGGCGTAAAGCCAGGCGGCCTTGCGGCGGTCGAGCGGAGTGGACTTGAACATCGTCCATGAACCGCAGTCCTGATAGCCGAGTTTCATCCCGTCTTCCCAATAAGGGCCATGTGGTGAAGGCGCCATCCGCCAGAGGGGCACGCCCTTGTCATCCACGGTGTTGTTGCCCTCGCTCTTTGGCTTCACCATAGCGGCCGTGAAGGCGGTATACCAGAAGATCTGCTGGGCAACGTTGCCCTGATTGAGTGCCGGCAGCGATTGATAGAAGTCCAGGTCGGCGGCACCGGGTGGTGCATATTTGCGCAGCCATTCATCCCATTTCGCGATGGCGTAGATTGAGGCTGGAGCGTTAGTTCCGCCTCCGCGCGACACCGACGCTCCTTCGGGATTGCATGAGCCCTCTTCCATGCGAATGCCCCACTCGTCGATCGGCTTGCCATTCGGCAGACCTTTTGAGCAGGCGCCGGCCATTGAAAGCCAGGCATCCGTCATGCGCCAGCCGAGGTCCGGAGCGCGCTTGCCATAATCCATGTGGCCGTAGATGCGAACGCCGTCGATCTCTTTGACATCATTGGTGAAGAAATTCGCGATGTCTTCATAGGCAGACCAGTTCCTTGGAACGCCAAGCTCGTAGCCGTATTTTGCCTTGAACTTGTCCTTGAGGTCCTGCCGGTCAAACCAGTCTTTTCGGAACCAATACAGATTGGCAAATTGCTGATCAGGCAGCTGCCACAATTTGCCGTCAGGTCCGGTTGTGAATGACTTGCCGATAAAATCGTCGATATCCAGGGTCGGCAGGGTCACATCCTTGCCCTCGCCCGCCATCCAGTCGGTTAGATTGACGGCGCTTTGCAGGCGTGAATGCGTCCCGATAAGATCGGAGTCGTTGACATAGGCATCATAGATACTGCGGTTCGTCTGCATCTGCGTCTGAACCGCCTGCACCACTTCGCCCTCGCCAAGGAGCTGGTGGTTCACCTTGATGCCGGTGATCTGCTCGAACGCTTTGGTCAGAACTTCGGATTCGTAGGTGTGTGTCGGAACGGTTTCCGACAGCACGTTGATTTCCATTCCCTTGAACGGCGCGGCAGCCTTGATGAACCACTCCATCTCTTTCATCTGGTCCTCTTTGGACAGCGTCGAAGGCTGGAATTCGTTATCGACCCATTTCTTGGCTTCCTCGATGCCAGCGAAGGCAGGACCGGCGAATGATACGGTCGCCAACAGAGCAACCGACGTTAGTACATTTTTTAGCATAGATTTCCTCAGCAAGGTTATAAACAGGTTGGGGGGCCCATTTCTAAGGGGAACATATGAAATGGGTGGTCGAATATCAGATGAACCAAAACGAATGTCAATCGAAAACCCGCGCTTAGGATCGGGGAGGCCCGGCCGAACCGGCACGTACCGACGCTCAAGGTCATGCCACGCGTCTGCCGCACGCGACGTCAGATATAAGTCCAATTTCCCGCCGCAGTTCGGTATGAGCCGAACGTCATTGTCATCCGGGGCACATTCTTTAGCCAAGAGCTAGTAGACTTCCCTTTGGCTTAGGCCGCTCCGAAATCTACGCCCAGATCCTGAGTCTGGTTGCTCCATCGAGCAGTTTGAAGGTTCTCATTCCATAAACTTTGAACGGCCATTCGGCATGTTTCTGCGGCAGGTCGGCAACTATCCGCAGGATCCGCTTGACTCCAGCTGGTCGGTAGGAAGTCTCCACCAGGCAACGGCGCAGAATTTGCCCAGGGTTGCCCGATCTTAGGAAAGAGCTTGCGGAGCTTTTCCCACGCATTTTCTGCAAGCCTTCGGTAAGATCAAAGGTTAAACAAGGCGTGGTTTGTTTTTTGGAGACGTGCCGGATTGCTCTCCAACGGCACTCATGCTGCCGTGACTGACCATTCTGCGCCGCCTCGGCTACGTCTATAGGCATGGCGGAAGGTCTGACTTGCTACCGCCGCAACCATATAACTGACCGAACTGCTCTCCGCTGCCTCGAGGTAGGTAGTGCGGTGCTCGAGACGCCGAATCCAAGCTCTCGCTTCTTCGCGGCTGGCAAAGCTTAGGAATTGTAGACCGGTGTCGTCCATAACGAGCGAGATCCTCGTCTTAGAACCTTCAACGCTGCGGGCCTTAATAATTGCGTAGCAACTTTTCATGCGGGCACTCGCCTTTCGAGTCAGGCCGCCCTCCAGGCAACTTTGACCGATTCGGCGTTCTTGGCAAACAACGCACTCGCGGGAATCCTAGGCAGGCTGCCGTTCCAACGATCAGCCGATCCGGAACTTCCGAGCTTCTTTGTAGCGCCGAACAGGCGAGGGGAAAGCTTTTTGTGATAAACGGATGACACAACGCCTCGAAAGGATTGTATGTAATGATAGACGGCTCAAGCATCTTTCTGTTCGGCTGGCTCATCCGATCGGGGAATACCCTTTCCCAAGGCGAAACTGTGCGTCGAGAAAATCTCTGGAAATGGGGTTACCAAGCGCACTCCAATTTGGATTCTGGCGGAGGGTTCGAGCTAAGTTCGAGTAAAAAAGCAAACTTCGGTGGCCAGAGTAAAGCTTCGCTTTCTCAGGGACCTAGAATCGAAGTTGTCCGTCCCTCAGGATGACACTGGGCCCCACGCGCAATTGTGTTGATTGGCGAGAGGGTTTGATCGTCAAGAAAGGTCTAAGTATATGTCTTTCTTAGAGCCGATCGCAAGCTACGAACATAGTCGCACGCCTGAAGTGTTTCAGTGTTCCTTTACCCGTGTTCTTCCTGGACCCCTTCATCAAGAGAGGAATCCGGCCTCTTTTTTAAAGAAGGACGATTTAGTACACGAGGTGCTTACGCCGTCTGGTCTAACTTAGGGAGGTGAAAACGACCTCAAGAGTGAGCAGATACCTTTGGCGCAAGCTTCATACCGGTTGAGGCGCCACAAAGAATCGAATGCGCCATGCGGTTTTCATTCGATTTTGCTTTACGACAAATCCCACTCCGTCAAAAGCGACTCCGAGCCCCCGAATGCATGCGAGCCCGGCTTGCTCGGCGTTCTTCCGACTTGGATGCATCATTCGGCCCTCCGCCTTGATGAGTCCCCACGCTAAACGAAACTCGTCGTTTTCCAGACAATCACGGATGAGAACTTCGAGACGTTTGTAGTAATCACGAATCTTGTCCAGCTCTTCCCTTTTTAAACGACGGGTCTTCATATACTCGCTTTGAGTTGAAACGATATACGCAAATTCGACCAATACTTGCGTAAAAAAATACTCGATCGTTCCTAGAAAGCCCTTAGCTCTAAGACACAGCGCCGGCCTTGTTCTTTTGCAACTCTCTGTCGTCGAGATTGATGACCAGCCAGGAAGCAACTCTCATTCGTAGACGCGGTCAGCAATGAGAAAGCACCAGATCGAGTGGGTTAAGCGGCTACCGTTCCGGTATCAAGACGCCATTGGCGCATGGCTTCCCTGGTATCGGGGGAGGGGCTCACGGTAATAATTACCGATTTCGAGGCCGGTGTATTACTGATTTCACTCACGCTCTCCAGATGGACTAACGGATTAGCTTCTGGGAAATACGTCGCCGTGCATCGGCGGGGAATCTGATAGGGGGCGATCTGGAAGTGGAAAGCAGTGCGCTTCTCGCCGCGAAAGTGGCTGGTAAGATCGACAAACTGGCCTTGTTGTAGGCCTGCCTCCCGCATGTCGTCCGGGTTCATAAAGATCACTCGGCGTCCGTTGTAAACGCCACGATAACGATCATCCAGGCCATAGATGGTCGTATTGAATTGGTCATGGCTGCGGATCGTCATCATCCAGAATTGCCCGGGTTCCAGGGGCTGGCTGTCCATGTGGTGGACAGTAAATTTGGCCTTTCGCTCTAGGTTCGGGAATTCCCGCCTGTCGCGTGCGGGATGTGGGAGGTAGAAATAGCCTTCACGAACCCGGTCATTGAAATTTTCGAAACCTGGAATCACGCGAGCTATGCAGTCGCGGATTCGTGCGTAGTCGGCAACTAGCCAATCCCAATTCACCGTTGATTGATTGTCGAGCGTCGCCTTAGCGATTCCGGCGATGATGGCTGGCTCGCTGCGCAACTGCTCGGACGCCGGTCGGGCATGGCCTTCCGATCGATTCACGATACCCATGCTATTTTCGACGGTTACAAACTGGCGACCAGCAGTCTGGATATCGGCTTCCGAACGGCCTAGACAAGGCAGAATGAGCGCGGTCCGTCCAGGTATCAAGTGCGAGCGGTTAAGCTTAGTCGAGATATACGCGGTCAAGTCGCACAACTGCAGTGCGGCAGCGGTAAACTCTGTGTCAGGGGAAGCCGCAAGGAAATTGCCGCCTAAGCCCAAGAAGAAGCGAATACGTCCCGAATGCATGGCCTGGATGGTTTCGACAGTATCAAGTCCGGCCTCATGCGGTGGTTCAAAGTCAAACTCCCGACCGAGATCCTCGAGAAACGCCTTCCCCATCCGCGAAGATATCCCCATCGTCCGGTCGCCCTGCACATTGCTGTGCCCTCGCACCGGGCAAGCTCCGCTTCCGGGCCGGCCGATGTTTCCCTTGAGGAAAAGGAAGTTCATCACCTCCTCGATCGTGGCCACGGAATTTTGGTGCTGCGTCAGGCCCATCGCCCAACAGCAGATTATCCGATCACATCTTATAGCGATCTCGGCCGCTTTTCGGATCTGCTCGCGATTGAGACCGCTGCATTCCTCAATGTGGCGCCAGTCGGTCCGACGGAGTTCCTCAAGGAAAGGCTCGTGACCGACGCAGCACGACTTAATAAACGCATGGTCGAAGATACCGCCGGGATTCTGCTCTTCCGCCGAGAGCATTTCGCGCATGATGCCTTTCAGCACGGCCATGTCACCGTTTACACGCACGGGCAGCCAAAGATCGGCAATCGGCGTTGCTTTTCCAAACAGGGCGGGCAGAGCTTTGAAGGGTTTTGCAAAGTCCTTGGGATTCGTGAAGCGCATCAAGCCTACCTCGGGCAAGACATTGATGCTAACGATCTGGCAACCTCTTCTTTTCGCTTTTTCCAGGCTGGTGAGCATTCGAGGGTGATTGGTTCCAGGATTTTGCCCAATCACAAAGATCGCGTCTGCCATTTCAAAGTCTCTGAGGGTGACAGTACCCTTACCTACGCCGATAACATTGCGAAGTGCACAGCCGCTTGCTTCGTGGCACATGTTTGAACAGTCCGGCAGGTTATTGGTACCGAATTGCCGCACGAAAAGCTGGTAAAGAAAGGCTGCTTCGTTGCTGGTCTTGCCCGATGTGTAGAACGTTGCCTGATTCGGAGAGTCCAAGCCCTTAAGAGTTTCTCCGATGAGAGTGAACGCCGCCTCCCAGCTGATGGGTTCATAGTGCGCCGCATTCTCCTGGAGGACCATTGGGGAGGTGAGGCGCCCTTGCTGCCCGAGCCAGAAGTCGGATTTCTGACGCAACTCAGCAATTGAGTACCGAGCAAAAAATTCCGGCGTGAGATATTTCCTCGTCCCCTCATCAGCAAGGGCTTTGGCGCCATTCTCACAAAATTCCGCAAAACTTCGGTCGTTGTCCGGGCTTGGCCAAGCGCAGCTCTGGCAGCTGAACCCGTGCGTCTGGTTGAGCTTCGACAATGCCCGCAGCGCGCCGATTGGACCCATCTCGCCAAAGGTGTGCTGTAGGGATTTGAGAACACCTGCGAGGCCGGCAGCTCGCTTACTCGCGCCTCCAAGCTCTGTCGCTGTGGGCTCGATAGGAGGTTGGGCGCCGCTGGGCGACGCGGGCCGTTCAGAGATCTGCGGCTTCATAGACCGATGGCCGCTCACCCTCGCGAACCTTTGCCAAACCCAAGATGCGAGAATCTGCCGAATAGATGTTGAAGCGGTTGTCTCTCACGAACCCAAGCAAAGTCATACCAGAAGCTTGAGCAAGCTCAACAGCAAGACTCGAGGGGGCACCGACTGCCGCAAGAATGGGAATGCCCGCCCGAACCGCCTTCTGCACCAATTCGAAACTTGCGCGGCCACTCACGAAAAGAATCTGATCAGTGATTGGGAGGGCTCCCGCAAGCCACTTGGCACCGACGATCTTGTCCACCGCATTGTGCCTCCCGACATCCTCCCGCACGAGGCAAAGATCACCTCGGCAATCAAACAGCGCCGCCGCATGCAGTCCGCCCGTCTGCCCAAAAATCTCTTGGGAGCGGCGGAGCTGCGCCGCCATCTGATGGATTGCCCCGGCGCCGATGCGGAACCGGTCTTCGCCAGCCAACACTCCAAGAGCCATGCTTCGGACAGCTTCAAGTGAAGCTTTTCCACAAATCCCACAGCTGGAAGCCGCATAGAAATTGCGAGCCAACCGCTTGAAATCTGCATTGACTCCCGCTCGAAGCCGAAGACGGACTCGGTTCGCTTCATCCGAGGGAGATTCGATGCTTTCGAGGTCTTCTCGCTGATTGAGCAATCCCTCCCCAAAGAGAAATCCAATGGCCAGTTCGTCATCATGACCCGGAGTGCGCATGGTCACGGAGACCGAATGCACCGTGAGCAGGCCCCTACGCTGCTGAGCGACCTGAATCTCCAAAGGATCCTCGACGGCAACGCTGTCACGGGCACGAACTTCGAGAAGGCCGTTCACTCGGCGGACTGTGATGAGGGAGGTGTCGGCAAGGTTTGGCATGTTCAACGGGTTCAAGCGCCTCGAGGGGAAATACACACTTTACTACACACTAGCTTCCGCACTTTAACAAGGCGCCTTCTTCGGGTGTTCGTGCCCTCTCAGAATATCTCGGCTTAATGTCACAGCTATGTAAGCTCAGAGTTTTCAGAAGTATATAAACGTAATTAATATCTTAACGTAATATTCCAGGGTTGGTCATTTGTCGGGATTAGCGAGCATTCCACGGTAAATTCCGGGTTCAGAGTTTTCGATAATCGTTGCGTGGACTGTTTTCTCGAAGAACCCAACTGGTCCCGCCCAGCCAATGATTCCATAGGCATACCCCTGTGCTCGAAGGGCATCAAGACCAGCGAGGAGGAGTGCCGTGCCGAGCTCTTGTTTTCGCCATTGCTCGCCAACTCCGAGTGGCCCAAAAAAATCGGGACAGACGATGCCATAGCAAGAAAAACCACAGAGCGTCTCCCTCTGGGTGGCGATGAGGCAGCCAATTGGCTGACGCGAGAAGGCAATCTCGCACTCGGATGCCCAACCGCGCGAAAACTCCTGTGCGATCCACCTCGTCACCCTCGCTTTCTCTCCCGCAACAGCGCGCCGGATTTCGATACCTGTATGCTTAAGGCGCTCCAGAAGAGGGCCGCTGGCAGGCAAATCGTAGAGCTTTACGAGAAGGTCTGGCATCACTGAGTACTTGTGAAGACTTTCACGTCGAAGGCATATTCCATCCGAGTCCCTGCTGGGCGTGCTCGCATTCGTCCCACGGCGCCCAGTGGATCATCTTCACCCCAGGTACAGATCAATCTGGAGAGGGTGAAGGCCGCCTCCGGTGTCCTCGATGAGCCATTCATTGCTGCCAGTTACCTCGTGAACGGTCTGCGAATCGATGCGCAAGAGCTGACCGCGGCGAAGAAACGGGTTCTTCTTCGAAATTGCGCAGGATTTTCGAGGCGTCAGCACATTTCCGTGATTCCCCAAGGGCACCTTGGCAAATCGATAACGACCACTGCCGGCATACCGCAGGTAGGCGAGACCCCCCAGCGGCTCAGATATTCTACCGAAACCTTCCCGTCTTACCGCCTCCAGAAAGGCGCGGGGATATTTCCTGCCTTTGAGGCCCGGCGCCGAGACTCTCGAATCGTCGAAACCCCGTTCAGCGGTGAATCCGGACTCACGCGGCGTATAGTAGATTGTACAATAATAGACGAGATAGGCGGTTCCATTTGGAGTTTTTTCACGTGGCACAGTTTCCAACAGCCGCTGGAGTTCCGAGCGCATGCGGTTCCGATACTCGCGCAACTCAGCATCGCTCATTTTGTCGGTGGCGAACTCAGGCTCGGCCGAAGCGACATAGATGCTCAATGCAAGAGAGCAGATGAGCGCAAGCCATCTCGGGAACTTGCGCGATTCCGACTCAAACATGCTTCTGCGCTCACCGATCGGGTGAGAAGCGACTGCATAAGAGGCGGGATTTCTCATTGAGGAAATAACGTGTTCACCGGCCCCCCGATGAGGACTTCGATGGGCATTCGTTCATACTCATACTCATAGGGCGGCGATTTCCATTGGAAATTCGCGCCATAGCGCACACGCGTGTGTCTGATGATCTCAACACCTGTGCGAAAGGGTGAAAAGCATTCACGATCAATCACGTGAAGCTGGGCCCCGGCGCAAATCTCCCCCGCATACTTATGAAAGGTAGGCTGGAAGTAAGCCTCACGAAAATAGGCCCCAGCGAGCCCTAAGGCATTTAATTCTGCGGCAAACTCCTCTCCTCGGATCCAAGGCGCACCAAACAGTTCGAACGGGCGAGTGGTGCCGCGGCCTTCGGAGAGATTCGTTGCTTCAAGAAGACACATGCCCGCATAGACAGTTGCTGTAGCGAGCGTGGGCATGTTCGGAGACGGTAGCACCCACTTCAGTCCGGTTTCATCGAACCACATGCGCCGGTCCCAGTTTTCCATGGGCAGCACGATCAGTTCGCAATTGGGAAATGCTTCGTCTCGGAATTGTCTTGCCAATTCCCCGATCGTCCGGCCGTGTCGAACCGGCAACGGATGCAATCCCACAAAGGAACGATATAAGGGATCGAGTATGGGCCCCTCCACGGTCACGCCGTTGATGGGATTTGGCCGATCGAGCACCACCACGGCGATGCCTTCCCGCTTGCAGGCTTTCAGGCAAAGATAAAGCGTCCAAACAAATGTGTAATAGCGAGTGCCGATGTCCTGCAAATCAACGATGAGGGCATCGAGTCCCCGAAGCATTTCATGCGTGGGCTCCCGACCTGTGCCGTAGAGACTGTGGACCGGGATGCCAAGGCGTGGATGCCGATAACCCTCCCATTCGATCATGTTGTCCTGTGTTTGGCCAAGGTAACCGTGCTGAGGGCCGAAAAGAGCTGCGAGGGTGAAGAGATCTCCGCTGAATTGCTCAAGGATGCGCGCAGAATGCACCAGTGTTGACGCAACAGATGCAGGATGGAGAACGGCGCCAATCCGTGCCCCGCGCAGCGCACGCGGCCAGAGATCGGCGATCCCATCGATCGGGAGCTCGACCTTGTTCATGAAGCGGTTATCACGAAAAAGGGCGCAAAGCAGCCGCTACGAACTACTAGCCACCTTGCGATCGTTTGGGATGAGGACATCGTCGCCGCTCCATGCGTCTTCGCAGTTAGAAGCCAAAGTGTACGCGCATCAAACCACTTTTTCGGACACAGTTGATCGAATCTTTAAGTTCAGGTAGATACTCAGTCAAATCTGACCAAGACCCGTGCGAAAAGGCAGCACGATCTTGCCCCTGGCTGATTCAACCGCCCGACGGCGGCAACTTGCTTCGGGCACGTGCGCATCCAGGCTCGAGTTTTCGGTAGTAACTTCTGAAGCTCCCGAGCTACGAAAAATCGACACGTCTTCAACTAATACTAGTCGACCCTGAAAAAGTCAGCGGAGCAAGCAAGCAAGCTGGTCTACGGGTGGAAAAGGTGAGAGGATAGCGACCGTGAAAGGAGGGTTTTGAACCAGAACCCGGTCGAAACGCGCAGATGTTAAAGAAGGGAAAGCCGAGCACGCAGTCGTCGTTTTTGATGCCGACACTCAATGAGCAATGTGACCCCCGACATACCTTGAGAAAGTTGGGAGAGCGAATTCCTTGGAGGGATTTTGAAGAGGCCTTTGGGGAGTATTACAGCGCGGAGGGAGGTCCGGCCAAGCCGGTGAGGCTGATGGTGGGGTTGCTCTTGCTTAAGCAGATGTATGACCAGAGCGACGAGGATGTGGTGGATCGCTGGGTGGAGAATCCCTCTTGGCAGCAATTTTGCGGGATGAGCGATTTTCAATGGGAGCTACCCTGCGATCCGAGCGATCTGGTGTATTTCCGGCAACGGATCGGGGAGCAAGGGGTGGCCTTGATCCTTGCGGTCTCGGCCCAGATGCATGGAGAGCGGGCCAAAGAGAACGAAGTGGTTGTCGACAGCACCGTGCAGGAGAAGAATGTGAGCTATCCGCTGGAGACCAAGCAGTATCGCAAAATCATCCTCCGATGCTGGAAGCTTGCCCATAGAAGCGCAGTGCGTCTGAGGCGACGCTATCGCAAGGAAGTTCGGGGATGCATAATGGCTCAGCGTTGGCGCAAGGACCCGCGCAAGCGCAAGGCAGCACGCCGAGGCCATAGGAGGCTGCGCACCATAGCGGGAGCCCTAATCGGCGAGCTGGAGCGAAAGCTGCCCGCAGCCCTCCGAGAAGAACAAGGAGAGAACTTCACCCTTTACCGTCGGGTGCTGGCCCAGAAGGCGCAGGATACCGACAAGATTTACTCTTTGCACGAGCCGCACATCTCCTGCGTGGCCAAAGGCAAGGAGCACAAGAAATACGAATTTGGAACCAAAGCCTCTGTGGCGATGACCAAAACCCACGGCGTCATCGTGGCAGCCGTGGCCCATGAAAGGAACCTCTACGACGCTCACACCCTGCCTGAAGTCCTCGACCAGGCGGAGGCCATGACCGACATCCGGGCCAGACGCGCTATCGTGGATCGCGGTTACCGCGGAAGAAAATTTGTTGATGGCACGGAGGTCTTGGTCCCCGCAAGAGCTCCCAGAGGACAGTCGCGAGCAACGAGCGCTGCGATGCGAAAACGCTTTCGTCGCCGAGCGGCTATTGAGCCGGTCATTAGCCATCTCAAAGCGGACTTCCCCTTGCTACGCTGCTCCCTCAAAGGCTTCCAAGGCGATCAACTTAATCTCATGCTGGCCGCTGCGGCATGGAACTTCCGCAAATGGATGCGGCTGTTCGCCCTTTTTTGGCTTCGCTTCCTAGGCTCGCTCTCGACCCAAAACTTCCATCTCTCCTTACAAAGAATCACCTGAGAATTTTTCAGGGCCAACTACCTGGAGTGGGGGCAAAGCTGAACGCCTCCGAGTCCAGGATTGCTGCCATTCGCGAATTGTTACGTGTCGTTGGGCGGAACATTGTCAGGGGTGGCGGAGGGAATTGTGTCGCCGACACCCAAGACGTTTCTTAAGATGGACCAGCGAGGTGTGGAATCGTCGCGAGGAACTCGGTCGATCCAGTACGCACGTTGACGGGCTTCGAAACCATCGCTTCGCTTCAAACTGAGCCAGTAGCTGACGAACTTCTCGAATTCATCTGCCCCTGGCGGCATCAGATAAGCGAGGAGGTAAGGATTGCCGACATCGGTAGGGGCCACCGCGATCAGTTGGGGATGAGCGGCCGCCAAAGCTTCGGCTTGCACCAATGTCCAAATCGCTGCATCGATCTTCGAGAAGTCCGGCACCTGCCGGTAATCTGGAACCACGATAATTTCTGCATCGGGGAAGGTCCGCTTGAGCCGAGGAATGAGCACCGGGTCGTCGAAGACACCGATCTTGAGACCGCGCGCTTCGAGGATTCTCGCGCGGCTGGTAAAACTCTCCGCACGTTCCCGTGGCATGAATAAGGCCAGCGGACTCTGAGGATAGGGTGGAGAGACTTTGAATTGCAAGAGACGATCCTCTGTGACGTATATGCCTGCCATCGCGATATCGAACCGCCCTTCAGTAAGGTTTTGGGCGAGGTGTGGCCACTCGAAAGGAATGAGACGAAGCCTCACGTTGAGATCCCGGGCCAACTGATAGGCGTACGCCACATCGTAGCCCACCAATTCCTGGTGCGAGTTCCGGTAACTGAATGGGATGATCGCAGAATTATAACCCACGCGAAGCTCACCCTCCTTTTGGATGCGAGACAAGACGCTCAGATCCTGCAGAAGCGGCGCGGCAGAATCGGGTGCCGCGAAGGAGACATCAACCCCCGACTTGACCTCGGGATCCAGCTCGAAGGAAAGATAGGGATTGGACGCTCGGTCTAAAACCCATTTGTCCAAATTGCGTACCACCAGAACGAATCCGCCCAAACTTATCGCCGCCGCGGCAAGGCAGAAAATGAGTTTCGGCCAGCGAATGCGAACCTTACCATAGTAAGCTAAGACTACGCCGAAGCTTAGAAAAGCGAAGCCGCTTGCTGAGGCAATCACTTGACCATAGCGTGTCAATGTCATCAGACTCACGTAGAGGGATGTGGTCTGATGAGGTAAACTGAGCCAGCCGGCCAGGAAAGTCACGGCATCTACCGATGAAGTCGGTGAGCCGACGCACGATAGCAGAGTCAGCGCGGGCAAAAGCCAAACCTCAGAGGGCCCAACGACTGCCTTGTTGAAATACAGCGCAAAGACCAAAAAAAGATAAACGAAGAAGTTTCCGAGCTGACCCAGCGGATAGGCAACCGAAATGTTCGTGCGAACAATCTCCCCGCATTCCGGATCCTCTATTCCCGAGGCATGGGCTAGGCGCTGTGTCGCAGAAGAAATATACGGCAGAGCCGATACGGATAGTGTGGTCGCGACAACAATCAAGAGCGCCGATCTGAGATCTTGCAGCACCTCCTTGTGCTTAAATGGCGGAACGCTGCTATACAGCCAGGGACAATCCAGAACGTGAGCATCAAAGCTCCGGCGAAAAAGAGAACCAGGAACAATCCCACCTCCGTCATCGCCCTCGGTCTGATGGTGCCCGCCAAATCAGCAAAAAGAGCAAAAACGGCCAAGGGCGCGAAATGCACTACTCCGTTCCAGAACTTCAGGCTGGCCAGACGAATTCCTTCCAGAACGGCAAGCAGAGACGTCTTCTCTGGCACGTATTGCAAGGCTACGCCGTAAAATAGACAAAAGAGCACGACAGCGGGCACATAGTTCCTTGACAGAGCCGTGAAGGGGTCACTTGGAATGATAATCTCGAGCAAGCTTGGGGAATCTGTGACAGGTCTATCTGCCACCCAACTCGTGGGAAAAGCCTGCGGGATGCCCTGCGCCAGAAGGATCAGCAGCGCAAACGTGATCAGCCATAGCCCAACGTAAAATTTCCAGCCCACTAAAAACAGCCTCCGGGCCTGCGTGGGCGACATGCTTCCCAAGCCGTGCAAGAGCGAGCAGATGAGGTAAGGGTAAACGGCAACCTCGAGCAGCATCACGTAAACCTGCCCAATCGGTCGAAAAATATGCGCGTAGTCGCCCAGGAACAAACCGAGGAGAATTCCGGCCACTCCTCCGATGGCGACCGGCCAAACCGAGAGCGGAGTGGGCGTGGCAGGCGCTCGCTCCGAGGAATCGACCATCAAGCACTCCTAGCAAAGGATTCGTTGCGAAGGAAGCTTTGCGGAAACGCCCCCTTCCGATCTCGGCTAGAAGTTTTCCCGGCAAAGCGGCTTGATCTGAGATTAAGTCTCAGTAGGAGTAGGATGGTATGAAACTTTCAGCCGGTCTCTTGATGAGTTTGCTCGCCGCCCTTTTGATCATCTCGCAAACTTGGGCAGCCTCTTCGTCAAAGCTGTCGAGAGTCATCGTGGCGCTGAAGCCCGACAAAGATCCGGATGCTATGATGGCGGAGCGGGGTCAGCTTTCGAAATATCTTTCAGAAAAGATGGGAAAACCTGTTGAGGTTATCGTGCCTCTCTCAGCCGCCGTGATCCTTGAGGGTCTCGCCAATGGGAGCGTGGATCTCGCTTATCTCAGCGCGACGGACATGCTCAATGCGATAAAGCACGACTCAGCGAACATCTTGTTAGCCGGCGAGATAGACGGGAAGACTTTTTATCAGAGTTACTGGGTAACACTTAAGGAAAAGCCTTACCAATCGATCGCTGACCTTAAAGGAAAGCCGATCGCTTTCTCGGGTAAGACAAGCACCTCGGGATACGTCATCCCCCTTTGGGACTTGCGCCAGAAGAAGCTCATCTCCGACTCAGGAAATGCGGAAGAATTCTTTGGACCGGGTAACGTCTGGTTCGGCTCGGGATATGTCTCGGCAGTCGAACGCGTGCTCAATGGCGATGCGGAAGCCGCTGCCGTGAGCGATTATGTCCTTGACCGGGACAAGCATTTAACAGCGGAGCAACGTGGAATGCTGCGACGGTTAGCCGCACAGGGACCCGTCCCTACGCACGTCATCGCGATTCGTTCCGGCATCTCAGACGAAGACAGAATGGCGTTGCGTGACGTGCTCATTGGCATGGAAAAAGAAGGGCCGCAATTGCGCGATCGCGTATTTACTTCCCGTCTGGTCGAGGTCGATACGGATGCTCATCTTGGTTCGCTCAAGGAATCGCTTGCATTCGCCAGACGCGGAAACGAATGATCCGGCCGGGTGGTCAGGCATTTCTTCGTGGAGTGGGGCTGAAGAGGCGTGATCGATGGCTTTTTCGCGAGATGAACTTAGAAATTCCGCGGGGAAAACTCGTCGCGGTGGTCGGGCCATCCGGAGCCGGCAAGACCAGTTTGCTTGGTTGTTTGGCGGGGAATGTGGCGCTCTCGGAGGGGGAGGTTATTTTTCAATGCGCGCAAGGCTGCCGCCACTCGCCAGCCGACTTCCGTAAACGACTGGGTTTCGTTTTTCAGAACTTTCTGCTGATTGAAAATGGCACGCTGCTGCACAATGTGCTTTGCGGTCGGCTCGGCCGTTATCCATGGTGGCGCACTCTGGCCGGCTTTCCACGTTCGGACCGAAGCAGGGCCTTTGAGATACTTAATGATCTGGGTCTCGCCGCACACATCTATCGCCGTGCGGCAGAAGTGTCCGGTGGAGAACAACAGCGCGCGGCGCTCGCCCGTGCCCTCTTTCAAGAACCGGAGGTGTTTCTCGCTGACGAACCAGTCTCCAATCTTGACCCGGAACTCACCTGCCGCGTGATGAAGATCCTCAGAGAGCAAGCCAGCCAGCATGCTCGGACGGTGGTGTGCGTGCTTCATGATCGAGATCTCGTCGAAAGCTTTGCGGATATCTGCATCACCTTGAATCCGGACAAACCCAACGAATGGGTGATGCAGGTCTTCCAAAGAAGACAATGATCACACAGCAAGATGAAAAGCCAAGCCTGCCCAGGCTTGGTTGGCATCAGCGTCTAAACGTTACGACCGTTTCGATATCTGTTTTCGTGATCGCCATGGTGGCTTCACTTCCTGCTCTGCGGGGCTCCGGGCGCGAGCTGGACCACGCCGGAAACATGCTTCGGCTTCTCAAGCGCTTTTTCCCCCCAGATTTTTCGGTAACCGGCCAAGTTCTCGCGGCCCTGACCGAAACAGTGCAGATCGCGGTCATGGCGACATTTTTTTCCTTGGTCTTGGCATTTCCGCTTGCCGCAGCCGGAGCGCAGACTTTGTCGCCTCGGTGGCTGGTAGTCATCGCACGAATGGCGATGAACTGCATCCGCACGATTCCAAGCCTTATCTGGGCGCTGATTGCAGTGGCTATCGTGGGTCCCCACCCGCTGGCGGGCGTCGTCGGTCTCACTTTCTACAGCTTGGGTTATCTTGGAAAGTTCTTTAGCGACGCCTTCGACTCCATCGATCTCGAGGTTGCGCGCGCACTGCGGTCGATGGGCGCGGGGCGTATACAGGCTTTTCAACACGGGCTCTGGCCAAATGCAAGGCCGCTGGTCTGGAGCTATTCGTTATGGATGTTGGAATACAATATCCGTTCTGCCTCCGTCGTGGGATTTGTCGGAGCGGGTGGAGTAGGCGTGCTGCTCCATATTTACCAGGAATACTATCAATGGAACCGGTTCGCTGCAGTGTTGGTCTTCATTCTTGGGTTGGTGACCCTGCTTGATCTAGCAGGAGAATGGGTCAGAAAGCAGGTGGCTCCCCGCGTTCCGGGCAGTGCGCTGGTAACCTGAGCACTTCCGACAATTCGCTGAAGCGAAGCGAACCGCGGTTTGCGCGCCGCGGTTCTGTTGTTAGACCGATCCGGTTCATGCTGAGCCAAGCCACCCAAACGACGCGCGAAAGGCATTGACCCTTTCCGTTAAAGGAACGAAGTCCTCTCAGATGCCAAAGGGACTGCTTATCCACAATCTAAAAGCCAGGGTGTTGGACGAAGAGCTTCTTCCCAAGCTTGAATCTACGCTCGGCGACGTGGTCTCAATCAGCATCGAGAAACTTGGAGGAGGAGGCAACGCCTTACGTTACGCTCTTGCCAATCAATGTCATTGGATCGCCGCCGCAGGAGGCGATGGAACCGTGGAAAGCGTCGCTGCGGCTTTAGTAGGCACCACGTTTCCCTTGGGTATCATTCCAGTCGGTACCTTTAATAACTTCGCGCGGAGCCTTGACCTCCCCATAGATCCCATTGAGGCATGCCAGGTGATTCTCAGGGAAAACGCTAAGCCGACCGATGTGGGCCTAGCAAATGGAAAGCCGTTCTTTGAATGCCTCGGCTCCGGCTTAGATGCTGCCCTCTATCCTTTGGGAGAGGAAATCAAGTCGGGCCGCATTTCTCGACTGGTGGATTTTCTGCGGCGAGCCTATGGCTACCGGCGCCAGAGATTTGTTCTCACTCTTGATCGCCCCGCGCGAGAGGCCCTCGCACGGGGGATAACCAACGAGAGTCGTCGCCTCGTTCATCTTTTCGAAGGGAATCGAAAGTCGACTCTTACCCTGTCTGCCTTGATGCTTATTGTCTCCAACGGGCCTTATTTCGGGATGAATTTCGCCGTGGCACCGCATGAACGAATGGATGACGGGCTATTCACGGTGTCAGTTTTCAGCCGATACAGCAAGCTCCAACTCTGGTGGCATTTTGCCTCAATGGCCTTCGGTCGGCGTGAATATTCTCCGAAATCCATCGCCTTCCGGGTTGCGAAATTGAAGGTCGGCGGTCCAAGGAGACTGCCCATTCACCTTGACGGATCCACGCAGAACGATCTATGGCCGGTGGAGATCGAATGTAAGAAAGGCGCGATACGCGTCTTTCGCAAAACACAGCAATGACCGAGTCATCCCACGGTTCCATATATGGAGATCTTCCCGACGCGACGCCATCTGAGCGCTTCGAGGAACTTTGGAGATCGAGATCCTTTCGCGTCGAACGCATCACATCTTGTGGCCACCTCCCCACAGGCTTTCTTCTATGATCAGGCTTGGGAGGAATGGATTCTCATTCTACAGGGCTGGGCAACCGTCCAGATGCAGGAGCCTGAACAGACGCTTCATCTCAACGCTGGGGATTGGTTAATGATCACGACTCATCAGAAGCACCGGGTTGTCGCCACTTCGCAAACGCCAGCGACAATCTGGCTGGCGATCCATCGGAACTCGGGCGCCTAAGAACTCCGCTTTGTAACGGCTCCGCTCCCTCTCCGGCGCCGATGAGTGGCTTGGACGATATTTGCCTACTGCCCCGGCTTTTGGTCGAGCTCGGAACCAAGATTAAGGAAAGGAACAACTTGACCTCCATTCACCCGCGGCAAGACGCCGTCCCACTTCTCGACCGTTCGAAGCTGAATGAGCTCGGGACTTTGCTTGAGCGCTTCAGCTTCGCGCCGAATGGCCTCGGCTCGCGCCTTCGATTGCACCTCCGTCGAGTAAGCCTCGGCTTCGGCGCCCAATTGTCGCTCAGCAGCTGCGGCCTCTGCCTGCGTCACGCGCTTGAGCTTCTCGTTTTTTGCCTGCAAAGCTTGTTGTTCGGCTTGGACCTTCGCTTCGATAGCGCGGTTGAACTCGGGCGAAAAATTGAAATCGGTTATGGCCAGATTCGCGATGCTGATGGCATTTTCGACGCCCTTCTCCTTGAGAGTGTTGTTGAGATAAGCGGTCAGGCTCTGCTGAATTTGCTGTTTGACAAGCTCGCGCTTCGTCACGAGTTCCTCGGCTGTGAATTTGGCAGTAACTGATTTGACGCATTCCTGAATGGCTGGCTCGACGAGGGTTGCGGAGACCTTCCCGAGGTTGCCGATGCGTTGGTACGTAAGCGGCGCCATTTCGCCATTCATCGAGTATTGCGTGGTTACTTGCGTGCTCACTGTCTGCAAGTCGCGTGAGGCTGCACTGGCTTGGGCGTGACTGGCAGTCAGCCGGATGTCGACTTGTTCCACCTGATCGAGGAAGGGTTTTTTCAAGTGAAAACCTTCCTTGAGCGACTCTGGTTGCACAGCTCCCAAAGTCCTTCGAACACCAACATGGCCTGCCTCGACGACTACCCCAACTCCGCTGAGGAGGACGCCAAGAACAATGATGACAAGGACAACAGGGATAAGAGCTTTGAGAGCAGAATTCATGAGATCGAAATAATCGAGCCGCAATGGATCGTGAGGCGGCCGTTCGCGCAAGCCCAAAACGGTGGCCTTTGCGATAGGAACTGCCTTGCGCGTTGCTTCGCTTCAGTCTTGGCGCGTTGCCCGTTCGTGTTTAACCTCTTCCGATGCCCCGTCGTCTGGTTAAGGTCGGCCGCAACACTTTGGGCGGAGACAACCTGCTCTTCATCCTGGGACCATGCGTGATCGAAACTGCCGCCTTCACGCGAAGAATGGGCCGAAAGTTGAAAACGATCTGCGATGATCTCGGCGCGCAGTTTGTCTTCAAGGCGTCTTATGACAAAGCGAATCGCACCTCAGTCCATTCTTATCGCGGAACGAGCGTCCAGGAGGGTTGCGAACTCCTCGCTGAGATCGGCGGGGAGATTGGTGTTCCTGTAACCACGGACGTTCATTCGCCGCAGGAGGTCGAGATTGCCGCGCGGTATATTGATGTCCTCCAAATTCCCGCCTTCCTCTGCCGTCAGACTGACCTCATTGTCGCGGCAGGAGCAAGCGGGCGCGTCGTCAACGTTAAAAAAGGACAGTTTCTCGCCCCTTGGGATGTGAAAAACATCGCTGTGAAATTGCAAAGTGCTGGTTGCCGTGCGTTCTTTGTGACCGAACGCGGCGCCACCTTCGGCTACAATAACCTGGTGGCCGATATGCGCTCGATTTACTGGATGCAACAATTGGATTTTCAGGTAGTTTTTGACGCCACCCACTCCGTGCAACGTCCAGGCGGAGCGGGTGACCGGACCGGCGGCGACGGTGAACTGGCTCCGGTCTTGGCGCGCGCCGCGGTAGGGGCCGGGTGCGATGGCGTCTTTATCGAGACCCACGAGAACCCCGCAAAAGCTCTTTCCGATGGCCCAAACCAGATACCTCTCCGCGATCTTCCACGCCTGCTCGGCCAGCTTAACCGCATCCGTCGTAACGTTCTCGCTTAGCTTGGCCATTGCGCTCCCATTTGCGGCAGAGCCGGTTAGCGCCCAGGAAAGCCGCGCCACACCTTCTCCTAAAGAATCGGCTTCAACTGGAAAGGCGGCCAAGAAGGGCAGCCGTGAAACTAAGGGGAGCGAGAGCGCACAAGATATTGATATTCCAGTTCCTGAAGGCATTCCTGTAAAAGGCATTAAGGTGCCTTCATACTCCGCCGAAGGGAAATTGCTCATGATGCTTGACGCCGAGCAGGCTCGCAAACTCGATGCCGACCGCATCGAGTTCGAGAACCTGAAGATCGACGCGTATTCCGACGACGACAAAAAGATTTATGTTGAACTGCCGCGATCGATTTTTAATTTAACTACGCGCATTCTTACGAGCGAGAGCCGCGTTCTGATTCGCCGGGAAGATTTTGAACTCGTCGGCGATGCCGGGGAATTCTACACGAGGAACCGTTTCGCGAAAATCCTCGGTAATGTGAAAATGACGATCTTTAGCACAGAGAATTTTGATAGACCATGAATCGCTTGCTTTCCGCCACGCTGTTTTTTTTTGCCATACTTGCCCGGCCGGTAATCTCCGCGCCGCCCAGTGAAAAGCCAACCATGAACCCAGAATTGGGGAGTGAGTCCTCGGCCGAAAAGAAGGATCCCTTGGGTGTAAAGAACCTTACCAAGGGGCGCCCGAAAGATGCCAAGACCGAAATCACTTCTAAGAAGCAAGCGACCTTTGACAATGCGACCAGTGTGGCGGAATTCGACGGCAGCGTAGTTGTCAAGGACGTTCAGTTCACACTCTTCTGCGATCAGCTTCGCGTGACGCTGAGCAAGGATCGCAAAGGGCTTCAGCTCGTGGAAGCTTTTGGAAACGTCATTATCGTTCAAGACAACACTGACGACGCCGGGAAGACGGTCAAATCGACCGGTCGCTCCGGCAAGGCCGTTTACGAACCTGTCTCCGGTGATGTCACCCTCACGATCTGGCCCTCGGTCCAGCATGATATCAACATGCAAGTCGCCACCGAACAGGGAACGATAATGATTTTGAATCGCGAGGGGAAGATGACGACAAAGGGAGGCAGCAGGACCGTCATCGTCGACAATAGTCAGCAATGAAGTCGATGAGCATTGCACCAGCGCCCTCGCCCTTCCCAGCAGCCCAATTGCAGGATCACAAACCTCTCCTCACCACCGACAAACTGGTGAAGATTTACGGCGGCCGGGCCGTCGTCAACGGGGTCGACATCAACGTCAAGCGCGGGGAAATCGTCGGATTGCTCGGTCCTAATGGCGCCGGAAAGACGACGACATTTTATATGATCGTTGGAATCATCCGACCTAATGGCGGGCGCGTCATTTTCGAGGATCGAGATGTCACTCACATGGCCATGTATCGTCGCGCTCGGGAGGGCATGGGCTACCTGCCGCAGGAGGAATCGATTTTTCGGCGACTCACGGTCCGGGAGAACATCATGGCCATCCTTGAGACGACAAAACTCAGCAAATCGGCTCGCAGGCAACGTTGCGAGGAACTTCTGGCGCAGTTCGGTATCGAACACCTTGCCAAAAACGTGGCCCTCACTCTGTCAGGCGGCGAAAAGCGTCGCCTCACGATTGCTCGCTCGCTCGTTACTGAGCCCTCTCTGCTGATGCTGGACGAGCCCTTCAGCGGTGTCGATCCGATCGCCGTTTACGATGTTCAGCAAATCATTCAAGACCTCCGCGCCCAAGGCCTCGCCATCTTGATCACCGACCACAACGTTCGCGAGACTCTGAACATCGTCGATCGGGCCTATCTGATTTTTGAGGGACGCGTCGAAAGCCAAGGAACCAAGGACTTCCTGCTCAACGATCCGATTAGCCGCAAACTTTACCTCGGCGAGAACTTCCAGATGTAACGCCAATGTCCGCCGCAGCCCATCGGGTCCCGCACATTACCGTCGGGCATTTCTATGCCAACCACGCGGAGACCCTTGGCTTGCGACTCGAAGGTGCCTCGCGCGGATTGAACAAGAAAATTCGCGAACCGACAATCAATCGACCCGGCCTGGCCCTCACCGGGTTTTATAATTATTTTGCCGGGAAGCGAATACAGGTGTTCGGAGCCGCCGAACTCAGCTATCTTCGTAGTCTGAATGCTCTGATGATAAGAGACAAATTGAAACATCTCTTCGAGCGCAATTTTCCTTGCATGGTCATCGCGCGAAACTCCCCGACTCCCGCCTCTTTGTTAGACATCGCCGCTGAGTTCGAAACTCCGGTGTTTCGCACCCACATGATCACCATGAAATTCATCAATGCTGCCACCATAGCCCTGGAGTTTGACTTCGCCCCCTCCACACAAGAGTACGGCAGCATGGTCGATATTCAGGGCGTCGGCACTTTGATTCGTGGGACCAGCGGAATCGGCAAGAGTGAATGCGTTCTCTCCCTGATCGAGCGCGGCTACAGCCTCGTTAGCGATGATATTACCAGAATCCGTTCCATCGAAGGAAGAGAGCTCGTCGGCACCTCCGCCGACATCACCCGGTTCCACATGGAAGTTCGCGGCATAGGTGTCATCAACATCAGCTCCATCTTCGGAGTCGGCAGCGTCCGCAGTGAAAAACGGCTCGACTTCGTTCTGACTTTGAAAGACTGGGACGAGCTGGAAAATGTCGATCGGATTGGCCTCGATCGCGACTTCTACGAGATCCTGGGGATACGCGTCCCTCACGTGATCATCCCGGTAAAAACGGGTCGCGACCTCGGTCGTTTGGTCGAAGTGGCAGCGCTTGACCAAAAATTAAAAAGCATGGGACAAAACAGCGCAGTTGAATTTAATCAGCGTTTGCTGCAAATGATGAGTGAACGACGTACTTGATAATGGGCCTCTTCTCCGGAAAAAAAACCAGTGACGACGTTCTCCGCTGCACCAAGGAGATCGTGATCCAGAACCGTAACGGCCTCCATGCGCGTCCCGCCGCCATGTTCGTCAAAATTTCCAGCCGTTTTCGGGCCGATGTCTGGGTTGAAAAAGATGGAGAACGGGTCAACGGAAAGAGCATCATGGGCCTGATGATGCTTGCCGCCGGCAAGGGGTCGAAGCTCCACCTGATCGCTGAGGGGGCCGATGCCGACAAAGTCATCGCCGAAATAGAAAACCTCGTCCAAACCCGTTTTGGCGAGGAGTAAAGGGCGAACGGCTTTCAGCTATTGACAGACGGTTTTTTCACGTTTCAACCCAAAAAAAACCTGCTACGCGTGGCGGCGTGAGTGAAAGTAATGCCCAGAGCAAGCAGGAGACTCGTTTCCAAGGTATCCCTGTAGCGCCGGGCATCGCTCATGCTCGAGTTCTTGTCCACTGGTTGGACGACGAGGAGATTCCCCTTCGCACGATTTCCCCCGAGGAGCTTCCGGAGGAAATTGCGCGTTTCGAAGCCGCTCTCATTGCCACGCGCGCCGAACTACTCGAAATTCAACAGCGCATTGCCGACGCCATCGGCACCAAAGATGCCAGCATTTTTGACGCGCACCTTCTTGTCGTCGAGGACCGCACGCTCATTGACGAGGTCCTCCGTAATCTCGAAGGCGACCGGCACAATGTCGAATATACCTTTCACCAGGTGGCGGAGAAGTATTGCCGCACTCTCGGAGCAATTGACGATCCTTACCTGCGCGAGCGGGTCGTCGATATTGAAGACGTCGCGCGCCGAGTGATCCGGCACCTTCTTGGCAAGGCGCCGCGCACCATCGCCTCCGAAGACAAACCGCATATCATCGTAGCGCGAAGTCTCACTCCCTCCGACACCGCCTCAATCAACCGTGCCTTCGTGCTTGGTTTTGCGACCGAGCAAGGGAGCAAGACTTCCCACGCCGCAATCATGGCACGATCCATGAACATCCCGGCTATCGTCGGTCTTCACGAGATTTGCACAGTGCTGTCGACCGGAGATGACGTCCTCCTCGATGGCTACACGGGAGCCTTCATCCTCAATCCTGGCGCTGAGACTCTCCAGGAATACGGACGGATCGAACTTCGGAAGGAAGAGGTTGCCGAACGCCTTGGCCTCATTCGCGACACAGCCTCAACGACAAGCGATGGGCGTCATATTATTCTGTCCGCCAACATCGAACTCCCTGAGGAACTCGACGACGTCTCGACCAGCGGAGCTGAAGGCGTTGGACTTTATCGCACCGAATTTCTTTATTTGAACCGGACTTCCCCTCCGGATGAAGAGGAACAATTTGAGAATTACCGACTCGTTGCCGAACGCTCGCAACCCTACTCCGTAATCATCCGCACACTAGACATCGGTGGAGACAAACCGTCGAAGAGCCTCGAACTGGAACAGGAGCAAAATCCGTTTCTCGGTTGCCGAGCCATTCGCTATTGCCTGCAACATCCCAACATCTTCAAGCAGCAGCTTCGGGCGATCCTGCGCGCGGCCACGATCGGCAACGTGCGCATCATGTATCCTATGATTTCGGGGATTGGAGAACTGCGCCGCGCGAATGCCGTTCTCGAGGAATGCCGCCGCGAATTGGAACAAGAAGGAGCGGCCTTCAAGGCTGACATCGAAGTGGGCATAATGATCGAGGTGCCCAGCGCCGCGCTTTCGGCAGATCATCTCGCGCGTGAAGTCAAGTTCTTCAGCATTGGAACAAACGACCTTATCCAGTATGCCATCGCCGTCGACCGAGGAAACGATCACATTGCGCATCTCTACGAACCCACCCATCCCTCCATCGTTCGGATGATCAAAACCGTGGTCGACGCCGCCCGGCGCGAAAACATCTGGACCGGAGTCTGCGGCGAGATGGCGGGGGATATCCAGGTGACGCCGCTTCTGATTGGACTGGGCGTAGATGAACTCAGCGCCAGTAGTACCGTCGTTCCTCGCGTCAAGAAGGCCGTGCAGTCCCTTTCGATGCCGGTCTGTGAAAACCTTGTTGAGGAGGTGATGGAGCTTGAAACCGGAGAAGCGATCTTGCACCGCTGCTTGGAAATCGTTCGCTCCCACTATGGGGAGCTGCTCGATTAAGCGTGTCTCACAAACTTGTCTGCAAGCCTCTTCGACAGGTTAGCTCTCTTTGGTCGCTGTAGGAGGCCACGATGCTTCGGTGAAGTCGAAACACCCAGATCGCTTCGACATCAATGGCCGCAGCTTGCTAAAGGATCAATTTCCGACGTTTTAGAGGGTACCTTCCTTCTGGAACCGAGCTTGCGACAAGGTCGATCCTATCCCCGCTCGAGAAGATAGATTTTAAAACCTAAGTCATCAACCGTGTTTAATCCCGCTCAGCCAAGTTTCGCTCTTCTTGAAATCGCGGCCGAAATCAAGATCTGCTGTATCAAGTCTCCTGAAGAGGCGACATTAGCTATTTCATGCGGAGCCACCGCTCTCGGTTTGGTTTCCTCTATGCCAAGCGGACCTGGAGTTATTTCTGAGTCAATGATCGCGAAGATCGCCGCAGCCGTGCCACCATCAGTGGACACATTCTTGCTGACTTGTGAGCGGTCCCCGCAGGCGATTATTGCCCAACAACAGCGATGTCGCACCAACACACTACAGCTCTGCGACCATCTGCCCGTGCACATCTACCCGAAACTTCGGTCTGGGCTACCGGCGGTAAGACTGGTTCAGGTTGTTCATGTCTCAGCACCGGAGTCCTTCGACTACGCAGTCTCAGTTGCTCCTTACCTCGACGCTCTCTTGCTCGATTCCGGCAATCTTGATCTTGAGGTCAAAGAGCTCGGGGGCACAGGGCGTACGCACGATTGGCTGCTCAGCCGCCGAATTCGTGATGCGGTCTCTATTCCAATCTTCCTGGCTGGCGGCCTTCATGCCGGCAACGTGGCGAAAGCCATCGGGGTCGTTCAGCCGTTCGGAATCGATGTCTGCAGCGGAGTGCGCGCGAACGATGACCTTGACCCAGCGAAACTCGATGCCCTTTTCGCGGCTGTCGGGAGCCAAAAGATTTCCGGGCCTCCGCACCGTCAATCTGCGTTCTCAATAAATTTTTAGACCGCTGTTTGACCACTGTCGCCGGAGAAGACCTTATGACTGACGCGATCCTTACACTTTCGAGCGCCCTTGGACTCGCATCGTTTATATTCTATTTGTTAACCGTAGATCGACTTGTCAGAAATCTGCACGAGCACTATCACGACGAGTGGAACCGTATCGGTCAACCCGTCGGCTTGCTCTATATCCCCAGGACAACCAGCTGGTGGAACGGTTTTGTCACGCTTCATGCGCTCATTTGTGATATTCTCATCAAGACACCGGGTTGGTTATCTGGGAAATCCGACCTCCTCTTTCTCGTCACGAGGTTACGCTGTTCCATCGTTGTGTTAGTTGCTTCGATGCTCGCCGGACTCGCGTTGCGGTGACTTCCGTTCGATCCTGATACTGACCGAACGTTGTTGCGGCTGAGCATCAACGCGTACTACTATTGTTGCGCGTGATGAAACGTGGAGTCCTCCCTCTTGCCTGGATTCTCTTCACATATCTCGCAAGTGCGGAGGAGAATTCCTTCTATCAGCCAAGCGTTCGATCCCCACGTCAAGGTGAGGTCATCTATTTCCTTCTGCCTGATCGCTTCAATGATGGCAACCAGGCAAACAACGAAGGGATAGAGAGCTCGCCAGATCGAGGCGGATTCGACCCCGCCAATCCCCACTTCTTTCATGGTGGCGATCTTAGCGGCATTGAGCAAAGACTCGACTACCTTTCTCACCTGGGGATCTCTTCGATCTGGATGACGCCGATTTTTCGGAATCGGTCGGTCCAGACTTTTGGGGAAGGCGTGCCAGCGAAAACCGGTTATCATGGTTATTGGATTCTCGACTTCACGCAAGTCGATCCTCACTTTGGCTCCAAGGAGGATCTGAAACGCCTGATTGAAAGGTCCAAAATGCAGAGGATCGGGACTATTCTCGACATCGTTGTCAATCACACGGCCGACGTGATTCAGCCGGCGGACGGTGTTTACGATTACCAGTACAAGTTTTCCAAACCATATTTCGCTGCGGACGGCACAGTCTTTGATGATCGGGAGTATATCGATAAGCCGAACTTTCCGAAGCTCGATACTCACCGCAGCTTCCCTGCCCCGCCGGCTTTCCTGAACGAGGCAGATCGTCGGGCTAAATTCCCTGATTGGCTAAATGAGCCAACGTTGTATCACAATCGAGGCGGGGTGACGACCGGCGGCGAAAGCGCTCAGTACGGCGACGTCGCTGGCTTGGACGATCTGTTCACCGAGCAGGACTCGGTCCTGCAAGGGATGATTGCCATTTACTCTGCTTGGATCAAAGAGCTTCCCATCGCCGGTTATCGATTGGACACGGTGAAACATGTTAACAATGAG
Organism: uncultured Verrucomicrobiae bacterium; assembly: GCA_963744345.1. GTDB lineage: Bacteria > Verrucomicrobiota > Verrucomicrobiia > Chthoniobacterales > Terrimicrobiaceae > DASTFP01. Next base: position 87,709 of record CAVUTD010000023.1, read on the forward strand.
TTCTGGCAACGCTTCGTCCCGGCCATGCAAGAGCAAGCGGCAAACTCGAAGCGTGAAAATTTTTTTATGTTCGGGGAGATTTACGACCCAGATCCTGCTTTTCTGTCGGAGTTCGTGCATCGCGCGAAGATGCCCTCGATACTGGACTTTGGGTTTCAGCGAGCTGCTCGCGGCTTTGCCACTGGCGCGGACTCCCCTCGCAAATTAGCCGACTTTTTCGCCAAGGACAGCTACTACACCACTCCAAACGCTAATGCCTACGGCCTGGTGACTTTTCTTAGCAATCACGATATTGGACGGATAGGCCATTTCTTAGCCGCTGACCTTCCCGCTGCCCAAGACGATGAACTCCTTCGGCGAGATATCTTGGCGCATGCCCTGTTGCTCTTTACCAGGGGTCTCCCCGCGTTGTACTATGGGGATGAACAAGGCTTTACCGGTGACGGGGGCGATTCTAACGCTCGACAGGATATGTTCGGCTCGAGAGTGCCGGCGTTTGCCCAAGAGAAAAGAATTGGTGGTGGCGATGGCTCCCTGTCCTCCTTCAACAAGGACCATCCACTCTTTCGGGTCATTCAAGAAATGATTTCCGTTCGACAAAAGCACGCCGCTTTGAATAGCGGCGTCCAAGTGGTGCGTTACGCCGACGAGAGTTCTGGAATTTTTGCCGTTTCAAGGATCGATCCTAACCGGCGTGAAGAGATACTGGTCGTCTTTAACAATTCCGGAGAAAAGCGCGCGGCAAACATTAAGACTTTTTCAGCTCCCGAGAACTGGGAACCGCTGTTTGCCTCGCGGACGGAGGGATTCACCTTTAGTCCTGGACCCGCCAATCAACTCTCTGTCCAACTACCCCCGATTTCGGCCGTGGTGTTGCGAAGTCCAAGCCCCATTGAATCCAGCCCACAGCAACTCAGCGCGCTTCGCTTGGTGGCAAGTCGCAGCAGCAAAATTGATGACCGATGGGAGGTCCGGGCTGAACTTGCAGCGGATCAAATCGTGTCGATAGCGTTCGGCGTTCGAGCCAAAGGCGAACAGAATTACAAGTTTCTCGGCACCGCCGACTCTCCTCCCTATCGCGTATTCCCCTCGCGCGACACCGTTCCCAACGCACCCACGCTTGAGTTCAAAGCTGTCGCCCGAAACTTGTTCGACCAGGAATCGGCAGCGCAGTTTGAATGGCAACGCCGCGTTCCTAAGCGTCCAATGCCAAAGCAAGAAAATCCCCTATGATAAAAATAACCGAACTGGCCTTCGTTGCTTACCCCGTAACAGACATCAACCGTGCCCGAGACTTTTATGAAAAGCTTCTCGGGCTCTCGGCGGGTGAATTTGATCACGAGTTGGAGGGCATGCCAGGCAAATACTGGATCGAATATGATATCGGCGGCGTGACGTTCGCCATATCCAATGCTTGGGAACCGTCGGGAGAGAGTGGTTCTTCCGTCGGATTCGAGGTTGAAAATCTCGAGGAAACCGTTTCGCATTTGAAAGAAGCCGGCGTCACGTTCCTTGAGGACAATATCGAGACGCCGGTGTGTTCGTTCGCGCTTGTGGCTGATCCGGATGGGAATGGAATTACCATTCACAAGCGTAAGACCCCGTAATCCTCTGGGAAGCTAGCAGAGCGTTCCCAAAAAGTTGAAAATCATCGAGAGCAAGGCAATGCGATGAAGACTCAACCTGTCATCGCTGAACGTTGGAACATCCGAAGAGATGACGCTCGCAGCGGTTGATGAGTTCGCCTCGCAACAGAGTCGCCTTGATCACAGGTGTTAGTCGCAGCGTAGGGATCGGCGCGGCAACCGCTCGCGAATTGGTTCATGCTGTCGAAGGCATTTTCATCACGTATTATCGTCCTTATGACCGCGAAGCGGGCATGAACAGTGATCCAGGCGAACCGGAATCACTCCTGGCCGAACTCCGGCACAGCGGCCTCCGTGCGGATGGTCTGGAACTTGACCTGTCTGATCCCAAAGCACCGAGCTATTTGTTTGATCAAGCCGAAGCCAGAATTGGACGCGTGACCATTCTGGTTAACAATGCAACCCACTCCGTGCGTGATGGCATTGATAACTTGACTGCGGATCACCTTGATCGCCACTACGCCGTAAATCTCCGCGCAATGTCTCTCTTGTGTGCAGAGTTTGTTCGTCGATATAAGCGAAATTGGTCTCCTGATGCTTGCGGTCGAATCATCAATCTTTCGTCGGGACAGGGACTCGCCGCGATGCCAGGCGAATTGGCCTATGCCGCTACGAAGGCCGGCATAGAGGGCTTCACTCGCAGCCTGAGTGCCGAACTGGCCAAGTTTGGAGTCACGGTAAACGCAGTCGATCCAGGTCCCACTGATACCGGATGGATTTCGTCCGACCTGAGGGAAAAGTTGAAAGCTGAAGCGCCCATGCATCGGATCGGGAGGCCTGAGGACGCTGCACGACTAATTCGATTTTTGGCATCGGCCGAAGCAGAGTGGATAACAGGCCAGGTCATGCACTCTCGGGGAGGCTTGTAGTATTAGTCGGCCCTGAAAAATTCTCAGGTGATTCTTTGTAAGGAGAGATGGAAGTTTTGGGTCGAGAGCGAGCCTAGGAAGCGAAGCCAAAAAAGGGCGAACAGCCGCATCCATTTGCGGAAGTTCCATGCCGCAGCGGCCAGCATGAGATTAAGTTGATCGCCTTGGAAGCCTTTGAGGGAGCAGCGTAGCAAGCGGAAGTCCGCTTTGAGATGGCTAATGACCGGCTCAATAGCCGCTCGGCGACGAAAGCGTTTTCGCATCGCAGCGCTCGTTGCTCGCGACTGTCCTCTGGGAGCTCTTCCGGGGACCAAGACCTCCGTGCCATCAACAAATTTTCTTCCGCGGTAACCGCGATCCACGATAGCGCGTCTGGCCCGGATGTCGGTCATGGCCTCCGCCTGGTCGAGGACTTCAGGCAGGGTGTGAGCGTCGTAGAGGTTCCTTTCATGGGCCACGGCTGCCACGATGACGCCGTGGGTTTTGGTCATCGCCACAGAGGCTTTGGTTCCAAATTCGTATTTCTTGTGCTCCTTGCCTTTGGCCACGCAGGAGATGTGCGGCTCGTGCAAAGAGTAAATCTTGTCGGTATCCTGCGCCTTCTGGGCCAGCACCCGACGGTAAAGGGTGAAGTTCTCTCCTTGTTCTTCTCGGAGGGCTGCGGGCAGCTTTCGCTCCAGCTCGCCGATTAGGGCTCCCGCTATGGTGCGCAGCCTCCTATGGCCTCGGCGTGCTGCCTTGCGCTTGCGCGGGTCCTTGCGCCAACGCTGAGCCATTATGCATCCCCGAACTTCCTTGCGATAGCGTCGCCTCAGACGCACTGCGCTTCTATGGGCAAGCTTCCAGCATCGGAGGATGATTTTGCGATACTGCTTGGTCTCCAGCGGATAGCTCACATTCTTCTCCTGCACGGTGCTGTCGACAACCACTTCGTTCTCTTTGGCCCGCTCTCCATGCATCTGGGCCGAGACCGCAAGGATCAAGGCCACCCCTTGCTCCCCGATCCGTTGCCGGAAATACACCAGATCGCTCGGATCGCAGGGTAGCTCCCATTGAAAATCGCTCATCCCGCAAAATTGCTGCCAAGAGGGATTCTCCACCCAGCGATCCACCACATCCTCGTCGCTCTGGTCATACATCTGCTTAAGCAAGAGCAACCCCACCATCAGCCTCACCGGCTTGGCCGGACCTCCCTCCGCGCTGTAATACTCCCCAAAGGCCTCTTCAAAATCCCTCCAAGGAATTCGCTCTCCCAACTTTCTCAAGGTATGTCGGGGGTCACATTGCTCATTGAGTGTCGGCATCAAAAACGACGACTGCGTGCTCGGCTTTCCCTTCTTTAACATCTGCGCGTTTCGACCGGGTTCTGGTTCAAAACCCTCCTTTCACGGTCGCTATCCTCTCACCTTCTCCACCCGTAGACCAGCTTGCTTGCTTGCTCCGCTGACTTTTTCAGGGTCGACCAGGTAAGCTCTCTTAGGCGCGAAGCGCTGAGCAATCCCGTCTGGAACGGTGCAGGAAAAATGCAAGATTAATCCACCAGCGAAGAGACGGCCCAGGATAGTCGAAGGTTCCGGACCCACGGTCGGCGTGTGCTGCGAACCCGCTACCTGCGCTGTTATCGTGCCGATAAGGTCTGGCGAAGCCCCCTCCAAGACAAAAAATTGGTTAACCTCGCTAAATCCGCTGCTGGTCCCACACCCAAATGCCCCTTGCAAGTTATAGTCGATGCCGCCCACGCTGAAACGGGTTGTTGGTATCGAATTTGCGAGTAAGACGGAGTCAGCGCCCTCAAAAGGATCGCCGGTATCAGGGGTGTTAATCAACTCTAGGCCGTATTCAAACTTTTGGGTCACCCGGAGAAGCTGAGCGCGCTGCGACTGGCAGCGGCGCAGCGCTCTTAGCCATCTGTCTATGCGCAACTCGAACAGGAGCCGGGAACGCTTACAGCCAAGCCCCGCAACACGGCAGGATAACGATCGATTTAACTTACGAGAAGACGGTCAGCTTCGTTTTCCTTCTCGCGCCCTCCAATTGCGGATGCTGCGGGTAGCCGGCACTATCGATAGCGTTCGACAACTGGGTATACATCTGCTGCCACGTCGGCGTAAAATTCGCCTGCCGAATCGCCTGGAGCGCAAAGTACGTCATCGCGCCATGGTAGCGACCACCGATCATGGCATCGTACGAATACTCTTTGTCTGAGCAACCGGTGAGCAAGACCTCTTTCATCTGGGATTCAGGATACTTGACCTCACGCTTTGGCTTCGCCTTCCAGGGATTTTCGAGCACGGTATCCCCACGCAAGGCGGGGCTTAGAAAACGGACGCGCCGATCGTCGGGAGTTTTGAGTCCTGGAATAATCTCAGCCACGGCCGCGCGAGTGACCGTACCGGAGAAACAAGAATCCGAGATAACAGTTAACCTGATGTCCTTCTCCAAATTGGCAAAAAGCTCGCGCAGCTCGTCGTCAACGAGCAGATTGTTCGCGCAATCATAGGGGCACAACGCCTCATCGTAGGTTTCTTCGTCTCCGCTGGTGTCGGCGACATAGGTGCCGTGCGATGAATTTGTAAAGACCAAGGTATCGCCAGATTTAGCGTTGGCGAGCAACGACTTTAAAGCCGTCAAGGTTTCCGCTTTGGTTGCTTGCGCATCGATAAGCAACTTGACGTCGTCTCGGTTGAAATCAAAGTGACTAATAAGTAGGTCCGCCCATGCGCGAGCGTCGTTCACACAACCGTTCAAATCACTGCCTTCGTACGGATAGTCATTGATGCCGATACATAGAGCTTTCTTTGCCATAGATTACCTCCTAGATTGCTAACGTTATGCAGAATCGGATTGCCAGGGGAGAACGCCGCCTCTGAGAGTCGCTTGCGCCGTCATCTTCCACAGGTCGATGATGTTCAGATAGCCGCAGAAAGGTCAATGCTAATCATAGAGAGATGCTGCTGCAAATTGCTCGTTGAAGTGGAGTGGTTGTCGAGATGACGGCTGGAACTTCCGTTTGGCCTTGCGCAAGCATCGCGAACTCCTGGTCCGAACGGATCAGCCAGATGCCTTCCGCGAATTTTGCTGACGCCCTGTGGCCTTTGCCTGCGCTGTTTTTAAGCCGGGTCTTCAGAGGTACAGAAAACTTTCTTTCAACACTCGAACAGAGGGCGGCAGGGGGGCCTCGATTTGCCTAACTCGCGCAGTGGAAAGTCGCTGTCGCTTGGTTGGAAAAGGCGCCCAAAAGCGTGAGGTCGATCCACTTATCGCCGTGCTTACGAGCGCCTGCTATAGCGCGCTTGAGCGCTGGTTGGATCTCGAGTCCCTGGTTCGGGGGAGTAGTTGGCGTCAGCTGGAGCCCTCGAGGCTTGCCTTTCTCGCCCGAGCCCAGGCGGGGTAGAACCGGACCCGGCGGTGGTCCACCTGGTCGATGGATCGTTCACAGCCACAGCCGCGAGCGAGCTCGCGCCCGATCGTTGGCATGGGGACGCCTGTTTCCACGACCAATCCTCGGTAGCAAAATGCGATTTGTCACGATTGCTGAAAGTAGACATGGTGACATAGTTCAAACGAAATCGGTATGTCCACATCGCTAAATGTCACTGTTTGGGGCGAATATCGCCACGAGAAAAAGGATCCGAAGGTGGCGGAGATTTACCCACAAGGCATGCACGAGGCGATTGCTGCCTTTCTACGGGAGGATCCTCAATTTCGTGTTCGCACGGCTGTGCTCGATGAGGCAGAGCACGGTTTGACCAAAGCAGTCCTTAAAGACACTGATGTTCTTCTTTGGTGGGGTCACATGGCTCACGGGGATGTGGAGGAGGAAATCGTTGAGCGCGCTAAGAAGCGTGTGCTTGAAGGCATGGGTCTCATTGTTCTGCACTCAGGGCATTATGCGAAGCTCTTCAAAGCTCTGATGGGCACAACCTGTTCGCTGAGGTGGCGGGAAGCCAATGATAAAGAGCGTCTTTGGAATGTGCTCCCGGCGCACCCTATTACGGCTGGGATCGGCGAATACTTCGAGGTTCCGGCCGAGGAGATGTACGGCGAACCTTTTGGCATTCCTACTCCGGACGAATTGATTTTTATCTCCTGGTTTAGCGGAGGCGAAGTCTTCCGCAGTGGTTGCACCTGGTATCGCGGCAACGGGCGGGTATTTTACTTCCGACCCGGACATGAAACATACCCGTCCTATTATCAGGCGGAGGTTCAACGGGTCATTATCAATGCGGTCCGGTGGGCGCGCCCCACTGTGCGCATGCCGGATGGCTGTCCGCGTTCAGCTCCGCTCGAGACACTTCCGCACGATCCTGAGGCGCACCACCGTTCTGCGATTGGCTATCGATAACGCTGCTATGAGCAAAATGAATCGTAAGACGGTGCGCGTTGCCATTATCGGGACCGGGCGTATGGGAGATTATCATGCTCAAAGACTTCAGAAGGTCAAAAACTGCCGAGTCGTTGCGGCGATGGATGTCGACCACAACCGAGCAGAGGCCTTTTGCAAGAAGCACAACATCCCTGTCCCGTACTCCACTGTCGAGGAGTTGCTCCGCCACGACGAGATCGATGCTGTGAGCAATGTGACCCCGGACGCCTTCCACGCGCCGCTCTCCATTCAATGTCTCAAGGCAGGCAAGCACGTCCTCTGCGAGAAGCCTCTTGCGCTAAGCCATCCGGATGCTCTTCGCATGGTTAATGCGGCACGCAAGGCCGGGGTTATCAACATGGTCAATTTTTCGTATCGTGACTGGCCGTGCATCCAGGCTGTTGCAGCGCTCGTGCGGCGGGGGGATCTGGGCGAGATGCGCCATGTCGAGGCTAGCTACCTGCAATCGTGGCTTCCCAGCAAGTATTGGGGCGATTGGCGGACGGCGCCGACCTGGCTGTGGCGACTCTCTACGGGCCACGGCAGTAAGGGCGCTCTTGGTGATGTCGGCGTGCACATCATTGACTTTGCTACCTTTCCTGTCGGTCATATTTCGTCAGTCTATTGCCGATTAAAAACCTTCCGCAAAGCTCCGCGAAATCGTGTGAGAGAGTATGTGCTTGATGCGAATGATTCCGCCGTGCTCTGTATCGAGTTCAAGAACGGCGCGCTAGGAACCATTCACACCACGCGTTGGGCGGGCGGGCATATCAATCGCCTCTACCTGAAAATATCTGGCACGATGGGCTCCGTCGAGATCGACTCTGAGCGCACCACGGATGGATACAGGATCAGTACAGGCAAGGACCTGGATCAGGGTCTTTGGAAGGACGTGGTCACAACGCCGGTGCCCAACATCTATCAACGTTTCATCAAATCCATCCTGACAGGCAAACAAGACCAGCCTGACTTTGTTCGCGGCGCGGAGATCCAAAAGATCCTCGACGCCTGCTTCAAATCTGACGCTGAACAAAGGCCTTTGAGGGTTTGAAGAGGATCCGAGGATTAAGGTTTTGGCGAATCGTGCAAATTCGCTCAATCTAGGTTCTGTCGATAGGTGCGCGGCACACTCCTCGCTGTTGAAGGCACTTTTCCGCAGCGTTTTATCCAGTAAAAAGTTCCTTTGCGGATTTTGGCCAGTGCTTCCTTGCGCGTCGGATGGCCTACTACGAGGGGTTCTAGACGCTAGGCCGGCGTGTCATGGTTTGCCCGCATTCGGGACAAGTGTGAACCTCTTCCACGATGCCGCCGAAAGCTGGGTCTATCGGCTCGGGTTGCTCCAGAGCCGTGGTGTAATCAATCTTCTCGGCATGGTGGTTCATCTCCACGCCGCATTCGCGACAGATCATCGCTTTCGATTTCTGGCCGGTATTCGCGTCGATCTCTGACATGATAATTCTCCTGGTGGACCTCGCTCGCGCTTTGGAGCGAGCGCTTGATATCACTGCAATGGGACATTCTCGCGCCCGTAACGAAGTACTCTGGCCATCCAAATCAGTTCCTTCAAAAACTTATCTAGCCGCTTGAGATAGCTTTCATCAATGAGCTTGCCGTCCGCGTCAAAGACAGTTTGAACCAGAGAGAAGTTGCCATCCCAGAAAATGCTCACCAGTCCGAGTTCGCGCAGTACGGGGAGCAGGTTCTGGATGGCGCGCGCACCGCCGAAGCCGCCCGCCGACACGCCGCAGATGCCGACCGCTTTGTGTATGTACTCTTTGAGATTGGTATCGAGGACGTGCTTCAGAAGCCCCGGATAGCCGTGATTGTATTCCGGCACCACCAGCACCAGGGCATCCGCCCGCGCCACAGTCTCAGAAAATTTCGGATCTTTGATGGCCTCGCCCGCATCCGTCGTGGGAAATGGGAGGGCGCGAATGTCAATCAATTCCGTCTCAACGCTCTCTCGCTTGGCGACCTCTTCGACCACCAGCCGAGCCACGTGTTCGCTCATCCGGCCCTGACGTGCAGTGCCAAGGATAACCGGAATAAAAAGAGGTCGGTCTGACCGCATAGCTTAACTCTTGAAATGAACATCACGGAAGATCAATCAGAAAGCTGCGAGCAGTGCTCATCATGAAAACGCGAGTTAAACTGCCCCGCACCGCTATTCTCGTTTCAGCTGCGCGCTGCCGCCCTCGAAGGTTCCAACGGATGGGTGTCTATTGGCACTGCTTAACGATGGTGATTACGGCTTCTCGGGCTTCTCCCAATTACCGGACCTAGCTGATCGGAAAACTGCCTCAATAACCGCCATATTCCCGAGAGACCCCTCCAAAGGGACCACCAGCTCAGTACCCTCGCGGAGAGCTCGCGAAAATACGTCTCCTTGGATCGTGTATTGATCGCACACATCAAATTCCAAAATTTCTGCTCGCTGACCCGAAGCATCGACGCCGTCATCGACCAAGATACGACAGGGCCGATCCGGCGGTGCATTGAAGGGAATTTCGATTTCGATCCGCTTCTCGGTGCACAGAATTTGAACGCGCTGATAAGGGACGACTTGCGTACTGCAGGTGAAGACAGATTGTCCGGAAGCGAACTGAAGCATTGCGGAAGTCATCACGTCGGTTCGTGTCTCCGGATCGATCTCGATCAGTCCACAAACTCGGATCGGTTCAGCGGCAAAAACAAGTCGCGACGTATAGATAAGGTAGCAGCCGATGTCCATAAGTCCGCCACCACCGTATTCGAGAATATTGCGGATATCCTTAGGATTTCGGTTGTAGTAGCTGAAGTAGCCAATCACCGAGCGGACTTTCCCGACCTGTCCTGAAGCGATCAGGTCGAGTACTTTACGCCACTGGGGATGGGTACGAACCATGAAGGCCTCCCCGATTTTCATGCCGGTACGATCCCGTGCTTCAAGAAGAGATCGGCCCTCCTCAACCGTGACACTAATCGGTTTCTCGCAAAGCACATGTTTTCCCGCTTCAGCCGCTTTGATAGACCATGGAACATGGAGGTGATTGGGCAACGGGTTGTAGATGGCCTCAACGTCCGCATCAGCCAGGAGTTCTTCGTATGATCCATAGGCTTTGGGAATCCCTAGCTGAGACGCGGCTTGCTTCGCCCTTTGAAAATCCCTGGACGCGATTGCGACAATTTCCGTCCATTCTCCACGCTGCATGGCAGGTATGACCTTCCTGGTGGCGATATTAGCGACACCGATCACTCCCCATTTCACTTTGGTCTTCATCTCTTTGGAATTCTCTTAAAAGAGTAGCTGTCTGTCACGCGTCATCGACTCTTAATAAAGTGTGCGCCGCAGCATTGGCTCCCCTATCCCGACTGCATTCTATTCTCCTTGCGCGAATCGTGTATTTTCTGCCGCTATGAGCGAGCCTCGTTTGCCTGGATGCACCGTCGTCGATCACCCCCTTGTCAAAGCCAAAGTCACGATCCTGCGGAACAAACATACGCCGACGGAATTGTTCCGACGCACGCTGCATGAGCTCACCGCACTGCTCGCTTTTGAAGCCACGCGCGACCTTGAGATAGGAGAGGTCGAGATTCAAACACCGCTTGAGCGATGCACCGGGCATCGTCTTTCCAAGGAATTGACGGTCGTGCCGATTCTTCGCGCTGGACTGGGGATGGCCGAAGCGATGTTGAGCGTGTTGCCGCAAGCAAGGCTTGGTCACGTTGGCACGTACCGCGACGAAAAAACATTTGAACCGATGAGCTATTATTTCAAAGTCCCGCTCAATCTCGAGGACTCCGATATCTTTCTTGTCGATCCGATGCTTGCCACCGGCAACAGTGCCGCAGACGCAGCCACGAAATTAAAGGCAGGGGGCGCGAAGCGCATCCGTCTCATCGCTTTGCTTGGATGTATAACGGGCGCAAAGCTTTTTCACCGTCAACATCCAGAGGTGCCGGTCTTCCTTGCAGCGCTTGATGAAAAACTCAATGAGCGCGCTTACATTGTTCCTGGTCTTGGGGATGCCGGAGATCGCTACTGTGAAACTTAGGCTCTAGGCTCGGCGAAAGCTTCGTAAGAGGCTCCTTTAATCAAGATCCAGCAGGAAGCGGGCAATATCATCGGCTGCAGTCGGCCGACTCAACAAGGCGGCCGCTTGCTGCCACGCGATCCACTCTCGAGCCCCATGCGCGAATGCTTTCTGTGCCGTGTCTGAGATGTCCTGTGGCGTTGTTGCGAGTGCACCGGCCCGATTGTCGAGGATGAGGCGGGCGTTTCCTTCCTCCTGTCCAGGGACGATCTGGGTGATGATCATCGGTGTTTTGGCGGCAAGAGTCTCTTGCACGGTCGCCCCGCCGGCTTTGCTGATGACAAGATGATTTTCTGCCATGAGATGGGGCATTTTCCAGGTCCAGCCAAAGAAGTCCGCGCTTCTTCCTAGCTCTTTCGAGACGGCACAAAGCCGCCGTGCCAGATCGTCGTCGCGGCCCGTTGTCACCGTCAGGCGCACTTCGTCCAGAAGGAGGAGGCGTCTGACAATTTCAGGCGCCATGGAGCGTTGGGAATTGATTACGTAAAGGACGCGCCAGCGGCCATCCTCCGGTAAGATCGGGCGGGAGCCATTGAGAGTTCTGAAAATCCTCGGGACCGGGAAACCGAATATGCGGATCTTCTGCTGCGGTATTCCGGCCTCAATGAGCACATTTGCACTCGCCTGGTTCGCCACGAGAAAATAGTCACTATGACCGCGATGCCAGACCGAGTTTATCGTCAGAGAATCGGTGATGATCGTCACCGTCTGAAACGGACGCTTAAGCCTGCGGCGATAGACAAAGTCAACCAGATGATTGCAGCCGGGATAGGTGGAGACGATGATAGAGGGCTTGAGCTCGGCAATGAGTCGCGACACACGCCGTGCAGCAGCAACATAGATTCCGATATGTTGTTCAACGATTCTGGTCCGGTCGAGGATCTCAAAGGCCTTTTCCCAGACGAAGGGAAGGCGATTGATGAGCGAGAGGTAGCCTTTTTGCACCAGGCGATTCACCCAGCCGTACGCATCCTGGAAGACATCGCTGACGGCAACATTGGCGTGTGGCGCCGCGGCGCCGAGGGCATCGCGCAGATTGCGTGCGGCGGCGTTATGTCCCTCGCCAAAGCCGGCCGTGAGAATCAATAGCGATTTCACAGCCAGCTCTTGCGTTTGAAAAAGAAGATCATGCCTACGGCAACGCAGCCCATGGCGGCGAGGCAAAGAACGTAGCCAAAAAGGCCAGTTGAGTCGCGAGCCCTGGCAATCAGCATGGCAGCCGGTGTGCCAGGGACGTGATACTCCAAGCGAACCATGAATTTTATCTCGCTTTCGCCGGCGGCTCCTCGCACCCAAAAAAATGATCAAATCCCCTGGGCAGCGCGGTTGAGGAAGTGCCGGGTTCTGTAAGGCGGCCGATTTCGGTCAACTTTACACGAGGAAATATCTGCTTCCAGCCGCGTCGTAATCGGGCATTCAGCCGCGGCGGGACAGACACGAGCAGTTCGTAGTCCTCGCCGTCGGACATCGCGCGGATGCTGTCACAGCCTCGAGTTTTCGGCAGGGCGGAAGGATCAATTTCGAAGCTGCATTTGCTCGCTGCCGCCAGGCGCGGCAGGTCGGTGGCAAGTCCATCGCTCAAGTCGATCATCGCATGGGCATATCCGTGGGCGCCAAGCCAACGACCTTCGGCGATGCGCGGGACAAAGTCGAGATGTCTTCCGCCGAGCGAACCGCCGAGAGTTCCCGTCACGAAGAGAAGATCGCCAGGGCGACCGCCGGACCGCGTGATGAGGCGGCCAACCTCAACTCGTCCAATCAGCGACATCGACACCGCCGCGCGCGTCGAACGTGAGGTCTCACCCCCGACAATGCCAACGCCGAAACGTCGTGCGGCTTTGGCAAATCCGTTGTAAAACGATTTCCAATATGCCACGGCTCGATCCTCCGGCGAGAAGACGCTGACCAGGGCGTGCAGCGGCTCTCCGCCCATCGCGGCGATATCGCTCAAGGGACGGCAAAGAGCTTTCCACCCTACTCTTTGGGGCTCGTCGTCGGGCAAATAGTGGATGCCTTCCACCACGCAGTCGGTTTTCAGCAAGAGCAGCTCTCGGATGCCGTGACCTCGCACAACAGCGCAATCGTCGCCGGGCCCAACGACCGTGTTTCGCCCGAGCGGCAAATCCGCAAGAAGAATTTCCAAGAGGCGATCCTCAGTTATATCGCGCAATTTCATTGCAGGGAATTCGGCCACACCAGAGTCAGGATCACGGTAGCGCTGTTGAAGAGGGCATGCATCAGGATCGAGGCCCAGAGCGACCCAGCGTTTTCGTAAACCAGTGTCAGCGCCACCGCGAGCACGAAAAGACCTGCGAGGGAGGGGATATGGGCGTGAATGGCCGCAAAGACGAGCGCACTGATCACCATCGCCCACCAGCGTCCGACGTAGTGGTGAAGCACTCCAAAGATGTAGCCTCGAAAGATGAGCTCCTCGGAGATCGGCGCAAGCACAATTGCGGTGAGGATCAGTAGAAGTCTATCGTGCAAACCTGCGTGCTTGGCCAAGAACTCGAGCAGAGGTTGCGGTTGAGCTTCTTCCCCCAAAAAATGGGCGCTGAGTGTGTGGATGAAGTAGATGGCGGGCAACGCCGCAACCAAGCCGAAGCACGCCGCTCGAAGATTGCGCTTCCAAGAGATGCCGTGCAAGCCAAAGAGGTCGATCGGATTTCGCGAACGCAGGATCAGGAAGCAAATGAGAAAGGTAATGAGGAGCAACGAGAGAATCGCGCTGAAGACCAGCAACTGTGTGTTGACGATAACTACCCGGTTGGTGGAACCAAGGATGTTCGTGAGAAACCAGAGCACCAAAATCGTGGCGAAAACCGCGTCGGGCGTTCCATATGGCTGGAGAACCGCCCGAGATCTGGATTGCGCATCAGACTCGCGGGCGACGCGAAAGAAATAGACGGCGCTGCCAAAGCTCAGCACAGCGGAGAGAAACAATTCCATTTCCAGTCCGCGGAAAGTCTACGGAGCAAAGAAGGGCGGGAGCAGGTAAACGCGACCCGGCTCAAGGCGCGGGAATTTTTCCAAGATATCCACCTTTAGCGAGAGGGCTGCCCTCGCTTCACCAAACATGCGCAACAAACTTGCCAAGGTGATTGCGCGTTTGTAACGGACCACGCGGGCTCCCGGCGCTCCAGCCAGTTCTCCCGCTTTCTCAAAGGCGTTTTCGATATAGCCGAGTTGGTTGACGAGCTTTGCCGCATAGGCATCTGTGCCGCTCATGATCCGACCGTCGGCAACTCCATTTCGCAGGCTTTGTTCATCCAAGTTGCGCGCGCTTGCGACGATCCCAACGAAGCGATCATAGCTTTGCATGACAAGACCCTCGACATAAACCTTTTCTTCAGGCGTCATCTCCCGTGCCCCGTTAAGCATGTCCTTAAATTTACCGCTCTTGAAAACGACGGCTTCAAGCCCGACCTTGCCGAAGAGATCCCGATAGTTAAGCGTTGAGATGATAACGCCGATCGAACCAGTGAATGTGGTGGCGTTGCACATGATGTAGCTCGCTCCGCAGGCGGCGTAATAGGCGCCCGACGCTCCCATCGAATTGAAGTACAGGACCGATGGCTTTTCTTTGCTGAACTCTCTTAAACTATTGTACAGGACATCAGAGGCCGTGATTTCACCGCCCGGACTATCCACGGAGATCACCACCGCTTTTACCTCGGCGTCGCGTCGCGCTTGGGCCAGCGCGTTCTTGAACCCTTGCACCACGTCTTCTCCAAGCACCCCGTCTTGACCGTGGGCGATGATGCCCTCGAGCGGAATCACGGCAATTTTTTGACCTGGCGTAGGGCCCTCTTTGACGAGCACTTCCTCGAAATCTCTTTCGCGCAGCCCCTTGCCCGCAACCACGCTCGCGCTTCCCTTTAATCCAACCAGCGCAGCGAAAAGCAACAGATTGACAAACATGCTCGCACAAACAGCGAGGAAGAGCGCGATAATAACACAGCCGGACTTTTTCATTTTAGAAGTCCTTACGCTGCCTTATACCGAGAGCTGCCTCAAGCGGTGATTTTCGCGTCCCGAGAGAGGTTTTGACGATGTGAATAACTTGGGAAGAAAAACCCACTGTCTCCGGGAACTTGTTCACCTCCGTTGTGTGAATGACTTCGGAACTCTCGCCTGAACACGCATGACACTGAGCGAAATCCGCGAGGCTTTGACCGCTCTTGGTGCGCGGCCGCGCGAAAGTCTCGGGCAAAATTTCCTTCACGATAGAAATCTTGCGCGTTGGATCGTTGGCCAACTCGATATCGTAACAGGCGATCACATCGTGGAGATTGGTCCCGGCCTCGGCGCTCTCACGGAATGGCTCGCTCAGCACGACGTGTGCCTCACTCTTGTCGAAAAGGACGCTCGAATGATCGAATGGTTGCGCCAGCAATTTCGCTCCGATCATGTGGAACTGTTCCACAGCGATGCCCTCGAGTTTGATCTCCGTAGGCTCTATGGGCGAGGTCCCGTCAGGATCATAGGCAATCTGCCGTACTACGTTTCAACACCGCTCATTGCGAAATACACCTCGGCCCTTTCACCCGCATCAATGCTTGTTCTGACAGTGCAGTGGGAGGTGGCGGAGCGACTCGTCGCGGTGCCTTGCACGAAGCAATTTGGTGCCATGACGGTGTGCGCTTCGCGGCGATGGAAAATACGCTGCGCCAAAAAACTTCCGCCGTCGGTCTTCCACCCGAGACCTCAGGTTTCCTCAGCTGTTGTCGTGTTCGAGCGCAAAGCGGCACGCGATCTGGCGGCGTGTGATGACTCATTTTTTCGGGCGCTGGTGCGCCGTGGATTTGCTGAGCGCCGCAAGCAATTGGGCGGTCTTCTCGCGGAGTACAAGTCGCGGTGGCCAGCCCTGTGTGCTGCCCTTGGCACGAAAGAAACGATCCGAGCGGAGGAGCTTTCCCTGCCGCAATGGGAGCAGCTTTGCCAATTGCTGCAGCCCGGAGAAGCTCAACACGACCAGGAAAGACTCTGCGTCGTGGACGCGAACGACTCTGTAATCGGCTCGGCAACGCGCCGAGAGGTCCATGTGAATAACCTGCGTCATCGGGCCACTCACGTCCTCATCTTCAATCACCATGGCGAAGTGTTCCTTCAGAAACGTTCTATCTGGAAAGACACCCATCCGGGCAAGTGGGACTCCTCTGCTGCCGGTCATGTCGACGCCGGAGAGCGCTACGAAGAAGCCGCCCGACGAGAACTGCGTGAGGAGATCGGGATCGAATGCGCTATTGACAAGATCGGCAAACTGCCGTGTTCGCGGGAAACTGGTTGGGAGTTCATTGAAGTGTTTCGCGGCTTGCATGAAGGACCCTGTCGCCTGGCGGCGCCGGAGATCGAAACGGCTGCCTTCTTCCCCCTTCCGCAGATCCAGCGTTGGCTCGAGCGCAATCGCGAAGATTTCAGCCCGGTGTTCGTGATGTGTCTGCGCCTCGTCTCAGAAGCTGGCTGACGCTCTTTTTCAATTGCTAGAGGATCTCCCGGCGGAGATATTAGCAGGCTCTTTGCCCGATGGTGTAACGGTAACACAGAGGCCTTTGGAGCCTTTATTCATGGTTCGAATCCATGTCGGGCAGCTCCCTTTAGCAAGCACTTAAGGTGTTCTCCGGGCGTTTGTTAATGGAGAACACCGTGGAACGCTGGGGAACAATATGGAATTGACAATTGCCCATTTTTTGGCAACCTTGGCAACCCATGAAAGGCGTTCGGCTCCTAGAAACCAGCCACCCCAAGGTGCCGTGGCAAGTTGCAATTCCCTCCCGCGTCACCGGCACCACGCGTGTTCGTCGCAGCTTTGCCGATCGCGAGAAGGCGCTGGCATACCTCATTCGCATCAAGCAAGAGGGGTTCCTCGCCGTGGAAGGCCAAACGAGGGCCAGCTAGCGTGCCGTCACCCTTGGTGAATGCGCCGCGTTGTGGCTGGCTCGCCACGAGCAAAAGCGCATGACGTTCTTTCAAATCCGGCAAGTGCTCACCCCTCTCATCGCCCGCCATGGCAAGGACCCGATCGACGCCGTCGATCACAAGAAGCTCGACGCGTGGTTGAGATCGCTCCTCCGCCTTGCCCCCGTCACCCAGCACAACTACTGGCGCGTCACGAGGCGCTTCTTCAACTTTTGCCGCGATTTTCTCGAATGTCACTTCGCGCAACCCGATGGCCAAATTGCAAGAGCGCCGTCTTGAGCACCAAGACCCCGAGATCCTGACGGCCGATCAAATGCGGGCTTGCCTCGAAGCCGCCCAAGGTGAGCGACGTTTGATCTCGTATCTCGCGCTTGGTGGATTTGCCGGACTCCGCACCGAGGAAATCTTGCGCCAGCGATGGGAGGACATCGATTGGGTGGGCGGCGAGATTTACGTGAGACAGCCCAAGAGGGTTGGCGGATGGAGGCCGCGCCATGTTGACATTCTCCCCGCGTTGCGACGCCACCTTGAGTCCGTGGCGCTCAAGGATGGCAAGGTTTTGCCGGGAGGACAAAGGACGCTTTACCTTTTGAGACGCGCCATGATGGATCGACTCAACTGGGAGTCGTGGCCGAACAATTGTCTTCGGCATAGCTTCAAGACTTACCACGCCGCGCACTTTAGGGACTTGCCGAACCTCGCGCTTGAAATGGGCCACCATGGCATCACGATGACCGCTTACGTTTACGGCACGCCATCGACTCGCGCCAATGCCGCGGCGTGGTGGGAATTGTAAATTCCATGGATTGTCAAAAATTTTTCTTTCCTTTTTGGATTCTTGTGGCATAAGTGAGGGTTGATTCTGGATTCGGTGACCGCATAACTTGCCGAAGGTAGATCTCACCCCCGGGAATTTGGGGTGAGGCGGGGCAAGACCGTAAAATAAACAGAATTGGTGGGGGCAACCCCGCCATCAAAGTGTCCGTGTGCTCTACTGGTAAGCGGGCAGAACCTCAAAGTTGGATTCTGCCCATATGCCGTCTAAAGAAGCATTATTAAACCCCAAGGACCTGCGGCTCCTTCATGAGCTTCATGCCGAGGGCCTCATCCCTTTCCACCGGAAGGTTTGCGAGCGCAAGTGCAAGTCCGGTGAGATTCCGGGGGTCAAGCTCGGGAACGCCTGGTATACAACCGAGGCGGCTATCCGCTCATGGATCTGGAAGCGCAGCAACAAGGCGTTCCAGCAAAACCACCACTGAGAGAAGATGCCCGCGCGCCTTCACCCGCGCCCCGATCTCCCCACGTCGATCTTGACTGTCGCGTCCGAGCCGCTGTGGGCCAGCAAGCAGGGCATCGCGCACACGTTCGCCGTGAGCACCCGGACAATCGACTATTGGCGAGGGCAGGGGTGGTTCCCGTCGACGAAGGTTGGCGGCGTCGTTCGCTTCGACGTCGCCGCGTGTCAAAGGGCGTTCATCCAGCGCTTCAAAAAATGACCCTCCCCTTTTGCGCAAAGCGAAGGCCGCCTTTCAGCGGCCTCCAGAAATTCAACCCCGACCAAGGGAATGCGATTTCTAGTTGATAACCTAACCAACCCCCAAGCGGACTTCAAGCCGATATGATGACGCAAAGCGAGCGGTCCAGTCTGCTTCAAGTCGCCCGTCTTCGGGCGCGTGTGGCGAAAGATCAAGTCGTCGCTTTCGCAGCAAAGCTCAAGGCTGACTTCGAGAAGCAGCTCGACGCCCGTTATTCGTGGGACAGCGACAAAACGTGGGCCGAGATGGCGAAGTTCATGGAGAAGGCCAAGGAGGAAGCCCAGGCCAAAGTTGCCGCCCGCAATCGCGAACTGGGGATTCCTGATTGGGCTGCGCCGTCCTTGGACTGGTATTGGCGAAAGGGAGGCCAACAAGTGACGAAAGAGCGCAGGACCGAGTTGCGAAGGCTCGCCGCGACGCAGATTGACGCGATGATCAAGGCGGCCAAGTCGAGGATCGACGAAGCCAGCCTTGCCATCCAAACCGAGCTTCATGCCAGTGGGCTGACGAGCGAGGAGGCGAGAGCGTTCCTTGAAAGGATGCCCACGCCCGAGGCGCTGATGCCATCAATCGAGATCTCGGCGCTCGAAACCAAGCTTCTACGATGATGAGCAAATCCTGGCAAGACACCAAGGTTTCGATGGTCGCCAACGCGTGGGGAACCACTCCTCGCAACATAAGCATCGGTGAGATTTTGCGAAACATCCAAGGAGGGAAATGGGCCAAGCCAATCGCGACAATTCGCGAGGTTTACAATGAAGCCCTCGCCATGGAAGGCCCACAGGAAGCCAAGAAGGCCATTGAGGAATTGAAGAAAAACCTCCCGGGCTTTCCTCGCCACGGGTGTTTTTGCCAAGCGAAAAAACGAAAAGCTGGACGTGCCATCGGGGTTGATGATCATCGACCTCGACAACAACCAGAACAGCGATGCGATCCGCGCCACCTTGGCCAATGACCCATGCGTGGCGGCATTTTGGGCGTCACCAAGCGGGAGCGGGCTGAAGGTTGTCGTCAACATCCGCCCCGACGCGAGCTTGTATTTGCGCTCTTTCAAGGCCGCGCGTCTTCACTTTCAAAAGCACAACCTCATCGTTGACGAAAGTGGCAAAGACCCGGCTCGCCTTTGCTTTGTTTCCCACGATCAAGCTCTCCATATGCGCAACGGCGACGTGCAAATTCTGGAGGCCTTGGAGGAACCCGAACCCGAGCAATCCTTCCCTCAAGATTGCTCCGACGCCGAATTTACGCCACAGCTTGAAAGCCGAATCAAGCGATACCTTGATAAGGTTCGCCCCGCCATTCAAGGCGATCATGGGTCAAATCCAGCCTTCCGCGTGGCCAGTGTTCTTGGTTTGGGGGTTTGCGCTTTCATTCAAGGACGCCAAGCCTCTCATGCGCTCCTATTCGGAACGGAAGTGCCAGCCACCGTGGAGCGCCAAGGAGATTGACCACAAGCTCGCGGACGCCCGCAAGCCCGAGAATCAGCGTGGCAGGGGGCCGCGTGGCCATTTGCTTGGGGAATCATCACCGCCACCCAAGGTCAATTGGGAAAAGATGGACAAGCGGAGGTTCGATATGTCGCGCCTTCATTCAAAGCCAGTAGCAGTCTTGAAACTCGGTGGGCAAATCATTTCCACAACCGGCAACGTGACCAGCATATTCGCCCAAGCCAAGGCGGGCAAATCAGCGGTCGTGGGCGCAATCATCAGCGTGGAAATCACCAAGCTTCCGCTTGGCGACCATCTGGGTTGGTCCACCGATTTCGTCAACGTGGATGGGCACGCGATCATTCATTTTGACACCGAGCAATCGCCGTATGACCACGAGCAGATCGTTTTGACCGCCCTCAAGCGGGCCGGGTTGGAGAAGCCTCCAAATTGGCTGCGTTCGTATTGCCTCACCGACGTCAACGTCAAGGAGCGCTTCAATTTCGTGCGCCATGAAATGGAGAGGGCCAAGAAGGAATGCGGCGGCATATTGTCGGTGCTTTTGGATGGGGTGGGCGATTTGGTGGTGGACGCCAACTCGATTGAGGAATCCTCGGCGGCAGTCACCCACTTCCACGCCCTCGCCATCGAATTTACGACCGTGGTGGTGGCCGTGCTTCACGAAAACCCTGACTCTACCGGCAAGGGAAACGCCAAGGGGCGGGGGCATTTGGGGAGCTTTCTGGAGCGAAAGAGCGAGAGCGTGATCAGGCTTGTAAAGGACAAGGAAGATGTAACGACTCAGTTTTCGGGCAAGTGCCGCCACGCTTCAATACCGGAAAGCAAAGGCATCCGGTTTGCATACAATGCCGAGAAGGGAATGCACATGTCAGCCGGCCCCAAAGGGGAAAAGCCAGCCACCGAGGAGGAAAGGGAAATTGTGGAGATCATCTTCAACCACCCCGACGCCTTGGGCGGGCTTAATTACGTGGACTTGAGAAGACTGATAATGGAGGTCGAAGAGGTAAAGGTTTCCACCGCAAAGGCCAGAATAAGAAGGTTCCTGGCTTGCAAGCTGATCAGGAAGAACACCCACGACGCCCACCTTGTATGTCCGTGGCGAGGCATGATGGGTCAATGGGTCAACATGGGTCAATTGACCCTTTTTGGCCCTCTTAAAGTGGGTCAATTGACCCTGGTCAATTTGGTGTTCAAAACGTGTTAAAAAATTTGTGAGAGGGTCAAAAAATAGATGAATTTCATATCTAGTTTGAATTCAATGAAATACACAAGCAGGGTCAATGGGTCAACATGGGTCAAAAATGGGTCAAAATTGACCCTGAAAGAGCGGTGGGTCAATGGGTCAACACGCCTATGTCAATAGGCGTAGTTGACCCTTGACCCTTCGTGGCCCCTCTTGCCCTCACGGTGAGTCAACTGAATAAATCAAAATGAGCAATGAAACCACCAAGCAAAAACGACGGGCGTCCCCTTGATGAGGCCGACGCGAAAACAAGAAATACCAATCCTAAGGCAATTCTCGATGCGCCGCTGACGAATCGTGCGTTCTTGCTGGGCATCTCCTATCTCGCCGAAGCGATCATCTTCGCGTCTGACGATGACCTCAATGGTAAATTGCCCTGGAAGCTAGCACGCGAGAACTCCAGGTCTCTGCAAGACACGTTGATTGCCGAGATTAGGCGCGCAGGATCAGAGAGAGCATATGAATGAGAGGCTCCCGCGTAATCGACGCTGATTCGATTCAGAAAAAACGCTTTGTCGAAATCGAGCTATGCCGTTTTGTAAACCACAACTTCGCCAGCCGTGACTTGCGGGGGGTTTGGGAGCACCTGCATCATTTTCTGCAGGACGTAGTCCGCGGCTTTCCTAGTTGATTCCTCGGCGCTGGCTTTATCCTGAAAGACGCTGGTTGAAATCATCACGCCACCACCGGCGTCGACCCAGTAGTAGGCAACGAAGCCGGGAATCTGCGTGAGAATCGTAACAAAACCTTCATCAACGAGGCGTCTCGCCTCGCTCTGGTCAGCGACGCCTTCGTAGCGTCGTATAGATGCATACATACTGCGACCTCCTTCGGGGATATAAAGTTCTGGGGAACCGCTCGCCATAGTGTCGTTCCTATTCGGCAGCGTCAAGAACAAAGAAAATCGTATAATCAGTGGGTGAGACCCCGATATCTTGGATAGGGCGCTACCCGTTTGTCAGCGAAGTGATGGATCTCTGGAACGCGCAGCGCCAAGCCCTAGGAAATGGGCGACATTTGCGTGATGCCACTTTTCACCGGCATCAATTTGCGCGAAAACTCACACACGCAACCAACTGACCCACCATGCATTGCAACCGTGAGTCGGCATCCATTCCTCTCGGCGATACGTATGTAGACGCCCACTCCTGCATGCGCCTGTGGCGAGGCCGGGGCAAAGAGATTCCCGTAATCCAGAGCACGGGCCACGCTGGCGAGAAGATCTGGTTCGTGTCACTCGGCTGGCTGATTGAGGAACACCCCGGGATGGAGTGGCTCAAGGCGCTCGATAAGGGGATCAAGAAGCGGGCCAAGACTGATGGCTCTCAAGGCATGTTCTTTCCCTCTTAAAGAAATTAAAAAAAGGGGGGCGAGGTGGCGTTGAAAGGTCGCAACCGGGCTGACTAAATCCAGTTGCGAATAAAAGGACGCCACCCCGCCCCGGGCTTTTGTATAGAGCCTCAAGCCTGCAAGCGCCTCCCAGCGAGTTCAAGCCCGCAGCTTCGGCAGCGGGCTTTCTCAATCTCCTTGAGCAGCTCCCCACAGCGACGGCGCTTATGCGTCCTCGTCTTCGAGGGTCGCGTCATCCTCGGGCGCAAGGTGGGCCATTGCCTCACGCCACCAATCGAGGTCACTGTCCTGCACCGCGAGATGAGCCCTCACCCACATCTCGACCACTTCGTCGATCGGGATCAAGTTCATCGCCGCCTCAACTCACGCCTCCTCGCGTTTCCGCGAGCCTTCTTTCGCGCCGCTGCGTCGATCTCTTTCTGAGAGGGGCGCTCCTCGCCTACGAACTCGGCGATGGCCTTCCTCGGGTTCAAGGCGCTCATCACCGAGGCAGACGCCTTGGTGAGGGCTTCGCGCACAGTCTTGTCCGCACTCATCCGAATCGCGAAGAGTTGCTCGTGACTCAATCTCAGCGAGTGGAGGTCCTTGACCACCAACGACGGCAAGCGCATCAAGTCCTGGCGCAAGATGATCGCCATCGTCTCGACGACGAACTGGACCTCGCGCCTCTCCAGCAAGTCTTGGTGGAGCGCGCGGAGCTTCGTTTGCGCGATGTCATTCGCGATTTGCTGCCCCTTGAGCTTCTCCTTCTCCAGCTCGGTGAGGGGAGGTTCTGCGCCGTTAGCGCCAACGTAGTAGTGGCGTGCCATGTTTTCACTTTTACCACATGGCTTGAACCTATGACAAATTTACGCCCACTGGTGGCGCGCATTGGGTTTCCCCGCCAAAGGACCCCGTCCGACACCAATCCGCGCTTGCCACGCCATTCCACGCCATTTCCACGGGTCGCCACGGGTCGCCACGGGTGAGGCGGCAAGATGGTGCGCCCCCACCCCATCAAGCCCGCTTCTAGACGCCCGTTGACGGATGTGGGCCACGCCCTCCGCAACGGCGTCTTCCATATGATGACCGCCATCGCGCCCACGCCATCGTGGCTGGCTCTCCATGCCCCGTCAACCCTCCATGGCGCGTCTCCATGCCCACCCGCCACCAAACGGGCCGTCTAGCGCGTTTTCACGAGCGTGGGCGCGTGCTTCGCTACGAGGATGGGTGCGGATGAGACGGGGCTTTTGGGGAGGGTTTAGGTGGAACGGTTGTTCCCCCTACTGGTTTGGCGGAACCCATGGGTTCCAAGGGTGGTTCAACCGTGGGTGGAATCACGTACTGCATCGCCCCTCCGGGCACGGCAACACCCTCAGGTATCTCGGTCCCACCCAATAAAATTTGCCACCAGCGATGAGGTGGACGGAGAGGCGCATTCGGCACGAGCATATCCCTTCCCCGCCGTTGCAAGAAACAGAAATGCTCGCGTAACCGAATTGAGGTCGGTGCGCGGAAGGCGGTGGCAATCGGAGTAGTTACCCGATTGGGGTCTTCCTTCCCCGCCGGCCTCACTCTCCTACTAGAACACCAGCTCGACCAGCGCTCGGTAGATCAAGATCGAGGCCGCCGCGACCCAGACAACCAGCGCGGCGATGACCACGTTCGCCCTCATTTCAGCCGGTTTTCGGCCATGTCGTCATAGCGGGCCCCGAATAAACTGCGATCTAGGGCGATCCTAGAGCGTCCCGATGCCGTACTGTTCGACAAGGGGAACGCCTCGACGTAGAAGTTGCGCTCTGCTTTCGGACAGCTCAGCCGAAGCATGGCCAGTTTCTTCGAACAGACGGCAAAAAATCCGTTGACAATTGGTTCAAAGATCCTCAAAACGTGCCCTAAAGAGGAGAGAAGATGAGACGACGCGTCCTTCTGTTCATGGTCGCCGCGGCCGTTGCGGTCGGCGGCTACGCATTCGCGGCCAATTACTCGCGAGCAGGCGCGCGGCTCGTTGCGCTCGCAGCCGCTGGTCGAGGGCTGCACCTCGCCGATCGGGTTCTGCACCACGGGGCAGGCGAGCGGAACGATCAACGGCGACTTCGTGTTCACCGCCACCCGGACCGTTGACAGCGACACGCCCGGAGTCGTCTTGTACACAGGCGAGATCGTGTTCCAGACGAGCCGCGGCGAGCTGCGTTGCGAGGACGCAGGCGCCTACAACAGCGGCGAGCTCGAGTCCGGGCCGGGGCCGTTCGGCTCCGTGTGCACCATCACCGGAGGCACGGGTCACTGGGCCCGCGCAACCGGCCACATCCGCACCCACGGCACCTTCAATCTCGCCGAGGGCGGCAACAGCCAGTACCGAGGGATTGATCTCGCGCTGAGCCCTGCCTGCCGCCGCTGTCTTGGCCCCTCGGCAGCCTCGCCTCCGCGTTGGCGGCCGAGGCAACGAGTTCCGGCTTCTCCCGGGTCTTCGCATCCGGAGAGTGATGAAGTTCCCGCGAGCGCGAACTTCGAAGCGGAGGTCACCGTGTGCCTCGACGGCGAAAATCTCTTCTCCCTGCACAAAGCACCGCTCTGCGTCGCTCATGCCTTCTCAGCCTTCGCCTTCCCACGCTTCGCCTTTTCCCGCTCCTCGGCCGCCTCGCGCTTGGCCTTCTCCTTGCGCTCGGCCACGATGGCCCTCCACTCCAGGATCTCGCGGTATAAGTTTTGCGCCCTCCCTCTCGCAGATCCGATACTGCTTCGCGTGGTCGGGGACGAGGTGATCGGGGATTGATTCGCCCGCGTCATACCACACGCTTGGCGTCCCCGGGCCGTAATTGGTGATCAAATTGACGCTCAGTCTCATGGTTTTTTCAGTCCTTTCATTTTCTTGTCGGGCGCGTTTCTCTTTGCCCGAGGCCATTTGGGCGCGAACTCCTCCTCGCCCTCCGGATAATTCATCGCAGGTTTCGCGAGCCGAGTCCCCGTCTCATCATGCCCGCATCATTGGAAGAAAAACGGGAAGCATCGGCTCGCGAAGTCTGCGATGGATCGATCGTAAACGGCAAAGCGCTCCAAGTGCTCGGGCAGGATGAAGTCCGAGGGGAGTTCATCACCCGCCCTCACGTATCTCCCACCGTGCACCACATTGACCGAGAGCTTCATGTCATGGTTCACCGCGCGGTAGACCCGCCGCCCCTACCGTGGCTGACTCCAGAGGGGACGGCGAGCAAGCCAATGTCATTCCCTAATTGATCCCGCCAACCGACGCCCCTCCGTGGCTGACTTCGGAGAGGGCGGCGATGCACCGATTCTCTCTGTGCCCCAGCGGTCTCTCTTGACTCTCTCGGGCTCTTCGCCTTGGCCAGCCAAGGCCACCGGGAGCGATTGCGCCTTCGACGAAGATGCCGTTTTGGCGCAAGGTGCCTCGCGAGCAAGCGCCTCGTCGGTTCCAGCTCCCGACAATGAGCGCCGGACCACGAAATGATCCAGCTCTGGCCACGCGAGCCAGTGACGGTGCCGGTGCGAATTGGCCACGCCGGTGTCGACGCTCGCGTCGAGCAAGATGCCGTAGGCGGTCGCTTCCGTGGTCGCCAGCGGTCAAGAGTCAGAACTTGCCATTGTCGGCCGCGGACAGCGGAGAGGACGCGTTCCGCGAAGCAAGGACGCCGCTGGCGGGCTTGAGTTGAGCGGTCACCGTTTCCCAGTGGCCGGTGTCATAAGCGCCAAGGATTTCGTGAAAGCGCCGAGGTGAGGATTGAAGTGTGATTGGATTTCAGACATGATTGATTTGATTCTCCAGTGGTTGAGATTAAAGGACGTCGAGCAAGCTCCACGCCGCCAAGTTTTGGGGAACGGGAACCGGACGAGAAGACAAGCGAAACTTCCTGATAGTCTTCCAAGCGCCTCGTAAGCCACGACGGGCACTCGCCGTGCCGCGAACACCTTGAGGCCGCTCTCGGCAGCGTCCACTTGCGCCGACCCCGGCATAGGCCATCGTTCCTCCCAGCGATGAGGCCGCGATCAGGACGTTGTCAGGTGGCACAAACGGTTGCATCGCCCCAGCGGAATCCTTGTATTCGGCCTCGTAGACGTAGAGCGGAATTCCCCTGATAGGTTCCCAAGGCTCTGAATTCCCCATCCAGCGCTCGCGGGAGCCAGTTGTGCCCGGGGAGATCCTCAACTTGTCGTAGGCTGACAGCACGTTCGCATTGGATTCAAAGGCGTCAGCGGCAGTGCGCCCCATCACCACGATGTCCGCGCTCGCTCCACTCGCGCTTGAACTCACCAAGCGCAGACGCGCCACGGATGTCACCAAGAGGATCGGACGTGGGGTCGCTCCAAAGTTTCGCTGGAACCGTCTTGGTCGGCGTGCCATAAAGCAAGCTCAGCCACGACCTCATCGGTGTCGCCATCCAAGGCAAACAACCTTGCCCGTGAAGAGGCATTGTCTGGCCATCCACTCCTCGCGGCGTCCGATCATGGCATCGAGTTCCTGATAATCCAGGAGCATCAACTCCGCGTCGCGATCACCAGTGGCGTTTGCCGCTTGGACGGCGCGTCTTGTAATACAAGCTCGTCGGCTCGTCAGGTTCCTGATCGGCTTGATGAAGGGTGGCGAGAAAAGGCTCGTTTGCGTCCTCTCCCTTGGCACGGCCGTGCCCTTGCGAGAAGCGGAGCAATAGGGCGCGAGCTTTTGCGTGCCGTTGTAGAAGTCTACCGCGACTTGGTCGGCTGGTAGTCTCCGAGACTCGCGGAAACAAGTGGTCGCGTAAAAATTGGGGCGCGAGCGGCACGACCTTGAAGCTCTCGATCGAGCGACGCGGTCGAGTAAAGCAGCTCTGCCGGAATGGTTGTTGCTGGCATAGGTTAAGTCCTCCTGTGTAGTTTGAAGCCGTCAATTGTTACGGCCATTACGGAACAATAAATTGCCGCTTAGCGTTTTTGCAAGGAGTGGAAGCTGGATGTTACGCTTGGGCCATGGCCACTGTTGTTCGACATCTCCGACGAGATCCAACTCATCGACCGC
The DNA here is from genome assembly GCA_963744345.1 of uncultured Verrucomicrobiae bacterium. GTDB lineage: Bacteria > Verrucomicrobiota > Verrucomicrobiia > Chthoniobacterales > Terrimicrobiaceae > DASTFP01. The sequence goes on from CAVUTD010000023.1 coordinate 115,148, forward strand.
GCCCTGGACGATTGGAACATCGAGCCCGAGCCATTTTTCTACTGCCTCAGGGCGTGCGGAATGGCTCGCGGTGATCATCCCCGTTTTCGAGGCCGAGAAAGTTGAGAAGGTTGTCCTCATCACGGCTTACGGGCAAGTATCGGCATCCACGAGATTCATGATCCGCGAGAATCGGGTGATGATCGGCTCGCAAGCCCTCGATAGCAAAGTTGACGCCCCCATCGATCATTTTTTTGTTGGCGAGGCGGACGAGCCTGCGAGCTTGGGAAGGCGTCATTCGGCACGTTTTCAAGAATGAACATGCCATCCTCCAAATGGTCGATTTCCGTGGACGGGTGCGGGCCGAGTGGGACGAATACTTTGAGGATTCGCGGGGATCGGTTGGGGTTTTAGATTGGCAACCCTTGCCATTCGGGGTTGCCATTTCTCTCTTAGAGACAAAAGCCTTTGGGCCTTTATTCATGGTTCGAATCCATGTCGGGCAGCCATCGATCTGGTGAGGCTTCTTAAGAGTCCGTGGTCAATCGCAGCATTTCCAGGGCACTGAGCAACTGTTCCAAGATCGGTCGGTGTAGCGTCCATGCTGACCTGTTTGCTTCTTTCGCGACGCGCGCGCTAGAAAAGAGGCTGTGGCCGCTGCTAAGGGCAACTCCAGGAGACTTGCGAGCTTCGTCAGGGTGTCATTGATGCTGACGGGCCAGCTTGAGGGTCCTTCAAGCTCAAGTGGCCTTCAGTAAATTAGGCCCCATCGTCTGCTGAAGGGCCAATAAACGAAGAGGCCCTTGCCGGTGACGTTTCGTTCGGGAACGGTGCCGAAGTCGCGGCTGTCTTTGGAGAAGTAGCTGTTGTCACCGAGAGCAAAGTAGCTGCGATCCGGCACCTTGAACGTTTGGTCGGGTGTTGCGAGGTAAGGAAACTGATACATGTTGGAATACCCGCGATACCCGTCCTGACAACTCATCACGCGTTGGAACACCCATTGGGAAGCTTTTGCTCCATTGATGAAAAAGAAGGGAGCGTCAATGCGCAGGATGTCGCCCGGGAGACCTGCCAGTCGCTTAATGTAGTGCTGCGAGTCCACTCCGGGTGGCAGGCCGATTTCGATGCGCCGAATTCCATAGGTCTTGAATACGAACACATCTCCGCGGTCCGGCTTCAGGAAGTGATATGCCATCTTGTCGACGAATATCTGATCGCCGGTTTCTATGTATCCGCGTGCGATCGTTTCCCCTTTTTGAAAAGTCCTGCGCGGTTGCACGCCGAAATCTCGATACAACGTGTCACGAGGAGCAAAGACGGTATATTGGGACCTTTCCCCGATGATCGTGGTAAAGGTGAAAAAGTTCAGGTAGGTCGCCTCCTGAAGATCTAGGATAATGTCATCTTGCTTTGCTGTGACATCGATGTAATGGCGACCAAGCCAGACGAGTTGAAACGCCCGGGCAAGCAGATTGGGTGGAGAAGTTGACGTTGGGTGGCCAACAATCCCAAACAGCGTCGGCTGCATCGATCCTGTAGGGATCTTGAAGGGCTGAAGAAAATAGGCTCGCACTCCGGCAGCGATAACGATCGCAACCAGGAAGACCTCTACATTTTCCCGCCAACCGGCATCCTTGGGGGGAGGCGCAATCCGCCCGACCGTGCGCTCAATCTCGTCCCGCACTGCGTAAATTTGCTCACGCCGGCGACTCTTAAGGGATTGCTTGAGCTTGGTGAGCAAGTCCAGCAGGACGCGGAGATCCTTCTCGCCAAGGATATCCTCCTTGTAATGAATCAGGCGCTTTAAGGCATGCCTGTAATGTTTTCCTTCCTTGATATGTCTCGGCGTGAAGAACATCAACGCCGTTAGGATGCGGAACCTTCCGCTCCGCCTTGAAGTAAATCCACGTCCCGGGAAAAAACACGAATAACACGATGTTGGATCGTCCGGTTTGAGAGCACCACAATGGTCCGAGACGACCGATGCTTACTCATCTCGATGGAGGAACTACGATAATTGGAGCACTTAATTTACCTGGGTCATTCGGGAGCAGAAGCGGAAACGCTCTTGTTCAGTTGGTCTTAAGCACTTGGATAAACGCCTCTTGAGGGATATTGACCGAACCAATCGCCTTCATTCGTTTTTTGCCCTCTTTTTGCTTTTCCAATAGTTTTCTTTTTCTCGTAATATCGCCACCGTAGCATTTCGCAGTGACGTTCTTGCGTAGTGCGGTCACATTCTCTCGGGCGACGATTTTGCCACCGATAGCGGCTTGGATGGCGACTTGGTAGAGTTGAGCGGGAATAACCTCTTTGAGCTTAGCTGCGAGGGAGCGTCCGCGGGCCGCTGCCTTATCGCGATGGACGATGGAAGAGAAGGCATCGACGGGCTCGCCGTTGACGAGCATTTCAAGTTTGACCAGATTGGCTTCGCGGTAGCCAGCTGCTTCATAGTCCATGGAGCCATAACCTCGAGTGAGCGTTTTGATCTTGTCATGGAAATCGACAAGAATCTCGTTCAGCGGGAGGATTGCTGACACCATGACCCGGCGCGCATCGAGAGATTCTGTTTGCTCGACCGTGCCGCGCTTGTCGAGAATGACCTGAATTATATCGCCGATGTTTTCGTTCGGAACCATCACGAAGCATTTGACAATAGGTTCGCGAACTTCCTCGACGAGGCTCATGTCGGGAAGGCTTGCGGGATTATGGACTTCGATGTGCTCGCCGTTGGTTTTGACAACTTCGTAGACAACGCTGGGATACGTGGCGATGATGTCCATGTTGTACTCCCGGCGAAGGCGCTCCTGAATAATCTCCATATGAAGGAGACCGAGAAAGCCACAACGAAAGCCGAATCCAAGCGCGACAGAGCTCTCGGGTTGGAAGACGAAGGCGGAGTCATTAAGTTGAAGCTTGGACATGGCGGCCTTGAGGTGCTCGAAGTCTGCGGTATTGATGGGGTAGATGCCGCTAAAGACCATGGGATGGACTTCCTGAAAACCTAGCAGGGGTTCGGCAGCGGGTTTTCGAGCGTCGGTCAAGGTATCGCCGATATGGATTTCGGCGCTGCTCTTAATATTGGCAATAAAGTATCCAACATCTCCGGCATCGAGCCGCGGTTGGGGAAGCATTTTTGGGGTAAACACACCAACCTCCTTGATCTCGTAACTCTGATTGGTGGACATGAGTTTGACACCCATTCCGGGACTTACGCTGCCGCTCGCGACACGGATGTAGGCCACCACGCCGCGATAGCCGTCGAAAACCGAATCGAAAACGAGGCCACGTAAGACGTGATCCCGGGCATGTGGCGGCGGGATGCGTTGCACGATCGCTTCAAGAATGTCTGAAATGCCTATGCCAGCCTTGGCGCTTGCTTCGATGGCTTCGCTGGAAGGGATGGCCAGGATGTCCTCCAGTTGCTTTTTCACCGTCGGCACATCGGCGTTCGGCAGGTCGATCTTATTGATGACCGGGATAATCGTCAGGCCTTGCTTAAGGGCGAGGTGAACGTTGGCAACCGTCTGCGCCTCCACGCCTTGCGCGGCGTCCACGACGAGAAGAGCCCCTTCGCAAGCGGCTAAGCTTCGGGAAACTTCGTAGGAAAAATCCACGTGCCCGGGAGTGTCGAGCAAGTTGAGCCGGTAGTCTTGCCCGTCTCTTGCCGAATATTTCATGGCGACCGGGTGCGCCTTTATCGTGATGCCACGCTCACGTTCCAGATCCATCGAGTCGAGCAACTGGTCCTGCTTATCGCGCTCGGCGATCGTGCCGGTGCTCTCGAGCAAGCGATCAGACAACGTTGTCTTGCCATGGTCGATGTGCGCTATAATAGAAAAATTGCGCGTGCGTTCGATGGACATCAGGAAAGGTGGGCGAATATCCTAGAGCCAAACCGCCCGGTCAATCTTGCAAACTAAAGGACAGCAACAATTCCGGATCAACCGGCAGGTCGGCGTAACGATTCTTATTTGTCTGATCGCCCTGGCACTCCCTCTGGCCAGCATAATTTTCGGCCTGCAAAGCTTAACGCGAAAGCAAGCGACCTCCTCGCAGAGTTCCGAGTCTGAGCTTTCGCTACCTTTGCGAAGCATGCTTGAAGGAATCGCCGACGAGAAGCTCACTCCGGAGGACCTGCCGGAAAGCGAAGCCAGGCTGGAACTGATTGCGCCGGAACTGCCGGCCGAGAGAGCGCGCATCGAACAGCTTCTCGCAAATTACGGCGGGGTGGCCATTCCCAGACTCGAGGATGGAGCGGAGATTCGGCTCTTGGTGCAAGTTCCGGAGCAGAGTGTCGAGGATTTTCTGGCAGCCTGTGGCGGCGGAAAGGAGAGGGGACTGGTCGGAGATCTGTCTGGCGGTCTTTTTGAACTCGTAATTAAAAAGATCGACTCCCAATGATTACCATTGCATTCGCCCTGGAATTTGAAAGCGCGTGTTTCCGCGCGAGACACGACACTCGACTACGTGTGGGTGTTTGGCTCCTCGGTGCGATGGGCGCCGGCGCCGCAGTCAATCTCAGGAAGAAATTGGAGGTCAACACGCCGTCACTCCTGATTTCCGCAGGTTTTGCGGGAGGTCTTCAATCTGAGCTCAAGGTGGGCGATCTCGTGATAGGTGAAAATTTTTCCGATCAGGCGATCGCGGCGAAGCTTTCTCTGGGAAAGCGCTGGAGGGTGGGGGGTGTCTGCACGGCGAAAGCGATTCTTGAGCGAGCAGAAGACAAGAGACATCTCGGGGAGGAAACCGGGTGTTTGGCAGGCGATCTGGAGACTGAGCAATTGGCCGAAATCTGCGGAAAATGCGGCGTTCCGATCCTTAGCGTACGCTGCATCAGCGATGCTTTGGAGGATGACCTGCCGGTTCCGGCCGACGTACTTTTGAATTCTCGAACAGGGCGTCCGGATCCAATCGTGCTCTTTCGCTATTTGATGAGACATCCTTCGTGCGTGAGCGCCTTCAACAAGCTCTTAAAGAATTCAAGAACGGCGCAGATCGAGCTTGCCAGCGGGCTCGAGGAGATTTTACCACAACTGCTTAGGATCGCATAACTTCGAGGGAGGAGCGCTCTCCCGAATCGAAGGAGCTGCGCGACACTTTGCTCACAACGTCAAGGCTCTCGCGAATCAAACTGCGAAGATCGTCCCGCTGTTGGCCGGTGGACTTGTTGCGCCGGGTTGCTTCGAAAATCCTTTCGCAGGCTTTCCGCTTTTCGTCGCTCCACTGGGAAGTTCCCGCATGATACTCCTCGAGCACTGCCTTCAGCTCGGCCGCGCCAAGTGTTGCCTCATCACGTCGGGCGTGAGCGCGATTGATGAGATAGCAAACAACGCCGATCGCACGATCGAGCAAGATCCACGGAAAGTTGATGGCGCGACACGGGCCCACCGCGATGGTGCGGCCGCCCAGCTGCACATGCCGTCCCGGCGCCAGCGGGAAAGTCCCGGGGAGCTTGGCCTTTAATTCCGGGCGCCTTTTCCCCATGAGAAAGCTTCCGACAGCTCCGCCTGCGGCACCGAGAACCGTCGGCAAGCCGATCGAGTGTCCTGCCGTTGCAAGGTCGAAGAGGACGCCTGCGGCGGCACCGCCGATGGCTCCAGCGAAGATTAGTTGTCTCTCATTCAAGCCGAACAATCGCCACGTCTCTTCGCTAAACAATCCCGCATCGATGATCTGGTCGATTGCATGAGCAGGCTTGACGCGGTTGTGCTCGAAAAGAAGTATCAGCGCCTTATGGGCCTTCGCTTCCCGCTGGCTGACCGCCTGCATGAATTGGGCTTTAAGCTTTTCGCCAATGTCTTTTCGCCGAGAAGGCAACTCGGATCCCGCAGCACTCTCGTAATGCGTAAGAGCGTCCACGAGTAAGTCGAGGATGATTTCAGCGCAATCGTCCAGCCTCTTTTGCCACTCCTCGCGGAATATTGCCACCACGCGCATGAGCTTGGGCTTCCAGCTCTGCTCGATGCCGGCTAGCGTTTCAAGCAATTCGACGCGATCGGCAAAACTCGCGAAATGGGCATTGAATTCGCGCACCGCATTGAAGTGCAAGCCCAACCGCCGCCTCCATTCTGCGAGGTGATCTTCCGCTTTGGTTCGATTGATGATGGCCAGACGCGGTTGACCAGTGAGTCTCAGGATTTCCATTTCCGCAATGTGGAGCTCCAGGAGCGGTTCCGAGCCGTCGACCACATAGATAATTCCTGCGTTCTCTTCGACGATCGGTCTCAGGAGACGGCACTCCGCCTCGAAGTCCTCATCCCCGCGATGGCGCTCAAGAAAATCGCGAAAAATTGCGAGCGGTTCGCCGGCACGTGCGGCTGGTTCGACTTCGCGGAGTGCCTCGATGGCGTTCTGGAAGCCTGGGGTGTCATAAAAGGCAAAGAGATCGCGAAGCCAAAATCGCTGCGAGGTGACCGTTTCTCCTGGCATCGAGCTAATGCGCACTTGATCGTTCTCCGCCAGCGTGGAGACGACGGATGATTTGCCGTGATTTACCGCACCGACAATGGCGAAGGTCGGAACGTCTTGGCTCATAGTCGCCATCTCTCCAGTCCGAAGGGAAGATCATGGATGGCGAGGAAGTTGCGCCAGGCAGCGAACTGCTCAGTCCCGGGCGCTGCGCTTCGCTCCGCTTCAGAACCGTCGACCAGCAGCACAACAATTTCGACTTTTCCGCCTGCTGCCTCAACAATCTTACGGAGGACGAGCGCGATGGCGCGAATCGGCGCGCGGCGTTCACTGATCAGGACGGCAATGCTTGCCAACGAAGGAGCTTCACTGGCAATCCTCTCGAACGCGGCACCGTTCCCGTTTCGATCGTCGATCCGCACCGCGAGCAACGGTTTTGAGAGCCGCCAGCTAAAGTCTCTGCTCAAGCTCCTTTGAACCTCCTCCTCCTCAAGCTCAAGCTCCTTGGCCGCTAAGGCAAGGCAGGTGCCGCTTGCGCTATGGGCCAGCGAAGGAGTTGATTGCGGGATGTCCAGCTTCGCGGCGTCCGGATGTCCCTGAATGAATGGGCCGGTGAGTCTGCGAAAAAGCGCGCTACAGCTTGCATGGTCGAAGGAGAAGCGGCGCAAGGCAACGCGCAGATTAACACCGCACCAGATCAACAAGATCAAACGGACGAGAAATCCATAAGTCAACGTCGCATAGAACAGGAATGGCCACCAGGAGGTCATGGCTGGCTCAGAAAGCGCTCCTATGCCCTCGCTGTAGGAGAATCGGCTTTGGATTACTTCTTCTGGAGTCGGATGGGGATTGGGCAAGAAAGACCACGGGGTCGCTATTGAGGAGACCAGAGCATAAACGGCCGCGGGGCTGGTTTTCAGCGTCGATTGCCAACCAAAGGCGACGTCTCTGCCTAGTGGCAACAGGAGGGCAGTAAGCACACCGGCATTAAAGAAAACACCGAAGATTTGCGTGATCATTAAGAGCGGCCACACCAAAAGTTGGAAGATCTCGCCGCGGCGCCGGATTCCCGTGAGCCTGGCTCGAATCTTTTCACGTTGGTTTCCGGGAAGCTGGTGCAAGGCCGCGCTCAGCGACCACAGCATCCCGGAGAGCAGCCTTCGAATTGGGTGAAAGTTCTCCAGCAGGTGCGTCGTGCGTCGCAAAGCCCAAATGGCTAAGCCGCCCGCGAGAATCAGCCACTGGATGCCTACTGTGCAGGCGAAAAACCAAGCTACATTTACCGGTTCCTGGCCCCGATAAGTTAGGAGCACGGCTGCAGCAACGCTTATCCCTAAGCTGACGCCAAAGATCGCCGAGCAAACGCTCAGTGTCTGCCATGCCGTGAGAAAATAGTCGCCCGGAGACGCCTCCGAAGCCTGCGCCCGCCGCTCTTCAAGCCAGGCGCGAAAAATGTCGCCGCGACTCTCGCTCTGAGACGGAGCCTTGGCCCGCGAAATTTTCTCGTAGATTTGCCGGTCTCGGGATCGCAACGTCTTGTCGTCGAGATCGCTGTCTTCAGCGAGAAACCACTCAAAATCGATAAGATCGGAAATTTTCCAAGACACAGGCTTTCGCTGCATACCATAGAGCGCCGCTCCAGAGCAGAACAAAACAGTTTCCATCTTGAGCGACGAGAAGCGAAGGATGGTCTCGCCACAGTGAGTCCAATAAAGTCTCTGTGAACGTTGCTCCGGCGTATCAGACAATCCATTTCCGCTTCTTCGGCGTATGTTCTCTCAGATATACATGACGCTTATTATATGATGTTATCATTATTGACTTTCTGTCGTGGCGAAAAATCGGGTCGCGAAGAAATTTGAGGGGCTGCGACGGTGCCCTTGTGCCTGAGCTTGAGAGCTCGCTCTCGCGCTGGGGCGAGCAGCGGTGAGATTTGCTTGCCAGTGACCGAGTGGCAGAAGATTCTGCGCAGCCGCCGTGAATGCCCGCCGCATTTCCCGCCGCTTCGAGGAACTTGCCTCTCAAGGAACGCGAGGATTCATTGCGTATGTGACTGTTGGAGATCCCTCCTCGGAGGCTACTGTGGAGATCGCGGCCGCCCTGGAATCTTGCGATGTGGACATCCTAGAACTGGGAATTCCTTTTTCGGATCCGCTAGCCGACGGACCGACGATTCAAGCGGCTTCCAGTCGAGCACTTGCTGCCGGCATGACAGTGGCGGGTTCATTGGAAATCGTCCGGCGAATTCGCCAAGCTTCGGAGCTTCCACTCGTTTTATTCAGTTACTTGAACCCTATTTATTTTTATGGGTTTGAGCGTTTTCTGGGCGACGCCGTCGCCGCAGGTGCTGATGGACTTTTGATTTTGGATCTTCCCGTCGATGAAGCGCAGCAAAACTCCGAGCTCATTGCTTCGGGTGGTTTGGATCCTATCCGTCTCATAGCCCCGACGACTCCTCCTGAGCGGATGGCCAAGGTAGGCTCCACCGGCAGAGGGTTCATCTACTACATTTCGCGCGAAGGAGTCACTGGTGAACAGAGCCAGCTCTCCGAGGGTTTATCTACGCAAGTGGCCGAGCTGCGCCGGCACACGTCGTTACCGATTGCCGTCGGCTTCGGCATTTCAACGCCCGAACAGGCAGCCGCTGTGGCCAAGCATGCGGACGCAGTGGTCGTCGGAAGCGCTATCGTTCGGCAGATCGCGGAAAACCAAGATCCTTCGCGGCTAACTAGACACCTCAGCGACTTCGTTCGGCCTCTTGTGCGGGCCGCAAAGTCCGCCTAATTTGCCCCGCAATGCACTTTTCCTTCACCAAAATGAATGGCGCGGGCAACGACTTCATCATGCTGGACAACCGCGATGGTTCGCTTGTGCTGGATCCCTCCCGTATCGCATTGCTTTGTGATCGCCATCGAGGAATCGGCGCGGACGGAGTACTTGCCGTGGAGGCTGCGCAGCAAGGCGCGGACTTCCGGATGCGCTACTACAATGCAGATGGGGGCGAGGCAGAAATGTGCGGTAATGGAGCGCGCTGCTTTGCGCGTTTCGCTTGCAGATTGGGTGCTGACAAGTCCGAGATCAGCTTTGAGACGCTCGCCGGGATCATCAGGGCTTCTTTTTCTGAAGGCGACGTTCGCGTGACCATGAGCGACCCTCACTCGGTTCGATCACCGCTCGATGTTCAGATCAACGGGCGCGTATTGAATGTTCATTTTATCAACACCGGCGTTCCGCACGCCGTCGTTTTCACGCATGATCTTGGTGTGGTAGACATTTCGAAGGATGGTGCGGCCCTTCGCTCGCATCCAGTATTCGCGCCCCAAGGAACCAATGCAAACTTCATCCAGGTGCTCGCGCCTGACACCATTAAGATTCGCACTTACGAGCGCGGGGTGGAGGGTGAGACTCTTGCTTGTGGCACAGGCGTTTGCGCCGGGGCCTTGCTTCACCACCTTCGGTCAGGGTCGGGATCTCCGGTTTTTGTGAGGGTGCACGGCGGGGAAACCCTCCTGGTAGCGTTCGAGGAGACCGATCGCGGCTTTCGTAATGTCACTCTCACCGGTGCGGCGGATTTTGTTTTCGAAGGAACAATTTCGATATAGTTCTCGACGTCTTATGTCATTCGCCGGCACATATACCGCCCTCGTTACACCGTTTCGTGATGGTGTCTTTGATGGCGCCGCTTTTCGTTCGCTCGTGGAGACTCAGATTGCAGGGGGTGTGGAGGGGATCGTGCCGGTGGGCACCACGGGCGAGTCACCTACCCTCACGCACGACGAGCACGGCGAAGTGATTCGCATGGCCGTCGACGCTGTCCAAGGGCGCTGTAAGGTTATCGCGGGCACCGGTTCCAACTCCACCAGGGAAGCTCTTTCGCTGACAAAACAAGCAGAAAGGCTCGGCGCTGACGCTGCGCTCCTGGTTGCCCCCTATTACAATAAGCCCTCGCAGGAAGGTCTCTTTCGCCACTACCGTGCTGTCGCCGAGGCGGTCGATATACCTCTCATCCTATATAGCATCCCAAGCCGTTGCGGCATCGAGATCGGAGTGGAGACGGTTCGGCGCCTGGCAAAGGATTGCCCGAATGTCGCTGGCATCAAAGAGGCCGGAGGCAGTGTCGAGCGCGTCAGCGCTCTCCGGCAGGTCCTTCCCGATAGCTTCGAGATTTTGTCGGGAGACGACTCACTCACACTTCCCTTCCTTTCCGCAGGCGGCGTTGGCGTTATCAGCGTGGCATCAAATCTCATCCCGCGGCAAGTGGCCGACTTTGTGCGCTCTTGGCGAACAGGAAACATCCAAGAAGCGATCGATGCGCACCGCAACTATTATCCACTGTTCAAAGATCTGTTTATCGAACCAAATCCCGTCCCCATAAAATACGCGCTCTCCTTAAAGGGATTGATGAGTCCAGAAGTGCGGCTGCCTCTTTGCGAGATGGAGGATTCGAATAAGGCGAAGCTACGCGCCACTCTCACGACTTTGCGGATTCTGTAAAAACTCCCATAAGTATCACATGATCACCCAAATACCCCAAGCGAACAGTCCATGATGCCCCTCAAACTGCTGGTTAATGGGGCCAAGGGGCGGATGGGAGCAACGGTTGCGTCCTGCGCGAGCGACGATCCAGAACTGGAAGTCACCGCTCTCATCGATATCGGTGACAATCTGGCGCCTGCGCTCGCGGATTGTCAAGCCGTCGTGGATTTTTCACACCCGGAGGTGACAGCCGCAATCGCACAGATGTGCGCACAATCTGGTCGAATTTTGGTTATTGGCACAACCGGTCAGGACGGGCCCAGCCGCCGAACTGTGGAGGATTCCGCTCGAAAGATTCCGATCGTCTTTGCTCCGAATTTTAGCGTCGGTGTGAACACGCTCTTTTGGCTCGCTCACCGGACGTCGAAAATCCTGGGTGAAGATTTTGATTTGGAGGTTATCGAGATGCATCACCGGCTGAAAAAGGACGCGCCGAGCGGAACAGCCAAACGCCTTGCTGAGATCCTCTTTGAGACCCGTGGTTTGAGCTATGAAGCGGAGGTTCGCCACGGTCGGTCAGGAATGCCTGGCGAGCGAACCAAAACGGAAATTGGAATGCATGCTCTGCGTGGCGGGGACGTTGTTGGGGACCACACCGTTGTCTACGCCGGACCTGGCGAGCGGATTGAGCTTACCCATCGCGCCTCCAGCAGAGAGACTTTTGCCCAGGGCGCTCTTCGCGCGGTCAAGTGGGCGCAGTACCAGCGACCCGGACTTTACGACATGCAAGATGTCCTCGGTCTCAAATGAGGTGACGAGACATAGGGTCGCCCTCTGGATGCATGCGAGCCGGAATTGCCCTGGGATCAAATATCGAGCCTCGCCTCCATTATCTTCAGGCAGCCTGTCACCGCCTTTGCAATCTCCACACCGGGAGCGAACCGGTTCTTTGCTCACGCGTCTACGAGACCTTTCCCGTCGATTGTCCTCCGCATTCAGCCCTTTTCCTCAATGCGGCGCTCGAATTCTCGACTGAGTTGCCGCCGCCGCAGCTTCTTGCCAAGCTCAAGGTCATCGAAACGGATCTCGGCAGATCGCCCACTCCCGTGAGAAATACCCCTCGCACAATCGACCTTGATCTCCTTTACTGCGACGATATCACCATTACTAGTTGGGATCTCACCCTGCCGCATCCTCGGATTAGACTGCGTAGGTTTGTCCTTCAGCCTTTGGCTGATATCCGGCCTAAGCTCGTCCTTCCAAATTCAAGGGAAACAATCGAACAACTCCTCGCCTACGTTGAGGGGGATCAGATTTCCATGATTTACTCCGAACCATTTTGTTGATTGCAGGGAAGATGAGCGCTTTTATTACGTCCCAAAAGCAAAAACGTTCTCTCGTTGATGTTTTTGTTTCTCGAAAGGCGCAGGCTTGGAAATTCGCCGCCTTGACCGCCTATGATTATCCGATGGGAAGATTACTTGATGATGTGGGATTGGATTTCTTGTTGGTCGGTGATTCTTTGGGGATGGTCGTTCTGGGTCATCCGGACACAACAAAGGTCACCTTGGAGGATATGGTGCATCACACAAAGGCCGTTGCCGGAGGAGTTCAGAAAACGCCTTTGATTGCTGATCTACCCGCTCGTAGCACGGAGAACGAAACGGCTGGTGTGCTCAGCGCACGCAGGCTGATCGAGGCTGGCGCGGACGGAGTAAAAGCTGAAGGCGGAGAAGAGCTCCTGCCTGTCCTCAAGGCAATCCTTAATGCGGGAATTCCTGTTTTGGGCCATATTGGCATGCTTCCCCAGAGGGTGAGAGAGGAAGGCGGTTACCGCGTTAAGGGAAAGACTCCGCAGCAAGCTGAGCAGCTAATGAAAGATGCGGTGGCGCTGGATGCTGCTGGCGCATTCGCCATCGTGCTCGAACTGGTCTCACCGCCCGTTGCGCAGGAAATCTCGAAAAAAACACGAGTGCCGACTATCGGAATCGGTAGCGGAGAGGCTTGCGACGGGCAGATTCTGGTTACCTATGATCTGTTGGGCATGCTGCCTTGGTTTAAGCCGCGCTTTGTTCGCCCGAAGGTCGATCTCGCGGCACAAATTCAATCGGCGGCCAGGGAATTTATCGGGGAGGCTCGAAGAGCTCGCCCTGGGCAGAATTCCCGAGAGGACGGGCCATAGTGGGCGTTCGGTGATTTGCGCATTTGCAAAAACCTGTTAGATCCCGAAACGGGGATGTACTTCCGCATATTACTCATATTTCTCCTGATGCCGATGCTGCGCGCGGAGCTGCCTCCATCGGCCTACGAATCGTTGCAACGAAACGCTTCGGAATACCTCAAGATCGAAATTATCCAGGTGAATGTTCAACGTGGAGAACCTCCTACGCAGCAGACAGTTCACATTATCGCTCTCGTTACAGATGTTCTCCGATCCGCTAGCGGTCTAAAGCCGAATGAAATTCTCAACATTCACTACAGCGTCACGGAACATCCGCGTGGTTGGGCGGGGCCGGGCGAGGTCCCGATACCCAGTGCCAAGGAGCGTTCGGTCGCTTACCTGACGAGGACGGACAGCGGCGATTTTGCACCGGCTGCCGGGCGAATGAGCTTCAGCAATTTCTAAGACGCATACAGGAAAATTGGTGGATTCCGTGCGTCACCGGGCAAAGGAGAGCCGCAATCTCTTGCTGGCGGGTGTTCTGATCAATGCCGTCCTGGCGTTAGCGAAAATCTTGGGAGGTCTTTTCGGTCGATCAAACGCATTGATCGCCGATGGCATTGAATCGTCACTTGATGTGCTGAGCTCTGCCATGATGTGGGGAGCGATCAAATACGCTGAACGTCCGCCAGACCGCGATCATCCTTATGGTCACGGCAAGATGGAGTCACTGGCTGCGGTTCTGGGTTCTTTGCTACTGATCATTGCGGGTGTGGTGCTCGGCTTCCACAGCCTTCGCGAGATATTTCTCCTGCGAGGCGTGCACGATGTGGGGAACGTGCCTGCCGGTTTCACACTAGTCGTGCTTGCAGCGACGATTGCCCTTAAGGAGGGGCTTTTTCGATGGATCCATCACCACGGCGTGGCTATCGAGAGCAAAGCCCTTCAGACCGATGCCTGGCACCATCGCTCCGATGCACTGACATCGCTCGCTGCGGCCGTCGGCATTTCCGCGGCATTGATCGGCGGTGCCGGCTGGGCGAAGGCGGACGACTGGGCCGCCCTTTTTTCGTGCAGCGTGATCATCCTGAATGGATGGGGCATGCTGAGAGGCTCTCTCGGCGAGGTGCTGGACGCACAGGCCTCCCCCGAGATGGTCGCTGAAATTCTGCGAGCTGTCCGAGCTGTTCGTGGCGTCACGAGCGTGGAAAAATGCCGGGTCAGGAAAAGCGGCCTCATGCGCTTCGCGGACATTCACGTGCGGGTGGCCGGTGAGTGCACCGTGCGCGAGGGCCACGATATCGCCCATCGCGTGAAGAACCGGTTGCTGCGGGGTGACTTCCATTTGGCCGACGTTACTGTCCACATCGAGCCGCAAACCTAGAGCAAATAGGATGATTCAGGTAGGGGCACCAACCGGCTTAACAACCTTTCTTCCTGCCGCGACGAGCAAATTACACGCTTCTGCGCAGAGCAACGGAATTTCATTGCTGGAACCAGACACCTCAGCTCGTGAACGGCTTAAAGAGGTCGGACGACCAGGCGAGATCGACCAAAGGATCTGGCGCAGGCATCCACTCTGATGGTTGCACGCGCCGGCGACTGCTCCTTGCGCCTGCTCATCGGTAATTTTCCTGACGACGGCATACATGCCGCTTTGACGCGCCAGCGTGTCACGCAGGTCTACTGGAGTGAGTTCCCTTCGAACAAATGCTAACGCAGTGCCCAGCGCTGCGGGATAGAGAAAGTCCAACGCCAAGCAGACATCGCCCAAATTTTTCAAAGTGAGCCGCCAGCCGTGTTTAAGATTTGGCGCGGTTTTAAGTGGACGGTACTTCCCAGCATCATCGTATCTGGCGATTCCTATAGCATCGTGTGGATCCTTGAAAATCTCGAGCTGTGACTGCCTGACATCATCCACATGGCACAGGGAATAACCAGGAGTAATGTTGATTTGCCCGATGCGGCACGCTCCACGGGTAAGAAACGTTCCAAGAAATTCGCGGATTTCACCGGCCATCCCAAAACCTAGCGGCTCCCCTACCCGCTTCAACTATGGCTAAGTAGACTTTTTCGCCGTCAGAGAGCGCGACGGCGCTTAACCCGAAGCTGGGCCGCCGACCTTTGCAACGCCGCTTGCAGGGCGGCGTGACCTTCGACGTCGAGGTGTTTGCTCTTCATGGCGTCTTCTGCCCGCCGAATGGCTGCTTCCGCTACAGACTCATCGATCTCCTCTTCGCGAACGGCCATGTCCGTAAGAACAGAAACCGATTCCTGGGTAACTTCCACAAATCCCGATCCAACCGCCAGACGTATCTCCTCGCCGCCCTTCGCGATGCGAAGCTCCCCAGGGACGATCTCCGTCATTAACGCAACGTGTTGTGGGAGGACGCCGAACTCTCCTTCAGCTCCTGGAATAACAACGGAATCGACGTCGTCCGAAAAGGTCTTGGCTTCGGGAGTGACGATCTCAAGTCGGAGGGTGGCCATAATATCTGTTGAGAGCGCGCTCGGGTTGTTACTCCTTGATCATATCGATTCCGCCCTTCATGTAGAAATTGCCCTCAGGAGCCTCGTCGTGCTTGCCCTCGAGGATCTCCTTGAAACCGCGGATGGTCTCGGAGATGGAAACATATTGACCCGGCGTTCCGGTGAAGACTTCGGCGACGTGGAAGGGCTGGCTCAAGAAGCGCTGAATCTTGCGTGCGCGATAAACGGTGAGTTTGTCGTCAGGAGACAACTCGTCCATTCCTAAGATCGCAATGATGTCTTGAAGGTCTTTGTAGCGCTGAAGAACCTTCTGTACGCCACGGGCGACGGCATAATGATCTGCGCCGACCACTTCGGGGGCGAGAGCCGTGGAGGTCGAGGCAAGCGGATCGACGGCGGGATAAATCCCGAGCTCGGCAATAGAGCGCTCCAACACGATGGTTGAATCGAGATGTGCGAACGTGTTGGCTGGGGCCGGATCGGTGAGGTCATCTGCCGGCACGTAAACCGCCTGAAAGGAGGTAATCGAACCCTTTGTCGTTGAGGTGATGCGCTCCTGGAGATCGCCCATTTCCGCCGCGAGCGTCGGCTGGTAGCCGACCGCGCTCGGAGTTCGTCCAAGCAAGGCGGAAACCTCGGAACCTGCCTGGGAAAACCGGAAAATATTATCAATGAAGAGAAGCACATCCTGATTTTTCTCATCCCGGAAGTACTCTGCCATGGAGAGCGCGGTGAGCGCCACGCGCAGGCGGGCGCCGGGAGGTTCATTCATTTGGCCATAGACAAGCGCCACTTTGGAATTCTCAATATTCTTCTGATCGATGACACCCGCCTCGCTCATCTCGCCGTAAAGGTCGTTCCCTTCGCGAGTGCGCTCGCCGACTCCCGCGAAGACGGAGTATCCCCCATGGCCCTTGGCGATATTGTTGATCAGCTCCATGATGACGACAGTCTTGCCGACACCAGCTCCGCCAAACGCTCCGACTTTGCCTCCCTTGGTGAAGGGACAGATCAGGTCGATCACTTTAATGCCTGTTTCCAGGATGTTCGCCTTCGTATCCTGTTCAACAAGTGGAGGAGCAGGACGATGAATGGCATACTTCTTAGTGAATGCCACTGGGCCGCGCTGGTCAGTCGGTTCGCCGACCACATTAAAGATACGCCCGAGCACCCCTTCGCCGACCGGAACGGATATTGGCGCAGCAGTATTGATGACTTCCATCCCCCTTTGGAGCCCTTCGGTAGAACTCATGGCAATGGCGCGCACCCAGTTTTCCCCAAGGTGATGCTGGACCTCGAGGGTGAGCTTCACGGGCCCCTTCGCTCCGGTAAAATTAATTTCGAGGGCGTCGAAGATTTTCGGGAGCGCCCCTTGTGCGGGATCGAATTCAGCGTCCACGACGGGACCGATTACTTGAACGATTCTTCCTTTATTGTTCATGGTAGTGATGGGTTAGCCAAGGGCGAGTTGGGCGGTGGAGATTTCGAGGAGCTCCTTCGTGATGTTGGCCTGGCGAGCCTTGTTGTATTCAAGGGTAAGGTCTTTGATGATGTCCTTGGCATTGTCCGTGGCACTCTTCATCGCCACCATTCGGGCGCTATGCTCTGAGGCGCGCGTGCCGAGAAGCATCTGATAAAGCGCGAAGTGGACGTAGTAGGGGACGATGTTCTCAAGGACCTTCTCCGGACTCGGCTCGAAGATAATGTCCCCTTCAGGCTGCGGGATCGGTGCCTCACTGGTGACGTGTAGCCCAGCCTCCTCAAGACTGGTGATCGGCAGCAAGGTCAGGGCTGTCGGTTTTTGGGTCAGAGTATTGACAAACTGTGGATACAGGACGGTGACTTTATCCACGTCACCGCTCATAAATCTCTCAATAAAAAATTTTGAAATCGCCTTGGTCTCCAAAAAGGTGGGATGCTCCTTGAGGGGAAAGTCAGCGATCATCTGCCGCTTCGTGCGGGCAAGAAATTGAGTTCCCTTGCGCCCGACGGAGATAAACTTCGTGGTCTTCGGATCGAAGTTTGTCACCTCACGAAACAGATTCGTGTTCAGAGCACCGCAAAGGCCTTTGTCGGTGCTCAGAAGGACGACCAGCTCGTTCTTGACGTCCCTTTTTTCCAGCAGGGCATGCACTCTCTCATCGAGACGGTTGCGCAACGAAACCAGAACGCGGTTCAGGAGAAATGCATACGGGCGCCCATTGACGGCAGCCTCCTGAGCCTTGCGCATCTTTGAGGCGGCCACCATCTGCATGGCCTTGGTGATCTGTGCCGTATTCTTGATCGACTTGATACGGCGTCGGATGTCTCGAAGGCTCGCCATGGAAGTTACTTGAAGAGGATCTTGAACTCGTCCAGAGCTGTGGTGAGATCTTTTTCGATCTCCTCATCAATTTGTTTCTTCGCGAGGATCTTGTTGAGGATTGGCTCCTTGCGAGTGACGAGGAATTCCTGAAGCTTCAGCTGGAATTCTTTGACGCGCTCAACGGGAATTGGGTCGAGATAACCCTTCTGCATCGACCAGAGCACCGCCGCCTGGAGTTGCACGGCCAACGGCTGATATTGCGTCTGCTTGAAAAGCTCCACGATGCGCTGCCCGCGGTCAAGGGTTGCCTTGGTGCGAGCGTCCAGATCCGAACCAAACTGAGCAAAGGCGGCCAGCTCACGATATTGGGCCAGGTCCCCCTTGATTTTGCCGGCGACCTGCTTCATCGCTTTGATTTGAGCGGCGGAACCGACACGGGAGACGGAAAGACCCACGGAGATCGCGGGACGAATGCCTTGGTAGAACAAGTCAGTTTCCAGGTAAATCTGGCCGTCGGTGATTGAGATGACGTTAGTAGGAATGTAGGCCGAGACGTCTCCGGCCTGAGTCTCGATGATGGGTAGCGCGGTCAGCGAGCCGTTGCCAAATTTTTCATTGAGCCGGGCGGATCGTTCCAGAAGGCGACTGTGAAGATAGAAGACATCGCCCGGATAAGCTTCGCGTCCGGAGGGGCGTTTCAGAAGGAGGGAGACTTGCCGATAAGCTGCCGCATGCTTGCTCAGATCGTCAAAAACGATCAGCGCGTCCATGCCATTGTTCATGAACCACTCTCCTATCGCGGCGCCTGCGAATGGAGCAAGGTATTGATCCGTCGCGGCATCCGAGGCGGCCGCTGCGAGCACGATGGTATACTTGAGGGCGTCGTGGCTCTCGAGGACCGCGATGGCGCGGGCAATGTTTGCGTTCTTCTGACCAATAGCTACGTAAATCGAGTACAGCGGGCGGAAGTTCGGATCTCCTGCTTCCTCGCCAGCTTTGTTGGCCTTGGCCTGATTGAGGATCGTGTCGATCGCGATGGTGGTCTTGCCGGTTGCACGATCCCCAATGATGAGCTCGCGTTGACCGCGGCCGATCGGAATCATCGCATCGATCGCCATGATCCCCGTCTGGACCGGTTGGCTCACGCTCTTACGCTCGATGATGCCGAAAGCGATGTTCTCAACAGGATAGAACTCCTTGGCGTCGATGGGACCTTTGCCATCCAGCGGTTGACCAAGGGCATTGACAACGCGACCAAGAAGCTCCTTGCCGACGGGAGCTTGAAGAAGGCGCCCGGTAGTCTTGACCTCATCGCCTTCGCTGATCGCCGTATAGTCACCCAGAATGATCGCTCCGACCTCCGTCTCTTCGAGGTTGAGCGCCAGTCCATAAATGCCGCCTGGAAATTCCAGCATTTCGTTAAGCATCGCCGCGCTAAGACCTTCTATCTTTGCCACGCCATCACCGATTTCCCGGACGATACCAACGTTGGTTTTAGCGGCGGCCTCGCCGTGAATGCCTTCGATTTTGCTTTCAAGTTCTTGCAGAATGTTGCTCATGAATGGACCGGGTTAGAGTTGCTGCGAAAGGGCATTGAGACGGCTGCTTATGCTGCCGTCCCACACATCGCTACCGAGTTTAATGCGAAGGCCGCCAAGGAGTCCGGGCGATGTGCGGAATTCGAGGGTGATATCATTTCCAAACTTCTGTCTGAGGTTATCTGCAATTCTGGCGGCACTCGCATCATCGAGAGGCGAGGCGCTTTCGATGACGGCGTGACGCTTTTCAAGCTCCAACCGGACGAGTCGCGCCAGCTCCTTGAGGATCTGGAGGTAAGCGCGGGGCTTTTCGGTCAATACCCGTTGGGAGATCTCTGAGAGCCGGTTGGTATCAACCCTTCCGTCGGCCAGACTCAAGCGAAACAATCCACGCGCCATGCGCCGGGCTTCCCTGCTGATCTTCATGGTCTCAGGCGGCGACCTGCTTCACAGTTTCCTCGGAGAGGCGCTTTTGGTCCTCGGGCGTGATGACTTTGCCAACCACTTTCGACGTCGTTTTGACGACAAGATCGACCATGTCTTTTTTTACCTCGGCCACCATTTTGTTTCGTTCTTGGGTAATGGTTTCCTGAGCTTTGGCGATGATCCCTTCAGCGTCTTTGATGGCTTGTTGAAGTTGCTTTTGGGTGATCGCATCGCTGCTGGCGCGCGCCTCTTCCAAAAACTTCGTCGCCTCCTCATTAGCCTTGCGGAGAACTTCCTGGTAGCGCAGTTCCGCTTCGGCAAGTTGTCGCTTGATTTTCTCCGCGTTGTGCTGACCCTCCTCAATTCTGCGGCGCCGCTCCTGAAGCATCTTGAGAACAGGCCCGAAAGCGTATTTATTCAGGACCCAATAGACGACAAGAAAGAGGATGACCTGTGCGATGAACTTTGGCCAGGTGATGCCGAAGTTCGAGAAAATCTCTGTAACAACGTTCATACCAAGAATTGCTGTGACCGCCCGCCCGCGCGGGCGGGCGGCCTGGATGAGCTTAGCGGCCTTGAAAAGCGAGAATCAGCGCATAGATCGCGATCGATTCCGCAAGAGCCATTCCGAGGATGCTGAGCGTTAGCACACGTCCGAAGGCGCCGGGATTGCGTCCGACGGCTTCAGCGGCCTTCGCTCCGACGAGGCCGATTCCGATGCCGGATCCGAGTCCCGCCATGCCAAGGGTGAAACTGCCGGTTACGCCAGCTGCAGCTACTTCAGCGGCAAGAATAGGTAGGATCATAATGTAAGTTTACTTTGTTGTGTTTGCTTTTCTCACCGTCCGCAGACTTGCACGGTCCCGGTGGGAAATCTGGTTAATGCTCCTCTTCCTCATCGTGAGTCGTGGAGAGCTGAATATAAACTGCGCAGAGCAGCGTGAAGACCAAGGCCTGCAACAACCCAACCAGCAGTTCGAGAAAGTAAAACGGTACCGGAACAATCAGGCTCATGATATAGGTGACGATGCGGGGGAAGCCCAGGGTATTTCCCAACGTGATCATCGAAGCCAAGAGTGTCTCGCCGGCAAACACGTTGCCGAAAAGTCGCAGCGAAAGAGACACCGGGCGAACCAGGATCGAGACGACCTCGATAACTCCCACAAACAGGAAGATGACCGCGAAGATCAGCTTCATGGCGCCTTTGAGCCCGCCTTTGGGCCCAAAGGTGTGAACAAGAAACCCCCAGACGCCTACTTCGCTGATGGTCCAATACAACCACAAGCAGAAGGCGACGAGCGCCATTCCCAGCGTCATGTTAAGATCTGCGGTGGTCGGTCGCAAAAGCGGAACTTGAACCTCAAAGCCATGACCGGGAACCTCGTGGCCCCATCCAATGGAGCCCACCCCCGGAATAAGCCCAAACCAATTGGCAAAGAGAATAAATATGAAGAGTGTGGCAAGCAAACTAAAGGCACGCCCAACCATGTGCTTGCCCACTATTCCTTCCAGCATGTCGTAGAGGAACTCGACAACGGCTTCGAAACTGTTTTGGTTGCCGCTTGGAATGAGCTCCATCGATCTCGTCGCCGTACGCGCCCACCAAAGGACAACCCCAACGACGATCAGAGCCACGAGCATCGAATTCGTTAGCCACTCGAAGTAGGTTACGCCAAGGGCCTCCTGGCTGAAATTGGGAGCATTCAGCGTGAGACCAGCGGCAGTGAGAGGAAAGAATTGCATGGGAGAGAGGCGTCCTTGCGCGCCCAATAGCATCAATGCCATCACTTACTGTCAAGCGCGGCGACAATGATATTTCTGCCGGGGGAGCAAACGCCTTTTTACCTCCGGGTTGGCTGCGCAATCTCTTCCGGAACGTTTCACCAGCCGGCGCCAGGGGATTTGGAAGCTGACAACTCCGCGAGTTGGCCAACGCCGACAAAACCAACAATTTGACCGGCAGCATTGACCACTGGGAGCAAAGGTTCAGAGGACTTGTGCATGAGTTCCAAGGCCTCGGCGAGTTGGGTATCGGGGCGAACGGTGGGCATTCGCCGTGCAAGGTTGGTTGCCAGCGCCTGAGGCTCAAGTTGTTGAACGGCCCTTTCGAGTTCCTCGCGATCCGCTAATCCCAGCAGATGCAGTCGTTCATCAACAAAGGGAAAAAGCTCCTGATTACTTTGTGCGAGACTGCTGGGAATTTCGGCCACTTTCAAGGTCACGGGCAAGGTTTGGAAACGCGTGATCATCGCCTGTCCGACGCGCAATCTTTGAGCCGTGTCGCGCAGGCGCGCGTAGGCAAGCTCTTGCTGGGCGCCGAGGAAGACAAAGACGGCGATGAAGGCAAGCATGGGTCCTCCCCAGGAAGTCAAGCTGGCACCGATAAAGAGCACGGCGATGACTTGGCCGACCCTGGCTGCGATCTGTGTGGCGGCGAGGTAGCGCATTTGGGTTGCCAGGAGCGCGCGGAGGACGCGGCCCCCGTCCATGGGAAAAGCGGGAATGATATTGAACGCCACCAGCAGGATGTTCACGAAAAGGAGCTTGGCGAGGAGAGTTCCGCTTGCCGTCTCTATGAGGGCGAATTCGTGCAAGGGCAGCACGCCGCCAATGAGAAGGAACACCACGACTGCGATGAAGACATTGACGGCCGGACCCGCGATGGCAATGACAAGTTCTTGCCATGGATTGGCCGGCATTCTCTCCAGACGCGCAACGCCGCCGATGGGCAGCAGCGTAATGTCCGGGGTCCGAATTCCGAAAGCCTTGGCCGCAAATGCGTGGCCGAACTCATGCAGCAGCACACAGAGGAAGATTAGCAGGGTAAAAGTCACTCCGCTGGCCGCTGCCGGCAAGCCTCCTTCAGTATAGTAGACCCAAGCGTAAAAGCCTAAAAGCAGCAGAAAGGTGAGGTGGATTCGCACCTGGATGCCGGCAAGTGTCGCGATGCGATAGGACCATTTCACGCTCCGGCACCATGGCCGAACGTCCAGGTGAGGCAAGAGTTTTTGGGGAAGAGAAGCGGTCGCGGCCGAGGGAAGGAACTCGGCACGACCCCCAGAAGCCTGCCAGGTCATCCTCCGGCAGAGCCGCGGGAGCGGTTTTGACATCTGCATGGGGGCGGATATTCTGCGACGCTTCATGCAAGTACCCAAAGTTCTCGTCGCCGATCCCATTTCCCAACGCGGGTTGGATGAAATTGCCGTAGGCGGAGAGCTCGAGGTCGTTCTCAAGACTGGTTTATCGGAGACAGAGATCATCAAGATAATTCCTGATTTTTCTGCCTTGGTGGTGCGCAGTCAGACCAAGGTGACCGCGGCGGTTCTTGAAGCGGCAAAGAAGCTCACCGTGGTGGGGCGAGCCGGGGTGGGCGTCGACAATGTCGATATCGAGGCCGCGACGCGACGCGGAGTGATCGTCATGAATACACCAGGCGGGAACACGATTTCCACGGCCGAACACGCCTTTTCGCTGCTTGTCAGCATTGCGCGAGCCATACCCCAAGCCGATGCCAGCGTGAAAGCCGGCAGGTGGGATCGCAAGAGGTATGAAGGGGTGGAGCTCTATAATAAAACTCTCGGCATCCTGGGCATTGGGCGCATTGGCAGTGAGATCGCGCGACGCGCGATTGCTTTCGGGATGCGCGTCCTGGCGTATGATCCCTATCTTTCCGCGAGTAAGGCGCGCAGCCTTCAGGTCGAGCTTGTTGAGCAGATAGATGATCTTCTTCCGCTGTGTGATTTTATCTCCCTTCACATGCCGCTTACGGATGAGACGCGACATATTATCGACCAGCGTAGATTGGGTCTATGTAAGAAAGGTGTTCGAATCGTGAACTGCGCCCGTGGAGGTCTCATAGACGAAGCGGCCCTGCGAGATGCTCTCGCTAGGGGCCATGTCGCGGCCGCTGCGCTGGACGTCTTCGAAGTCGAGCCGCCGCCGAGCGATTTTGCGCTTCGCGGGCTGGACAACGTCGTTTTTACCCCGCATCTCGGGAGCGAGGACCGCTGAGGCGCAGGAGAACGTGGGCATCGAGATTGCGCAGGCGATCCGCGCAGCACTGCTCGACGGAGAGATTCGCAACGCGATCAACATGCCGAGCATCGATGCGAAGACCGCAGCGATCGTCAAACCGTACCTGACCCTTGGGGACAAGCTCGGCCGCTTTGCTGCACAACTCGCGCCAAACCGCAATGACCGCATCGTCATCACCTATGGCGGAAAGGCCGTTGAACTGCCGGCCGATGACGCCATTACACGTTCAATTCTTACGGGCTTCCTGAAGCACACTGGCGGCGAGGAGATCAACAGCGTCAATGTCCGCTCTGTCGCAGCGGCTCGCGGAATCGCGGTGGAAGAGGTCAAATCGACCGAGCAAACCGATTTCAATGAATGGTTGCATGTCGCCGTTTGGAGTGCCGACACCAAGGTCTCGATCGGCGGCACTTTCTTCGGGGCAAGGAATGAACCGCGGATTGTTCGCGTCAACAGCAATCCTGTCGAGGCGACCCCGAGCGGAGTGATTCTGCTTCTGGAAAACCACGATGTCCCCGGAATCGTCGGGCGAATCGGTACGATTCTGGGCGCACACAACGTGAACATCGCCAGCATGAGCTTATCCCGCAATGAAGTGGGAGGCCGAGCTCTCACCTTGCTTAACCTCGATAGCGCCCCTGGCAGTGAGCTGCTCGTCAACCTTCTCGAGAGTGGAGATATTTTTTCTGCTCGCGTCATCCAATTGTAGCGGCTGCTTGGAAGGGCACGGGTGCGACTCTTCGGCCTTGCAGCCGGACATCGGCTTCGGCTTAATAGAGGCGCAATGCCCGAAGAACAACCTCTCACCGGCCACGAGCGTCCCGCAGACCCCTGCATCATCGTAATTTTTGGTGCCTCCGGCGATCTCACCAAACGAAAGCTGCTGCCCGCCCTCTACAATCTTAAAGCTCTCAAGCTTCTTTCGGCTAACTTCGCTGTCATTGGCGTCGCGGTGACAGACAGCAACGATGAGTTGTATCGGCAAGCCATCACGGAGAACATCAAGCAGTTCGCCACGCGACCCGTAGACGACAAGGAATGGGCCGACTTTTCAGCTCGAAGCTACTATATCCAGGGTGATTTCAACGCGCCAGAGACATTCAAGCATCTGGCGGCGAAGATTTCCGATGTCCAACAGACGTGGAAGCTGCCGGGGAACGTTCTCTTCTATCTTGCAGTCGCGCCGACCTTTTTCGCAAGAGTGGTTGAGCAGCTCAATGCGGTGGGCCTCACCACGGAGAGCGAAGATGCCTGGCGTCGGATCATCATCGAGAAACCCTTCGGACACGATCTTGTCAGCGCCAGAGATTTAAACGCTGAACTCAGCAAGAACATCAAAGAATCCCAGATTTTTCGTATCGACCACTACCTCGGCAAAGAGACCGTGCAGAACATCATGGTCTTTCGTTTTGGGAATTCCACCTTTGAGCCGATCTGGAATCGGCGCTACATTGAGTATGTTCAGATCACGGTGGCCGAGGAGCTCGGGGTCGAACTACGAGGAGGATACTACGACCACTCGGGGGTGGTTCGGGACATGGTCCAAAACCATATTCTTTCCGTTCTGTCCCTCATCGCGATGGAGCCGCCAAGTTCCATTTCCGGCGATAGCGTCCGCAATGAGAAGGTCAAGGTGCTCGAAGCCATTCGGCCGATGGAGCCCGAGGAAGTCATCGGCAACACCGTGCGCGGTCAATATGGTGCTGGCTCCATCGACGGGAAAAACGTACCCGGCTACCGCACGGAACCCGATGTCGGTCCCCAGTCGAACACGGAGACTTTCGTTGCCATGAAGTTGGAGGTGGAGAACTGGCGTTGGGCGGAGGTTCCGTTTTACGTTCGCAGCGGCAAACGTCTCGCCGCTCATACGACGCAAATCGTCATCGGCTTTCGTCGCGCCCCGCTTCTTCTCTTCGGCGACGATATGCAGGGCAACATTACGCCAAACCGTCTGGTGATTCACGTTCAACCCGATGAAGGGATAACGCTGGACATCCACGCGAAACGGCCGGGCCCTCATATCTATCTTGCCAATGTGCCGCTGGATTTCAGCTACGCCGATTTCGGTGAACATACCGCGGCTACGGGCTATGAAACGCTCCTCTACGATTGCGCCGTGGGCGATCCTACTCTTTTCCACCGCTACGATAGCGTGGACGCCTCTTGGAGGATCGTGAACCCTATTCTTGATGTCTGGCAGGCTCTTCCGGCGCGCGATTTTCCCAACTATCCCGCCGGCAGTTGGGGGCCGGAGGCGGCCAATCATCTCATCGAAAAAACGGGCCACATGTGGCACCACTATGTGCTTAAGCGATAGCTGGGGCGGAGATTTCTTCGCCTGTGGGAGTTCGGTTCCGATCAATGGTGGCGCTGCCCCGGTCCCTAGCAAGAACGCATCCCCATGACCGACCAACCACAACTCCTCCTCGCCGGTGACATCGGCGGCACCAAGAGCAATCTCGCTATTCTCTCCGTCAATGGCGATAAGCTCAGCATTAAACGTAACCATCGTTTTCCGAGTGCTGAGTATCCTAGTCTTAGCGCCATTATTCAGGAGTTTTTGCAGGATGAAAAAGGGCACATTCCTGCGGCATGTTTTGGCGTGCCGGGGCCAGTCCGCTACGGCCGTGCCAAGCCAACAAATCTGAATTGGGGGGTTGATGCTGCCGAGATCGAAAGGGAATTTTCTATTCCGCAGGTCAGCATCCTCAACGACCTCGAGGCCAACGCCTATGGAATTAGTGAACTCGACTCAGAAGATCTGTCAGTCATTCAGGAGGGGCCCGCGGAACCGGGAGGCAACCGTTGTGTCGTTTCCCCCGGTACGGGCTTAGGGGAAGGCGGGCTGTTTTGGGATGGCAAGAGAAAGAAGTATCGCGTCTGGGCTTGCGAGGGCGGTCACGCCGATTTCGCTCCTCGCAACGAGGTCGAGATCGCTTTGCTGGAATATCTCCTCAAAGAACACGGACATGTCAGTTGTGAACGGGTCGTCTCTGGCATGGGCCTGGAAAATATCTACAGGTTCCTGCGTGACACCGGCCGCGAACGTGAGCTTCCTGAGGTTGCGTCGGAGATGGAGACCCAGAAGCCCGGTTTGGTGATTTCCCAGTATGCGGATTCCGGCAAATGCCAACTGTGCGTTCGGACGATAGAGATCTTTGTCTCTGCGTTTGGCGCCGAGGCTGGGAACATGGCCCTGAAGACGATGGCTACAGGCGGCGTTTACTTAGGCGGGGGCATTCCGGGCAAAATGCTGAACTCGGCGCGGAGCGCCGCTTTTATTCAGGCGTTTAACGAGAAGGGTCGCCTGTCCAGCCTTATGAAAACGATGCCAGTGAAGATCGTGTTAAATGACCAGGCGGCGCTGCTTGGAGCTGCCAGCTATGCTTTGGATCGAGTGAACGCTTAGCAGTGCGTCAAAGCTAAGAAATTGGCTTTAGTGGCCTCCGAACTCTCAATACTTTGCCGCTTGTGGCAAACCGTCGCTGCTGGAGATGGTGGAGGCAGATTGGCTCAGCAGTGATGACCTGAGGACAATGTGCGCCCGAGAAATTCGTTGCCGCTTCTTCCCACCGCTCTGCGGAAAAAAGAGAATAGAAACGCCGCCTATTGGATCAAACGTTCGAGTGATGCGTCCGGGGCGGCACCCAGCGCGGTAGCTTTCGCATAATGCTCTTTGGCGCGATCCAAGGAAGGTGGTTGTGTCGACGCGTAGAGGACCGCGAGATTGAAGTGGGCATCGGAGTATTCCGGTTTCAGCTCGATAGCTCTCCTCAGTTGGATTTCCGCCTCACGCCACTGTTCCTCCTGGCCGAGGCAGACGCCGAGATAGTTGCGGGCAACGGCATCCGATTCATTGAAGGAAAGTGCCTTGTTGAGAACACCGATGGCCTCGTCGAACTTACCCTGCCGACTATAAGCGATCCCTAGGTTTGTATAGGCGTAAGAATCCTCTCCGTTGAGGCCCACGGCCTTTTTGAGGGCTACTTCCGCGTCCAAAGGCTTCCCGCATTCGATCTGCACGACACCAAGGTTGGCGAGTGCCACGTAGCTGCTGGGCACTTTCTCGACGATTTGCTGATAGATCTTCTCGGCCTCGGCGTACTGCTTAACGTTGAAAAGACCCTTAGCCTGTTGAATAAGCTGGCCAAGCTCTTTCGATAGTGATTCACGCTCTGGTAGCTCTTGGAGCGCTCTCTTCGTGCTCAACTCCTCTTCTGCGTCTTGTTTGCTGATTGCCACGGTGACGGCGAAGCTTTGATCATCGGATTCCGTAATGAGGGAGGCCGGCTCTTTGAAGACCGATTGTTCCTCGGGTGTCAATTGGACCACGGGCGTTCCCAGAACAGCGAGTTGTTGCCTGACGAACTCGGAATCTGCGTTGAGCGCTGCGATCTCTTGCTCAATGAGTCTCTTCGCGTCATCCCGCTCCGTTTGCTCCTTGATTTGACGCAAGATGATCCCCCGTAACAGCTCGTTCTCCATCGCCAATTTCCTTTCGTCGTCCGGGTTCATTTCGAGTTGAGCGAGTTGATCTGACATTTCATCGAGCTGTTCGCGAACCTGGTTCAGCTCTGCATCACCCGCAGTGATGCGAGCCTGGGCGTCGACAAGCTGTTCATTGGCCTTCTGCAAGTCGCCCTCCAAGGAAGCGATGACCTTGTCCTTTTCGGCAATCACCTCGGCAGTTGTCTTCTGTTTTGCGAGCAAAAGCTTTTTCTCGGCCGCGAGCTTTTCATAATCGCTCTTGCTCACCGTATTCTCCGAGACCTGGGCAAGCTTACTTTTCAGCTGCTTGTTTTCCTTAGCGATGCGCTCGATCTCCGCGGCGTTATCCTTAATGCGCTTCGTCTTTGCGAGCGCCTGATCACGAGCGTTGTCAATTTCCCGACGTTCAGCGAGCAAGTCGACTCGTATCTTATCGCTCTCCGCAATGTATTTGGAAGCTCTCTCGAGCTTCGCAGCCAGGCGGTCGTTTTCTTCTTGAAGGATTTCGGTTTGCGTCTGGAGATCTTGATATTGTTGAATTATCCCAGCATCGTTCCTGTCGGGGCTTGCCTGGGCGGCGGGCGAAGCAACCCGATCCTTCTTGGCGTTCTCGAGGGCGGAAGCCGCCTGTGCGAGCTGAGCCTTCAATTCAACCACATTCACCTTCGTTTTGTCGACTTCGACCAAGGCGCTTTGAAGTTCAGCGGACTTTTTCAGCAGCCTTTCATTGACGTCTTGGTTTTCCGCCCGAGCCTGGGCGAGCTGCCGGCGCAGATCGCGGAGATCTCTTTCCCCGAGACTGGCTCGACTCGTGGCAGCATTCTCGTCAAGAGGCGCGCTGCGCGCCACCGCTCCTTGCGAGCGCCGGGGAGTCGAAGGCGGATTGACCCTCACCACCGGGAGAGTCGGGACGGAGCTTGCCGCCGGTTTCTCCTCCTCGGCTTCAGGCAAATCTCCCTCGGGTGCCGTTGCCGGAGTGCTGGCCAACTGCGTCTCCAGTCGCGTAACGCTTTCCTGAACTTTTCGCAGACGGTATTCGACGACGAGGGGTTGCCACTCGGGAGCCGATTTGCCGAGTTGCTTGAGGACTTGCTGCGCGGAGCGGTATTTCTTCAAGGCTTCTTGCGGCTTGACCTCTCGCTCCAGCTTTTCTCCGGCTTGGAAATCCTTGTATGCTCTGAGAAAAAGATCAGAAGAATCCTCCGCGAGAGCAGACATGAGCATCGCTAGCGATGCCCCCAAGGCTATCAAAAAAGGTCCCGGGCGGCGCATTCGTTGAAGTTCAAAACGCGCGCTCATATCATAAACTCCGTGCCAAAGGCAAGGCCGAAAGACGCAAATTTCTCATCATAAGTGTAATGTCCTTAGCCAATTGCACTTTTGGACAAACTGTTTGCCCAAGGGTTGACAACGGCAAGAAGCGGGTGCTAGCTTGCGCGGCGAATTTCGAGGGCCGGGCTCGGTCGCTCGATCTCCGACATGGAAGCGGGTACCAGACCAACCAGTTCTCGTGCTCAACCGCTTGTGGCAAGCGGTGAACACATGCTCCGTCCGCCGGGCCTTTACCCTCCTCTACCGCGGGCATGCCCAGGTGGTCTCGACCGATGGACGGAACAATTATTTAACGCATGATTTTCTAAGCTGGCGTGACTTCTCCAGGGAAAATCCGGAGCCCGAGATGGTTCGGACAATTTCAGTGAGCATCCGCATTCCGAAGATCATCGTGCTACTGCTCTTCGAGCGACTGCCAAAGAAAGAGGTCAAGTTTACACGGCACAATGTGTTCGAGCGGGACAGGAATACCTGTCAATACTGCGGAGCGATCTTCGAACGGAGCGACTTGAATCTCGATCATGTCCTTCCCAGAGACCGTGGCGGTCAGACCACGTGGGAAAACATCGTCTGTTCGTGCATTCCCTGCAATACGCGAAAGGGCAATAAGCTTCCGCAGGAAACGGGCATGCAGCTAATCCGCAAACCAAAGCGGCCTCGATGGCGTCCATTTGTCAATATCAGCTTTTCCCGTCATCAACACGACAGCTGGAAGCATTTTCTGGATCTCGCCTACTGGAACGTCGAGCTGGGCGAATAAGACACACCGCAAGCTAACTCTCAGCTCACATCGTGAGTATTAGCAATGCTGCAACTCCGAATGATAGCAGAGCGACGGCGGCAAGGGTGTAAAACGCCGCCGCTAACGGGTCCCGCGTGGTAGCCTTCTTCGATGAAGGCGAAAAGCTGACAAAATTAGCCGGTCGGACACTCGAGGACGCAGCTTCAAAGGATGTTACAGAAAAATCTGGGCGACGATTCGAGAGGGTTGGCTCCTGCTCATTAAAAAAGATCCCTTGGACGCTTCCGAGGCGCACTTGATCTCCGCTCCGCAGAATGGCGTCTTTAATTTGCTCGCCGTTAACAAAGGTTCCATTGGTCGAGCCGGCATCACGGAGATGGTACTGGCCGGCCTTCAAGAAGATGTCAGCATGGTGCCCTGAGACGGATGGCTCATCGATCTGAAGCATGTTTTGCGCGAACCGTCCGATACTCGCTTTTTCCTCGCCCACGTCGAAGTTGGTCGGCCCATCCTTGGAAAGGAAGATCTGAAGCTGGGGCATCGGCGCGAACTTTTAGGATTTCTTAGCAGCGGCCTCAACCTCTTTGGCGAACTCGCTGAAAAAATAGGAAGCGTCGTGCGGTCCTGGAGAGGCTTCAGGGTGATACTGGACGCTGAAGGCTGGGAACTCCCGGTGTCTCAATCCGGCGACGGTGCCGTCGTTCAGATTAACGTGCGTGACCTCCAGGTCTTTGGGAAGCGAATTGGGATCCACCGCGTAGCCATGATTCTGAGAAGTGATCGCCACCTTTCCCGTGCGAAGGTCTTTTACTGGCTGGTTTGCCCCCCGATGGCCGAATTTCAGCTTGAACGTCTTGCCACCGAGCGCGAGAGCAAGAATCTGGTGTCCCAAACAGATGCCGAAGAGCGGTCGCTTGCCGATCAATTCTCTCACGGCGTCATGCGCGTAGGTTAATGTCGCGGGGTCTCCGGGTCCGTTGGAAAGAAAAACTCCGTCGGGTTTCATGGCGAGGACTTCGCCGGCGGAGAGGGTTGCGGGGACAACTCTCACCGCGAAGCCATTTCGACGCAGCGAGCGTAAGATGTTCCTCTTAATTCCGAAATCGTAGGCGACGATCTTGTGAGGCGCGGGTGGCAGCTCTTCAAAACAATCCGATTTCCTCTCGCCGACCGCGGCGGAAGAACGATCCTCTTGCGAAGGGCTCCACTTCCGGCTCAACGTACTTTCAGTATCCCAGTCGTAAGGAGAGGTCGTGCTGACCTCCTTGACGAAATCCACTCCCTCGTACGAAATGTCCTTGGCCAGCTTAAGAGCTTTTTCCGCGGCTACATCATCCATCGCGATACAAGCTCGCATCGCTCCGAATTGCCGCAGGCGGCGTGTCAGCGCGCGAGTATCGACGCCCTGAATGCCGGGAATTCCATGCCGTGCGAGAAATTCATGCAGATCTCCCTGCGAGCGCCAGTTGCTTGGCACGGGACTGAGCTCCTCAATGACAAATCCTCTCACGTGCGGAGACGCACTTTCCAAATCGAGGAAATTGACGCCGTAATTGCCGACGAGTGGATAAGTCATGGCCACGATCTGGCCCCGATAGGAAGGATCAGTGAGCACCTCTTGATAGCCAGTCATGGAGGTGTTGAAACAAATTTCACCGGCCCGCGTCTGAGCTGCGCCGAAGGAGGAGCCTCGGTAAATCGTTCCATCCTCAAGGGCAAGTAGCGCATCCATGCCGGCAAAATAGATGTTCTTACAGAGTGCTCAACGGCAAATCGGAAATCATCGAAGAACTCCAACAGCAAGCGCGTGTGGACTGTGCATTCAGACCGCCGCACTCGTAGAAGAAAAAATTGGCCTGCTTCTTGAGGAAGCAGGCCATAGAGATTTTGCCCCGCGAGTGCCGTTTCGACGCATATCCCGTTCCCTTTGCAAGAGTGGATGACCGCCGCAAAGCACGCTGACTTCCAGTGAAGGCATGTCATTGCAGCTTTCCGGCCAAGTCTCCGGGATAGATAAATGTACCGGTTCGGGAGCTTGCGTCGTTCAATCGCGAACACCGCAGGACAAATCCGCGCTTCGCCTTCCGGCGAATCAAAGTTTTCCAAATAACTATTCCCGAAAATCAACTCCCAGCGTGGCTTTTAAGTGCTGTTTCAAGCGTTTAAACGCCGTGTTGACTTCCTGGTGGTCCAGGGTCCTCTCGCGTGCGCGGAATGTCAAGGATATCGCGATGGATTTCCGATCTGCAGGCAGTTTTTCTGCGGACGGGTCCCGATAAATATCAAATGGCTCAATGCCCACGAGGAGCTCTTCACTGGCCTTGCGAAGCTCGCCTTCGATGTCTCCGTAGGAGATGGAAAGAGGGCACACGACAGCGATATCGCGGATGACAGCGGGGAACCTGGAAATTTCGCGAAACGCCGCCACGGGCCGCGTTGCCCGAAGCATCTCGACAGAGACCTCAGCGACCAAGACAGGGTTGATCGCATCGATCCGGCGGGCGAAGGGGGGCGCAAGCTGACCAAGGATTCCGATGGACTTACTTTCGGCGATGAGTTCAACACACAAGGCTAAATGGCTCTCTCCCTCGCAGCGGATGCACGTCAAGGAAAGAGGTGTCAGAGATTCAAGAATTCCCTTCGCATCGTACCAATCGAAGTCCCTTATGTTATCCTGACGCCAACTCCTGGAGACCGCCTCCCCGTAGAGTGCGAAGGCGAGTGTCTCCTGCTCTTCGGCAAATTCACTGCTATGAAATGTTCTGCCGATTTCGTAGAGGGCGATCGATTTCGCTCCGTGCCGAATGTTGTGTTGCACGGCTGTGATCAATCCAGGAAGGAGGCTTGTGCGAAGGAAGGCGTGATCTTCTCCCAATGGGTTGCGCAAGCGCAGAGGCGGTTCATTCCTCCAGAGCATCTTGTCTGAAACAAGCGTGCTGGTGCGAGCTTCGCTTAAGCCCAAAGCGTAGAGTTTGCCGCGCAGGGCAGCGCGAAAGTTGTAGGCTTCGTCGGCTGCACTCGGCGGAGCGGGTGCGGCCTCGACCCGGCCGGGGATCCTTTCGATCCCAATAACCCGAGCCACTTCTTCGATCAGATCGGCCTCACGGGACAGATCACGTCGAAAGCTCGGGATTTCCCATTCCATGAAGTCTTCACCTTCAGTCACTGGTACCAAGCCCAAGGGGATGAGCGCTTCACGGATCTCCTTGCCGGTGACATTGGCCCCCAGAAGTAAGCTGCAGCGGGACGGCCGAAGGATAACCGGACTCCTCTGGAACGGCAGTGTCCCCGCTAGCATGATCTTCTCGTCGCTTTGACCGCCGCCCACCTCTTCGATCAGGCGCGTGGCGCGCAATGACGCAATGACCACGCTCGAGGGGTCGACTTCCCTTTCGAACCGATAACTCGATTCGCTGTGCAGATTGTGACAGGCGGCTGACCGGCGCACTGAGGAGGGCGCAAAGAAGGCGCTCTCCAAAAGAATCTCAGAGGTTGAAGCCGCAACGCCTGATTCTTCTCCGCCCATGACGCCGGCGAGCGCAATCGGCTTATCGGCATCCGCGATGACAAGATCGTTGGCGGACAGGTGGTATTCGTTTCCGTCAAGCGCTCGGAACTTCTCTTTATCAAGAGCCTGGCGCACGATGATTTCCCCGTGCACCTTGCTTGCATCGAAGGCATGGAGAGGCTGGCCGAGCTCAAGCATCACGTAATTGGTGATGTCCACAACATTGTTGATGGAGCGAAGCCCCACTGCCTCCAGGCGTCCGACAAGCCAGCGCGGACTGGACCCAACTTTCACGGCTCGAATTCGGCGTAGAGAATAGAACGGACACAATGCCGGTGCTCGAACGGAAACAAAGCGATCATCGCTCTGTTTGATGTCCCGTCCATCAAAGGCAACCCGGCGAAGGTTCGTTTTCGAAAAGACAGAGATCTCCCGAGCTAAGCCGGCATGGCTGAGCCAATCCGAACGGTTGGGCGTGATCTCGAGTTCAAAGATCGTGTCTGGGGGATATAGCTCGACCAGAGGGCTTCCGACTGGCGCATCCGGCGGCAGTATCAAGAGACCCTCCGTATCGCCGTCCAAGCCAAGTTCCTTTCCGCTGCAAAGCATTCCCTCGCTTTCCACCCCGCGGAGTTTACCCACCTTGATTTTCAACCCGCCGGACAGCACTGCTCCCGGCAGGGCGAGCGGCACTTTGTCGCCTGGCTTGTAGTTCTTTGCGCCGCAAACGATTTGGCGTGGCTGGCCTGATCCATCATCAACTCGGCAAAGGCTGAGGCGGTCCGCATTGGGATGCGGTGCGGATTCAAGGATCTGCGCAATCACCACCTTCGGGAAGTCTGCACCTTTGTTCGTGATGCTCTCGACCTTGATTCCGGCGCGGGTCAGTAAGGTTTCCAGCTCGGAAGCAGAGCTACTCCAGGCGACAAAATCGCGAAGCCAATTCAGCGAGATATTCATCGATTCAAGCTCTCCGCCTCTTGATCTTCATTGCGGGTGATCAAAATTGCTTAAGGAATCGGAGATCGTTTTCCACCAACATCCGGATATCGGGCACCTGAGCAAGATTCATGGCCAGCCTGTCCAGACCGAAGCCGAAGGCAAATCCGCTGACCCGCTCCGGATCGTACGCACGATCACCGCGTCTGGAGGAGACTTGCTCAAAGACTGCTGGATCAACGAGTCCACATCCGGCGAGTTCCATCCAATTCCGGCCCAAGGCCTCGGTGCGAATATCGATCTCGTAACTGGGCTCTGTAAATGGGAAAAAGTGCGGACGAAATCGAATACTCGTCTCCGGGCCGAACAATTCCCGAAAGAAAAATTCGAGTGTCCCTTTCAAGTCGGCGACCGAGACTTCCCGATCCACGACGAGCCCTTCCAGTTGGGTGAATTGGGCAAGGTGTGTCGCGTCTATTTCGTCGCGTCGATACGCAGCGCCGGGAGCAATGACCCGCACCGGCGGAGCTTGTGATTCCATCACGCGGATCTGAACTGTGGACGTATGTGTTCTCAGCAGGCGCCCATCGGGCAGATAAAAAGTATCCAGTTCATTCCTGGCTGGGTGATCGGCGGGCGTGTTCAGAGCGTCGAAGCAATGCCATTCCGTCTCGATGTCCGGTCCGTCGGCCAGGGCAAAGCCGAGCTGGCGAAAGATTCGAACCGCCTTGTCGAGCAACTGCGTTAAAGGATGGATGGAGCCAAGGTTGCGACGCGTTCCCGGGAGGCTGATGTCAATCGTTGAGAGTTCACCGGCATCATTGTCGGCTTGCAGTCGTCGCTCTTTTTCTTCGAGCAAATCGGACACTTCTTGCCGTAGCTGATTGAGGAGCTTGCCAAGGCGGGGCCGATCCTCTTTGGCGACGTCTCGCATGCCTTCGCTGAGTCGAGAAATCTCGCCGCTCTTTCCAGTGTAGCGGATCCGCGCGGCATCAAGGGATTTCGGATCGTGAGCAGCATCAATTGCGGAAGCCGTTTCGGTTCGCAATGCTTCGATTCGAGACTCCATCGAAAAAGTGGTGGATTTCCGCTACGGCGCTGCACAGCGCCAGGACGTTGACAGCTTCCAGAACGCTAAGCCGCCTTGGTTCCGGTAGCCGATTTTGCCTTCTCGACGATTTGCTTGAAAGCGGCCTGATCGTGCACCGCAAGATCCGAGAGAATCTTGCGGTCAAGGGCAATTCCTGCGGCCTTCAGCCCTTCAACAAAGCGGCTGTAGGTGATGCCTTCCGCGCGAACCGCCGCGCTCAGACGGGTAATCCAAAGGGAGCGAAAGTTGCGCTTGCGCGTCTTACGATCCCGATAGGCCCAGTACTTTGCCTTCATCTGAGCGTCTTTCGCGTAGCGGAAGAGCTTGGATCTACGGCCTCGATAGCCCTTTGAGGCTTTGATGACTCGCTTGCGGCGCTCGCGGCTCGCAGGCGAATTGGTTGCGCGTGGCATGTCATGTCCCCCACCCTATTCAAGCGGGGCTCCGTGGCTCTGGCTGTTGGTTTCTTTTGATCTGCGGACTCGCCAGCTCCGTCAGCTTCAAAAGTTCGAAGCAGTCCGGCAGATCAACTTCCCTAGGCGAAGGGCAAATTCACCTTGATGCGGGGGGCATCGGAGGCGTGAACAAGCGCGGCCTTCGCCAGCTTGCGTTTGCGCTTAGCCGACTTGCATTGGAGCAAATGCCGGCGGCTCGCCCTCGTGCGAAGCAATTTCCCTGTCGCGGTCACCTTGAAGCGCTTGGCGACCGCTTTGCGTGTTTTGCTGCGCGCGATAGGCTTTGGCATGGGAAAGGGGCAAGGAAGTTAACCTATCAATGAGTTCTGGCAACGAAAAGTTTCAGCCCAGGTGAAGGAGCCTTGTGGGGCCGGTTTACAGCCCACGCATTGTTTGCCTTGACCGCAAACGCCCAACATTCATTTGATAAGATACCCGATGAAGAAGGCGATTGTGATCCCCTCATACCGGGCCGAGAAGACATTGTCATCGGTGCTCCGGCGCATTCCGGTTGGGTTTTGGGACAATGGCATCGCCATTGTGGTCAATGATAAGAGTCCCGACAATACCGGCGAAGTGGCCGAAAGTCTGAGAGATCAATGGGCCGGGCTTCACGTCGTCCATCATGAGGTCAACAAGGGCTACGGCGGGGCTCAGAAAACCGGTCTCAAGCGGGGGCTTGACCTGGGCGCAAGTGTCTTCGCGGTCGTTCATTCCGACGGTCAGGTACGCGCCGGAAATCGTGCTCGATCTCATGAAGCCGATTCTCGAGGGCAAAGCGCAAATCGTTCAAGGTTCACGCATGGTTGGGGGCGGAGCGCTTCGTGGAGGAATGCCATATGTTCGCTACATCCCGAATCGG
Source organism: uncultured Verrucomicrobiae bacterium (assembly GCA_963744345.1). Classification (GTDB taxonomy): domain Bacteria; phylum Verrucomicrobiota; class Verrucomicrobiia; order Chthoniobacterales; family Terrimicrobiaceae; genus DASTFP01. Next base: position 152,385 of record CAVUTD010000023.1, read on the forward strand.
GTTCTCACATTGCTGGAGAATCTGGTGTTCGGAACGCGAATGGCTGAGTTTCACAGTGGCTACATGCTCTACTCGCGCAGGCTGCTCGAATGCGCGCCATTTGAACAGCTGCAGGATAACTACAACTTCGACGCCGAGATGATCGTCGTCGCGCATATTCTGGGGATGGAATGCGCGCAAATTCCCATTCCCACCTGCTACGACAATAATGTCTCAAGCCTCGATCCGATTCCCTATGGGATCAACGTCGTCAAAATGATGGCTCGACATCTCGGGGGCCATTACCGGAACCTTGCGCAAAGAAGAGGCAAGCCTTCTGCCTAAAGGAAATGGGTTGACGTTGAAGGCAAGAGAGTCGTAAATGGAAAATTTTTCATGAAGATCCTTCTCCTGGGTGCCGGTGGATTCATTGGCGCTAATCTCACCGAGCGTCTCGTCAACGACGGGAAATATGAAGTGACGGCGGTCGATATAGAACGCGAGAAGCTGGACGATACCCTAAAGAATGGCGAGGTCCACTATATCGACTTTGACATTCGAGGTAACGAGAAGGAGTTGGAGAGTTTGACCGCTGCGCACGACGTGATCGTTGATCTCGTGGCCAGGGCGAACCCCAGTCTCTATGTCAGCAATCCGATCGACGTGTTCAAGCTGAACTTCACCGAGAACCTCAAGATCGCTGAGTTTTGCGTCAAACATAAGAAGCGAATTGTTCAGTTCTCGACATGCGAAGTGTACGGCATGACGTCTGCCCGCGCATTCGGGAAGGATTCCGCCAAACATCCGACGCCTTTCAGTGAGGATCAGACTCCGCTGATCATGGGTCCAATCAGAAATCACCGTTGGATTTATGCCTGCGCAAAACAACTCCTCGAGCGGGTGCTGCATGCTTACGGTCTGGAAGAAGGACTAAACTACTCAATTATTCGGCCCTTCAATTTCATCGGTCCGCGCATCGATTATCTTCCGAGTGAGCAAACCGGCAATCCTCGCGTGTTTAGCCATTTCATGAATGCCCTTCTCTACGGAACGCCGATCAAGCTTGTGGATGGCGGAGCGAACTATCGTGCCTATACCTATATCGACGATGCGGTGGACTGTATTGAGCGCATCATCGAGAACCGTGGCAGTGTTTGTGACCAGCAAATCTTCAATATCGGCACACCTGAAAACGAAGTGACCATCAAGGAACTTGCCACCAAGATGTGCTCGACGTTTGACAAGCATTTTCGCCAGCCGGGCGATCCCTATCCCCAGATCGTCTCGGTCTCGAGCGAGGAGTTTTATGGCAAGGGGTACGAAGATTGCGATCGCCGCATTCCTGACGTGACGAAAGCTCGCAAGCTGGTTGGTTGGAAATCCAAGCATGATCTGGATTCCGTTTTGTTTCACACGATGAAATACTTTGTGGAAAAGTATCGTGCGAAACAGCCGCTCGCAGCCTAGCAAAAAGAACACAGCTTTTACTTCCAGAGGAAGAGCGCGCAAAGGATCAGGGCACCGGAATAGAACAGTCCTCCCCACGCGGCGGCGTGATAGCGAGGTCTTCGGGCGGTTAGCCAGGCGATCTGATCACGCATGAGCCAGGGCATGCCGACCCAGAAGAGGCCGTTGATGATCCAGACGTATGCGAGCAGCACCAGGAGCAGGCGCGTGGTTTCGTGGCGCATAAACGCCGCTTCCAGAAGCGGCTCCGCGGCGAGCAGGGCCAGCATCCCAATCGCTCGCACAGCGAGAAACTCTTCAACATATTTCCACGCGAGAAGCGCTCCGGCGACAATCGCTAATAACATGAGGTTGCGCAAGCGCGCGAACTCTCCGAGATCCATCCCACGAATAAGGAGAAAGCTCCACCCCGCTGCGATCGTGATCAAAAGGGTGCCCATCGTGCGCGATCGGGGAAATTGCCTGAGCCATTTCTGCGTTTCTGCTGACCGCCACACCGCGAGGAGATGAACGGCAAGAAGGACGGTTCCCGCGACAAGGCCGACGGTTTGAAGCGTGAGCGAATAGATCATTTTATCGCGGCGACAGGATACCTCCGCCTGGTGCCTTCCCAGCTTCGTCGTGCGAGCGCATCACTGGCAGCGGCGACCTGCGCCTGTTTCTTGCTAAGTCCCTCGCCGCGCCCTAGCTCGGTATCATTCCAAATCACCCGTGCCACGAACCGTCTCGAATGGTCGGGGCCGCTTTGTTCAAGCACTTCGTAGATCGGTGCGCACGGTTTGATGGCCTGCAGGATCTCTTGCAAGGCTCCCTTGGGATTGACTTCCTCAGGATCCCGCGCGATGCGCTCGAAATCGTCCTCCGTCGCGCGCAGCACGAAATTGCGCGCGGCGTCAAAGCCACCATCAAGATAGACGGCGCCGACGACGCTTTCAAAGGCGTCCGCGAGCGTTGAAGCTCGCTCACGCCCGCCACTCGCTTCTTCGCCGCGCCCCATCATCAAATAGCGGCCAAGATCCAGTTCCTGCGCGCGTATTTTGAGGGCGGCCCGAGAAACGATCCGGGTGCGCAACTTAGTCATCGTGCCCTCGCTAAAATCTGGGTACAAACGATAGAGATGTTCGGTGACGACGAGTTGAATGACCGCGTCTCCCAGGAATTCCAGACGCTGATTGTCAAAAGGATAGTTCTTTCGCTCCAACGAAATGCTCGGATGCGTCATCGCTTCCGCAAGAAGGAGACCATTGCGAAACTTGTAGCCCAACCGCCCTTCGATCGGATTCATGATGGAGGCGGCGTGCCGGCTCGGATCGCTATGGGTCATGGGATGCGAATTTCGTCTAGCACGAGTTTAGGACGTTTCAAAAGCGGTGCCCTTGAAAAATGGCACGTCTCCAAGGCCAATCAAGACTGTAGCAGTCGCGGTATTCAGGTTGAAAGGCTATCATCCAGCGCCTCAAGAAGGTTGCGCATCGTCTCGTCTGTTTCATCGCCCATATTGGAAATTCGAAAGGTCGTCCCTTTGAGTTTTCCATAACCGCCGTCGATTACCATGGCGTGTTTGTCGCGTAAGCGCCTGATCCAAGCAGGTACATCGATGCCTTTGCTATTTTTCACGCACGTCAGCGAGATGGATCTATAGCCGTCTGGAGCAAAGAAATCGAAGCCTTTTTCCTTCACCCAGTCGTGCACGATGGCGTTGAGTCGCCGATGCCGTTCGTAGCGCGCTCGGGTGGTCTCGCGGTTGATCTCATCGAGCTTCGAACGCAAGGCGTAAATTAGCGGAATCACAGGCGTGCTCGGCGTCATATCTTGCTCCTGATTCTTGGCGAATTCCAGAAAGTCGAAATAATAGCCGCGCCCGGTGACCCTTTGCGCCCGTTCCAGTGCGCGCTCGGAAAAGGAAAACAGCGTCAGACCCGGTGGGAGAGCAAGCGCCTTCTGGCTCCCGGTTAGGAGCACGTCGATACCAAGAGCATTCATCGGAATCGATTCGGTGGAAAACGAGGAGACGATATCAACGATGAACATCACTTCCGGGAACTTGCGCATTACCTCGGCGATGTCGGGGAGAGGATTGCGCAGGCCGCAGGAAGTTTCATTATGAATGAGCGTGAGCGCATCAAAGTCTCCGGTAGAAAGTTTCGTCTTGATCATTTCGGGCAAGATGGGGGCTCCCCAGTCCACTTGAAGGGGGGCAGCCTCCTTGCCGCAACGCCTGCTGACATCAAACCATTTGTCCGAAAAAGCGCCGCACATGCAGTTGAGAACTCTTCGGCCGACAAGATTGCGGATCGATCCTTCCATGACACCCCAGGCCGATGATGTGGAAAGATAGACAGGGCGCTGCGTTTCAAAGAGTGTTTGCAGTGTCGGCTGAATCTCGCGATAGAGCGCCCTAAAATCCGCGCCACGATGACCGATCATCGGTTCGCACATGGCGAGACGGGTCTTTCGGGAGACTTCGACCGGCCCCGGTGTGAAGAGCTTGATGTGTGGCTTGGCCATGACAGAGGGATTAATCTTCCCAAATGAAGTTCTCCAAACGCAATCGATTGACGCGGTCACGGGCTTCCTCCGCCCGCGGACCATCGATGCTGCCGATCTTTTCATAAACCGCAATCGCTTCTTTCCAGAGCTTTTGCGATTCGAGGAGCCGACCGGCGTCAAATCCCGCTTTATAGAACCAAAAATATTCTGGCGCGCCCTTTTGACCTTGAGAGAAGGCATTGTAATAGCAATCGAGCGCAGCGTCGTAATTGCCCAGCTTTTCATAAGCGGACCCCATCTTCGCGAAGGCCTGGTGACTCCAGATCTTCGGCGCCGCGGGATCCTCGGATATGAGCTTCCATGAAGCAATCGCGGAGCGATAATTCTCCGCCTCTTGAGCACCTTGCGCAAAAAAGGTGTCTCCCTTTTCGATGAGAACCGCGTAGCGAAGTTCCGCGTCCGGCTTGAGTTCGAGAATACCATCAAGGACCCCAAGAGCTTCCTTGGGGCGCTTAAGAGCATTGAGGAGATTCGCCTGAGCAAGTCGTGCGCGCGAAGAAAGCGACCCGCCTGATTTCGCCACCTGCTCGAAAATGCCGATGGCTTCCTCCATCTCGGAGGGATCGAGCGAGCGTGCCATTGCGTGCGCAGTAAGGAAAACTGCTTTTTCAGCCAGAGGGGAGTCCGAAAATTTTTCCGCAACAATGCCGAACTGCCCACGCGCTCCGAGATAGTCGCCACGGCGGTAAAGCACTTCCCCTAACTTCATGCGAACTTCCGGCTCGAAGCGCGAGTTGGCGTAGCGGGTCAAAAAAGCTTCGGCGAGTTTCACTGTCTGCGCTTCGGATTCCGGATCAGCCGTGTCGCCGAGAAAAATCGCAAGGTAGTCGGTTCTTTCGATCGTTGAGGGATCATCTGTTGCAACGCGGAGCAGTTCTGTTTGCGCTTCATTGGCGGAGGTTCGCAGGTAAGCCCATTCTGCCAGAGCCAAACGGGCGCGTGGGGCATACGGGGATCCGCTCTCCGCTATCTTGCGAAGGAGATTTGGGGCCTCCGGTGCTCCCTTCGCGGCCTGAAGAGTCGCTCCAAAAAAGCGAATCCGTTCGACAGTTGGAGCGAAAGCTGGGGACTTCATTAATCGACGGATAGCGTCATTTTCCGATTCGGGAATGCCGGCCCGCAAGGCGCAGATCGCCGAATTTTCGAGTGCTGCGCGTTCTAGCTCCGGCGCTCCTGAGGCCTGCAGAAAGGCGGTCGCGGCTTCCTTGAATTGACCGAGCGTGGCGAGAGCCTGCGCGCGCACGAAGGCGTTCCGAAAGCCACGGGCGCCTTGCGCGGTCTGGAGCGCTTCCCGGGTTCGATCCGCGGAGAGCTGCGACGCCGCCAGCTCAGCTCTGGCATCTTCCGCCAGAAAGTGCCCGGGATATTTTTCAAGAAATTCGGCAAGAAGTTGTCGACTCTTTTCATTCTTGCTCAGGCGAGCCTCGTTTCGTGCGAGATAAAACAAAGCGAGGGTGGCGCGCTGCTCATTTTTCGGATCTGCCGCCCACCGGCGAAGTTCTGCGCTGGATGCCGCGCCTCCTTGAGCATAAACGCGATCGAGCGCTGCGAAAGCTACAGGCAAACGAGGAAGGTGTGAATTCTCTTCAATGAAGGTTTCGACGATCTTCTCGGCCTCGCCCGCGTCTTTCTGCTGCCAATGGCATTCAGCCAGTGCGAAGGTGATGTCTGCAGCGAGCCACGCGGGAGGATCCTTGATCGTCTTGAGTTTCTCCTCAGCCTTTTCCGATTCGCCGGATTCAAGTAAGGCGCGTCCCGTGAGATAGGCAGCGTGCTGTTGCTGGACAGGAGAAAATCCTTCGAGTGACGATAGGGCATTAGTGGTTCCTTTGGGATCTCCAAGCTTCAGACGGATTTCCGCCAGCTGCAGCGCCGCTTCACTTGAGGAGGGGCTTTCTCTTAAAAAGCTTGCAAGTCCCTCCGCCGCCTCGGAAGTGCGGTCGAGGGCATCAAGCATTTTTGCCGCTCCGACTGCCGCCTGCGCGGCCAGGCTCTTGTCATGGATCAGGCTTTGGTAGAGCGGCAGCGCCTTCGCCGGCTTGTTGAGTGCGGCATAGGCTTGAGCAAGCCAGAATTTGGCTTCGCCACTCGGAGCAGGCGATTTTTCCAACAGGGAGGCGCTTTCTTGAAACCGTTCCGCCGCAAACAACGCGCGGCCCAAGAGCATCTCCGCAGCGTGGTGGTCTTCCTTGGGGAGCTTTCGGCTCAGGGTCTGTCGCAGCTTGTAAATGGCTACTTGAGGGAAACCGTCATCCAGTGCTTGCCTGGCTGCTTCGACGCGAGGATCTGCTCCCAAGGTCGTCGTGGCGAGGACCAGACAGAGGGTAAGCACTCTCATGAACGCAGCGCCCGAGAAAGGTAGCGCCCAGTGTAGCTTGAAGGTTCCTGAGCCACTCGCTCGGGCGGCCCGTCACAAACGACCAGTCCGCCAGCTTCTCCGCCTTCCGGACCAAGATCGATGATCCAATCGGCACACTTGATCACCTCTAGATTGTGCTCAATGACAACAAGGGTATTATGGGCATCGCGCAGCTTGATAAGCACTTCCAAAAGCTTGTGGATGTCGGCAAAATGCAACCCGGTAGTGGGTTCATCGAGCAGATAGATGGTGCGCCCGGTGGCGCGCCGCGCGAGTTCCGCCGCGAGCTTGAGCCGTTGCGCTTCACCACCCGAGAGCGTCGTCGCCGACTGGCCGAGTCGAAGGTAGCCGAGCCCCACATCCTGCAAGGTTTCGAGTTTGGCGGAAAGTGCAGGTATGTTTCGAAAAAAGCGGGCAGCTTCATCGACGGTCATGTCAAGGACGTCCGCAATATTTTTGCCACGGTAGGTGATCTCCAGCGTCTCGCGATTATATCGACGGCCCCGGCAGACCTCACACTCCACGTAGACATCCGCCAGAAAATGCATTTCAATTTTTATGAATCCATCCCCCTGGCAATGCTCACATCGCCCGCCCTTGGCGTTGAAAGAAAAGCGACTGGCGTCGTACCCGCGGACGCGAGCGGCGGGCAACTCGCTAAAGAGGTCGCGGATCGGTCCAAGCGCTCCGGAGTAGGTTGCGGGATTTGAACGCGGTGTTCGTCCGACCGGCGTCTGATCGATGACGACGACTTTGTCGAGCTGCTCGATTCCCACCAGACGGTCGAAAGTGCCGGGGCGTTCCTTGGCACCATGGAGGCTTTGGGCCAACGCCGCGCGGAGAATGTCGTTTATGAGGGTAGATTTACCGCTGCCGGAAACCCCTGTTACGCAGGTTAAACATCCTATTGGTATTGCTACGGTGATATTCTTCAGGTTGTTCTCGCGAGCACCATAGAGACTTAACCATCCTTCGCGGACCTCGCCAGAGGCTCGACGATCCTTTCGCGGAGCGACACGATGCCGCGGTACGGAAATCTTCAGAGTCCTTTTCAGATATTGAGCAGTCAGGGAGTCTCCGCTTTGCAAAATCTCTGCTAAGGGTCCTTGGGCAACAATTCGTCCACCTCTGGGACCTGCGCCGGGGCCAAGATCAAGAATGTGATCAGCTGCCCGAATGGTCTCTTCGTCGTGCTCCACCACAATTACCGAGTTTCCTAAATCGCGAAGCGCACGGAGTGTTTCGATGAGCCGATCGTTATCTCGCTGATGGAGTCCGATGCTCGGCTCATCGAGCACGTACAGCACACCGGCTAAGCCCGATCCGATTTGCGTAGCGAGCCGTATCCTTTGCGCCTCTCCGCCACTTAGTGTTCCGCTTTCGCGATTAAGTTGCAGGTATCCCAGGCCAACCTCATCTAAGAATCCGAGTCTTTGTCGAATCTCCCGGAGAACATCGTGGACGATCTCTTCTTCTGCGGCGGTGAGCGCCACACGTGACAAGAGCTTCCCAGCCGCTGAGATTGGAAACGCGCAGAATTGGTTGATATTATATTGGCGGCTTTCCACATCGGAGATTGTCACGGCCAAAATTTCCGGGCGGAGGCGTGCCCCCTGGCAGACTCCGCAGACTCGCCGACCCTGGAAGGCGCGTAGGCGCTTTCTGGTAAACTCGCTTTCGCTCGTCTCAAAGAGGCGCTGCATCTGGGCGACCAAGCCCTCAAAAGGCTTCGAGATTTTCCGCTCAGCGGACGCCTGTACGCTAATTGCTCGATCGCCGCTGCCATAAAAGAGCAATGACTTGAATTCAGCCGGAAGATCCCGAAAGAGCACATCCGTTGGAACGGGTGTATCCTCGAGCAGGCCGCTGAGTATCGCGGCGTAGTACTGCCGCATGCGCTTGTGCCCCACCCGCCAAGGTTTAATAGCTCCTCGCTCGAGCGTTTTCGCGCTGTCCACCATCAGTTCAGCGTCGAAGAACAGCTCGGTTCCGATGCCGTGACAAGCGGGACAGGCTCCCAAGTGGCTGTTGAAGGAAAAATGCTTCGGCGTGAGCTTTGGCATCGTGAATCCCGTGGAGGGGTTACAGTAATCCGTGGAAAACTTCTGCTCTATCCACTTCTCACTCCCTGGCTGGGTAGAAAGGACGCTAAGCATGCCACCTCCCCATCGTAGTGAAGTCTCGATGGAATCTGCCAGCCGTTGGCGAATTTCATCGCGAATCGAGAGGCGGTCTACCACAGCTTCAATCGTATGAGCGGTTGATTTGGCAAGCTTGGGCGTATTCGCTGTGCCCAATTCCGTAATCTCCCCATCAATTCGCAAGCGCACAAAGCCCTCCCGTCTCGCTTTTTCGATGACGTCACGAAACTCACCGACCTGCTTCGTGACAAGAGGAGCCAGGAGCATGAGTTTGCTCCCTTCCGGAGATGAAAGAATCGTATCCGCAATCTGCTGCGGCGTTTGACGGACGACCGGCTCGCCAGTCACCGGATCGTGCGGGCGTCCCACCGCGGCGTAGAGAAGTCGCAAATAGTCATAGATTTCGGTGGTCGTAGCGATGGTCGAACGAGGATTCGCTGCTGACGTGCGCTGCTCGATGGCGACGGCGGGCGAGAGGCCCTCGATGTAATCGACTTCCGGCTTCTGCATCTGATCAAGAAACTGGCGTGCATAGGCGGAAAGGCTTTCGACGTACTTTCTCTGGCCTTCCGCATAGAGGGTGTCAAAAGCGAGCGAGGATTTTCCAGATCCGCTCAGGCCGGTAATAACCACAAGCTTGTTGCGCGGGATTTCCACGTCGAGGTTCTTCAAATTGTGTTGCCGCGCTCCCTTAATTCGTATGACGGAGTGATTGCTAGGATTCATGAACGGAGCGCCAACGAGAAACCGTAAGTTTACGCCACGGCAAACCTTTGGCGCAAGCAAAGCCAGACACGCCGTCACCACCGAACGGTTATCTGAATTTTCCCGCCTTGGTCTTCATCCAGAGGGTGGATGAGTCTCGGTAGCCAATCTGCGCGCGAAATCAGAGATCGCGGGAACTCACTTCCGAGCAACTAAACTCAGCCGATGCCACCACCAAACAATTTTCTCGCTCTCCTGCGCGATTCGAAACAATCGCCGCGCCGGATCGGGAGCCTCGCGCACAAGGATGCGCACTTTCTCCCGATTTTCCGGCGGTGTTCCCGCCGTCTGGAAGTACCACTCGAGGTCCGGCTGCTTGAAAGGAGCTGTTTTGCAGCGCAAGACATGTAAGCCGTGCCGCTGGCAGAGGGTGGTCCATGATCCAGGCGACAAGAAGCGGCCGTGACTGGGATCGCGCAACTTTTCGACTTTGTGGAGCCACTCCTCCGCCACGGGTTCGTCATCGGGCACCGTGCCGTCAATAAGCAGAAAGTGCCCCCCTCGTCTCAACACGCGGCTGACTTCACGGACGAAAGCTTCCCGGTCGCTAAAGTGGTGCGCGGCCACCCTGCAGCTCACGAGGTCAAACGAGCTCTCTGAGTAGGGAAGTTTTTCAGCCTCATGTAAACGGGTTTCGATCGAAAGGCCGCGTTCAGTCGCCAGATTGCTTGCGCTGTCAAGCATGGCCTGCGAGATGTCCGCAGCGATCACCGCACATCCGCGACTGGCAAGGTAAACGGCAGTGTGTCCGCCGCCTGTCGCCAAATCCAAAGCCATGCAACCCTGCGGGAGCTCGATCCCGACCAATGCGGAGGCGATATCGCTGGTATCCGCAAGAATGTGCGACTTACCATAGTTCGCGCTTTGCCTTTGGAACTGCTCCCGGGAGGCTTGTTGAATCGGATCGAGGATCATCTTTTTGTTACTCGGAGAGACCTGATATGAACGGATCGGCGCAATCTTGAAGTCTCGTTGAATTATCGGAAGCGAGCGAACCTCGCACGCTCAAAGACACCGCGCAAATTGTTGGAAATCTTCATTCTCTCTTTCAGGAATTCCAAAGCTCCTCATCATCACTAGGTTGACGCTCCAACGGGAGCACCGCCTGAGTCTTCGGGGTATGAGCGCCGTTGGCTGGGCGGCTCGTCCCCGATCGACGCTACATCTCACTGCCTCCGGCTCATAGATGGCAAACAATCGGGAGATTAACCGGTTGAAAGGAGCGCATCATCCACTTTGTCACAGCGATTGAACGCTGCAAAGTTTTCCAGCGCTGCGCGTAAGGCCCTGCGAAGCCTTGGATCCCTTTGATAGCCGGGCTCGAACCAAAGACCAGTGAGCACCAACTTCGACTCTTCGCGCAGCGCCTTTGCTTCCAAGCGTGCAGCGAATCGCTCGCCCCAAAGCACCGGCAAGACGAAGTGCCCGAAACGGCGCTTGGCCACGGGCACATACGATTCGAGCTGATAGTTGAAGTCGAAGAGCCAGCGAAGTCGCTCGCGTTGGACGACGAGATTGTCGAAGGGGGAAAGAATTCGCGCCTCTGTAGCTTTCACGCTATCGGGCACATATTCCAGCGTCTCTGGTAGCGCATAAGCCGGCTTAGAGAGTTCCCCCACCTGGACGGGTACTATGCGTCCTTGCTTGAGCGCCAGCGCGAGCCGCTTGCGAATGGACGCCGCGACCGTGAAATCACGCAGATACCCAAACTCTGCTTGGCGAGCCAAGCCGTGGGTCTGAAGCGTGCGCTCGATGAGAAAATCCGCTGCTTCCTCCGCCGTCGGTGTGGAGCGATCAATGTTTTCCGGCAGGACGCGCTCCGCCAAGTCGTAGCTCTTCTGAAAACCGTCTCGCCTGGCCACCATAAGGTCCCCGCGCATCCAGAGCTCGTGCAGAGCGCGCCTTTCCATTTTGCCAAAGGTCCACGAGTCCAACACACCGACGTATTTGCTCTCGAAATCGCGCGCTCTGAGTGCTCCCTCGCGGCGAATGCGCGCCAGGATGCGGCGCATCGCCCGACGAAGGTCCGGGGAGTCGTCGGACCAGTGAAACTTACGCCTAAACGAACGCATGAGCGGCAGCGATTGCCGAAAGTCTCGCATCGGCAAGAAAGCCGCAGCATGGCTCCAGTATTCAAAAACCAGCCGCTCCGCATGCAGCTCGCGCAGCCATTCAGGTGTGTAGTCCGGCACGCGCGACCAAAGCATGTGGTGATGCGCGCGTTCGACAACGGAGATGGTGTCAATTTGCACGTAACCGAGGTGTTCGATGGCATTGAGCGTGCCTGCTTTGCCGCTGCCGAAGGTGGTTGCCCCATTCAGACCCTGGGCCCGCAAGGCGATGGCCCGCGCCTGCGGCAGATCAATTTTCGCTGTGCCGTGCATGGGATCAATGATCATATCGTGCGTCTTGTCGACAAGAGAAACACCTTTGGCATGCAGACCTAAGGCGCGATCGCCAAGGAGCTTGGGTCGCGGGAAGATTTCTCCAACGTTCGAACTTCTCATTTCGACTTCTCCTCTTAAGTTTCGATGATGAAGGTTCCATTCACCCTGGGCGTCGTCGGACATTTCGGCTTAGCCGTGCGTGATCCGAAGAAAAGCGCCGAATGGTTTCAACGGGTGCTGGGTTTGCGAAAGGAATTTGAGTTCGAGAATGGCATCGGCGTCGGCAACGAGAATGTCACGATTGCATTGTTCAAGGGCAAGCCATCGCCACAAACCTTCGAGCACATGTCATTTCACCTGCCGGACATGGCGACACTGCGAAAGGCGCTTAAGCATCTCAATGAGCACAATGTTAGTCTGGAAGATCCGGGAGAAGAAATCGGCCCGGAAGCTCCGGGCTCACCTCACATGGGTCTCTGGTTCCGCGATCTCGACGGCTACCGCTGGGAGCTGTCCGTTCAGGGTGGAAAGTGAGCCGCGCACGTCGCTTTCCCACCGGGCATCTCAGCGCCTAGCGGCTTGGGCCGCGGGGGCTATAGCACGCGAATCATCCAGACTGGTGGGGGCCGTCGCCCTTTTTGTGGATGGGACTACCTTTCCCAGTCATCGAACCTCAAGGAGGAAAATCAGCTGTCCCCTTCCCCAAGCTGGGCCTCGGATATAAAGGGGCGCATCTTTCGCCAGCCTCGCCTCGGTGGTCATCAGCAAGCTCTTCTCGTGATACAACTCGATGCGCAAGGTGTAGGAGGCCACCCCTTGAGAAAGACATTCTACTTTAAAGAAGAAATCCTTGGTCGGGACGAGCCACTCCTCCCCGCCGGAAAACAGATCGCGCTTTCTCTCTCCAAGAAGATACAGGCTGTTGTAGCCGAAAATTCTTTCGATAGGCTCGGCGAACTTTCCGAGCGAGGCGGGAATCGCGGCTGGAGGGTTTTCTTTTGTGGCGAGGGCAAGGGCGGCCCAAATGCGATCCCCTTCCGCCCAGGCTTCGCTCGTTCCGACGGCCAGCATAAGAACGATGGCCGCGGCAATTTGCTTCATCTCACTGCGTTCTCGGCGGGAATGTAATCGGCTCCTTCAATCCATATTACAACCCCGCGTTCATTCGGCACACGAAACTCCGAGACGGAAAGCTGTGGTATCTCGGCCCGAACTGTGACGACCTGAGAGATGAACTCCGTATCGCTTCGGCGGCCTGTTTCATTAGGAAGAAAAAGCATTGTCATCAACCCGGCACAGAGGATCGCCGCCACGCCCGTCCAGGCGAGCCAGCGGAGCGAAAAAGACGCCGCCGGCCTTGAAGTCCTTTTTAGACGCTCAATCTCCTGGAGAACGCGGCTGTTAACGAAATCGGGATGCTCCAGCCGGGGAGCCTGAAGATGCTCCCGAAGCAGGGACTTCGTCTTGGCCCATTCTTTTTCGTCAAAGTTCTTCATGAAGATCGCGCAGGAGAGTTTGCAGTTTCTTGCGAGCATAAAAAAGCCGCGACATCACGGTGCCGAGCGAGCAATCGAGTTGCCGGGCGATTTCCTGATAGGAGAGGTCTTCGATTTCCTTGAGCACGATAACGGCGCGGTGTTCAGGGCTCAATTCGGAAAAAGCCTCCTCCACGCGCCGCTTGATCTCAGTGCGGTCGATACTGGACCCCGGCATCTCCGGTCGCGCAGGGGTTGTTCGTGATGCCGGATCAATCTTCATCGATCCGGACTCGAACTGTTCTTGGGGACGGATTCGCCGACGGCGGCAAAGGTCGATCGCCGCATTGGTAGCGATCCGGTGCAACCAGTTGGAAAGAGTCGCTTTGGCATCAAACCTTGAGAGTGATTTCCAGGCTCGAATAAAAGTCTCCTGCGTGAGGTCGAGCGCGTCTTCCTCATTCCGGATGATGTGAAAGCTGTGCATGTAGATCTTCTCTCGATAGCGGGTGATCAGTTTGTCGAAAGCCACCGTATCGCCGCTCTGGGCGCGAACCACCAGCCTGGCTTCCTCCGGATCGTCACCCATTCGTCTATTACGCACGAAACGGGGGGAATATTCGACGATCAGGAACCGTAACGCTTGCGCCACTCGGCGCGATATTCACTCATCAGATCAACAATGCGGTCACGTATCTTAAAAAGCAGTTTGTTCAACGTCATCCGCTGGCGAACGGCCATCTTCTTCGCCTGGGCGAGGCGGGCGGCGGCATCCAGTGCGTCGTTGGCGGCCTTTAGCCCCCGCTTTAGATAGGCGATTGTCATGCCTATTTCGGTGCAATCATCTCCGCACAGTGCGGCGGCAAGTTTCGCGCCGCAGACGGCCGAACGCGTCGCCAATCGGATGGCTTCTGGATCGTCCTTGAGCGAATGCTCGCGCTCGAGCCAGGAATTGATCCAGGTATGCAGCTTGAGGGTATCTTGGTAAATAGGGGATCTGGAAAACTCTTCGAAATCTCCCTCGGAACATTCAGCCTCCTGCGGCTGCGACTGGCTCATCTCCTCTTTGCAAAGGTTCTCGGCAACTTCGTCCCACTCCGCATCCCGATCCTCGTCGAAAGACTCCCAGCCCATCTCCCTGGCAATGATGTTATCGCGGTCCGGGTGATCGAGATACTTTTCCAACAGGCCGAAATACTTCTCCGTATTGCGGTCTTGTTGCTGGAGGAATCGTTCCCACTGGTACTCATCCCAAATCTCCGGCGTCTCGAAATCGTCGTCAGCCATCTCGAAAAATCCTTACTGCACCGCAGTTTCCGACGCAACGGGATTTTCAGGGATAATTCGGCGTCCGTCCCTGTGCTATTCCTTCAACGACATGGGATTTGCCTCTTGCAAGCGCAATTGACCGCAGGCGGCCGCAATGTCGTGGCCTTTCTCGTGCCGAAGCGTGGCCGAGACATTGTGGCTGCGGAGAATGCCTGTGAACCGTCGCTGCGCGGTCTCGCTCGGGCGCTGCCAACTGAGTCCGCTGACGGTATTGTAGGGAATAAGATTAACCTTCGCTCGGAGGCGGCGGGCATGGGCAACGAGAGCAAGCGCTTGTTCTTCAGTGTCGTTTACTCCTCGTATGAGAATGTATTCGAAAGTAAGCTGTTGGTTCTTGCGTGACGAATAGTACCTGGCAAGCCTCAAGGAGCTCGCTCAGTGGATACCGGCCGTTTACCGGCATGATCCTGGCCCGGATGTCATCTGTGGCGGCATGCAGTGAAATCGCCAGCCTTATCTGGAGTGGTTGATCGGCAAATTCCCGGATTTTAGGTGGAAGTCCGGTCGTCGAGACCGTCACGTTTCTGGCTCCTATACCGACGCCCGAGGGAGAGTTTAGGATCTTTATCGCCCGCATCAAGTTGCCATAGTTTGCGAATGGCTCGCCCATTCCCATGAAGACAATGTTGTTGATCTTCTCTCCCCATAACTCCTCGCCGGCGACAAACTGCGCAACGATCTCGCCCGCCGTTAAGTTCCGCTTAAGCCCATCAAGCCCGCTCGCACAGAATTTGCACCCGAAGGCACAGCCGACCTGGCTTGAGATGCAGATCGTCCGACGTTTGGCGCGCTCTCCGTCCTGGGCGGGCGAGGCGGGAATTAGCACCGTTTCGACCATTTGACCGTCAGAGAGGCGAAACAGCAACTTTCGTGTCGTGTCCTTCGACCCCGTCTCCTTAATCTTCATCAGTGGCCGCAAAGTGACGGATTCCGAGAGCGCGCGGCGGAAATCGCCGGGCAAATCAGTCATTTCCTCGAATGTCTTCGCCCGACGCCGGTAAATCCAACTCCAAAGCTGCGCCGCACGGAAGCGTGGCTGCCCAAGAGCTTCGAGCTTGTCTGCCAGATCGTCGTGCGTTAGCGAGAGCAGATCCATACTTGAATTTGCCTGAAGATGGCGAACTTTCACGGTTTTCTGGTGGAATGGAAAGTGCTTAAAAGTCCGTTCGCATGGCCATCCATGTCGCCCTCACCCATCGCACGACGTATCGCTACGATCGTGTCGTAAGCCTTGGGCCTCACGTCGTCCGGCTGCGGCCGGCGCCCCATTGCCGCACACCGATCATAAGCTATTCGCTGAAGGTTCAGCCGGAGAAGAATTTTGTTAACTGGCAGCAAGATCCCTTCAGCAATTATCTGGCGCGCGTTATGTTTGTTGAGCGGACGGATCGGCTTGAAGCGCAGGTGGAACTTGTCGCGGAGATGGCCGTCTTCAATCCTTTCGACTTCTTCCTCGAACCCGCAGCAGAATTCTACCCCTTCAGCTATGGCCCTGAACTTGCGCACGATCTGGCGCCCTATTTGAACAAGGAGGTGACTGGTTCGTCATTCGAGCGGTTCTTCGCTGAACTCGATCGGAGCAAGCAAGGTTTGGTGGATTTTCTCGTCGGGCTTAATGGTCGGCTGCAGAACGAGATTGAATACCAGGTCAGAATGAAGCCGGGTGTTCAATCTCCTGAGGAAACCTTATCCAAGCGGTCAGGCTCGTGCCGTGACTCCGCTTGGCTCTTGTGTCAGCTTTTGCGTTTCTGTGGAATCGCTGCGCGCTTTGCCTCCGGCTACTTGATTCAGCTCAAGGCGGCCGATGGCGCTGACGAGCAGTCGGCGGGCGCGGAGAGCGACTGCGCCGATCTGCATGCTTGGACGGAGGCGTACTTGCCCGGAGCGGGATGGATCGGATTCGATCCCACATCGGGTCTCGTTGCCGGTCAAGGTCACATTCCTCTGGCTTGCACGCCGGAACCCTCCTCCGCGGCGCCAATCACCGGCACGACAGAGAGATGTGAAGCCCGTTTCGATTTCGAGATATCGCTGCGGCGTATCTATGAATCGCCCAGCGTCAGCAAACCGTACGCAAAGAAAGACTGGGAAGAGATCCTGGTGCTTGGGAATCGTGTCGAAGAAGAATTGAACGCGCGCGACGTGCGCCTGACGCTGGGAGTCAAGCCGACTTTCGTTTCGATTGACCATATGGATGCCGCCGAATGGAAAGCGGACGTGCTTGGTGCGACCAAGCGCGAGCTCGCTGGCCAGCTCGCTCGTCGCCTGCAAGCGCGGTTCGCACCGGGTGGGTTTTTGCATCTCGGCCAGAGCAAAAGCCAAGGCGGCGAGTTACGATGGGAGCTGCGTTGCTTCTGGCGCAAAGATGGTGTGCCAGTATGGGAAGACGCCAATCTTATTGCCGACGAGCAAACTGACTACCAGGTGTCGGCGCACGATTCGGCACTTTTCGCCGAGGCCCTTGCCAGCCGCCTCGCCGTTGACACGAAGTGCGTGATGCCAGTCTACGAAAGTGTCTTCGGCGAGATCTGCGAGAAACAGGCTCCCCTCGGGAATCTGGACTCGCTGCAGCGCCAGCGCGAAGAGGATTTGAACCGTTCAGAACTTACGCAAATTTCCGAACCGAGGCACGAGGTAGTCTTGGGACATGTGCTTCCTATCAAGCGGCAAGATACGGAACATGGTGCGGCATGGGTTACGGAGTCCTGGTGCCCGCGCTCCGAAAAAGTGTATGTGGCTCCGGGAGACTCGCCGCTAGGGTTTCGCCTGCCGGTCGATTCGGTCAGCCCTTCTGACGACCCAGTGCCCGGCGAGCGTGATCCCTCGGCTGAAGCGCCCCCACTTCCTCCGCGCCAGAGCCGCGATCCTCAGTCATACTTTCATTCAGGCATACCGCGGGACTATCGAAAATCCTCAAACAAGAGAGGGATGCAGCAGGTCTCCGCCCTGCAGAGCCGAGAGGATTTCACCGAGAAAAATCCGTTTGCCGGGTTCATCCCACAAATCGCTCGGTTTGTTCCGCACCATGTGCGCACGGCGCTGGTGGTCGAGCCACGCGCAGGGAAACTCAACGTCTTTATGCCCCAGCTTCCTGATCTGGGAGAATATCTGGCCCTCGTCGAAGTGGTCGAAGAAACGTCTGGATATCTCGGAATGCCTGTTCTTGTCGAAGGCTATCCGCCTCCCTCCGATCCACGAGTGAATGTCATCAACGTAGCCCCAGGTTCCGGTGTTATCGAGGTGAACATGCAGACCGCAAATTCTTGGCGGGAGTCGGTAGATATTACGACGGGTGTTTACCTCAACGCCCGCGAAACCCGACTCGGGACCGAGAGGTTTACCGTTGACGGGCGTGAAGGCGGAACCGGCGGTGGCAATCACTTCCTTGTAGGAGGAACAACTCCTCTCGAGAGCCCTTTTCTGCGCAGGCCAGACCTACTCCGCAGTCTGGTCAGCTATTGGCACAATCACCCGTCGCTTTCCTACCTCTTCTCTGGATCGTTCGTTGGATCCATGTGCGAAAGCCCTCGGGTCGACGAGGCAGCGCACGATGCTCTCGATGAACTGGAGATCGCTTTCAGCCGGATACCAGATGAGGGTTCTGTAGCTCCATCCCTGGTTGACAGAATATTTCGCCACGTTTTGGTGAACCTGACCGGCAGCACGCATCGAGCCGAGTTTTGCATTGACAAACTCTATCCTCCGACCGGCTGTTCGAAACGGCGCGGACTCGTTGAGCTACGTGCCTTTGAAATGCCTCCCCACGAACAAATGAGCCTTGCCCTTCAACTCCTCTTGCGCGCTCTTATTGCTCATTTCTGGGAGAGGCCATACCGACGATCGCTTGTCCGATGGGGAACGGAATTGCACGACCGTTTCCTGCTCCCTCACTATGTCTGGCAAGACTTTGAAGATGTCATCACGGACCTCAATGAGGCGGGATATCCGTTCCGCTCGCCATGGTTCGCGCCTCATTTTGAATTTCATTTTCCGCCGGTCGGAGAAGTCAACTATCGAGGAACCACTATTGAGCTTCGCCGGGCCCTTGAGCCTTGGCACGTTCTCGAGGAAGAGGACTCCAGCGGAGCAACCGTTCGGTACGTGGATTCCTCCCTCGAGCGTCAGCAAGTGAAGGTATCGGGGCTTGTCCGCTCGCGGTACGACATCCTTTGCAACGGGTTGCTTGTACCCCTTCACGCCACAGGTATTGCCGGTGAATATGTGGGGGGCGTTCGCTATCGCGCCTGGCAGCCCGCACACTGCCTTCATCCGACCATCGGTGTCCACACACCCTTGGTCTTCGAACTTTATGACAATTGGAATGGCAAGGCCGTGGCCGGTTGTACCTACCACACTTCCCATCCCGGCGGACCAAATCCAACAACTTTGCCAATCAATGCCTTTGAGGCCGAGAGTAGACGTTTAGCGCGCTTTTCCAGTCACGGCCATGCCGGCCGGCGGCTGGAAGTGCGGCCTGCATTGGAAACGAATGGGTGTCGGTTTACGCTGGATCTGCGCGCTTGCAAAGACCTTAGCCCGAATCAATCGTGACGGAAGCGCAACCTCGCTTGAGTAGCTGTATCGATTTCCCGCCAGTGGCGATCCATTACTCACAAAGTTGGAGGAAAGTGCGGACTGTTTCGCCAGTGGGAACGAAACGCAATTGAGCCATTGCCAATTATCGAGTATACGCCAGGTATGTCGGACGGTCACCTTGCTGAGCGCGCCGCGCGGGCCAAAAAGATCATCGAAGCGCCTCAAAACTATAAAATTTGCGAAGGTTGTGAGTCAATCGTGACCCGCCGGGTTCCTACATGTCCGAATTGCCACGGATATCGATTCGATCTCGACGGGCAGCAAATTGTTGCTCAAGCCAAGCTCTTAGCCTCGCGACCACAAACAACTGTGACCGAGTGGGACATGCAATAGCAAGATCCCATAGTCGCAACCATTGTCGTCCTGGAGAAATCAGGTTTTGTCCAAAGATGCGACCACCTCGATTTCCGCTGTCTGGGGAAACATATCGATCGGGCAAACCCGCCGCACTGCATAGAGGCGACCGAACTGTTTAATGTCTCGGGCGAGGGTTGCGGGATTGCAGGAGACATAGATTAATCGCGCGGGTAGCCGGCACCGAATTGTTTCGAGAACTTGCCTAGAGAGCCCCTCCCTCGGGGGATCGACGAGAAGGGTGGTGGCCTGTGCAGCGCCGGCATCCAAAGCTGCAACCAGATGATTCTTCACATCCCCTAGCAGATAGATTTCACCGGAGCCAGCACCATGCCGGGCAAGTCGAGCGGCATCCAGGCTCCATTCGATGCCGATAGTCAGCTGGAAGAGCGGAGCCAACCGTTTCGCAAAAAATCCGGCGCCGCAATAGGCGTCCACCAACAGCTGACCGCCAGGTTGCGCCATCTCCTCGACAATGTCGAGGAGACGATCGGCGACCGCATCGTTGACTTGGCGAAAACCTCGGAAGCGAGAGGGTTCGCGCAGGGGATAGTCGCCGTCCTTTCGACGTGAAGAACGCAGTCCCGCAAGCAAGGCATTGACCGCTTTCGTCGCGATCGGGCATTCTGACACTTCGACAATCCGGTGGCTCCCCAAGCGAAAGAACCCGACGCGGCCTGATTTTGAACGCACGGTGATCCGGTTTCTATAGCCAAAGGGCGCTGGAGACGACACGATAGGTTCAACTGGCGGATTGGAAATAGCGCCTAAGCGTTGCAGCACTTCGGTAACCTGGGCGGTCTTTGTGGTCAGTTGCCTCGCATAGGAGAGATGCTGATAATGGCAGCCACCACAGCAACCGAAGATCGGGCATTTTGGCTCGATGCGATCGATGGATGGCTCGAGAATCTCCTCCAGGTCCGCCTCAACGTAGCTGGTATGCGTCCTTCGAATGCGAACCTTGACCTTTTCACCTGGAATCACGCCAGGAACGAAACAGACTTTTCCGTCTGAAAGGCGGCCAATACCAGCTCCGCCAAATGCCAGGCGTTCGATAGCTAGCGGAACCGCTGCCGTGGATGCATTGACTCTCATCTTCTAAGAAAAGTAGGCCGAAGTCACCGCCAACTGTATTCCCTTCCGATGGCCAATCAACGCTTCCCCGAAGCGAATCCCTGGCCACCGCCCAAGACTCTCGTATCTCGAACGGTCAAAGCCAAAAAAAATCCCGCCCTGCTTGGGATAGGACGGGATTCCTGACGGTTAGCGAAAAATCGCTCGTTTTCGTTAAGCCACGGTGATCTTGTGAGGTTTGACTGCTTCAACCCTCGGCAAATGGACTTTTAACAATCCCTGCTCCATCCGTGCGCTTATTTTCGTCGCGTCGATACTTGGATCGAGATCGAAAACCCGACGATAGTCGCCGCTCTTTCGCTCACGGTAAACGGCGCGCCCGAACTCCAACGGTGCGGAACGATGGCCGCCCAAGACCAGTTTGCCGTCTTCCACCGTGATCTCGACACCTTGCCTATTCACACCGGGCATCTCGACCTCCAGAGTGTATCCATCAGCATCCTGATGGAGGTCTACCGGGGGTGCAAAATACTCGACGCGCTGCGTCATTTCGCCGCTGTTGGTTTTGGTTAATGTGCTCATAGTGTTCTCCTGTTTGAATGACCTCTTGCCCTCCTGCGGGGCCGTCCGATCTCAGTTATTAAGACGAACCTCAATCTTCTTCGGTTTTGCTTCCTCAGCCTTCGGCAACGTGACGGTAAGGACACCATCTTCGTAGGTTGCCTTGACCTCGTCAGCTTTCACCGCAGCAGGTAAGGTGATGCTGCGGCTGAAGGTCCCAAAGAATCGCTCGCTACGAAAACTCTCACCCTCGCGCTTTTCGCCGTCAGTCTTGCGCTCACCGGAAATGGTCAGCACGTCGTCATGCAGTGAAATATCGAAATCCTCCTTCTTCATGCCGGCCGATTCGACCTGCACAGTGACCTTGCTTTCATCTTCAAAAACGTCCAGCGGAGGAGCCCATCCCGAAGTGAATTTGGGCGCCGAACTCGCCAGTTCGAAGGCGGAATCAAGCAAGTCCCGCAGGGAGGATAACCTCCCGAAGGGTGACCAACTCGTCAATTCAGGCGATTTGTATCTAATAATGCTCATAATTGTTTTCCTTTACCTTCTAGTAAGCCTGAAGTGTACCTTCGCGCCGTCCAGGCGATTAATTTACTTAAGTCTCACTCAGTGAATGGGTAAAATGAGAAGGTTAGATCAAAGGAGAATCTCTTATGAGACATAATGTCGCTTAATTAAAAGTCCAGTCGAGTGAACTTATGCGACAAGATGACGCATAGATTGCAGGTCCCATAGAGCAGTTTTGCTGAGCAGCTGCCACTTCTAACATCAAAGCTTCCGAGCTGGCGCTCTCTTTGATATCAACTCGATCGAACCCACACCTCAATGGAGAATTCTAAGCCGACGAACAGCGACGAAGGGTTCATGCGCGAAGCTATTCATGAGGCGCAGAAAGGGGTTGGTCGCACGCATCCGAACCCGGCAGTTGGCGCCGTGATTGTCGGGAAAGGTCGTGTGCTTGCTCGAGGATGGCATCGAGGTGCGGGGCATGCCCATGCCGAAATCGAGGCGCTCAGAAAGAGCGCTCGGGCCGCGCGCGGCGCAACGTTGTACGTCACATTGGAGCCCTGTTCCACGCGAGGCCGCACGCCGCCCTGCACAGAAGCCATCGCTCGAGCCGAACTTGCGCGCGTTGTCTATGGTGCAACGGATCCAAATCCGGTGCATGGAGGACGCGCGAAAGGGATTCTGTCTGGTGCGGGCATTGACGTGTGCCCCGGCGTGCTCGCAGAGGAGTGTGCGGCTCTTAATACCGCCTGGAACAAGTGGATCGCAACGGGAATTCCCTTTGTGACAGCAAAGGTGGCGATGACCTTGGACGGTCGTATCAATTCGCCGCCCGAAAGCCGATGGATTACCAGTGCAAAATCGCGACGGGATGTCATGAAGTTGCGTTCCCGTGTTCAAGCGATTCTCGTCGGTGGCGGAACAATTCGCGTTGATGATCCCCAATTAACGGTGCGAGGGCTTCGCATTCCAACCCAACCCCTCCGGGTGGTGCTGACGAAGTCCGGAAGCCTGCCTGAGAGGGCGCGTGTGTTCACTGACGAGCACAAGAATCGAACCATTGTCTTCCGCAACGTGAGCCTACGTTCGGCGCTGCGCCAGCTGGGACGGCAGGACATTGCCAGCGTTCTTATCGAAGGCGGGGCTCGTGTTCTGGGCGAAGCTTTCGATCGTTCGCTTGTGGACGAAGTCTGCTTCTATCTCGGGCCGATCGTTGCCGGGGGTCCAGTTCCCGCCGTCGGCGGCCGAGGCTCACCAAACCCTGAGCACATTATTGAGCTGGAGCAGCCCAGGTTCAAACGCATCGGGTCAGACGTCAGATTGACCGCCGCTGTGGTCAAAATGGGATAGGCTCAGGCGTCGGTGCCTGGATCGATGGCACGTCGAGCGGAGAGTCAAGCGGGCGGACGGCTTCCGCTTTGCGCACTTCGGGTTCGCCCACCGGCGCCCCCCCAGCCGATATCAAATTGGCTCCCAACTCTTCTGCGGCAAGATCTTGCTGATTCGCAGGATTCACAGCAATTGCCCGTGCAACCGGAATGTCGTCGTCCGACCTCTCTGTCGCCGGCTTCACGGAAGCATAAACGTCATTGAAGCCCAAAAGAGTCGGCGCGACCACGGCGACAGGGCGAACTGTTGAGAGATCCACAGCGGCCGCCGCTCTCGGCCATCCTTCCTGGTCATATTCACGAGCATAGTTTCGGACCCCGCCGCCATGAATATCGCAACGAATCTTGGGAATCTGCGCCGCAGTTCCATACTCGGTGAAGGTTCCCTCATCCGCCTCCGGGCCATTGCCGTTCCGCGCGCATCTCGGCGTCGCCAGAAGTCCAGAACCTCGACAGATCTCAACCGGCTTCAAGCTATCGGGCTTCGGGAGCTTTACGGTCGGAAATTCTTCGCCGGCGGCGTTCATAATTTTGGCCCAGATCGGAAGGGCAAGGTCTTTACCGAATGCTCCGCGATAAATTCGTGTGGGGCGATCAAAGCCCACCCAAACACCACAAGTCACCGAGCTGTTATAACCAAAAAAATATGTATCAGTGAAGTTGTATGCCGTTCCGCTTTTGCCCGCCACCGGAATGTCTTTCAGACCAAAATCTGTGAAGGCGATTGAACCAACCCCGACCCGCAAGATGTCTTCAAGTGCTTCGTTCACCTGCCAGGCCGTTTCGGGAGTGATGGCTTTCACCATCTCCGGCTCCGCTTTAAAAATCTGCTTGCCCTCAGCATTCGCAATTTCCTTGATAATGTGCGGCCGCTTGGGATGCAGCCCGCCATTCGGGAAGATGGTGTAGGCAAGAGTGAGTTCCTCCAGGGTGAGCTCGCTGCTTCCGAGAAACGCGTTGGCGTAATTCCTCAATGGAGAGGCAATCCCCGCATTTGCCGCGACTTTCTTTACCTGATCAAGTCCCGTTCGAAAACCGAGCCGAACGGTGGCGGCATTCTTCCCCTTGGACAAGGCCTCGCGAGCGGGAATCATGCCCTCGTATTCGTTTTCGGCGCGCTCGACACCCCATTCACCGAGAATTCCGGACTCCCCCCCGACCATGACGAGCCTATTGTCGATACAGCCGTCGTCGACAACCTCGCCAGGAAAGATCCCTTTCTCGAACGCTGCCGCAAAGACAAAGGGCACAAAGGCCGTTCCGACCGGCCGGCGAGCCATGGTGGCACGGTTGTATTCGCTGTGCTTAAAATCTCTTCCACCGACCATCGCCAGAACGCCTCCGCTGGAGTTCTCCAGGGCCATAACAGCTCCCTGGAGGTATTTTGGGTCCGGCATTTTTATCAACAGGTTTCCCCGATTGAGTTCTTCTTCAATGGGCTGGACAGACTTGCGGTGTGCTTCGAAAGTGACATGTCCATAGTCGGGTCCGCTCTCCACGCGTATAAGATTTTCTCGGACGGCCTGCTCGGCGGCTCTCTGGAGCTTTGAATCAAGTGTGGTATGGATGCGAAAACCCCCATTCATCACGCGCCGATAGCCCAGGGCAGCGATCGCTTGCTGGCGAATATAGTCGATCGCGTAAGACACCTTGAAAGGATTGGTGCGCTTCATCACGTAGAGGGGCAGGCCAGTCTGTTCTTTGTACTCTGAGCCTGAAAGGAAACCCTGCTCCTTCATTCGCTTAAGCACGAAATTGCGTGCGAGGGTGGCGCCCTCTTTGTTGTTCCAAGGCGACAACAGCTGCGGGCTCCTCAGCAAGCCTGCCAACATCGCGCATTGACCGCTGGTGAGATCCTTCGTGCTTCTCCCAAAATAGCCCCGCGCCGCCGCTTCCACGCCATAAAACCCGCTGCCAAAATAGACCCGATTCAAATACAGCTCCATGATCTTGTCCTTCGAAAAGCGCTGTTCGATCCGATGCGCCAAGAACATCTCGACAAGCTTGCGCTGGTACGTGCGCTCGCGAAGCTCGAACGAGTTGCGCGCAAGCTGCTGGGTCACGGTGCTGGCACCCTGCGAGATTTTCCCGCGGCGGTAATTGGCCATGGCCGCACGAACCACGCCCATGTAGTCCACGCCCTTGTGTTCGAAGAACTTGTTGTCCTCCGCTGCAACGACAGCCTTCACCATCATGGGGGAAATTTTGTCGAGGGAAATAGGATTTCGGTTCTGAATAAAAATCTTCCCAAGCTCCTTGCCCTCACGGTCATAAATCACCGAAGCCGCTTCCATGTGCTCCAGTTGCGTCAGATCAAATTCCGCGGCCCGCCGCTCAAACTTGGCGCTAAAGTAAACCCACGCTCCCCAGCCCATCAGAATCGCGAGAACAAGAAGGCCCGAAGGCCAGTAGAACCACGGACTCAAAAGGAAGAGCTTTCGTTGTCGATGTCCTTGCCCCTTATCGCGATGGAATAACGTTCTGATGATTGGCCACATCTTCCATGTTCCAGGGCGAGGGCGCAAACTAGAAAAACCGACATTAGTTGAGATTGCAAGTTATTTGCGCTTGACTTCCATGCGGCGAAGCGATTTCTGACGTGCTGCCGCATGAAAAAATTTTTACCCTTTCTGATCGCGAGCCTTTCCGCAGCTTCCGGGGAACCACCCTCACCGACCGAACCGGTCCGCCACGAGAGGGAAGCGTGGTGGACAGGTGACTGGGGAACTGGCGATTGGTATGGTGTCCGGACGAAGCTAGCGGAGAGGGGATTGGAGATCTCGGGAGGGTATACGGCGGAGGTTTGGGGAAACACAACAGGAGGTCTCAAGCGTGGGGCTGTCTATACGGGACTGCTGGATTTCGGCGCGTCGCTGGATCTTGAAAAGCTGGTGGGCTGGAAAGGCGCCCGTGTGAGCACCACATGGCTTTGGCTTAGCGGGCGGGATGCCTCCGAAGACCTCGTCGGCAACTTTCTCACCATCTCCAATATCGCGGGCTTCAACACCCTGCGAATGCTGGAACTTTGGTTTCAGCAGGACTTTTTTCCGGGCGAAGATGATGCGCCGCCGGGTCTTTCCATCCGAGTTGGACAGTTCACAGCGGACAGCGAGTTTGTCATTTCGGATTATGGGGCTCTTTTCACGAATGGCACTTTTGGATGGCCGGCCTTTCTTTATACCAACATTCCTGCGGGTGGCCCCGGCTACCCAATGGGCGCTCTCGGCG
This sequence comes from uncultured Verrucomicrobiae bacterium, assembly GCA_963744345.1. Taxonomy (GTDB): domain Bacteria; phylum Verrucomicrobiota; class Verrucomicrobiia; order Chthoniobacterales; family Terrimicrobiaceae; genus DASTFP01. Next base: position 178,548 of record CAVUTD010000023.1, read on the forward strand.
TGCGAGTCGCCGCAAATCCCTGGGAATGGTTGACGCTGCAGAGCGCCATTTTTGAAGGCAACGTTTTTGATCAGGACGTCAATCGGCATGGCTTCAGGTGGGACCTTAATTCCAACCAAGGCTATTTTTGGCTTAATGAACTCCAGGTGCGCTGGTACCATGGCAAAGCGGCCAAGGGACTTCCGGGTCAGGCAAAATTCGGCGCATGGTTCCACACGGCGGACTTTGCAGATCCCTTCTTTGACGAGGACGGAATACCACTGGCTGACGAGGATTCGAGTGGCAATCCTCTCACCCACCAGTGGAACTACGGATTTTACTGGGTCCTGGACCAGATGCTTTACCGCGAGCCCAGCAAGGCCGAAACCGCCGTCAGCAGTCTGAGCAAGGACGGAAAGTCGGCCGGTTCGTCAAAGGCTGGCGTAGCCGTGGAAGACGAGGAGGCATCCAATCAGGGACTCGGCTGGTTCGGGCGCATTGCATTCGGACCGCAGGATCGGAATTTTCTCGGATTCTACGCCGAGAGCGGACTCGTCTATACGGGCGCCATCCCAGGCCGCGACGAAGATCAAGTCGGGATTGGCTTCGTCTATGCCCAGCTGACCGATGGCGCACGGCGGACATTGGAGCTTGAGGGCTCGCGTGGAGTCGGTGCGGAAATGGTCCTCGAGGCCACCTATCAAGTCAATCTCACTCCATGGATGTACATCAAGCCCAATGCACAGTTTGTCATCAATCCTGGTGGCACTCAGGATCTGGGCAATGCCTTTGTGCTCGGCGGACGCGTGTCAGTTGACTTCTAAAGGCTCAAGCGTCCGTGCGCCGATCGTCATGGTCGGCCGACAGCCGCCGAAGCAACCTGCTCGCTTCGCAAAGGTCTCCCTTCGTCCGCATCAATGTAATCGAACATCGTCTGGATATCATGGCGCTGGGAAAAACCGCTTTCGCCTTTTCGGCGATCTAGTGTCTCCGTCGCCTCATCATTCCAACCTCGCTTGCGCATAAACTCGTTCCAGATGAGGATCTCTTCCTCGGAAGGTTTTCGGCCGGTGGCAAAGCACCATTCCAAAGCGGCCGAATCGCTGGAGCCTTCAGCAACCTTCTTTGCCAATTCGTCGTAGGATACCCGGAGGAAATCCACGCATCTCCTGTCAAATCCGGTGCCAAGATTTTGGTGGAGGTCAGGCGGAAGCTCACCGGCCGACTTGAGGCGCGCCTTATCGAGCATGCGCCCGAAATAGACGAGTCCGCCGACTTTTTCATGGGGGCTACGAGGAAACTTCATGATGACATAGATGGCTGAATGTTCTTGCGTTTGCTGTCCAGAAATGCGCCAAGAATGAACAATCCCGCGGCGATGCAAATGCAAGAGTCCGCCACATTGAAGGCGGGCCAGCGTCCGTACCAAGGCAGGATTACGTCGAGAAAATCGACGACGTGCCCATAGCGGATGCGGTCGGTCAGATTGCCGGCGACGCCCGGGATCAGCAGCGCCGCTGCCCAGCGAGAGGTCCAATCGCTGAAGACCCCCTTGCGCGCAAGAACTGCGAGGACGAGCAAGGCGCAAGCGGACAGAGCGATGAAGAAGAGATTGTTGTCCTTCAGCATCCCGAAGGCTGCGCCAGTGTTTTGCACGTTTACGAGATTAAACACGCCGGGAATAATGGGAACCATCTCGTCTGTCGAGATATGCTGGAGGACAAGGGCTTTGGTGGTCTGATCGAGAATATAAAGGGGAAGCGAAACGATGAGCCAGAGCTTCATGGTTGGTCGATCTTGAGTGCTCTCTATGGTGCTGGCTTGTTCTCTCACAGGGCCGGGGTAGCTGTCTCGGCGAGCACATTGGCGCAGCGGCCGCAAAGGTCAGGATAGGCGCTGCTGCCGCCAACGTCTCTCCGATGTCTCCAGCATCGTTCGCAACGAACATTCGATGTCTTTGAGGCGTGAACGGAGAAGCTCTCCGATTCTTCAATGATGAGGTCGCTGATGACAAAGATCTCGTCCAACTCCGCCCGGTATCTCCTGGTGACCTGAAGTTGACTCTCGTCGCCTACTCGCAGAATGACTTTGGCTTCAAGCGTTCCCCCGATGGTCTTTGTTTTTTGCACGCTCTCCACCGCCTGCATGATCTTGGCCCGCAAGTCCAGGAGGAGATCAAAGTCCTCCAGAACCGTGTGGCTGAGCCATTCTGGTTCCGTTTCCGGGAAGAGCTGCAGATGCACTGAATCATCAGTTCGGAAGTACTCCCATGCTTCTTCGCTGGTAAATGCCAGGATCGGAGCCAGGAGCCTGCACAGCGAATCAAAAACAGTGTACATCGCGAATTGCGTGGCCCGTCGGCGGAGAGAACCTGGCAGATCACAGTAGAGACGATCTTTGGTGATGTCCACGTAAAGACTGCTCAGGTCCACGGCGCAGAAGTGATTTATGGAATGATAGACACGATGGAATTCGAGTTTCTCATAGGCGTCTCGACACGTGGCAATCAGCGTTTGAAGCCGCGCGAGAATCCATCGATCTACCAGAGTGAGATTCTCGCGAGCGGATTGGTGACTCGTGTTGTAGTCATGCAAGTTCGCCAGCAGGATACGAAGTGTGTTTCGAATCCGCCGATAGGAGTCCGCCAGTCGAGTAAAGATCTCCTCGGAGAAGGGCACGTCGTCGGTGAAGTTTACGCTGCTGACCCAGAGGCGCAGAATGTCCGCACCGTATTTGTTCACATAATGCTCGGCTTCCGAGGGCTTTTGATAAGCGCCTTGCGCGGACTTCGAGATTTTCTTCTTCGTGTCGACATCCACGACAAAGCCGTGGGTGAGCACGGCCCGATAAGGCGCGACTCCGTTCAGAGCAATCGAAGTCATGAGCGAGCTTTGAAACCAGCCGCGATGCTGGTCGGTGGCTTCGAGATACAGGTCCGCGGGAAAGTGGAGTTCGGGGTGGCGGCGCAGGATCGCTTCGTGACTCACCCCGGAATCGATCCAAACATCCAAAGTGTCATTTCGGCGCGTCCAGCGAAAGGCCTCGTAGCCCAACTCGGTGAGGATTTCTCGATCGGAGAGATCAAACCAAGCGTTTGTCCCTTTGGCTTGGACGAGATCCGCAACGCGCCCGGCGATTTCGGGCGCCAAGGGACTTTCGAGAATCGGCGCTCCATCCTCGTCGTAAAAAATCGGCAGCGGCACGCCCCACGAGCGTTGGCGCGAGATACACCAGTCAGGACGGGACTCGACCGTTCCGTAGATTCGATTGCGGCCCCAATGCGGCAACCAGGTCACCTCATCGATGGCCTTGAGAGCTTGCTCGCGCAGGGCATCGACGCGGATGAAAAACTGCTCCACAGCGCGAAAGACGACAGGCGTTTTGGAGCGCCAGCAATGTGGATAGGAGTGTCTGTACACTTGCTCGCCGAGCAGGGCTCCGTGCTCGCGCAGTAGTTCGACCACTTCCCGATTTGCATCGAAGACATACTTGCCGGCCCACACAGGCACGCCCACTTCCTCAGTAAAGCGCCCATGATCATCGACGGGCGAAAGAATTGGCAGACCGTTCTCAACACCGGCGATGTAATCGTCAGCGCCGTGTCCAGGCGCGATGTGCACCTGACCAGTGCCGGTATCCAGAGTCACGAAATCGGCAAGAATCACGCGTGATCTCCGGGGCAGGAAAGGATGCTGGGTCTCGATGTCCTTGAGCTCTCCGCCAAGAAACGTTCTTGCTTCGTCGCCGGTGAGCCTCCATTTTGTCGCTTGTTCGAAAGCGGGAACAAGCTCCCGTGCGATAACAAAAAGTTGCTCCTGCGCGGTCTCCTCATGCCGAAAACGCCTGAGCCAATAGGTGTAATCCCGTTTAACGGCGATCGCGACGTTCGCCGGTAGCGTCCAGGGTGTCGTCGTCCAGATCACCATACTCGCCTTCCCAGCAAGCGCCCCGCTCACGATAGGAAATTTCACGAGAATGGCCGGATCTTCTCGTTCCGTGTATTCCACTTCCGCTTCGGCGAGAGCCGTCTGCGCACCCGTGCTCCAATAGACAGGCTTTTTGGATTGGTAGACGAGACCCTTTTCCAAGAACTTCGCAAAGGCTCGAATGATCTCCGCTTCGTAATCCGGCGAAAGAGTCAGATAAGGGTTTTCCCAATCTCCAAGCACTCCCAGACGCCGGAACTGCTTTCGCTGTATGTCGATGTACTTGCTGGCATAAGTCTCCGAGCGCTTCCGCACTTCTACCGGAGACAGGCCCTTGGATTCCTTCGCGACTTTGAACTCAATGGGAAGCCCGTGGCAGTCCCACCCGGGAATGTACGGAGCACGATAACCGGCCGCCGTCCGTGACTTCACCACGAAATCCTTCAAAATTTTGTTGAGTGCCGTTCCCATGTGAACATCACCGTTGGCAAAGGGCGGTCCGTCGTGCAGGATGTAAGTCTTCGCGGCTTCCTTTCGCGCCTGCTGAATGCGGCCGTAGAGCTTCCCCTCCTCCCATTTCGCCAGGATTTGCGGTTCGCGGGCGGTCAGCCCGGCCTTCATGGGGAAATCCGTCTTGGGAAGGTTAAGTGTGTCCTTATATGTGCTCATCGAGAACCAAAAAACACTTAGCAGTGCGTCTTGAATCGGTCAAACTTACGGTCTTCGAAGAAAAATCCAGCCACAAAAGAGACATGCCCCTCGCTTCCCGAATGGCCGCTCGCGATTTCAGCTACCAACCCCGTGTGCTGGACCCGGGTGAATCTTGGATGGTGACTCTCCAGGAATTCCGTCCAGAATGAATTCTGCGACGATGAAAAACGATCCCACCCGAAAATGGGTCCTTCGGAGTCTTCCTTTTCTCGGAGTGCTCTTGACTCTTCTATCCGGATGCAAGCCCAAGCAGCAGGTTGCGCCGCCCCCACCGGAAGTCTCCACCGTGCAGCCGGTGTTGAAGGAAGTTACGGAGTGGGATGATTTCACCGGGCGTTTGGAGCCCATCAAATCTGTCGAGGTGCGCGCAAGAGTCAGCGGTTATCTTGATTCCATCCATTTCAAGGATGGCCAGGTGGTCAAAACGGGCGATCTCCTTTTCGTGATCGATCCGCGTCCTTATGAAGCGGAGGCCCAGCGTGCCCGGGCCAACCTCAAGCGAGCGGAAGCGCAAAAAAACCTGGCGCTCCAAAACCTCCAACGCGCCGAAAAGTTGATGCAAGGCAGCACCATAGCGCAGGAGCAGTACGACACCCGGCGTAACGAATACGAAATTTCCGCGGCGAATTTGTTGGAGGCTCAAGCAGCCACGAAGGCATCGGAACTCAATCTCGAGTTCACACAAATCAAGGCTCCCATCGATGGGCGCATTAGCCGCCGCTACGCCGACGAAGGCAATTTTGTTACCGGTGGCTCAGCGCAGTCGACACTGCTCACAACGATTGTGCCATTCAATCCACTCTATGCCACCTTCGATGCGGACGAGCGCATGGTGCTCAAGTACACTCGCCTGGATCTTTCCGGGCAGCGAACAACCTCTCGCGAAGCCGCCAATCCGGTGCGGATCGCCCTCGCGGACGAAAAAGACTTTTCCCACGAAGGCAAGATGGATTTTGTCGACAACCGGCTGGATCCCGAAACGGGCACCTTGCGGGGTCGAGCCCTCGTTGACAATTCGGACGGCCTGCTCACGCCGGGCTTGTTCGTGCGCATCCAACTCAAGGGCCGGGGTCCTTACCAGGCCCTCCTGATTCCGGACGAAGCTATCGGCACCGACCAGTCGAGAAGGTTCGTCATGGTAGTGGATAAGGAGGGGCTGGCCCAGCGGCGCTTCGTCACAACGGGCCGGCTCCACGAGGGCTTGCGAACAGTGGAGGAGGGTTTGACGCCGGAGGATAGAGTGATCGTTGATGGCCTGTTGCGAGTCCGGCCAGGAATGCCCGTCAAGGTAAAGGAAGCAACACCCGTCAAAAGCTGATTGAACCCATGAATTTCTCCAGGATTTTCATCGATCGGCCCATCTTCGCATCAGTCCTTTCGATCCTCATTGTGCTCGTGGGATCGATCGCCTACCAGTCTCTTCCGGTTGCGCAGTATCCCGAGGTGGCTCCGCCCACGATTGTCGTGCGCGCCTCTTATCCTGGCGCGAGTCCGCAGGTGATCGCCGAGACGGTCGCCACGCCGCTTGAGCAGGAGGTCAATGGCGTGGAAGACATGCTCTACATGTCGAGCCAGAGCACAAGCGATGGTGCCATGACGCTCACGATCACCTTCAAACTTGGAACCGATCTCGATAAAGCGCAGGTGCTCGTCCAAAACCGCGTCGCCATCGCGCAGCCGAGACTGCCCGAGGAGGTCCGCCGCGTTGGGGTCACCACGCTCAAGAGGTCGCCAGATTTACTCTTGGTGGTGCACATGGTTTCACCTGACGATTCCTACGACCAGCTCTACATCAGCAACTACGCCACCCTGCAGGTGCGCGAGCAGCTCAAGCGGGTTGAAGGTGTCGGAGATGTCAATGTTTTTGGCGCACGGGAATACAGTATGCGCATCTGGCTCGATCCGAGCCGGCTCACCTATCAAAATCTCACGACAACGGAGATCGTTAACGCCCTGCGTAATCAGAATGTGCAGGTCGCCGCCGGCGTCATCGGCCAGCCGCCGCTCGATAGTGACCGGGCTTTTCAGGTCAATATCACCGCTCAAGGCCGGCTTGTGATGCCGGAGGAGTTCGAAAAGGTTATTGTGAAGACCGGCCAGGATGGACGGGTCGTCTATCTAGGAGACGTGGCCCGCGTCGAACTCGGGGCACAGGATTATCTGGTGAACAGCTACCTGGATGGCAAGCCCGCCGTGGCTATGGCTATCCAGCAGCTTCCCGGCTCAACGCCTTGGCCACGGCCGAGCGGGTGCGCGAACGCATGCGCGAGTTGAGCGAGAGTTTTCCGAAGGGCATCGACTACCGCGTCGTCTACGATCCGACCGTCTTCATCGACGAGTCTGTCCGAGCTGTCATCCACACGATTTTCGAGGCGTCGCTGCTCGTCGTTGTGGTGGTTATGGCCTTTCTGCAATCGTGGCGAGCCTCGATTATTCCGATTTTGGCCATTCCTGTGTCCCTGATCGGCACGTTTGCCGTCATGGCAGCCCTCGGGTTCTCGCTAAACAATCTTTCGCTGTTCGGACTCGTGCTCGCCATTGGCATTGTGGTGGATGACGCCATCGTTGTGGTGGAAAATGTCGAGCGCAACCTCAGCGAGGGCCTGGCGCCGCGCGAGGCAACCATCAAGACGATGGAAGAGGTCGGCGGCGCTCTCGTGGCGATTGCGCTGGTGCTCAGCGCCGTCTTCGTGCCAACCGCATTCATCAGCGGGATCTCGGGTCAGTTCTACCGCCAGTTCGCCCTCACTATCGCCGTCGCCACGCTCTTCTCCTGCTTCGTTTCCCTGACGCTCAGCCCCGCGCTTTGCCGTATTCTCCTGCAACCCCATGGTGTGAAGAGGGATTGGTTTGCTCGAATCTGGGACTTCCTGCTGGGCTGGTTTTTCCGAATGTTCAATCGTGCTTTTGAGGCGGGATCAGCTCGCTATGGCAGGGTCGTCTCCGTTGTTACGCGCCGCAGCGCCATTGTGCTCCTGCTTTACGTCGGTTTGCTTGGGCTCACGGCATTTGGTTTTGTAAAGATCCCGTCCGGGTTTATCCCCGCCCAGGATCAAGGCTATCTCATCATCGTTACGCAGTTACCGGAGGGCGCCTCGCTGTCGCGAACCGACAAGGTAGTTGGAAAGATCACAGAGCTTGCCCGCGGGGTCGAAGGCGTGGCGGGCGTCGTTGCCTTTACTGGCTTTGACGCGGCGACTGGCACGAACGCGCCCAACAAGGCGGCTGTCTTCACGGCGCTTGCTCCCTTCGAGGAACGTGTGAAAAACGGGCTATCTGGTCAAAAGATCCTGGCGGAGCTCCGTGCGAAGATGGCGACGATCGGCGAAGGCCTGGTCCTTGTTTTTCCGCCCCCACCTGTCCGCGGGATGGGAAACGTCGGCGGATTTCGCATGATGATTGAGGATCGCCGTGGTCGCGGATTCCCCGCTCTCCAGCAGGCCACCCAGGAAGTCGTCGCCGCTGGCGCGAAGCGGCCGGAACTCGTCGGCCTCTTCAGCGGCTTTCGCGCCGACGCACCGCAATTCTACGCCGACATCGACCGCACAAAGGCGCAGATGCTCAACGTTCCGATGGAAAACGTTTTCGCGACGCTGCAGACTCAACTCGGATCGGTCTACGTGAATGATCTCAACCTCTTCGGGCGCACCTTCCGAGTCATTGCGCAGGCTGAGGCCGCCTTTCGTGAGGATCCCGAGGACATTGGAGACCTTCGAACCCGCAGTGCCACTGGCGCGTCCGTTCCGCTGGGAACGATTCTTTCCATCGAACCACGCACAGGGCCTTCCCGAGTTGAGCGGTATAATCTCTACCCGGCCGCGGCAGTGGACGGAGATACTGCGCCTGGGTTCAGTTCCGGCCAAGCGCTTTCCGCGATGGCTGATGTTGCCCGGCAAACTCTCCCCGATGGATTTGGCTTCGAGTGGACCGCTCTCGCCTATCAGCAAGTGCTGGCCGGCAATACTACCGTGTTCATCTTCCCGCTTTGCGTGCTGTTTGTCTTTCTTATTCTCGCTGCCTTGTATGAGAGCTGGTCGTTACCCTTGAGCATCATCCTGGTGGTGCCGATGTGCGTCTTGGCCGCCCTTGGGGGAGTCTGGTTGCGTGGCATGGACAATAATATTCTTACTCAGATCGGATTTGTTGTCCTCGTAGGACTGGCATGCAAAAATGCCATCCTGATTGTCGAATTCGCCAAGCAACGAGAGGACCAGGGCAGCGATCGCTTCGAAGCCGTGGTTGAAGCCTCCAGGCTGCGGCTTCGCCCCATCCTGATGACGAGCTTCGCGTTCATCTTGGGAGTTCTGCCGCTTGTGCTTGCTCGCGGCGCAGGTGCTGAAATGCGCCAATCATTGGGAACCGCCGTGTTCTCTGGCATGCTCGGGGTCACTTTTTTCGGGCTGTTTTTGACGCCAGTTTTTTACGTCGTGATTCGCAGATTCGCTGCAAGGAAGAAGCCGGTTTTGGCGCCGCCTGCCGAAGAGCCGCAAGTCTCTCACGCGTAGGGGCTCGTTCTGCCATCTCTTTGGGCATTCGAATAACCCAGCTTTGAGTCGTCTGCCTTCTTCGGTCACGTGGGCGCGACGAGGAAAGACAAGGGTTCTTGACAGGATGAACAGAAAATTACGGTTGAGCCCCCAAGAACAGACTGGTTTGCTGGTCATTTCTTAGGCGTTCCGTTTTACCCGACGATCCTTCTTGTCAGATCACCGCACTTTAGCAGCGTCGCTTCACGAAGCTTCCACCATGCCGAAAAATAGTTCTGAAAGTCCTCATTCGAGCGCCACTTCTTCTTATACTCGCGCAACAATCCCAGTCCGTCGTGTCTTCCGAAAAGATCTTCATGCCCCGCAAACGGGGCTCCACGCGGGATGAAAATTGTGATAGGATGAACGGGTCGCCGCGTGTTGGACGAACGCCGGAAAGCGATTTGGTGCGGTAAGCCCGACGAAAAGATTGGCGTGGCAGTCTTTCATGCACCGCACAGTGCGAGAAGCGCCGAGATAACTTTGGCGTGGAAACGCGAGGGTTAGAGTATCCTGACGGAGACCGCCTCTGGCATGCGGGGGCAGTCACAGAAGGAGAATACCGCGCATGAAAGTTGAACATCGTTATTGTGCGGGCCTCGACGTGCATAAGCGCACGGTGGTGGCCTGCGTTCTCAAGGGCGAGCTGGGCCAGGAGCCGGTGAGCGAAACCAAGAGCTTTGGCACCACCACGGCCGAGGTGATGGAGATGCTTGAGTGGCTCAAAGAGCAGGGGGCCACCCATGTGGCCATGGAAGCCACGGGCAACTACTGGATGCCGATCTATAATCTGCTGGAGGGCCACTTCGAGTTGATCGTCGCCAACGCCGCTCATATGAAAGCGGTGCCGGGAAGAAAGACCGATGTCCAGGACGCTGAATGGATCGCTGATTTGCTGCGCCACGGGCTTCTGCGCGCCAGCTTCATTCCCAGCCGGCAGCAGCGTGACTTGCGGGAGCTCACCCGCCATCGCAGTAGCCTTGCTGCCAAACGCGGCCAGGCGGCCAACGAACTGCAGAAGGCCCTGGAGAGCGCCAACATCAAACTTCAAAGTGTGGTCACCGACATCACGGGTGTCTCGGCCACTGAGATGCTGGCAGAGATGCTTGCTGGAAATAAAGATCCCAAGCAGTTGGCGCAGTTGGCCAAGCGGCGGCTGCGTTGCAAAATCCCACAATTGGAGAAAGCCCTCAGCGGCAATCTGCGCTCCCACCACAAACTCATTATCGAACAGTTGCTGGCCGACATCGGACTCTTTGCTGTTCAGATTGCGGAATTGGACGCGCACCTTGAAGCCCTGCTCCACAAAGACGATGATGACATCAACCGTCTGGATGGCACTCCAGGGATCAACCGACGGGTGGCCGAAGTCATCATCGCGGAGGCCGGCACCGAGATGGAGCGCTTTCCCACTGAGCATCACTTTGCTTCCTGGATCGGAATCTGTCCGGGCCAAAACGAAAGCGCCGGCAAACGCAAAAGCGGCAAAACTCGCAAAGGCAACCGTTCTCTGCGTGCCGCCCTGGTGGAGGCGGCGCATGGCGCCATACGCAAGAAAGAGAGTTACTACGGCGCTCAATACCGGCGCATCGCGGCACGACGCGGTAAAAAGAAGGCGATCATTGCCGTCGCCCATTCTCTGGCCATCGCTATCTACCGTATCCTCAAATCCAAAACCTCTTATCGTGAACTTGGAGCGGACTTCTTCGACAAACTCAATCCTCTCAAAGTGCTCTACCGCCTCACCAAGCGCATCGAGAACCTTGGCTATAATGTCCAGATCGCTCCCATGCCCCAAGCGGCATAGATCGAGGCGGCTTCGCCGCGCAAATTTCTATCAGCTCGCACCGCGCGAATTTTCGGGTTAGAATGTCTTCAGTTCCCCGAGCACTTTGCTGCGGTACGGTTCACTCCAGGTGCCGGATAGTCTGCAGAGAGCGGTAACGGCCTCCGCCAAAGAACTCCATCCTGCAGCGAGGCTGGCGTCCCGGAACTCAGTCTGAAGTCGGTTCGCAAGGGTCGCCCGACGAACCTCCCAATCATGATAGGCGGAATCATACTGCTCTTGCTTAATTGCGTGCCGTTCAGCGTATTGAATCGCAAGCAAGAACCTGACCAGCGTTTGCGTCAACTCGTCAGCCAAGCGAGTGCTGGTCTCGTTTGCAACCCGACGGGACCTCTCGGTTAACCACCTGGTTAGCGCGGGCGCAATTTCGATTGATTCGGGCGAGTGTGTAAAAAAACCGACGCCTTTGTGCTCCGTTAACTCTGTCCGCCAGCGCCGGATCTCTGGGTCTTTATCGAGTTCATCGAACCTGCGAGGCCAAAAAGCTTGTTCATCAAGCATGAAAACGAGCACGTCAATTCCAAGCTTCCGAGCGGCCTCGAATTCAAGTTGGGTAATACTATGTTGTTGTCCTGAGGGCACATGCCCGCGCCGAAAGCCGACGAGCAGTATGCAGAGGTCGCATCCGTTGAGGCGTGATTGCGAGAACTGCTTTGGTTCATCCTTCGCTGCCGTCCAGTCCTCCATCGGATCGACGAAAAAGCCTGCCTTTCGCAAAGCTGTGATCACCTGCCGGCGGTGTTCCTTGAGATCCTCGAATGTAGAGGAGACGAATGCTTTATGGGTCATCGCCACTGGCCCCGAAAGTTGTACGCGGCAACGATCATAGTCGCAAGCTGGAAGGTAGGACATGGATTAAGCGCCCCTTCGACACGAAGGACCCTCCGTTTGATTAACCTATCGGGAAGCTCAAGGGGGCGTTGGCTGGTGAACTGCTGACCGTTGCTTCCGAAACTCCGCAGGTCGCGCTGACATGGGCGGCGGCGATATCCTCGAGTTCAGCAAGGCTCTCCACGTGAGCCAACCGATCGCGGAGCCGCGCACCACCGGGCATTCCACGCGTGTAGGACATGAGCCGGGACCGCATGCCCTTCATGGCCATCCGCTCGTCGCGCCGCCAGAGAATTTCCTGCGAGCAGTGATCGCGAATCAACCACCATCTCTCCTCCAGAGAAGGCGGAGGGAAGGAACGATCGGCATCCAAGGCAGCACGAATCTCGGAAAAAATCCACGGCGAGGCCATTGCCGCGCGTCCGATCATGATGCCGGCGACGCCCGTTTCTCTACGCCGCATCAAAGCTTCTTCGGCGCTCGCGATGTCTCCATTGCCAATGACGGGGACTCCTACTGCGGCTGCGACATCGCCGATCACCGACCAGTCGGCGCGTCCGGAATACCCTTGCTCCTTCGTGCGGCCGTGCACCGCAATGCGACACACGCCGCTATCCTCGAGAGTGCGTGCCGTCGTCACCGCATTGATCGAACGGTGGTCCCATCCAATTCGGATCTTGGCACTCACCGGTACGGGACCCGCGGCGCGAACGACGGCGGCCGCCACCCGCGCGAGCAACGGGCAATCCCTCAGGAGCGACGAACCGCCATTCTTGCAGACGACCTTATTCACCGGGCAGCCGAAATTGAGATCGAGAAAGTCTGGACGCACCCAATCAATCACGGCGCGCGCTGCCTCTGCCAGCCGTTCGGGCTCGGCCCCGAACAATTGAACGCCCAAAGGCCGTTCGTCTTCCTGAAACTCCAGGTAATAATTTGTCCGAGAATTTCGATGCAGGATGCCTTCCGCCGAGACAAATTCGCTGGTGACAATATCCGCTCCCCTCGACTTGCAAATCCGCCGAAAGACCGTGTTCGTCACGCCGGCCATCGGAGCCAGAAACAATGGAAAATTCGCGGCCATCAATTGAGCATGGTTCGATCGGGAGTGCTGGTCGCGCAAGGATTCTTGCTTGAGCCGAATCGGCTGGACGCCCTGGTGGACGGGCTGGTAGGGCAGTCGAGATGGGTGCTCGAGAAGATTGTCGCCCTCTGGCGTTTGGTTAAGGCGGTCTTGTTTCACGTTCCCTTTCGCGAAGTCTGGCTGTCGGTGGCGCTTCTGCTGCTCGTTGGGGAGAACTATCCCTTCTCGAATTTCCCCATGTACTCCAGCCTCGAAGAGGAATCGATCTATTTCGTCGTGAGGACGGGAGAGGGTGAAACGCTGCCATACGCGACGAGCTTCCGCTCCCGCTCCTCCTTCGTGCCGAAGGCACTCAAAGCGGAGATGAGAAAGCTCCAAAAGACGGGAATAGATCGAGAGAGCGCCTTAAGTGAGGCCGGCCAGAATGTGCTTCACTATTTGCTCGAGAGGGCGGAACCGCAGAAACGGGAGGGGCTCGCGCGATACGGGCTGAAATTGATCGAAGTCCGAATCTCGGTCGAGGATTCCCGGCTCGTGGAGAAGGAAGAGGTTGTAGCGGAGCTTGCTCCCGAATGAAGGTTGACAGCCACGTTGTCCCGCATTCCGCGTGGGAGATGGTCGTGATGCGCATGGCCTTTGCGGTGATGGTTTGGCAAAGCGTTCCCTCCTTCTTTTATTCAACTTCACTGCCGCATCCGAATGGATTGGCTCACTTCGTCGATCTGAGATTTCTTATGAATCCAGAGGTTCTTGGGGTGCTTCGAGGAGTATTGGCCGTGGCCCTTGTCTTTTACGTAGCGGGCTTCTTCGTGTTTGTTTCTCTCGGATTTGCGACCTTCCTTTTGGTCGCTTGCGGGTCACTGGACAATTCCCATGGTGCCATCAATCACTCCTTTCAACCCTTGGCGCTGGCGGCCCTGGCGCAGTGGCTGGTTGCGGGATTTGTCGTTATGCGTGATCCAGTCGAGCGAAAAGCCGCGTTCTTTCCTTTAGCCAGTACCCAAACTCAACGGCTGCTCAGCCACAGCGCCAAAGTTGCCCTTGTTTCGTGTTATGTGACATCCGCCTTCACCAAATTGGAGCGAAGCGATGGGGAATGGATCCAGCGCACGCCGAACCTCGCGGTCGCCATCGCCAAGACCAACGCGAAATCCTATCTGAATGCCTTTGAGCCCACGGAGCACTGGTCAAAGACAGCCCCAGCCTTCATCATCAATCATCCCACGTTGACTCGGGTTTTCTTTGGTTTCGGCCTTGCTTTAGAGCTGCTCTCCTTCCTGGCTTTGCTGGGCCGCTGGCCGGCACTCCTCGTTGGAGGGAGTTTGATTGCTATGCATCACATGATTTCTCAGATCATGGACCTGCACTTTGCCATCTTCGAACAACTGGCGTTCATCTATCTTATCAACGCTCCCTGGTTGATTGTATGGGCCGCCGGCCAAATTTGGCCGCTTCGCGGACGTTGGCGGCGGGCAAATCTTAGCTAACAGTCATCTAAGACTTTCCCGTTGAGCGCGCCAGCATGCCATAAACCTCGTTCTGAATAGCGGGAATGTTTTCCAAAGAAAGATTGGGGTGCGGAACAACAAAGGTTTCACCCGTCGAGTCGTGTTCATAGACGAGCAGCTTCGAATCCTTCGATTCCATCGGACGCAAGATGCGTTTTCGTTCGAGCATCAACGCCAGGATGAAGCATGCATTTCCCGAATGAGGGTCCCGAGTCTCCAGGAGATGTCGCAGCAGGCTTTCTGCATCGCCTCCTGGAAGAGGCTCGACAGCCGGTGCGGCGGGCTTTTCGTATTTTGAGCGCCAAAAGGAAAACGGTTCGATATTTTCGTTACGCGCGGACCACGCCTCTTCACTAATGTCTTCACGCCGAAATCCTTCTTCCTCCCGGAAGAGAAGCGTGTAAAAATATTCACCTTCCTGGAACCGCCGGCCCGTCCGCGCGCAGCAATGGCCTCTCGACTTGATTGCCCACTCGCTCTCCAGCATCAGCTCGTCCAGGGAAACTTAACTTTAGGGAGATCCCGGTTGGTCGACCGAAACCATAGGAGACCCAAGCCGACCAGAAAATAAGCGGTCAGCGGGCCCCAGGTGGCGAGCACCGGAGAGATGCGATTGCCCTTACCAAGCGCAACAAACAAGCTGCTGAAGAACACGAGGGAGAAAAACAGAGCGATGGCAGTGGCGACGCTGCCCAAAATGCCGCGCCGTGAGTAAACGATTCCGAGAGGCGCGGCGATGAAAACCACGAGCAAGCAAACCCAAGGCAACGCCCAACGATACTGCAATTGAGTGCGGTAAGGAGCGAGACGAACTTCTGGAAAGTCCCTGTTGAAAGAGAGGTAATCCCTGAGTTCCGGCACCGACAGATAGTCCGGATTCATGACGGAACTGGCGATCCGCCAGGGTGTCTCCCGCCAGCCGCTGATTTCTATCTCGTCGTGGATCTCCGATTTGGATATTCGGCCATCCGGTCCAATTTCGACGTACTTGGCCTTTTGCAGGCTCCAACTCTGCGTGATGTCGTTGTAGTAAGCGTCCCGGGCGTACCATTGCTTGACAATGTTCCCGTCAGCGTCCTGCTGGATGATTTGCAGATCGGTGAGCCTCTTGCTGTCCGCATAAACCTTGCGGCTGAACCAGGTGCGCAAATCCTCGCGATTTCGATAAAGATGCCCGGTGAGGCCGACCTCAGTGGTTTTGCCGCGTTTGATGTCCCGGAGCGTGCGCTTCTTGATCATGGCAGCGTGCGGGGCGCTCTCGTAATTAAAAAAACCGGTGATTGCAGTCAGCATTAAGCCCACAAAAATGAGCGGCACCAAAAAGCGGGTTACACTCACTCCGGCGCCGAGCATCGAAATGATCTCGTTCGAGCGGGACATCGCGGTTAGGGAATACAAAAGAGCAAGCAGCGCTCCGATGGGAAGGGAGATAACAACGATCTCTGGGATTTGGGATTTGTAGTATTCCAGCAAGACGTCAAAACCTGCCTTGCCTTGAAGAAAATCGGGCAGATTGTCGCTAAGGTCAAAAATGAACCAGATAGCGATGAAGCCGAGAAAGCAATAGACGAACGGCAGCAGGAACTTTTGCAGCACGTAGCGATCGAGTATTCTCATAGTGGCGAACCTCTAATCAGTAATGGCCGGCTTCCATCGCGTCAATAGACCAACGGTGCGCTCATGATCTCTCTTCGGGAATTCCCTGGGGACCCCATGCGCAGTTCCTTCGAACTTGAAATCGAAAAGATATTCTCGCCCGAGGGCCTTCTTTCTGCCGCTTCGCATTATGAATATCGTCCCGAGCAGCAGCGGATGGCCTGCGAGGTGGCGCGGGCGCTGCAAGCAAGCGGCCACGTTGTTATCGAAGCCGGTACCGGAGTCGGAAAATCGCTCGCCTATCTTGTTCCCTCAGCGCTCCACGCCGTGCAGCTGAAGCGAAAGGCAGTGATCTCAACTCATACGATCGCTCTCCAGGAGCAGCTTATCTACAAGGACATCCCCCTCGTCCAAAAACTGCTGCCCATCGAATTCGAGGCGGTCCTCTTAAAGGGGCGACACAATTTCCTCTGCGGCACCCGGCTTGAACGCGCCCTGAGTCAAGCCACCGACCTTTTCACGCCGGGCCAGCGTGCCGAACTGGAGCGGATTAGGGAATGGAGTTTCAGCACAAGGAACGGCTCGCTGAGCGACTTTCTGGTGCAGCCCGATCCAGAGGTGTGGGAGGAGGTGCGAAGCGAGCAACACGTCTGCACGCAGAAGAGCTGCGCAAGAAATCACCGCTGCTTTTATCAAGCCCTCCGCCGCCGGGTCCTCTCTGCCGATCTCGTGGTGCTGAATCACGCCCTCTTTTTCACCCTGCTTGGCAGCCTTCCCGAGAGTGAGGAACGTGGCGAGGGAGTTCTCTTTGCAAACGATTTTATCATCTTTGACGAGGCGCACACGCTTGAGGACGTTGCCTCGCGCCACATTGGGATGGAGATCTCGCAGCTTGGACTGCGGCGCAACCTGCAGCGGCTCTATAACCCTCGCTCCAGGAAAGGTCTTTTCCAGGCTCTCAAGAATGGGCCCGCGTGCAGCGCCGTGGCAGAGTTGATTCCGAGATCCGACGACTTTTTCAGTCGCGTCGCGGCTCGGTGCATCTTTAGGCGTGGGCGCGCCTTTCGAGTGCGCGAAGCCGGTCTGGCCGACTCCTCGGAACTTAGCGCCGGGCTGAGCCGTCTTACTCAGCTTCTCAAAATTGAGGCCGCCAAACAAGACATGGGCGATCAAGCGAGCGAACTGACGGAAGCCGCCCAGCGTCTTAGCCAAGCCAGGCTTTCAATCGAGGATTTTCTTAGCCTTGAACATCCGCGGCATGTTTATTGGGTCGAGCAATATGGGCGGCGGGAAACTTTTTGCGCGCTCCACGCGGCGCCCATCGAGCTAGCGGACATTCTCCAGCGCACGATCTTTCGGGAGAATACCTGCACCGTGCTCACCAGCGCTACCCTCTCGATTGGAAGTCGCGATCTTTCATACTTCCGCAATCGGATCGGCGCGGCTGATTGCCGGGCGGTGCAGATCGGCAGTCCTTTCGATTACGAAAAGCAGATGACCTTGCATCTGGTCAAAAAAATGCCGGAGCCAAACAATGCAGCTTACCAGGCGGCTCTCGAACGATGGATCTCGCATTTCGCGGACCAGAGCAACGCGCGCGCTTTCGTGTTATTCACCAGTTATCAAACCATGCGTGCCGCGGCTCAGGCGCTCGAGACGCATTTCGCTGCCAAAGGCTGGAATTTGCTCGTGCAGGGGAATGCGATGCCGGCCCATAGGATGGTCGAGGAGTTTCGCCAGAATCCCCGGTGTGTTCTCTTCGGCGTGGACAGTTTTTGGAGCGGGGTGGATGTCCCCGGCGAGGCGCTTTCAAGCGTTATCATCACACGGCTGCCATTTGTGACGCCCGACCATCCTCTTACCGAAGCGCGTCTCGAAAGCATCGAGGCCCAGGGAGGTCATCCCTTTGAAGAGTATTCACTACCGGAGGCCATTCTCAAACTGCGCCAGGGAGTCGGACGGCTCATTCGTGCAAAGTCCGACTCCGGCACGATCGTCATTCTCGATAGCCGAATCCTTAGCAAAACGTATGGGCGCGCTTTTTTGCGCGCTCTACCAGAATGCCCGACCCAGATTCATTAAATCGTAACACTCCGAAAAACTTCGGCCTTCTGAGCGTTCTGGGCTGGGTGATCGCGGCGGCTGCAGTGACGATTGCGCTCACTTTTCTGCTGTTCTGGAGAATGACTGCCGAAATCACCGAGGACGCCCGCCGCATGGCGGCATCGATAGCAGCCGGCTTCGATCAGGCACTGCAGTTCACTCCTCAGATCAGTGTCGATTCCATGGTCATCGTCGCCGCAAATACCCCTGTGCTCGAACTCGTAACCCTTCAAAAGCAAGCGCTCGTTCGCCATCGCTCGAGCCACAGCTGGCTTTACAGCACGAAAAAACTCGAGATCGAAGCCACGTTTACAGCCCGAGCCGGTCTCGATCTGAGAGATCCGATTCGGATCAACATCGATCCACGCAGCCGCTATGTCAGTGCAGACCTCCCTCCTCCGAAACTGCTTTCTCTGGGCATGGGCGACGTGCGCGTCCTTCAGGATGAAGATGGGCTCTGGAACAAGCTCACGCCTGAGGATCGCGAACAGGCCTTCCGCGCCTTGGAAGAAAAAGCACGCGAAACTTTCGCCAAGTCGAACCTGCTGCCCGAAGCCAGGCTCGAGGCTGAGAAGCGCATCCGCGAACTGATCGACCAAACGGCATGGTCCGCTATTCCGCCGACCACCCCCATTGAAAAGAGATAATAGCGAGATGCAGGAAGGGCGAGGTCTAGAAGACGCGACTCATCGCCTTTCTTAGGGCTGCGACCAATTGGCAGAAGGTGGCATTCGTATTATTCTTACGCAATTCTCTGGTGTTGCAGCCGGGAGCAAAGAGCGACTCGCGATAGGCTTCTGTCATTTCTAGCTGAACGCCTGCGCTGACGATCGTTTTATTGCAAATGTTTTTCAGATCATTGCCATTCGTGCCTTGTTGATTAGCAAGAGCAACGGAGATCCCTGCCTCGGTTAGTTCTTCAAGAACAATGCTGCCTAACTCGGTGTCGAGTCCACCGACTTCAATGTCTGGACCACCAGGAGTGTCACCCAGGCCATGCAGAGAAAGGCAACGCTTTGAAATCTGCACCAGTTTCAAAGCAATCGGATCGTTAAAATTCGTGGAGGTGACATGCAGTCTGCCATTTCCGATACTCAAGAGACCCTCGAACATCCAGAAATCATGCAATCCTAAGCAATCTGTAGCTTGGGAGAACGTAGCCGGATGATACCCCGCCACTGCTAGCGCAATTTCGCTTGTGCCGGGCTCGATTCCGCCTCCATGCACCGCGAGAACAATCTTTTGACCTTCCGGATTGTCAGTAGATTGGCCTTCCACGAGTTGAGTCCATTCGTGCCGCCTCCAGCGCTTGCCGTAGGTTGTCCCCTGAATGTTTGCTGGATCTTCATAGAGATCTATCATCGATTCATATTGGTCTGCCATAGTATTCCTCTTCGTTAGTGGAAAACGTTCTTCGGCAAACCATCACGCCGGACAACTGGGCCCACGAGTGCTTTGCAAACATGTCCTGCCATGAAGTCGCCGTTCACTCTTCCTTGGCAGCGGCGAACGATGTTGAGCACGGATGTAAGGGTTGCAGGTTGGCGCTTCAGGAACGGCGGTATACCTTCGCATTCGTGTTTTACTGCGTACCGGAAACGGCTGCTCTCAACACATCGGCAATGCGCTCCATTTCCGCGCGCGTGTTGTAAAAGTGGGGGCTGAACCTTAGCCACTCTCCGCTCGCTCGATCGACGCGCAATGAGGCGTTGATCTTCTCCTTTGCCAGAGCGGCGAAAAGGACGTTGGGAGCTACTCGCGGATGCCGTGCCGTGACTATTCCTGAGCGCAGAGGCTCGTCACACTTTGGAGAGAGGAACTCAAATCCCATCTGCTCAAGGAGCCCATCCAGGTGATCGCGCACGTCGAGGATCATCGATGAAATGGTGGGCACTCCGGTCGTTGCGATCATCTCAAGACTCGCCTTCATTCCATAAACACCCGCGACATTCAGAACGCCCGGTTCATAGCGCTGTGCTGTTTCTTGGAACGTCATCGTCTCCTGGGCGAGGAACTGGGGCGAATGGACGTTCCACGATCCAATCAGGGTTGGACGGCAGAGCTCGAAGTTCCGCCGGGCCACGTAGACAATGCCAATCGCCATGGGTCCGAGCATCCATTTGTGGGCATCGGCGCTCAAGAAATCCACGAACTTCGCACTGAACGGAAAGGCGCCGAGTGTCTGGATGGCGTCGACGGAAAACAGGATGCCTCTCTCCTGCAAGAGTGCCCCGATGGCGTCCACATCGACGCGCCACCCGGAGAGGTAATGGCATGAAGCCAGCGCGACAAGTCGAGTGCGTGGAGTCAATAAGCGCTCTACGAGGTCCGGAGTGATATGCCCCGGTTTATCCGGCGCAAGTCGGCGAATCTGGACCCCTTGAGAAGTCAGAGCCATCCAGGGGTAGACATTGGAAGGATAGTCGTCCTGATAACAGACGACCTCGTCGCCTGCGCGCCAGCTCAACCCGTTGGCGAAGAGGCTTAGCCCAAGCGAAGTCGGCCCCAGCAGGGCGATTTCGGACTTATCAGCGTCGATCAAATCCGCACAGACGCTCCTGGTCGCGTCGATATCGCGGAACACGTCACCGAATTCCTGATGATCCTCGCAGCTTGCGCGGATGTGCGCGACCATGGCGTCGGCAGCGCATCTTGGCAAGGGAGTAACGCCCGCATGAGCGACAAAGATCTGGCGCTTCGCCACAGGGAAGCGCTCCAGCCGCTCGGACTCGCTGGCGAAAAGGCTCACGGTTTCTTTTCGGCTTCCTCGATCAGTTTCCAGAATCCTTTGGCGCCTCCAAGCTGTTCGTCCTCTTCATCCATCGGCAAATTGGAGCGAAAGAGGAAATCCCGGATGGTATTCTTATGAAGGACACGGTGGACGAGAATGCCTTCCGGATGCCGTTCGAAATAGATCCGATACTCTTTGGCCCGATAACGATATAGCTTGCGGCCCGTGCGCTCTAATTGGCCGAAGCGACTGGTGTCCAAGTTATCCAGGTCCTCCGGAAGCAGGTGAAATTCCGCCAGAAGGTCGAGCTGTAGCTCTTTGGGCAGAGCCGCCATCTCTGCTGCGCTGATCGCGTTGAAAATCATCTGAAACACAGACCCACCATAGGGATGGGACCCCGCCGGGAATCAAGACTCGATTGCGCACGCGGAGAGAAACGCGCACTTTCACGCAGAAGCTCGTCTTTATGTGTCCACGTTCTCCCGCCGGGCCAGCTCGCAGGCGAGCCGGACCGCCGCTATCATGCTTGAGGGACGGGCAATACCTTTTCCGGCGATATCGAAGGCGGTTCCATGATCGGGACTGGTCCGAGGAAATGGCAGCCCCAGCGTGACATTCACTCCTTCGTCGAAGGCATGTAGTTTAAGAGGGATGAGGCCTTGATCGTGATACATGCACAAAACTCCATCGAACTCCCCGGCAGCCGCGCGGTAAAACAGCGTGTCTGGCGAATGCGGACCCGACAGCTCGGCCGTGCTGGCAAGGCGTTCTTGAAGACATCGCACAGCCGGAGCGATAATCTCCGCTTCCTCCGAACCTAGATCGCCGCCTTCCCCCGCGTGAGGGTTCAGAGCGGCCACCGCGATACGAACGGGGGTGTTTCCTCGACGAGCGAGAAAGTTCGCAAAAAGTCGTCCAACACGCACGATTTCCGCCGTTGTCAAAAGACTGGGAACATCGGCCAGCGCAACGTGGGCTGTGACAAGGGCGACGGCGATCCTGCCACCCGTCAAGCACATGGCAAAGTCATTGATTCCCCAGCGTTGCGCGAAAAATTCCGTCTGGCCGGGAAAGGCGAACCCGACATCGTGCATCGCTTTTTTGGCCACTGGACCCGTGACCACGGCCTGGATTTCTCCCCTCTGAGCGAGCGAGGCCGCTTCCTCCAGAGCCCAGAAGGCATGTTCGGCGGAAGCACGTTCCGCTTTTCCGGGCGTGAATGCATCTGTCGTTCCGACAACCTGGTAGTCGAAGTCACGCGGAAGCTTTCCGCTTTCCAAAGAGGCGCGAACAATCTCCGGTCCGACTCCGGCAGGATCTCCCACGGTGATCCCGATCCTCACCTTCCTATGAAAGAATTTTGATGTAGGCCTTCCGCCGCAAGGTTTCGAGCCAGCGTTGCTGGACCTTCATTCGCTCTTGCTGGATCAGGTTTTTTTCGATTTCATCGCGAACGTCGCTCATGGGCTTGACCGACGCGCTCCTCCTGGCGTCTACCATGAGAATATAATAGGTATTCTCAATTCCTATGACTGGACTGACCTCCCCCGGGCGCAGCGAAAACGCCACTTTCGTAAGCTCTTCGTTGAGGGTGTTCCGTTCGATCCAGCCCCAGTCTCCCCCAACCTGCTGCGTTGTCTCATCCTCCGAGTACATCTCTGCCATACGGTCAAATTCCGCGCCGGAGGCAATCTTTTGGCGGATTTCTTGCGCAAGCTCCTTCTTGCTGCCGACGTCGGGCACATCACCTGACGATCCCTCCCGAATGACGATCATGCGCAACTTGACCTGCTCGGGGGTTGTATACGCCGATTTGTTCTTGTCGTAGTAGGTTTGGATCTGCGTGGGCGAGATGACAAAGTTGCTTTCGACCTTCGACTGGCGCATCGCCTGAACGATGATCTTCTCTCGTTCGATCTCCTTGAATCGAGTCACAGTAAAACCTTGAGCGTACAAGGTGCGGACGAAGGCTGCGCGATCGCCTCCAAATTCCTCGCGAATAACCGCCTGCAGACGATCGTCGATGACATAGTCGGGGATGGTGGCCCCCTTTTCCTGCATCTTCTTGAACTCCTGGAGAATGAGTTGGCGATCAACGAGGTCCTTAATCGCCGAGAGGCGCATTTCCTTGAGCTTCTCCTCAAGCTCCTGCCCCTTAAACATCTCGCGGAGGGAACGTTCGCGGGCGCCAATGAGTTCGCGTACCTGTGAGATGGTCACGACATCGTTATTAACGATGGCGGCGATGCCATCGATCACCTCCGCCCTCTGGGGCAAGGCGTTGCCGGCGAGAGCCAATGCCATAACGACGAGAACGGCAACGCGAATCATGGGAAAGGAATTGTTTCGAGCTTGGACAAGACCTCGCGCAACCTAGAGTCGGGGTCCGGAGCCGTCAAGCGGGGAAACCGTCCGTTCTCCTGGAGCAACTCGTTGCGGCGGGTGAGCATCAGCCTTCGTTCGCGAACTTCGACCATCGAGATTCTCTTTTGACCTGCTTCGATGCGAATCGTCGCGGTCAGGAGCGCGTTTTGCGCCTGAAGGGGCAGTGGCCCAAAGCGATCGCGCCATTCAACGTGAAGCTGATCGATGGCCTCACGTTCTTCGCATTCGGCAAGGCGGCGATAACACGCGATGCGTGTGCGTGAATCGGCGATATAAGTCGCGGGGAGGAAGGCGCCCGCGAATTCACTTGGCCCCCGGCTCCAGCGCACTTCTTCGGTCGAGAGGAAATCGAGGCGAAGTCCTGCGGGGGGCTTGCGCTTGCGAGACCTCCCAGAGAGGGTTTCCACAGCCTGTCTGAGAAGCTTGCAATAGAGATCGAAACCGACCGCAATGATGTGTCCGCTTTGCGCCGTGCCGAGCAGATTGCCTGCGCCGCGAATTTCAAGGTCGCGCATCGCGACTTTAAATCCGGAGCCCAGGTTGGAGTATTGTTTGATAGCCGATACGCGTTTGCGGGCGGTGCCCATAAGATCGCGGGGAAGCATCAGATAGGCATAGGCCTTGGTTTCCGATCGACCCACGCGCCCCCGCAGCTGGTAAAGGTCCGCGAGGCCGAAGAGATCTGCGCGATCGATAACGATCGTGTTGGCGTTGGGGATATCCAAGCCGCTCTCGATAATCGTCGTCGAGACGAGCACATCCGCGTCGCCTGCGACGAACGCGCGCATCACCGACTCCAGCTCGTGCTCGCTCATTTGACCATGCCCGATCACGACTCGAGCCCGGGGGCACAGCTCGCCAATGCGCTTGGCAATCCGTTCGATCGTTTGCACCCGGTTGTGCAGGAAAAAAATTTGCCCGCCGCGGACAAGTTCACGCTGAATCGCGTCACGGAAGAGCCTCTCGTCGTAGGCGCTCACGATGGTTTCAACAGGTTGCCGATTGGGCGGAGGCGTTTCGATAAGCGACATGTCTCGCGCACCCATCAAGGCGAGATACAAGGTGCGAGGGATCGGTGTTGCTGAGAGCGTCAGCACGTCGACTTGGTGAAATTGCTCTTTAAGGAGCTCCTTGTGCTTTACTCCGAAACGTTGCTCCTCATCGACCACAAGAAGACCGATGTCCCTGAAGCGAACATCTGGCGATACCAAGCGATGCGTTGCAACAACGACGTCGATACTGCCATTGGCCAGTCCGACGAGCACTCGCTTTTGCTCAGCGGCGGTGCGAAATCGGCTGAGAAGCTCGATGGTGACCGGGTAATCGCTCATGCGTTCCCGCAGCGTCTGATAGTGCTGCTGCGCGAGCACCGTTGTGGGCGCCAAGAGAGCAGCTTGCTTTCCCCCCATAACCGCCTTGAACACTGCGCGGATGGCTACTTCAGTTTTTCCGAACCCGACGTCGCCGCAGATAAGGCGGTCCATTGGACGCTCCGATTCCATGTCTTGCTTGGTCTCGATGATAGCACGAAGCTGGTCCGCGGTTTCCTCAAAGGGAAAAGCATCCTCGAACTCCTTTTGCCAGTGCGTGTCCGGTCCGAACGAAAAGCCAGGGCTGGTATCGCGTGCGGCCTGAACGCGCAGCATACGAGTGGCGTAGTCAAATATTGAGCGCCTGGCTTTCTCCCTCGCGCGCGCCCACCGGCCGTCTCCGAGCTCGGAAAGTTCGGGGTGTCGTTTACCCACACCTACATAGCGGGCGATCTGCCAGGCTTGGTCCAACGGAACGTAAAGCCGCGCTCCGCGGGCGTATTCCAGGCAGAGAACCTCTGCCCCACCGTCATCAGACATCTCTTGGAGGCCCTCGTAGCGGCCAATTCCATGCTCCAGATGCACCACATAATCCCCAGGTTCGAACTCCGTGAAGTCGATTGCTGCACGAGCGGCGAGCATGCGTTCACGGCGGTGGGAGATACGTTGCTGGCGCAGCGATGAGGAGCGGCCGAACAACTCGGCATCGGAAAGCACCGCAAGTCGTGCCGCGGGGAACACAAACCCTCGGGAGATCGGAGCTTGCAGGAAGCTGATGGCTGACACTTCGAAATGCTCGTCGGCGGCAAGTTCCCTGAACCGCTCGAGTTCCCCCTCACTTCCGGCCCCGAGGGCTACCAGCCAACCTGCGGTCCTCCATTCCTCCAACTGGCGGAACAGGCGCTCGCGGCGAGCGGAGTCCAAAACAAGATCACCCGCATCAAATTTGCCGAACGGTTGAGGAAAAAGGGCTTTTGCATCTTCTCCGCTGTCAGCGGAAATGCGGATCGGAGCCGTTTCCTCTTCGGCCGCCACGTCGACAACCAGGTCTTCCTCTCGAATATAAGTTCGAAGAGGGACGAGTTTCGCGTCGAAATTTGCCGTAAGGATTTCGCAAGAGGTCGCCTCGCCAATCGACATCTGAGAGTCCGGATCGAATCTGCGGATGGAATCTACAAGTTCGTCGTCCCATTCCAACCGCATTGGCAACGAGTCGTGCCAGGAGAAGACATCCATGATACCGCCACGAATCGCGAACTGGCCGCGAATTACCACCTGTTCCACCCGTTCGTAGCCTGCATTGACGAGCTTTTCGCCAGCTTTGAGCAGGACCACCGTGTCCCCCTTCGCAAAGGATATTACCGAATCGGTAAATGTCAGATCAGAGGGAACGCTCTGCTCCCACTGCGCACGGTGAATGACAAGTGGGCCCACCGGTTTTTCTTGCGCGAGCAAGCCGAGGATCTCCAGTCGCTCGGCGATAGTCTCAGGATCGGGCAGCAGTTCGTGGCCGATGGCAGCATCCAGCTCCGGCAGTAGTCGAGCCTCTGGAATCCATGCGATGACTTCGGCTGCGAGGTTTTCCTGGGAGCGCACGTCTGAACAGACCATCCAGACGCGTCGCGCCGTTGCCATACGCGCAACAAGGGCCGCCACAAACGGTTGTGCGGCCTCGGCCACTTCGTGGAAGCGTGGCCGCAATTCCCCATCCAAGGCGGCCTTGGCTCGCGCGAAGATCGCTTCACGTGCAGAGGAACTGTTCACGATACGCAGCTGCCAGGGCCGTTCCTCTGGATCGCGACGGCAGGCAGCGCCCCTCAATTTCAGCGACGGGCATGACACCGAGCCGGCTGTTTGTCAAAAAGCATTCATCGGCCACTCTGATGTCTTCGACGGAAAGGATTGACTCGTCAACGGGCGTCATCGCCATGATCCATCCTCTGACTACCCCGCAGCGAGCGCCGAGGCGAGCCGGGGGTGTCTGCACTCGCGAGTCAAAGACAAAAAAGACGTTAGCCATCGAAGCCGAGAGCACGACGCCTTCCGAATTCTGCATGATGACCTCGTCCAAACCACCTTCTTTCGCGCGTGCCAGCGCCTTCACGCGAGGCCAATAGTTGCCTGTCTTCCATCCACCAAGCACGGCGAAGCTCGGTTCCTGCGAGATCCCGATTCGCGCTCCCCGCTCCGCCTCTTCAGGCTGCGGAAATTCAGCCGATTCGAAGAGTGCAAATATTCGACAATCAACCGCCGAGGCGCTTGGGGTTCCGTCCCCGGCCGTGACATAAACACGAAGCAGACCGTCGGTTAGACCTTCCAGAGCGGTGAGAGCTTCGATCTTATCGGCTCGGAATCCAGCTTCCGTGCAAGCTGCCTGCAGGGCCGCCAGGTGCTGCTCCAGGAAGAGAATCTTGCCGTGACGCACAGCAAGGGTTTCGAAGACGCTCATCCCGTATCGGAACCCGCGGTCGGTCAACGGAATCACTGCACCCTCGCGAAATGATCCCTTCACGAGAGTCCAAGCGCGAAAGCCGCTCACTCCTCCTCGGCAACTTTGAGCGCTCCATTGCGCTCGAGCCGCTTGCGGAGCGTCGCCCGAGTGATGCCGAGAAGTTTGGCGGCGCGAACCTGGTTATTATTGGTTTTGCGCATCGCACGCAGGGTAAACTCTCGCTCCAACCAGGGTAAAAGCTCGATAGAAGGGTTCATCGTGGCTGCATTGAACAGCGATTCGAGGGCATTCTCCACGGTATTGTCGTCCTCACTCGTGATACTTTCCGCAGGTAAAACGGACACCTGGCCGAGCGGAATGTCTTTGGGCAAGAGCACGTCGGCCGTTGCGAGAACCGAGGCTCGCTGGATCGTATTCTCGAGCTCCCGGACGTTTCCCGGCCACGGATAGGTCTCGAGAACTCGAGCGGCTTCTTCGGAAAGTTTGAGGGGAGGCCGATGCTTTTGGTGAGCAATCTTCTGAAGAAAGTATTCCGCCAATTGACGGATATCCTCCTGCCGGGAGCGCAACGGAGGCAGATGGATACGCACGACGTTCAAGCGATAGAACAAATCCTCGCGAAACTTTTTCTGCGCGACCTCTTCTTCGAGATTCTTGTTGGTTGCGCAGACGATACGAACATCGGCACGGATCATCTGATTCCCGCCCACACGCGAGAACTCGCCCTCTTGCAGCACGCGGAGAATCTTGCTTTGCACCTGCAGGGGCATTTCCCCAATTTCATCAAGAAAGAGGGTCCCATTGTCGCTCTGCTCAAAACGTCCAATTCGTTGACTGTGCGCCCCAGTAAAAGAGCCTTTCTCGTGTCCGAAAAGCTCACTCTCCAGGAGGTTTTCGGGGATGGCTGCGCAATTGATGGCCAAAAAACTTTTGTCGCTGCGCGCGCTATAATTGTGGATAGCCCGCGCGACCAGCTCCTTCCCCGACCCACTCTCGCCAGTAATCATCACGGGCACGTCGCTCGCCGCAACACGCCCAATCATCTTGAAGACCTGCTGCATGGCATCGGATCTCCCGACAATCTCGTCCTGATGCTGTTCCACGGTGAGGACCGGCTTGAAGGTGTTGGCCGCCTTGAGCTCGGCGGTCGCTTTCAAAGCGGAATCCACCACAATTTTTAGATTGAACGGCAACTGCTCCTTGCGCACGAAATCGAAGGCGCCCATTTTCATGGCTTCGATGACGTTTTGGTTGGTGGCAAAGGCGCTCACGATGACGACCATGGCGTTTGGAGAATGTTTGCGAATACGGCCAAGCAACTCGATGCCCGAGAAAGGACTCAAATTCAATTCCGCCATGACCAGCTCAGGCGCCTCCATCGAAAAGGTCTTATATGCAGCATCGGCGGAGACCTCGGTGAGCACACGCGTTCCGGTCGATTCGAGCAGATGCTTTGCCCAATCAAGAAAATCGGTCTCCTGATCGACAAGCAGAATAGATTGTTTGCCCATAATGAGGAAAGTGCCTAAAAATCTACAGAATTGTCTTGGGCAAGAAGTGGAGCATGGCGATTAAGGTAGAACGCTTTCAGGATGCCTCAAGAAGTATAAGAAGCAACAGATTTGGCTTCACACCCCGCCATAACGGCGACTTCTCTGGCTAAAATCGTGCAATGCATTCAGAAAATCTATCTTGCGGAAATCCGGCCACAACTTTGGAGTGACGTGAATTTCAGTATAGCTCAGCTGCCAAAGTAGAAAATTGGACAGTCGCATCTCGCCTGAGGTTCGTATGAGAATATCCGGGTCTGGGATAGCGGCGGTGTAGAGTCGGTCGCTGAAGAGGGTCTGGGAGACATCCTCTTCATCCAGCTTTCCCGCTCGCGCATCGCCGACGATGCTCTTGACGGCATCGACAATCTCGGCTCGACCGCTGTAGCTCAAGGCTAAGATGAGCGTAAGCCCGGTGTTAGCTGAGGTAGTGGCGATGGCTTCAGCGAGCTTGCGTTGGCAGACCTCCGGTAGCTCGATGAGACGGCCGATAGCTCGCAGACGCACGCCTTTTTCGAGCATTTCTGCAAGTCTGTCGTCCAGGAACCGTTCCAGGAGCTTCATCAAGCCCTGGACCTCTGCGGGTGGGCGTTTCCAATTCTCCAACGAGAAGGCGTAGAGGGTGAGATATTGCACACCGCTCTCAATGGCTGCGTCAACGCACTCGCGGATGGATTTAGCCCCTTGTTCATGCCCGGCCAAACGAGGCAGCCCCCTTTGTTGCGCCCATCGGCCATTACCGTCCATGATGATCGCTACGTGACGGGGAACGGCATTCACAGACGCTTTACTGAACTAAAGACGAATCGTCTGCTCGCGATCGGCCCCCACGCTCACTAGGGAGAGCTTGGCGCCAGTCAGAGAGGCAATCCTTTTGAGGTACATTCTCGCTCTTGCCGGAAGAGCATCAAAAGTCTTGATACCTTGAGTAGACTTCTTCCAGCCCGGCATTTCGATCAGAATCGGCACACAGCGTTTGAGTTGGCGAAGGTCGCACGGCGGAACGGAAAGCGTTTTTCCTCCAAGCCTATAGGCGACGCAGACCTTGATGCGTTCGACTTGGTCAAGCCCGTCGAGGTTGGTTACAGCCAACTCATCGATCCCATTAATCATGGAAGAGTACCGCGTAGCCACCGAATCAAACCATCCACATCGCCTGGGTCGTCCCGTCGTCGCGCCGAATTCCCGTCCCATTTTGTGAAGCATGTCGGAAATCTCCTTGTTTTCGGTAGGAAAGGGCCCCTCACCCACGCGTGTCGTGTAGGCCTTCATCACGCCGATGACCCGGTTGATATGATGCGGCGGAACACCGGTGCCCGTGCACGCTCCCCCGGCAGTGGTGTTTGACGATGTTACATAAGGATAGGTGCCGTGGTCCAGATCGAGAAAGGTTCCCTGAGCTCCTTCAAAAAGGAGTTCCTTGCCCGCTTTGATAGCTTTGTGCAAGTATACGACGGTATTCGTGATGAATGGCGCCAGCTTGCGGCCGGCGGAGAGGTAGGCACTGTTTACTTGGGCGAAGTCGATCGGGTTCTCCCCAAAGGCCTGCAAGATTGTGTTATTCTCCTCGATCTTGGCGTAAAGCTTCTCTGAGAACGCCTTTGGTCGCAGGAGATCTCCCATCCTCAAACCAGTGCGCTCGACCTTGTCGCCATAGCATGGACCGATTCCACGCTTAGTCGTGCCAATTTTCTTATCGCCTTTAACGCGTTCGCGGCATTCGTCCAGCAATCGGTGGTACGGGAAGACGACATGCGCGCAATCGCTGATAAGCAGATTCGTGCCGACGTTGATCCGTTGCCTGCGCAGGCCGTCAAGTTCTCGGACGAGATCGACGGGATCGACGACGACGCCATTGCCAATAACGCATGTCTTGCCCGAGCGTAGAATTCCGGAAGGAATCAGGTGCAGCACGAACTTAGTGTCTCCGATGACTACGGTGTGGCCGGCGTTGTTCCCCCCTTGGCTGCGCACGACGATATCGGCTTCATCAGTAAGAAAATCGATGATCTTTCCCTTGCCTTCATCTCCCCACTGCGCTCCGACCAGAATCGTATTTGGCATAACGCGAAAACTCGCCAGTATTGTCGTTCGCTTGCACCTCGCTCAAGATAAATCAATCCGTGCTTTGCGTGGCGGGCCTGAGGGCGTATCCTGCCAGCGTGAATGAGCCGCGCACGACGGCCACGGCCTGGCGCTACTTGTGCCGCGCGATTCGATTGCGTTGTCCCGCCTGCGGGATCAGTCCGATCTTTATCGCCGTGAAGCGCGTCCGAAGGTTGCGAGATTGGTTTACGCCCCTTGATGGCTGTCCTCGTTGCGGGTATCCCTACGAGCGAGAACCAGGCTACTACCTGATTCCGATTTGGGCGATCAACTACGGCGTCGGCAGTGTCATCGGGCTGGGGATCTACGGCTTGCTGGAATGGAAGTTCGATCTTCCGATCTGGGAGCTTCTCGCAGCCGTTCTCGTTCCAGTTTTCTTGTTCAGCCTTTTATTCGCGCGCCACTCCAAGGCGCTCTTTCTGGCGCTCGATCTCTTTTTTGATCCCCACGAGAAAGGAGGCGGCAATGATGGTGGCAATGTGCCTGCCAAGCCTCGCGGACCGCTAGGAGACGATCCTTCAAGAAAGCCTGAGCCCTCTTGCGATCCCAGCGACCTGGTGCGATAAGGCTCGCCCCAGCATGCGAAGTCTCCGCTTTCTCCCGCTCCTTTTTTTTTGCTGCGCCACACTTGGCGCAGAGCCGCTTGATCGAATTGGCAGCCCTGTTGACGGTTCCATAGTTCCACATTCCGAGATTCGCTTTAAAGTGTCGCTCGCCGGCGCGAAGGACAACGTGAAGGTGGCCAAGCTCAAGGACGGCTCGCTCGTTTATATTATCAAACGCTTGGGCGCGGGCACCGATCGAATGCTTACGCCTGAGGAATTCTCAAAATTTTATTACGATCAGCAGACCGCCCGAGGCTGGTTGTTCACCATCCTCAACGTGACAGGCCCCATTGGCTTGATTTGGGTTGCGATTGGTTTGTTCGGCCAACTGCTTTTCACCGGTCGCATGCTTGTTCAGTGGTTTTCAAGTGAGAGAAGCAAACGTTCGATCGTGCCGGTTTCATTTTGGTGGATGAGCCTTATTGGAGCCTCGATGCTTCTCATCTACTTCATTTGGCGCCGAGATATCGTCGGAATTCTCGGGCAGGCAACTGGCTGGATCATTTATGTCCGAAATCTCGCTTTGATCAGACGATCGCGCGGATAATGCAGAGCTCAGGAGCCTTAGGCGCAGTGTGGGGTTGCCACAGTTCCGTTCAAGCTTAGACTGCATTCCCGGCGAAGAAAGCACTGAGCTGGGCTCGCGACAAGCTTCAGTCAAGGTCCCTTCCGCATCTGACCGTTTGTCATAATCCTTTCTTTTTCCGCCTTTACTTTGGTAAGAGCGAGCGATGGACGTTGGTTGGCAACCCCTCGGGCGTAATCAGGTCGAAATACGAGAGGGTTTTTGGAAGAGTTGGCGCGATCTCATCGGAGAAACAACGCTGGCGCACCAATTTGAGGAGATGCGCGACGGATGGCCACATGGATGCGATGCTTCTTGATCGGAAAATGCACCGGGGGCGCGAGCTCGCAGATCCTTGGGCGGACGCCGGATATTGGGGTGGCAGCGTTTTCTGGGATTCCGATCTTGCCAAATGGCTCGAGGCCGCCTCTGCGCGCCTGGAGCAAACACGTGACACAACGTTGGAGGCGCGCATCGACGCGGTCATCGGCCTGTTCGAGCGAGCGCAACTACAGGACGGCTACGTCAACAGCCACATTCTTACCTGGCGCCCGCAGCATCGATTTAAGAATCTGCGGGATCTGCACGAACTCTATTGCGCCGGTCATTTGATCGAAGCCGCCGTGGTGCATTTCGAGGCGACCGGAAAGCAGCGGCTCTTGCAAGTCGCGCGGCGTTTTGCAGACCACATTGCCGCGCGTTTTGGTCGCGAGCCGGGCCAGCTTCGGGGTTACTGTGGACATCCGGAAATCGAATTGGCGCTTCTTCGCCTTTATCACGCAACCAAGGAACGCCGCTATCTGGATCTGTGCCGGTACTTCATTGACGAACGCGGCGCGTCGCCAAACTACTTTGATCAGGAGGCCGTTGCGCGGTTGGATTCGCGGCCGTTTCGACCCAATCACCCCGGTTCGCCGTACGCCTACATGCAGGCCCATGAACCGATACGCAAGCAGACGAAGGTGGTTGGTCATGCAGTTCGGGCGATGTATTTGCTCGCGGCAGCAGCCGGACTGGCATTGGAAGATGGCGATGCCGACCTGCTCGCGACCTGCGAACGCCTGTGGCAAGACGTCGTCACGACGAAGCTCTATATCACGGGTGGCATTGGTTCGGCGTCGGAGAATGAGGGGTTCACCCGCGATTACGACCTCCCAAATGAGAACTCGTATGCCGAGACGTGCGCCTCCATCGGGCTCTTCTTGTTCGGGCATCGAATGCTGCAGGCCCGGCTCGACAGCCAGTACGGCGACGTCATGGAACGGGCGCTCTACAACAACATCCTGTCTGGCATCAGTTTCGAAGGCCGATGCTTCTTTTATGACAATCCCATGGCGAGTTCCGGATCGCGCCATCGGGTAAGCTGGCCATGGTGGACACCCTGTTGCCCGCCAAATCTTGCGCGGCTTATAAGTTCGCTTTCCGGGTATCTTTATTCGCAAAGAGAGGGTGCGCTCGCCGTTCACCACTATGTAACCAGCGAAGCGAAGGCGAATGGAATTACTCTCCGGGTCCGCAGCGGCTTGCCCTATCAAGGAAACAACGCGATCGACGTCCAGGTGGAAGCGCCGGTCGAAAAGGCCCTTTCGTTCCGAGTTCCAGATTGGGCCGGGCACTGGGACCTGAAGGTCAATGGGGAATCGCTCACGCCGCCGGTGGATAGCGGCTATCTCACCGTGCGGCGAACGTGGGCGCCCGGGGACCGGGTTGAGCTGAATTTCGAGCTGCCAGTCAGGATGAAATTCTGCCGTTACGAAGTGGATGTTAATCGCGGACGCCTCGCTTTGACCAGAGGCCCGCTGGTTTACTGCCTGGAAGAGGTTGACAACGGACCCGACCTCGATGCGGTGGCGCTCGCCTCGGATGGTTCGTTTGAGCCCGCAGAACAGCCTGGAATGCCGGGCGGCGTTCTGGCGCTCATCGGCCCAGGGGTTCGTGAACGAGCGCAGGCCGATAGCCTTTATGCGGACGAGCCTCCGGCCAAACAGGAAATCAAGGTGACAGCGGTGCCCTATTATGCTTGGAATAACCGTGGGCCCGGTGAAATGCTGGTTTGGATTCGCCGGGCGAGCTGAAGTACCCCCAGGTCGGAAAACGGTTTTCTATGACTTCACTCCCAGGACGCTGGTGGATCACCGTTGCCGTGGTTGTCGTCACAGCCATCCTCCTTTCTCCCTTTTATTGGGTTCTGGTCGGAAGCTTCATGACTCCGGCGGAACTTTTCGGGGTGGATCAGAGCTTTTGGCCCAGGCATTTTGTCGTCGAGAACTGGTCGAAGGCACTGGAGCGTCTCTGGCCGCATGTTCGAACCAGCCTCCTCGTTAGCACGGTAACGTCGATCGGCACGCTTCTTATCACCGCGCCTGCCGCTTACGGGCTCGTTTGGAAAAAGCCTGTCGGACGCACCGCGCTTTCCTCGTTCATGCTCGTAACGCAGATGCTCCCGGGAATCGTCTTCGTAATTCCCCTGTTCATCGTTTTCTCCAGGATCAACCTCGTGAATACGCTTCCTGGCCTGATTCTGGCCGACATGACTTTCACCGTCCCGTTCGCGCTGATCATGCTCTCGGCTTACATGAAGGAACTGCCTTACGAGCTGGTCGAGGCTGCCATGGTGGACGGGGCGGGTCCGTTCCGTGCTTTTCTTTCTGTCGTCCTGCCCATCACGCTTCCCGGACTCGTCACCGTCGGAATTTTCAGCTTCCTGATGCCTTGGGGCGATCTTCTCTTTGCTTTGAGCCTTATTACCGAGAGCAGCTTGCAGCCGCTCACGCTCGAGCTTTACAAGGCGTTTGGGCAATACGGAATCGATTGGGGATTTCTGTTGCCCGGAAGTGTTCTCACTGCGATTCCGGCTCTCATCTTCGTGATCCTTGCCAGCCGCTTCATCGTGGCGGGCGTCACCCGCGGCGCCGTCAAGTGACATGCCAAACGCGATGACGACCAACACCAGGAAGATTCTCCTCGAGGCGTCACCCTATTTGTTCATTCTGCCCTTCGTCATTTTCTGCCTGATCCTGTTGCTTTACCCGGTGATCTACAGTCTGGCGTTGAGCTTTCGGGACGCCACCGTTGAGACATTCGTCAGCGGCGAAATGCCCTTCAACGGCCTCAAGCAGTATCAGGCGGCGCTCGCGGACCCGATTTTCTGGAGGGCGTTGATCAACACGATTCTCTTCGCCTTCTTCAGCATTCTTTTCCAATTCGCGATTGGCTTTCTCCTGGCGCTGCTCTTCCAAGCCAATTTCCCACTCAAGAACTTTTGCGTGGCTTTACTGCTGATCCCCTGGGTCTCGCCCGTTTTGACAGCGGCGAACATTTTCAAAGGTCTCTTCAATGAAGTCGGTCCAATTAATCGCCTGTTCCAGCTCATTGGGATGGGTCCGTTTCCATGGCTTTCCGATCCCGACTATGCGTTTCCTGCCACGATTGTGGCAAATATCTGGATCGGATTTCCTTTCAATTTCATTCTATTGTACGCCGGCATGCGCAGCATTCCGGAGGATGTCTATGAGGCGGCGAAGATTGATGGCGCTACTTTCTGGAAGCGAGTAGGCTACATCACTTTGCCCTTGCTAAAGCCGGTCTCGTTTGCCGTGCTGATGCTTGGCACCATCTACACCGTCAAAGTTTTTGATCTGGTATGGATTATGACCGCCGGCGGTCCTGCTAACGGAACGCACCTCTTGTCTACCTATGCCTACCAGGTCGGATTCTCGCTGCTGAACTTTGGACAGGCAGCCGCCATTGCAACCCTCATGGTCCTATTGGTACTCTTTCTTAACCTCGTGCAACTGCTCCTGCAGCGAAAGTGAGTGATCCATTTCCAACCTCCACCTAAAATAAGATCAAATGAAAATTAATACCCTCAGAAAACCTCAGTTCCGCCGCCTCATGCTGCTCGGCTCGGCCCTTGCGGGCCTCACACTTGCCAGTACCCGGGCGCAAGTCACCGTCGAAGTCATCCATTATTTTACCGTGGAAAGTCAGCACGAGGCTTTGAATCAAATGCAGAAGGAATTCGAAGCAGCCAACCCCGACATCAAGCTGAAGTTTACCTATGTGCCGTTCGGGGAGTTGGTCAGCCGAACGCTGCAGATGGCTGCTGTGCGTAAGCCTCCAGGCATTTCTGCAATCGATAACCCTGACGTGCTTCGCGTTGCAAAGGCCGGTATCCTCAAGGATATCTCCGCCGACGCGGCCAAGATGAAAGTCTGGGAGGATATCTACGCGGGACCGAAAGCCGCTGTCAGTGACGGTGGCAAGGTTTTTGGCATTCCCATCGGCAGCAACAGTCTTGCCCTCTACTACAATAAAAAAATGCTGACCGACGCGGGCGTGACTGCGCCGCCCAAGACGTGGGCCGAGCTCACCGAAACCGCCACTAAGGCGACCAAGAGCCCCGTCTACGGGATTGCCTTCTCAGCGATCAATGACGAACAGGCTACGTGGCAGTGGGAGCCTTTCCTTTGGAGCAACGGGGGAAGTCTGACCGATCTTGGCTCCGAGAAGGCAAAGGAAGCCCTCCAGTTGTGGGTTGATTGGGTGAAGAAAGGCGTCGCCTCCAAAGAGGTGGTCAATTGGAACCAGGAAAATGTGCCTAGTCAATTTATCGGCGGACGCGCGGCCACGATGGTGATGGGACCATGGCAGCTCAGCAATGTAAAGAAGAGCGGCGTCGATTTCGGAATCGTGACCATTCCTGTGCCGAAAGAAGGCGAAAAGCCCGTCGTCCCGCTTGGCGGAGAGGTCTGGTGTGTCCTGAAAGGCGATTCCAAGGTCGAACAGGCGGCCGTCAAGTTCATCGAATTCACCCAGGAGCCGGAGCGTCTTCGCAAGATCTGCGACACATTCAACTACATTTCGTCGGTCCGCAGCATCGCCAAGCAACAGGGCGAAGCGAATCCCGAGTTGCAGCCCTTTGTGGACCAGATGGACACTGCTCGGGCTAGGTCGCAGGACGGCGGAGCGAAGTATCCCGAAATCTCCCTGGCGACCCGAACTGCGATTCAGAAAGCGCTCACGGGCGAAGCCAGCGCCGAAGCAGCATTGAAGGAGGCGGCCGCCAAAATCAAGGCTATCATGGAGAAAAAATAGGCAAACTCCCTTCGGACCTTTTTCTAAGTATCGGATAGAGCCAGAAACGAAGGCAAGGGCGCTGGCTTAGCAGGGTGATTCCTATTATTTCCATCGAACTTTAGCTTCAGTTGATGTTCCATTCCGAGAATAGTTCATTAGTCCGCAACTCCGCGAACGAGAAGCTAGTCATAGAGGCTTGGGGAAAGGACAGCCTGCGTGTCCGAGGCACGATGCGCGCGTGTTTGGAAGATCAGAACTGGGCTCTGCTTCCCAGAGAAAGCGCCGAAACACCAGAGTTCTCTATCTCAAGCGACGGGTCGGCCTCAATCACCAATGGGCGGATTACCGCGCGCGTCGACCCGAGAGGGCAAATCACGTTCTCTAACCAGAAGCGGGAGGTGCTCTTGCAGGAGTTTATGCGCGTTAGATTGGGCAACATGGAGAAAGGCGACGGTCAAATCGACGAAGCGGCTATCGCATACTTCAACAGCGCGCTGACCATCTATCCCCGTGAATTCAAACCGATTTGGGGCGGAGATTATGCCTTGACGGCCCGCTTCGAATCGCGCGCGGAGGAAAAGCTCTTCGGGATGGGCCAATACCAGCATGGCTTCCTCAATCAGAAAAATTGCGTCCTGGAATTGGCCCAACGCAATTCGCAAGCCTCAGTCCCCTTCGCGTTGTCGAGTTTCGGTTATGGGTTCCTCTGGAACAACCCGGCGATTGGCAAAGTCTCATTTGGAAAGAACTGCACAGAATGGACGGCACTCTCCACCAAGCAGCTCGACTATTGGATCACCGCAGGCGACGAGCCGGCTGAGATTCTCGTGAACTACGCGGAGGTGACCGGAACGGTTCCGATGATGCCGGAATACGGCTTGGGTCTCTGGCAAAGTAAGCTGCGGTACCAGACGCAGGACGAACTTCTTGCGGTGGCGGGCGAATACAAGAGGCGCGGTTTGCCAATCGATGTCATCGTCGCGGATTTCTTTCACTGGCCGATGCAGGGCGAATACATGTTTGATCCCGACTACTGGCCCGACCCAGCCGCGATGGTTCAGGAACTTGAAGCGATGAGAATCAAGCTCATGGTGTCGGTTTGGCCGACGATTGACCGCAACTCCTCGCGCTACGCGGAAATGCGCGAACATGGGCTGCTGGTCCGGACCGAGCGCGGTGTCCCGACGACCATGGAATTTTTGGGCGAAACCGTCTTCTATGATCCCACGAATCCGAAGGCGCGGGAATACGTGTGGAAGGTCATCAAGCAAAACTATTATGACAAGGGTGTCAGGATTTTTTGGCTCGATGAGGCGGAGCCCGAATATGCGGTATATGACTTTGATCACTACCGCTATTACCTCGGCCCGAATCTGCAGGTTGGTAACATTTATCCGCTGAAGTATGCACAAGGGTTCTACGAGGGCATGACTGCCGAGAAGCAGGAGAACATCGTTAACTTGCTCCGATGCGCGTGGGCGGGCAGCCAACGATATGGCGCTCTGGTCTGGTCCGGCGATATCGATTCGAGCTTCGAATCGCTGCGCAACCAGCTCGCGGCAGGTCTTAACATGGGGCTAGCCGGGATCCCCTGGTGGACGACAGATATCGGGGGATTTCACGGCGGAGTAAACACCGATCCCTCATTTCGCGAGTGCCTGATCAGATGGTTTCAATTCGCAACATTTTCGCCGGTGCTCCGCATGCACGGCGACCGTGAACCGCACTCGAAGCCACTCTCAACGACCGGCGGCGGCAAGTGCGTCAGCGGCGCTCCTAACGAGTTATGGAGCTTTGGCGAGGAGGCTTATGCCATTCTCACGAAATATCTGGGTTTCCGCGAGCGCTTGCGCCCCTATGTCCGCAGCCTGATGTCTGCAGCTCATTCAAAAGGGTCTCCGATCATCCGGCCATTATTCTACGACTTCCCGAAGGATAATAAATCGTGGGACGTGGAAGATTCGTACATGTTTGGTCCGGATGTGCTCGTGGCACCTATCTTGTTCGAAGGACAACGAACACGCGACGTCTATCTGCCGGCCGGAGCCCGCTGGATCAGCCAGGGAAGCGGAGAGGTCTTCGAAGGCGGCCAGCTTGTCAACGAACCAGCTCCCCTCGAATATTTGCCCGCCTTTTTCCGCGAGCACGGATCCGTCCGATTCTGACTAAGTTCAAAGGCAGAACTGCTAATGACGAAGTGGCAGTTGGAAGTGAGACTTCCTGTGAGAACCGCTAATCCGTACTACAAACGCCCGCGTTTCAAAACGTTAGTCGAAAACCTGCAGAGACGTTGTTCGATAGGTAGTTGGTGCGAAAAAGTTCGCCGTCGTAGTAGGCGTAGGTGCTGAAACGATCGTTCCACTGAATGGCAAAGCCTGCGCCGAGCAGCATGCTGTCGCGGCCAATCGCCGGACCATGGACCGTGAAGCTGTTGCCGGCGCCATTCGCAAAGCTCGAAACAAGCGCGTAATCGGTTTCTCCAAATTCGTGCTGCCACGCAAGGCGTAGCTCCGGAACGAGGCGGATAGGGCCTATCTTCCAGTCGTAGAGTGCCCTCATGCCAAAGGCCGTGCGGAAGGACTCTGCATTTTGACTGGGATACTGCCAGAGGGGCAAGCGAGCCGCTTTCGCTAAAGTCGTCAAAGCCTACGAGGGTATATTGGAAATTCGCCGTCGGTCCGATAATGAGCCGCCTTTTTTCCAGTCGTAGCCAGCCGCCACGAGCACGTTGAGGTCGCCGCCGAGCGTCTCGCCGCTGGCGGCTGCCCTCGAGCGCTGTGCGCCGCGTGTCGTAGCCGCTCAGGCCGCCGACCACGGCGGTGTCCAGATAAAAGCCGCTGCGAAGGCGGTCCCGTAGAGGCCAAGCTTTCCGCCGTTTACCTTGATGCGGCTCCCGTTAAAAAGATCGGCATGGGTATAGGCATAGCCGCCGGTCAGCCCAACGGCAAAGTGCGAGCCGATCCGGTAATCGATGCCCATGGTAAAGCCGCCTGTCGCCAGATCGTAGCCGCGTGCATTAAAGGTGCTATCCACATTGGTGAACTCGCCCAAGGCCAGTGGCGAAGACTCCCCACCGATTTTCCGGGATGGGCGCAAAGCACTGGCGCCGGGCTGCTCTTGGCCTCCGCTCCACTTCCTTTGGCAAGACCCTCCTGAAAAGGTGGCTCACTGCCGCTGATGGCAAATCCCGCCGAACTAAAGCCGCTGCTGCCGGCGCGGATGTCCTCCATGCGCCTCTCGCAGATTCGCGGTCTGCACATTGGCAAGCGAGACGCCAATGACGAAAATCGAGGTCAGCTGCTCGGGGGAGATCAAAACGATATCCTCGCTTAGCTCGGTCGAGGTTTCCTTGTTGAGAAACCAATGAGCTCCGCGGCCCGCGGGTCGCCCACCGCGCTGTCGAGCGCCTCGCCCACCGCCAGCGAATTAGGAGTGCCGGACAAAAATGCTGGCAAATTCGGCAAAAGAACCCTGGACGGCTTCCAGAATGACGACTCCTTGTGCCGCTCCCAAAAGAACGGCATCTGGCAGGTAAATGACGTCGAACACTACAATGGAATCGGTAGCAAGGAAGTCGTTCTCGACGGTGTCAAATGTCCCACTCACTCCGCCATTGGCGGTAAGAAAGGCGATCCGGTCTCCTAATTGGAGCCTCGCCCCTCCCACGCGAATAACTTGGAGCCTGCCGCCAAGGTTGGCGCGCCCATTTACCGCCAGCACATCGTACTGGCCGGGCGAGGCGCCTGCGACCTCGATTCGCAAGGTGCCGCTTGCCGTTTGGGTGTAGTTGCCGTTGATCGTCAACGTTCCGATCGAGGCCCCCGGAGAGACAGTCCCGCTGTTGAGCACGTTTCCATTTACCACCCCAGTGCCTTGGAAGAACCCCGCATTGAACGACGCTTCCGTTGATCCTCCCAAAGAGGCCCAAGAGAGCGTCGGGCCAACGTTCACGTTGGCCGCCACCGTGCCTGCATTGTTGATGACTAGAGAGGAGGCATCATTAACGTTGACAGTTGGTGAAGCTGAGCACCCCATTGACCACCGCCGCGCTGCTGGCGCTTAGGTTCACCTTATCATTAACGGTAAACGCGCTGTTCACCACGAAGCCGCTGCCGTTGATATTCGCCGCGCCTGGAACGTTGAAATTGGCATTGGCGATCAAGGTGCCGCCGCCGCCTAGATTAAAGTCGCCAAGAGGTCTGAACCGTGCCTCCGCTGACGCTCGCCGTGCCAGGGGACACCGTCCAATTGCCATTCACGTTGAGCAGATTCTGAACCTGGAGCGCTGTCCCATTGCCAAACGCCACCGGCCCGGTTCCCAAGGCCGAGGCGTTTTGAGTTACGATCGTGCCTGCAGCAATTGTCGTCCCCCCGCTGTAAGGGTTTGCGCCTCCCAATGCCAGCGTCCCGCTCCCGATTTTCGTAATACCCAGCGCACTGGTGCCATCTTGCAAACTCCCGCCAAACACGCTGTTCGTGTTGTCGTTGCCAATAGCTAAAGTCGCTGGCGCGCTCCCGTTGTTGGTTACGATTCCGTTGCCTGCAAGCGATCCGATCGTGTTGGAAAATCCATTGATGTCTAGCTG
This sequence comes from uncultured Verrucomicrobiae bacterium, assembly GCA_963744345.1. GTDB lineage: Bacteria > Verrucomicrobiota > Verrucomicrobiia > Chthoniobacterales > Terrimicrobiaceae > DASTFP01. The sequence continues at coordinate 220,027 of CAVUTD010000023.1, forward strand.
CCCGTTTACCGTAAATGCGGAATTGGCGCTAAGCCCCGTAGGTGAACCTGCGCGCAATACTCCGGCATTCACCGTCGTCGCACCTGCGTAAGTATTGTCGCCGCTTAGAGTCAAAATGCCCGGGCCGATCTTGGCCCATGCGCCGACTCCACTGATCGGTCCGCTTAGCGTCGAAGTCGTGCCGGCGTCCGCCAAGAAGGTCCCGCCGCCGGCAAGAAGATTAACGGCTTTGCTTGAGCTGATCCCCCCGCCTGATCCGAGCGCCTCAAGCGTCCCGCCATTAAAGCTGAGGGGGCCTATTCCCAAATTGCTGTCGCTATTTACCGCGAGAATACCACCGTTGAGATTGGTGCCGCCCGTATAGGTGTTCGCGCCTGTCAAAGCCAGGGTTCCCGGCCCGCTCTTAATCCATTCTCCCACGCCCGTGATCAGGCCGCTCAGCGTCGATGTGGTCCCTGCGTCCGCCAAGAACGTTCCTCCGCCTTCCGAGAGGCTTATGGCTTTGCTTGAAATGATTCCTGCCGCCTGATCCGAGCGCCTCAAGCGTCCCGCCATTAAAGCTGAGGGGGCCTATTCCCAAATTGCTGTCGCTATTTACCGCGAGAATACCACCGTTGAGATTGGTGCCGCCCGTATAGGTGTTCAAACCCGTCAGCGTCAGCGTCCCATTGCCAACCTTTGTCAAAGAGCCGCCCGTAAACGGCCCTGCTCCTGGCCTTCCGGGGGCTTGACCATCCGAGATTACTCCCGAGAAAAGTGTGCTCTGCTGATTGCCGCCGACCGTGAGGTTCTTTGAGCCGAGAAAAATCGTCCCGTTGCCCGCGATTGAACCCACCGTGGTCCCTGCGGAGTTCAACCCGGCGATTGTGATGAAAGCCGTGGGGTTCGCGTTGACAAGCGCCGCATTTCCGCCGGATGAGCCCAGAACAAACTCAGTGAACGAATTGTTTCCGCTATTCGTAATCGTCGCGCTTCCCGCTGTCGAACTCGCAGAAAATTGAGTGAAAGCGCCTTGGCCGTTGTTGTTGATCGTCGCATTTCCCGCTGTTGAATTCTCACTAAAAGTCAAGTTAAAGAAGTTGTTGATCGTCGCATTTCCGGCAGTTGAATTCCCGAGAAAAACTGAAATAAGCGAGTTGTTGATCGTCGCATTTCCGGCAGTTGAATTCTGATCAAAACTCAAGATAGACGAGTTGATGATCGTCGCATTTCCGGCAGTTGAATTCCCAAAAAATTGCAGCAGAAACGAGTTGTTGATGGTTTGCGCGACATCAGAATTGTTAATGATCCCGGCGCCTTGAAGGAGAAAAGGAACGGGACAGGGTTCACAATCGTATAGGCGTTCGCGTCCTGGTTAAATGTAATTGAGGCGATCGTTACAGGGCCGGAAAGCGTCGGCGTCGTGGAGCCCAAAGCGTTGAAGGTTGCCGTTTCACCCGAGTCTGCCGGCACATCCGCTGGATCCCAGTTCGCAGGAGTGTTCCAATCGTCGGATCCGCCCACCCAATCGACGGCTTGCGCGGGACTCGGCATCGCGGAGAGCACCAATCCGAGAAAAAGCGTGCCAATGGCGGCAAATATAAATAACGTAACGGCAAACTCACCAAGAGAGGTGGCGCGGAACTGACGCATTCTTCCGGTTAATCTACTCGCGATATCTTTTGCTCTCATTGTAATGCAGCGTCGGATGGTGGGATTTTCGAAGAATTCTTGCGAGCGAGCGCATCATGAGATCGAGGATAGGCTCCGAAGCCGAAACGATGGCCCAAACTCGTAAAAGGCACTGTTCCCGCGAATCAAGCTAGGCAGACCAGAATTGACAACCGAAAATGGAAGTCCGGAATACAAGTCAGCCGCGCATCCTGTGACAGCCAATTGACGTTTGTCAAGTGGATTTTTTATCGAAAGAGCGACTCGGTATCGCTTCCGTCGGATGGCTCGCCGCCCGCGTTCTCGATTCGGTTTTTCGAGCCAAAATAGAACAACCTATGCTTCGCAATCTGATTGCGACGGCTCTGACCCTTTCTGCGAGCGTATGCTATTAGTCGCATTGATCCTGTTGACTATCGGCGTGCGGACTTTTTGCCTTGATCGCCGCCAAGGCGTTTATCCCACAAGGAGAACATCTAATGCTTTCAGCTCCTTGCTCACTGGTGTCCACGCGAACTGTGTGGCCGCGGCGCGTTGTATCCCATCCGCCCGTCGGGAGAGAAGAAGCGAGCCCGAGGAGTTGGCGGTTCAGGCATTCATCGCGCAGCTTGCAACTCAACTGCTAAAGCGATCACTAAGATAGCAGTTATGAGAGACAATGGAACTCTCGTTACGTGTAGCAGTGCATGGCAATACCGCTACTGGGGGAATGATTCATGGTGCAGAATTAGAATACGTTTGCAGCGACCATTTCGGTTGATGGGCTCGGGCGGCAAGGCCATGGTCCGCCCGCATACGCGCATGTCGGTTCCAGTTTCAACAATCGCGGCTCACGTTCCAGGATGGCACTGAGTGGGATATCAGTGCCGACGTCGAATTCGCGGCGTTGAGCGAGGAAGACTTCCGCGTCGCCTATGCGGCCTTCACAAAAACTCAAGCGCAACTCCGTGGCATCGAGGCTCCCCCGCCGCTCAACAGCAGATTCTGGCGCGAACGTGGCCTATAACCGCCGACCTTAGCCTCGCTCCCCGTTAGCCTCCGCGTGCGCCCTCATGCCTGGCTGTCCCGGCGGAGCCTGGCGGATGGAGTCGATGAAGTCCGCAAGCGTGTCGGTGGCCTCGAGCGTGAGTTCCGTGCGCTCTTTTTGGTGGAGAACAACTTTGCCAAGCCAGATTAGCATTGTGTCCGAACGCTTTACCGCGAGGCGGCAGGCGACGTCCTCCAGGTCTTTGGATTATGCCGCTTAGCTACGGATGAAAATAAATGTAATAATAATTTCTCCGGGACTTGCGTGGTTAGCGAACGTTTTCATGGTTGGTGGGTGGGGTTGGCACCCCAAAGTCGAGATGAAAGCAGTTTGCGTTCAGAGTGAAAAGAGTTGTTTACGCGTGAAAGGAGAGTAGTCGATGAAAGGTGTCTTCCAGTTACCTTGAGTGTCTGACTAAACCCTAGCGATGAACTTGATCTCGATGATCAGCGGAGGCAATGCCAAGCGCGGAGTCACAAGGATGGTGCTTGGTTCTCCGAGCCGTACGCCCCGCCTCCGTTGCGGAGACATTGTTCGATCACAGGCGCATACTCGGCTGCGGCCTCAACCATTCGCGGGCCAGCAGCCCCGTCAGGACGGCGTGGATAACTACTGTCGGCCACAGCAACGGCCCGACCCATTCCCCGCGAATGCCAAGATACAGAAGATAAAGCGTAGTGAGCACGCCGTAGATCAACATGCCGACCATCCTCGGAGGAAGTATCCGAAGTTTTGTGTTTAGGGTCGGTTTATTTTTCTTCGGTTGGCTCCGATTTTGCCAAGGCGCGGTAGCGCCCAGCAGTTCCCCCCGAGCCGCGGGATTATGGGGGTGCGTAGCCCCCATTCCAAAGACGTAAGCCTCATTTGTTAAATCTCTCCCCAAATTGGATAGCAAATTGGTTGGCTGCCATCCTCCAGGTCAGCGGTGGGTTTTTCCAAGATTTGGTGATGTTTCGCAAGGCCAAATAAATGAGCTTAGTGGCCGCCTCGTCGCTCGGGAAGTGCCCTCGGTTCTTCAACACTTTGCGCAGCTGCATATGCAAACTCTCAATGGCATTGGTGGTATAGATGATTGTTCGCACCTCCGGCGGATATCCGTAAAAGGAATGATCTGTTGCCAATTTCGGCGCCAGCTCTCGGCGATCATCGGATATTTTTTGCCCCAAGGGCCGGCTTCGAACTCGCCGAGCCGCTTGGCGGCAGCCTCCGCAGTTTCGGCTCGGAAGATGGCTTTGAGCTCGCGAGCCAGGGCCTGGCGCTCCTTCCAACCGCAAAAAGAGAGGCAATAGCGACTCAAATGCACGATGCAGGTCTGCACGCTGGCCAATGGGAAAACCGTGGTGATGGCCTCCGGAAACCCTTGAGCCCGTCGACCACCGCGATCAGGATGTCTTCCACTCCGCGGTTGCGCAGCTCGTTCATGACCTTGAGCCAGAATTTGGCTCCCTCGTTCTGCTCGATCCAAATGCCCAGCACGTCCTTGGTCCCCTCAGCCGCGATGCCCAGCGCCAGGTAAACGGCTTTGTTTCTCACACTTCCCTCATCGCGGATCTTCACCCGCAGCGCGTCGAAATAAACAACCGGATAACTGCGCTCCAGGGGGCCCATTCTGCCACTCCACCACGGCTTCCAGCACCGCATCGGTCACCGTGCTGATGAAGTCCGCGCTCACCTCCACCTTAAAGTGGTCGAGCAGAAAGCCCGCGATCTCGCGCACCGTCATGCCCCGCGCATACATCGCGACAATCTTCTCATCGAAGCCTTCAAAGCGCTTCTGCCCTTTGGCGATCAAGAGGGGATCGAAACTCCCGCTGCGATCCCGGGGAACCTCGATCTCCACCGCTCCGCTTTTCCCAACCACCCTCTTCTTGCTGTAGCCATTGCGATGGTTGTCGACCTCTTCGGGCGCCTTGCCTTTGGCATAGCCCAGATGATGGGTTAACTCCCCCGCCAGGGCCCTCTCGACAACTCGTTTCTTGAGTTGCGCGATCAGCCCGTTTTCTCCAAGAACCGCTTCTGGACTGATCCCATGCTTCTCCAAAAGCGCGTCGATCAATCGTCGCACTTCGTATCTTTCTTCTCTTTGGTCATTTTCCTCTATCTCAAGGTTATGACCCTACACACAAACTTTCTGATACCCTCTTTAATTCCGACTTCGGATCCACTTCTCCCTCCGCGTGAGCGGCACGTTGCCACAACGCGGCTCACCGTCCTTAAATCCGCCTTCATACTTTTGTGGACCCGAAAAGCTCTTCGGAGGATCAGTTCCAGACCAGGAGAGATCTTGAACGAAAAGCAGAAGGCGTATCTCTAAGTCTTACTGTTAATTCGCAATTCATGCTTCATACTTTGCTCATGATTGCTAAGCAACTCTTCGGGCGCGCGGGACACCAGAGCACGCGCACCATTTTCGGCGCGGCGTCGTTATCGAACGTTTCGCAAAGCGAAGCAGACCAAACAGTCGAAGTCCTGCTGCGCTACGGCGTCAACCATATTGATGTGGCAGCCAGTTACGGGGAGGCAGAATTGCGAATCGCCCCGTGGCTTCGCAGCCAGCCCGGACGCTTCTTTCTTGCGACCAAGACGGCAGGGCGCACTTATGACGAAGCTAAACAAGACATCCACCATTCCCTTGAACGCATGGGCGTGCCAAGCGTGGACCTGATTCAGCTTCACAATCTGGCTGATCCGATTGAATGGGATATCGCTTTGAGTCCGAAAGGAGCGCTCGATGCTTGCATTGAAGCGCGTGAAGAGGGACTCGTGCGGTTCATCGGCATCACCGGACACGGCAGCCAAATCGCGGCGACACACCTTCGCAGTCTTGAGCGCTTTGATTTCGATGCGGTCATGCTTCCCTATAGTTTCATTATGATGCGGGACCCGCATTATGCTGCCGTGTTCGAACGCCTTGTTTCGGTGTGCGGTGAACGCAATGTCGTGGTGCAGACGATCAAGTCGATCGCGCGGCGTCCGTGGTGGGGTCGCGAACACACTCGCAACACATGGTATGAGCCTTTTCAGGAGCAGGAAGATATCGACGCGGCGGTGCATTGGGTGTTGTCGCGGCCGGGAATTTTCTTAACGACGCCTGGCGACATTCATCTCCTTCCGAAGGTGCTCGACGCCGCCAGCCGGTTCGTGGCGGCACCCAGTGATCAATCCCTGCAGGAGCAGAGCACACGTCTCGAGGTAGCCCCGCTGTTCGTGTAATCTTCATGCTGTGCCGCAGAAACCAGTCCTTTTCTGCGCAGGATGTGTTCTCCAGCGCTGACAGAATAGCAAACTGTCTTAAGATAAAGCGCCTTAAGAACCTGACGAGAACGCACTGATCACAAGGCTTGGACAACTTCTCTTTCCATGAAATTCACAGACGGTCAATGGCTTCTCCGCCCTTACGTTAAGGCTCACTACGCCGTCGAAGCCCATTCGATTACCGAGGAGGGCGGCAAACTTGTTATCCTTGCTCCCACACGTCCGATCAGGCACAGGGGGGACACTCTTGAGGGTCCCCTGCTCACGATAACATTGAGCTCTCCGCTGGCAGACATTATCCGCGTTCGAATCACGCACTTCACCGGTGGACTGACGCGGGGGCCGCAAATTCCGCTGGTGCCTCAAGCTGACGCAGCTCTCTCTCTCGAGGATGGTTCGGAGTTTGCCAGAGTCACCGCTGGAGAACTCAGTGCCCGGGTTAAAAAAAGTGGTTGGGAAATTGCCTTCGAGGCCGCTGGCCGTGTGCTCACGACGAGCGGATGGAAGGGTATCGCCTACATGCAAACCGAGCGCGGAAACCATATCGTCGAGCAACTCTCGTTGGGAGTGGGCGAGTGCGTTTATGGCCTTGGCGAACGGTTTACCGCGTTTATCAAGAACGGCCAGACCGTCGAGATCACGAACAAGGATGGAGGCACCGCGAGCGAGCAGGCTTACAAAAACGTTCCTTTCTATCTGACCAATCGCGGATACGGAGTCCTCGTCAACGAGACCGGTCCGATCTCGTTCGAAGTCGCTTCCGAGAAGGTGACACGCGTGCAGTTTTCGCTTGAAGCCGAAAGTCTCGAATACTTTCTCATCTACGGGCCCACACCTAAGGATATTCTGGGTAAGCTCACTGCTCTCACTGGCCGGCCCGCGCTGCCGCCCCCTTGGTCCTTCGGTCTCTGGCTCTCGACTTCGTTCACGACGAACTATGACGAGGCGACCGTCAACAGCTTCATCGACGGCATGAAAGAGCGGGACCTGCCGCTGCATGTTTTCCATTTCGATTGCTTCTGGATGCGCGAATTCGAATGGGTCAACTTCGATTGGGATCCACGTGTCTTCCCAGATCCCACTGGGATGCTCGAGCGACTGCACTCCCGTGGTCTGAAGATCTCTGCGTGGATAAATCCGTACGTCGCGCAACGCTCCCCCTTTTCTCCGAAGGCGTCGGCAAGCGGTATTTTATCAGGCGAATGGATGGCTCGGTGTGGCAAAGCGATCTCTGGCAACCAGGAATGGCAATCGTGGACTTTACGAATCCAGCCGCCCGCGAGTGGTTCGCCGCGCACGTCACTCGCCTCCTTGATATGGGCGTGGATGCCATCAAGACCGACTTCGGCGAGCGGATCCCTTCCGAAGGCGTCGTTTACCACGACGGCTCAGACCCGGTAAAGATGCACAACTTCTACGCGATCATTTACAACGAGACTGTCTTTCGCGCCATCGAAGCAAAGCGTGGTCTCGGTGAAGCCGTCCTCTTTGCCCGCTCTTCCTATGCCTCAGGCCAAAGGTTTCCGGTGCACTGGGGAGGCGACTGCTGGTCGAGTTTTGAGTCGATGGCGGAATCCCTGCGCGGCGGCTTGTCGCTGAGCCTCTGTGGATTCGGCTTCTGGAGTCACGATATCGGCGGCTTCGAGGGGACCGCGCCAGCCTCCATCTACAAACGTTGGACAGCCTTTGGCCTGATTTCGACGCACAGCCGCTTGCACGGTAGCGGCAGCTATCGAATACCCTGGACATACGACGAAGAAGCTTGTGACGTGCTCCGCCTGTTTACGAAATTGAAGTGTCGCCTCATGCCGTACCTCTGGAGCGCCGCTCTTCAAGCACACCGTGAAGGCGTGCCGATGATGCGTGCGATGCTGCTCGAGTTTCCAGAGGATCCCGCGTGTGACATGCTCGACCGCCAGTATATGCTGGGCGATTCACTGCTGGTAGCTCCTATTTTCCATGAGGAGGGGATGGTGGACTACTACCTGCCGGCGGGTCGCTGGACGAACTTGTTAACAGGCCAGGTGCAGGAGGGTCCCGGCTGGCGGCGCGAGCAACATGGTTTTCTCAGCCTGCCACTGATGGTGCGTCCTGGCACAATCTTGCCACTCGGGGCCGTGGATGATCGAGTCGACTACGATTACACCGACAATATCACATTCCAGATCTACGAACTCCGCTGCGCTTCCGAGCTGACGTGTACGGTGTCAACGCCGCATCGTGCGGAAGCCGCGCAGCTCACGCTCCGGCGCACTGATCAGCGAATAACTGCCAGTCTCTCAGGCGATGGTGCCGTTCGCTGGCAAGTTCAATTGATCGGGGTCCAGCATGTAACCGCTCAAGATGGCGCCCGCGTTGCGGCGGGTCCGCTCGGAGTGATTGTGCAGCCCGGTGAGGGTCGCGACCAGGTTGAGTTTGATCTGGAGAGATAGCAAAGAAATCGTTGCGCCGACGCCTTCGTCGCTAAGGCGCCCACAGGCGAAACGTTAGGGCGGCTGCGCAAGCGTTATCGTGACGCGTGACGAGATCACCGACAGGTCTCTCGCCGATCTTCGCGAAGACATATCGCTTTCCTAGTGTGAAGTCCCGTAAAGAGGATTGTATGTTTCTTCTAACATGGCTTCCCACGCGCGGTCGATCTTATCGAGAACGCGGTGTGGGTTGACCGTCCAGCGGTAGGGCTTCGGGGTGAGGTTATGATGATCAAGGAAGCGGAAAATATCTGCCACCAGCGCTCCGACGCTGCGAAAGCTGCCCGAGCGGATGACTTTGCGGGTAATCTCGCCAAAGAAGCGCTCGACCAGGTTGAGCCAGGAAGAGGAGGTTGGCGTAAGGTGCAAATGGAAGCGGGCATGACCCTTGAGCCAGGCGATGACCTTGGGATGTTTGTGAGTGGCGTAGTTGTCGCAGATGATGTGAATATCCAGCTCGGGGGAGACCTCGCGCTCGATCTTGCGCAGGAAGGCCAGCCACTCTTGATGGCGATGACGTCCGGCGGTATGAGCAAAGACCTTGCCCGACAGATAGTCTAAAGCGGCAAACAAGGTGACCGTTCCGTGACGATAGTAATCGTGGGTTTGGGTGCGGATATGACCTTGGCTCAAGGGCAGACCGGGCTGACTGCGCTCGAGGGCCTGACACTGGCTCTTCTCATCGCAACAGAGAAGCAGAGCGCGATCAGGCGGATGGAGATAGAGGCCAACCACATCCCAGAACTTCTCTTCAAAGGCCAAATCCTTGGAAAGTTTGAAGCTCTTGAGCCGATGCGGAGCGATTGCGTGAGCCGACCACAAACGTTGCACGCTCGATTTGCTCAAGCCGGTTTCCCGCGCCATCGTGCGCACGCTCCAGGGTCCTCCGCCAGGAGCCTGTCGAGCAGCCAAGCTCAGCGCCGAGCGGATGGCCGTAGCCGCTATTGTCGGCTTGCGTCCCCGCCCAGGAGCGTCTTTAAGGCCTCCCAGGCCCTTGGCCGCCCAACGCTTCCTCCAGCGACCGATGGCCAAGAGGCTGACGCCCTGCTCTCGCGATATCTCCTCATGGCTCAGTCCCTCGGCCAAGCCCAAAATGATCCTGGCCCTGAAGACATCCCGTTGACTGCTCGTCTTCGCTGTCACGATGCGTTGGAGTTCGCGTTGCTGTTCAGAACTGACCTCAATCGCAATGGCGGCTGGCATAATCCCTACCATGCCAAAAACCTTTCCTTAAGCAATCATATTTACGGGACATCACACTAACAGTTGACACCGAGGTTCTTTGCAATCGGCTCTTGAAGGCCTGGTGTTCTTAGGTCCACTCGTAAAGCTTAAGTGCTCGCTCCTGCAGAAATTCGGCGCCTTTGTCACATTTGAATATCTAATGTCGGCAACGGAAGCTATTAGTGCCCTTAGCTGAACACGGTCTGTAAGTCTGAGCGAACGAATCCCCTCATTTTGTAACACTGGCAACCTTAGATATTGAACGTTGGCCAGTTCACAAGGCGAGCGTTTTGCGCTGAGCGACGATCGAAGTGCACCACATTTTCTTCTATGGCGAAAGCGTCTCTTAATTGCCAGCATGCTAATGTGTATCGAGCCAAATGCGCGGCCACAATCGTGGCGCTCCTGCTGGCGCCGGTTTCATTTTGTCACGCAGTGCAAAGAGTGACTCTGTCCTGGGATCGAAATCCCGAGCCAGACATCGCCCGATATGTGCTGTATTATGGGACAGAAAGCCGGAGCCCCACTCATTCGCTCGCTGTCGGCAATGTGACGAACGCGAGCGTCGAGAACTTGATTGAAGGGATGACCTATTTCTTTACCGTAAGGGCTATTAATAGAGTGGGTCTCGAAAGCGTGCCGTCGAATGAGGTGTCGTATACCGTCCCGGACCCGGCGGCTCACGTCTTAACTGTCAATTCTGGAAGCGGCGGCGGAAATTACGTCGCCGGCACGATAGTGAAAGTACATGCCGAACCGGCGCCGCCAGGCAAGCAGTTCGAACGTTGGATAGATGATTGGGTGATTCTCGCGCATCCAATGATGGCGACCACAACAGCGATCATGCCGTACCAGGATGTGACAATTACAGCGGCCTATTCGGATTTGCAGCATACGCACTCTCCGTCATTAACGGCTCAGGCAGCGGCAACTATTTGGCAGGCAGAGAAGTAACAGTCATCGCGAATCCGCCCGGAGTCGGAGAGCAGTTCACGGTATGGAGTGGTGACTTGGCCGCTTGGCCGATCCGTCGGCGCCAAGCACGATCGTCAGCATGCCTTCGCATACTGTAATAGTCGCGGCGGAGTATTCACCGCTCATTGCGGAGAGTCCCACCTACGTTCAAGGAGGTTCTTCCACTGAGCTGACGCCCCAGACGACGATGCACGTTTCCTACAGCGCTGCACAGAACGCAGGAAACCTCAAGGTCGTCGTTGTTGGTTGTAAGGATGCGCAAGGGCTGCTTGTCTCCGTGGCCGACAGCAGTAACAACTCCTATACATTAGCAGTTGGGCCGACCACGCGTGGGCTCGCGGTATCACAAATTCTTTTTCTACGCGGCAAACATCGCTGGAGCCGCCGCCAACGCGAACATCGTCACGGTGACATTCTCAGCGCCAGTTAACTCTCCCGACATACGAATTCTTGAATACAGTGGGATTGACCCAACCCGTCCCGTCGACGTGATTAAAGCAGGCGCCCGGAACAGCATGACCAGTAACAGTGGACTGGTGACAACGACGGATATAAACAATTTGCTGGTGGTAGCCACGACGGTGCGGACGTCAACATCAGGCGCTGGCAGTGGGTTTACGGGTCGATTGGTGACGGTTCCCCATGGCCATCTCGTCCAAGATCGCGTGGTAAGCGCGACAGGCTCCTATCGGGCAACCGCGCCGATGGCGAGTCGCGGCGCGTGGGTTATGCAGATGGTGGCGTTCCCCTCAGCGAGGAGTGCCGCTCGATGAGCCGGCGGACGCGCAGCGTTCCCCCTTCAGTTTAGGTCGCAGCTTTTGCTCGCGTCTGATCCCTTAATACCGGCTTAATTCGCAGGAGTGAGCGGTGAAGCCGGCGCCGAACGTGGCCAACCATAGCAAGCTGTCTCCGTTAGCTTTTGAAAGCCTTTCTTCCAAGGCGCAAAGAACCGACGGACTGCTTAGATTTCCATACTTTCGAAATGCTTCGCGTGTTTCCACCAGCGAGTATTCGGGCAATCGCCGCTCAATAGCCTCGATCACATCGCGGCCGCCCGGGTGTGCGATGACCTGATCGGGTTTTCTGCTGCACGATGAAAAGAGAATCTCGACAGACTCCGCCGCAACTTGCGGCACAGTGCGATGCAGCTGGTTCTTTAATCTTCCGCCCGCGTTGACAAACCTTATTTTTTCCCTTTCTTCGGGACGGTGCAGAGTGCGGAAGTTCGAAACCTTCCATTGCTTGCCTTGATCGCTTGACCGCCACAGAGCGGCAGAGGCTCCGTCGCCAAAGATGCATGCGCTCACGATAACCCCCGTGTCATCGTTGAGATAGAACGCGGCTGAACAGATCTCGACGGCGACCGTCGCAACGGTCGCATCTGGGTTCGCCGCCAGGAAACAGGATGCCGCGTGCATGGTTGGGAGTGCCGCCCCGCAGCCAAGCCCAGTCATATCATTGAGAAAGGCGTCTGGCCGAATGCCGGTCTGCTCTGCCAAATGACTGGAGACGCCGGGACAAAGGTAACCAGTGCAGGTGCAAACAAACAGCGCGTCGATGGCATGAGTTTTCAAGCCAGACGAATGACAGGCGTTTAAAAGCGCTTTGGCCGCAAGCTGAGGAGCCGCCTGCTCGAAGGCTCTGTTGAGATCCTCGGCATCGGCGGAAAACAGTTTGCCGGTGGGAATGGCAAAATGACGCGTATCAATCCCAGAGGATCCAGAAAGAACTGTCTCGAGGATTTTCGCCGACCTGCGGCTTAAGGATGACAGAAACGGGCTCGATTTGGCGATTTGCCAGCACTCATTTTGCGTGTAGCGGGCGTCAGGAAATGCCGTGGCCAGAGCTTGCAGATACATCGGTCTACCGCAACGTGTTAAAACAGGATTTGAAGGGCAGAAGACCGGATCGTGACACGAGCCTGAAGAACGCTTGTCCGGTATCTGTCGTCAAGAGCGGATGCATAAGACGAGCCCAGAACATTCTTCTTGTGAAGCGCTGCTTCAGCTCTTTGCCAATTCGTTCGGAGGCCTCCGTCCAGCTCATCTTCCCGGTGTGCCAGCCATGCAGAGGGTCTGCGGCGATGTCGGCCGATTCGAAAGCCATGGACATGCCATTTCCGGTGAATGGCGGGATCATCGCGCAGGCGTCTCCGAGCGTCGCCATCGGGGTGCGATGTTCCTGCCATCCCAGACGAAAGCCTGCGACGCCCAGAAAAGATCCCGCGTCGACCTGCGCCGCGGCAATGCGCGTCGCGAGAAGATCGAGTCCTCCCTTGCGCAAATATGTTTCGAGAGTTTCGATGCCTCCACCAGACGACGCTGACTTCAAGCGAAACAACCCGCACACATTGACCCTCCCACTCTCGACTCTTGCAAAGCCAACATAGCCGTTCGATGCCAGATGCATTTCAAGATCTGCTTCGAGCTGAAAGCCGGGCAGATGACACTTCAGACCTATCCAATGGCCTTTTGCTGGAATCCTCCCCCCACACCAAAGGAGACCGGTCTCCGATCGAGGTTTTCGGCGCGAGTGTTCGCATAAATTTCCACCAAGCTGGGTGAATTGTCTGGCGAGCCTTTGATCCAGCGTGAATCGTGAGATACCCAGACCGCTCGGGAGCTGGTCGGAGAAAATTTTTCGGCCTCGAAAGAACCAAGCGGTTGAGCGATGGCGTTCTGCATCCTCGAAGACGTGACCGATTCCAAGCGAATCGAGCGTTTCTGGAGACACGCCGCTGATAAATTCGCCACAAACCCGATGCCGCGGATAACTTCCCGCTTCGTGCAACGTCACCGGAACGCCCCTCTTTTGCAGTGCGATTCCCAGGGAGAGACCAGCGAGCCCGCCGCCGACGATGGTAATCATTCTCTGCATGCCAGAAGACGCAACGAACCACGCCAGTCCATGGATTCCTGAACGTGCCAGTTTTCTAATCCAAGCAGGCGCGGGAGCTCTCCAGGTAGAAATCCCGCGTCGATACTGGCATGCAAGTCGTGCCGAGTCACCGCCCCGCAGAAGGGCCAGAGCAGGGCACCCAGAAGGTGCGGAAACCGCAGCCGCCACGTTTCACAGAAGCACACAATCTTAAAATCTTTAAGCATTTGCGCGAGCTTGAACAAACGTTCGTCGGAAAAATGGTGCAAAACCATAACACCTACTAAGACTTCTCCAGCACAGTTTGGAAGCTGTCGAAAAAGGTCGCCTTGCCTCCACGAAACCGCCTCTGGCAGAGTGGCCGGCCGTGGCGCAAGATCAAGCCCAGTCACCATCGAACCGGGGAACCAGTGGACCAACTTTCGGCATAGAGAGCCGTCCCCGGCTCCGATCTCGATGAACCGGATGTTGCCCCCTCGCCTGCTCAAGGCTGGGCGCAACGCCTGTCTGACCCAGCGTTTATTGCCCATCAAAGCATTGATCCTTCGGAGATCGGTTCGCGCACGTATGGCCGAGGCGTCGTCTGCGCGAAGGCCATCGAGGATTTCCGCACGAATCACTCTGCTTATTGCCATATCGTTGCCTGCCGCGTACGATAGGTGGTTGAATGAGCGCAGATCAACAGCCCATCGTTTATCTGGACAATAACGCAACGACGCAGGTCGATCCTGCGGTGTTCGATGCGATGGTTCCGTGGCTTCGCGATCATTATGGCAATCCTTCCAGCGTATACTCGTTAGGGAAAAACTCAGCTGCAGCCATTGATATCGCAAGAGCGCAGGTTGCCTCACTCATCGATTGTGCGCCGGAAGAGATTACCTTTACCAGTTGCGGCTCGGAATCCATTAACTCCGCAATCCTTTCGGCTGCCTCCCTTGACCCGGACAAGACTCACATCATCACAACGGCTGTGGAGCATAGCGCCACGATCAAGCTCTGCGAATACCTCGCCAGGCGAGGTTATGAAATCACGTGGTTGCCAGTGGACAACCTCGGACGGCTGGATCTGGAAAAGCTCGAGCGGGCAATTCGCGCCGATACCGCTCTCGTCACACTCCTCTGGGCAAATAACGAAACCGGCGTTCTTTTTCCGATTGAGAAAATTGTCCGCCTAACAAGTGCCAGAAAAGTGCCCTTGCACATCGACGCCGTGCAAGCGGTGGGAAAACTTCCTCTCAGTCTTCGGGATCTACGGATCCAATTCCTCTCCCTCTCCGGCCACAAGCTTCACTGTCCGAAGGGCGTTGGCGCCCTCTATATCAACGAACGAGTGCGCTTTACTCCCTGGTTGCGGGGCAGTCAGGAAAGCGGTCGTCGCGGCGGCACACAAAACGTTGCCTCCATCATCGGCCTGGGGAAGGCGGCGGAACTTGCCGCTGCGCACCTTCAGGACCATCGCCAAATCACCGCGATGCGTGACCGCTTTGAAAGCGCAATTTTAGAAACTGTTCCCGGTGCAGAGGTCAATGGAGATCGGGAAAACCGCCTGCCTAACACAACAAACATTGCTTTTGAGGGCATTGAAAGCGAAGGCGCGCTCATGCTTCTAGACGAACGGGGCATTTGCTGCTCCGCCGGTTCAGCGTGCACCAGCGGGTCCGTTCATGCCTCACATGTTTTGAAGGCGATGGGCTTCTCCAACTATCGCGCCCGCAGCAGCCTCCGTTTTTCTTTTGGACGCTTCAACACGGACGATCAGGTCGCCTTTGCTGCTAATACCGTCCCGGCGGTCATCGAGAAACTCCGCCGCCTCTCCCCGACGAAAGGACCCGTCGTTTTGGCGGCGTGAGGTGGCAAGCACCAACGCGCCTTGCGCACTTTGCAGAGAGTTACGTTCGTTCTGGTTTAGGAACAAGGACGTAATGCATGCCCGCTGCTTTGGCCGCCTCAATCCCGGTGGGACTATCTTCAAAGACGAGACAATGCTCTGGCGGCACTCCCATACGCCGAGCTGCCACCAGGAACGGATCTGGGAACGGCTTGCCGCGGTCATAGTCTTCTGCGCAGACAACCGCATCGAACATCTCGAGAATGCCGATGGCTCTCAAGGTGGCTTCTACAGGTTCACGATGTCCTCCTGAAGCGACTGCCAGTGGCTTCACACCTCGCATCCCCATGGCTATCTCAAGCACGGGCATGATAGGTTGCGCATCACGAACCTCAGCGAGGTAATACGATTCCTTGCGGTGAACCGTCTGAAGGACGTTCAACGAAAGACCGAACTTCTCGTTGAGATGTTCCACGATTACCGCGGTGGGCTTCCCTCCCCATTCATAAAAGAGATCCTCAGGAAACTGACCTCCAAAGTCCCGCATCGCCAGGCTCCAGGCACGATAGTGGATTGGCATGGTATCCGCGATTGTCCCATCACAATCGAAAATGTAGCCGCCGAATTGGCGAACTGGAATATCGAGTTTCATTTCCCTTCGATAGCGATTCTCCAGGTTCTGCGTCACGGCTAAATCACTGGATGTTGCCGCGATGGCCATTTCGTCGGTAAGCTCAATGGCATGGACAGATCCCGCCATAAGCTGGTTTTGCTGCTCAGCGAGTACCCTTTCGGCGTCCTTCTTGCCTCGCTAATGTTGACCATTGTCGGAGCACCACTGACGGCCAAGTTCTTCGAATTTATCCCCGGACTCCACGGACACGCTGCGATTGCTCCTCTCGTGCTCTTGCTCACCCTTGCTGCGGCCTTTGCGATGTGGTCGAGCGCACGGAGCCGGACGACCACGATCTTTCTCGGCGGACTTGTCATTGCCTTGCTCTTTCTCAGCACCCTTTTTCGCCATGACTCACTGATGGCCATCAATCTCATCGCTCAAACGGCGTTCCTAACTTATGTGATTTTCGTGGTAGTGCGGGTCGTCTTTAGCGCCTCTCTTGTGGATGGCAATATTCTTTGCGGCGCCGCCTCGCTCTATCTGATGATCGGAGTGCTCATTGGCTTCATCTATTCATTGATAGAGCTGCTAAATCCGGGCAGCTTCACCATCATCCTGGCTTCCGGTCAGCCCGCGCCTAGCTCTGAAAGGATTCACGCGGGCTGGCTGATCTACTTCAGCCTGACCACGTTGACGACAGTAACCCTGGGCGACATCATTCCCTCGACCGATCTTGCGCGAAGCATGGTCGTGCTCGAAGCTATCATCGGCCAGATATTGATCGTCCTGATGATGGCTCGCCTCGTCGGGTTGCATGTCGCCCAGGTCAGTTCGGGGCACAACGAACCCGTGGCTTTTGAGACGTCGTCCAGCCGGCGAACGAGGAGGGAGCCAAAACGCCACAAGAAGTCAACCGATACTGCTTAAAAGACGACGACTTCGCTGCCGACGCGCAAGCTCAACTGGTCTGCCGCGTGACCTTGATTGACAGCGATCTCAAGGAAGCCTGAAGAGCCGGCCACCGCAAGGGGATGCCCTGGAGCGACCGCTCCATAGAACCGCGCAAAGGGAATTCGCATGTTCCCGGCCAGCATGACGGATTGCAGAGCTGTCGCGGGTTCGACCGGAAAGGTTGTGATGGCGTTACCATAGACATCCACGTGGATGATCTCTGTCTTCCACCCTTCTTTGAGGTGAATTGGTTCAGGCCAGGTTATCCGTTGAAAGCTGCCAAGCTCGGGTCCGAGTTCCGAAAACCTCCCTTTTGCCGCAAGGTTGGCGGCTGCCGGAGCAAAGAGATCCCGACCTTGAAAGGTGCTGCTCACACGCGGCAGGAAAAAGGAAGAATTCTCGATGCTGCGAATTTCCAAGACATTCTCTTGCCGTATTGCCCAACTCAGCAGGCCGTTGTCGGGGCCGATGAAAACTGCTCGCGGAGTTGAAATCGCGAGAGCTCTCCGAGCGCTGCCCACGCCGGGATCGATCACTGCTACGTGGATTGTCCCCGATGGAAAAAAAGGCGCCGCAGTCATCAACGCGAACGCGCCACTGCGAACGTCTCCTGCGGCGATTCCGTGGGTGAGATCAACCGTCTGCACTGTGGGAGCGATCTCAAGAATCACCCCCTTCATCGTTCCAACAAACGCATCCCGGAGACCGAAATCCGTCGTTAGAGTGATAATCATTCCAAGCGCAAAAAATTTCTCAGAAGATTTTTCCCCTCCGAGGTGAGGATGGACTCCGGATGAAACTGCACGCCGAAGACGGGGTGCTCCACGTGAGCAAGTCCCATGATCTCCCCTTCCTCGGTCCACGCGGTGATCTTGAGACACTCTGGCAAGGTGCTTCGCTTAACCAAGAGCGAGTGATAACGAGTCGCCTCAAACGGGATCGGCAATCCCGCAAAGACATTCTCTCCCCGGTGCAAAATCGGCGAGGTCTTTCCATGCATGAGGCGATCGGCGCGAACGACCTCCCCGCCATAGACCTGACCGATACTTTGGTGACCCAGGCATACGCCGAGAACTGGTACCCTCGGACCGAAGTGCGCGATAACCTCGCAACTGATGCCTGCTTCATTCGGTGTGCATGGTCCAGGCGAAATCACAATGCGTTCGGGATTCATCTTCTCGATCTCCCTTACCCCCACCTCGTCGTTTCGATACACCAAGATCTTCGCCCCGAGCTCCCCAAAGTATTGCACGAGATTATAAGTGAAGGAGTCGTAGTTATCGATGACCAGAAGCATCGCTTTGCCTATTTCCGCGCGCGATCAATCGCCCGCATTGCCGCCATCGCTTTAGTGACACTTTCTTGATATTCGCCTTCGGGCGTCGAATCCGCAACGACACCTCCACCCGCTTGGACATAGGCTTTTCCATCCTTGAGGAGGACGGTTCGCAAGGCGATGCAGGAATCGAGATTTCCGTCGAAGCCGAAATAGCCGACGGCCCCCGCGTATGTCGAACGTTTGCTCTTCTCGAGTTCATTGATGATCTGCATGGCGCGAACTTTCGGTGATCCCGAAACGGTTCCCGCCGGGAAGGTAGCCCGCATGACATCGTAGGCCGTGCGTCCGCCGGCCAGTTGGCCTGAAACATGCGAGACAATGTGCATCACGTGGCTATAACGCTCGATCGTCATAAAATCGGTGACCTTCACGCTACCATACTTGGCGATGCGCCCCACGTCGTTACGTGCCAGATCAACGAGCATTAAATGCTCAGCTCGTTCCTTCGGATCGGATAGCAAATCGCGCGCATATTCCTCATCCTCCCGCTCTGTTGCGCCACGCTTTCGCGTGCCCGCAATTGGCCGGATCTCCACAAGATCCCCGGTAAGTCTGACGTGCACTTCCGGCGAGCTTCCCACCAGGGAAAAACTCTCCGGAAAACGAAGACAAAACATATACGGCGAAGGATTGATAAACCGCAGCGTCCGGTACAGCACAAGGGCATCGCCGGTGAAAGTGGTCTCGAAACGCTGAGCCGGCACCATTTGAAAGATATCGCCGGCGCGGATGTACTCTTCCGCACGATCAACCATTTGATGATAATCTTCTCTCGTCGTATTACTCTCAGCCTTTCCGCGGGGGGGATCGTCTTCGGTGAAAATGGGCGGAAAGGAGATCGGCCGATCGAGTTGGTCAAGGATCGTTTGGATCTGTTGTTCCGCTGCGTCATAGGCGGGTTCTGCGCCGTCCGCGCCGATGAATGCATTGGCAACGATCTTCAGGCGGCGGCGGCGATGGTCGAAAATGATGACGACTCCGGTCAAGAGAAAGTACATATCGGGCACGCCAAGATCATCCTTTGGTGGGGGCGCGATGGTCGGTTCGAACCAACGGACGCAATCATAGCCCAGATAGCCGACGACGCCTCCTTGAAAGCCAGGAAGGTTCGGATCGGATGCGACGCGGTATCGCGTCATGATCTTTTGCAACTCATCAAAAGGATCGCGCGAGGCTTCGAAGCTCTTGCTCTCGCCGTTCTCGATGACGGTTACGACTTTCTCCCGCGCGGAAATCATGAGCCGTGCGCCGGCCCCCAGGAACGAATAACGTCCCACCTGATCGCTTTGCTCAGCAGATTCGAGAAGGTAGGAGGGTGCTTCCGCACCGATTTTTGCGAAGGCGGAAATCGGTGTATCGCCGTCGGCCACGATTTCTGTCCAGATCGGAATAACATTGGCCGTCGCCGCCTGCTCCCTGAAAACGGAGCGCGGCGGATGGAGTGGAATCATGGGGAAGATACTGTGGGTGTGGGCTTCTCCGCAGGATCCTCCATGAGCAAAAGCTCCGCTTCATGGAAATGGAAGAGTGCGGCAATCATCCTGGCCGGGAATAGCCGTCGCAGCGTGTTATAAGCTAACACAGCGTCGTTGTAAGTCTTCCGGGAGAAAGCAATCCTGCTTTCTGCCGCCTTCAGTTCTTGGATGAGCTGAGGCATTATCCTAAGTGAGTCATGACCGGCATAGCTCTCTGCCGCGGCAAAAAGGCGCGTGAGCGCGCGGTTCAAATTGGTTTCCTCGCGGGAAAGTTCCGTCATGGCGCGGGCATCCCCGGGATTCGCGGCTGCTTTAGCGCCAGCGGTGTACGCGCAATCTCTAGCCAGGATGATCATCTCGAACTTATCGCACTGCTGCGCGGTTGCCACGGTCTCCGCAAGGGTGGTGATCAAGTCGTAGCGACGCTTGAGTTGGAAATCGAGTTGCGCGAACCCGTTCTTGTACCGATTTCGCAGAAGAACAAGGCTATTATACTTGCCAATGGCAAACAAAGTCATCAACCCAAGGCCGCCCGTAAAACCAAGCAGAGTGATGAAAACGGTGCCCATCTGCAAGAGGGTGGCGCGCAGGTTCGTTCCGGGCAACAGGGAAATCGAACTTGCCCCAAGGTCTCAGTAACGGATCAAGGTTATACCAAACGGTTGCACGTAATGGTAAACGGAAAAAACCGTAATTGCCAGCGCGCAGGAGAGAAAAGCGTGGGGAAGTGATTCTATCCAGATGGAATACAGCGCGAAAGCAAAGGACAGCGAGAGCATCCCCACCGGGGCGATACATAAGATCGCCGGCAAGAGCGGGAAAGCGCGCATGCCCGAGAGCAGCCATTCGTTCAACGGAAACGGCAGGAGCCGCACATAGATGCCGGGCGATATGATCCATGTGCCAAAAGCCTCGTAATAGAACCGCTCAGGACCCTGCCACAGGACGTATATCGCGACAGCGACCAGGGTAAACGTAACGACTCGCGGCGGAGTCACCCTGATATTCCACAAGTTCATCAGCGTAGATAAACTCGGGGCATCGAGGCCGCAACCGCTTTCCCTCCCCTTTGTCGGATGAGCCTCTATCGCCGCTCTCTCCAGCCTGGCGGTCGGTTGATCAGGCGATGACCCGGCCGCAGCGGCGCTCCGAAAGCAGCCGTCTTACTATGCACTCCGTCTCTCGCTGAATCGGTGCAGCAAGGAGGCAACTTGCCGGTGCATTGCTGAATATTGATCCACGATTGATACTTTGACGAAACGGCGTGCTCAAAGAGCTGTCAATTTACTAAGTCACTATCTGATGCCATTAAGCGCTTCATCGAAGGCTTGATTATGCTTCTTGTTGGCCTTTTTCAGCGCCTCTACCTTCCTTCGCAACCTCGTGCCGTCATGTCCGGCAATATCCGCAGCCTGAAGAACCGATGTTTCCTCATGAGGTTTTTGCTCCTTCCCGAATTTTCGCTCAAGGACCGGCTTTGTGTCGCAGGCGGCGAGGAGGAGGGCAAAGAAGAGCGTCACCTTCATAAAAAGGGAAGAAGGTTTGTCAGCGGAAGGTCCGGAGCCGATTCTTCGAAAGAAAGCCACGTATTAAACTGCCTTGCTTATGCTCGATTCTCGTAGCGAAAGCAACCTTTCTCGTGGTCGTTGACCATGCCGACAGCTTGCATAAACGCGTAACAGATTGTTGTTCCCACAAAGGTGAATTGTCGAAGTCTAAGGTCTTTGCTCAAAGCATCGGATTCATTTGTACGCGCAGGCGGCCGACCTGAATGCCAGGGACGCCTGACCAGCCGCCTCCTCGCAAATCGCCAGACATAAGCATCGAAGCTGCCGAATTCCTTCTGAACGGCAAGGAATGCTCGAGCGTTCGCGATCGCGGACATTATCTTGAGCCGATTGCGAATAATTCCTTCATTAGCCAAAAGCTCTTTCACCTTCCTCTCGTCATAGCGTGCTACCCGCTCCGGATCAAAAGCATCAAACGCTCGGCGATAATGATCCCTCCTCTTTAAAATGGTCTCCCAGCTAAGTCCCGCCTGCGCGCCTTCCAATACTAAAAACTCAAATAATACCCGATCGTCATGCTGAGGCACTCCCCATTCCTGATCGTGGTAGGCAATGGCGAGTTCCGTGCGAGCCCATGAGCATCTCCTCATCGGGTGAGTGATTATCTCCTGGTGCGGCTGACAAAACTCAACTTTCCGAGGGACGACCATGCGATGAGGCAGGTCCAGTTACACCTAAGCACTCTCTTGCGCTGTGAGCTCCGGCGCGCCATCGGAGTCGCTGATGTCCAGTGATCTGATAAGATCCTTTGTCGCAGGTATCAGAGGCGGCGCGATACTAAGTCCGCGAAAGCCCATGCGCAGCAGTTGGGGAATGATATCTTCGCGACCACCAAGTTCACCGCAGATCGTCACCGATTTGTCTGACACTTCCCTGACGATAATTTCCAGCAAACGAAGCAAGGCTGGATGGTCATCGATATAATAATCGCTGACCGTGGAATCGTCGCGTCCAACCGCAAGCGTGTACTGGGTAAGATCATTTGTCCCTACGCAGAGAAAATCCACATGCTTGGCAATGTCGAAGACGGTCAAGGCAGCGGCGGGTGTTTCGATCATTGCGCCGAAGGGTGGCAATTTCTGAACTCCCATTTCCTCGGCCACGCTTCCAAGGAGCGAGCGAATCTTTTCGATATCGCGCTCCAGAGCGACCATCGGCACCAGGATGCGCACGGTCTGAGTTTGAGCGAGCCTCAACAGCGCTCTAAATTGGATCCGTGCGAGCTGCGGAAAGGCGAGCAACAAGCGCACCCCCCGTCTGCCCAGCAGTGGATTTGTCTCGGGCGGCAGGTTCAAGGACGGGAGAGGTTTGTCGCCTCCAATATCAAGCAGTCGAATGGTCACCGGCCTGTCCTGAAATGGGCCGAGCAAGGCTTTCAATTCCTCGTAGAGCTCATCTTCCGAAGGGGGCAATTTGCGTGCGAGATACAGTTGCTCGATCCTAAAGAGACCAACGCCATCCGCCCCGTTTTCGATGACAAGCTCAATATCATCGTACGCGGCGAGATTGGCCTCGACGGAAACTGCTTGTCCGTCGAGCGTGACTGCCGGTTTGCGGCAGTCTCCTTTGCAACGAACCTGCCGCGAGCGTTGAGCATCAATCCGGCGCTCGAAGGCACGCTCGGTTTCCTCCTCCGGGCAAACGACGACCGCGGCCCGGAAGGCATCCACCAGCAATTTATCGCCACGCCGAATCTGGCTGAGCAAGCCGGGCAGTTCAGCGACCGCGGGTATATTCTTTTCGCGCGTGAGCAAAGCGGCGTGTGAGCCTTGTCCCAAAGACTCGACAAGAATGGCCGCGACATTTCGGTGCGATAGCGTCACGACGTCCGAAGGCAACAATCGCTGCGTCACCAGCACGCTTCCCGGCGGCATCGCAGCCAGTCCGTACACCCCTTCACCTTCGAGTCGACGCAGGATGCGCCGCGCTAAATCCAGAATGTCATCAGCGCGCACCCTAAATGCCTCGTTCCTAAGCGCCGCAAACCGGCTCTCCCACTTTCGGAAGACTTGGCGGACGGCCAGCGGAGCTGGCAGGAGAGATTCCTTGAGTTCGGCTTCGAACTTTCCCGACGAGAGGAAACTCTCCAGCATCATCTGATGCGCGTGGAAAATCTCGGCCAGGCGAGGATCGAGTTGCTCGCTAATGAGCCGAGCAGATTCCTCCAGTTCGGCTTCCACTTCCAGAACTGCCTGCCGAATTCTCTCCATTTCAGCCCCGATCTGCTCCGGCTGGATTCGAATGGCTTGAGTGCTGCATTCCAGAATATCTCCGGCGACCCAACTGATACCGACAGCCAAGCCGGGCGAAATGCGCCTGCCAACCAGACTTCTTTCTCCCCGAGTTAGCTCTGGCGTGAGGCTGATCGTGGATGAACCTTCCATGTTGGGGGATAATCGCGCATGGCCGCCGTGCGGGCAAATGTCGCTCAACTGAGCATTTGAACTCCTGATTCGCTATAATGCAATGTTGTTGATAAACCCAGTCCGGCGAGAACGATGGAGCCGCTTAAAGCCCGATTCTGACCCGAGTTCCAACCCGCCTAATAAATCGGCCAAACCCCTGGGGTGACCAGCTCGAGAAGATGGTTGTCGGGATCGCGAAAATAGATGCTTTTGCCCCCTGTGGGCCAATCAAAGCTGCTCTCGATAGAAATGCCGCGCTGAGAAAGGCGTTGGTGCCACGCCGGTAGCTCCTCGGAGGAAATGCTGAACCCGATGTGAGCACGACCACTCGCCCCGTGCGGCGGAATCATTCCAAAGGGCAAGAGCGTGCCCTCGGGATCGCTGCCTCTCAGGAAGAGAAGCAGGACTTGGCGGCCGCCGACGTTGAACGCACAAAAGCGAGCGTCACAACGCATCACGGCATAACCAAACAGGTCCGCATAGAAATTGCGCGACCGTCTCAAATCTGTCACATCGACGCAGGTCTCCAGAATCGCGCTCGCGGGCGGAGCGTCGAATTGGCTGTATTGTTCCAAACTGCTCAAAGTTTTGCGTCTCGGACGATGCCTGACAAGGATAAGCTGTCAAAGGGGAATAAAGATAGGCGGCATTTGCGGCCATCCGAGGCACCAATGCTCTTAGCGAACTGAACTGGGCAGAAGTTGTGGATTAAACGATTCTAGGTAACATCGATATGTAATCAGCTCTTCTTCAACTACGAACACTTGTAGATAGGTCCGATTTTTTTGGAACCGATGCCAGGCTGCCGTGACCAATGCTTCACTGCAGCTGTAAGGCAGAATTCCTGGATTCCAGGAGCGCATAATAGGTCCGGTCACGCCCGCCTCGAAGCCAATTTTTTGCCCAAGACAAGAATGCCTGCTCTAGGCTCGCTGGCGTGACGTGTTCGGAGCAGTCCGATTCGATTCCTGCAAGGGTAAGTCGATAGACGCACCGCTAGAGCCGAGGTAACAACTAAATTGCGCTCGTTCGAAACCGATGTCGATCCGAGGATTTGCTGCTCCGTCTGAGTTGCAAGATGACTCCTTCAAAACAGCGAAGTCACACAGCATGCGCCACCACCCTGAGGATGGCTCAATCCGCTTTCGAGGTGAGAATCGAGGCGACTTGCGCACTGTTCATGTCTCTCTCCCGGCATTGCTCCCCGGCAAGTCTTAATCGCGAAGGGCTTGGGGGATCCTCAGTTGCGAATATTACGGAAAATAGAAGCGGCAGCGACAGAATGGCGCGCTATCGATTTCACTCCACGCGGCGGCTAGCTTTCGGACCCCCTAAGGAACCTAGGCTTATTTAATCCTAGGTTCCTCTCGCCCGGCCCTAGCATTTTTCGGATCAAGGACTGATTTACAGTGCTACGCCGTGGCGAATCCCGGGCACTCGGCTTTCCCGAGGTTCGGATGAATTTGAACCGCCACAATCGTGAGCCGCCAGTCGAGTCCCACAAGCACGATCTCAGCGAGATTGAAGAAAAGTTAACAATCCGTTGATAGACAAAGGTTAAATTCCACGGGTAGTCATCCGACGCTATATTTATCATCGATTAGTAAGATTACGAGGTCAACACGTCCGTTTCAGGTTTGAGCAGCACATCGACAATGCATCTACGATATTTACGTGATAGGTGTTCAACTCTCTATAACACGTTCAAAGCGAGGGCTAAGAAGTGAAGGTCCCCGGCGAAATCTGAGCGAATCGCCGGAAGCATTGGAAACTGCCCCATGCTCAATAGAAGCAAAGAGGCGCAGACCGAAGCTGCCGTTCCGACGAAGCGAAAGAGGAAACTTGAGCTTGTTGCGGATCGCCGCACTCCGCCGCAGCAGGTGCTCAACTGTTCAATTTAGACTGTGGAGGTCGGTTTGAATAGTAGCGCCTACCTGAATGCTGCAGAAGAGCAAAAGGGTGCGTCGTTGCGACGCATCATTGGTGAGCGATTGAGGAGTTCGTGGCACCAATGTAAAGCGACACAATTGCGCAGTAGCCGTAAGGAAGCATGTCCAGTGGGCGCTGCGTTCTCCGCTCCGTCCTATTGGGGTGCGAGAACTCTCAGCCGAATTACCGAATAGTCCTTCAACATCGATAGGATGAGTTGGCTTCTGAAGCTGGTCTTCACTTCAGCGACTTGTGCAATCATAAGTCCGGTAAGAGGGCTAGTGTAGTTACCGGATCTACTGCGAGGTGGGTGTAAATGAAGGGTTGAACTCAGCCAAGGACATCCAGGCGTCGGCTCCTCATTGTAGGGTGCCTCCGAGCACCAGTCCCGGTATAGGAAATGGAATAGGCGGGAGGAGTCCGCAAACTCGCCAAAGATCGATGAAATATACGAGCAATGGACCCTTCAACTACAGTACCATGTTGGTGCTGGATTGAGGAACCGAGTGTCGTCGCTGTTTAGGCAAACATTGCGTAAGCTGGAAATCCCTCCGCAGAGCCCCCACATTCTGGTGAAGAGAGGATGACAAAGTGGCGCAACCTGTCTGCGTACTTCAACGCTGCAATCAGGTGGTGTGCCATGATCTACGAACTCTCAAGCCGTGTTGTCTTGCTCGCGCAGTGCAGGTTCAGGATGAAGCGGTTCGCTCCCACAGCTACCCGAAAGGCGCAGGAATTCTTCTGAAGAGGCAATTTCTGTGGGCGGCCCTCGAGAAGGCAAAGCACGTCCGGGTGAAAAATACAATTTAGATGCGTGCTCGGATCTCCGGGGATCCTACAAACCGTCGGTATATAAAATTACTTAAAAACTCATATAGAATACTTAGGAACACCCTTTTACTGCTAAATACACTCCACACATTTTGGAAAATTGCGGTTGGGCACCGGGTTACAGCTAGAGTAAGAAAACACAAGCCGCAGAGTAGGGAACGTTCCTTTCGGAATCGAGCAAACAAGGAAGTTCATAGAACGGCTGGGATCGCGAACCTTCAGCGGGAATGATTTCGCCGTGCCAAAGCTGCTTGTAGATAGCTGCTCATTGCCGTGTCGCAACCCGGACATTGGGAACTGCGAACCCCAGCGTCCTTATGGCACAGCACTGCTCTTGGTCAGCGCACGCGGAAGCGGTCCATCATGGCGACAGAGCGGCGGATATATTTGCGTAAGATTCTTTTTGAATATTGATGCTCAAACAAGCAATGAGGGAGGGACTAATTCGTCTGGTGCCGTTTCGACCTTACCTTCTGGTCAATTCTGAGTCTTCAGAAAGCCTCCCTGGTGGAATCGCCAGAGGATGCAGGCTGACTGGAGGAGCAGCGAGAGCAAAATGGCAGAATGCACGCTCAGGTAAAGCGCTTCGGAACTTTTTGCGCCCGCGGTAGCGCGCAGGAAGGACCCCAGCCAGCAAAGGAGGAACACGGCAGGAATCCAAAGGCTCCCCATGAACCGGTCGCCCTGGCCGACTGGCAGATACCACCCGTAGAGCAGGGTGTAGAGCATCGCCACCATGAAAACGAAAGAGGTGACGGTAAGATTGCCAGGCTCAAGAAGCCGGGGCAGGACCGTTTGGCGCACTGGCAAGAGTAGCACCGCGCACAGTGCCGCAAGCGCAAGAAGGTAGACTCCGCGGTGAGCGAGCGGCTGACGCCATCTCCTCGGGCTGGGACGCCACAAAAACGCGTGCCAGGCAAGCTTCGGCTCGGGGAAAAAAAATCGCGCCACCACTTCGCGCGTGCCGTTCCACAACCGAGTGGCGGCCTCCCCCAGGGTATGGCGCCGGAAATACCATGCGGCGGAGGGCAGGTCTCGCGGGGCACAGTTTTTCGAGATGAGCGCGGCTCCAGTTGGTCGCGGCGAACGGATAGGCCTCGGTCCTGAAGTCGTCCATCCACATCCAGAATTTCGGATAGCCGAAGAACGCTTTGCCGTAGGCCTCCCTGCTGTATCGGCCCAGCGGCAGAACTATCAACGCCATCAATCCCAAGCCCGCCGCCAGCAGCAGACTGTTCTTGAGCGGGCGCCAATTCTTCTGGTCGAAGAATAGGGAAAGGCCCAGCCGGAATGCGAACGTCGCGCAAAACGCGAGCAGGAACGGCTCGAACGACGGCTTGGCCAGAAACGCCAGACCGCCCGCGACGCCCAGGGCCGCGAAGTGCCAGGCGTTCGCCTGGCGCAGGACGCGAACCGCGAGCAAGCCCGACAGAAAGAAGAAGACGTAGTAAAACGGCTCCGGCTGAAAATAGGTTCCCCGCACAAGCAGAATCCCCAGGCTCGCGAGCAGGAGCAGGTTCGCCGTCGCCAGCGGATCGAGCCAACGCGCTACGCCCACGCCCAGCGCGGCGAGAAAGACCATACAAAAGGCTGTGTTAAGCCATTTTCCGCGCCGGAAGAAAACGACCTCGTCGTTCGCATGCAGTTTGCTGACAGTCCACGACCAGAGTGGATGCCGGATGCCGTCGGTGCGCAATGGCACAGGGTCGTTCCGCGCCGCGCGGGAGAGCCAGACCTCCGCCATCTGGTCCGCTCGATGCCAATCCTGGTTGCTGCGATTGATCGTCATCGCCGCCATCACGAAATGGAGCATGAGGATGACCGGCAGTGTGACGGCGAGTGCCTGCCAGCGATGGCTCTCAAGCCACCGGAAAACGTGGGAGACCGCCAATTCATACCGGATCGCCAGTGCCGCGAAGTTGCCCGTCGCCATTGGCGAGAAATATCAAGCAAGCGAAGCCAGCCATGTAAAGAGGGCAATCACACGCTTTGCCCGCAGCTCATTGGTGACACTCCGGCGCCAGTTTCTCATTTATCAGGGGCGATTTGAAAATAGAGTGCGTGCTGGCAAACGTTAATGGCACTAGCGCGACGCCCCCCGCCGACCCAACCGTTAGACAATGTCGGGTTCTTTTATATTAGGAGTTTCTTAACGGGAGGAAGGGCGGACAAGATAGACCAGCTTGAGGTTGGCCTTGAAGAAGCCCAGCGCGAGGAACCAGCCCTGGCCGGGTGTGGATCGCTACGGTGGAGCCAGGGATGATCGGGCGAATGGAACCCACTTGAGACTCCCTCGATCAATGCCTCGGAGAGCAAAGGTCATCTAGCCGGTTTCACGACGCTCCTCAAGCGCTCTTTGGTCTCTTATGAGAGCGAACCGGGCGAGCGGTGGCTCGCGCCGACGTGTTCAGTGCCACCGCGGCGCGGATAAGCGCCTTCAACGCGTTTTCAGCAATTTTGTCGCCCTCATGGAAATCGATGGCACGCCTGGTGTTGCCTTCGAGGCTGGAGTTGAAGAGGCCTGAAGGATCCTCCAACGAGGCGCCTTTGGCGAAGGTCATCTTCACGACATTCTTGTACGTCTCACCGGTGCAGATCATTCCGGCGTGCGACCACACCGGAACCCCTCTCCACTTCCACTCCTCGACCACTTCGGAGTCGGCCTGCTTGATGAGGATTCGGATCCGAGCGAGCGTCTCGCTCCGCCAATCACTCAGTTCCTTGATTTTCGCATCTATCAGCTGAGAGGGAGTGTCTCCTCCTGTTCCTTCATTCGTCTTCTTCATGGTTGTTGTCGCTCGCCCATCACTTGAACCGCTAGTCAGCACTTGTTACCATCATCTCATTTCCATCAGGGTCTTCGATGCCGGGCCAGCTTATCACGTCGGGTCTCATCTCGATTTTCGGGCCAGTTCCTCGGCCGCGATTCCGAACAATTCGTCTGCTGAACCGACAGCCACAAAATGACCGGCTCCTTCAACTGGGTGCCATACCGCTCCAGGCATTCGGTCAGCCACCTGTTTATTGATGGATGCCGACACAAGTCGATCATCCATTCCTTGCCACATATGGACTCGTCGTTCGATTGTTCTTACGTCGAAAGCCCAGCTGCGATAGAGGAGTTCACTGTCGCGAACTAGCCCGTCGCTACCTTGAGCGAAGCATTCGGCGCTTGCTTCGCATAAGACGGTTTCGAAGTCCGGTTGAAGCAAAATCTGTCGATCGTAGTCGTTGACGGCTTTCCGCAATTGTTTGACGTAGGTCCCGCGGAAGTGTTCGGCGGTTATGCCAACGGTCGCATAAATGAGGCGGAAGCCAGATTCAAAATGCAGCGCGAGGAATCCCCCAGCGCGTCGACTTTAGAAAGGTAGTCCGCTGCCCAGTTGTCACCAAATGTTCCGTAGCTTCCACCCGCGATGCTGCTGACGTGGCGCAGTCGAAGGGGATCAATGTAAGCAGCTGCCGCAAGCGCCCATGGGCCACCCTCTGACCAGCCTGTCACTCCGAAGTCGTGGTATCCCAACGCGTCGGCGATCGTTGTCAAGTCGTCAGCCCAGCCAGAGTAGGTGCGTGCTTTTTGGGGACTGGACTGTCCCATACCGGGTCGGTCTACGCATATGAGTCGTAACCGATTCTTCGATGCTGAATTTGCGAAGAGGCGTGCCTCAAAGCGGCTACTGGGTCCACCATGATTATGGATAACGAGCGGCCCTTGCGGATCTCCAACTTCGAGATATGTGAGATTACGGCCGTCTTGGGTTTCTACCGTCTTTGTTGCTCCTATGGGGGGGGTTAACGGATCGCAAGGCGGGCACTGGGTCGTCAGTTGGCGATTCACTTTCGGTTTCATCCATTGTTCCGCTCCGGTGATGCTTGCGCGCAAGCGTGATAGTTGATCGTAGATATACCTGATCATGGCGAGGATGTGGCTGGATGCGATGGTTAGCGCGTATTTTGTTTTCTTCACCAACAAACGAAAGCCATCGAAACTCCTCTTGGCTGAAGGGTGCTCGAGCGAAGGGTTAGGCGTCACTCTCTCTGAGCTGAACCTCACCCTCGATTTCGACAGGGATGTTGAAGGGCAGTTCGGCCATTCCGACTGCACTGCGAGCGTGAGCACCCTTCTCCGGACCAAACACTTCGATGATGAGGTCGGTGAATCCGTTGATGACCGCGGGTTGCTCGTTGAACCCGGGGGCTGAGTTGACCATGCCGAAGACTCGGGCCCAACTAGCAATTCGATCGAGTTCACCCAGTTCGCGTTTCAGGCTGCCGAGGATGGCCAGACCAGATAGCCTGGCTGCCAAGTAAGCCTGCTCCTGCGAAACGGCTGCTCCGACTTTGCCAAGAGGCTGAGCCAGCGAGCCGTCCGTGTTGGTTGGCCCGTGCTTAGAGATGAGAGCACGATTGCCAACGACTCGTACCCAGGGGAAGGGCAATACCACGCCGGGGGGAAGTTGCAGCGGGGCTGGCAGGACGATGCCGAGTGCTTGAAGACGCAGTTCGATTTTGGACAAAGTTCTAGCTCCGGGTAGTTGTGACGCCTAATGACACACCGAATATCGTAATAAGATGCTAGTGTGCTGTAACAGAAGTTCATTTATAAAGTATTGGTAATTTTGGCAAAGATCAGGTCGGCAGTAGCCGTCCAGACAAAAGGCTTTGGATTGCGGTTATTGGTCTGGATGTAATCGAGGATCGCCGCTTCCAAGTGCTTGACGGCGGTAAAGGTTCCCCGGCGAATGCGCTGCTGGGTGATCTTGGCAAACCAGCGTTCGACTTGATTGAGCCAAGAGGCGCTTGTGGGGGTAAAATGCAGATGATAGCGGGGCCGGCGAGCAAACCACTGATGCACCTTTGGCGCCTTATGAGTGCCGTAGTTATCCAGGACCAGATGGATGTCCAGATGAGAAGGGATCTCCCGGTCGATCTGAGCTAGAAAGCGCAGAAATTCCTGATGGCGGTGCTGGCGGTGGCATTTGCCGATGACTTTGCCGGTGGCGATATCCAGGGCGGCAAAGAGCGAGGTGGTGCCGTGGCGATAGTAGTCGTGGGTTCGGCGCTCAGGCTGTCCGGGTTTCATCGGCAGAACAGGCTGGCTGCGTTCCAAAGCTTGGACCTGGCTTTTCTCATCCACGCAAAGCACAATGGCGCGGGTCTGTTCCGGAGGGTTGAGGTAAAGGCCCACGATGTCGCGCACCTTTTCCACAAAGAACGGATCGCTGGAGAGCTTGAAAGTCTTTTCCCGGTGAGGCTGGAGGCCGAAGGTTTGCCAGATGCGTTTGATGGCGTTATGGGAAAGCCCGACTTCCCGAGCCATCAGCCGGGTGCTCCATTGGGTGGCCGCTTCGGGCTTTTGCGCCAAAGTCTTTGTAATCACCGCTTCGACCTGGCGGTCGGTAATTCGCCGCGGCGCGCCGCTGCGGGGAGCGTCTCCCAAGCTCTCGATGCCTTGGGCGATATAGCGCGCCCGCCACTTGCCCACCGTTGGCGCGCTGACTCTCAAGGCGGCCGCCACCTGCCCGTTATTCATGCCCTGCGCGCACGCCAGGATGATGCGCGCACGTTGAGCCGCCCGCTGGCTGGTCTTCGGGCGCCGGGCGATCAATTCCAGCTTCTCGCAATCTGCCTCTTTCAATTTCAGTATCGGCTTGGGACGTCCTCTTGGCATTTCCCCATGCTATCACCCTTCAATTGCTTGAAAATGTTTATTTAAGGAACTTCTGTTACATGACACTAGTGTGATATTCTTTTCGCTCAGTTCCTCCGCGTTGCGGAAAGGCAAGCCTCTCATGACGCTCCATGGAAGTGTTTTATCCGAAAGCGAGCCCTGGGATCAATTCCCATGTGGCGAAAGCGGAAAGCCCCTGGTGAAGGCAATTGTTGTGAAAAATGAATTGAAAAGTGAACCCCGCCATGGGGGTTCCAATAGGCCATCCTTGCATCACGGGTAGGCCCTAGGAAAGGTCGCGACTCTCGCTTGGCTCCCCTCCTGCCCTTCCCCGGACCTAAAGGCCAAAGGGTTCAAAGGAACGGGCAGTCAGCGGGCAGTTAGGCGAATCGACAATGCCAATCCAAAATTGGATTAGCAGCACAACTTAGGGTCTTTCCTAGATTAGAGGTGAGGAGCCGAGGTTAGTGATGAGGAGGTTGAAGAGGTTATCATGGCGATGATTGAAGCGCCATTCGGTTTCTTTGAGGTGGTCATAGAAGTACTCCCAGCGAACGCCGCGAAGCTTTGCCAGGCGCAGTTTGGCGTAGCTCCAGAAGGACTCAATGCCGTTGATATGACGATGCTTTCTGGCAAATTCATTGTCGTGATGGTGGATGCGATGGTGCTTATAGCCTTCCAGCACCAATCCGTCGTAGGCGCGCCAGCCATCGGTGTAGATCGTGCTCTTGCGGGGAAGCACCTGGCCGCGGATCACCTCGATCAATTCAGCCTTCGAGCAGTTCATGACCGGAGAGCAGAAGACTTTTCCCTTCCTCTTGAGCAGACCGATGACAGCAACTTTTCGGCCCGATCCTCGGCCTCGGCGCCCGCGCACTCGACGCGGCCCGAAATAGCTTTCATCCGCCTCGACGCTTCCAGTAAAAGGAGCGGCTTCGCCTTTGGCCATTTCCAGCACGCGAGCCCGCAGCAACCCGTAAAGACGATGCGTGGTATTCTTGTTTAAGCCTGTCAATTTACTTGCTGTCAGTGCTCCAACATCCGCGCAATACATCTTCAAAACCTGTCGAAATTCCCGCTCCGAAACGTGCGCCCGCTTCAAATATCTGTTTCTCACTGTTTTCCAATTGCTTATACAGCTCCTTACTGTGTAATCTAGGAAAGACCCCAACTTATTATCCTCAAACATCTGCCGGCGGAGGGGATCGAACCCGCTTTTAGCATAGTTTTCGGCTTCGTGGAAACTGCGCTAGATCGCGTTAAATCTGTTAAGTAGAAGTAGATTACAGTCTTAGAAGACCGACACGGGCTTCGCAATCTTTATCCGATTTCACGAAGTCGAGTTGTCCGAAATTGTCCGAAAAGCTCTTTGCGATAAAAGTATCGAGTGCGAGATCGGAGATATTCACTTCCGAAGCAACTATATCGTCAGCGGAAAGTCTGATGGTCGGGGCGCAGCACGCTTGAGCGAAAAGCCCAAGCTTAAGAACAACAGACCATGAACGAAAAGATCGACGCCAATAATTTGTGGGAGCTGGAAGCCCGCGCACGTGAGTTGCTGCCCCAAATGGCTTACGACTACTATGCGAGTGGCGCCAACGACGAGATCACCCTGCGCGAGAACCGGGCAGCTTATGAGCGAATTACGTTGCTACCGCGCATGCTTGTCGATGTGAGCGTAAGGGACATGGGCACCACCGTTTTCGGTGAGCCTGTCTCGATGCCGATTTTGATTGCTCCTACGGCGCTTCAAGGCCTTGCACACCCGGAAGGAGAAATCGCCACGACCCGGGCGGCCGGCGCCGCCAAGACCCTCACCACCCTGGCAACCCTTTCGACCACTTCGATCGAGGAAGCTATGCAGGTGGCTTCCGGGCCCGTCTGGTTCCAGCTTTACGTGTTTAGGGATCGGGCGGTCAGCGCCTCTCTGGTGCAACGCGCCGAAGCTGCCGGTTGCAAGGCTGTCGTATTGACGGTGGACGTGCCGATGCCTGGAAGGCGCGAACGCGACGTGCGCAATCGATTCACGTTGCCGGACCATCTGTCACTAAAAAACTTTTTGCTGACCGGGTGCCAAGAACTCCGTAAAGATGCTGTCGGCTCTGGGCTGGCAGCTTACATCGCCTCACTCTTTGATCCAGCATTGACCTGGAAAGATATCGAATGGCTTGCACAACTGACGAAGCTACCCATCCTCGTGAAAGGAATCCTGCGTGCCGATGACGCACTCCACACGCAGTCGATCACGGCGCCTCTGGCATTATTGTATCAAACCATGGCGCACGACAGCTGGACACGACTCCGGCGACTATTTCGGTCTTACCGGAGATCGTCGACGCGTTGGCAGGCGCAGTCGAAGTCTACGTTGACGGAGGGATCCGACGTGGGACCGACGTTCTTAAAGCGATGGCTTATGGCGCCCGCGCTGTCTTTGTAGGACGTCCGATCCTCTGGGGATTGGCGATCGGTGGAGAAGCCGGGGTCAAATACGTCCTCGAGATGATGCGCCAGGAGTTCGATCTAGCCATGGCGCTGTCGGGATGTCCGAAGCTCACCGCCATCACCAGAGATCTTGCCCGTCCCTTGTAGGACTGATGATAGTCCCGGCGCGGTGCAAGCGCGTCTTGCGGTATTCTATAAGGGGCGTGTGGCCAAACTCTCCGGAACAGAATTTCAACCCGCCCCCGAGTAGTTGGCCTCGCGGAGACACGATGAAACAACAGAAAACTCGAAAGCGCAAGAACCTGCCTTCAATGAGCCGGTGCAGTGCGACCCGTTCACAGCGTTGCCGATGGGCGAAAAAGTGGACTTTTGAAATCGAGTTTGATGGCTATCGCTGCATTGCGGTGAAGCGCGGGAAAGAGGTCACGCTCTTCTCTCGCCAGCGAAAGGTGCTCGATAGACGCTTCCCAAACTGATGGATGCGCTCGGCATCACTTGATGGCGGCTTCGTTCTCGACGGGGAACCGGTGGCTCGAAGTCTCGAGGAGTCGAACCGACGCTGGTTATTATATAAAAGTCACTTATACATGTTATTACGCCTTTGCTCAGCGTTTAATATTTGCCATTTCTGCGGCGAAAGCGGAAATCTGCCTGCGGGAAGCTCGGCGCTTCCCCTACTTGGGAGCTTCGATTGAACCGATGTTGAACGACCATCGAGCCTCGGTCTTCCTCGCGTTAACTGTGGCACTCACGATCACTGTGACTTGGCGGGCGTAGGTCTTCTGCGTCATCTTGTAGGAGACGAGCTTGGTCTCAGGATTATATGTCGCCGAGACCAGTCCGAGCCCGCTAATGCGCATGGTGACGCTCTTGGGATCCACATTACCCAACGTCGCCAGGTTGGCTTTGATTTCGGGAAGTGAATCGCTCACCGTTTCGCCGTCCCTCGGCTGGGTCACCATCGTCGTCGCAGCGGGCATTATCTCCGCACCACCGCCTTCAATGGCTCCCTTGAAATTCACAGCTTCCTCGAAGACTTTTGGTTTTGTGGACTCGATGGCATAGCGTCCGATTGTCATCGGATCGGCCCCGTATGCGATTCGCCGGCCCCAAACGGTAAAGGCCGCCTCGTAGCCCGCCTGTTTGATGACGTTGCGGACGGTCTGATTGTGGAGTCCATAAGGATACGCGAACGCCTTGACCTGAATGCCAAGGTTTTTCTCGAGCAATTCCTTTGAGCCGACGATTTCGCTTTTCAGCCAGGCAAGATACTGTTCGTCGGTCTTTCCCTTTCTCGCATTCAGCGAGCTGTGGGAAACAGTGTGGCCCTCAATGTCCACTCCCGAATCGCGCATCTGGGCGAGTTGATCCCAGCTGATGGACTGTCCTCCGGATCTCGGTCCCCCCTTTACGTAGTCCGTGTAAATGAACATGGTAAATGGATAGCCGAATTTTTTGAGAATCGGCCATGCCACATTGTATCCTGAAAGGTAACCGTCATCGATGCTAAGGATGGCCGCTTTTTCCGGAATCCCTTTTTCTCCGCGCCGCCAGGCCAGGAAATCTTCCATAGAGATGACAGTGATCCCGTTATCTTTGAGCGCCTGCATTTGGGCCTCGAAATCGGCGGGTTTGATGGCAAGGCTGTCCTTGGGCTTGTCCGCAAATCGGTGGTAACAGAGCACGATGACTTCTGATTTCAAATTGACAGATTCCGGGAGCGGCGTCGCGGACGGAGTCGGAGTGGCTTTAGCCGCTTCCTGGGCGACGGGACCCGCGACCCGAGGATTCTTCTTGCAGGAGCTGAAAGCCAGGCAAATACAGAGCACAGCTCCGAACAAACGGATCGATCGTCGTTTCGATAATATCCGCAGCCGTTTTTTCGCGTTTGGCCAGCGGATCCCGGTCCAAACGGCCGGACATGCGCCCGATGAGAAGGTTGCTAGCGCCCTTTCCATCGCAACAATATACTCTATTAAATCTACACGGTGCGCATCAGCATTTGATTGTTAATCGCCCCGATCTTCTCCGTGTTGTTGGGCACGCGCCTTGCCTGCTTCAATACGGTCTTTCGCAGTCGCTTCCGAACTATTGTTACGCCTTCACCTGATTGAATAAAAATGGCGGACTGCTTGTGAATTTGCCGTTTCCCCGCCGGCGAGCGCTCCTGGAAAACCTGCTTATCCCCCTCTAAGGGCTCGCTGCGCCTGTCGCCGTTATTGCGAGCGCCATCCGGTCAAGTTCTTGAGGCAGTGCGCAAGCTCGGCATGGAAGGCGTTGTGGGCAAACGGACCAGCTCCATTTACGAACCAGGCGAAACATCAGGTGCCTGGATCAAGCTCCGAACAAACATGGAGCAGGAGTTCGTGATCGGCGGCTACATCCCCGGAGCACGCCGGTTTGATTTGTTGCTCGTAGGCGTTTACGACCAGGGAAGGAGCGGATGCGATTCCTACTCCGTGAAACGACTCACCCGCACCCGTCGAGCGCGACCGATTTGTTTCCCACCTCTATCAGGCGCGAAGGGAGTATCGTCGAACCTGCGATTTGGGAAATCCGAATCGAGAGTGCGCCATCACCGGTTTCTGAATTGCGACGGAGCCAGTCAGGCTGTCAAACTGGCGAACCTGAAGAAGTCACGGATGGTCACGATGAGATCGCCGTCTTTTGGATCGCCGCCGGGATTGGGCAGCTTCACGCCCTTGCTCGGATCCCAGACCCGGCGGCGCTGCAGGTAAGAATCCGGATCGTTAAATAGCTGCCCGATGATCGTCTCGCAGACAATGCGACTGCCGAGTTCGCCCAGCGAGTTGCCGTTAGCGCGCACCTCGGCCTCCTTGAGCACGTAATACCAGAGAGGCGTCCGGCAAGCGACGAGCGGCCTCGGTGAAGGAGTCCGGCCACCGAAGAGAATTCACGCCCTTCATGATACTAGGACCCCCAAGCTCAAGGCGTCAGCCTGGTCTAGCCGCTCGTGAATT
Source organism: uncultured Verrucomicrobiae bacterium (assembly GCA_963744345.1). Classification (GTDB taxonomy): domain Bacteria; phylum Verrucomicrobiota; class Verrucomicrobiia; order Chthoniobacterales; family Terrimicrobiaceae; genus DASTFP01. The sequence continues at coordinate 257,542 of CAVUTD010000023.1, forward strand.
ACTGAAAAGCTCGCGGCCTCCCGCCTCGAAAGCGCCCTCTTCTGTGCTCAACGCTCTCCATCACGCTGCGAAGCTCTTTATGAAAAACATCGGATGAACAAACGCTGCTATGCCTGCAAGGAACAGCTTCGCGCCGTAATGGCACGCGATTGCAGTTCCTGCGAGATCAGAAATGCACACTTGCAGGAAAATGCGCCAAATTGCGCCATTTTGAAGGTCAAAACGCTTAAAGGCCAGGGTCCTGAGCGCGTCGCTGCGCGAGTAGAGGTCGGATTTGCTTCAGGTCGATACTTCTCGGCGATGCCCCTCAGAGTCATACTCGTAGGTCTTGCCATCTTCTTCATCGGAGACCTTCTTGTGTGAACCGTCACAATATGGCTGGTTTTTGGAAAGCCCGCACATGCAGATCCAGACAGATTTCTCCTGTGGCTTAATCTCCAATGGCTTGTTGGCGGTTTTGAGGACCCTTCGCATACTGCTGGAATTGTAGCTTGGACCCTTGGAAACCTCCAGCGCAATGCGGCCTCTGGACAGGCGAGGAAAAGTCTTTCGGAAGAAAGGATTATCAATGCCGCAGCGAGCCTCGTCGAACGTGCGGAACTGTCGGATGGTCTGACACGTAATCGAGCGCTGCGTCATCTCAAGCTTCCAGATCGCCGAGCATTGGATTCAAGGGCGACTTTCGCCAATGGGAGGACCTTCTGCGAATTGGCGAATAACGGCTTCTTGCGAACTGGAAAGTCGCGGAAACGAAACCAGAGGGACGAGCGGGATTCGCTTGCCCTGTCCTTGCTACCGCTGATTGCCTGCCTCCCGCGTCACGCTTGACTGTCATTCGGGACGAAGAACAAACTGAACCAATGGACGAGAAGCGGCTTCCAATCGACTACCTTTTTCGAGTCCGGGGCGATTTAGACGTAATATTGCAACGTAAACCGAAGGCACCCGACCTCATTTATGACTCCTGCGAAGCCGCCCTCCCTCACGTCTGCGCTGCTATAGGCTATCTTGATTCGACACCGCCAAATCAGAATGATCGGCGAAACGAGCAGCCCCTGCGAAACTTTGAGGAAATGTTCAAATTGCCGAAGGAACGGGCCAACGACTTCCACTCTAAAATTTCTGAATGGCTCGCCGGTCGCTCCAGGAATGAAAGAATCGCCCGCGAAGTCCTGCGATTGATTCGCAACGATTTGCGACAAGCCCAAAGGGCTGATGATTTTGTGCGATTGGAGATTGATGAGGCTCTTCGGGATATCTGCTGCGCTATTGGGCGGTTGATTCCGCAAGGCCCTTCGGTTCACGACCTGGACGAACCAATCTGATCCGCTTTCAGCACCGGGTCTGGAGTTCGTCACGTGAGTGGTTTCGCTGTGGTCACGCTGGGCTTCTTGCTGCAACTTCTGGCAGCCTGCTCCGGCTACCATTGAACAGCAGCCTGGTGGGTCTTCGGTGTCGCAATCGCCGGAAATGGGGGCTATGCATGAGAGCATAGAGAGGCGAATCAATGCAGACGCGGATTGCTTGGAGATTGTTCACGTCATTTGACTCGTTCTCTCGGCGCGCCCCTAACAAGAGCCGAGATTCTTGGCGGAGAAATCCCTCCGCGCTTCAACATCGCGCCCACCACCCAGATCCCGGTGGTCCGATTGCCAGAGGCTGGCCAGCGAGAGTTGATCGAGCTGCGTTGGAGTTTCATCCCCCGCTTCTCCCAGCCTGTGATAAGCTCCCCCGCATGACAACGCGAGCATTCCATCAATGGCTGTATCGAACTGTCTTGACTAAGCCAGCTGCTCAGTGGGTCAATTATCGTGACTAAAAGGCGTGCTGCTCAAAAGAAGACAAAACAGCCGCAGCGCCCGCTGCCAACCCCAATCTCGGAGCCCGAGTGGGGCTATCTCTCGCTGGTCAGCCTTTGGGGGTGAGGAAGACTGCAAGGAGTGAACGCTTTCATCATCGGAGCCGGATTCACAAAAGCCGCGATCCCGAATTCCCCGCTGAACGATGAGCTTATTGAGGCACTTGCCCGGCAAAAGCCTAATTCCGCAGCTCGTGCCGTTGGTGAGAGCTACAAAACAAACAACATCGAAATCGCACTGACGAAATTTCAGACGATCGCAACATCGGTCTCCGTAGGCAGATCGAAACAGAACTCGGAGATTATTTCAGTTCATCTTCTTTCTGCGCTTCCGAGAAGCTCTTGGCGGATAACGCGTGGCTGGCTTCTTTTGTCCATCAAGCATTCGCGCAAGACGATGTTGCCATCAGTCTGAACTACGACTGCTTGCTGGAAGGCGCGTTGGATTGCGCAGGCAAATGGACGCCCAATGGAGGCTACGGATACATAAAGCATCCGTTCGTGCAGGACGACAATTGCTCAAAGAGCCCAGTGACGGTGCTGAAGATCCATGGTTCAGTGAGCTTCAGGAGCGCTCCGTATCTGAACGCGCCCGAAACTAGCCCAACTTCCGCGTTTTTTTGATCGGAGTTTGATTTCATGCGGGGTTCAAGGCGCTTTCAGTGACTATTTGCCGGTTGCCAGTGCTTGACGGGCAAGAGGATTCGCTGGGGGATGCGCAGGGTTTGGTAGATATGTTGATGGATCTCTTCTGGCCGGGTGTCACGGCGGATAGTCAGGACCCGTCCATCGCTGGTGGGCAGGCGCACGGTGACGACCTGATGGGTGGAAAGTTGCTCTCGCAAGGTTTCCCAGGAGGTATGAATGCCCCGATCCAAGAAGGCTCGCTCGATGCACACCAAGAGGTGGTAGGCCAGCACGCAAAGGAAGATGTGCGTCTCCACACGCCGCTCCAAGTGATGGAAAATGGGTCGCTCGCACAAGGGAGTTTTCATGGTGCGAAAGGCGGATTCGACACGGGTAAGCAGGATGTAGGTGCGCCAGATTTCCTCGGCGTCCAGATCGCTGCGGCTCGTCTTGAGCAGGTAGCTGCCATCAAGGGCTTGAGCTTTCTGCTTACGCGCCTGATCTTCGCGCCAAGACAGGAGGCCTGTGGCTGGCTCGTAGTGGATCTGGTAGTAGCGCGCTACGCGGCTGTAACGCTCTTTTAAACGTCCGATGGCCTCATGGATCTTGGCCTCCTGGCGCAGGCGGCCCGAAGCGATGCGACCTTGCAGCTTTTCGATGTCAGCTAAGAAACGTGCCTGTGCTCTCTCTCGGATTGCCCGGTCTTTGAGGGTGCGTCCCTCGCTCCAGCACAGGGCCAGGGTCTGCGCGCCATCGGCGCCCGCTGCCGGCTTGACCAGCACACGCACCTTCTTCTGGCCAGGATTGCGGGAGGAAGCTTCGCGCACGATCTCCTGCCAGCCTTCCTCTTCTTCGAATTGCTCAAGATAGTCGGCCCTCTCGGACTGATGACCCGCCACCAGCCAGTGATGGCCGCGTGCGCGAATCGCGGCAAGGTTCTCCGCGCTGGCCATGCCGCGGTCCACCACCACGGTGGCTTGGGCTTTGTTTGCCATGCGCTGCTCAATGACCCCGAGCATCTCATCCACCGTCGTGGTGTCGGGACGGTTGCCGGCGAAGACTTCGTGGGCTTTGGGAAAGCCTTCGGCGTCGAGCACCAGGCCGACAAGCACTTGTTTGCAGTCAGGGCGCGAATCGCGCGAGTAGCCACGCTGCGCCTTGGGATTGGCCAGGCATAGGCCCTCGAAGTAGGTCGAGGTCAGATCGTAAAGCAGGATGTTTTCCTTGAGCGAAAAGAGGCTCTTTTCCCGCCGGCAGAGCCCCGCTTCAATCTGCGCTCGCTTGGGATAAAGCTCGTCCATGTTGCGGTAAAGCCGGTCTTCATTGAGAGCCGAGAAGTCCGTTTTCAAAATGTCGCAAAGCGCGCTGCGGCGCACCCACTCGCTCATGGCTAGTTCTGAAGCGGGTTCAATCAGCCGGTTGAGCACCATCAACTCGGTCAACAGGCGCGTTTTGTGCGAGAGCCCTGCTTTTGCCAGTATCTCTTCCAGGCCAAGCCGCTCCCAGATCTGATGGCCCACATGCACGGCGCCGGCTTGACGGGCCTGCTCGACTTCGAGGGCCTCGGTGTCAAACTCCACAGCCCTTCGTGTCGCTTTGGCACCATGCGGGGCCGCTGCGAGCTTGGCAGCTATGGCTTGCTCGGGTGCGCTTTTAGCCAGCAGGCTCTCTTGTCCGCTCAAAGAGTCCTGGAGATTATGAGCCAGTCTAAGCCAATGCTCTCTTGGCGCCGGAGCCAGCGATCCGAGTGAGCAGACCACCCGGTGGCGGGGACCCCTTGGTGTGGCCACCGACTCTACCAGCAGATAATTGGAGTAGGTCTTGCTCTTGAGCTTCTTGCGGGTCTGCTTGATGAACACGGGTGCCTATATATTCAAATACAACCAGCAAACACAAGCATAAATATATTATCATTTCGTGACTATAATTGGCATTTTTGACACACCTGACCAAGCAAAATAGAGCCTCCCCGGTTCGTTACCCGCCAAAAAAAAGCCCGAAAAACATCGGAAATGCGGAAGTCAGGCTAGGTGGATAGCGCCCGTCGTTAATAAGGGCTTCTTTCCGCGTTCGGCGCAGAACATGGACTTTAGCCTATTCAAAGCTGAGGGTCCTTACGTGATCGCGCCGAGTTACGTGAAGGTCCCAAGAGTTGAAGTAGCCTACCTGATGCTGGACGCGCTAGTCGCTTCAGCTAGGGCTAGGAACCTAGTAATAATTGGAAGCTCTTTGCGTAAAGAAGACAGCTTCCTGGCCTTGATCGCCACGAGGTTTCTTCACCATTCGATCTTGGGAGAAACGGCAAATCATCATCGTCGATCCCTGCGCTGATGTTATAAGGGAGAAGCTTAAGAGTTACTGGGGGGTCAATGTATCAAATCAAATCGTTTCGATTTCGGAGCGTCTGCAGGACTCGGTCAAAGCATTAGTTAAATTGATTTCGACGAGTCCAGAGCGCTAACGGGCTACAAGAGACTCCAGCTTAGATCCGACGCGAACGCAGAGCCAGTAAACGTCACGGAGTCCCTGGCGAACTGAACGCTCCGCATCCAAGCCCATCTCATATGCCAAGTATAAACAAAGAGATTACCGCCTATCAGGCGAATTCCTGCAATGGTATTACTTGCTGCGGCTCGGGATTGATCGCCAGGTGGCCTATAGACGATGAGAAATCGAACAATACGGAAAGGGACGGAACCCGCGTTCATTGAGCCGATGCAGTGCAAGCCGGTCACGGCCCTGCCACCGGGTGAAAACCGGACATTCGAGATCAAGTTCGACGGCTATCGCTGCATCGCCGTGAAGCGCCGGAAAGAGGTCACGCTCTTCTCTCGCCACCAAAAGGTGCTCAATAAACGCTTCTCCGGTATTGTGGAGGCGCTCACATCGCTTAAAGGCGACTTCGTTCTTGATGGAGAACTCGTCGCTTTGGATGCGGCAGGGAAGACCTTCCTTTCAGGTTCTTCAAAACAATTTGTCTCGGTCCCTTCCGGCCTACTTCTACTGCTTCGACCTGCTAAACCGAGACGACGAAACTTTGGTGAACTTACCGATTCGGCAGCGCCGCGAATTCCTGCACAGGATGTTTTCAGCGCCTGAGGATCAACTGCGCCTATCACCGTTGTTGCAGGCACCGTCAGGACAAGTTCTTGAGGCGGTGCGCAAGCTCGGCCTGGAAGGTGTCGTGGGAAAATGGATCGATTCCATCTACGAGCCCGGCGAACGATCAGGTGCCTGGATCAAGCTCCGCGCGAATATGGAGCAAGAGTTCGTCATCGGTGGCTACATCCCAGGAGGACGCGGATTCGACGCGTTGCTCGTGGGCGTTTACGAAAAGAAAGAACTCATCTTCGTTGCGAAGGTGAAGAACGGCTTCGTTCCGCGAATTCGAGACGAGCTCTTCCCGAGCCTTAAGGCACTGCAAACTGCTCAGTGTCCCTTCAAGAATCTGCCCGAGAAAAGGCCTTGCGGTGGGGTGAGTCGCTAACCGCAGAGAAAATGGAGCAATGTCGGTGGGTAAAACCGAAGCTCGTCTGCCAAATCGCGTTCGTCGAATGGACGGATTCCGAGCACCTGCGGCATTGCACTTTCGTCCGCATGCGCGATGACAAGAAGCCTGCGAAGATGGTTCGCGAAACTTGGGCATATCGAGCTGGAGACTGAGACGGGCATTTTTCTGTCGAGGCCTTCCAGGACGAAATCCGCCGACTTCTCTCTGCGGACTAGCCAAGTTGAGTGTTTCCCACGAGAGACTGTGTAGCCTCCTCGTACCGCCGAAAGGTTCGTATGCGGAATCAATATAAACCACAGCTAGGCGCAGCACGTTCCCACGCAGCTTCGCGGCGCTGAAGAGGTCATCATTAGGCGGTCAAAACAATTCAACACGCAGATATAAACAACCCGAAAAACCCATCATGAAAATTCATGATTCCTCGGGCTTGCAAGATTGAGATCTGCGACGTAGACGCGTGTTTCACCCTAGTTTGAAACCGAGCAGTCTATGAGCTCGCAATTGACTCTACAAACCCTGATCGTTTTCGGAGTTTTGAGCGTCGGCTCGCTCGCTAAGAGTGACGTCGTCACCGACTGGAACACCGCGGCCTTGGAGGCCATTCGAGCCAACAGAACGGCACCGCCCGTGGCCTCACGCACGTTAGCCATCCTCCACACATCGATCTATGACGCCGTCAATGGCATCATACGGGTTAATGATCCCTACTTTGTAAAGGAGAAGGGGCCATTGACCGCCTCGCAAGAAGCGGCCGCCAGTGCGGCGGCATACAAGGTGCTTGTTACCCTATTTCCAGGCAATATGGAGAGTTTTGCGAAGCTCTATGAAGACGCGTTGGACGGTATTCGGGATGGCCCGTACAAGCGACGTGGGCTGGAGTGGGGCGAATCAGTGGCAGAGCAGATTCTCCTGTCGCGAGCCCAGGATGGATCGAAAGCAGTCGTGTCGCCACCGCCGAGCAACGAACCAGGGGACTGGCACCCCACACCGCCTGACTACATTCCATATTTGTTGCCCCAATGGGGATTCGTGAAACCCTTTGCTATGCCGAGAAGCGAGTTCTTCCGTCCAGGCGGTCCTCCCGATCTCACGAGTACAAAATACGCCGCAGATTACAACGAGGTGAAGGCCTTAGGTGCGGCGGCCGGATCCACTCGAACACCTGAGCAGACGGAAATCGCGCTTTTCTGGGCCGACGGCGCTGGCACGGTCACACCGCCTGGCCACTGGAACGTGATCGCGCAGGACGTCGGTTCCGCTCGCAGGAACACCATGCAACAGAACGCGCGTCTTTTCGCCTTAATCAACGTCGCCATGGCGGATGCCGCGATCTGTGCCTGGGATGCCAAGTACCACTACAACTTCTGGCGCCCGGTTACCGCGATTCGACAGGGCGACACGGACGGCAATCCAGCGACAACTCCCGATCCCGAGTGGATTTCTTTGATCATTACTCCGCCATTTCCCGACTACATTTCGGGGCACAGTACATTTAGCGGAGCAGCCGCCGCGGTGTTGTCGCTCTTCTATCGGACGCCGAGAATTTCGTTCACCACAACATCGGACACTTTACCCGGTGCCGTTCGGCGTTTCCGAGGCTTTTTGGAAGCAGCGCACGAGGCCGCGCTCAGCCGGATGTATGGCGGAATTCACTTCAGATCGTCAAACGAAGACGGCTTAAAGTCCGGCTTGGCTATCGGAGCATGGACGTTCACTCACACCATGCGGTAGTGGTGAAATTTCTAGTCCCTAAGGTTCCGTTGCGTCTTGCCGCTGTTGCAGGCACTAGCGGGACAAGTTCTTGAGGCGGTGCGCAAGCTCGGCCTAGAGGGTGTTTTGGGCAAGCGGACGGGTTATCATTGCGCCGGAGCGAGCATTTTCCCACGCGATGAATAAGAAACGCCTGAAATGCGAGGATGCGCGCGAAGAACGCATCGCCAATGAAATTATTGTGGACTGTTACAATGAACACGAAGAATGGACGAGCTGGTATTGTTATCTGGAAAACAAGCTGACGTTCCCCTTCGAGGCCGAGTGCATCAAGCCCCGCAAAATGTCCCCCTTGAAACTTGGCGAGCGTGTGACCGTGCTGGGAATGCTGGCTGACGAGGGAGACGGTCTCGGAGAAATAATGGTCGAGGCCGCCTGGCGCGATCGCACGATGGGAATTCCCCTCGCGGAGATCAAAGGTTTCAGCGTGGACGAAGAAACCGCCCAAGCCATCGCGGACTGGCATTATTGGGTCGCGCAAGGACGGCAGTTTTAGGAAACGAACGAAAACACTCCGGGGGTTGGTTTGAAGGCCGGTTCCTCTTACGGCGAGGTCCCCGGCCTTACGGGATGAAGTGTCAGTCGTCCGTATTGAACAACCCGAAGGACACTTCATTCTTCAAACCAAGAAGAGAAGCAATATTTACTCTGAACAAGTGAAAGAAGGTGTTGATTTCGAATTTATCGATTTCGTATGAGGAAATTATAGTCAACCATGGAAGCAAAGCGCCCACTGCGTCGGCAGCTGAGGATCATCATTTCGGCTCGCTCATAATGCTCGCTGTGACAACCGGCAGCTTCCTGCTGGTTACATGGGTGCGCAACCAAGGCGTTGTTTTTCTTCCTCCAAGCATGTCCGATCCCTTGAAAGCTGATTGGCAAAGACATGTTTTGGCGTCGAGTGGCTATCTCGAGCTGGGAATGTTAGACGACGCGGCGCTCGTTTTAGAAGAGATCACGCCAGAGGATAAGACACGCAACGAAGTCCTCGGCGCGCGCGTTAACCTCTACATGGCGGCTAAGAAATGGGATATGGCCGCCGCGGTTGCTAGCCACCTTGTAAAGGTTGAACCAGAAAATGAAGGCTGGTGGATCAGCCTGGCTTATTCGATCCGGCGGAGCGAGGGTGTTGAGAAGGCCGAGGCTATTCTGCTCCGGGCACAAGCGATACATCCCAAGGTAGCCATGATCACTTTCAACCTTGCCTGTTATGCGAGCGTCACTGGCCGGATCGAAGAAGCGAAAAAGCATCTCCGCGATGCAATCGCTCTTGATAAAGACATTCGCGAATTGGCGCTCGAAGATGAAGATCTGAAACCCCTTTGGGACTGGATCGGCGGTTTGAAATAATCGGCAGGGCTTTTCAAGCGCGGGTTTGTTCCCTCCTCAACTTGGTCGAGGTTTTCGAAACGGCGCGACTTCCCCGAGCAATCGAGAGTTTCATAAACCAGAAAGCACCCGTAGTCAGCGGCCCACACGTCAGTGGATGGCGATCTTCGCAGGCAACAGCCAAGGCTCTTTGCTTTGTTGCCAAACTCACTCTCTCTGATCTCATCGGAGGTTGCCATAGTGAAACGCTCGCCCGGCTCTAGGTTTCTACAAGATCTTCAACGACCCCCCTCAGAATGGGCGGCACCTCGCTTGACAGGCCGAGGCGAACGCCAGTCGTCCACTGCTGCTTGCTACTGATCGTATCGGGCCTTACGCTCAGGCAAAGAAGGCGCTCAAACAAGCTGCAAATCCCAAGAGTATGCAGAGAGATAGCCAGCAATCCCTGACTCTACCAGAAGTCCCGAAGCGTCCTGGAGTGATTAATTGCGCCTCCTACGCCCACGGCGTGCGCGTGGCAAATGTAGTGATTGCGGACATCAGCGAAGAGCTCAAACACGAAGACCGATTTGTCTGGGTCGGCTTGTTCGAACCCGACGAGAAGCTACTGCGCGAAATCCAGGAGGAATTCTGCCTTCACGACCTGGCTGTTGAGGATGCCCATGACGCGCATCAGCGGCCAAAGCTAGAGCAGTACGGAAATTGTCTCTTTGTCGTGCTGCGCACGGCACACTTGGTCAATGAATCGCAGCATGTCGAGTTTGGGGAGACGCACGTCTTCGTAGGGCCGCGCTTCGTCGTTTCTGTAAGACATGGCTCGCTGCAGTCGCACGTAGGCTTGCGTAAACGCTGCGAGGCTTCAAAGCATCTTCTCGCCAAAGGTCCAGGCTTTGTCCTCTACGCCTTGATGGATTTTGTCGTCGACCAGTATTTCCCAATCCTTGAGGCGTTAGAGGAATGAAAAGGGATTCTGATTCGGCGAGCCAGCGGCCACGACGGGGGATCCGCAGATACCCTTTGCCGAAGCGAACCGACTCGTCTCCAAGTTCGCACGTATCTACGCTGAAGCCTCCCCTGATGACCAATTCGCGCTCCGAGCCTGGATGCGAGACATCATTCTGGGCCGGAAGGTGAGAAGGGGGAGTATGGTGCACGCAAGAAGGATCGAAAAGCGGATGATCGAGGCATGTGACCGCCGAATTCTGGAGTTCCCGTTGGACATGGACGCTCGCGAGGTCGCCAAGGAACTGAAGCGTGAGGGCTGGTATGCCTGGGCTTCAAACTATGACGGTATCGTGCTTCGAATCGAGCGCGTGCGGGCAAAAGCGGGAAGCTGAGGAGCGGGACGAACGATTTTGACTTGGCGGTCTCTGGAAGCTTTCCTTCAACAATTGCGACGATCGCAAGAGCCACCCGCCACCCATGGAAGAAAAGCGCCCCCTGCGCCGTCAGTCTGATGATCATCATTTCTGGTCGCTCATCATGTTGGCTGTGACGGCCGGCGGTTTTCTGCTGGTGACCTGGGCAGCCACAAAGGCGCTCATTTTCTTCCTTCAAGAGTCTCCGATTCCTTGAAACCCGATTGGCAGAGGCATGTCCTTGCTTCGAGCGGGTATCTTGAGCTGGGAATGTTCAATGAGGCAGCGCAAGTCCTGGAAGAGATTGAGCCCAAAGAAAAGACCCGCAACGAGGTCCTGGGCGCCCGCGTCGCCGTTTACATTGCGGCCAAGAAGTGGGACATGGCGGCAGCGGTTGCCAGCCACCTTGTAAAGGTCGATCCTCAAACCGCAGGCTGGTGGATCAGTCTCGCCTATGCGCTTAGACGCAGCGAAGCATTGAAAAGGCCGAAGCCATTCGGCTTCGGGCGCAAGTGATACATCCCAACGTTGCCATGGTTGCGTTCACACTGGCCTGCTACGCCAGCGACGTCCTTCGATGTGACCAAGATCTTTCGCCGCTGAGCAACGCCCGAACTTTTCGTAATCGATAGGTCACGGGTTCGAATCCCGCCATCTATTCGCCGCCAGGTGGTGATGTCGATAAGACGCCCGACGGACAACATTGTTGGTCGACGACTCCAGAGGGCATGAAGCGCCTTGCAGAACAGCGGCGGCTTCAGGACCCAGTTACCTCGCGCCAGTACGCATCCGCCTTTTCAATATTCTCGTCTATATGCGTCTTGAAGCTTTTCAGGGCGTCGGGATTGCCCCCGATGTAGAGCTTTCCCTTGTAAACAGTAAAAACTTCCGCAGCGTCGGGGGCCGCGATCACTCCGTTAGCTACCGCGTACGCACAAAAGCCACCATATTGCGCAACATACTTTGCGGGATCTTTGTCAAAATCGGCTTTATTTGCTGCCGAGGCGAATGAGTACGTGACGCCCTGGTATGTGCTCTCGATTGCGGGATTTCCTTTGAGAGCCTTTCCTTGTTTGAAATAGGCAACTGTATCGTACCCCTTTAAAAAAACCCCTTTACCATCTACGTTTGCAGTCGTTCTGGCGCCGTTTTCCTCCGCAGCGTTCTGAGCGAAAAGTATGGGCTCATTTTCCGCAGTGTTTGGCGTCAAATCGAGTGCCTGGTTGCTGGAACCACCAATGGCGTTGTTTGCGGCAGCAAGCCCGACCAGGACTGCGACTGCAGTCTCAGCCAGCGAGTGTAAGAATCTTTTCAACTCACCGCCTCCTTTTTCTGCCCGCTCCTCTTGTGCAACCTGCTTTCAGCGAACCATGAACTACCTTCATTTATAGGCAAAATCTTTACCAAAATCAAGGACGAACGCTAGGAAATTCCGTTAGGACATCAACGAGCCATGGCGTCTTGGATCTCGAGTCGAAGACGCCGAGCAGGCACGTCAGAGGGATCCGCGAGGAGCGCCCTATCGACCGCGGCGAGTGCGAGTTCCGGACGATGTTGCGCCAGCAGCATCTCGCCGGCGCGCGTGCAGATAGTGCTGTCCTTTGGCAGCCTCGCCAAACCGAACGAGCGGAGAAAGTCAGCACGTTTGGGATCCGTTTCAAAGCCCGCCAAGGCGATATGGAGCAAAACGTGCTCCGGGAACAAAACCAAAGCGTTGCGCACCCATTCTTCGGTTACATTTGGATTCGTGAGCAGGGCATTGTCTACCCACTCGATGACCTTAATGTCGCTTGTCGGGAAAACTGTTTGATCACTGCCGGGACTTAAGAACCAGCGTATAAAGCGCCCGCCGGTGTGACCATCTTGCGCCGCCGAGTCCTTCAACTGCTTCATCAGCTCCGCTCTGCGCTCCTCACTAAGGGCGACGAGCGAGCCATCGCTTGAAAATTGAAGTCCGCTGGCGATCGCGGAGAGCAATTCAACTGGCAACGCGGCGGAGTTGGTCATCGAAACGGGAGCGTCTATTCTCGCTGCGCCGCCGCCTGATTCTTTCAACTGTCGAGCGAGCTCTACCGGAGTGGCCGCATCCCAGACCTTGGCGGTTTTGTCCAGGCTCGCGGTCAGGATCCGAGCACCGTCCGAACTGAAAGCGGCCGATCGAATATTGTCGTGATGGACGAACGAGGCGATCAGCTTACCCGAAGCGGCATCCCAGAGCTTGGCGGCATTGTCTGCGCTTGCCGTCAGTATCCGAGTACCGTCGGGACTAAACGCCCCATGGTACACATTAGCCTGGTGCTCAAACGAGACGACGAGTCTGCCAGAGGCCGCCTCCCAGAGCTTAGCGGTTTTGTCTGCGCTTACCGTTAGGATCCGAGCGCCGTCCGGACTAAACGCTGCTTGAAAGACTTCATCCTGATGGTCAAACGAGCCGATCAGTTTGCCCGAGGCCGCGTCCCAGAGTTTGGCGGTTGTGTCCGCGCTCGCCGTCAGGATTTGAACCCCGTCCGGACTAAACATCGCATTGTAGACTGCAGACTGATGAGCAAAGGAGGCGATCAGTTTGCCCGAGGCCGCGTCCCAGAGTTTGGCGGTTGTGTCCGCGCTCGCCGTCAGGACTTGAGCGCCGTCAGGACTAAAAATCGCATTGTAGACTGCAGCCTGATGAGGAAAGGAGGCGATCAGTTTGCCTGAAGTAGCATCCCAGAGTTTGGCAGTGTTGTCGGCGCTCGCTGTCAGGATCTGATCACCATACAGACTAAACGCCGCGTTGCTAACCGTGTCATCGTGAGCAAAGGAGGCGATGAGCTTGCCTGAAGCCGCATCCCAGAGTTTGGCGGTTTTATCTGCGCTGGCCGTCAGGATGCGAGCGCCGTCCGGACTAAACGCCGCATCGTTGACAACATCCTTGTGAGGAAAAGAGGCGATGAGCTTGCCCGAAGCTGCATCCCAGAGCTTGGCAGTTTTGTCCGCGCTCGCCGTCAGGACTCGACCACCGTCCTGACTAAATGCTGCATGATAGAGACCATCTTGATGTGCAAAAGAGGCAACTGGTCTGCCCGAGCCCGCATCCCAAAGCTTGGCGGTATTATCCCAGCTTGCCGTCAGCACCCGAGCACTGTTAGGACTGAACGCCGCCCAACTCATCCCTTTCTGATGGGCAAAGGAGGCGATCAGCTCACCCGAACCCGCGTCCCAGAGTTTGGCGGTTTTGTCCGCGCTTGCTGTGAGGATCCGAGCACCATCCGGGCTAAACGCCACAGCCCAGACGATATCCTGATGAGCGAAGGAGGTGATGAGATCCCCCGAACCTGCATTCCAGAGTTTGGCGGTTTTGTCCGCGCTTGCTGTGAGGATCCGAGCACCATCCGGGCTAAACGCCACGTAGTTAACTCGATCTTGATGGTTAAATGTGGCAATAAGTTTGGCTGAGGCTGCGTCCCAGAGCTTGGCAGTGTGATCCGCGCTTGCTGTGAGGATCCGAGCACCATCCGGGCTAAACGCCACGTGGTTAACTCCATCTTGATGGTTAAATGTGGCAATAAGTTTGGCTGAGGCTGCGTCCCAGAGCTTGGCAGTTTTGTCCCAGCTTGCCGTCAGGATCCGAGCACCATCCGGGCTAAACGCCACAGCCCAGACGATATCCTGATGAGCGAAGGAGGTGATGAGATCCCCCGAACCTGCATCCCACAGCTTGGCAGTTTTATCGGCGCTTGCTGTGAGGATCCGAGCACCATCCGGGCTAAACGCCACGTCGTTAACCGAACCCTTATGAGAAAAGGAGGCAATTAGCTCGCCCGAGCTGGCATCCCACAGCTTGGCAGTTTTGTCCGCGCTTGCTGTGAGGATCCGAGCACCGTCCGGGCTAAATTTGGCCTGCCAGACCAAACCCTGATGAGCGAAGGAGGTGACGAGTTCGCCCGAAGCTGCATCCCAGAGTTTGGCAGTTTTGTCCCAGCTTGCCGTCAGGATTCGAGCGCCGTCCGGACTAAACGCCGCCCGGTGGACCATGTCCTGATGCTCAAGGGAGGCGATGAGCGGCGGCAGCGCCTTTTCGCGATGAACGATTAGTTCGTGGAAGAATCGTTCTGAAGCAACTTGATTTTCAGGGTCGAACTTGATCGCGCGCGCAAGAAGGGCGATGCCTTCCTGCCACTCTCCCAGCTGGAACTGACGCTCGGCTTGGTTGAAGCTTGCCCAGCTTGCCTGCTGCAACTGTTCATGCAATTTCGTGGTGACCTGTGCTTCGGATTTAAGCGCTTGGGTCGCGCTTTGTCGCTGGCGCTCAGCCCGGAACCATTGGAACCCGGCTACAACTGCGAGAACGCTGATTGCTGTCATCACCGCATAGCGAATCCGCTCGTGGGCGTGTTTGCGCCGATCTCGCTCAGCGATGCTCGCCGAGACATAATCAGTCTGTTCCCGGCTAAGGGACGGTCCAAAGTCTTTGACTAGCTTTTCACCTTCCGCCAGATGGAGTCCCGGTTCGAGCAGGTCATCCTTTTGTTTTCCGCGGCTCAGCCAGAGCTTCAGACTTGAATCCAGGCGGTCCCGCATCCGCAGGAACTCGCGGTTCTCGGTCAGCCACTCTTTGACCCGTTGCCATTCCCGCAGCAGCGCTTCGTGCGTAACACGCACGGTAACCTCTCCCTGCGGGTCGGTGTCTGCGACCAACAACCGCTTTTCAACGAATAGGTCAACAAAGCCTTTTGCGCCGGCTTTCTGATCATGATCCCCTCCCTCTGAGCTAACGAAATCACGGTAAGGCACCGTCCGTCGGTTGGGCACTTCCTCTTCCCCCTGGCTCAACGCCACAAGATACCGCATGACCAAAGGAAACGCCCTTTGCTCATGCGGTCGCAACGCGCTGAATACCGCCTCGGCGTGCTTGGCAAGCGCGCCATTTAATTCGCCTACTTCGCGATAGTCCGACCACCGGAGCAAGTCATCGCCCCGAACGACCTTGCGCTCGTAGAGCAACGACAAAACATGCTCGAGCAGCGGCAAGGA